>JBBQUT010000006.1:0-173229 GCA_038212215.1 Mycobacteriales bacterium
CGTCGCTGCATCAGGCTTTCGCCCATTGTGCAATATTCCCCACTGCTGCCTCCCGTAGGAGTCTGGGCCGTGTCTCAGTCCCAGTGTGGCCGGTCGCCCTCTCAGGCCGGCTACCCGTCGTCGCCTTGGTGGGCCGTTACCCCACCAACTAGCTGATAGGCCGCGGGCTCATCCCTAGCCAGGATCCTTTCCACTTCCAGAGGATGCCCTCAGAAGTCATATCCGGTATTAGCCCCGGTTTCCCGGAGTTATCCCAGTGCTAGGGGCAGATTGCCCACGTGTTACTCACCCGTTCGCCGCTAGGGCACCTTCCCGAAGGAAGGGCCTCGCTCGACTTGCATGTGTTAAGCACGCCGCCAGCGTTCGTCCTGAGCCAGGATCAAACTCTCCGTGAATGTCTATATGACGAACCGGTTGCCCGGTGTTGTCGACACAGAAAGTCACCGTCCTGCGACGGTTTCGATCACTGGTCAAACGAGCTGGTCGTTCTTCTTTCGCTCGCTGTACCAAAGGAATCTCTTCAGTCGCCCTCATGAATGAGGACGTTGACGAGAGTTAATTCATGGCACTAACTTTCGGCACGCTGTTGAGTTCTCAAGGAGCGGACGCGCACCATCCCCAACCTTTCGGCCGGGTCCGGGGCAACCAACAAAACGTTACTCTGGTCAGAGGCTCCGGGTCAAACTCGGACTCCGCCCACTTCCCGCTTGGTCGCCGCACACGGCTTGATCTCTCGATCAACCGCGGCGCGTCGCGCTTGGGGGATGTCGACCGACCCGCCTCGAGCTTCCGCGGCACCGGCTAGTACGTGACTAGCCGAACCCGGCTGAGCGCTGCGGTCTGTGTCGGTCGAACAACCAGAACATTAGCCAGCCGTCCGCGACCGAGTCAAATTGACGCCCGCGATGGTTGACACGCCCGCATTCAGGCACATGTTGTGCTCAGACAGGCCGATCGATCCCACCATCGCGGCGATAGCGATTGTGTGAACTGGAGCACCGCGGCTGCCGGAACACCCGATCACGAACGCTGAGAGGAATCCTGAGACGATCCCGAGACGAACCCGAGATGACCCGCGACGATTCCTACAACGGGGCCTGGACGAGACGCACCGCATGCCGCTTTCCCGATGCGAGGACCTGTCCGAGCAGTTCAGCGCGGGGCACGTCGTAGCGGCGGGCGGCCACTACGGCGCCCGCAATTTTGACCGCGCCGGCGTCGATGCCGCGCCGCGCCGCACTGGTACTGGCCGCAAGACCTGCTGCAACGAGCAGCGCCGGCAAGTGCACCGGGTCAGCATCGGCGAGCACGTGAGCGGGCGCGTCGGCGACCAGCTCGCCGCGCTGGAACACGGCGTTGAACCGCTCCTCCGCCGCTGCCGCGGCCGCTGCGTCGTGATAAAGGGCCACCACCTCGCGCGCCATCCGCCGTTTGGCCCCGTTGGCCCGCCCGCCGCCCGCCATGATGTCGGCGGCGAGCGCGTCGATGTCGCGGGGGTGCAGCGCGGTACACAGGCGCGCGTACAACGCGACCACCGAATCGGGGACGCTCATCAACTTGCCGAACTGCTCGGCCGCGGGCTCGTCGATGCCGATGTAGTTGCCCAGCGACTTGCCCATCTTCTCCACGCCGTCGGTTCCGACGAGCAGCGGCACGGTGAGCACCACCTGCGGCGCCTGTCCATGGGCACGCTGCAGTTCGCGTCCGACAAGGTTGTTGAACGTCTGGTCGGTGCCGCCCAGTTCGACGTCGGCGCGGACGGCAACGGAATCTATGCCCTGCAGCAGGGGGTAGAAGAACTCGCTCAGCGTGATCGGCTGGGATGCGGCGAAGCGGCGGGCGAAGTCGTCACGCTCGAGCAGTTGGGCGACGGTGACAAGTCGGGTATAGCCGAGCATCTCCCCGACATGCATCGACGCGAGCCAGTCTGCGTTGTTGACAACCTCGGCGCGGTCGCGATCGAGGATCCGCATCAGCTGGTCGAAATACCCCTGGGCGTTGGCGATCACTTGCTCCGCCGACTGAGCCACCCGGGTGTTCGTGCGTCCGGACGGGTCGCCCACCTGCGCGGTGAAGCCGCCGACGACGAGCACGGCCAGGTGGCCGAAATCCTGGAACTGGCGGAGCTTGCGCAGCACAACAGCGTGTCCCAACGTCAGGTCGGTCCCTGACGGATCGATGCCGAGCTTCACCCGCAGCGGGCGGTGCTCGCGGTCGGCGACGACGAGGCGCTCGGCCAGTCCGTCCGCCGGGAGGATCTGCGCGGCCCCCGAAGCGAGCACATCGTAGGGGTTGCGCAGGTGCTCGGGCAGCTCGGTCGGCGGCGGGGTCACGGTGAATCAGTCTGCCGGGCCGCCGCGCTTCGCATGCGCCCGCCCGGCTTGTACGCCGACACCGACGCAGCCGCGGCGAGCCAGAACCGCCAGGGACGCTCGGCGGCGACCGAGATCCCCACCCGCGGGCCGGCGAGGATCCCGCGGCGGCGCCGAGCGGCGACCTGGTCCAGGCGCACCGGCGATCCCGGCGAACACAGATCGACGCCGTTGGTCACCGCGTCCAGGCCCAGGCAGGTGGCGAGCCGCGCCGGGCCACGGGCGAGCTCGCTTGCCGCCTTGGCCGCCGGGCGCCGTCGGCGGGCGACGTCCAGCCCGGCTACGACGTCACCGGCGCGCAACAACACCGCGGAGGCGCGCCCCTCGACGTCGCACACGACGTTGGCGCACCAGTGCATGCCATAGGTGAAGTAGCAGTAGAGATGCCCCGGCGCGCCGAACATCACGGCGGTGCGCGTGGTCGGTCCGCGGAACGCATGCGAGGCAGGATCGGCCGTGCCCTCGTACGCCTCCACCTCGGTCAGCCGCACGCTGACCCGGTCACCGCCGATGTCGGAGGTGAGCACGGCCCCGATCAGGCGCGGGGCGAGGGTCAGCGCAGGCACCGACAATCGCACCCTCAGTTCTGAGTCGCCCACGCCACCTGCTCGCGGATTACCTCGCCGAGTTGCTGCAACTGCTCGTCAACCCGATCCTGGGACGTCCCGCCGACTGCCGAACGGGATGCGAGCGCCCCGGGCACCGACAGCACCGCCCGGACCTCCGGCGTGAGCCGCGAATCGATCTCGCGCAACTGATCGTCGGAGAGGTCGGGCAGATCGAGACCACGCTGCTCGCAGTACGCCACGAAGGCACCACTGATCTGGTGCGCCTCGCGGAACGCGACGCCCTGGCGAACCAGCCATTCGGCGACGTCGGTGGCCAGTGCGAACCCCGCCGGAGCTGCGGCGGCCAGGCGGTCCCGGTCGAAATTGAGCGTCGCGATCATCCCCGTTACTGCCGGCAACAACACGAGCAGCTGATCGACCGTGTCGAACACCGGCTCCTTGTCCTCCTGCAGATCCCGGTCATAGGCCAGCGGCAGGGCCTTGAGCGTGACGAGCAGTCCGGTCAGGTTGCCGATGAACCGGCCGGACTTGCCACGAGCGAGTTCGGCGATGTCCGGGTTTTTCTTCTGCGGCATGATCGAGGACCCGGTCGACCATGCGTCGTGCAAGCGCGCCCAGCCGAACTCCGACGTCACCCAAAGAATGACCTCCTCGCCGATTCGCGACAGGTGCACACCGAGCAGCGCGGTGACGAAGAGGAATTCGGCGACGAAGTCCCGGTCAGACACCGCGTCGATCGAGTTGGCGGCCGGACGGTCGAACCCGAGCTCGACCGCGACGGCTCTGGGATCAAGCGGCAGCGACGATCCGGCCAGCGCACCGGCGCCGAGCGGTGAAACGGCGGCGCGCCGGTCCCAGTCGCACACCCGGTCGACGTCGCGGGCGAGGGCGTGCACGTGCGCCAGCAGGTGATGGGCGAGCAGCACCGGTTGGGCGTGCTGCAGGTGCGTCATCCCGGGCATCGCGACGCCACGGTGCTGCTCGGCCTGCGCCGTGAAGGCCGTCTCCAGGTCGGCGACGGCCCGGACGAGGTGGCGCGCCTGATCGCGCAGATACAGGCGCAGATCGGTCGCCACCTGATCGTTGCGGCTGCGCCCGGCACGCAGCTTCCCGCCGAGCGGGCCGAGCTTGGCGAGCAGCCCCCGCTCGAGCGCGGTGTGCACGTCCTCGTCCGCCGGTGTGGCGCTGAACGCACCGGAGGCCACCTCGGCACCGAGCTCGTCCAGCGCCGACTGCATCCGCGACGCCTCCGCGTCACTGAGCAGGCCGGCGCGGTGCAGCACCCGCGCGTGCGCCTTGGACGCCCGCAGATCGTAGGGCGCGAGCCGCCAGTCGAAGTGCACCGACAGCGAAAGCGCGCTCAGCGCGTCCGACGGCCCGGTGCGGAACCGGCCGCCCCACAGCTGCGTCACGCCTGTGCTTGGTCGCGCCGCGCCGCCATCCGGCTCGGCAGGCCCCACAGCTGCACGAATCCCTTTGCGAGCGTTTGGTCGAAGGTGTCCCCGGTGTCGTACGTTGCGAGGTTGAAGTCGTAGAGCGAGCCTGATCCGCGCCGTCCGGTCGGCACCGCCATCCCGCCGGCGAGCCGTAACCGGATGTCGCCGGTGACATGGCGCTGCGACGAATCGACGAAGTCGTCGAGGGCACGCTTGAGGGGGCTGAACCACAACCCGTCGTAGACGAGTTCGGTCCAACGCTGCTCGACCTGGAACTTGAAGCGGCGCAGATCACGCTCGACGGTCAGGTCCTCGAGCTCCCGGTGCGCGGTGATGAGTGCGATCGCGCCAGGCGCCTCGTACACCTCGCGGCTCTTGATGCCGACCAGACGGTCTTCGACCAGGTCCAGCCGGCCGACGCCTTGCGCGCCCGCGCGCTTGTTGAGTGCCACGATCGCCTCGAGCACGCTGACCGGCTCCCCGTCGAGCGCGCTCGGCACGCCGTCGACGAAGGAGATCACCACCTCGTCGGACGTAGCGCCCGGCGCCTCGGTGTAGTCGTAGACGTCCTCGATGGGCGCGTTCCACGGGTCTTCCAGGAAGCCGGTCTCGACGGCGCGTCCCCAAAGGTTCTGGTCGATCGAGTAGGGCGAGCGCTTGGACTGATCGATCGGCAGGCCCTTCTCCTCCGCGAACGCGATTGCCTTGTCGCGGGTCATGCCCGAATCGCGAACCGGCGCGATCACTTCGAGACCGGGCGCCAGCGCACCGATGCCGACCTCGAAGCGCACCTGGTCGTTGCCTTTGCCGGTGCAGCCGTGCGCAACCGTGTCGGCGCCGTGCATCGTTGCCGCATGGACGAGGTGCTTGGCGATGATCGGCCGGCTGAGCGCGGAGACCAGCGGATAGCGTTCGAGGTAGAGCGCGTTGGTGCGAAGCGCCGGCAGGCAGTAATCCTCGGCAAACTCCTGCTTGAGGTCCAGCACGATCGACTCGACCGCGCCGCAGTCCAGCGCACGCTGCCGGATCACGTTCATGTCCTCACCATCCTGGCCGACGTCTGCGGCCACGGCGACAATCTCCGCGCCGGTTTGCTCGGCAATCCAGCCGATGGCGACGGATGTGTCGAGCCCACCGGAGTAGGCGAGAACGATCCTGCGCTTGCTCATTCGTGAATTCTCCGATCAGAGGGTGTGCTGGAGGTCGTGCAGGTGCGCGACTATGGCTGCGCCGCCGCGCGCGCCGCGCGTGACGACGAGGATGGTGTCGTCGCCGGCGACGGTGCCGAGAATCTCGGGCAAGCGGGCCCGGTCGATCGCGCTGGCCAGAAAGTTGGACGCGCCGGGCGGGGTGCGCAGCACCGCCAGGTTCGCGCTGGCCTCGGCGGACACCAGCAACTCCCCGAGCAGCCGCGCCAGCCGGACCGGCGGATTGTCGTCGGGGCTGCGCCCGAGCAGCGGAGACCCGTCCTCAGGGATGACGTATAACGGCAACCCGCCGTCGGCTGTACGCAGCTTCACCGCACCGAGCTCGTCGAGGTCGCGCGAAAGCGTGGCCTGGGTGACCGAGACCCCGGCGCTCACGAGTGCTCGCGCCAGCTCGGCCTGGGAGCGAAACGGGCGGGCGGCGATCAGCGCCACGATCTGGTCGTGCCGCGCGGCCCGGGTCGGAGCGGTGGTCGTCACGGGTGCTCCCCCGCCGAGCGCTCCAGCAGCCAGCTGAGCAGCGCCTTCTGTGCATGCAGCCGGTTCTCTGCCTCGTCCCAGACGACGCTCTGCGGGCCGTCGAGCACGTCGGCGGTGATCTCGTTGCCGCGGTAGGCGGGCAGGCAGTGCAGCACCACGGCGTCGGGCGCCGCGCGGGCGAGCGCGCTGGCGTCGACCGCGAACGGGCGGAACGGGGCCTCGCGGGCGTCCTTCTCGCTTTCCTGCCCCATCGAGACCCAGGTGTCGGTCGCGAGCACGTCCGCCCCGTCGAACGCGGCGTGCGGGTCGGCCGTCACCAGCACGGACCCGCCGGTGGTGGCGGCGATCCGCTCCGCGTCGGCCACGATGCGCGGATCGGGGTGGTAGCTGCTCGGGCCGCCGACACGCACGTGCAGGCCGGCGGTGGCGCCGCCGAGCAGGTACGAGTGCGCCATGTTGTTCGCCGCGTCGCCGACATAGCTTAACGTCATACCGGCGAGCGTTGTCTTGTGCTCGCGGACGGTGAGCAGGTCGGCGAGCACTTGGCACGGGTGGAAGCGGTCGGTCAGCGCATTGATGACCGGCACCGTGCTGTGCGCGGCCATCTGCTCGATGTCGTGCTGGCCAAAGGTGCGCCACACGATCGCGGCGACCTGCCGGGTGAGCACGCGCGTGACGTCCGCGATCGATTCGCGTGCGCCGATGGCAGCGAGTGTGGTGTCGACGACGATAGGCAACCCGCCGAGCTCGCCGATGCCGGCGGCGAAGGACACCTGGGTGCGCAACGTCGGCTTGTCGAAGATCAAGGCAACCGACTGCCGCCCGCGTAGCGGCTGGTGGCGGTAGCGGTCGCGCTTCATCGCGGCGGCCAGATCGAGCACCTCGACGAGTTCGGCGGGTGCCAGGTCGTCATCGCGCAGGAAATGTCGCGTCATGTGACGTCTGCCAGTGCCGCCGCTAGCCGCGGCATCGCTTCGTCGACCTCGGCCTCGGTGAGGATCAGCGGCGGCGCCAACCTGATCGTGTCCGGCTTGACGGCATTGACGAGCAGACCGCGCGCGCGAGCGGCCCCTTCGACCGCTGCGGCAAGCTCACCGTTGAGTGCGAGCCCGCGCCAGAGTCCGCTGCCGCGGACCCCGGCGACGAGTGGGCTCTCGAGCGCGCCGAGCGATGCGGCGAGGTGTTCCCCCACCCGCTTGACGTTGTCGAGCAGCCCGTCGCGATCGATTGTGTCCAGGACCGCGAGTGCTGCGGCGCACGCGACCGGGTTGCCGCCGAACGTGCTCCCGTGATCACCGGCCTGGAAGAGGTCCCCAGCGAGCCCGATGCCGAGGCACGCGCCGATGGGCAGGCCGCCGCCGAGACCCTTGGCCAGCGTTATCACGTCCGCGCGCACCCCCTCGGCTTGGCTTGCGAACCAGTGCCCGGTGCGTCCGATACCGCTCTGCACCTCGTCCACGACCATGAGCGCGCCGACGCCGTCGCAGATCTCGCGTAGCGCGGCGAGATATCCGGGAGGCGCGGGCACGACCCCGCCCTCGCCGAGGGTCGGCTCGACGAACACCGCGGCCGTCTGCCCGGTCACCGCCGTGCGCAGCGCCTCGACGTCACCGAAGTCGACGAAGTCGACGGGTCCGGGCAGCGGCTCGAACGGGACGCGCTTGGCTGAGTTGCCGGTGATCGACAGCGCGCCCATGGTGCGCCCGTGAAAGCTGTGGTTGCAGGCAACGATATGTGTGGCGCCACGCGCGTTGCCGTGGCGGCGCGCTAGCTTGAGCGCGCATTCGTTGGCCTCGGCGCCGCTGTTGGCGAAGAAGACCCGAGCCGGGACGCTAAGCAGGCCCACCAGCCGTTCGGCGAGGCGGACGCCGGGCTCGTGCATGGCGAGATTGGACGTGTGTGCCAGCCGGGCGACCTGTTCGCTGACCGCGGCGACGATCGCGGGGTGGGCGTGGCCGAGCGAGGACACCGCGATGCCGCCGACGAAATCGAGGTACTCGCGCCCGTCGGTGTCCCACACCCGCACGCCCCGGCCGTGTTCCAGGGCGAGCGCAGGGGTGCCGTAGTTGGGCATCATCACCGCGTCCCACCGCTCGGTGAGTGTCATCATTTCTCCCTTGCCGGCACGACCATCGTGCCGATTCCCTCGGACGTGAAAATTTCGAGCAGCAGCGCATGAGGTACTCGACCGTCGAGCACGTGCGCACGCGGCACGCCGCCCTCGACCGCGCGCAGGCAAGCTTCCATCTTCGGGATCATCCCGGCGGACAGATCGGGCAGCAGCGCTGCCAGATCGTCGGCAGCTATCCGGCTGACGATGTCGGTGCTGGCCGGCCAGTCGGCATAGAGGCCCTCGACGTCGGTGAGCATCACCAGCTTCTCGGCCTGCAGCCCGACCGCCACCGCGGCGGCTGCGGTGTCGGCGTTGACGTTGTAGGACAGCCCGTCCACGCCGCGCGCCACGGTTGCGATGACCGGGATGCGCCCGGCGTCGAGCAGCGCGATGACGGCCGACGGGTCGACCGCGACGACGTCGCCCACCTGGCCGAGGTCGATCACCTTTCCGTCGACGACGCCTGCGCGACGAGCGGCGGTGAGCAGGCCGGCGTCCTCGCCGGAAAGCCCGACACCGAAGGGACCGTGGTCGTTGATCAAGTTGACGACGTCGCCGTTGACCTGGCCGGTCAGCACCATGCGGACGACGCTCATGATCTCGGGCGTGGTCACCCGCAGGCCGGCGCGGAACTCCGAGACGATGCCGAGCCGGGCCAGGTGTTCGCTGATCTGCGGGCCGCCCCCGTGCACGACGACCGGGCGCAGGCCCGCGCAGCGCAGAAACACGACGTCCGCGGCGAAGGAGCGCTGCAGGTATGGGCTGGTCATCGCGTTGCCGCCGTACTTGACCACGACCACCTTGTCGTGGAAGCGCTCCAGCCATGGCAGCGCGTCCACGAGCACGGCCGCCTTCTCGATCGCCTGTTCTTGGCTCATGAGCTGTACGCGGAGTTCTCTTCGACGTAGGCGTGGCTGAGGTCGGTGGTCCAGATGGTGGCCGTTTCGGCACCAGCGTGCAGGTCGGCGCGGATGTGCACGTGCCGCCCGGTGAGGTCGACAGTGCTGCGGTCCTCGCCGGCAGCGCCTGCGCGACAGACTTCACGGCCGTTGATCGCCACGTCGAGCCGGTCGGGCTCGAAGGCTGCGCCGGTCGTGCCGATCGCGGCCAGGACCCGTCCCCAATTCGGGTCGTTGCCGAACAGCGCGCACTTGAGCAGGTTGTTGCGAGCGATGCTCCGGCCGACCTCGACGGCATCGCTCTCGCTCGCTGCGCCGACGATCTCGATCTGGACCTGCTTCGTCGCGCCTTCGGCGTCGGCGATGAGCTGGCGGCAGAGATCGGCGCACGCGGCGTGCAGCACGCGCTCGAACTCGGCCGTTGTCGGTGTCACGCCGGAGGCCGCGCTGCAGAGCAACACCACCGTGTCGTTGGTCGACATGCAGCCGTCGGCATCGACGCGATCGAACGTGGTGCCGACGGCTGCACGCAGCGCGTGTTCGGCCGTGGCGGCGTCCAGACGCGCATCGGTGGTCAACACGCACAGCATCGTCGCCAGCCCGGGCGCGAGCATGCCGGCACCCTTGGCCATCCCGCCCACGCTCCAGCCGTCGCCGTGCGCGGCGATCGTCTGCTTCGCGACGGTGTCAGTGGTGCGAATCGCCTCGGCGGCCGAAGCACCATCGTCACCGAGTGCGCCCACCAGCGCGTCGATGCCGCCGAGCAGCGCCCGCATCGGCAGCCGCTCGCCGATCAGGCCGGTGGAGCAGACTGCGACCTCGCCTGCACCGATGCCGAGCACGGCCGCCACGGCCTCCGCGCTGCGATGGGTGTCGGCGAAACCGCCGGGCCCGGTGCACGCGTTGGCCCCGCCGGAGTTGAGGACGACAGCGCGCGCACGATGGCCGGCGAGGGCCTGCTGCGTCCAGCGGACGGGCGCTGCCTTGACCCGGTTACTGGTGACGACGACGGCGGCGATGTCGTCGGGACCGTCGTTCACCACGAGCGCCAGGTCGAGGCCACCGCTCGCCTTGATGCCGGCCGCGACACCCGCGGCCCGAAAACCGGCCGGCGCGGTAACGCTCATGCGCTACGCTCGCTCACGGTGCCACCCCGTCTGCGCTCAGGCCCGCCGTCTCGGGCAGCCCCAGCATCAGGTTGGCGTTCTGCAGCGCCTGCCCGGCAGCCCCCTTGCCCAGGTTGTCGATCGCGCTCGTGACAACGATGCGTCCCGAATCGATGTCAACGAGCCCCTGCAGATGCGCACTGTTCGATCCCGCGGTCGACCCGGTGTGCGGCTGGTGGCCTGGCGAGAGCACATGCACGAACGGCTCGCCCAGGTACGCAGCGCTCAGCGCGGCGTTGACGTCGTCTGAGGTCACCGGCCGGGTCGCGCGGGCAGTGACCGCGGCCAGAATGCCCCGGGGCATCGGAGCGAGGATCGGCGTCATCGACAGCGACGTGGCGCCGGTCGCCTGCTTGATCTCGGGGACGTGCTGGTGTGCGCCGACCTTGTATCCGGAGAGATCGCCGGCGACCTCGCTTGCAAGCAGGCTTAGGGTGGCCGTGCGCCCTGCACCGGACGTGCCGCTGGCAGCGACCACGACGACGTCGTTGGGCTCGGCGAGCCCGGCGGCAACAAGCGGAGCGAGCGCAAGGATCGTCGCCACCGCGTAGCAGCCGGTGTTGGCGACGCGGCGCGCGGACGCGATGACCGCACGCTGTCCCGGCAGTTCGGGCAGGCCGTACGTCCAGCAGCCGGCGTGGACGCCCCCGTAATAGCGCTCGTAGACCGCGGCATCGATCAGGCGATGATCGGCGCCCAGGTCGACGATGAACGCATCGGACGGGAGCTGTGCTGCGAGTGGCCCGGACGCGCCATGCGGCAGCGCCAGAAACACCAGATCGGCCTCGGCCAGCGTGTCGGGGGTCGTGTGACCGAAACGCAGCTGCGCCAGTGAGCGTAGCTGCGGCAGCACATCGCCTACCAAGTGCCCGGCATGGCCGTGTGCCGTCACCGCGACCACGTCGAGGTCTGGATGCCCTGCGACCAGGCGCAGCAACTCCCCACCCGCGTATCCCGAGGCGCCAGCGATCGCAACGCGGTAACCCATGCGAACAATTATGCACGGGCACGCAACTTCATACAGAGCGGGTCAGCCGGCCCTTCGGTCAGCTGCGTAGCACCGCGCCCGTCGTCGCCGCGGCGCGGGCGATAGCTGCATCGCGCGATGCTGTCGCCTCCTCGACCGTCAGGGTGCGGTCGGGCGCGCGCAGGCGAAGCGCGAACGCCAGTGACTTCCGCCCCCCACCCAGCCGCGTCGCGTCGGTGTACACGTCGAACAGGCGCACCGACTCGAGCAGTTCGCCCGCTCCGGAACGTAGCGCGGCAAGCACGTCCGCCGCGGCGACGTCGGACGCCACTACCAGCGCGACGTCGAGCAGGACAGGCGGGTAGGACGAGATATGCGGTGCGACGGCCGGACCCGGCGGTGAGAAGGCGTCCAGGTCGAGTTCCATCGCGCAGCTACGTTCGGGCAAGCCGAGCGCCGCGACGACGCGCGGGTGCAACTCGCCGGCGTGGCCGACGACTGCGCCCTCCAGCACCAGCTCGGCGCAGCGGCCGGGATGCCACGGCGGGTGCTGGGCCGCGCGGGTGGTGAGCGTGGCGCGCGCAGCGGCGGCGACGATCCGCGCCGCCTCGACGGCGTCGGCCCACGTTGCGCTGCGGCCGGCGCCCCACCACCCGGGCCGCTCGATGACGCCGCTCAGCACGGCCGCGACGTGGCGGGGCTGCGGTGGGATCGCGGCGAAAAGCGCGTCCAAGTCGGAGTCCGAGGGACGTGCGTCGACACCCGGGCGGGGCACGATCGGGGGTGCGGCGCCCGGAGCGCCGAGGAACACCAGCCCGTCCTCGAAGATCGCGACATCGCGGGTGCCGCGTCCGACATTGCGTAGCAGGGTCGCAAGCAGACCCGGCAACAGCGAGGTCCGCAGCTCCGGCTCGGTGTCCGACAGCGGATTGGCCAGGCGCAGCGCATGGCGACGCGTGTCGTCGGCGGCGAGTCCGAACGAGTCGTGCACGCTGGGCGAGGTGAACGGCGAGCTGAGCACCTCGAGGAAGCCAGCCGCGGCCAGCGCCCGCCCGACCGCGCGGCGCAGCGCCTGCGCAGGGGTCAGCCCGCTGCCGGCGATCGGCGCGGGCAGCACCGAGGGCAGCTTGTCGTAGCCCGCGAGCCGCACGACCTCCTCGACCAGGTCAGCCGGGTCACGCAGGTCCGGGCGCCAGGTCGGCGGGCGCACCTGCAGCACGCCCTCGCCGACGACGGCGCAGCCGACGACGCTCAGATGCGCGATCACGTCCTGCGGTGGGATCGCCATGCCGGCCGTCTGCTCAGGACGCCGAATGTCGAGAGCAATCGGCCGGGGCGGCTCGGGAGCACCGACGACGGTGTAACCGTCGACTGGGACCGCGCCGCCGTGCTCGACGAGCAGCTCGACGCAGCGTTGCAGCGCTATGCCGGCGATCTCCGGGTCGACGCCACGCTCGAAGCGCCGCGACGCCTCACTGGGCAGCTTGTGCCGGCGGGCCGTGAAGGCGATCGAGGACGGCTGCCAGTGCGCCGCCTCGAGCACGATGTCGGCCGTCGCGCCGTCAATCTCGGTGGACGCGCCGCCCATGACACCGGCGAGCGCGATCACGCCGGTGTCGTCGGTCACGACTAGGTCATCGGGATGCAGGCTGCGCACCGACCCGTCGAGCGTGGTCAGCTTCTCCCCCGTCTGAGCCCGGCGCACGCCGATCGGGCCGGACACCTTGGCGCGGTCGAATGCGTGCAGCGGCTGACCGGTCTCGAGCATCACGTAGTTGGTCACGTCAACGGCCAGCGAGATCGGACGCATGCCGCATTGGCGCAGCCGTCGCGTCATCCAGGTCGGCGAAGCCGCGCGCGGGTCGAGGCCGGTGATCGCCATCGCGGAGAACCGGTCGCACCCGACAGGGTCGTCGACGCGCACCTCGTAAGCCTTGCCGTCGGGCTCGGGCAGTTCGAGGTCGAGATCGTGGAAAGCGGTGCCGAGCGCGGTCGCGGCCTCGCGCGCCAACCCGCGGATCGACAGGCAGTACCCGCGGTCGGTGGTGACCGCGACGTCGAGAACCGCCTCGTCCAAGCCGAGCACAGCGAGCGCCTCGGTACCCGGCGCGGCGGTATCAGGCGCCAGCACGAGGATGCCGTCGTGGTCGTCGCCGATGCCAAGCTCGTGGGTCGAGCAGATCATGCCGTCCGAGATGTGGCCGTAGGTCTTTCGCGCCGAGATTGCGAAGCCGCCGGGCAGCACGGCACCGGGCAGCGACACGACGACCAGATCCTCGGCCGCGAAGTTCGACGCGCCGCACACGATGCCGCGCGGATCGGCGTCGCCGACGTCAACCTGACACCAACGGATCGTTTTGCCGTTCTTCTGCGGCTCGTCCTGGAAGGACACCACTCGTCCGACAAGAAGCGGACCGGAGATGCCCTCGGCGCTGCTCTCGACGCCCTCAACCTCCATCCCGATGCCGATCAACTTCTCGGCAAGATCGCGTCCGGAGATGCCGTCTGGCAGTTCGGCGTGCTCGCCCAGCCAGCTCAGCGGTGCCCGCATCAGGCGTCCATTCCGAACGCCGCTGTGAACCGGACGTCACCCTCGATGATGTCGCGCATGTCCTCGACGTCGTTACGGAACATCAACGACCGCTCGATACCCATCCCGAACGCGAACCCGGCGTACCGATCGGGGTCGATGCCGCACGCGGTGAGCACCCGCGGGTTGACCATGCCGCAACCACCCCACTCGATCCAGCCCTCGCTGTTGCAGGTGCGGCAGGGCCGGTCAGGGTTGCCGACGGACGCGCCACGGCAGACGAAGCAGACGAGGTCCATCTCGGCGCTCGGCTCGGTGAACGGGAAATAATGCGGGCGCAGCCTGGTCTGGATGCCCGCGCCGAACATCGCCGCAACCATGTGGTCGAGGGTGCCCTTGAGATTGGCCATGGTGACGCCCTCGTCGACGACCAGGCCCTCGATCTGATGGAACACGGGTGTGTGCGTGGCGTCGAGCTCGTCGGTGCGGAACACCTTGCCGGGGCAGATCATGTAGATGGGCGGCTGTCGCAGCAGCATTGCGCGGATCTGTACCGGCGAGGTCTGGGTACGCAGCACCAACCCGGTCTCCGGCGGGTCGACGTAGAAGGTGTCGCTGAGATCGCGCGACGGGTGGTCGAGCGGGGTGTTCAGTGCGTCGAAGTTGAACCACTCTGCCTCGAGCTCCGGGCCCTCGGCTATCTCGTAGCCCATGGCGACGAAGACGTCCTCGAGGCGCTCCATGATCGTCGTCAGCGGGTGTCGGGCGCCGGCGAAGCGCCGGTCGCTCGGTAGCGTGACGTCGACCGTCTCGTCGACCAGTACCCGAGCGTCACGGTCGGCCTCCAGCTCGACCTGCCGGGAGGCGAGCGACTCGCTGACCTCGGCGCGGGCGGCGCCGACGCGTTGCCCGGCAGCCTTGCGGGCGGCCGGGGGTAGCGCGCCGATCTCACGGTTGGCCAACGCGAGCGGGGAACGGTCGCCGCCGTGCGCGAGCCGGGCGCTCTTTAGCTCGTCGAGGGTTGCGGCGGCCTGGAAGGCAGTCCGCGCCGCGGCGACGGCGGCGGCGATCTCCTCCGGTCTCAGGGCGGCCACCTCCACCGGATCGAAGCTCGGGTTGGGCATGCGGGTGTCACGTCTCTCGTCGATGCGGGTTGTCTTCGTGCGACGGACCCGAGTTTATGGCGACGCCGATTGTGGTTTTGCCCGCGGCACCTTTCCCGGACGAGCCGCGCCCTGCCGGTGCGGCTGCGGGGTAGGCGCCGATGTGCGCCATAACCTTGATCGGTGACCAGCGCGAGCGCACCCGAGCAGCCGCCGCGCATCGCCGCGGTGTCGCCGGCGCCGCGGCGGCGCACACTGTGGATCGGCGTCGCGGCGACCATGGTCCTCGGCGCGGTGGCCGCCATTGTGGTTGCGCTGACGAGCTCTGAGCACACGGCGTCGACCGGCGCGAGCTCAGCGCAGTTGGTTGCGCAACGCTATGTGGCAGCGATCAACCGCGGCGACAAGGACGCTGCGGCCGCGGCATCGTGCCCGGCCTATCGCGACCAGGCGCGAGCCGAAGCAGTGTCGGGAACGGATCCGGGCATTACGTTCACCCTCGAAGCGGTCCGCGTCGGCGACAACGCGACGTCGGCTACCGCGGGGTTGCGCGAGCAGTTGAGGTTCGCCGACAACACCCAGCGGGTCCGTCATACGCTCAGCGTGCAGCGCCGCGACGGCCGGTGGCTCGTCTGCGGCCGACGTTGACCGACGGCCGGCGTCAGCCCGCGCGCTGCGCCCGGGCGCTTGCGTACAGGCACACTGCGGCGGCGGCCGCGAGGTTCAAACTCTCCGCGCGACCGTAGATCGGCACGCGCACGCGCTGATCCGCGCAGGCCAGGACGTGGTCGGGCAGCCCGTGCGCCTCGGTGCCGAACAGCCAGGCGGTCGGGCGCTGCAGATCGGCCATGCTGTCGAGAGCAACGCTGCTGTCAACAATGCTGCCGCCAGAAATGCTGCCGCCCGAAAAGCTGCCGCCCGAAAAGCTGCCGCCAGAAATGCTGTCGGGGGCGGCGCCGGTCGTGGCCAGGACGCGCAGCCCGGCCTCGGACGCAGCGCGCAGCACATCCGCTACTTGCACGTCGATCACGACGTCGAGGTGGAAGAGGCTGCCCGCCGTGGCGCGCACGCACTTGCCGTTGTAGACGTCGACGCCACCGGCAAGCACGACGGCGTCGGCGCCGGCAGCGTCCGCCGTTCGCAGGATCGTGCCGGCATTACCCGGATCGTTGGGCTCGACAAGCACGGCGACCAGGCGGGCGCCGCGGAGCGCGTCCCCGATGGGCACGTCGACGCGCCGGCACACCGCGACCAGACCCTGCGGCGTGACGGTGTCCGAGAGCGCGGCAACGTCCTTCTCGCTGACCTGCGAGACGTCGACATCAGTGAGCAGATCGGCGTTGCGGGCCAGTGCCGCCGGGGTGGCGAAGAGTTCGAGGACGGCGCCGGCGCGCAACGCCGAGCGCACCGCCTGGGCGCCTTCGGCGAGAAAACGCCCGCTCTCGCGGCGCGCCTGCCGTCTGCTGAGACGGCGGGCGGCCACGAGCCGGGCGTTGTTGCTGGAGAGCAGGGTGTTCCTCAGCGCTCAGGCAGCCGACGAGGTCGGCCCGCCGATGCCCTCGGCGACGACGGCATCCTTCGCGAGCTTGGCGAGCGCGGTGAATGCGGCCGGGTCGGAGACGGCGATGTCGGCAAGCACCTTGCGGTCGACGGTTACCCCGGCCAGGCGCAGACCCTGGATGAACCGGTTGTAGGTGATGTCGTTCGCGCGGGCGGCAGCGTTGATCCGGGTGATCCACAGCTGGCGGAAGTCACCCTTGCGCGCCTTGCGGTCGCGGTACTGGTAGGTCGCGGAGTGGAGCAGTTGCTCCTTGGCCTTGCGGTAGAGCCGAGAGCGCTGGCCGCGGTAGCCGGCAGCGGCTTCCAGGGTCGTCCGGCGCTTCTTATGGGCATTCACTGCCCGCTTGACGCGTGCCACGGTAGGTCCTTAGAGGTTGGGCCGTCGCTCGGACGGCGATTCGCAGATGACAGAGGGGCGCCGCGTCAGCGACCGAGCATCTTCTTCACCCGCGGCGCGTCGACAGCCGAGATTTCCTCGGTGCCCGACAGCCGGCGGGTCAGCGTCGAGGACTTGCGCTCGAGCTTGTGCCGCTTGCCCGCGCGCTGGGTCAGCAGCTTGCCGGTTCCGGTGATCTTGACGCGCTTCTTCATTCCGCTATGTGTCTTGTTCTTGGGCATGTGGTGCTTGTCCTTCGTCGGTGTCGGCCTTATTCGCTGGTCTCGGTTGGTGCGGCCTCGGCGGGCTCAGTGGCCCTTGGTACCCGGACGGTCTTGGCGGCGTTGCGGTGCGGAGCAACGACCATGATCATGTTCCGGCCGTCCTGTTTCGGGGAGGCCTCGACGAAACCGAGGTCGGCAATGTCCTCGGCGAGACGCTGCAGCAGCCGGAAACCCAGTTCGGGCCGGGACTGCTCGCGACCGCGGAACATGATGGTGACCTTTACCTTGTCGCCCTGTTTGAGGAATCGCGCGACGTGACCCTTCTTGGTCTCGTAGTCGTGCGAATCGATCTTGGGACGGAGCTTCATCTCCTTGATGACCGTCAACGCCTGGTTGCGCCGCGCTTCGCGAGCCTTCTGCGCGCTCTCGTACTTGAACTTCCCGTAATCCATGAGCTTGCATACGGGCGGGCGCGCCATCGGCGCGACCTCGACCAGATCCAGGTCCGATTCTGCGGCGAGTTCGAGCGCCTTGCCGATCGGCACGATGCCGACCTGCTCGCCCTCGGGCCCGACGAGACGCACCTCGGGGACGCGGATCCGGTCGTTGATCCTCGGTTCGGAACTGATGGGACCTCCAAAGTAGACATAGTCGGTAGTGCTGCGCGGCGCCCGTGTCCGGTGTGCACGAAAGCCCCGCTGCGGCGTGCAGGCGGGGCCTCGACGAAACCCGACCGGCCCGTTCCCGCAAACGCGGGCGCCGCCCGACGGGTGCCGGACGACACGGACCGGACCCGGCGCACGCAACGTTCGAATGGCTCGGGTGGGAAACGGTGAGGTCTCCGCTTGCCGACCCCGCAGTACGCGGAGCCTGGTCGCGATGACAGGGTATCAGCGTGCCCGACACCGATCCAAAAGCCGCGCCCCTCCCTTCGAGCGACCCAGAGCCGTCCAGCGTCCCCGGCAGTGCCTCCCGCCCACACCCCGCAGCTGCCATCCCACTACCGGCGCACGGGTTCGAGGGCCTGGCGGACACGCCGCTGGGCGAACTCACCGGCGTGCCGTCCACCGACGTCATCACCAGCGCGGCGGTGCTGCTGATGGGCGCCTCGGCCGAGAACCTAGGCCTGGCGGCGCACGACGAGCCCACGCTCGACCTGGACGAGGCACGCGCCCTGATCACCGCGCTAGCCGGCTTGCTCGCAGCTACGCAGGACTATCTGGGCGAGCGCCGCGAGCCGCTGCACGAAGGCCTGCGCTCGCTGCAGGCCGCCTTCCGGCACGCCTGCCGCTATCCCGACGAGCCGGGCAACGGCCCGGGCGAGCAGTACCTCTCCTAGCCGCAATGAGATTTTCCTGACCGCGGTGGCCGCGGCGCGAGTCGGCATCTCAGGCTGGACGTATCCGCCGTGGCGCGGCGTGTTCTATCCCGGCGGGCTCGCCCACCGGCGCGAACTGGAGTACGCAGCGTCGCACCTACGCACTATCGAGATCAACGGCTCGTTCTACTCGCTGCAACGCCCGTCAAGCTGGCGCGCATGGTTCGAGGAGACCCCCGACGACTTCGTGTTCGCCGTCAAAGGCGGCCGTTTCATCACGCACCTGAAGAAGCTGGCCGGCGTCGAGACCGCGCTGGCGAACTTCTTCGGCTCCGGAGTCCTGGCGCTCGAGCACAAGCTCGGCCCGATGCTGTGGCAGTTGCCGCCGACGCTCGGCTTCGACCCGGCGCGACTGGCGTCCTTCTTCGCGCGGTTGCCGCGCTCGAGCGGCGAGGCGGCCTGGCTCGCCCGCCGCCACGACGAACGGATCAAGGATCGAGCCCTTGTCGATGCGTGCTGGGACGGCCCGATTCGGCACGCGCTCGAGGTTCGGCATGCCTCATTCCTGACGCCGGCGTTCACGCAGTTGCTGCGTGAGCACGCGATCGCAGTCGTGGTTGCCGACACCGCCGGCAAATGGCCGCTGATCCGGGAGGTCACTGCCGACTTCGCCTATGTGCGCCTACACGGCGACGTCGAGTTGTACACGAGCGGCTACAGCGCGCCAGCGTTGGACAGTTGGGCCGCGACGATCCGCGCCTGGACGCAAGCCGGACACGACGTGTTCTGCTACTTCGACAACGATGTGAAAGTGCGCGCGCCGTTCGACGCGTTAGCGCTCGCCGAGCGGCTGCGCTGAACGCGGATGGCACGCCGGCCGACGCGGATCACGTCGGCCGACGCGCTTTAGCGTTAGTCCTCGGCCGGAGCGCTGGACATCTTCCCACCGATCAGGTCCATCACCGAGCTATCCGTGAGGGTGGTGACGTCACCCAGTTCCTTGTGATCGGCGACGTCACGCAGCAGCCTCCGCATGATCTTTCCGGAGCGCGTCTTCGGCAACTCGGCGACGATCATGATCTGGCGCGGCTTGGCGATCGCACCGATCTGGGTCGCCACGTGGTTGCGCAGCGTCTTGATCAGCTTCTCGCCCTCCGCCTCGTCGGTGGGGGCTTCGCCGCGCAGGATCACGAATGCGACGATGCCCTGACCGGTGGTCGGATCGCTCGCGCCGACCACCGCTGCCTCAGCGACCGTCGGGTGCGACACCAGCGCCGACTCCACCTCCGTTGTCGAGATGCGGTGACCGGAGATGTTCATGACGTCGTCGACGCGGCCGAGTAGCCACAGGTCGCCGTCGTCGTCCTTCTTCGCACCGTCCCCGGCGAAGTAGTAACCCTGCTCGGCGAAGCGCGACCAGTAGGTCTCCTTGAACCGGTCCGGATCGCCCCAGATACCGCGCGTCATCGCCGGCCACGGGTCGGTGATCACGAGTAACCCGCCACCGCCGTTGGGGACCGGCGTGCCATCGTTGTCGACGACCTCGGCGCCGATTCCGGGCAATGCCGTCATCGCCGAGCCGGGCTTGGTACCGCTGACGCCGGGCAACGGCGCGATCATGAGCGCGCCTGTCTCGGTCTGCCACCAGGTGTCCACGATCGGGCAGCGCTCCCCGCCGATGTGCAGGCGGTACCACATCCATGCCTCGGGGTTGATCGGCTCACCGACGGAGCCGAGCAGGCGCAAGGAGGATAGATCGTGCGCGTTCGGGACGTCCTCGCCCCATTTCATGAAGGTACGGATCGTGGTCGGGGCGGTGTACAAGATGGTGATCTTGTACTTCTCGATCATCTCGAACCAGCGGTGCTCGTTCGGCGTGTTCGGCGTCCCTTCGTACATGAACGACGTCGCCCGGTTCGCGAGCGGGCCATAGACGATGTAGCTGTGCCCGGTGATCCAGCCGATGTCTGCGCCGCACCAGTACAGGTCCTCGTCGGGCTTGAGGTCGAAGACCGCGTGATGGGTGTACGCGGCCTGGGTGAGGTATCCGCCCGAGGTGTGCAGGATGCCTTTCGGCGCACCCGTCGTGCCGGAGGTGTACATGACGAACAGCGGGTGTTCGGCGTCGAAGAATTCGCAGCTGTGCTCGGCGGACGCCTTGCCGACCACGTCGTCCCACCACAGGTCGCGTGAGTCGTCCCATGCGACATCCTGGCCGGTACGCTTCACGACAAGAACATTGCGGACGTCCGGGCACTTCTGCAGGGCCTCGTCGACCGCGGGCTTCAACGCCGACGCCGAGCCACGCCGGTAGCCACCGTCGGCGGTGATCACGATGCGCGCATCGCAGTCGATGATCCGGTCCGACAGCGAGGTCGAGGAGAATCCGCCGAATATGACGGTGTGCGGCGCACCCAGCCGCGCGCAGGCGAGCATCGCCACGACCGTCTCCGGGATCATCGGCAGGTAGATCGCGATCCGATCGCCGGTCTGCACGCCCAATTCGATGAGCGCGTTGGCGGCCTTACAGACCTCGTCCTTGAGCTCGGCGTAAGTCAGCGCGCGGGTCTCGCCCGGCTCGCCTTCCCAGTGATAAGCGACCTGATCGCCGTGCCCGTCCTCGACGTGGCGGTCGAGGCAGTTGTAGGCCACGTTGAGCTTGCCGCCGACGAACCACTTGGCGAACGGGGCGTCTGACCAGTCCAGCACTTCGGACCACTTGGTGTCCCAGGAGAGCCGGTCCGCCTGTTTGGCCCAGAAGGCCAGTCGGTCACCGGATGCCTCGTCATAGGCGTCGGCCTTGACATTCGCGTTTGCGGCGAATTCGTCGGGGGGCGGGAAGCGACGATCTTCTTTGGACAGATTCGACAGCGTTTGCTCGCTCATGACAGGAATCTATCGCGGCATCGTCGGGAAGACGACCCGCCGGAACGTCGAGTTGGCAACCCCGGCGAGTGACCCGTACCAGGCGAGCACCGCCGTGACCAGGCCGAGCCAGCCGCCGAGCTTGGACCAGCCGGTCGACTCGCCCAACTCACCGACACTGAGGGCGATGAAGGTCAGGGCCAGGAAGACGAACACCGCGAGCACGACACCGGAGACCCGCGAGGCCGCGATGCACATGTAGGTGGTGAAGATCGCCCAGACGAGCAGGAACAACCCCACCGCGTGACTGACGTCAGCAGGCTTGACGGTGCTGGGCAGATGCGGCAGGACGTGGTCGACCAGGTACCAGTAGGACAACCAGAAGGCGCCGTAGGAGGAGAACGCGAGGGCGCCGAACGTGTTGCGGTTGGCAAACTCCCACATGCCGGCCAGCAACTGGGCCAAGCCACCGTAGAAGAAGGCCAGTCCGAGCACGACCGTGACGACGGTGTCCGACAGCATTCCGGTGTTGACGACGGACAGGAAGAAGGTGGTCGCTGCGAACGCTGCGAGCCCCAGCGGCGCGGGATCGGCGACGCGGGGGGCGGGCAACTCGGTTCGGTCGTCGGCTGGTGCTGTCATCTCGGTACTCCCTCCAGGAACGGCGGGCGGTGACCGCGTTGTGCGCCGCGCTGCGACCGTTCGGGTAGCGACGCTATCCGAGGGTTACGCGCTTCGGGAAGTACCGCGCGCTTCGCCGCGGTCGTCAGGCGTCGGCGTGGGTGACGGCCCACAGGGCCCGCAGCCGGCGCATCGATTCGACCGCGCGCTCCTTGTCGAGGCGTTGCACCGCATAGATCGCAAGGGTTTCCTCCCCCGGCAGGACCAGTCGGGCGAAGCGCACCTTGCTCGGGAAGTCCACCCGCACGATGAGGTCCCAGGGCACGACGCGCCAGCCGCCGAGGAACGCGCGCAACCGTACCGACTCGGTGTCGGCTCGCAGTCGCGGACGCGTCGGCATGATGCACAGCCCGGCCAGGATCACGCCGATGACAACCGTCGCGATCTGGTCCTTGCCGGTGAAGTCGGCGCCGGCATTGGCCGACGTCATCACGAGCGCCGTCAGCACGAAAACCGCAAGAACCACGGCGGACGCGGCCCAGGCGATCCGGCTCGTCACGACCGGTCGCGCCTCGACGATCTGCTCGGCGCTCATAGCCGACACGCGGAGATGTCGGTGACCAGGATGCCGCGCGCGCCGAGTTCCCAGAGCTCGTCCATCACCTGGTTCGTGCGCTTGCGCTCGACCATCGACCGAACTGCCGACCACCCGCGCTCGTGCAGCGGGGAAACGGTCGGCGACTCGATGCCCGGTGTGATCTCCACCGCCTTCTCGACGAGGTCGTCGCTGATGTCGTAGTCCATCAGCACGTACTGCCGCGCGATGATCACGCCCTGCAACCTGCGCATCAGCTGCTCGATGCGCGGATCGATGTCGGCGCGGCGGCTGCGAATCAGTACCGCCTGGCTGACGAGCAGCGGATCGCCGAACACCTCGAGCCCGGCGTTGCGCAGGGTCGTCCCGGTTGAAACCACGTCGGCGATCACGTCCGCGACGTCCAGGCGCACAGCAGTCTCGACTGCGCCGTCGAGGCGGATGATCTCCGCGGCGACCCGGTGCTCACGAAGGTAGGAGTCGACCACACCGGGATAGGCCGTCGCGATGCGCTTGCCGTGCAGGTCCTCGACGGTGTGCGCCGTCCCGGCGCGTCCGGCGAAGCGAAAGGTGGAACCGGCGAACCCGAGCTGGAGGATCGCGTCGGCCGGGGCTGCGGAATCCAGCAGGAGATCCTCGCCGGTGATGCCGACGTCGAGGCGTCCGGAGCCGACGTAGATGGCGATGTCACGCGGACGCAGGAAAAAGAACTCGGTGTCGTTGTCGGTGTCGAGCAGGACGAGTTCGCGGTGGTCGCTGCGCTGGCGATAACCCGCCTCGACGAGCATCTGGCTCGCCGGCTCGGACAGCGAGCCCTTGTTGGGAACGGCGATGCGGAGCATTCGGATTCTCTCTAGGCGGCGGGCGGCGGAATGGCGGGCCGACTAGAGATGTCGGTAGACGTCCTCGAGCCCGATACCTTTGCCGAGCATGATCACCTGGACGCGGTACAGCAGCTGGCTGATCTCCGCTGCGGTGCGTTCGGCGGACTCGTGCTCGGCGGCCATCCACACCTCAGCGGCTTCCTCGACGACTTTCTTGCCCTGCGCGTGCACGCCGGCGTCCAGGGCTTCGACGGTCGCCGAGCCTGCGGGGCGGGTCTGCTGGCGTTCGCGCAGTTCGGCGAACAGCTCATCGAAGCTTTTCATGTCGAGGTCCGAGCCTACCGGCGCAGACGCCGACCGCGGCTTCGCCCGCAGGTGGTTGCTCAGTCCCCACAAGGCCGGCTCAGGACAACCCGGGCAGCACCTGCGTCTTGAGTCCCTTGCCCGCGCGGAACGCGTCGAGCGCTTCGGCGTAGTGCTCCAGCGGCATCCGGTCGGTAATGAACATGCCGGGATCGATCACCCCGTCGGCGAACAGTTCGGCCGCCCGCTCGTAGGAGTGCAGCACTGCCATCGACCCGGTGATGGTGATTTCCTTGTTGTAGATCCGGAAGGGGTCGATTTGCACACGCGTGGCGTAGTCGGCCACGCCGAACTGCAGGAAGGTGCCCCCCGCCCCGACGCGCTGCAGGCCGTCCTGGATCGCTCGCCCGTTGCCGGTCGCGTCGACCACGAGCTCCCACCCGTAGGGCCGCTCGATGTGCTCCGCCGACGTCGCGGTGGCGGAGGCGCCCATGTCCGCCGCGTGCGGCAGTCGGTCGCTGTTCACGTCGACGACGTCGACGCTCACCGCTCCGGTGCGCTGCGCGAGCCGCAGCATCATCAGCCCCATCGTCCCCGCGCCGTAGATGAGCACGTGCGAGCCGAGCTGGCTGCGCAGTACGTCGTAACCCCGCACCGCGCACGACAGCGGCTCGATGAGGGTCGCATCGGCGGTTGCCACCTCGTCGGGAAGCGGCACGCAGTTGGCGGCAGGGACGGCGACGAACTCGGCCGCACCGCCCGCGACGCTTACCCCGATCGCGTTCCAGCGTTCGCACAAATTGTTCTTGCCGAGCCGGCAGTAGTGGCACTCGTGGCAGTAGAGCGACGGGTCGACCGCGACCCGGTCGCCTTCTGATACGCCGCGCGCGCCCGGCCCGGTCGCGACGACCGTCCCGGCGAACTCGTGACCAGGAATGATCGGCAGCGTCGGCGCGAACTCGCCCTGCAGGATATGCAAATCGGTGCCGCACAGCCCGCAAGCGGCTACCTGCACGACGACCTCGCCGTGCCCGGGCGTCGGGTCGTCGACCGACTCGATCGCCACCTCGCCGGGCGAGGTGATGACTGCAGCCCGCACTTCACCGCCCCCAATGACAAACGCAACTGTGCGCTGCTGGAAAAGATCTTTGGCTGACCCTGTCGCGCGTCGTTGGCAGTTGTCAACACCCTCTGTCAGGATGACGCCCGGATCGCGCACATGAGCGCCGCCGAGGGAGGTGCGCCCCGTCCGGGCAGTCCGAGCCGGTGTTGATGGCGCGAGGATCGCTTGACGATGAGGAGGCATGCATGACGTTGATTGCCGGAATCGACTCCTCGACGCAGGCCTGCAAGATCGTGATCCGGGACGCCGGTACCGGGGCGCTCGTCCGCAGTGGCGCGGCCCGCCACCCCGACGGCACGTCAGTCGATCCGCAGGCGTGGTGGGACGCGCTGCAGAGCGCCGCCGCTGCCGCCGGCGGATTCGACGATGTCGCCGCGATCTCGGTCGGCGGCCAGCAGCACGGCATGGTGTGCCTGGACGAATCCGGCGCCGTGGTGCGCAAAGCGCTGCTGTGGAACGACACCCGCTCGGCGCAGGCAAGCGACGATCTGCTCGCCGAACTCGATGGCGGCGCGGGTGCTTGGGCGGCAGCGATCGGGTCGGTGCCGCTGGCCTCGTTCACGGTGACCAAGCTGCGCTGGCTCGCCGAGCACGAACCCGCAAACGCCGAACGCACCGCGGCGGTGTGCCTGCCGCACGACTGGCTCACCTGGCGTCTGGGCGGCGGCGGTCTGGAGGCGCTGCGCACCGACCGCGGCGACGCGAGTGGCACGGGGTACTGGTCACCGGCGGACGCAACGTATCGGCGGGATCTGCTCTACCTCGCCTTCGGGGCCGAACCGGAACTTCCCGTCGTGCTCGGCCCGTCCGAACCAGCCGGGTCGACGCCTGGCGGCATCGTGCTCGGCCCCGGCACCGGCGACAACGCGGCGGCCGCGCTGGGGGTCGGCGCGGTACGCGGCGACGTCGTGGTGTCGATCGGGACGTCCGGCGTCGTCAGCGCGGTGAGCGCGACGCCGACTGCCGACCCCACCGGCATCGTCGCTGGGTTCGCCGACGCCTCGGGCCAGTTCCTGCCACTGGCGTGCACTCTGAACGCGGCGCGGGTGCTCGATTCGACCGCCCGCCTGCTCGGCGTCGATCTGGACGAGTTGTCACGCCTGGCGTTGTCGGCGCCCCCCGGCGCCGACGGTCTGGTTCTCGTCCCCTATCTCGACGGCGAACGGACCCCGAACCGTCCCGACGCCGCAGGGTCGGTGCTGGGGCTGACCAACCGCAACGCAACCCCGCCACACCTCGCCCGGGCAGCCGTGGAGGGACTGCTGTGCGGGCTCGCCGACGGTCTGGACGCGCTGCGCGCCGAAGGCGTCGAGGTGTCGCGAGTGCTACTCGTCGGCGGTGGCGCCCGCTCGGAGGCGCTGCGCAGGATCGCCCCGGCCGTACTCGCCGCACCAGTCGCGGTGCCCGATCCCGGCGAGTACGTGGCCGACGGCGCTGCGCGGCAGGCGGCGTGGACGCTCGCAGGTGGCACCCAGCCGCCGGCGTGGCAGCGGCAGGAGCCAGCACGCTACGACGCCGATCCGATGCCTGTTGTGCGCGAGCGCTACGCCGAGGTGCGCCCGCTGACGGCTCGCCGTCTCACCGCTGCGGAAGATCACGCAGACTGACGGCAGTGGCCAGCGCGGCGGCCGTCGCCTCGTAGCCCTTGTCCTCGCGCGATCCCGGCAATCCGGCACGCTCGAGGGCCTGCTGCTCGTCGTCGCAGGTCAGCACGCCAAAGCCGATCGGCATCCCGGTGTCGGCGCACACCGCGCTCAATCCGAGCGTGGCGGCCTGGCAGACGTAGTCGAAATGCGGCGTGCCGCCCCGGATCACCACGCCCAGCGCGACCACTGCGTCGTATCCCGCACTGGCGAACCGGCTTGCCGCAGCGATCAGCTCGAACGTCCCCGGCACGCGCAGTTCGGTGACATTGGCGACATCGGAATCGCGCATCGCACGCCGGGCCCCGTCGAGCAGGCCGTCCATCACCTCGGTGTGCCACAGGCTCGCGGCAACGGCGACCCGCAGGTTTCCCGCCCCGGCGACCGGTCCGGCGGTCGGCGCTCCGTGTCCGCTCATCGACGCCCGCGCAACGCTGCGGGCGCGCAGCACGCCGCACTCATCAGCCGTCCCCCGGCTGGATGTTGAGGTCGTGGCCCATCCGGTCACGCTTGGTCTGCAGGTAGCGCAGATTCTCCGGGTTCGCGTGCACCGGCAGCGGCACCCGGCCGGTGATGCGCAGCCCGTAGCCCTCGAGCCCGGCTCGCTTGGCAGGGTTGTTGCTGAGCAGCTGCATCGAGTGCACGCCGAGATCGACGAGGATCTGGGCGCCGGTGCCGTAGTCGCGCGCGTCGGCCGGCAAGCCCAACTCGAGATTGGCGTCGAGGGTGTCCGAGCCGGCGTCCTGCAGTTGATAGGCCTGCAATTTGTGTAGCAGCCCGATGCCACGACCCTCGTGCCCGCGAACGTAGAGCACGATCCCGCGACCCGCGCGCGCGACCGCCGCCAGCGCGGCGTCCAGTTGCGGCCCGCAGTCGCAGCGCAGCGATCCGAACACGTCGCCGGTGAGGCATTCCGAGTGCACCCGGACCAGCACGTCCTCGCCGTCGCCGACGTCGCCGAAGACGAACGCGACGTGCTCGCGACCGTCGTAATTGGACGCGTAGCCGACCGCGGTGAATTCGCCGTAGCGCAGCGGCACCCGGGCCGAGGCGATGCGTTCGACCAGCTTCTCGAAGCGGCGGCGGTAGGAGATCAGGTCGGCGATCGAGATCAGCGCGAGGTTGTGCAGATCGGCGAACACGCGCAATTCCTCTGCGCGCGCCATGCCTGCCGGATCCTTCTCGCTCACGACCTCGCACAGCACGCCCGCCGGGCGCAGGCCTGCGAGTACGGCGAGATCGACTGCGGCCTCGGTGTGTCCCGGCCGGCGAAGGACGCCACCGTCTTTCGCGCGCAGCGGGACGACGTGTCCCGGGCGGGAGAAATCGGCAGCTGTGGACGCGGGGTCGGCCAGCAGCGTGATGGTGTGGGCGCGGTCGGCCGCAGAGATGCCGGTGCTGACGCCCTCGCGCGCGTCCACTGTGACCGAGTACGCGGTTCCGCGGCGGTCCTGGTTCACGCGGAACATCGGTGGCAGGTCCAGGCGGTCGGCCTCGGCCTCGGTGATCGAGACGCAGACGTAGCCCGAGGTGTAGCGCACCATGAACGCGACCAACTCCGGTGTCGCCAGCTCGGCGGCGAAGATCACGTCGCCCTCGTTCTCGCGGTCCTCGTCGTCGATGACTACGACCGGACGCCCGGACTTGATGTCGGTGATGGCGCGCTCGATGCTGTCGAGGATCACGCGCTGGTCCTGAGCAGCCGCTCCACGTACTTGGCGAGCACATCGACCTCCAGATTGACCGCGTCACCGGGCGCCTTCGCGCCGAGCGTGGTCGCACGCAGCGTTTCCGGGATGAGACCGACCTCGAACCAGTCCGGACCGACCGCACTGACGGTGAGCGACACCCCGTCCACGGCGATCGAGCCCTTCTCCGCGACGTAGCGAGCCAGTTCGAGCGGCAGCCCGAAGCGTAGCTCCTCCCAGGCCTGCCCCGGCCTGCGCGCGAGCAGCACTCCAGAGCCGTCGACGTGACCTTGCACGATGTGCCCGTCCAGGCGGGCGCCGACGCGGGCGGCGCGCTCCAGATTCACCTTCGACCCGGCGTGCAGGTCGCCGATCACCGAACGCTTGAGTGTCTCGCCCATCACATCGAAGTCGATGTAGGCGGGAGCGGTGCCACGCCACCCGACGACGGTGAGACAGACCCCGTTGACCGCGATGGACGCGCCATGGGTCAGATCCGCGGCGACGGTCGACGCGGCAAGGGTGAGCACGGCGCTGTCGCCTCGTGAGTCGAGCGCGGCCACCTCGCCGACCTCTTCGATGATTCCGGTGAACACCGGCTAGTCCCCTTCCGGCCAGACAGTGCGGCCGACGATCTTCACGTCGCCGCCCAGTCGTACGACGTCGTCGATTTCCAGTGTGACGGCTTCGGCTATGGATTCGATGCCAGCCTCACCTAGCACCGACGGACCGGCACCAAGCAGCATCGGGCCGAAGTAGGCGATCACCTCGTCGATGCAGCGCGCTTCCAGGAACGCTCCGGCCAGCGTCGCGCCGCCCTCGAGCAGCAGGTGCCGCACGCCCCGGTCGAACAGGGCTTTGAGGGCGAAGCGTGGCGCAGCGGTGTCCAGGACCAGCGTCGGCGCCGCGCTGTCGAACACCAGGGCGTCCTGGGGCACCCGGTGTCGGCGGTCCATGACCACCCGCAGCGGCTGGTGCTCACCCAGGACATCCCCATGGCGGACGGTCAGGTGCGGATCGTCCGCAAGCACCGTCGCGCTGCCGACCATGATCGCGTCGACGGCGTCGCGCAAGAGGTGCACATCGGCCCGGGAGGCCACGCCTGAGATCCAGCGGGAGCTGAGGTCGGCGGCAGCCGCCCGCCCGTCGAGCGTCGCGGCGTACTTCCAGCTGACGTAGGGACGCCCGGTGCGCACGCCGTGCAGCCACGGCCGCAGCGCCCCGGCCGCGGCGGCGGATGCCTCGAGGCCGGCGAACACGCTGATTCCCGCCTCGCGCAATGCCGCCGCACCCCCGGCGGCCGCCGGGTTCGGGTCGTCGACGGCGTAGATCACTCGGCTGATTCCGGCCTCGATCAGCGCCTCGGTGCATGGACCGGTGCGGCCGGTATGCGCGCACGGCTCCAGGGTGACCACGGCCGTCGCGCCATGCCCCGCATCGCCGGCGCGCTGCAACGCGACGATCTCGGCGTGCGGACCGCCGGGCGGTGCCGTCGCGCCCTCGCCGGCGAGCATGCCGTCGGCGCCCAGCAGCACCGCGCCGACAGCCGGGTTCGGGCTGGTGCGGCCGCGAACAGTCTGCGCCAGGGCAAGGGCACGGTGCATGGCCGCCTGCTCGGCAGCGCTGACGGATCCGGTCACGGCCGGTACATGGCCCCGCGAGCCCTGGCACGCAGCGCCGCCACGGCCTGCGCCGGATCCGCCGCGCCGTATACGGCGGAGCCCGCCACGAACACGTCCGCCCCGGCCTGTGCCGCCGCGACGATCGTGTCCTCGTCGATCCCGCCGTCGACTTCGACGAACAGGCGCAAGTGTCCGGAACTGACCTGCTCGCGCGCCAAGCGCACCTTCGGCAGCACCTCGGACATGAAACTCTGACCGCCGAAGCCGGGCTCGACCGTCATCACGAGCAGCGTGTCGAACTCGCGCAGCACGTCCAAATATGGCTCGAGCGGCGTACCCGGTTTGAGGGACAACCCGGCGAGCGCACCGGCGGAGCGGATCGCCCGCGCGGTCTGTACTGCGTCACCGGCCGCCTCGATGTGGAATGTCACGTTGGCCGCCCCGGCCTCGGCGTAGCCAGGCGCCCAGCGATCCGGATCGTCGATCATGAGGTGGCAGTCCAGCGGGATGTCGGTCGCCTCGCGCAGACTCCGTACGACCGGCAGCCCGATCGTCAGATTGGGGACGAAATGGGCGTCCATCACGTCGACGTGCAGCCAGTCCGCGGCGCCCACCGCCTCGGCCTCGTCAGCCAGTCGGGCGAAGTCGGCGGACAGGATGCTCGGCGCGATCATTGCCTCGGCCGCGCCCGCTCGTGTCGCTCGCTCACTGCGTGCACTCACGCCCGAGCCTCGCTTCGCTCGTTCGGACGGCCAAGCCCGATCACATCGGTTCGCTCGCAAGCTTCGCTCACGCCCGAGCCTCGCTTCGCTCGTTCGGACGGCCAAGCCCGATCACATCGGTTCGCTCGCAAGCTTCGCTCACGCCGCGAGTGTATCGACGCTCGCCGAGAGCCCGGCTTCCGTCACGAGCGGGCCAGCAGAGCCAGGAACATCGCGTCGGTGCCGTGCCGGTGCGGCCAAAGCTGGACGGTAGGGCCTTGTCCCAGCCCCGCGACACCGGTGAACAGCTGCCGGGCGTCGCGCAGGTCGTAGCCCGCGACGACGCCGGACGTTTCCTGCAGATGTGGCGAGCAGGTGACGTAGGCCAGTACCCCGCTAGGGCGCACCAACCGAATCGCCGCGGCGAGCAGCGAGCGTTGCAGTTCGACCAGTTCCGCCAGGTCGGCACCGCTCCGCCGCCAGCGTGCCTCCGGACGCCGCCGCAGCGCGCCGAGTCCGGTGCAAGGGGCATCCAGCAGCACCCGGTCGTAACCGCCGTCGACCGGCGGGAGCTCGCGAGCATCGCCGACGAGCACTTCGACATTCCACGCGGCGGTGATCTGGCGGACCAGCTCGGCCCGGTGCGGGCGCAGTTCGTTGGCGAGCACGGTCGCGCCCCGCTCGGCCGCGAGGGCGGCGAGCAGGGCAGTCTTGCCGCCGGGACCGGCACAGAGGTCGATCCAGCGCTCGTCACGCCCGTCAATCGGCGCGTTGGCCAGGGCCAGCGCGCACAGCTGGCTGCCCTCGTCCTGGACGCCGGCGCGATGCCGGCGCACAAGCGCCAGCGCACCGGGGTCGCCTCCGTCCAGGCGCACCGCCCATGGCGAGTAACGCCCGGGGCGGCCGCCGGCCTGCGCGATGAGCTCGTCGCGGGTGCACCGCCCGGGCCAGGCGATCAGATGGGTCTGCGGCCGCTCGTCGTCGGCGGCTAGCGCGGCCTCTGTCTCCTCGAGCCGGCCGCCCAGTGCGTCAGCGAACGCAGCCGCGATCCACTCGGGGTGAGCCGTTCGCAGTGCGATCGCGCGAAGCTCGGTACCGCCTTCGGCCAGCGCGCTCGTCCACCCCGTCCAGTCGTCGAGGCTGACTTTGCGAAGCACGGCGTTGACGAATCCGGCAGCGCGGCCCATTCCGCTGGCGCGGGCCAGGTCGACGGTCGTGGCCAGCGCCGCGTGCGGCGGGATCCGGGTGCGCAGCAGCTGGTACGCGCCGAGCCGCAGCAGGTCGCGGACCTCGGGTTGCACCTCGGCAGCGGCGCGGGTCACGCAGCGGCCGATGATCTCGTCCAGTGTGCCCGCCGCCCGGACGGTGCCGTACCCGAGTTCGGTCGCCAGCGCCGCATCCCGCCCGTGCAGCCTGGTCTCCGTGATCAGGCGGGGCAGGACGAGATTGGCGTACGCGCCGTCAGCGTCGACCGCGCGCAGCAATCGGTACGCGACGCGGCGGGGCTTATCGGCCGGCATGATCGACCAGGCGCTCACCCGGTTCGAGGCGGACGCCGCGCGCCCAGTCGGCCGCCGGCATGGCCCGCTTCCCCGGAGGCTGGACCGTCCCGAGCTCGAGCTCTGCCGTCGCGGTGCCGACCGCGACGCCGGATCGCTGCGCGCGCAACTCGCCCGGCGCCAGGTCATTCGCGCCGCGCAGTCGCACCGGACCGAGCTTGAGCCGGTCCGCGCGAAACGTGGTCCACGCTCCCGGGGCGGGGGTGCAGGCTCGCACGAGCCGGTCGATATGGCGCGCCGGGGCCGTCCAGTCCACCGCGGCGTCCGCGACGGTGAACTTCGCTGCAACCGACACGCCGTCCGCCGGTTGCGGTCGAGGGTCCAGGCTGCCGTCGGCGATGCCGTCCATCGTCGCAAGCAACAGTCCGGCGCCGGAGCGCGCGAGGCGTTCGAGCAGATCGCCTGTGGTGTCACTGGCGCGGATGGCCTCAGTGACCACGCCGAACACCGGGCCGGTGTCCAACCCGGCTTCGATTCGGAATGTGGAGGCGCCGGTGATGTCGTCGCCGTGCAGAATTGCGTGCTGGACGGGCGCGGCACCGCGCCATGCGGGAAGCAGCGAGAAGTGCAGGTTCACCCAGCCCTGTGGCGCGAGCGCCAGAGCGGCGGGCGGCAGCAGCGCGCCGTACGCGACGACCGCGCAGCACTCGACGCCGAGGTCGGCGAGGGCGGCCAGAAACTCCGGGTCGCCGGGGCGGGTGGGCGTCAGCACCGGCACGCCGGCTTCCGCCGCCAGAGCGGCCACCGGTGAGCCAGAAACGTGTCGACCGCGTCCGGCGCGTGCCGGCGGGCGGGTGACGGCCGCGACGACGTCGTGCGCAGGCGTGTCGAGCAACGCGCGCAGCGACGGCACGGCGGCGGCTGGTGTCCCGGCGAAGGCCAGCCTCACGCCCGTTCACCAGGTGCTATCCGGGCGCTCATCGGCTCAGGTGCGGGTCGCTCGCATGCGGGCTGAGCTTGACGACCGGGGCGCCGAGTCCGGACCAGTCCGCCTCGCGGATCGCTTTCATCGCTGTCTTGCGGGTGACGGCGTCCAGGCGGTCGAGGAACAGCACGCCGTCCAGGTGGTCGGTCTCGTGCTGGATCGCGCGCGAGAGCTTGGCGGTGCCCTCGACCGTGATCGGGTCGCCGTACATGTTCTGCCCGTGCGCGACCACATTGGCCTTGCGCACGCAATCGAAGCTCAAGCCGGGGATGGATAGACACCCTTCGCCGCCGTCCTGCAGCTCGTCGTCCGGGAAATGCAGCACCGGATTGATCAAGTGCCCGGACTGCTCGTCGTCGACGTGGTAGGTGAATACCCGCAGCCCGACGCCGATCTGGGGTGCCGCGAGTCCGGCACCGGGCGCGTCCAGCATGGTGTCCTCGAGGTCTGCGACGAGCTGGCGCAGCTGCTTGTCGAAGTCGGTAACCACGTCGGCGGGGGTGCGCAGCACCGGGTCACCAAAGAGCCGGATCGCGACGACTGTCACGCTTCGCTCCGGTCGTCCCGCGGGCCGAGCCCGCTCACACTGGTTCGTTCGCTCACGCCTGGAGTCTAGGAGGCTGCGGCAGGACCGATAGCCAGCACGGCTCACCGGCCGACGGCCCAGCCGGCAGCGTGCGCGGACGTCGCGACGGCTTTGCAACCACAGGTGTCACTCATCGCTGCGACGCCGCGGGTCGTTGGGTAGCTAGACCTGACGGTCAAGCGTGCATTGCTGCTGACGCGGACCCGCGCTCGGCCTCTTCTAGTCTGGCGTCAGTGAGCGACAGTGTGGCGATCACGATCCCGACTGCGATGACGCCCATCACCGCGAACACCGCGCGCAAACCGATGAATTGCGCGAGCAGCCCGCCGACGGCGGCGCCGACCGGCATCGTCCCCCACGCTACGAGCCGGTAACAGCTGTTCACCCGGCCGAGCAGCCGGTCTGGTGTGATCGTCTGGCGCAGTGAGACCATCACGACGTTTGACACGACCACGCCGAGACCGCCGACGAAGAACACGGCACCGATCACATACGCGTTCGAGGTGACCGCCGAGATCCCCACCAAGGCCGCCCCTGCGGCGAAGGCGACGACGAGGGTCCGAGCGCGGCCCAGCCACCGCTGGACGTATTCGGCGATGAACGAGCCGAGCAGGCTGCCCGCCGCATCGGTCGTCAGCAGGATCCCGAAGCCGGCCGCAGACAGTCCCATCGGGGACGACGGCCCGACCGCGTAGAGCACGAACACGGCGAAGACCGCGTTCGTGGCGAAGTTGAACGCGCCGACCATCGCCGCGAACCGGCGCAGTAGCGGCTGACTCCGCAGGAACCGCAGACCCTCCGCGATCTCTGCCCGCATGGTCGAGGGTGGGCCATCGTGTTCGACGCGGAACGAGCCGCGCACCAGCCAGAGCACGGCCACCGCGACCAGCCAGAGCGCGGCCGGGGTGAGGAATGACAGCGCGGCCCCCGCGGCGGCGAGCACCCCGGCCAGGGGCGGGCCGAGGAACTGGTTGGCGGTGACCTCCATGCCGTAGAGGCGACCATTGGCCTTCGCGAGCGCCGCCCGGCCGACCATTTGCGGGATGATCGACTGCGCGGAGGTGTCGTAGAGGGTCTCGGCCGCACCCACGCAGATCGCCACGACGTAGAGCGCCCAGATCGAGCCACCGCCCAGCGCCGCGAGTAAGGCCAGCCCACCGAGCAACGCCGCACGGATGAGGTTCACCCCCACCATCGCGCGACGCCGGTCGAGCCGATCACTCAGCGCACCCGCCGGCAGAGCGAACAGCAGCCAGGGCAGCGTGAATGCGAACGCCAGCCCAGCGATCAACGCCGGCGAACGGGTGTACTCGAGTGCGACGAGCGGGAGTCCGACCTTCAGAATCCCGTCCGCGACGTTCGACAGCCCGGACGAGGTCCACAGTCGCCAGTAGTCAGCTCCGAGGACTGGGCGTTCCACTGCGGCATTCGACATGCATGAAAGAGTTTCACATCGGTGGAGAATTATCCATCGATCGAGGATTCTGCATCGATCGGGTATTCTCTTCGCATGACCACGTCGGGACGGACGCGGCGTCCACCCACCATGGAGGAGGTCAAGGCGCTCGGCCATCCCCTGCGCTTGCGGATCCTGCGCCTGTGCGAGCAGGACGAGCTGACCAACAAGCAGCTCGCCAACCGGCTGGACCGCGACCCGGGGTCCGTGCTCTACCACGTTCGGATGCTCGCCAACGCCGGGCTGCTCGAAGCGGCCCCGGTGCGAGCCGGAGCGAGTGGTGCGCTGGAGAAGCCTTACCGTTCGACCGGCGCGACCTGGTGGCTGGACGGACCCCTCGTCGGCACCGACGCCGAGTACGCGCCGGTCGAGGCGTTTCAGGCCGAACTTCGCGAGGCAGGGCTGGACTCGATCGCGATCTACGAACGCTTCTACCTGCATCTGTCGCCGGCGGACGCCGCGGAGCTGGACCGGCGCATCCTCACGGTTCTCGACGAATACGTAGAGACCGATGAGCAGCGCCGCGACCAGCCGGTGCTTGGCGGGATGCTGCTACTGCACCGCGTCGCCCGGCGCAGCGGCGATTCTAGCGACGCGGTCGCCGAGTAGGGCGGATCCGTCGCACCCTAGGTCGGGACGTCGCAACCTTCGGCCGGACGCGACACGACCGGCAGGCGGCCCGAAAGGAACCGACTGGACCCACCATGGCGTCGTTAGTTAGCATAGCTAACTAACGAAGGGATGGCCCGTGTCTTACTCGAACGCCCACGACCGGCGCATCGCGTTGTCGGTCACCACGGTCGGTATCCTCGCGGCGACGCTGAACTCCTCGATCCTGCTGATCTCGCTGCCGGCGATCTTCACCGGTCTCGGCCTCGATCCGCTCGCGCCGCAGAACATCTCCTACCTGCTCTGGATGCTGATGGGCTTCCTGCTCGTCACTGCGGTCCTCGTGGTCACCTTCGGCCGCCTGGGTGACCAGTACGGCCGCGCGAAGCTGTTCAACCTCGGCTTCCTGATCTTCACCGTCGCGTCCACAGCATGCGCCCTGGTGCCCAACGGCGGGTCCGCCGGAGCACTGGAGATCATCATCCTGCGGCTCGTACAAGGCGTCGGCGGCGCGATGGTGATGGCCAACTCGACAGCGATCATCACCGACGCGTTCCCACCGCACCGGCGCGGCTTCGCCCTCGGGGTCAATCAGGTTTCCGCGCTCGCCGGCTCGTTCCTCGGCCTGATCATCGGCGGAGTGCTCTCGGAGTGGCACTGGCGAGCGGTGTTCTGGGTGAGCGTCCCGGTCGGTATCTGGGGCACCTGGATGGGCTACCGCACGCTGCACGACAAGCCACACGACCGCTCGCGCAAGGTGGTCATCGACTGGTGGGGCAACCTCACCTTCGGCGTCGGATTGATCGCGCTGCTCGTCGCGATCACCTACGGACTGCAGCCCTACGGCGGGCACACGATGGGCTGGACGTCGCCGATCGTGCTGACCGGCGTGATTGGCGGCATCGCGCTGCTCGTCGCCTTCGTCTTCATCGAGAACCGCGTGCCGGACCCGATGATCAGCATGCGACTGTTCCGGGTCCGCGCGTTCGCGGCGGGCCAAGCGGTGAACCTGCTGGCCGCGATGTCGCGCGGCGGCCTGCAGTTCATGCTGATCATCTGGCTGCAGGGAATTTGGCTGCCGCTGCACGGCTACGCCTTCCACGACACCCCACTGTGGGCGGGTATCTACATGCTGCCGCTGACGATCGGTTTCCTCGTCGCGGGGCCGGTGTCAGGTGCGGTCTCCGACCGCTTCGGGGCGCGTGCTTTCGCCACCGGCGGCCTGCTACTGACCGCGCTGACGTTCATGGGGCTGATCATGCTGCCGGCCAACTTCGACTACCGCCAGTTCGCCATCCTGCTGGCGCTCAACGGAATCGGGATGGGGTTGATGGCGGCACCGAACTCAGCCGCGATCATGAATGCCGTGCCCGCATCGCAGCGCGGCGCCGCGTCCGGTATCCGGGCGACCGGCATGAACGCCGGCATGGTGCTGTCGATGGGTGGCTTCTTCACGCTGATGGCGGTCGGGCTGGCGAGCCGGCTGCCCGCAGCGCTGTCCAGCGGGCTTGCCGGCGCGGGCGTCGCACCGCAGCAGGCTGCGGCCGCAGCGCACGCCTCCCCCGTCGGCCTGCTGTTCGCGGCGTTCCTCGGCGACAATCCGATCAAAGAGCTGGTGCCCTCGGGCGCCGCTCGGGTCGACCCGCAAATCTACGGACAGACGTTCTTCCCGCAACTCATTTCCGCGCCGTTCCGGCACGGCCTGCTGATTGCGTTCACAGCGTCCATCGTGATGCTGCTGGTTGCTGCCGGCGCATCGCTGCTGCGTGGGGCCAGGTTCGTCCACGAGGACGCGGGCGGCACGGCGCACTCGGTTGGTGAATCGGTTGCCCGTGCGGGCGACGCCCGGTCGGCTCCGGCCGCCGCCGACCAGCACGCCGCTTATGACGAAGCGCTCGTGGCCCGTCCATCTCGCTGAGCGGCGATGTCGGCCAGTCGCAGGTCGATGAGCTCGAGATTGCGCTCCATGCCGTCCAGCTTGCCTTCCACCAGCAGCAGATCCCTGCGGGTGGCCACCTTGTCGTCCATCTCCTCATCGCGCAGCCTGTCGATCATCCACGTGGCGAACGACGCGGTCACCGCGCCGACGAGCGCTACGCCGCTGACCATCAGCCCGACACCGACGAAGCGTCCCTCGGTGGTGATCGGGAAGCGGTCGCCATAGCCCACGGTGCAGATCGTGACCGAAGCCCACCACATCGCGTCCCCGAAACTCGTGATGTTGGAGCCGGCGTGGTGACGCTCCGCATCAAGGCAGGCGAGAGCGGCGCAGAACACGAGCAACACGGCACTCGTCGCGCCGTACATGACCACCCGGCCCCGCAGGCTAGTCGCCGCGTGGCGGTTGAGCACCCGCAGCAGCATCACCAGGCGCAGGACCCGAAGCGGCCGGAGGATTGGCAGCACGATGATGGCGAGGTCGGCCAGGTGCCGCCACCAGTACCGCCGATGGTCATCCGCGAGCACAAGTCGGACGAAGTAGTCGACCGCGAACAGCACCCAGATCGAGTACGCGGCGCCACGCAACATCTGCCGTCCGCCGGCGCCCGCTCCGACCCAGAGCACGTCGGTGGCGTACGCGGCCAAGAAGGCGACGGCCAGCACGACCATCGGCCATTCCGAGATCCGCTCCCAGGCGGCGACGCGCGGCTCGTCGCGTTCACGCTCGGTCACCCGAGCCTCGCTCCGCTCGCTCACGTGTTCAGTGTGCGGCAAGACTGCGACCAGTGGGCATCGCTCGGCCACTGGAACGCGTCATCGGCAGGAAGATCGGTGGAGTCGGCTGGGCCGGTGCTGACGGTGAGAAATCGCGATGGGTCGCAACTCCAGCCGTCAGCACCGGCGCTCAGCGCTCAGTTGGTGACGTTGAACGACTTCGTCAGATCGGCCGTCGAGGAGTCGCCGGCGTAGAGATCGATGCTTCCGGTCTCGACGACGAACTTGCCCTGGTTGTCGTAGAAGCCGAAGTCCGCGGACGTGACCGGGAATCTGACGGTCGTCGACTGTCCGGCCGCGAGGTGCACCCGCTCGAATCCGCGCAGGCGGCGGACGGGCTGCGAGATGCTCGCCACCGGATCGTGCAGGTACAGCTGCACGACCTCGTCGCCCGCCACGGTGCCCGTGTTCTGTACCGTGACCGACGCCGTGAGGTGGCCCGTCCGGCTGACGGCGTTCGAGCTCAGGCGCAGGTCCGAGATCGCGAACGTGGTGTAGCTCAGCCCGTAGCCGAAGTGGTACAGCGGATCGCAGCTGTTCAGGTCGCGGTAGCGCGACACGTACTTCTGCGTGATATCGCACGGACGTCCGGTCGGCTCGTGGTTGTAGTAGATCGGGATCTGCCCGACCCGCCGCGGGAACGACACGGGCAGTTTGCCGCCTGGATTGACCTTGCCGAAGAGCACGTCAGCCACCGCGTTGCCCGCCTCGATACCGGGGAACCAGGCTTCGAGGATGGCCGTCGCCTTGGCGTCGACGTCGGGCAGTGTGAGCGGACGGCCGTTGAACAACACCACCGTGAAAGGCTTGCCGGTAGCCCGGATCTTGGTGATCAGCTCCTGCTGCTTTCCCGGCAGGTCGATCGTCGTCCGCGCCTCTGCCTCACCGGTCATGCTCCGCGACTCGCCGAGGGCGAGCACCACCTGATCGGCGTTCTGCGCCGCGGCGACCGCCGCGCCGAAGTCGGCGTCGGATCCGCAGACGTCGTTGGGAGTCACCTTCGGCGGGTCGACGTTGGTGATCGTGCAGGCGGGAGTGAATGTCGTTTTGGGGTCCTGCGCCTTCAGCCCGGTGAACAGGCTGACGACATCCTGGTCCTGGCCCTGGCCACCCCACGGCCCGATCATGTCGGTCTGGTCGTCGCCGAGCGGACCGATCAATGCCGTCGACTTGGACGGATCGAGCGGGAGCGTGTTGCCGTTGTTCTTCAGCAGGACCATCGACTCGCCGGCCGCCTTGCGCTCCGCCGCGCGGTCGGCAGGCGTCACGAAACTCGCCGGGTCGACGGCTTTGGCCTGGTCGACGTAGGGGTGCTCGAACAGGCCGGCGCGGAACTTCACCCGCAGGATGCGCCGCACCGCGTCGTCCAGGCGCGACATCGTGATCCGTTTCTGCGCCAGCAATTCCGATCCGTAGTCACGGATGAAGGTGCTGACCATCTCCGAGTCCGTCCCGGCCATCAGCGCATTCGCGCCGGCATCCGGTCCGTCGGCTGCGGTGCCGTGCCCGCACGGTCCCTCGGCGGGACGCACTGGTGGGCAGGCCCGGGTCTCGGCCAACGCCGTGTAGTCGCTCTCGATGAACCCGTCGAAGCCCCATTCCTTCTTCAGGATGTCGGTCTCGGTGTGCGTGTTCGCGCACCCAGGCACGCCGTTGATGGCGTTGAACGAGCACATGACGGTCGCTGCGCCGGCGTCGACCGCCGCCTTGAACGGAGGCAGGTAGAGATTGCGCAGCCGCTGCTCGGACATGTCGGTCGTGTTGTAGTCGCGGCCGCCCTCGGGCTGGCCGTAGGCGACGTAGTGCTTGATGCTGGTGGCGACCTTGTCCGGCGCGGAGTAATCCGAACCCTGCGCGCCACGCACTCGCGCCACCCCCATCTGCGCACCGAGGAACGGGTCCTCGCCATTGCCCTCGACGATGCGTCCCCAGCGCGGGTCGTGCGACACGTCCAGCATCGGGCTGTAGATCTGCTTGAGCCCGACGGTGGCCGACTCACGCGCGCCGATGGTCGCGTCGCTCGCGGCAACGCCCGGGTCGAAGGAGCTGGCAGCACCGAGCGGCACCGGGAAGATCGTCCGATAGCCGTGGATCGTGTCGTAGGCGAACAGGATCGGGATGTGCAGCCGCGATTGCTCGACCGCGACATGCTGGAGGTGGTTGATCTTCGCCGGGTCGACGAGGCTGAAGACGCTGCCCACGCCGGCCGCCGCGTCCGCGTCGGTGATCTGACCGTCGCTGAGCAATTGGACCTGCTGCAGCTTCTCGTTCAGGGTCATTTTCGCCAGTAGAACGTCGACCTTGTGCTCGACGTTGGTACTGGTCGCCGCGACGCTCGTTGTCACGGCGCCGACCACCCCCACTCCGGCGATTGTGGCGAGCAGCAGGGCCGCTCCGGTGAGGATCATGGGCGCTCGTCGCTTCATGCATTCTCCTGACGTCGGGCGGGCGCTGCCCCGCCGTGAGCGGCAATCCGGCACGATCGGCCGGGTGCGCGAGTGTTTCGCCGATATGACGCTGATGTTGCTTTGATGACACAGGAAGTGCAAGAGTCGGTCACAGGAACAGCCGGTCGACTTTTCGTCATTCGCCGCGATGGCGGACACCGCGAGCGGCCTACCGACCGATCAGCTCTACGCCGACGGGCACACCGACGTGCAGACGTCCACGACCAACATCCGCGCCTACCTGTGGAGCGCGGTCGCAGCGCAACGCCTCGGCCATCCTGAGCCACGAGGAACTGCTCAGCCGGCTGACTCAGACCATCACCAGCGTCGAGCACATGGAGCGCTATGCCACCGGGCAGTTCTACAACTGGTACGACCATCGAGACGGCGCCAAACTGACCATCTGGCCGCCGACCGGCGCCCCACTCGACCCGATCCTGTCCTCGGTCGACAATGCGTGGCTGGCGACCGGCCTGCGAATCGTGCGGGCCAGCGTTCCCGAGCTATCGGCCCGCGCAGCAGCCATCTATGACGCCATGGACTTCGGCTTCTACTACGTGCCGGGCAAGAACCGGATCCTGTTCGACTACTCGCCGGCGGCGGGCACCGGCCCGTGCTGCTACGACACTGTGGTCTCGGAGAGCCGCATCGCCGACTGCATCGGCATCGCGAAGGGCGATCTGCCGCGACCAAGGCATGATCATGGCCGCACTCGGCAACGCCATCGGCGGGGACGTCATCCGCAACGCCTTCTCCACCCCCGACCTGAGGGCCGCCATCCGTCCCGTCCTGGGTGTCGAGGAGTACGCAACCTCCCCACGCGGCTGCACGATCACCGGCACACCAGGGCCGGACCGATTGGTCGGCACGGAGGGTCCGGACGTCATCTGCGGCCTCGGCGGGAACGACATCATCCGCGGCGGCGGCGGAAACGACATCATCTACGGCGACGAGCGAGACGACCACCTCATCGGCAGCGCCGGCGACGTCCCCGCCGACTGTTGACCCATCCCTCGCTTTGGGGTCGTCCGGCAATCAGGTGGCGGTGACGTCGACGACGTCTCCACAGCGGTGAAGTCATCGCCATCGCGATTGTAGAGCTCAGGTCCGTTGGCATGCGCCGTAGCCGCCGGGCGGCTCACAGCAGTTCGGCCGGATCGAGGACCGTCCTGACAACGTCGGGCGCCTTGCGCGCGGAGCGCACCGCGGCCGCCGCCTTGAGGGCGCCGACGAGCGCGGCGCCGTCGCGGCGGGCCACTCGAATCAGTACCCGTTCGGCGTCGTTACCGACAGCTACCGGTCCGATGATCTCGGCGCCAGCCGGCAGGTCGACGGCGGCGAGCAGATCGGCAACGCCCGCGGCGTTGCCGGTCAGAGCGGCCATCCGGACAGCGGGCGGGAAGCGCAGTTCGGCGCGTTCGCTCAGTTCACGTTGCGCGAACCCGCCCGGATCCCAGCGAATCAGCGCCTGCGCGGCGGCCACACCTGGGTCGGCACCCAGCACCACCGTCCCGTCGGCGCGGACGAGCGCAGCCGCGGCCATCCAGCGGCGCAGTGTCTCGACGCTCGCACGCAAGCCCACCCGGGAAAGTAGCGCCCACCCGTCGAGCAGCAGGGCGGCGCCGTACCCGCAATCGGCGACCGGCTCGGCGCCGGGCGTGGCGACGATCAGATCCGGCTTGTCCTCGACGCTGGCGAGGACCCGCTCGCCGCCGCTGGTACGCACCGTCGTGCCGGGAAACGCCCGGCCCAGTTCCTCGGCAGTGCGCCCGGCCCCAACGACGACGGCGCGCATGGCCCGCCCACCGCACTGCGGGCAATGCCAGTTCCCAGCGGGACGCCCGCACCAGCGGCAACTCGCCACTGCCCCCGAGGACACGCTGGCGAGTGGGCCGTGGCAGGTCGGGCAGCGCGCCGGCGTTCGGTCGCGCACGCACGCCAATGCCGGCACGTACCCGCGCCGCGGCACCTGCACGAGCACCGGACGGCCCGCTGCGAGCGCGTCACGGGTCGTGCGCCAGGCCAGGCTGGGCAGCCGCGCAGCCGCTGCGGCGGGGTCGCGGGATTGCTCGACGTCGTCGCCGGTCGCCACGATGCGCGGGGATGCGGCGCGCATCGCGCCACGCTCTGCGACGATCTCGTGCGCCCAGCCAGTGCTCAGCAGCAACTGAGCCTCCGGCGTGCGGGCGAACCCGCCGACCAGCAACGCCGCGCCGGACAGCGCCGAGCGCAGGACCAGCACGTCACGGGTGTGCGCGTACGGGGCGCGCGGCTCATCGTGCGAATCATCGCCGTCGTCCCAGATGATGAGCAGGCCGAGCCCGGCAACCGGTGCGTAGGCGCCCGCCCTGGTGCCGATCACGATGCGCACCGAGTCGCGGCGGACGGCGAGCCAACGCCGGTAGCGCTCGGCCGGGCCGAGATCGGCCGACAGCGCGACGTGCGCGCCACTGCCGAGCTGTTCGGTCACGGCAGCGTCCAGACGGGCCAGATCGCGGGCGTCGGGCACCACGACTATCGCACCCAGACCTGCAGCGAGCGCGACGTGCACCAGCTCGGCCAACCGGTGCGGCCAGGACTCCCCCGGTAGCGCCGACCACACCGCGCGGGCCGGACGGCCGTCGGCGACGGCATTGGCGAAGGCGGCACCCGCGCGATAGCGCGAAATCTCGATGCTGGTGGGGTTGGCTGCTGTCAGTGGCGCAGCCGGATCAAGCGCTGCTTTCTCGGCGGTCGCATGTCGCGACGGAACGCCGAGGCGCACCACGTCGACGAAACTGCCGCCCCAACGGTCGGCCACGGCACGAAACAGCGCGCTCGTGTCGGCGCTCAACACCGGTTGCGAGCCGACCGCACGTTCGATGTAAGCCAACGAGCCGCCGTGCTCGGACTCGGCGCGGCGCTCGAGCACGTAGGCATCCACGAGTCGGCCCGCGAAGCGCACCCGCACGCGGGATCCAGCAGCGACATCGGCGTCCAGTGTGCTCGGGACAAGGTAGTCGAACGGATGGTCTAGATGGGCCAGCGGCACATCCACCATCAGCCGAGCGACCGGGTCGGACTCGGCCGGCCGCCGCCCCGCGCCTCGTCCACCAGCCTCGCTCATGCTCGAACAACTACCAGCACGGTGCGACCGTTTCAGCCGCGGCGGCGAGTCAGCCGGAAACTAGCTTGGCAAGTGCTTCCGCGCGGTCGGTGCGCTCCCAGGTGAAGTCCGGCAATTCACGCCCGAAGTGGCCATACGCTGCGGTCTGGGTGTAGATCGGGCGCAGCAGGTCGAGGTCACGGATGATTGCGGCCGGGCGAAGGTCGAAGGTCTGCAGAACTGCTTCGGTGATCTTCTCCGGGTCGGCAGTCTCAGTGCCGAATGTCTCGAGAAACACGCCCACGGGCTCTGCTTTGCCGATCGCGTAGGCGACCTGCACCTCGCATTTGGAAGCAAGGCCGGCCGCGACGACAGTCTTGGCGACCCAGCGCATTGCATACGCAGCCGAGCGGTCCACCTTGGACGGGTCCTTGCCGGAGAAGGCCCCGCCGCCGTGGCGCGCGTACCCGCCGTAGGTATCGACGATGATCTTGCGTCCGGTCAGGCCGGCATCGCCCATCGGGCCGCCGATCTCGAAGCGACCGGTCGGGTTCACCAGTAGCCGGTATCCTTCGCTGTCCAGGCCGAACTCGCTGAGGACGGGGGCGATCACGTGCTCGGCGATGTCGGGCTTAAGCAGCGTGTCAAGGTCGATGTCAGCGGCGTGCTGGCTGGACACGACGACCGTGTCCAGGCGCACCGGCCTCCCGTCGACGTACTCGACGGTCACCTGCGTCTTGCCGTCGGGACGAAGGTAGGGGACGGTGCCGTCCTTGCGCACCGCACTCAAGCGCTCTGCGAGGCGGTGGGCCAGTGCGATCGGCAGCGGCATCAATTGCGGAGTCTCGTCGCACGCGAAGCCGAACATCAAGCCCTGGTCGCCGGCGCCCTGCCTCTCGAGCGGGTCTTCGACGTTCTCGCCCGTACGCGACTCGTAGGCGTTGTCGACGCCCTGCGCAATGTCGGAGGACTGCGACCCGATGGACACGCTGACGCCGCAGGACAGCCCGTCGAAGCCCTTGCGCGAGGAGTCGTAGCCGATCTCGAGGATGCAGTCGCGCACGATCGTCGGGATATCGGCGTAAGCCTCGGTGGTGACTTCGCCTGCGACATGCACCTGACCAGTCGTGATCATCGTCTCGACAGCGACGCGGCTCGCGGGATCCTGGGTGAGCAACGCATCAAGGATTGAGTCGCTGATCTGATCAGCGATCTTGTCGGGGTGACCCTCGGTCACGGACTCCGAGGTGAACAGACGGCGGGTCACAGGCGCTCCGGGATGTGTCGGGGTGGAATCAAGCCAGTCTAGTCAAGCAATTTCGCCGACGACTCCGGGCGGTTCGCGAGCAACTCCGCGACACGGTCGCAGACAGCGGCGGCGAGCACGGCCTTGAGGGCGTAAGGGACGTCGGTCTGATGCCCATCCGCCCCCAGGATCACGGCGGCATTGTGGGTCTGTCCGAATGCCCGGCCTTCGCCGACTGCGTTGACGACCAGCAGGTCGCAGCCCTTTCGGGCCAGCTTGGCGCGCCCATGCCCGAGGACATCCGCCGAGTCGTCGCCGGTCTCGGCGGCGAACCCGACCAACACCTGCCCCCTCCTCCGGGCCGCGACCAACTCGGCCAGCACGTCCGGGTTACGCACGAGGGTGATTGGTTCCGGGTCCGCTTCCGATTTTTTGATCTTGTAGGGAGCGGTGTCGGCCGGACGGAAATCGGCGACCGCAGCGGCCATGACGACGGCATCCGCGTCGCGGGAGGCGGCGTGGACGGCGTCGCGCAGTTCGATCGCACTGGTCACCCGCACCACGTCGACCGCCGCCGGGTCCGGAAGTTCGACGTTCGCGGCGACCAGCGTCACGCGCGCGCCGCGCGCGGCCGCGACCGCCGCCACGGCGAGGCCCTGCATGCCGGACGACGCGTTACCGAGGAATCGAACCGGATCGATCGCCTCTCGGGTGCCGCCCGCGCTGACCACCACGCGCCGGCCGGCGAGATCGAGCGGCAGCGCGTCCGCACGCTGCAAGAGCAGTTCAGCCAGCGCTGCGAGCTGCGCGGGTTCCGGCAGTCGGCCCTTGCCGGTGTCGGTGCCGGTGAGCCGCCCGGCCGCCGGTTCCAGCACCGTCGCGCCCCGCGCGCGCAATGTGGCGACATTCGCGACGGTGGCCGGGTGTTCCCACATCTCGGTGTGCATTGCCGGTGCGAACAGCACCGGGCAGCGGGCTGTCAGCAGCGTGTTGGTGAGCAGGTCATCGGCCAGGCCGTGCGCAGCCTTTGCGAGCAGGTCGGCGGTCGCGGGAGCCACCAGGACCAGATCGGCTTGACGCCCCAGCCGTACGTGCGAGACGTCGGCGGCACCGGCCCAGACGTCGCTGGCGACGCGGTGGTGCGACAGTGCCGCCCAAGTGGCCGCTCCGACGAACTGCAGCGCGGCCGCGGTAGGAACGACCGTGACGTCATGTCCGGATTCGGTGAGCCTGCGCAGCAGTTCGGCGACTTTGTAGGCGGCGATACCGCCGGAGACTCCGAGCACGACGGAGCGGGTCATTGCCGGGGGGTCAGGCCCCTTCGCCCGGCTTGAATTCGATCAGGTCGCTGTTGATCTCACGCAGCGCGATCGAGAGCGGCTTTTCTTGCGGCGCGGTCTCGACGAGCGGGCCGACGTATTCGAGCAACCCCTCACCGAGCTGGCTGTAGTACGCGTTGATCTGGCGGGCGCGTTTGGCCGCGATGATGACAAGTGCGTACTTGGACGCCGTGCGCTCGAGCAGCTCGTCGATCGGTGGGTTGGTGATGCCTTCAGGGGCGGACACTGGTCCGGACACGTTTCGGCTTTCTGTTAGACGCCAGGTGATCCGGCTGCTCCGGTGTTTGTTGCTCCAGGGTTGCGGCCCCAGAATCGAACATCAGTGGCAGACGGCGTTTATCAAGTCTACCAATTCCGCAGCTGCCCGCTCGACATCGTCGTTCACTACGACGGCGTCGAACTCGGGCTCGGCCGCCATTTCGACACGAGCCCGGGCCAATCGCTGCGTCACATGCTCGCTCGCCTCGGTGCCGCGACCGATCAGACGGCGTTCCAGCTCGGTCCACGAGGGCGGCTTCAGGAATACCAGGAACGCGTCGGGCAGCGCAGCGCGAACCTGCCGCGCGCCGTGCAATTCGATTTCGAGCAGCGCCTGGTCGCCGGCCAGCAAGTGCTCGAGAACCGCTGCACGCGGCGTCCCGTAGAGGTTGCCGGCGAATTCAGCGTGCTCGAGCAATTCACCTGCCTCGACCAGGCGGGCGAATTCGGGCCGGGCGACGAAGTGATAGTGCACGCCCTCCCGCTCCCCCGGACGGGGAAAGCGCGTCGTACACGACACCGAAACCCACACATGCGGGAAGAGCCGACGCACGGCCGCGACGACCGTGCCCTTGCCCACACCGGACGGCCCGGAGAGCACGGTCAGGCGATTCGGCATAGCGTGCAACATATCGCGCCCGGCCGCCAAAGCGCGGGAGCGCGCACAGTTCGCAGCACCGTGGCGGTGCGGCGCTGCGCGCGTCCGGCGCGAGTTGGCTACATTTCCAGCAATACCCTGCCGACGAATGTTGCGTCAGACAATCGCCAAGAATGGAAGTGCCGAGTGCTCATCGGAATCGCCCATGAGTCGCGCGCCGCCGAGACACGCGTGTCGGCGACGCCTGCGACTGTCGCGCAATTGATCGGTCTCGGCTACGACGTACTTGTCGAGACCGGTGCCGGCGTGGCCTCCAGTTTCGCCGACGAGGCGTATGCGGCGGCGGGTGCACGTGTGGGCTCACGCGAAGACGCGTGGAGCGCTGACGTGGTGCTGAAGGTCAATGCGCCCTCGGACGACGAGATCGACTACCTGCACGAGGGTGCCACTCTTGTCGGCCTGCTCAGTCCCGCGCTCAGCCCAGAACTGGTGGAGGCGCTGGCGCGTCGACCGATCACCGCGCTAGCAATGGACGCCGTACCGCGCATCTCGCGTGCCCAGTCGCTGGACGTGCTCAGCTCAATGGCCAATATCGCCGGCTACCGCGCGATCATCGAGGCCGCGCACGCTTTCGGTCGGTTCTTCACCGGTCAGGTGACCGCCGCCGGCAAGGTGCCACCGGCGAAGGTGCTAGTCGCCGGGGCGGGTGTCGCCGGCCTCGCCGCGATCGGTACCGCGAGCAGCCTCGGCGCGATCGTGCGGGCGACTGATCCCCGTTCGGAGGTCGCCGAGCAGGTCCGCTCTCTCGGCGGCGAGTTCCTTGCGGTGGAAGTCGAGCAGGAGGCAAGCGCGGACGGATACGCGAAAGCGACCTCGGCCGACTACGACCGGCGTGCAGCCGAGATTTACAGCGAGCAGGCCAGCGACGTCGACATCATCATCACGACCGCCCTCATTCCGGGCCGGCCGGCACCGAAATTGCTGACGGCGCACGACATCGCGAGCATGAAGTCGGGCAGCGTCGTCGTCGACATGGCGACGCAGCAGGGCGGCAACGTCGCGGGCTCGGTGAAGGACGAGGCCGTGGTCACCGACAACAACGTGACGATCATCGGCTATACCGACCTCGCCGGACGCCTGCCGACGCAGGCTTCGCAGCTTTACGGCACGAACCTGGTGAACCTGATGAAGCTGCTGACGCCCGGTAAGGACGGGCAATTGGTGCTCGACTTCGACGACATCGTGCAGCGCACCATGACTGTGGTGCGCGACGGCGAGAAAACCTGGCCGCCGCCGCCGGTGCCGGTATCCGCAGCACCGGTCGCCGGGCCGGTCAAGGAACGTGTCGTCAAGCCGGAGAAAGTGCCGATGTCGGCGACGCGCAGGTACGCAATCGTCGCCATCGGGGCTGCGTTGCTGTTCCTGCTCACGGCATTCTCGCCGAACGAGCTGATCGGCCACTTCACGGTGTTCGTGCTGGCCATCGTCATCGGCTACTACGTCATCGGCAATGTGCACCACTCGCTGCACACGCCACTGATGTCGGTGACCAACGCCATTTCCGGCATCATCGTCGTCGGTGCGCTGTTGCAGATCGGCCATGCGAAAACGACGATTACGGTGCTCTCGTTCATCGCGATCCTGGTGGCAAGTATCAACATCTTCGGCGGTTTCGCCGTGACCCGGCGCATGCTCAGCATGTTCACGAAGGGCTGAGCAGATGACTGCTGAGACCGCCGCACAGGCGGCGTACATCGTCGCGGCCCTGCTGTTCATCCTGAGCCTGGCCGGATTGTCCAAGCACGAGACGTCCCGCGCAGGAATCGGTTTCGGCATCGGCGGCATGGTTATTGCTCTGGTCGCCACGATTGCGCTCGCCACGCGGTCAATCGCCGCGACCGGTACCGGGCTGATCGCGATCGCGATGGTGATCGGCGCGCTGATCGGGCTCTGGCGAGCGCGGGTCGTCGAGATGACGGGCATGCCGGAACTGATCGCGATGCTGCACAGCTTCGTCGGTATCGCCGCGGTACTCGTCGGGTGGAACGGCTACTACGACGTCGAGGCGCGCGGCGGTGCTGGGCTGGCCGGTTCATTGCTGCGCATCCATCACGCGGAAGTTTTCATCGGCGTGTTCATCGGCGCCGTGACCTTCACCGGCTCGATCGTCGCATTCCTGAAGCTGTCCGCTCGGATCAAGTCCAATCCGTTGACGCTGCCGGGAAAGAATCTGCTCAACCTGGGCGCGCTGGTCGTGTTCGTCGCGCTCACGGTCGCCTTCGTCGCCACGCCGCATCTGTGGCTGCTCGCGGTAATGACGGCGGTCGCGCTGGTGCTCGGCCTGCACCTGGTTGCCTCCATCGGCGGCGGGGACATGCCTGTGGTGGTGTCCATGCTCAACAGCTATTCCGGGTGGGCGGCGGCAGCGTCGGGATTCCTGCTGAACAACAACCTGCTCATCGTCACCGGCGCGCTCGTCGGCTCGTCCGGTGCCTACCTCTCCTACATCATGTGCACGGCGATGAACCGGTCGTTCATCTCGGTGATCGCAGGCGGTTTCGGCATCGAGGGCGGCAAGACAGACGACACCGACTACGGCGAGTACCACGAGATCAACGCTGCCGACACCGCCGATCTGCTGCGCAACGCGACTTCAGTGGTTATCACGCCCGGCTACGGCATGGCGGTAGCGCACGCGCAGTACCCGGTCGCGGATCTGACCCGCAAGCTCCGAGAGCGTGGCGTGACCGTCCGCTTCGGAATCCACCCGGTCGCCGGCCGGTTGCCGGGCCACATGAATGTGCTGCTCGCCGAAGCCAAGGTGCCCTACGACATCGTGCTGGAAATGGACGAGATCAACGACGACTTCGCGGACACCTCCGTGGTGCTCGTCATCGGCGCCAACGACACCGTCAACCCCGCCGCCGATGACGATCCGAACAGTCCGATCGCCGGGATGCCGGTCCTGCACGTGTGGGAAGCGCACGACGTGATCGTGTTCAAGCGATCGATGGCGACCGGTTACGCCGGGGTACAGAATCCGCTGTTCTTCCGCGACAACACCCACATGCTCTTCGGCGACGCCAAGGATCGCGTGCAGGACATTCTCGCGGCGCTGTAGCGTCGGCGTCGCTTCAGTGTCGCTTCAGTACTGTCGGCAGCATGAAATTTCGACGCCTCGGCAACTCCGGACTGGTCGTTTCCGTCGTCGGGCTCGGCACCAACAACCTCGGCATGAAGCTGGACATGGACGCCAGTCGCGAGGTCGTCAACGCCGCCCTGGACGAGGGGATCACCCTTTTCGACACGTCCGATTCCTACGGCGCGTCCGAAGAGCGGCTCGGTGAAATCCTGCAGGGCAAGCGCGACGATGTGGTGCTCGCGACCAAGTTCGGCAGCGATGCGCGTGCGCGCGGCAACGACAACGGTGCGGACTGGGGCGCGCGCGGGTCGCGTCGCTACATCACCCGGGCCGTCGAGTCGTCGCTGCGTCGGCTGCGCACCGACTGGATCGACCTGTACCAGATGCACCGCCCCGACGACGCCACCCCGATCGAGGAAACGCTGTCCGCACTGGACGATCTGGTGCACGCCGGCAAGGTCCGATACCTGGGTAGCTCCAATTTCACCGGCTGGCAGGTCGCCGAGGCGGACTGGACCTCGCGCACGCGCGGGCTCGAGCGCTTCATCAGCGCGCAGAACGAGTACAACTGGCTCGAGCGCGATCTCGAGGACGATCTCGTGCCGGCATTGGAGCACTACGGCATCGGGCTGTTGCCGTTCTTCCCGCTGGCAAGTGGGTTGCTGACCGGCAAGTACCGCCGCGGCGTAGCCGCGCCCGAGGGCAGCCGGATCGCTACCTGGGGGCGCGAGTCAGCGCTGAGCGACGAAGCCTTCGACGTGATCGACAAGCTCGAGGCTTTCGCGGTGAAGTGCGACATCACCCTGCTAGAGGTCGCCATCGGCGGCCTCGCGGCCCTACCTGCCGTCGCCAGCGTGATCGCCGGTGCCACCTCGCGCGCTCAGGTGGCAAGCAATGTCGCCGCGGCGCTGTGGCAGCCGAGCGTCACTGATCTCGCCACCCTGGATGAGCTCACCGCGCAGTAGCGCGAGAGGCATCTGGCACTGGAGGCACCAGCGCTAGAGGCGCTAGCGCTAAAGGGCCTCGACCGGCGGCAGTCCGAACATCGTCGGCGCGTTCTGCACGTGCGCGCGAATGTCGATGCGCGAGCCGTCGGGTGAGTCGACCCACGAGTACAGCGGCGCCTCCACCTCGGGGTTGACGAAGTACATCAACGCCTGCCGGTCGGCGAGGCCGTGGTTTCGCACCTGGTGATACAGCGGGGCAATCGCGCCGCCCGACAGTGCGGTCAGCACCGAGCCCGGCATGATGACGATCTCGTCTGCGGCGGGCAATATTGGCGTCGCCTCGTCGCCGAGGAACACTTCGAGGCCAGGTGCGGTGGTGTGCAACACCGTCACCATGTGCCCGTCCTCGTGCTTGTCCTGCAGCAGATCACGCTCGGGTGGCGTCGGCAGGCAATAGTTGATCTGCAGGTAAGAAGCTTTCTCGAAATCAGGGCCGTTCGTGGTCCCGAAGTTCTTAGCGACCTCGTCCAGGATCGCGGCCACGAGCGGCGCCAACGAATCGCGCCAGTCGAGGAAAGAGTCGTTGAGTTCCTGGATCTCCGCCGCGTTCGGAATGAGATCGAGCCGGCTGGACCACAACGTGAAGCACTCGTTCATATCCGGACGATCCGGCGTCAACGAATATTCGATGCCGAAGGGTCGATAACCGTAGTTGTGATCTGCGCTACCGTGCGCGTTCTTGTCCTCAAGGGGACGCTGGAAGAACTCCACCGCCGTGCTTAGAGCGGTGCGTAGCCGCACCGCGTCGGCGTCAGCAAGCTTGACGACGGCGTAACCCCTGTCGATGATGTCCTGGCTGGCTTGAGCCACTGCCTCGGAAACTGCTAGTGATGTCACTGAAATCCTTCCCTGTGGGGAGAGTCGAGCTCGAAATACTGCCTGATGGGCCACAGCCCGCGTGAACGATACCGATCTGATCGAGGTATCGCGTATAACTCGACGGTAGCTCACCGGCGTGTCATTTCCGCAAAAATGCGAACCTCGCTGTCAGTTGCGCCACAGCTGAGCGCAATTCTGCGTGGTCCGGCCCACAGCGCAACACCTCGCGCGACGCGCTGGGCACGACGGCAGGCAAAGCCGCGGCGAAAATTCTTCGCACGTCATCGGAGGTGCCACCCTGAGCCCCGATTCCCGGAACCAGGTATGGCCCGTTCAGCCCGTCCAGCCGCGCTGCAGACGTCCCGATCGTCGCGCCCACGACGGCCCCGAAGGACCCGAGCGGTACTCGGCCGGCATTGTGCTCGGCCACCTCGTCCAGAACACTCTGCGCGACGGTGCGGCCGTCGGCGAGCCGGGCCCGCTGCAGTTGCGCGCCCTCGGGATTGGATGACAAGGCGAGCACGAACAGACCCGCGCCGTGCCGGTCGGCCAGCTCGAAGGCCGGCTGCAATGCGCCCACTCCGAGATATGGGCTGACGGTGATCGCGTCTACGGCGAGTGCGGACCCTGGATCGAGATAGGCGCGGGCGTAGGCATCCATCGTCGTCCCGATGTCACCCCGCTTGACATCGAGGACGACGAGCGCCCCCGCTGCGCGGCAGGCGGCAACGGTGCGTTCCAGGACGGCGACGCCAGCCGCTCCATAGGCCTCGAAGAACGCCGACTGCGGCTTGACGAGCGCCGCGACCGGGCCGAGCGCCTGCGCGCAGATGTCCGCGAAACGGGCCAGACCTTCGACGTCGTCGGGCAATCCCCACGCCTGCAGCAACGCCGGGTGCGGGTCGATGCCGACGCACAGCGACCCGCGCGCGTCGAGGGCTGCGGACAGGCGCGCACCGAAGCTGTCACGCATCGTTCGCACCACTCGAGCCACCACGCACCGCTCGAAAGACACGCATCTATGCGCTCGCTCGTAGCGCGTGCAGCTCGGCGCGTTGATCCGGGCCGAGGTGCGCGAAGCCGATCGCTTCCTGCAGCGAGGCGAATCCTCGCTCGTCCAAGGCAGTCGCCAGCTCGGCGAGCACCCGCACGGGCGCCGACGGATCACCGAAGACTGCCGTCCCGATCTCGATGGCCGAAGCGCCGGCGAGCACGAACTGCAGCGCGTCCAAACCAGACTGGATGCCACCCATGCCGATGATCGGCAGATGCGGGAGCGCACGCTTGACCTGCCACACGCAGCGCACCGCGACCGGACGGATCGCCGGACCGGACAGCCCACCAGTGATCCCGCCGAGCGTGGGCGCCAGGGTGTCGGTGTCGATGACCAACCCGAGCAGGGTGTTGATGAGCGAGAACCCGTCGGCACCGGCATCCGCGCACGCGCGCGCAATCAAGGTGATGTCGGTGACGTCCGGCGAGAGCTTCGCGAACACCGGCTGATTCGGATCGGCGGCTCGGCGCACCGCTCCAATGACGCGCGAGGACGCGATCGCGTCGCACGCAAAGACCTGACCGCGGCTTTCAACATTCGGGCAGGAGATATTCACTTCAAGCAGCGCCACCGCGCGATGGCCCGCCAGCATGCGCGCGATCTCGACGTACTCATCAGTATGGGACCCCGCGATCGAGACGACCACACGGGCGCCCTGTTCGGCGAGCCACGCAAGGTCGTTGGTGATGAACGACTCGATTCCCGGGCCCTGCAAGCCGATCGAGTTCAACATGCCGCTCGGCGTCTCTGCCATCCGGGGCGTGGGCCGACCCGAGCGCGGACGCGCCATGATCGACTTGGTGACGACGGCGCCGAGCGCCGCCACGTCGAAGAACTGCTGCAGCTCGCGCCCGGCGGCAGCGCAGCCCGAGGCGGTCAGCACCGGGTTGGGCAGCTCGACGGCACCCAACCGGGTGGTCAAGTCGGTCATCAATGGCCTCCCATGGCGTCCGCGCCCACCAGATCGCGTGGCAGCGCGCCGACGTCGTCCCAACGGACCCGACCGGCGTCGAACACCGGACCGTCCACGCATGAGCGCACGAAGCGTGACTTGCCGTCCTCGCCCCGCACCGGCAGCACGCACGTCATGCAGACTCCGATCCCGCAGGCCATCGCCTCTTCGACCGCGACCTGCGCGGGAATCGCATGTGCACGGGCCATCTCGCCGACTGTCCGCAACATTGGCATCGGCCCGCACCCGTAGACAACCTCCGCACCTATCCGCTCGATCACTCGCGGCAGCGCATCGGTGACCCGTCCGCGCTCCCCTGCGGTGCCGTCGTCAGTGGTGACCGTCACCGATCCGACGATCCGCTTGGCGATGAGCTCACCGAACAACCGGTCGGCGGTTGCGGCGCCGATCACGAATTCGACGCTCGAGCCGGCTGCCAGCAATGCCTGGGCGAGCGGGATCAGCGCCGCCGTCCCGTACCCGCCTCCGACGAGGACCGCGCGCGAGGGTCGAGTCGGCAGCGGGAACCCGGTGCCAAGTGGTCCGACGACATCGAGCGACTCGCCTGCCCTGCGTTCGACCAGCCAACGCGTGCCCGCGCCACGTGCGGCGACGACAAATTGGACGGTGCCGGCGAATTTTCCGCCCGGCGTCGCGCCGTAGAGCGCGAAGGCGCGCCGCAGCACCATCGCCGTGTTCTCGCCGCCCACCGCCACCGTCACGAACTGCCCCGGCTTGGCCTCGGCAGCGATCCCGGGCGCCACGACGGTGAACTGGTGGTACGCGCCGACCCGCTGCACCGCGAAAATCTCCGCGGCCTTCTCCTGTACAGCGCGAGAGCTTCCCTCGCTGAGTTCGCTCATCAGACCCCCGCCCGCCACGCGGCCAGTTGCGCGTGCAGATCTTGCAATGACCGCACGCTGATCTCACCGCGCGAGAGTTCCTCGATGCCCTGTACGGCGGCCGCGACCGCCTGCACGGTGGTCAGGCACGGGATCCCGGCAGCAACGGCGGCCGTCCGGATCTCGTACCCGTCGATACGCGGTCCGCTGTTGCCCCATGGCGTGTTGAACACGATGTCGACGTCGCCGGCGAGGATCCGTTCGACGACGTTTCCGGGTCCGTCGCTGAACTTGCCGACGATCTCGGCACGGACCCCGTTGCGTCGTAGCACTTGGCCGGTGCCTGCGGTGGCCAGGACCCGGAACCCGAGATCGTGCAATCGTTTCACCGGAAAGATCACCGCGCGCTTGTCGCGGTTGGCGATGCTGACGAATACGGTTCCCCGCACCGGCAATGATCCGTAGGCAGCGGCCTGCGACTTCGCAAAAGCAGTGCCGAAGTTGTCGTCGAATCCCATCACCTCACCGGTCGACTTCATCTCCGGCCCGAGGATCGAGTCGACCTGGTCGCCGCCGGACGTGCGGAAGCGGTGGAAGGGCAGCACTGCCTCCTTCACAGCGATCGGCGCGTCGTCGGGCAGGTCACCGCCGTCACCGCGCGCCGGCAGCATGCCTTCGACGCGCAGCTCGGCGATGGTAGTGCCGAGCGCGATGCGCGCTGCCGCCTTGGCAAGTTGCACCGCGGTCGCCTTCGACACGAACGGAACGGTGCGGCTCGCGCGCGGATTCGCCTCAAGGACGTAAAGGATGTCACCGACGAGCGCGTACTGGACGTTGAGCAACCCCCGAACGCCGACCCCACGCGCGATGGCCAACGTCGATTGCCGCACCGCCGCGATGTCACCGGCGCCGAGCGTGATCGGCGGCAGTGCGCACGCCGAGTCGCCGGAGTGGATGCCAGCCTCCTCGATGTGTTCCATCACGCCGCCGAGGTAGAGATCCGCGCCGTCGAACAGCGCGTCGACGTCGATCTCGACGGCGTCGTCGAGAAATCTGTCGACGAGCACCGGGTGTTCGGCGGTGATCTCCGTCGCTCGGCTGATGTAGTCCGACAGGTGGGCCTCGTCGTACACGATTTCCATGCCCCGCCCGCCGAGCACGTAGGACGGCCGGACCAGCACCGGATATCCGATGCCGTCAGCGACAGTCTTTGCCTGCTCGAACGACGTCGCCGTGCCGTGCTTGGGTGCGGGGAGTCCCGCCGCCGCGAGCACCCGCCCGAAGGCACCGCGGTGCTCGGCCAGGTCGATCGCCTCGGGTTGCGTGCCGAGCACCGGCACGCCGCAGTCCTTGAGTCGTTGCGCCAAGCCGAGCGGGGTCTGCCCACCGAGCGTGCAGATCACCCCGGCAACGTCGCCGGACTGCCGTTCGGCGTGCACGACCTCGAGGACGTCCTCGAGCGTGAGCGGTTCGAAGTAGAGCCGGTCGGCTGTGTCGTAATCGGTCGACACCGTCTCGGGATTGCAGTTGACCATCACGGTTTCGTAGCCGGCCGCGCGCAACGCCTGCACTGCGTGCACGCACGAGTAGTCGAACTCGATGCCCTGCCCGATCCGGTTCGGACCACTGCCGAGGATGAGCACCTTCTGCCGATCCCGTTGCGGCTCGACCTCCGTCTCCTCGTCGTAGGACGAGTAGTAGTACGGCGTGGTCGCCGCGAACTCGGCGGCGCAGGTATCGACGGTCTTGAACACCGGCCGGATGCCGATCCGCTGCCGCAGCGCGCGCACGCCGTCCTCACCGGCGAATTCAGGTCGCAGCACGGCGATCTGCCGATCGGACAGGCCGTGGCGCTTGGCCATGCGCAACAATTGCGGCGTCAGGGTGGGCGCCGCCCGTACGTCCGCGCCGATCTCCACCACGAGCGCGATCTGATCGACAAACCATGCGTCGATGGCGGTCGCTTCGACCACCTGCTCCACCGTCGCGCCAGCGCGCAGGGCGCGCTCGACGAGGTAGAGCCGCCCATCGGTCGGAATCGCTGCCTGGGCAAGCAATGCGTCCACATCGGCGTCGTCGTCAGATGGCATCGGTGCAACCGTCCAGAAACCGGCCGCCTTAGTCTCCATCGATCGCAGTGCCTTACCCAGCGCTTCGGTGAAATTGCGCCCGATCGCCATCGCCTCGCCCACGCTCTTCATGTGCGTAGTGAGCACCGGATCGGCACCGGGAAATTTCTCGAACGCGAAGCGTGGCACCTTGATCACGACGTAGTCCAGCGCCGGCTCGAACGCAGCTGGTGTCCTCATCGTGATGTCGTTGGGTATCTCGTCGAGGGTGTAGCCGACCGCAAGCTTTGCCGCGATCTTGGCGATCGGGAACCCGGTGGCCTTGGACGCGAGGGCGGAACTGCGCGACACGCGCGGATTCATCTCGATCACGATCATGCGGCCGTTCGCCGGGTCGATTGCGAACTGGATGTTGCAGCCACCGGTGTCCACGCCGACCTCGCGCAGAACCGCGATGCCGAGGTCGCGCATGCGCTGGTACTCGCGGTCGGTCAACGTCATCGCGGGCGCGACGGTGATCGAATCCCCGGTGTGCACGCCCATCGGGTCCAGGTTCTCGATGGAGCAAACCACCACCACGTTGTCGTGCCGGTCGCGCATGAGTTCTAGTTCGAACTCCTTCCAACCGCGTACCGACTGCTCGACGAGCACTTCGTGCACCGGGCTCTCCGCCAGTCCTCGCGCAACCATCGTGCGCACTTCGTCGGCGTTCCCGGCAAGGCCGGAACCCAGCCCGCCCATCGTGAACGAGGGTCGGATGACGACCCGGTTTCCGACAGTTGCTGCAAATTCGACCGCTTCCTCGAGGGTGCGGCACACGACCGATTCGGGTACCTCGCCGCCCGCCTGACGCACGATCTGCTTGAACCGTTGACGATCCTCGCCACGCTGGATCGCGTCGATGTCTGCGCCGATCAGTTCCACTCCGTATTTCTCCAGCACTCCGGCCTCGTGCAGCGCCACGGCAAGGTTGAGAGCGGTCTGCCCGCCCAGCGTCGCCAAGATCGCGTCCGGACGCTCGACCGCGATCACCCGTTCGACGAACTCGGTCGTCAGTGGCTCGATATAGGTGGCATCAGCGAACTCCGGATCAGTCATGATCGTTGCCGGGTTTGAATTGATCAGGCTTACCCGAAAGCCTTCGCTGCGGAGCACTCGGCACGCTTGGGTTCCGGAATAATCGAACTCGCAGGCCTGTCCGATTACGATCGGTCCCGACCCGATGACTAGGATATGGCTGATGTCGGTGCGCTTGGGCACTTACTTCGTCCCCTCTAGCATTTCGCTGAAGCGGTCGAATAGATAGGCGGCCTCGTGCGGCCCGGCCGCGGCTTCAGGGTGGTACTGCACGCTGAAGGCGTTGGTGTCCTTTGCGCGCAGGCCCTCGACGACCTGGTCGTTCAGGCAAATGTGACTCACCTCGACCGCGCCGAATTCCGTCTCGCTGACGCGGTCGAGCGGGGCGTCGACGGCGAATCCGTGATTGTGTGCGGTGATCTCGACCTTGCCGGTGCTGCGGTCCTGCACCGGCTGGTTGAGGCCGCGGTGGCCGTAACGCAGCTTGTAGGTGCCGAACCCGAACGCGCGTCCGAGAATCTGATTGCCGAAGCAAATGCCGAACACCGGAACGCGGTTGCGCATGAGCTCGCGCACCGTCGCTACGGCGTCGTCGGCGCTCGCCGGGTCACCGGGGCCGTTCGCCAGGAACACTGCGTCCGCACCTACGGCTAGGACGTCCGCGACACTCGATGTCGAGGGAAGTACCCGCGTGGTGATGCCGCGCTGGGCCATCCGGTGCGGTGTCATGGTCTTGATGCCGTAGTCGATCGCGGCGACGGTGAAGCGTCGTGCCCCGATCGCCTCGACTGTATAGGGCCGCGCCGTCGTCACTTCTGCGGACAGATCGGCGCCGGCCATCGACGGTGCGGCAAGTACCTTGCGCAGCAGGCGATCCGGGTCGAGGTCGGTGCTGGAAATCCCACACCGCATCGCGCCGCGTTCGCGCAGGTAGCGGGTCAGCGCGCGCGTGTCGATGTCGCTGATGCCGACGACGCCTTGCGCCTCTAGCTCGTCCTGCAGCGAACGGATCGAGCGCCAACTGGACGCGCGACGGGCAGGATCGCGCACCACATAGCCAGAAACCCAGATCCGCCGTGATTCGGCGTCCTCGTCATTGACGCCGGTGTTCCCGATGTGCGGGGCAGTCTGCACGACGATCTGTCGGTGGTAGGACGGATCGGTGAGCGTTTCCTGGTAGCCGGTCATTCCGGTCGCGAACACCGCCTCGCCGAACGTCTCACCCGGCGCGCCGTAGGCAGCACCGGTGAACGCCCGCCCGTCCTCGAGAACCAGAATCGCCTCACTCATGCGAGGACCGATTCTGCAAGCGCGCCGCCCAGCACTGTGGGCCGTCCGCGCAGGAAGGTAGCGACGACCCGTGCCGGCAACGTGCGCCCGGCAAACGGTGTGTTGCGCGACAGCGAGGCGAGATCGGTCGGATCCACTATATAAGTGCCATTCGAGTCGACGAGCGTGAGATTGGCCGGTTCACCGACAGCGATCGGACGGCCGTGCCCGCGAAGGCGTCCGATCGAGGCGGGCCGCACGCTCATCCGGTCCGCGACGTCGGCCCAGGCCAGCAACCCGGTCGCGACCATAGATTCGGCGACGACACCGAGCGCTGTCTGTAGGCCGAGCATTCCGAATGCAGCCTCGCCGAAGGCGTGATCCTTGTCGTGCAGGGCATGCGGGGCATGATCGGTGGCGACGGCATCGATGGTGCCGTCGGCCAAGCCTTGCCGTAGCGCCTCGATGTCGGCAGCCGGGCGCAACGGCGGGTTGACCTTGAAAGCCGGGTCGTAGTCGGCGAGCAGGTCGCAGGTGAGCAGCAGATGGTGCGGTGTGACTTCGGCCGTCACCGCAATCCCGCGCTTCTTCGCCCACCGGATCACTTCCACCGACGCCCCAGTCGAGACGTGGCACACATGGAGCCGCGAGCCGGTGTGCTCGGTCAGCATCACGTCGCGAGCGATGATCGATGTCTCCGCGACACCGGGCCAACCGGACAGGCCCAGGCGCCCGGACACCTCCCCCTCGTGGGCGCAGGCGGCGCTGTCGGCCAGGCGCGGGTCCTGGGCGTGCTGCGCCACCGCCGCCCCGAACGGCTTCACGTACTCCAGAGCCCGGCGCATCAGACGCGCATCGTGCACGCACTTCCCGTCGTCGCTGAAGATCCGGACAGCCGCCGCCGAACGCGCCATGTTCCCGATCTCGGCCAGCGTTTCGCCGGCCAGGCCTTTGGACACCGCGCCGACCGGCCGGACGTCGACAAGGCCGGCGGCAGCCCCGAGCCGCAGCACCTGCTCGACCATCTCGGCCGTGTCGGCCACCGGGTCTGTGTTGGCCATCGCGTGCACGGCGGTAAATCCGCCGAGCGCGGCGGCGGCAGACCCGGACGCGACGGTCTCGGTGTCCTCGCGCCCCGGCTCGCGCAGATGCGTGTGCAGATCGACGAATCCGGGAAGCAGGACCAGACCGTCCGCGTCGATCGTGGTGTCGCCGCGCACTCGCCCACCCACCGCCGCGATCACGTCGCCGTCGATCAAGATGTCGGTGCGCTTGCCGCCGAGCGGCGCGACACCCCGCAACATGATGCTCATGCCCGACCCTCGTTGCCGGCAACACTCGTCCACTCGCTGCGCTCGCTCACAGGATCTCCTCGTCGGCACCGGACAACAGGCGGTAGAGCACGGCCATTCGCACGGCGACACCGGCCTGCACCTGGTCGAGAACAAGGGATCGCGAGCTGTCCGCAGCAGCGGAGGAGATCTCCAGGCCACGGTTCATCGGCCCCGGGTGCAGGATCGGCACAGCATCACCGAGCAGCTCCAGCCGGGCCGGCGAGAGACCATAGGACATTGCGTACTCACGCTCAGTCGGGAAGTACCCGCCGCTCATCCGCTCGCGCTGCACCCGCAGCATCATCACCGCGTCGACGTCTCCGAACGACTTGCCCGAGAGCGTCTCGTCGAGGTCCCAACTCGTTTCGCACGGCCAACTCGAAACGCCCGCGGGCATCAGCGTCGGCGGCGCGACCAGGGTGACGCGCGCGCCGAGTGTGCGCAGCAGCAGCACATTGGAGCGTGCAACGCGGCTGTGCGTGACATCGCCGACGATCACGACATGACTGTCGGCGAGGTCACCGATCCGTTGCCGCAGCGAGTAGGCGTCGAGCAGCGCCTGCGTCGGATGCTCGTGCGTGCCGTCCCCCGCGTTGACGACGTGGCAGTCGACCCACGTCGCCAGGCGCTGCACGGCGCCCGAGGCGGGATGGCGGACCACCATTGCGTCCACCCCCATCGCGGCGACGGTGAGCGCGGTGTCGCGCAAGCTTTCACCCTTGCTGACGCTGGATCCCTTGGCGCTGACATTGATCACGTCAGCGGAGAGCCACTTGCCCGCGATCTCGAATGACGAGCGGGTTCGCGTGGAGTCCTCGAAGAACAGGTTGACCACGGTGCGACCGCGCAGCGGCGGCAGTTTCTTCACCTCGCGCGTCTGGATCGCGTGCATCCGCTGCGCCGTGTCGAGGATGGCGATCGCCTCGTCGCGATCGAGGTCGGCTGCCGAGAGAAGGTTGCGCATCAGGCCTGCTCGGTGGACGCGGTTATCGTGACGCCGTCGGTGCCGTCGACTTCAACGAGTGACACGCGGACCTTCTGCTCGATCGAGGTTGGGACGTTCTTGCCGACGTAGTCGGCACGAATCGGCAACTGCCGATGGCCCCGATCGACGAGGACCGCGACCTGCACCGCCCGCGGCCGCCCCAGATCGGTGATCGCATCGAGCGCGGCGCGGATCGAGCGTCCGGAGAACAACACGTCGTCAACGAGGATCACGGTGCGTCCGGTGATCCCACCCTCAGGTTCGGACGTCTCACCGAGCGGGCGGACACCGCGTAGGCGCAGGTCGTCGCGGTGCAGGGTGATGTCCAGCGAGCCGAGCGGTAGTCGCCTGCCGGAGAATGCCTCGATCCGACCAGCAAGACGTGCCGCCAGCGGCACACCCCTGGTCGGGATCCCGAGCAGGACGGCGTCCAAACCGGATTTCTCGACGGCTTCGACGATTTCGTGGGCGATGCGGTCGATAGCACGAGCGACGTCGGAATCGGAGAGAAGAGTGGCGGCCTCTGCAGCGGTCGTGCGGGCATGACGAGTCACGCCTAACCTCCTTGTCCGCCTCACGGGACGGGCTCTTAAAGGATGTCTGTCGGGTGAGCTCAACCTAGCAGCCAGCACGAGCTGCGCCCTACTGCGACACCACCGCTAGTCGGTCACCACCCGCTGATTGTTCGCTGTTGATCACCGCGGTGCAGGCGCGACTGCTACTCCGAAACGACCGTGACACTCGGGCGATCGCGCAACACGCGGCCCAGCAGCCCGTTCACGAACCGCGGCGATTCGTCGGTCGAAAGCGTCTTCGCCAGCTCTACAGCCTCATCGATTGCGACTGCGGCAGGCACGTCGGGGCGCCAGAGCAGCTCGAAGACAGCGAGCCGCAATACGGCACGGTCGACGTCGGGCATCCGGTCGACGGTCCAGCCTTCGGCGTACTGGCCGAGAATCTCGTCGATCCGATCGCGATTGGCCTGCACACCTTCGATCAGTTCGACGGTGTAGTCGTTGACCGGCGGGTCCGCCAGGGCGATCCGCTCGGCAAGGGTCGTGACCGGATCGATGTCGCGCGCCTCGGACTCGTACAACACGTCCACCGCGCGCTTCCTCGCCTTGCTCCGCGCCGCCACCGACTAGCTGCTGATCCGGCCGAGGTAGCGACCGTCGCGCGTGTCCACCTTGACCCTCTCGCCGGTGGTCACGAACAGCGGCACCTGGATCTCGGCGCCGGTCTCCAGCGTGGCCGGCTTGGTGCCGCCGGTCGATCGATCGCCCTGCAGGCCGGGGTCGGTGTGGCTGATCACCAGCTCGACGCTGGTCGGCAGTTCGATGTAGAGCGGCGTGCCCTCGTGCACGGCGACGACCGCCTCTGCGTTGTCGAGCAGGTAGTTCGCACCGGTGCCGATCGTTTCTGACGGGACGTGGATCTGGTCGTAGGTCTCGCCGTCCATGAACACGAAATCGGTGCCTTCCTTGTACAGGTAGGTCATCGCCCGCTTGTCGACGTTGGCCGTCTCGACCTTGGTGCCGGCATTGAAGGTGCGATCGACAACCTTGCCGGACAGCACGTTCTTAAGCGTGGTCCGGACGAACGCGCCGCCCTTGCCAGGCTTCACGTGCTGGAACTCGATCACCGTCCAGAGCTGCCCGTCGAAATTGAGGACGAGACCGTTCTTCAGGTCGTTTGTGGTTGCCACGCCGATCAACTCTAGTGCGCCACGCTGAGCCCGCTTGCCATCGGCCGTACTCTGGGGCCGTGAAGTTCTGAGGTCTGATCCCCGAAGCGCGCGCGTGCCGAGACACCGCGTTGCACCCGCCGACCTCACCCGGAGCCCGCCATGTCTAGCAGCCAGATCCCTGGCGTCGTATGCAGCCAAATGTCCTTCTGCTGGCCGGACGGTCGGCCTGTGCTCGATCGCGTCGACGCCGCGTTCGGCACCGGACGCACCGGCCTGGTCGGGCGAAACGGCTCGGGAAAGTCGACGCTGCTGCGCCTGATTGCCGGCATTCTCAGCCCGACCGGCGGCACGATCGCGGTCAACGGGACCGTCGCGTCGTTGCCGCAGCACCTGCCCCTCGAGACGACGCGCACGGTTAGTGATCTGCTGGGCAGCACCGCTGCGCGCGCTGCGCTGCAGGCGATCACTGCGGGCGACGCGACCGAGGCCGACTTCGCCGTGTTAGGCGACGACTGGGACATCGAGGAACGTGCGCTGGCGGTGCTGGCCCGGCTCGGCTTACCCGCCGACCTCGACCGAACGGTCGAGACACTTTCCGGCGGCGAGACCGTTCTCACGGCCGTCGCCGGGCTGCTAGTTCGACCGGCCGCGATCACGGTGCTGGACGAACCCACCAACAACCTCGATCGGGCCGCGCGGGAGTTGCTCCACAACGCGGTGACCACCTGGCCCGGCGTGCTGATCGTGGTGAGCCACGACCGAGAACTGCTCGAGCACGTCGACCAGACCGCGGAGCTGCGAGACGGTGCGATCCGCACCTACGGCGGGACCTTCGCGGCCTACCAGGACGTGCTCGCAACCGAGCAGCTGGCGGCCGAGCGGATGGTGCGCGCAGCCGAATCGAGCCTCGCGCGCGAGCGTCGCCAACAGATCGAGGCGCAGACCAAGCTGGAGCGCCGCGCACGCTACGGCCGCACGGCAGCGGCGAACAAGCGGGTGGACAAGGCCGAAGGACACAAGCGCAAGCGGCAGGCACAGGTCTCGGCGGGTAAGCAGCGCAACCTTCAGGCCGACCGGGTCGATTCCGCCCGCATGCTCGTCGATTCGGCAGTCGCCGAAGTGCGTAACGATGCCCGCATCACGATCAACCTGCCTCGCACGGCCGTCCCGAACGGACGGATCGTGCTCGACGTCGACGGCGTGATCGTTCGCGGCCCGGAGCGAATTGCGCTGCGCGGGCCCAACGGGTCGGGCAAGACGACGTTGCTGCGGCGGATCCTGCTCCAACGACCCGACGTGCCGGTCGCCTACCTGCCGCAACGACTGGATCTTCTCGATCCTGCGCTCAGCGTCGTTGACAACGTGCGGGCGGTCGCCGGATCGGCGACCCCCAATGAGGTGCGGGCCGAGCTGGCCCGGTTCCTTCTGCGCGGCGAGCGGGCCGAGCAGCGCGCAGCGACTCTGTCCGGAGGAGAACGCTTTCGCGCGACGCTGGCATGCCTGCTGCTTGCCGATCCGTCGCCACAACTGCTGCTGCTGGACGAGCCGACCAACAATCTCGACCTCGACAGCGTCGCCCAACTCGTCGCGGCGCTGCGCGGGTACCGCGGGGCGCTGATAGTGGCGTCGCACGACGAGGATTTCCTGGCCGAGGTCGGGGTGACCCGAAGTTGGACGACGTCCGCCCGCTCACACGGCGGTGGTGGCGAGTTCGTGCTTGGGCAGCGCGGGGAACCCGTGCTGATGGCGCAGCAGCATCCAGATCGGACCGGCCAGGACGGCGAGCGAAATCAGCACGATCCCGGTGACGACGGAGTCCACGCCGAGCAGCTTCAGCGCCGAAGCAAACAGGACGAAGGCCAACGCCCGCCGAATCAGCGCGCCGGGTAGCCGGGTCGAGAGCTGGGCACCGATGAATGCGCCGGGGATCGAGCCGACGAGAAGCGCCGCCGTGAGACTGAGCTGGAAGTCGCCGAAGATCAGGTGCCCGAGGGCAGCCGATGCGACGAGCGGCACGGCTTGCACGAGGTCGGTGCCGACGAGCTCGCTGGCGCGAAGCTTCGGATAGAGCAGCATCAGTGCGATGATGATCAACGATCCGGACCCGACCGATGTCATCCCGACGACGAAGCCGCCGACGACGCCGACGACGACTGTCGGGATCGGCCGCATGGTGATCACCGGCGGGCCTACCGGGTCCTTCTCGCGGCGCCCATCGCGCTGCGCCGCGCGCTCGGCGAGGCGCAGGTAGGCGCGCAGGAAAAGCCCGGTTGCCGCGATGATCAGGGCAATGCCCAGCGCGTACTTGATGAAGTTCTCCACCGTTGTGCTGTGCCCCAGCATGCTGGCCACGAGCGCGCCGCCGAAGGCTGCCGGCACGGAGCCGAGCGCGAGCCAGCGGACGAGATCCATCCGGACCGTGCCGTGGCGGAAGTGGACCAACGAGCCGACCGGCTTCATCACTGCCGCGGCCACCAGGTCGCTCGACACCGCAGCGAGCGGGGAAACGCCGAAGAAGATCACCAGCATCGGCGTCATCAGCGCGCCACCGCCCATCCCGGTGAGCCCGACGACGATGCCGACCACGAGGGCACCGAAGGCCAGCGTCCAGTCCACGGGGGTCCTCTTCTCGCCCGTCCGGGCTGCGGGGGTGACTTGTGCGGCTGACAGGTAAGTCGCTGACCGGTAAGTCTAGGTGAATAACAGGGATTGTACGAGCACCGGACGCTACGCGCGAGACGAAAGCCAGGACAGCGCCAGGACGTAGCCCTCCGGGCCGAGCCCGGCGATGACGCCGGTGGCATGCGTGGATACGAAGCTGTGGTGCCGAATCTCCTCACGGGCGTGCACGTTGGACAGGTGCACCTCGATCAGCGGAGCGCCGAGCAGGGCGCAGGCATCGCCAATCGCGAGCGAGGTGTGCGTCAGCGCCCCGGCGTTGAGCACGACCGGCGTACCAGTGTCGGCAGCTTCGTGCAGCCAGCCGATCAGTTCGCCTTCGTGCTCGCTTTGGCGCACCTCGACCTCGAGCCCAAGTTCGGCGCCGCCCCGCACGCACAGCGCCGCCAGTTCGGCGTAGGTGGTGCTGCCGTAGATCTCGGGCTGGCGGGTGCCCAGCCGTGCAAGATTCGGGCCGTTCAGAACCAGGACGCGTGTCATGAGGACACCTCCGCGTAGGCAGCCGCGAGAACCGCGGGGTCGGGATCGTCCACCGCGACCGGTTTCGCGAGGCCGTCCAGGACGATGAAACGGATCCGGTGGCCGCGCGCCTTCTTGTCGATGCGCATCGTGTCAAGTAACCCCTCGAAGGCGTCGGCGCGGTAGGCGGTCGGCAGGCCGAGTGCGTCCAGCACAGCACGATGTCGATGTGCGGTGGCGTCATCGAGGCGGCCGAGCAGGCGGGCGAGGGTTGCGGCGTAGACCAGCCCGATCGACACGGCAGCGCCGTGGCGCCAGCGGTAGCGCTCGGCGCGCTCGATGGCGTGCGCAAGTGTGTGGCCGTAGTTCAGGACTTCGCGCAGGCCCTGCTCGGTGAGATCCGCGCTGACGACGTCGGCCTTCACCCGCACCGAGCGTTCGACGAGTTCACGTTCGACGGCGTTTCCCGGGCGGGTCGCGGCAGCGGGATCGGCCTCGATCAAGGCGAGGATCGCCGGATCGGCGATGAAGCCGCATTTGACGACCTCGGCGAGTCCCGCGACATAGTCCGCACCGGGCAGCGTCGCCAGGGCGTCCAGATCGCACAGGACGCCCGCGGGCGGGTGGAACGCACCGATCAGGTTCTTGCCGCGCGCGGTGTTGACGCCCGTCTTTCCGCCGACAGCCGCGTCGACCATGCCCGCGAGGGTGGTCGGCACCTGCACGACACGTACCCCGCGCAGCCACGCCGCCGCGACCCATCCGGCGAGATCGGTCGTCGTTCCGCCACCCAAGCCGACGACGGCGTCCGAGCGGGTGAAGCCCAGCTGCCCCAGCGAGTCCCAGCAGCTTGCCGCCACCGCGACAGTCTTCGCGTTCTCGCCGTCGGGGACCTGGATCAGATGGGTCTCGAATCCGGCGTCGGCAAGCTCCGCGCGGGTCACCTCGGCGCTCGAGCGCAACGTCGGCGGGTGGACGACGGCTACCCGCGACGCCTGCCCCAGCAACAGCGGCAACTCGCCGCGCAACCCCCGACCGACGAGCACGTCGTACGGTGCCGCGCCGGCAACCTCGATCCGGGTAGGCCCGCTCATTGATTCCTCGACCACCGGTGCAGCCGCGCCGCGATCAGCGACGCCACCTGGCCAGGGTTGCGATGCGTCGTGTCGATGCGCAGCCCGGCGAGGTCGGCATAGACGGGGCGGCGCTGTTCGGCTAGGGCAACGAGGCGCCCGGACGGGTCGCCGCTCAGCAACGGCCGCGTCGTGCCGTCGCCGACCCTCGCGACCAGCGTCGGGATCGGCGCCTCGAGCAGGACGACCGGCACCCCGCAGGACGAGAGCGCGTCGCGGGTGGAGCTCACGGTCAGGGCACCGCCGCCGAGGGCGAGCACCCCGTCGAAATCGACCAGCGCCGCGCGGATCGCGCTGCTCTCGGCGGCGCGGAAGGCCGGCTCGCCGGACTCGGCGAAGATGTCACCCACACAGCGCCCCGTCGCTGCTTCGACGAGGTCGTCGGAATCCGCGAACGGCAGCACGAGAATCTTGGCCAGCCGGCGTCCGGTCGTCGTCTTGCCTACGCCGGGCAGTCCGACGAGCACCACCTTCGGGCTCATGCCCGCGCTCGCATCGCTGCGGGCGGCCACGCAGAAACGCGCTGACATCGTTTCGCTCGGCGAGCCGCGCTCATGCGCGCGGCTCGGCCGGCGGCGGAGCGGACAGGCCGCGCTCGTCCAGGCGGCGCAGGTAGGCATCGGCGTTGCGGCGCGTCTCCCCCGCCGAGTCACCGCCGAACTTCTCCAGCACCGCATCCGCCAGCACGAGCGCCACCATGGCTTCGGCTACGACGCCGGCGGCCGGGACCGCGCAGACGTCGGATCGCTGATTGATCGCGACCGCCGCCTCGCCGGTCGCGGTGTCGACTGTGCGCAGCGCCCGCGGCACCGTCGAGATCGGCTTCATCGCGGCGCGCACCCGCAGCACCTCGCCGGTCGTCATGCCGCCCTCGGTGCCCCCTGAGCGTCCGGTGACGCGGCGCAACTGGCCACCGGCTGAGCGCACGATCTCGTCGTGCGCCTGCGAGCCGCGGATTCTGGCCAGTTCGAAGCCGTCGCCGACCTCAACACCCTTGATCGCCTGGATCCCCATGAGCGCGGCCGCCAGCCTGGAGTCCAGCCGGCGATCGCCGTGCACGTGGCTGCCCAGGCCCGGCGGGAGCCCGTAGGCGAGCACCTCGACGACGCCGCCGAGCGTGTCGCCAGCTTTCTTCGCCGCTTCGATCTCAGCGATCATGGCGGCTCCCGCGCCCGGATCGAGACAGCGCACCTCGGAGGCGTCGACGGTGTCCTCGTCGCCGGGCAGCGGCACCGCGCCCGCGGGAGCGCTCGCCGCGCCGATACCGACGACGTGGCTGAGCACATGGCTGCCCAGCGTCTGGCGTAGAAAAGCCTTGACAACCGCGGCGATGGCAACGCGCGCGGCGGTCTCGCGTGCGCTCGCCCGCTCGAGCACCGGACGGGCGTCGGCCAGGTCGTACTTCTGCATCCCGGTGAGATCGGCGTGTCCGGGGCGTGGCCTGGTCAGCGGGGCGTTGCGGGCCTGCTCGGCGAGGACGTCCGCTGCGACTGGGTCGGCAGCCATCACGGTCGTCCACTTGGGCCATTCGCTGTTGCCGATGCGGATCGCGACCGGACCGCCCATCGTGACGCCATGCCGAACGCCACCGGTCAGCTCGACCTCGTCCTGCTCGAAAGCCATCCGGGCACCCCGGCCGTACCCGAGCCGACGCCGGCCGAGGTCGCGTACAACGTCGGCGCTGGTGACCTCGACGCCCGCCGGCAGCCCTTCGAGCACGGCGACAAGTGCGATCCCGTGGGACTCGCCGGCAGTGATCCATCGCAGCACCCGGCCAGTCTCGCAGAGTGCCCGGTCGGCGAGTGCCCTGTCGCCGAGTGGCCTCGCCGAGTGCCCTGACGCAGGGTGCCGGCCCGCCCGCGGGATGCAGGGGCCCGTGGCGGTCAGTCGCCGACCAGCCAACCGTCCGGAGCGGCGAGCTTCGTGGCGGCCGCTGGTCCCCAGGATCCCTGCGGATACGGCTTCACCCTCGGACGCGCGGCAAGCAGCGGGTCAGCCACCGCCCAGACCGCAGCGAGCCCGTCCGGACGGGTGAACAGCGAGCGATCACCGAGCAGTACGTCGTGGATGAGCCGCACGTAGGGTGGCAGCGGCGTGGCATCGCTGACCGTGGCCAGCGGGATCGTCGTTTCGGCAATGCCCAGGCGCAGCTGAGCGCCGGGCTGCTTGGCGACGAGTCGGAGCCCGATGGCTCCGTCGCCGGACAGCCCGAAGCTGAGCACGTTTCCGTTCTTCGGTATGTCGGCGAGTGTGCCGGTCGGTTCGCGCAGGATCAGACTCACCTGCTGGTGGCTCTGCGCCATCCGCTTGCCGGTGCGCAGCAGGAACGGCACGCCGCGCCAGCGGTCGTTGTCGATCCACAGCCGCGCGGCGACGAAGGTGTCGCGTGTCGAGCGCTGCTTGACCCCGTCGACGTCGCGATACCCGTCGAACTGGCCGAGGACGACCTCCTTCGGGTCGAGCGGGCGGAATGCGTTGATGACCTCTTCGCGAGCGGCCTGCAGATGCTCGGCGGACAGGCTGGTGGGCGGTTCCATCGCGACTTCGGCCGCGACCTGGAACATGTGGGTGACCAACATGTCCAGAACCGCGCCGGTGCCGTCGTAGAACTCCCCGCGGTCGCTCACGCCGAGCCGCTCCGGGATGTCGACCTGGACGGCACGCACATGCCGGGCGTTCCACATCGCATCGAACAGGCCGTTGGCAAAGCGCAGCACGTGTAGATCTTGCGTCGCTTCCTTGCCGAGAAAATGGTCGATCCGGTAGACCTGACGCTCGTCGAGCACGTCGTGAACCACCGCGTCGAGAGCGCGAAAATCCTGCGGGGACGTGCCGAATGGCTTCTCGTAGACGACCCGCGCGCCCTTCGCGAGCCCGTGCGCGCCGAGGCCCTTGGTCACTTCGGCAAAGCGGGTCGGTGGGATCGCCAGGTAGTGGACGAGTTGCGCGTTGTCGCCGACGTGATGGCGACTCTCCTCGATGACGTCGAGCAGGTTGCCCGGGTTTGAACTCTCGAAGCCGCCGCCGGCGAAGTACAGCCGATCGCGGAACGCCTGCCAGACCTTTCCGCGCGGCTTGGCCCCGGCATCGGTGAGGACGCCCCGCACATAGGAGCGGAAATTCAAGTGCGAGACGTCGCCGCGCCCGTTGCCGATCAGACACCACCGTGGCGGCAGCAGACCCTCCTGCGCCAGCGTGTAAAAGGCGGGCAGCACCATCCGCCGCGCGAGATCGCCGGTCGCGCCGAACAGCACGAACGCCGTGGGGGCGGGCTCATTCTTGGACGCCGATTTCTTGGACGCCGATTTCTCTGCAGGGGCACTCATGACCGACACACTAGGGCGGTGCCCAGCCGGCGCAGCCGACCGGTCAGGTGATGAGCAATGCCGGCAAGATGTCGAATGCCAGCAGCGAACCAGCCGCTACGGTTGACGAATGTTCGACGCCATCATCCTGGCCGGCGGCTCGGCGCGCCGCCTCGGCGGTGCCGACAAGCCGGCAGTGCAGATCGGTGCGAGCTCAATGCTCGAGCACGCGCTGGCAGCCGTCGGCGACGCGGACCAAGTCATCGTCGTCGGCCCGCGCCGCAGCGTGTCGCGGGCTGTGCTCTTCTGCCAGGAGCAGCCGCCTGGCGGCGGGCCGGTCGCTGCGCTTGCGACCGGTGCGATCGCGGTGCGTGCGCCCGTCGTCCTCATCCTGGCAGCGGACATGCCGGCGATCGGGCCGGCCGTCGCATTGCTGGTCGCGGCCGTCGGCACCGCCGACTGTGCCGTGCTGACCGATGCCGATGGACGGCGCAATTTTCTGGCCGCGGCATGGCGCACCGCGGCGTTGCGTGACGCACTCGCAGGCCTGCCAGTTCTGGCGGGGGCGCCGGCGCGCAGTCTGTACCGCGCAGCGCGGATAAATGAGGTAGCCGACCTGGGCGGCTGGTCGCGCGACTGCGACACCTGGGCCGACGTCGTCGCGGCGCGCCACGGCGAAGGGAGCGAGATTCGGCCATGACCGAGCCACTGGACTCGTGGATCGCGCAACTCGCGGCCGCCCTGGGCGTCGATGCCGCCTGCGTGCCTCGCGACCTGCTGCTGGACGTGGCCCGCGACGCGGCGCACGCAGTTGCCCGCCCCGCTGCACCACTGACCACGTTCCTGGTCGGCCTGGCGGCAGGCCTGCGCGGCGGATCGCTCGACGAGGTCCACGCTGCAGCCGCACTTGCGCAGCGACTTGCCGGCGGTACCAAGACATGAGCGTGCAGACCCGCTGTCTGTTGTTCGCGGCTACGCGCTGATGCGCGCGGTGCTGCTCCTGCACGGGGCGGCGCACCGGTCGGGTCCGCGATCTCGCGCGCTCAGCTGACGGCCTGTTCGCCCGCATACAGGTTGAGCCGGCCGCTGCGCACCATGCCGGCCAGCAGCAGGCCGTATTCGCGGGCCAGGTCGACAGCGAGGCTTGACGGTGCGGACACCGCCACAATCCCCGCTGCGCCGGCCGCGACAGCCTTCTGCACGATCTCGAACGAGACTCGTCCGCTCACGACGAGCAACCGGTCGGTCGCGGGCAACTGCGCGTCGAGCAGCGCCCTGCCGACAACCTTGTCGACCGCGTTGTGCCGGCCGACATCCTCGCGGACAACGTCGACCTCGCCGTCGAGCGTGGCTAGCGCTGCTGCATGCATCCCGCCGGTGCGATCGAACGCGCGTTGGTGCGCGCGCATCGCGTCGGGCATTGCGCTGAGGGCGTCGCGCGCGATGGCCCAGCCGGGGGTATGCGGCCGGGACGTCTGCAGAAGTGCGAGGTCAAGCACGTCAGCGCTGCACACGCCGCAGGCAGCGGAGGTGATGAACGCGCGGGGTCGGGGCGGTCTCACGCTCGCGTCGAGAGTGATGTGCACCCGGTCGGTGTCGTCCTCTCTGCAGGCGCGCAGCGTCACGATATCGGCCGGGCGGCGGACCCCGGACTCGACGACGAGCCAGCCCGCCGCGAGTTCGATGTCGTGGCCCGGCGTGCGCATCAGCGTGGCGATGGCCACCCCGTCCAAACCGAGCACAAGCGGCGACTCCACCGCGACGTCGTCGGGCACCCGGGCGGGCTCGGCGCCGGCCGCGACCTTGACGATCGCGCGCCGCGCCGTCGTCACCGCCATGCCGACGAGACTAGCCACACGGCTCGGCCCCTGGGACGCCCGGCGTGAGTGCCGGACTCAGTGCTTGCGCACGACCCGCTCGCCCATGCCGCTGCGCCACACCGTGATATCCAGGTGTCCGCCTGCCACTTCGACTGCCGATGCTCCGCTCAGGTTCGCCTGGAACAGATGCTCAAGCAGCTGGCCGCGCATGTCGATGCCGGATTGTTCAAACAAGTCCTTGGTATAGCGCTGGTGCAGCGCGATGTCCGGCACGTCGGTCACTGTCCCCCAGACCTTGGCATCCCCGTCGCCGACGTGCGTGTCGATCGTCGCGGTATGTAGCGTGAAGCGCGGATCCCGAACGAGATCGCGAAATTTTTCGGTCGCCGGCATCCCGGCTAGCCACAGTTGCCCGTCGAGTATCCGCGGCTCCATCGGACTGATCCGCGCGGAACCGTCCAAGCGAAGCGTGCCGAGCATGCAGAGGTTGCCCGTCGCGGCATGCCGCCGCACGAACACCTCAGCAATGCGCGGCGCGACCTGCGTGAATTCCATCCAGCTGGCCATGGCGCAACACTAGGACCAGTGGTTGGCTTCGCCCATGGCACTCACGTTGCACGGCTTGCGAACGGTGATCTATCCGGCAGCGGACCTCGACGCTGCCAAATCATGGTGGACGGCAGCTTTGGGCTTCGTGCCGTACTTCGACCAACCGTTCTATGTCGGGTACTCGGTCGGCGGTTACGAACTAGGGCTGCTGCCGGACGCGGACCCCACCGACGGCGCCTTGGCGTACTGGGGCGTCGACGACGTGGGCGCGGCGATCCGCGTCGCTGTCGGCAGTGGCGCAACCGAGCACACCCCGGCGGTCGAGGTCGGCGATGGGATCGTCACCGGGTCGGTGCGTACGCCGCAGGGTGCGATTCTGGGGTTCATCTACAACCCGCATTTCCGCCTGCCATGAGCCGCCATTGAGCGTTGGCCATTGCGCAGCGGCCGGGCGCTGCAGCAGGGCCAATGACGTCGAGAATTCGATAGCGTGACGCATGCCCACGAAGGAGGCTGCATGGCGAGTAGCGCTGTCGCCCACGAGCCTGCGCCTCGCCTGTCGCGCCGGCACGAGTCGGGCGCGGGTAGCGCCCGCGGGTTGCTGTTGACGGTGCTGGGCGAGCTCGTGCTGCCTGGCAACCGTTCGGCGTGGACGTCGGCGTTCATCGACGTGCTGCAGCGTCTCGGCGTGGCGGAAAAGGCAGCACGCCAGGCGCTCATGCGCACCGCCGCCGACGGTTGGCTGTCCTCGCAACGGATCGGCCGACGCACCTGCTGGACGCTGACCCCGGACGCAGAACGCCTGCTCACCGAGGGCAGCGAACGCATTTACGGCTTCGCCGGCGCAGCCGAGGGATGGGACGGGCGATGGCTGGTCATCCTCGCCCGCGCCCCCGAAACCGAACGCCCAACCCGGCACCTGCTGCGCACCCGTCTCGGCTGGGCGGGTTTCGGCTCCCCCGCGCCGGGTGTGTGGGTGAGCACGCACCCCGAGCGCCTGGACGAGGCCGAAACGGTCCTCGCCGACGTAGGCGTGCCCGACGCCCAGATATTCCTCGGGATCCATGCGGGCGGCCACGACCCCATCGCCATCGTCCGCGAGGCCTGGGATCTGGAGGACGTAGGGCGTCGCTACGGCCAGTTCCTCGCCGAGTTCTTGCACCCGACGGCCGGCGATCCGCTCACCGGGTTGATCGAACTCGTGCACGCGTGGCGGCGTTTTCCGGCACTCGATCCGGCGCTGCCGCGCCAGTTGCTGCCCGAGCCCTGGATCGGTGTGGCAGCGGCCGAGATCTTCGGGCACCGGCACGCTGAACTGTCTTCGGCGGCGACGGCCGAATGGGGGCGGATCAGCGCGACCAGCCGCTGATTCGCCCCGCGCGCAGGCCCGGCGGCGCGTAGGCTCGAAAGCACCGAGGGACTTTCAGTGCAAGCACCCGATGCCTGCGTTGCTCGCGGTGTTTGGACAAGCGGCCCCGACCGGGCCTGGATCGGCGTGCCTTATGGCCAGCTCAAAAACCATCCCTGAGTCAGCACAGCCCGGCGGAGAGAGCAGTCGGGTTCGCCTGCGCGCCGAATCTGCACACGTCGGGTTCGTCGACGGGGGTTGGTGGCCACGCTCGCGCGACCTGCCGAGCGAGATGTTGCCGCTGCTGGCCACGCTCGCAGCCGACGGGTTCGACGTCCGGCGGATGGTCTATGACATGTCGGCGTGGGACACCGCTCCGCGCAAGCTGAAATCGGGTGGGCATGTCGTGAAACTGGACGGGTTTCGCACCGGGCGACCGAACATGGTCGGCCTTATCGATGCCACTCGCGGCCGCCGCCTCGACCTCGTCGTCGTCCCGTCCGACACCGAGTCGGTCGCTGCCGAATCGGCACTCACCATGGCCGCGCTCGACGGCGACCTGCACAGCGGCAGCGAGATCGTCCACCCTGAGACGGCAGCGCCCTGACAACAAGCAGCTGACGCGGGTCAGGTCCGGCGCCACCGCGCTTCGCACAGCCCGAACAGTCCGAACATGACCAACCCGATCGCCACGACGAACAGCAGCCACGGCCCGAACGACGTGTCGCGCAAGGCGCGAAGTGCGCCGTCGATGCCGCGGGCCTTCGCCGGATCGAACTGCACCGCCCCGACGACGATGAGCACGCCTGCGACCGCGAACACGACACCGCGCGCGGCGGTGCCGACCGTGCCGAGAATTTCGGTGGCCTTGCGCGCCCCCGGGCTCATCTCGCCGAGTTTGAAATACTTCTCGAACTTGCGCGTCGCTCCTTCATACACGAGCACGACGCCGGCGATCACGACCACAACGCCGACCAGGCCCACCAACCACCGGCCGGCCGTGTGCTGCATGGCACGTGCGGTCAGCGACTGTTGATCCTTCGCCTGGCTGGAATCACGTCCGGTCACCAGGATCGTGAACGCGCTTACCGCGAGGAAGGTGTAGATCAGCCCGCGTACAAGCGACTGGACGCGTGGCCCTTTCTTCTGGCCCTCACCGGCTACGCCGAACGCGGCCTCGCTGAAGCGCCACAAGGCGTATGCCGCGAGCCCGATAGCGAGTACGAGTACGAGCACGACGCCGCCGCTCTGGTTGGCCAGTTGCTGGATCGCGCCGCGCTGATCGGTCTCGCTGTTCTTGTGGCCGAGCGCCAGCAGGACGGCAAGGACGCCGATGAGCAGGTACACCACCCCGCGTGCGGAAAGGCCGAGGCGGGCCAGCTTGTCCATCTTGTCGCTGTCGGCTGCTTGGCGGACGGATGCGGTCGGTGCTGCGTTCCCACTCATCTGGACGCCCCTTCTTGGCAGTCAACGAGTTGTCTTACCCGCCCGCAGGATTCGCGTACCGTAACGGGCTCAGCGTGGCCGATCCAGCTCGTCGAAGATCAGTTCGGTCCGCGTCGAGAGCACCTCAGGCATTTGCTGCAACCGGGTGAGCACCACGTCGCGCAGGTTGGCCGCGTCGCGGGTGCGTACGAGCAGCACGATGTCACTGCCGCCGGCGACGAGGGCAACGTGTTCCACTTCCGGGATCGCCATCACCTGTTCGCGCACCGTCCGCCACGAGTGCTGGCTGATCTTGAGATAGATGTAGGCGGACAGGCCGTATCCGTAGCGCTGCGGGTCGATCAGGGCCGCGTACCCGGTGATCACCGAGTCGCGATGCAGTCGTTCCACGCGGGTGTAGGCGTTGGCGCGGGAGATGTGCAGCCGCTCGGCGAGGGCTCGCATCGACAGCCTGCCGTCGGCGCGCAACGCGTCCACGATGCGGCGATCGGTGTCGTCGAGCGCGGCCAACCGTCTCGCGGGGGGTTCGTTTTCCGTAGGTGTCGGCACCGATTGACCATAGCGAACGGTCATTCTCGCTCGATCGTCTGCATTCAGAGGTTTCTCTTGGACCTATGGCTGCGACAAGGGCACGATAACGAGAGTTTCGCACGTATGTTGTCAAGCACCGAGAAGGGCCGTCGATGACCTCGCTGGCACCGCACCCGAACCCGCCACCGTCGATGCCACAACGCGCACGTCCCCTGCTCCCGGACGAACTGCTGTGCCTGCTCGACGCGTCCGGCACTCCCACCGGCATGGGGTTGCCGAGCCTGGACGTGCTCGCACGGTTGCACCACGCGATGGTGCTCGGCCGGCGCTTCGACACCCAGGCCACGGCGCTGACCAAACAGGGCCGCCTTGCGGTGTACCCCTCGGCCCGCGGCCAGGAGGCATGCCAGATCGGCGCGGTGCTGGCGCTGCGCGCGCAGGACTGGATGTTCCCGACCTACCGCGACTCGATGGCTCTGGTTACCCGCGGCGTGCCCGCCACCGACGTGCTCACCCTGCTGCGCGGCGACTGGCACAGCGGCTATGACCCGTATGCGTACCGCGTCGCCCCACAGTGCACGCCACTGGCAACCAACACGCTGCATGCCGTCGGACTGGCGCACGCCGCGGTGCGAAAAGGCGAGGACACTGTCGCCCTGGTGCTGCTCGGTGACGGCGCGACAAGCGAGGGCGACACCCACGAGGCGCTGAACTTTGCGGCGCTGTGGAACGCGCCGGTCGTGTTCCTGGTACAGAACAACGGTTACGCGATCAGCGTCCCGCTCGCCAAACAGTCAGCCGCGCCTTCTTTGGCGCACAAGGGGATCGGTTACGGAGTCGCCTCCGTTCGCGTCGACGGCAACGACGCGGCAGCGGTCTACACGGCTGTACGTGATGGCGTCAGTGCAGCGGCAACCGGACACGGCCCGACCCTCATCGAAGCAATGACTTACCGCCTGGAGGCGCACACGAACGCCGACGACGCCAGCCGCTACCGCCGCGACGACGAGGTGCGGGGCTGGCTGGCGCGCGACCCGATCGCGCGACTGGACGCGTATCTGCGCGGGCAGGGCCGGCTCGACGACGTGCGTCTGGCCGACATCACCGCAGCGGCCGACAGCTTCGCCGCGGACTTGCGCGCCCGCATGAACGTCGACGAAGCCGTCGATCCCGCCGAACTGTTCGCGCACGTCTATGCCGAACCGACATCGGCTCTGCTTGCGCAGCGGGCCTTCCTGGCGGCTGAACTAGGCGACGCTGGTGAGGACCTATGACGAGAACGTTGCCCGCTGCGGTCGGCGACGCCGTCAGTGTGGCTTCGACCACGATGGCGGCCGCGTTGAATCGAGCATTGGCCGACTCGCTCGCCGCCGACTCGTCGGTGCTCGTGTTCGGTGAGGACGTCGGCGCGCTGGGCGGGGTCTTCCGCGTCACCGACGGGCTCGCCCGGCGTTTCGGCGACGACCGGGTTATGGATACCCCGATCGCCGAGTCGGGCATCGTCGGCACCGCGATCGGAATGGCGATGCACGGGTTACGTCCGGTGGTCGAAATGCAATTCGACGCCTTTGCCTATCCGGCTTTCGAACAGATCACCAGCCACCTCGCCAAGCTGCGCAACCGCACGCGCGGCGCGGTTGGGCTGCCCATTGTCATCAGGATTCCCTACGGCGGCGGGATTGGCGGCGTTGAGCATCACTGCGACTCGTCCGAGGTCTATTACGCGCACACACCAGGCCTGCGCGTCGTTACCCCGGGCACTCCCGCGGACGCCTACACCCTGCTGCGACAATCCATTGCCTGCCCGGATCCGGTCATCTTCCTCGAACCGAAGCGACGCTACTGGTCAGCCGAGAGCGCCGCTCTCTCAGATCTGGGCCCGGCTATCGACTCGGCGCTCGTGCGGCGCCCGGGCGATGACGTCACTCTCATCGCGTACGGCGGCCTCGTCGCGACCGCCTTGGAAACCGCCGAAGCGGCAGCTCAGGAAGGGTGGTCGGTCGAGGTCGTCGATCTGCGCAGCCTCTCCCCCTTCGACGACGCGACGCTGGTCAAGTCTGTGCGCCGCACCGGCCGAGCCGTCGTCATCCACGAGGCGTCCGGTTTCTGCGGCTACGGCGCGGAGGTTGCCGCCCGGCTGAGCGAGCAGTGCTTCCACTATCTTGAGGCGCCGATCCTGCGCGTGACCGGATTCGACATCCCGTACCCGCCGCCGAAACTCGAGGACCACCACCTGCCCAGCGTCGATCGCATCCTCGACACGATCGAGCGTCTGCAATGCGACGACCGTGGCTGATTTCCGGCTGCCCGACCTGGGCGAGGGATTGACCGACGCGCAGATCATCGCGTGGCACGTCCAGGTCGGCGACTACGTCACCGTCGACCAGATCGTCGTCGAGGTCGAAACCGCCAAGGCCGCGGTCGAGGTGCCGGTGCCCTTCGACGGCGAGGTGAGTGCGCTACACGGCACGCCGGGCGATACCGTCACGGTCGGCTCGCTGCTGATCACGGTTACCGAGCCCGCCGGCATTCACGAACCCAGCGGCTTTCACGAACCCGGCGCGGCTACGGCCGGCCGCGGCAGCGGCAATGTCTTGATCGGGTACGGCACGCCGCGGGAATCGCGCCGCCGCAACCGCGCACGGCGTGGTTCGACCGCCGTCACGGCCGAGCGACCTCCCGGCCGGATCGCGGTCATTTCCCCGCTCGTGCGCAAACTTGCCCACGATGGCGCACTCGACCTGTCGACGATCACCGGCACCGGCCCGAACGGGCTGGTCCTGCGTCGCGACGTCGAACGTGCGCTGCAACGTCGCTCGAACGGCGAACGACGCATCCCGATCACGGGGCTGCGCAAGGTGATCGCTGACAAGCTCTCCCGATCGCGACGCGAGATACCGGAAGCCACGGTATGGGTGGACGTCGACGCCACCGAACTGCTCAGAGCGCGCACCGAGATCAATGCCCGTAGGCCAGAGCGCCCGGTCAGCGTGCTGGCGCTCATTGCCCGCTTCACCATCGTCGGATTGGGCAAATATCCAGAGCTCAACGGCCGCATCGAGGGCGACGAGATCGTGTTGCCGTCCTCGGTACACGTCGGTTTCGCCGCGCAGACCGAACGCGGGCTGATCGTCCCTGTCGTGCACGATGCCGAGCAACTGAGCACCCGCGACCTCTCTGCCGCGCTGACCCGACTGACCCTGGACGCGCGCGCCGGCAGCACGGCGCCGTCCGATCTGCAGGGTGGGACGTTCACCGTGAACAACTACGGCGTCCTCGGCGTGGACGGTTCAGCAGCAATCATCAACCATCCCGAGGTCGCGATTCTCGGCATCGGCCGGATCATGGACAAGCCGTGGGTTGTCGACGGGGAACTCGCGGTACGCAAGCTGTGCCAGCTCACCCTCGCCTTCGACCACCGCGTGTGCGATGGCGGGACGGCCGGCGGGTTCCTGCGGTTCGTCGCCGACTGTGTCGAGTCCCCCGTGAGTGCGCTCGGCGAGCTGTGACCCGCTGCGGTGGTGCACAGCGCGTGTCTTGGCAAGACATGTCGCTGCGCCGGCTGGGCTGTGCACCCGTTCAGCGTGCGCCGACCCGCGTCACTGCGTGTGCGGCTGCCTCGATCGCGGACCTCGCCGCGTCCACCAAACTCGCACCACCAGCCAGATGGGCCGCCAAGGTACCGACGAAGACGTCGCCGGCACCGGTCGTATCGACGACCGCGACACGTGGGGCGCGGAGGCGGGTGGTGTCGTCGGCCAGCACGATCGCGCCTTCGCTGCCAAGGGTCACGATCAGCGAGCGCGCACCGCTGGAGAACCGCAGCTCGGTAGCGATCTGCTCAAGCGACGAGGACCGCGAAGGTGCCAGCAGGCGCAGCAATTGCAAAGCTTCGTGCTCGTTGACGACGAGCGGGTCGGCGAGCGCCAATGTCCGAGCGGCGAGACGGACCACGGGAGCGGTGTTAAGAACGAAACGCGCACCAATCCGTTCGGCCAATGATGCTGCTGCATCGACCGCATGGACGGGGATCTCGGTCTGGGCGACGACGACGTCCGCCGCGCCGCCACGTGCCGTAGCGACCAATTCCGGTGAGACAAGGGCGTTCGCTTCACCGGCTACGACGATGGAATTCTCGGCGTCCGGGGTGACCGTGATCGAGGCGAAACCTGTCGCGACGTCCGCGACGATCGCGATCATGGTGGTGTCGACACCGGCCGCCTCAAGCGACTGCCGCTGGTCGCGACCCCAGTCATCGTCGCCCACCGCGCCGACCATCGACGTGTGCGCGCCGGCCGCTGCAGCCGCCACGGCCTGATTGGCGCCCTTGCCACCGTGGTGGCGATCGACCCCACCGGCCACGACCGTCTCGCCGGCAGCAGGACGCCTCGACACGCGAAGCACTAAGTCGGCGTTGATCGAGCCGACCACGAGCACCCGCGCAATGCCGTTCACAGTTCGCTCCATCGTGCGGCGGTGTGGCGGCTACTTCTTTCGGCCCGGGTGGCGCAACCCTTCGGTGTCGGCGTTCGCCTGCAAAGCCTTGCGTAGCTGGAAGATGCGGACGGTTCCCGGAACGACGGCGATCACCACTCCGCTCAGTGCCGCGACGAGCATGGCCAGCCCCAGTGACACCTTGCCGCTGAAGCCGAGGAAATGCAGCGTCGCGTTGTTCAAGTTCTGCGCGATGAAGATGATGAGCAGCACGAGCACCACAACAGCGGCAATCAGGCCGATCCAGACGCCGCTGACCTTGGTGCGCCGCACGCGGCCCCGGTCGTCGAAACCGGGTGGCGGCTGGGTCGGGCTCGGCGCCGCGGTGTCCTGTTGCGGCTGCTCGCGGTAGGGCTCGTGGTCTTGCTGTGGGAAATACTGCTGCGGCTGGTACTGCTGCGGGGCTGGCGGCATCGGCCGCTGATCCATTCCGCCTTGCGGCTGGTTCATTCCGCCTTGGTTCATTCCGCCTTGCGGCTGGTTCATTCCGCCTTGCGGCGGCGGCGGCGCCGGCTGCCACGCCCTCGGTGGTGGACCCGGATCTCTGGACTCGGTCATGGCATCCCTTCCACCACACGCGACCTGACCGTGGCCGAACTGCGGCAAACGGATCTGGTCGATACGTCGACCCTGATACTGATCAAGATACCGCCTACCTGCCACGGGCCACGGCTAGCCACCGACCGGATTCGTGCGCAGTGCGCGCTGCTCGCCGCTGCGTCGCACCTGAATCTGCCCACCGTCGATACGTAGCTCGTACACCGGCTGCGGCCGCGTCGCCGGGCCGCGTACGACCGCACCGTCCGCGACTGCGAATGCGCTGTCGTGCCAGGGGCAGACGATGCAATCATCCTGCATTTCCCCGTCGCTGAGCGGGCCGCCGCGGTGCGTGCAACGGTCGGCGAGCGCCCGAACGCCGCCGGATGTCCGCACGAGCAGCATGGCCACTGCGCCGGCGCGCACCTGCTTCATCTCACCTACCGCTGGCAGTTCGGCCTCCGCGAGCACGTCGGTCCACTCGGCAGGCCCGCTCTGGAAGGCGGTCGTGTCGACGCCGACGCCCTGCGCGTACGCGAGGTGCCCACCGAGCCAGCCGCCGACGCCCGCCACCAGCGCTCCGGCACCGGCGAGTACGACGCCAGCCCGATGCCGGTCGCGGCGCCGTGCCAACCAGCTCGCCGAATAGAGCCCGACAGCAGTGTCGTTACACAACGCGTGCACGACACCCACCCGGCGCTCGGCACCGCCGGTGTAGAGCCAGTCGCTGAAACCGGTCAGCACCGCCGGCAGCGAGCTGAGTACGCCGAAGCCGATGACCAGCTGTGCGCTGCGCCGATGCTCACCTGTCGCGTCCAGCAACGATCCGGTCGTCCAGGCTCCGAGTGGCACCGCCACCAGGGCAGGGTGCACCGGGTGCCCTACCGCTGTGCCGCTGAGCGCGTCGCGCACGCGACGGCGTTTGAGCGCGTCGCCGGTGCGAGCGAGCGCGTCGGCGAGCGGATCGATCGCTTCGGCAGCTTCGATGCGTGTCGCCAGGGATTCCAGCACCCGCGCGAGTCGTTGCACCATGTGTTGTGTTCAACCTCGTCTTCTCGTCAACCTCGGAAAATGTCAGCCGGTCAGGACCGTTGCATCACACGGTCAGCCGAGGACCCCTGCAGGGCCCGAGGGAAGCTTTCGTCTCGCCCAGATCGAGCGCTGCGACAGCCACCTCCGGTGGGTGTAGGGCATGACGACTCCTCCCGCAGGCGCAACCGGACCGGCTGTGGAGATACCCAGCAGGCCCCAAGTACTCACCTGACCCACCGCGCGCGTCTGAGAGCTCACGCGGGACCGGAGCAGAAACCGAGAACCCGGGAACCACGACGAGCACCCCAATCGGTCGACCGCCGGAGAGATTGTCGGTGCAGGTGGGTAGCGTGCACGCGAGAGTCGGACGAGGGGAGGCAGCATGGACCCGCGCAAGGCCGTGCGGCAATGGCCCGTCATTCGTCAGCTCACCGGCCCCGACCGACTCGGGCGAGGCGCGGCCGTGGAGTCCGCGCGTACCGCCGGCCTCACCCCACGCACCACCACCGCTGACCGGATCGTCCAGAGCATCTGCCCGTACTGCGCTGTCGGCTGCGGCCAGCGGGTGTTCGTCAAGGACGAGCGGGTGACCCACATCGAGGGCGACCCCGACTCGCCCGTCTCCCGAGGCCGGCTCTGTCCGAAGGGTTCGGCCAGTGAGCAACTCGTCAACTCCCCCGGGCGCCAGACGAAGGTGCTCTACCGACGGCCCTACGGCACCGACTGGGAACCGCTCGATCTGGAGACCGCCACCGACATGATCGCCGAGCGGGTCCTGGCTACCCGCGCGCGCACCTGGCAAGAGCGCGACGACAAGCAGAACTTCGTCCGGCGCACACTCGGCATCGCCGCGCTCGGCGGCGCCACGCTCGACAATGAAGAGAACTACCTCATCAAGAAGCTGTTCACGGCGATGGGCGCGATCCAGATCGAGAACCAGGCCCGTATTTGACACAGTGCCACCGTCCCCGGTCTGGGGACTTCATTCGGCCGTGGCGGTGCCACCACCTTCCTTCAGGACTTGGAGAAATCTGACTGCATTGTCATCCAGGGCTCGAACATGGCCGAATGCCATCCGGTCGGCTTCCAGTGGGTGATGGAGGCGAAGGCACGCGGGGCGAAAATCATTCACATCGATCCCCGTTTCACGCGCACGTCCGCCGTGGCCGACATGCACGTGCCGCTCCGGGCGGGGAGTGACATCGCGTTCCTTGGCGGCATCGTCAATTACATCCTCGAGAACGAGAAATGGTTCCCGGAGTACGTCAGCGCCTACACCAACGCTGATGTGATCCTGCGCGAGGACTTCGTCGACACCGATGATCTCGACGGCGTCTTCTCCGGCTACGACCCGGAAACCGGCCACTACGACACCACGTCCTGGCAATACGAAGGTGTGGACGAGACGGAACCTTCGGGGGAGGTCAAGGCACCGAGCGGCGGGCAGGACGAAGACGACGGGTCACGCAAAGAACGTGGCGCCGGGCACGAGATGGGTGGCCACGGCGCGAGCCTGCCGCACAGCGATGTGCAGCGTGACGAGACGCTGCAGCACCCCCGCTGCGTCTTCCAGGTGCTGAAGCGGCACTACGCCCGCTACACGCCCGAGATGGTGTCGCGCACCTGCGGCGTTCCGGTCGAAGCGTTCCTGCGGGTATGCGAGGAAGTCACCGCCAACAGCGGCCGCGAGCGCACGACATGCTGGGTGTACTCGGTCGGGTGGACGCACCACTCTGTCGGCGTGCAGTACATCCGCGGTTCGGCGATCATCCAGCTCCTGCTGGGGAACATGGGCCGCCCCGGCGGCGGCATCCTGGCGCTGCGCGGGCACGCGAGCATCCAAGGCTCGACCGACATCCCGACCCTGTTCAACTTGCTGCCGGGCTACCTCCCGATGCCGAAGGTGGGCGAGCACGATTCGCTCGACGACTACGTGGACACGATTACCAGCCCGTCCCAGAAGGGGTTCTGGGCCGACGCCCGCAAGTTCACGGTGAGCCTGCTCAAGGCCTACTGGGGTGACGCGGCGAACGCCGAGAATGACTACCGCTACGGCTACCTGCCGCGGCTCACCGGCGATCATGGCACCTACGCAACAGTAATGGCGATGCTTGCCGACGAGGTCGAGGGATACTTCCTGATCGGCCAGAACCCGGCCGTTGGATCTGCACACGGCAAGATGCAGCGCCTGGGCATGTCGCACCTCAAATGGCTTGTCGTCCGCGATCTGAACATGATCGAGTCGGCGACGTTCTGGAAGGACGGTCCCGAGATCGAGACCGGCGAGTTGCGCACCGAGGACATCGGCACCGAGGTGTTCTTCATGCCGGCGGCTTCGCACGTCGAGAAGGACGGCACGTTCACCCAGACCCAGCGCATGCTGCAGTGGCACCACAAGGCGATCGAGCCGCCGGGCGACTGCCGCAGCGACCTGCACTTCTTCTTCCACCTGGGCCGCAAGCTGCGTGCGCGCCTGGCTGCGGACGACCTGGACCGGGACCGTCCGCTGCGCGATCTGACCTGGGACTACCCGGTCGACGCGCACGGCGACCCGTCCGCCGACGCGGTGCTGCAAGAGATCAACGGCCGGCACCTCTCCGGTGAAAAGGCGGGCCAGACTCTGAATTCCTATCTCGAGATGGCCGACGACGGCTCGACCAGCGGCGGTTGTTGGATCTACACCGGCGTCTACGCCGACGGGATCAATCAATCCAAGCGGCGAAAGCCCGGTCGCGACCAGTCCTGGGTGGCGCCGGAATGGGGCTGGGCATGGCCGCTGAACCGCCGGATCCTCTACAACCGGGCGTCGGCAGATCCCGACGGCAAGCCTTGGAGCGAGCGCAAAGCCTACGTCTGGTGGGACGAAGAACAGCGGAAGTGGACGGGCCATGACGTGCCCGACTTCGAGCCCACCAAGCCCCCCTCCTACCGCTCCGAGCCAGGGACGGGCGGGATCGCCGGGTTGGACGGCGACGATCCGTTCATCATGCAAGCTGACGGCAAGGCGTGGCTGTTCGCGCCGGCCGGGCTGCTGGACGGGCCGCTGCCCGCGCACTACGAACCTGCTGAGTCGCCCGTCCGCAATCCGTTCTACCGGCAGCAGGCCAGCCCCGCGCGGGAAGTGTTCCCGCGCAAGGACAACCTGCAGAACCCGTCGCCGCCCGAGCCTGCGTCCGACGTGTTTCCCTTCGTGTTCACGACCTATCGATTGACCGAGCATCACACCGCGGGCGGGATGAGCCGTTGGGTGGCGTTGCTGTCCGAGCTGCAACCCGAGTTCTTCTGCGAGATCTCCCCGGAATTGGCGCGGCTGCGTGGGCTCGAGCATCTCGGCTGGGCGACGATCGTCACCGCGCGCACTGCGATCGAGGCGCGCGTGCTCGTCACCGACCGGGTCGTCGCGCTCAACGTCGGCGGCCGGACACTGCACCAGATCGGGTTGCCCTACCACTGGGGGGTGGGCAAGAGCGCGCTGGTCTCCGGCGACTCTGCAAACGACCTGTTCGGTGTGACGCTGGATCCGAACGTCCACATCCAGGAATCGAAGGTCGCCTCGTGCGACATCCAGCCGGGACGGCGGCCGTCCGGACCGGCTCTGCTGCGCTTCGTCGAGGAATACCGCAGCCGCGCCGGCATCACCATCGAGACCGGCAATCAACAACGCACCGGCATCCAAAGCGACACTGTGCCGGCCGTCAGCACTGTGCCGGCCGACAGCATTGTGCCAGCCGACAGCACTCTGCCGGACGACGACACTTTTACGGAGCGCTGATGGGCAGCCAATTGTCTGGACCCGATCCCCATGTTGCGAAGAACTCGGGGTGGCACGAACCGCCGCCGCGCAAGGGTTTCTTCACCGACACCTCGATCTGCATCGGCTGCAAGGCGTGCGAGGTGGCGTGCAAGGAATGGAACGGCATCCCCGATGACGGGTTCAATCTGCTCGGTTCCTCCTACGACAACACCGGTGCGCTCGGCGCGTCGACGTGGCGGCACGTGGCTTTCATCGAGCAGCCGCGCCGCCTCGGCGAGCAGGAACTCGCATTCGAGGGCATGCCCCTCGGCCCGCCGGCGAGCGACGCGCTCAACGAAGCTGGCGACGCGGCGCTGTCCGGCGACCGCAGCCTGCTCGGTACCGACAACACCAAGGTGCAGCTGGGCATGCCGAGCTTCAACCTCCCGGGCGCGGCGAGCGGCCTGGAAACCCGCACCGATTTCCGTTGGTTGATGTCCTCGGACGTGTGCAAGCACTGCACCCACGCCGCGTGCCTAGACGTCTGCCCGACCGGATCGCTGATGCGCACCGAATTCGGCACGGTTGTCGTCCAGGATGACATCTGCAACGGCTGCGGCTACTGCGTGCCGGCCTGCCCGTTCGGGGTGATCGATCGGCGCATCGGCGACCGGGACACCGTCAAGAACGTCGGCATCGCGCAGAAGTGCACGCTCTGCTACGACCGCATCGGCGCCGGCCAGACGCCCGCTTGCGCGCAGGCGTGCCCGACCCAGTCGATCCAGTTCGGTGACGTCGACGAGCTGCGCGTCCGCGCGCAAGAACGGGTGGAAACGCTGCACGCAAACGGGGTCAGCGATGCACGGCTCTACGGCGAGAATCCGCACGACGGCATCGGTGGCGCAGGCGCGATGTTCCTGCTGCTCGATGAGCCGGAGGTGTACGGCCTGCCGCCGGACCCGATCGTCACCACCCACGACTTACCGGTGATGTGGAAGCAAGCTGGACTGGCCGCGCTGAGCCTGCTGGCCGGTGCCGCGGCCGCATTTGTCGGACGCTCGCGTTGACCACTCCCGGGCCGGCGCAGCAGCAACGCGCGGCCCCCGAACCCAGCTCGCAGGCCAAGCGTGGACGCCGGCGCCGCGGTGCCGGCCGCGACGGTGACCCGGTCGTTCCGGAGGTCAGCTTTAGCTCCTACTACGGGCGGCCGGTGGTCAAGGCGTCGCCGTGGGCGGCAGACATCCCGGCATATCTGTTTCTGGGCGGGGTCGCGGCCGGGTCGTCGCTGCTCGGTGCCGGCGCTGACCTCACCGACCGCCCGACGCTGCGCCGCACGAGCCGGATCGGTGCGCTGGCCGCTGTCACGCTCAGCTTCGTGGCGCTGGTGCACGACCTGGGCCGTCCGGCCCGCTTCGTGAACATGATGCGGGTCGCGAAACTGACCTCGCCGATGTCGGTCGGCACGTGGATCCTCACCATGTACGGGCCGGGCGCGGGATTGGCGGGCGCGGCTGAGCTGAGCGGACTGATGCCGCGGCCGGTGCGATCGCTGATCGAGGCGCTCGCCCGCCCGGCCGGAATTGCCGCTGCGACCGTCGCACCCGCGCTCGCGAGCTATACCGCCGTGCTGCTTGCCGACACCGCGACGCCTGCGTGGCACGACGCCCACCGGGAGTTGCCATTTGTGTTCGCGGGTTCCGCAGCGGCGGCCGCGGCAGGGCTTGGCCTGATCGGCGCGACCACGGCCGACGCCGGCCCGGCCCGGCGGATGGCAGTGCTCGGAGCGCTCGGGGAACTCGCCGCCGAGCGGCGCATGGAGTCCTCGATGGGTCTGTCGGCCGAGACGATGCACATGGCAACGGCCGGTCGGTTGATGCGCGCGAGCCGGACGCTGACCGTTGCGGGGGCGGCAGGCGCCGCCTTGGTCGCAGCACGCAGCCGGGTGGGTGCCGCGCTGTCCGGGGTCGCGCTGCTAGCCGGCTCCGCGTGTACCCGTTTCGCGATCTTCGAGGCGGGTCAGGCGTCGGCGCGCGATCCGAAGTACACGGTCGTCCCGCAGCGTGAACGGCTCGACAGGCGGCCCTGAGCACTTGTCGCGGCCGCTTAACCGACGCACCGCTCAGCGCACCCGCAATGTGTGCTGGCCGCGCGGTACGGTCTCGCCGATCACCGGGGCGCCGGGCACCTCGCCGACGACGAGCAAGCCACCGCTTGTCTGCGCGTCGGCAAGTAACAGCAATTCCTGTTCGTCGACGTCCGCGTGCAGGTGCGGACGCACCCAGTCGAGGTTGCGCCGCGTGCCGCCACTGATGAAGCCGGCCTGCAGCGCCGCCCGGGCACCGTCCAGGTACGGGACGGCCGCCGCGTCGATGACCGCGCTGACTCCCGACGCGCGCGCCAGCTTGTAGAGGTGGCCGAGCAGGCCGAACCCGGTGACGTCGGTCGCTGCAACAGCACCTGCGGACAGCGCCGCAGACGCCGCCGCTGCGTTGAGCTCGACCATCGATGCGACCGCGTGCGCGAACACCTCGCCGGTGCTCTTGTGCCGGTTGTTGAGCACGCCGACGCCCAGCGGCTTGGTCAGGCTGATCGGCAGGCCGGGGCGGGCGGCGTCGTTTCGCAGCAACCTGCTCGGGTCGGCGATTCCGGTGACGGCCATGCCGTACTTCGGCTCCGGGTCGTCGATGCTGTGCCCGCCGCCGACATGGCAGCCTGCCGCCCGGGCGATATCGAGACCGCCGCGCAGTACCTCGCGCAGCAGTTCGGTGGGTAGGACGGCACGCGGCCAGCCGACAAGATTCACCGCCACCAGCGGACGTCCACCCATCGCGTACACATCAGAAAGCGCGTTGGCCGCGGCGATGCGTCCCCAGTCATATGCGTCGTCGACGACGGGCGTGAAGAAGTCCGCGGTGGTGACCACTGCAGTCGTCTCGTCGATTCGTACGACTGCGGCGTCGTCGCCGTCATCGAGCCCGACCAGCAGGTCCGGGGCGCGATTGCCGCTCAACCCGCGGACGGCGTCCTCCAGCTCGCCAGGCGGAATCTTGCATGCGCAGCCGCCTCCGCGGGCATATTGCGTCAGTCGAAATTTCTGCGCCGTCTGCACGCCCACGCTCGACCTCGCTTCGCTCGTTCGACCGGCCAAGCCGACCACATTTGTTCGCTCGCACGCTTCACTCGCGGCTCAAAGGTAGCCCGTGGCACTGATTTGCAGCGAGGCAAGTACCGTCACCCGCGGAGGCGTACAGGTGCCTGGTGGCCCTCCCGGTCTTCAAAACCGGTGAAGTCGAGCATCTCGGCTTGGCGGGTTCGATTCCCGTCCGTCTCCGCCGACCGCGCGAGGGGGTAGCAGTGGCTGTCGCCGACCCGAGGCGCCTTGTGCCGCGCACCGATGCCGTGCTCGCGGACGAGCGCCTGCTCGCGGCGGCGCAGCGACTCGGTCGCGACCGGGTGAAGCAGGCCGTGACCACCGCGCTCGCGCGGGTCCGCGCCGGCGAACTCGACCGCGACGCGGTGGCCGACGACGTGGCCGCCCGGTTGCCGCGAGCGGCGACGTCGCTGCGGCGAGTGATCAACGCGACGGGCGTCGTGCTGCACACCAACCTCGGCCGGGCCGCGCTCTCGGACGCCGCCGTTCTCGCCATGACCGAGGCGTCCGGATACGTCGACGTGGAATACGACGTCACGTCGGGCCGCCGTGCGCGACGCGGACGCGACACGATCGCGGCCCTGCTACGCGCGGTGCCCGACGCGACGGCTGCGCTGGTGGTCAACAACGGAGCCGCCGCACTGCTGCTGGCGACGACTGCACTGGCAGCCGGAAGCGAGATCGTCATCAGTCGCGGCGAAATGGTCGAGATCGGCGACGGATTCCGGCTGCCCGAGCTGATCGAGTCGACGGGCGCGAAGCTCCGTGAGGTGGGCACGACAAATCGCGTGCATCTCGACGATTACCGCGCTGCGGTGGGCGAGCGAACGGGCTGCGTGCTCAAGGTGCACCCCAGCAATTTCCGGATCGAGGGTTTCACCTCGACGGTCGACGTCCGCGAACTGGCCACGCTCGGCGTCCCGGTCATCGCCGATGTCGGTAGCGGCCTGTTGCGGCCCGATCCCACGCTCCCGCACGAGCCGGATGTGACCATGGCGTTGCGTTCGGGAGCGGCATTGGTCACGTGCAGCGGGGACAAGCTGCTCGGCGGCCCGCAGGCCGGCCTGCTGTTCGGCGATGGCGAGTTCGTCGACAGGCTGCGCCGACACCCGCTGGCACGTGCGCTCCGCGTGGACAAGTTGACCCTGGCTGCGCTGGAGGCCACCCTCGACGGCCCGGTCACGCCGACCCGGAGCTATCTCCAGGCCGACCCCGACGCCCTTCTCGCGCGCTGCCAATCGTTGGCAGCCGCACTAATCAGCGTCGTCGCCGCTGATGTCGTGGCGTCTGTGGGCGCGGTCGGCGGCGGCGGCGCGCCGGGTCAGCCGCTGCCGGGTTGGGCGGTTGCTCTGCCGATGCGCTACGCCGAGCTGTTGCGGACGGGAACGCCGGCGATCGTCGGACGGATCGAGCGCGACCGATGCCTGCTCGATCTGCGCTGCGTCGAGCAGGTCGACGACAGCGCGGTGCTTGCCGCCGTTACGAGGATCGGCCGTGATGTCGCTGTGGGTGACCTGCGCATCGCCGCACCCGACCCGATCAAGGGCGGGTGAAGCGTGCACGTCCTCGCGACCGCCGGGCACGTCGATCATGGGAAGTCCACTTTGGTGCGCGCTCTCACCGGCATGGAACCGGATCGCTTCGCCGAGGAGCGCCGGCGCGGCATGACGATCGATCTCGGATATGTGTGGACGACATTGCCGTCCGGCGCGGAAGTCGCGTTCGTCGACGTTCCGGGCCACCAGCGCTTCATCGCCAACATGCTTGCCGGACTCGGCCCGGCGCCGGCCGTACTGTTCGTCGTCGCCGCGGACGAGGGTTGGTCGCGACAATCGGAGGAGCACCTCGCGGCGATCGACGCCCTCGACGTGCGGCACGGCTTGCTGGCGGTGACCCGCAGCGATCTTGCCGACCCGGACCCCGCGCGGCATGCGGCGCTGGAGCGGATCGCGCGGTCCAGCCTCGGCCCGATCGAAAGCGTCGCGGTCTGCGCGCCGAAAGGCGGCGGTCTGCGGCAACTGCGCGACGGCCTCGACCGGCTGGTCGCTACGCTGCAGCAGCCCGCGCCGGACGAGCGGGTGCGGCTGTGGCTCGACCGCTCGTTCACTGTGCGCGGCAGCGGCACAGTCGTCACCGGCACGCTGGCCGCCGGCACGATCGCGGTCGGCGACGCGCTGCGCCTCAACGGGCGCAATGTGCTCGTGCGGCAGCTGCACAGCCTGGGCCGCCCGCGTGATCGCGTCACGGGTGTCGCGCGAGTGGCGCTGAACCTGCGCGGCATCGACCGCGTCGAGGTCGGTCGCGGCGACGTGCTGGTGACGCCTGACGCGTGGCATTGGACGCACACCGTCGACGTCCGGTTGTCGAGCGAGGATCGGCTGCCGAGCGAGCTGGTCCTGCACGTGGGTACCGCGGCAGAGCCGGTACACGTGCGCGCGCTGGTGGGTCCGTTTGCCCGCTTGAGCGGCCGGCGCCGGCTGCCGCTGCAGCGCGGCGACCGCGCCGTGCTGCGCGATCCGAGCCGGCAGGCGGTCGCCGCGGGCGTGCTCGTCGTCGACGCCGACCCGCCGCCGCTGAACCGGCGCGGCGCGGCCAGGCAACGCGGCACCGATCTGGCGAACGGAAGCGGCCTGGCCGGCGCGCGCGTCGAGGTCGAGCGACGCGGGTGGATGCGGCGCGCACAGCTTCGGAAACTCGGCGTCGCGCCCGATGACGGCGCCGGTTTGCGGGCGGTCGCCGACGTTCTGATCGCCGAGACGACGTGGCGCGGCTGGGTCGATGCCGCACCGGGCGTCGTCGCCGGGTGGGCGGCACGCTCGCCACTTGAACCGAAGATGCCGTTGGCTGCGGCGCGTCAGGCGCTCGGACTGCCGGCCGACGAACTCGTGGCGCCGGTTCTCGCCGCGGCCGGGCTGTCGATCTCGGACGGACGGGTCGCCCCTCCCGAGCCGGTCAGCGGCCTCGGAGCTGCCGAAGCCGGCGTGCGTACCGTCGAGATGCGTCTGCAGGCCGCGCCGTTCGCCGCACCCGAGAGCAACGATCTCGCGGCTCTCGGGCTCGGCCGGCGTGAGCTCGCCGCTGCCGAGAAGGCTGGGCGGTTGCTGCGTGTCGACTCAAGTATCGTGTTGTTGCCGTCAGCGCCGGACAGCGCGATGGATCTGCTGCGCCGACTGCCGCAGCCGTTCACCAGCAGCCAGGCTCGCCAGGTTCTGCACACCACCCGGCGCGTCGCCATACCCCTGCTCGAATACCTCGACGAGCACGGCCGTACCGTGCGCGTCGACTCGTCCAAACGCTGCGTCTGCTGAGCAGCCGCGTTCGTAAGGAGGCACTGGGCCATGTCCTTCGATGTCACGGCCGTCCGCGCTTGCTTTCCTGCCCTTGCGGCAGGCACGGCGCACTTCGACGGACCCGGCGGATCGCAGACCCCGGACGTCGTGGCCGATGCGGTCCGCGCGACTCTGACGTCGCCGATCGCGAACCGTGGCTCGGTCACGGCAGCTGAGCTGTTGGCCGAGCAGACAGTTGTGGACGCTCGGCACGCGATGGCGCAGTTGCTCAATGCCGATGCCGACGGCATCGTGTTCGGCCGCAGCATGACGCAGCTCACTTTCGACTTCGCCCGCGCACTTGCGAAGGACTGGGGCGCCGGCGACGAGGTGGTCGTCAGCCGCCTCGACCACGATGCCAACGTTCGTCCGTGGCTGATCGCGGCCGCCACGGTCGGGGCAACGGTGCGCTGGATCGACTTCGATCCCGATACCGCCGAGCTCGACGCCGACCATGTGCAAGCGGCGCTGTCCGAGCGCACGAAACTGCTCGCCCTCACCGGAGCGTCCAATCTCATCGGTACGCGACCGGATCTGCGCACGATCGGCGAACTCGCGCACGCGGCAGGGGCGCTGTTCTACGTGGACGGGGTGCACCTGGCTGCGCACGCCGCTGTCGATGTGCGCGCGATGGGTGCCGATCTGTTCGCCTGCTCGCCCTACAAGTTCTTCGGTCCGCATTGCGGAGTGCTCGCCGGTGACGTCACCGTGCTGGCGGCGCTGCACCCGGACAAGCTGCTGCCGTCCTCCGATGCCATCCCGGAACGCTTCGAGCTCGGCACGTTGCCCTACGAGCTGCTCGCGGGCACTACTGCGGCCGTGGACTTCATCGCCGGTCTGGACGACACCGACGGCGGGCACGGTAGCGGCGAGCGGCGCGAGCGGCTGCTTGGCTCGTTTGTCGCGCTGGAGAAGCACGAAGATCGCCTGCGCCGTCACATCGAAGCCGGCGTGGCCGAGATCGGCGGGATAACGAACCACTCACGCGCGTCCGAGCGCACGCCGACGATGCTGTTCACCTTTGACGACGGACGCTCGCCAGAGCTCGCTTACCGGCACCTCGCCGGCCACCGTGTCAACGCACCGGCGGGGACGTTCTACGCCTACGAGCCTGCCCGGCGGCTGGGGTTGACGCCGGACGGCGGCCTGCGCGTCGGGTTGGCGCCGTACAACAACGACGACGACGCGGAGCGGCTGCTCGCGGGTCTGCGCACGTTCGCTAGGGAATGAGCCGGACGGCTCAGTGGGCCAGCCGAAGGGGCGTTTCGGCCGGCCGGTCGAAACTCGACATCGCGAGCCGTAGGCGAGGTAGCGAAGCCGGGAGTTCGCGTGCGCTCCACACCCGCGCTGATTCGAAGTGGCGCAACCAGTGCCCGTGAGCGATGGTCTCCAGGATTCGCAGGCCGTTGTCCTGCGCCACCTGCACCGCCGTTGCGGCATCCGCACAGGCCGAGGCCAACCGACCGCGCGACGATTCCAGCTCCGCGCGGGCGAGCAGGCGCAGGCACCATTCGCGCGGTAGCGGCGGGCTCTGTTCGAGAATGCGGTCCAGCCAGGCAGCATCGCGGTGCGCCTCGACCGGATTGGTGTGCGCCTGAAGCAGGACGAGCCGGGCGAGGGCTTCGGGCAACAGCAGCGTCGAACAGGCCCGTTGCTCGGCAACGACGACGTCGCGAAGCCCCGCGACAGCACCGGCCGAATCGCCGAGCTCAGCCATCGCCATCGCGGCTGACAGCGCGTAGATCCGGCGCGCGAGCGGGCCCGCGCTCGGGGCGACCGGTTGCCCCAGGCAGGTTCGCATGGTGTCGTAATCGTGGCGCTCAGCCGCGATCCGCAAGCTCAGCCACATCCAGTTGATGTCCAGATCGGTTTGGGTCCACGCGGCGGCCGAGGACCACCAGCCGGCGAATCCAGCGGTATCGGTGTCGTGTTCGACGAGGCAGGACAGCACATCGAGCCGGGTGCGGAACGGGTCGTGATCCGCGACGTCACCGAGGTCCGCAGCGCGTTCGAGGATCGGCTCGGCCGCCCGTGGACGTCCGAGAAGCGCGTCCGGTAACGCGGCAATCGTCAATGCCCGGATGCGGGTTGACGGGCGCAGCGGCAGTTCGGCGACGGCGAGGGCTTCTCGCCGGCTGCGCTCGAAGTCCCGAGCGGGTAAGCGCTTGGCCATCGCGGACTGCAGGAACGCATCCGCCAGCGCCTCCGAACCCTGCGCCGCGTCACCGCCGACCAGGACGAGCGAACCAGCGTCGACAGGGCTCTGGCCACTGGGCAGGTCAGCGGGATCGCCGCGCAACAGTTCGAGGTAAACCGCCTGAGTCTGCGGGGAGGGGTCGATGCCCAACTCGTCGGCGAGCAGCCGGCGGCAACGCTCGTACTCCTGGACTGCCAGCGGCAATTCACCCGACGCCCGCAGGGCAAGCATCAGCAGCCTGCTGCCCCGCTCGCTGAACGGATCAGCAGCGAGCGCGCGGCGCGCGAACTGGACCGCCTCACCGCCGTTGTCGTCGGCGATGGCGGCTTCGGCGCCGTCGCAGAGCAGCGCCAGGTATTCGCCGGCCAGGCGTTGACGTTCGCCGGCCAGCCAGTCCGCGCCCTCGTCATGCGCGCGCAACTCACCCAGATAGAGGTCGTCGGCGTCGCGGACGAGCATGGCCGCAATCGGGTGGTCTCCGGCCCGCAGCGCATGGTGCGCTTGCGCGGCCAGATGTCGGAACGCGACGACGTCGACCCAGACGCCCCGCAACCGCAACCCGGCGTCGGTGCGCTCGAGGTGCTCGTGACCGACGACGGCACGGGCCAGCGACACCGCGGTGCGCAGGCTCGCCTGCGCCCGACGATCATCAGAATCCGGCCACAGCGCTTCGAGCACGGTCTTCACAGCCACTGTGCGGCCAGCATTGACAGCCAATATTCGCACCAGATCCGCGTTCTTGCCAGTGCGCCATTCGCGCTCGGTGACTGCGGATCCATCCATCCGCCGAACGTCCCAGCGGCCCAGCAGACGAATCTCGAGCGCCCTGCTTGCAGGCGCGCTCGGATACCCTCCCACTACATCCATGCTTTTCTCTCCCCCGGTTCCCCCCGCGATCCCAACCCGATCGCGGCCCGAAGGCAGACGATAATTGACGTCGGATAACTGCTCGATCCCTAAAACGAGGGGGGCAAACCACCCTAGGGTTATTTGCCCAGATAGATCCGGATTATTGGGTGATCTGGTCGCGAATCCGGTGCCACAACCGTCGATCTCGGGTTTCGGCTGGTTACATGGGCCCCGCCCCCCTACATTGTGACTACCCGGCGGACACGTGCCGCCGGTCGAGGGGACGTGGGGGATTAGTGGTGGCAGCGCCAGCGCCCGCAGCTGTGACCAGCGTCGTCATCGTCGATGATCATCACGCGTTCGCGGACCTGCTCACGATGGCACTGAACGCCGAGGACGATTTCGAAGTATTGGCGACCGCCTCGACCGGCGAGCAAGCGCTGCAAGTCGCGCGGCGCGAGCAGCCGGCGATGGTGTTGATGGACATCGAACTGGGCAATGACGACGGGTTGGAGATCACCCGTGACCTTCGCGCGGCGGTGCCCGACGCAGTCGTCGTGATGGTGTCCGCGCACACTGACGCGAATCTGATCGCCCGGGCCGCGGACGCGGGTGCCAGCGCCTTCGCACCGAAAACTGGCTCGTTGAGCGAGATGCTGTCGATCCTGCGCAAGGCTCGCCGGGGCGCGATGCCGTGCGCGTCGACCTCGCCGACGAAGCCTCCTGATCGGGCGGTGCCACCCCCGCCTTCCATCCCATTGCTCACGGCCCGCGAGCACGAGGTCCTCGTCATGATGGGCCGAGGCGCGTCCCCGAGCCAAATCTCGCGCTCGCTCGGAATCAGCGTCCACACGTGTCGCGGCTACGTAAAGGCCATCCACGGCAAGCTGGACGCTCGCTCGCAACTCGAGGCCGTCGTCATCGCCTTGCGACTCGGCCTGATCGATTCGGCGCCGTGACAACCACCGCGCCGGCTCCGGCGCCGCTTCCCGCGCCCACGCCGCCCGTAGCGGCACAAGCCACGGTATCGGCGGCTATCCCACTGAGCTCGGATCTCGATCGCAACGTGCGCCGCTCGATCCTCGCCCTGGTCCTGACTGCTTGCGCAGCGTTCGCTATCGTCGCGACCGGTTCCGTGGCCATCGCGCACCGCGTCGCCCGCGAGCAGGCGCTGGCCGAAGCCGTCCGCGCCGGGGTTGCCATCGGCAATGCCGTGTTCGGACGTGAGGTGAGCGCGCTGCAACACCATGACCCGACTGCGATGAGCGAGTTGGACATGGCGGCCGATGAGGCGAAGACCGACGCATCGGTGGTGCGGATCAAGGTGTGGTCGGCGACGGGTCAGGTGCTGTACTCCGACGACCATCGCCAGATCGGCAAAACTTTTCCGATAACCGATGAGGTGCGCAGCAGCGTTGTCGACCATCAGGGCACCGCGATCGTCACCGAGGAGGCAGCGCCCGACAGCCTCGCCGAGTCGCGGAAGTTCGGACGCCTGGTGGAGGTCCATCTTCCATTGCAACTGGCGGACGGCACCACCGTCGCCTTCGAGGTCTACTCCACCGACAAGTGGTTGCGTGACTCCGAGCACCGGCTGACCATGTCGATCGTCCCGCTCGCACTAGGCGGGCTGCTGCTGCTCATGTTGCTGCAACTACCGGCGGGAGTGTGGCTGGTGCGCCGGGCGGGTCGCGCCCAGGCCGAACGCGCGCGACTGCTCACCACGGCGGTCGCAGTGTCGACACGTGACCGCCGAACCATCGCCGGCGATCTGCATGACGGTGTCATTCAGGACCTCGCTGGGGTGGGTTACGTGCTCGGCGCGGCCGCGCGCAAGGTCGGTTCCGACAGCGGATCCGGCGACCTCGCCCGGATGCTTGCCTCGAGCGGTAGCGCCGTGCAGCGAGCAGTTCGAGACCTGCGCTCTCTCGTGGTGGAGATACGCCCGCCTGATCTCACCGCAGACGGCGTTTCGGCGGCCTTGGCCGATCTGGCCGAACGGCTGGAGTCCGCGCATGGCCTGCAGGTCGACGTGCGGGTAGCTCTGCCCGACGACCTCGCCCCTGCAGTGATCGCGACCGTGTACCGGTGCGCGCGCGAGGCGATGGCCAACATCGTCAAACATGCCGCCGCCCGCTCGGCGGTGGTGACCGCAGACGCCGACAGTACCCGGGTCCAGCTGACGGTCACCGATGACGGCCGCGGCCTGCCGCCCGGCGGGTTCGACCGCCGGGCTGAGGGGCATGTCGGGCTCACCCTGCTCGGCGATGCCGCGCGTGACCTCGGGGGCGTGCTCACCATCGGCCCCGCGGAGCTCGGCGGCACCCGCCTGCACATCGAGCTACCTCGCCGGATCGGCAAGAACCTTTAAATCCCAGCTATTTGATAAATCTTTGACGCATAGGGCCGAAAGTCCCAACCTGTGCGCTGCATAAGTCGGCGCGCGTCCGACGGTACCCAGATGGTAGCGCCGGCTCGGGACGTCCATCCGGACGCTGACTCAGGGGGAGCTCACGTGCGTTCGACAAGAAACCGCTTTACCAGACCTCCGACTCGAAAGGCGGTCGCCTGTCTCACGACGGCGGTCGCCACGCTCGGGTTCGCATCCGCTGCGCTAGCGCCGCTGGCGCATTCCGCGGCGGCGCCCATCGTCGGCAACGGGTTTACGGTCACGGCCGGCGACCTGTCCTTCATCCTGAAGCAGATCAAGATTGCCGAGCGGCACTCGCGCGCGTTCCTCGGCACCGACCCGAGCATCCCGGCGAACCCGGATCCCACCGGCGACCCGGTGTACTGCCAGTCCATGGTCGGGCCGGCAGCGGATCAGATCCCGGACCGGCTGACCTCCTACGGTCTGCGCACCGTGGACGGTTCGTGCAACAACCTCTTCCCGAACCGCGCCAAGTTCGCCGCGTCCGACCAGACCTTCCCGCGGCTGACCTCGCCCAGCTTCAAGCCGGCTGAGGCCAGCCCGGTGGACTTCTTCGGCCCGGGCTCGGGCACCGTGCCGTCCTCGTCCTACGCGCAGAAGCAGGGGTTCGTCTTCGACACCCAGCCACGCGTCATCAGCAACCTGATCGTCGACCAGACCTCCACCAACCCCGCAGCCATTCAGGCAGCCGGGTTCCCGGTGCGGGCCCAGGCCGGCGCCCCTGGACAGTTCCCGTGCACCACGGACCCCGACCCGCTCGCAGTACCACCCGTCGACGGTGTCCCAGCGGGCTGCGTGCCGAGCCACCAGACCCTGTTCATTCCGAACGTGACGACCGACGTCGGCCTATCGCCGCCGTACAACTCGCTGTTCACCTTCTTCGGCCAGTTCTTCGACCACGGTGTCGACCAGACCGTCAAGAGCGGCGGCACCGTCTTCGTGCCGCTGCGTTCGGACGACCCGCTGATCGCGGGGCCCGACCACATCCTCGGCAACCGCGACGACCTGCCGGCCAACCAGCGGTTCATGGTGCTCACCCGGGCGCAGAACCAGCCCGGCCCGGACAAGATTCTCGGCACCGCCGACGACATTCAGAACGCCAACAACACCGACACCCCGTGGGTCGACCAGAGCCAGACCTACACCTCGCACGCCTCGCACCAGGTGTTCGTGCGCGAGTACACGCTCAACGCCGCCGGGACGAATCCCGTCTCGACCGGCAAGCTGCTCGGCGGCCTTCCGGTCGGCGGGAACTACCCCGGTTCGCCGGACGGTCAGGACGGCATCGGCACCTGGGCCGCGGTGAAGCTGCAGGCAAAGACCAAGCTCGGCCTGCTGCTACAGGACAAGGACGTCACCAACATCCCGATGCTCGCGACCGACCCGTACGGCAAGTTCACCCCCGGGCCGAACGGGCTACCGCAGTACGTAACCCAGACCGGCCTCGTCGAGGGCAACCTCGCCGCCCCGGTACCGGTCCCGGCGAACGTGCTCTACTTCGACACGCCGTTCCTGACCGACATCGCGCACAACGCCGATCCGTCCCCGCAGACGAACCCGCAAACCGGGGCCGTCACGATTCCGGTTCCGGACGCGGACACGGTCCCATCGGCGGACTTCGCGAACCAGCCTGCCGGCACCTACGACGACGAGATGCTTAACTCGCACTTCGTCTGTGGTGACGGCCGGTGCAACGAGAACATCGCGCTGAGCAGCATCCACCAGATCTTCCACTCCGAGCACGATCGACTTGTCGATTACATCAAGAACGTGCTGAGCACCGACACCACCGCTGCCGGCGTCGCGGCGCTGCCCCAGTGGCAGTTGCCCACCGCCGTCAACCCGTCCGGTTGGAACGGTGAGCGACTCTTCCAGGCCGCGCGCTTCGTCACCGAGATGGAATACCAGCACACGGTTTTCGAGGAGTTCGCCCGCAAGGTCCAGCCGGCTGTCAAGCCGTTCCACGTGTACTCACCGGACATCAACGCCGCCATCCCGGCGGAGTTCGCGCACGCGGTCTACCGGTTCGGCCACTCGATGCTCAACGACACCGTCGCGCGCACCAACGTCAATGCGAACGGCGTGAAGTCCGACAACTCGCTGCCGCTACTCACGGCGTTCCTCAACCCGCCGGAGTTCTACAACGGCGGCACGGCCGGCACGCTGACTCCTCAGGCCGCTGCTGGCAGCATCCTGATGGGCTCGTCCGATCAGATCGGTAACGAACTCGATGAGTTCGTCACCGACACGCTGCGCAACAACCTGCTCGGCCTGCCTCTGGATCTCCCCGTGTTGAACATGACGCGGGCCCGCGATGCGGGAATCCCGCCGTTGAACGACGTCCGTCGGCAGATTTTCGCCAAGACCAACGACGGTCAGATGACGCCGTACACGAGCTGGAGCGATTTCGGCCAGCACCTCAAGCACCCGGCGTCACTGATCAACTTCGTGGCGGCGTACGGGCTGCACCCAACGATCCGGGACTCCGGACCGGACGGCATTCTCGGCAATGCGGATGACGTGACCTCATTGGCTGCCAAGCGGGATGCCGCTCGGGCGATCGTCGACCCGAGAGCTGCCTCGCTTCCCGGAGTCACGCCGGTTGTCACCGCCGACGTGCCACCGGCCGATGCAGCGGACTTCATGTTCAGCACCGGCGCGTGGGCCAGTAACGCCAACGGCGTGACCACCACCGGCCTGGACAACGTCGACCTCTGGGTGGGCGGCCTCGCCGAGGTCACCAACCTGTTCGGTGGCCTGCTCGGCAGCACTTTCAACTACGTGTTCCAGTCGTCGTTGGAGAACCTGCAGGACGGCGACCGGCTCTACTACCTCAACCGCACACCAGGCATGAACCTGCGTTCGCAGCTGGAGGGCAACTCGTTCGCCGAGATGATCCAGCGCAACACCACCGGCACGAACTCGTTGAAGTCCGACGCGTTCGCCACCGCGGACTGCAGATTCCAGCTCGCGAATCTGACTTTCCCCGCCGCTGCTGGCAGCTTCATCACCGGCGCTGGTTCGGTCAATGACGATCCGACGACGACGGATTGTAACGAGAACCGGCTGTTGCTGCAGAAGCCGGATGGCACCATCCAGTACCGCGCGATCAACAGCGTGAACCCGTCCGGCATCAACAGCCAGTCGGTGTACAACGGAACACCAGGTGTCGACCGCATCTTCGGCGGCAACGACAACGACACCTTCTGGGGCGGCGCCGGCAACGACGTCATCGAAGGTGGCGGCGGCGACGACGTGGCGCTCGGCGGCGACGGCAACGACATCATCACCGACCTGTCCGGTGCCGACGTGCTCAAGGGCGGTCCAGGTAACGATGCGATCGACGGCGGTATCGGTGACGACATCGTCATCGGCGGGGACGGTTCGGACTTCCTCAACGGTGGCGCCAACGACAACGAGATCTTCGCCGGACCCGGCAACGACTTCATCATCGCCGGGCAGGGCGCGGATGCAGTCTTCGGTGACGGTGGCGACGACTGGATCGAGGGCGGTACCGGCCAGGATCTGCTGCAGGGCGATCACGGCGCGCCGTTCTTCGACGACCCCGCCGAGACCGCGCCAGGCAACGACATCTTCATCGGTCAGCCTGGCGAGAACGACTACGACGCCGAAGGTGGCGACGATCTCATGGCGCAGAACGCGGCGATCGACCGCAACGCCGGCGCCGGCGGGTTCGACTGGGCCTTCCACCAGTACGACACGGTCGGTGCCGACGACGACATGATGATCAACAACAACCTGGGCGGCCTGCCCATCCAGGTGATCGTCAACCGGGACCGCTGGCAGGAGACCGAGGCCGACTCGGGTTCCGCGTTCAATGACATCATCAAGGGCACCGACGGCGTGCTCGCCACTCCCCGCCTCATCGGCGGCGGCGGGTTCCAAGGCTGCGACGCGATCGACCAGGCAGGGCTGGACCGGATTTCCGGCCTGGCTGGCCTGCTCCCACCGGTCGCCAGTTGGGTCGGCACGTCCGCAGCAGTAGCAGCACTGTCCACCGGCGGCGTGTGCCCGCTCACCGGCCCAGTCTGGGGCGAGGGCGACATCCTGCTCGGCGGTGGCGGTAGTGACACCATCACCGGCCGCGCCGGCGATGAGATCATCGACGGTGACAAGGCGCTGCAGGTACGCATCAGCGTCCGCACCGATCCTGCCAACCCGGCGACTGAGATCGGCAGTACCGACCTAATGGAGAACGCAGCGGTGACCGGGAACTTCGGTCCCGGCACGACCGGCATGACACTGCAGGCCGCGGTGTTCGCCGGTCTGGTCGACCCGGGCAACCTGGTCGCCGTCCGCGAGATCATCACCCCGACCACGCCGGCGCCGGATTGCGGCACTGCGGCACCTGCGAACTGCGACACCGCAGTCTTCCTGGCGCCGCGCTCCAGCTACGCGATCAGCGCGGCTGGCGGCAAGGTCACCGTGACCCAGACCGGACCGGTGGTGGCGCCGCAGAAGGTTAGCGACGGCACCGACACGCTCACCAATATCGAGCAGCTCCAGTTCTCCACCGGTGGCCCGGTGTCGCTGGTCGCCGCAACGCCGATCATCGGTACCGCGACGGCAAGCGCTGGTTCTGCCACGGTGCGGTGGACGACGCCTGCCGGGACACCGGCATTGCCGCTCACCGGCTTCGAGGTCGTGGTCAGCAGCGGCGGGTCGCCGGTGCGCACGATCGCGGTCAACACGCCGGCAAGCCGCAGCCTGAATGTGACCGGTCTGACCAGCGGCACCACGTACACCTTCCAGGTGCGCGCGGTGAACGCGCTCGGCGCGGGTGCTCTCTCGGCCGCGTCCAACGCGGTGACCCCGTTGGGTCTTGCGGCCGCCCCGACAGGAGTGTCCGGCACGCCGGGCAACGCTCAGGTCACGCTCTCCTGGACGGCTCCGACCGACACTGGTGGTCGTCCGATCACCGGGTACAGCGTCCAGGTGCGGATCGGCGGCGCGATAAGTCGGACGGACGCAGTTGGCACCGCGACAACCGGGGTGATCATCGGCGGGCTGCTCAATGGCACGGCGTACAACTTCCGGGTGCAGGCTCTCACGAGCGCAGGTCCTGGTGCTCTGTCGGTAGCGTCCGCGAACGTCACTCCGCGTACCGTTCCCAACGCGCCGGGCATCCTTGCTCCGACGCAGGGACCGGCCGGCGGGGCACTGACGGCGACAGCTAACTGGAGCGCACCTGCCAACGGTGGCGCGGCGATCCAGGGCTACCGGGTGTCGGCACTGCTCATGGCAGCCGACGGGGTGACCGCGGTGGGCAATCCGATCGTGGCCTCCGCAGGTGCCGGGAGTCGGGCGCAGCAGTTCACGCTGACGGCCGGCACGTATCGGTTCGAGGTGATCGCGTTCAATGTGGCGGGCGACAGCCTTCCATCCGCTCGATCGGCGGCGATCACTCCTCGCTGATCCGAGATCAGGACGGTCGTGCGACGGGCTGGGGGTACGGCCGACCCCGGTTAAACAGCCCGCCGCTTGACCCCTGAGCCTGCGCCCCGCCTACCCTCCCCGGCGGGGCGCAGGTCTTTGTAGACGAGTCTGCGCCGGTCTCTGCGGTTAATTCCGCGAGACCGGCGCAGATTTGTCAGTTCTTTCGTCTTCTGGCCCGGTCGGGCAAAGGTGTAACGCCCTACCCTTGCAGGAACCGGGCGATCGTCGCGGCAAGTTGCGGCGCGCTGGTGAGCAGCGCGAGGTGGCCGTCCGGATAGACCTCGAGCTGGGCGCGGGGCAACAACCGAGCCATGATCCGCGCGTTCACCAGCGGCACGATGGGGTCGTCCTCGCCGGCCAGGATGAGGGTGGGCTGTCGGATGAGCCGCAAGAACGGCAGGCTCGTCCACCCGGCGGAGCCAAGCAGTTGATACAGGTAGCCGCGGCTGCTGCCGCCCTGGGCAGTGGCCTGTAGCGGCGACTTGGTGGCTACCTGGCGCAGGCTGCCACCGTAGATCATCCCGGCGACCCGGCGAGCGTAGACAGGATCCTGGTGCCGGCGAGCGGTGAGCATGCGCGCCAGGACATGCGGCGCGCCGGGCACCATCAGCGTGCCGGTTGCGGTGGCCACGAGCACCAGCCGTCGGCAGCGGTGCGGGTTCTGGAAGGCGAATTGCTGCGCCAGGCCGCCGCCCCACGAGATACCCAGCATGTCGACCTCGCCGTAGCCCAGCTCGTCCAGCGCCGAGCCCAGCAGCTTGGCCAGAGTGCGGAACCGGTAGGGGACGCGTGGCGTCGGAGACTCGCCGACGCCGGGGACGTCAAAGCGCACGACTTCGATCGCCGGGTCGAGAGCGTCGACGAACGGGTCCAGTGCCTGCAGCGGGACGCCGATCCCGTTGGCCACCACGAGGGGCGGCCCGTCGCCGGTACCTGGCCGAACGCGCACTCGCACGCCTCGACCGATCGAAAGCAACCGATCGTCGTCGGCAAGCGTCATTCGGTGTCGACTTGCGGTTTCACCTTGCGGCGCAAGATCTTGCCAGTCGGGCCCTTGGGCAACTCGTCCATGATCCAGATCTTACGTGGGTACTTGTAGGCGGCGACCCGCTCCTTGACGAACTCGCGCAGCTCGTCGACGTCGGCCGTCTTGCCGGGCTTGAGCGAGACCGCTGCGCCGACGTCCTCCCCCAGGTCGCTGTGATACATCCCGAACACGGCGGCTTCGGCGACGGCCGGATGCTCGTAGAGTGCTTCCTCGATCTCGCGCGGGTAGACGTTGTAGCCACCGCGGATGATCATCTCTTTCTTGCGGTCGACGATCGTGTAGTAGCCGTCCTCGTCGCGGGTGGCAAGATCGCCGCTGCGGAACCAGCCGTCCGGGATGGCCTCTGCGGTGGCTTCGGCCGCCTGCCAGTAACCCTTCATCACGCCCTCGCCGCGGATCGCGATCTCGCCGACCTCTCCCTCGCCGACGTCGGCGCCGTCTTCGTTGACAAGACGCAACTCCATACCGCGTACCGGTATGCCGATGGTGCCCGGTCGCCGTTCAGCGTCGGGATGGTTGAACGAGGCGACCGGGGACGTCTCGGACAGCCCGTACCCCTCGAGGATCATGCAGTCGAATTCGCTCTCGAAGGCCTTCATCACCTCGACCGGCATCGCCGAGCCACCTGAGATGCAGGTTCGTAGGGTGGACAGATCTGCCTTGTCGCGGTCTTCGTGGTGCAGCATTCCCGAATACATCGTGGGGACGCCCTCGAAGATCGTGACCTTGTCACGGCCGATGACCTCAAGCGCCTTGCCGCCACTGAAGCGCGCGATGAGCGTCAGGCACGACCCGGCGAGCACCGAGGCGTTCAAACCACAGGTGAGCCCGAAGACGTGAAACAGCGGCAGGCAGCCCATGATCACGTCGTCGGGTCCGGCCTCGATCAGGGTCTCGCACGTCATGCGCGCGTTGCTGTTCATATTTATATGGGTCAGTTCGGCGCCCTTGGGGTTGCCCGTCGTCCCCGAGGTGTAAAGGATAACCGCAGTCTGCTCGTCGTCGCGCTCGACCAGATCGGCCTTCTCTTCGGGCAGCTCGTCGGCTCCCATCGGGCCGACGATGATCGCCTCGATCCCGGCCGCCTTAGCCGCGTGCGTGGCGGCATCGGCCATCTGCTCGCCGGCGACGATGACGCTCGCGCCGGAGTCGTTGACGTAGAACTCGACCTCGCGACCCTTGAGCAGTGGGTTCATCGGCACCACCGTGGCCCCGACAATGAGCGCACCGTAGAACGCGATCGGGTATGCGGGAACATTTCCGAGCTGTAGCCCGACCCGATCACCTGCTTGGACGCCCATCGACGTGAACAGCGACGCCATCCGCCGCGCCGCATCGAGCAATTCTCCGTAACTCAGCACCTCGTCGTCGAGTCGGATGGCCGGATGGTCGCCGTACTTCTCGGCGGAATCGACGAGATTCTGTGCGAGGTTGGTCATGAGAACGCCCCTGTCCCGGTGATATCGCGACCGACGATGAGAGTCTGTATCGTCTCGGTGCCTTCGAACGTGTGGACGGATTCGATGTCGACCATGTGCCGGATGACGTGGTATTCGAGCAGGATGCCATTGCCGCCCAGCAGGTCGCGTGCCTGCGCTAGCACCTCCCTCGCCTTCGAGGTGTTGTGCAACTTCGCCAGCCCCGCCAGTGTCGGCGTCAACTTGCCCTGCTCGGCGAGCCTGCCGATCTGCGCGCAGTACAACTGCATCGCGGTGACATCGGCAAGCATGTGGACGAGGCGCTGCTGGACGATCTGGAAGCTGCTCAGCGATTTGCCAAACTGCTTGCGTTGCTTTGCGTAGGTCAGCGCGGCGTCGAAGCCAGCAACCGCATGGCCCAACGCCATCCACGCGCAGTCGCTGCGCGTCATGGCGAGCACCGCGGCGCAGTCGGCGAAGGACTTCGCACCGGGCAACCGGTTCGAGTCCGGCACGCGCACGCCCTCGAGGGTGATCTCGGCCTGCCACACCGCACGCAGCGATCCCTTGCCGGTGATCACCCGGGCTTCGAAGCCGGGCGAGCCCTTCTCTACGAGGAATCCTTTGACCTGCCCGTCGTCGGTGTCGCGTGCCCACACCACGACGACGTCGGCGATGCTTGCGTTGCCTATCCACTTCTTGGCACCGTCAAGCACCCAGTCGTCGCCGTCGCGTCGCGAGGAGGTCTCCAGCGCGATGGAATCCGAGCCGTGCTCCGGTTCGGTGAGCGCGAACGCGCCGATGCGCTCGCAGGTTGCCATTGGAGGCAGCCAGCGCTGCTTCTGCTCCTCCGACCCGCAGCGGTAAATCGCGGTCATCGCTAGACCTGCTTGCACGCCGAGGAAGGTGGCCAGGCTGCCGTCGCCACGCGAGAGTTCCATCTGCACAAGGCCGGCTGAAATCGGATCGAGACCCGGGCAACCGTAACCCTCGAGCTGAGCGCCGACCACGCCGAGCTTGCCCAGCTTCTCGACCAACGGCCACGGGAACTCGGCCCGTTCCCAGTAGTCGTTGATGACGGGCAGCACCTCGTCGTCGACGAATTCCCGCACCCGCTCGAGAACCTCCTCCTGCGCAGGAGTGAAAGGATCGCGCAGCGAGAAGTAGTCGGTACCCAACGCACCGCCCACGTCCAACGGTTGTGTCATCACTTCTCCTTCACGTAGCTGCCGGGCGAGGGCTCGAGCGGCTCGTATCCGGACCCGCCCGGCTCCTCCGGGGCACGACGTTCAGCGCCCGTGTGCGTGTTGAGCCAGGACGCGTAGTCCTCCCACCAACTGCCGGGCCGCTGCTCGGCCTCGGCCAGCCACTTCTCCGCGTCGTCCGGGGTGGTCTCGCTCACGTGGAACGACGCCTTCTTGTTGCCGGGCGGGTTGACGATCGCAGCGATGTGCCCGCTGGTGGACAGCACCATCCGGGTCGTGCCGCCCAGCAACTGTGTGGTCTGGTAGCAGTTCTGCCAGGGGCAGAGGTGGTCGGCGACGCCCGCGACGACGTAGGAGTCCACGTCTACGGCGGACAGATCGACCGGCGAGCCCAACAAGTTCGCCGCGCCGGGCGTGGTGAGCTTGTTGTCCTGGGCGAGGTCCATGAAGTCACGGTGCAGGCGGGCCGGCATGCGGGTCGTGTCGGCGTTCCAGGACAGGATGTCGAACGCCGGCGGGGCCTTGCCGAGCAGGTAGTTGTTGACCCAGTAGTTCCAGACCAGATCGCGTGGACGTAACCACGCGAACACCTCAGCCAGCGCCGCACCGTCGAGATAGCCGTCGCGGGCCGAGCGTCTGGTCGATGCGTCACTCGCGCGCTTGTCGGCGAGCGCTCCGGGTGTGCCGGCGTGGTGCTGGTCGAGCACCGTCACCAGCAAGGACATCGCGGCGATCCGATCCTGCTGCCCGATCGCGGCGAGATGCGCAACGAGCATCGACGTGAGCATGCCGCCCGAACAGAGTCCCAGCAACGCGGTGCGATCTGATCCGGTGATTTTCTCGATGGCGTCGAGCGCGTCGACAATTGCTTCGGCGTAGGCGTCCGCACCCCAGTCGGCACCGTCCTCCCCCGGGTTACGCCACGAGATCCCGAATACCTGCTGCCCAGCGCGGACCAGGTGCTCGACGAGGCTGCGTCCGGGCGCCAGGTCCACTACGTAGAACTTGTTGATCGTCGGGGGGACGATGAGCAGCGGCGTCTCGCGGACCTGCTCGGTCTGCGGCGAGTACTCGATCAGCTCCAACAGCGGATTGCGGAAGATCACGTGACCAGGTGTCACGGCGAGGTCTCGTCCGACGACGAAGGCGTCAGGATCGACCATGCGCGGGATCCGCGGTGCGGTGGCGAAATCACGCACCATGGCCGCCGCGCCCTTGCCGAAGTTCTGGCCACCGGTGTCGATCGCCGCCTTCCACGCCGCAGGATTGAGCACCGCCGAATTGCTGGGCGCGAGCGCCTCGACGAGATTGTCGATGAGGAATCGCATCCGACGTTCGGTGCGCCAGTCGAGTTCGACCCCGTCGAGCAGCGCCTCCGCGGCGGCACCCGTGGCGAGATAGGCCTGCATGACGCGACGCAGCGCCGGATTCCCGGCCCAAGCTGGGTCCAGGAATCGCTTGTCCTTGCGGCTGGGCTCAAGCTGCGATCGGCCCGCGGCGACGCGTGCCAGTTCGGTGATCGTGCTGCCCGCCAGCCGGGCGGTCGGTATCGGGGCCCGAGCGATCGCGGCGGCGAAGCGGAGCCCCGACTTGCCGGGTAGCCAGCGGCCGACCGAGGTGCCGGCATCCGCCAGCATCGTGTCCATCGGTGCTGCCGCGCCGACTGCTTCCGCCCCGCTCGGCTCGGTGTTCGTCACGTCCCACCCCCACGTTGCGCGCGTGACCGCGCTCACTCCCTCCGACCATACTGGGCGCTCTGCGCCGGCGATTCACCCGCGGTCGGCTTCCGCTCGACACGACGATGCGGGCAGGGGCTACCGGCTCGCGGCAGCAAAAATAGCGGCCGGGCCCGCCGAATGCGGGGGAAATCGACGGGCACCGACCGCTACGTGGGTCTTATCGACGCGCTCTGACCGGGCATGAGGCGTTCCGGTGATCAATATTTCCGTCCGCGGACGAGTGCGCGGGGAGTGCGGCGCCATCCTCGGTGTGCATTCGCAACGGTCGCTATCGCCGCTCTGGGCGGCGCGATAGCGACGCCGACGGGTGCAACCCCGTTGCCGTGGCTCTCGGTGCGGAGATGTCCATTCGCGCGGTCGGTCCCACGTCACCGTGCGCATGAAGGTCGCGAAGCCGGGTCAGCGAGCCAGCGCTGATCGGGGAAAGTGGCGCCCGAATCGGCGGCCACCTGACCGGCGCGCGACCTGCGAGCCCTTGTCCGGGGGCGGAGATGTGCATACGCTGGTTCAACCCTGATGCGCAACGCGAAATGGGTTGTACAATGCGCAACAAAGTTGCCATCGACGGTCTCCGCCGCCTGCTGACCCACGCCCGGTACGAAGTGCTGCCCACCGCCGCGGCCGAGGAGCAGGTGCTCGCCCATCTGCCCACCGGATTCACAGTGACCATCACCGCGTCGCCGTCCAAAGGGCTCGACGCAACCTTGAACCTCGCCGAACGGCTGAGCGCGCAGGGCTACGAGGCGGTGCCACACCTCGCGGCCCGGATGATCGCCGGACGCTCCGAACTCGCCGAAATCTGCGCACGACTACTCGCCGTCGGCGTCCGCACGATCTTCGTTCCGGCTGGTGATGCGGACCCACCCGCAGGCGGCTATCACGCATCGCTGGATGTGCTGCGCGACCTCGCTGAACTCGGGCGTCCCTTTCCGGACGTCGGTGTCACCGGGTATCCGGAATCGCATCCCTCGATCAACGACGATCTCACCGTCCAAGCCATGTGGGACAAACGCAACTATGCGACCCACGTCGTCAGCAATCTCACCTTCGATCCGGCGACGTTGCAGGCCTGGTTGCGCAGGATGCGCGCGCGGGGAATCACCCTGCCGTTGCTGGTCGGCGTCCCCGGCCCGGTCGACCGGACGAAGTTGCTGCTGATGGCAACCAAGATCGGCGTCGGCGAGTCGACGAAATTTCTGGCCAAGCACCGCAGCACAATTACCCGGCTCGCTGCACCCGGCGGCTTCACCGGTGAGCGGTTCCTGGAGCGATCGGCCCAGGCGTTGAGCGCACCCGACGCACTCGTCGCCGGACTGCATGTATTCACGTTCAACCAGGTCGGTGAGACCGAACGGTGGCGCGTTGCCATGCTGGAGCGACTCGGCGGGCCGATCACAGCACGCAGCTGACCTCGCTGTCCGCGAGCAGCGTGGCAAGCTCGCGCTCGAGGCCACCGTTCCCGGTCGCCACCACGGTGAGTGGCAGACCGATGCTGCGCGCCGCCTGCTGCGCGAGCTCTCGCAGCTCGGCATCGGGTTCCTGGGCCAGCCAGACGACCCGGGTGTACGCGCCGAAATACGCGTCGCGCAGCTCCGGATAACGGTCCAGGCCCAGTTCGCGCAGCACCGTTCGCGCAAAGGAACGAGCCAGGAAGTCGGTGAGCACGTAGGTTCCGGGCTGCTGCTCGAAGAACTCGCGCATGCGCTCCGCACCGGCAAACACGTCGTAGCAGTGCAACCCTTCCAGGCGGCGCATCCCCAGCCGTCGACACAATTCGTCCAGCGCGCCGTAGGTGCCGCAATCGGCGTACCCGATCGCCACCGTCCGGTATTGCGGCAACAATGTCCGTGCCAGCTTCTCGACATGACCCGCGATGAGCTGTGGCTGGTTGTGCAGCAACGGCGGCAGCGGGTGGACGTCCACCGGCCAGTTGCGAGCGCTCACGACACGTTCGGCAGGTTGCGCGAGCGCGCCGCACGCGATCAGCGCCAGCCGCTCAGACCGGGAATTTGAGTTGGTCAACAAACTTATCGTTGAAGTCGGTGCGGTCGGAGAGTTCGACATAGCGCACCTCCTCCAGCAATGCGGCCGCACCTGCTCGTTCGCGCAGGCTCAGCAGTGCCATCTTCGCACCTTCGCCGGCGACGTTGCCTGCCGAGATGATGCGCAACACCGGCAGTCGCGGCACCAGGCCGATGCGCACCGCGGCAGCCGGTGACAGGTAACTGCCGAACGAACCGGCCAACAGCACCTGTTGGACGTCGCGTGGACCGACGCCGAACTCCTCCAGCAGCAGCGACCATCCCGTCGCGATGGCTGCTTTGGCGAACTGCAACTCCCGGATGTCGCGCTGCGAGAGATAAACGGTGTCCTCGACCGCGCTCGCCGGCTCCGGTCGGTAGAGAACGAAGACGCGCTCCTCGCCCAGTCGCGTCAGCCGATTCGCCAGAGCTGGCGCGATCGTCTTCGCGTCTTCGTCGGGCACGAAGCGGCCCGTCGCGTCAACCAGCCCGACCCGGACCAGTTCGGCGACCACGTCCACGAGACCCGAACCGCACAGACCCATCGGCATGCTGTCGCCGATGACGCCCAACTCGACGTCGTCGCCCAGCTTGACGACCTCGATCGCTCCGTCGGCGGCGCGCATGCCGCACCGGATGGCGCCCCCCTCGAAGGCCGGTCCCGCAGGCGCTGCGGTGGCGAGAATCCGTTCCCCGTCGCCGAGCACGATCTCGCAATTCGTCCCGACGTCGATGAACAGGCGCAACCGCTTGTCGCGGTCCATGCCGGTGGCGAGCATCCCGGCGACGATGTCCCCGCCGACGTAAGCGCCGAGGGCCGGAAACAACACCGCGCGCGCACCCGGGTGCACCGACAGTCCGAGGTCGCGGGCGAGCACGACCGGCGGCGTCGCGCACGACATCACGAAGGGCGCCACGCCGAGCGGCTCGGGGTCGATCGCCAGGGCCAGAGCGGTCATCGTCGCGTTGCCCGCGAGGGCGACCTCGTAGACTTCGCGCGGGTCCACCGCACCGGCGCTGCACACCTCGTCGGCCAGCTGGGCCAGAGTTTCGTGTGCCGCCGTGCCGAGTCTGGCCAGCGCCGTCTCGTCCATCATCGTGGCGCTGATCCGGGTGATGACGTCACCACCGAAAGGCTGTTGCCGGTTCAGCAGCGAGCGGACTGCGACGGGGGTGCCGGTCGAAAGATCGAGCAGGGTAGCAACGACGGTCGTGGTGCCGAGGTCGAAGGCGATGGCAAACTGCCGATCCGTGGTGTCGCCGGGCTCCACGTCGATCAGCACGTCGTCCACGATGACCGCGGTGACCTTGAAGTCGGCTGCCCGCAGCACTGTCGGCAATCGGCGCAGGGCATAGAGATCCGGCTGCGGCTCAAGATCATCGATGGCGGCGAGCAGTCGAGCAAGATCGGTGCGCTGGTCGGCCAGCGTCGGTTCCTCCAGTTCGACATAGCGCTTCTGGACGGCCGGTCGAAGAATGACCTGACGACCGACACCGACCGTCGCCGCCTTGGGTCGGGTGAGCAGCGGCGGAACTTCCACGCGCAGGTTCTGCGTCGCTTGCGCCAGGCACGCCAGCCGCCAGCCGTCGCGCAGCTGCTCGGTGCTGAACGCCCGGCCGTCCAATCGCCCGACCGGTACCGCTCCGGACAGGATCTTGACCTTGCACTTCTTGCACGTCCCGTGCCCGCCGCAGGTCGAATCGATGGCGATGCCGTTCCAGCTCGCGCCGTCGAACACGGTCACCCCTGGCGGGACGCGCACGGTGCGCTCGGCTGGGGTAAAACTCAGTTCGACCCGGCCCGTGCCGTCGTGCGGCTCGAGGTCGCGCGCCGCGGGTGGGTTGATGAGACCTTCGCGCCGGTAGCTGTCGAGGTCGGGCTCGACAGCCGGCGGCAGCTCACTCACCGACAGGCATATTCACGCGCGAGCCTCGCTTCGCTCATTCGGGCGGCCAAGCCCCGTAACATTTGTTCGCTCGCAAGCTTCGCTCACGCCCGAGCCTGGCGGGCCCGGTGCGCGGCGATCCAGGCGCCACCCCACTCGTCGTGCCCGAGAAGCAGGTCGGCGGCCTTGACCGCCTCGACGATGTGCGGGGTGCGGGTGTCCATGATCGCGCTGGTCAGCCCCGCCGACATGGCGATCGGCAGGAACGCGGCACCGAGCACGTGCCTGCCCGGCATGCCGAAGGACACGTTGGACGCACCGCACGTCATGTTCAAGCCGTACTCGTCGCGGATCCGCCGGATCGTGGTGAGCGTCGTCTGCACGTGCGAGGTGTCCGCCCCGATGGGCATGGCGAGCGGGTCGATCACGATGTCGGCGATGGCAATGCCGTATTCGGTCGTGGCCACGTCGACGATCTTCTTCACCAGTTCCAGGCGCTTGTCGGACTCCATCGGGATCTCGTCGGCATCGTTGGGCAGCGCGATCACCGCGGCGTCGTACTTCTTCACCAGTGGCAACACCGCCGCCATGCGGTCGTCCTCGGCGGTGATCGAGTTGACCAGAGCACGCCCCTGGTATGCCGCGAGTCCGGCCTCGAGCGCCTCGATCACCGACGAGTCGATGCAGATCGGCAGGTCGGTGCGCTGCTGCACCAGCGTGATCGCACGTGCGAGCAGATCCGCCTCGTCGGTCAGTGGGACGCCCATGTTCACGTCGAGCACGTCGGCACCGCCTGCCACCTGTGCCGCGACGTCACGCACGATCGCGGACAGATCCCCTTGACGCAATTGTTCCTGGAAGATCTTGCGACCGGTGGGATTGATCCGCTCACCGATCAGACAGAACGGGCGGTCGTGCCCGATGACAACTTCCTTGGTGACCGAACGCAGGACAGTCTCGTGCCTCATTCGACTCCCCCACCCGATCGCGCTGCATACCTTGTCACGCTGGGGTCAACGATCGTCGGCGTTGAATCAATTCTTTGGCTTTCTTGACCGTCGCCGAAGCGTCGGCCGCATACCCGTCCGCGCCCACCGCATCGGCATATTCCTGGGTTACCGGCGCGCCGCCGACCATCACCACGACGCTGTCGCGCAATCCCGCCTTCTGCAGCGCGTTCATGTTCGCTTTGAACATCGGCATTGTCGTGGTGAGGAACGCGGAGAACCCGACGATGTCGGGCTTGTGCTGGTTGATTGCTTCGACGAACTTCTCCGGCGACACCTGGACACCGAGGTCGATCACCTCGAATCCGGCGCCTTCGAGCATGATGTTGACCAGGTTCTTGCCGATGTCGTGGACGTCGCCCTTCACCGTCCCCATCACGAATTTTCCGATCGTCTCCACTCCCGTCTCGGCCAGCAGCGGACGCAACACTGCCATGGCGCCGGCCATCGCCCGACCCGCGATCAGCATTTCCGGCACGAAGTAATCGCCACGTTCGAACCGGGCCCCGACCTCTTCTAGCGCGGGGATGAGGGCATCGAAGAGCAGGGTCTGCGGCTCCATCCCGAGAGTCAGCGCCTCGTTGGTCAGTTCCAGAACTGCGGGGGCATTGCCGACCATCGTGTGGTCGTAGAGGCCCTGCAGAATCTCATCAGGTGTCATGCCACGCCTTTCGCGCGAATGGTGCGATGGAGTAGTTGCGACAAAGCGTCACCGTGCGCCATCAGCAGGCGACCGATTTCATCGAGAGTGTCCCCCAAGCGGGCGCTGGGACCCGACACACCGAGCGCCGCGACGACCTTGCCGTCGGCCCCGCGCACGGGCACCGCCGCGGCATCGAGGCCGATCTCCAGTTCCTGGCGGGTCGTGGCGTAGCCCAGCCTGCGAATCTCGCTGATCTCGACGCGGAGCGCTTGGGACGTGCTCAGCGAGTTCTCGGTGAGTTGCTCGAGCCGCCCGCTCGGCAGCGGCAGGCTCTCGAACGCATAGAGCACCTTGCCGAGGGCCGAGCAGTGCGCGGGGGCGCTCACCTGCATCCAGTCGCGCGCGCCCAGCATGTAGGTGGAGTCCACCTGGGCGATCTGGACGACGCTGTCGCCGCGCGCGATCCCCAGGTTGACCGTCTCGCCGGTCTGCGCACCGACCCTTCGCAGCACCGGAGCGGCGAGGCGCGCGACCTGCGACCATGGGTCGTGACGTGCGGCGTACAGCGCGAACAGCGCGCCCGAGGAGTAGGCGCCGCTCGCGTCGCGCTCGAGCAGGTGGTTGTGCTCCAGCGCAGCGAGCAGTCGCGAAGTGGTGGAACGCGCCAGGCCGCACACCTCGAGCAGTTCGGTGAAGCTCACCGGTTCGTCCGCCTGGACGACACGGGTCAGCAGCCCGGCGGCCCGATCGACCGCCTGGGTACCGACACCGCTCATCAGTGGTGGCTCCTGCTCATCGGTCATTGCGCTGGGAGGCGAGTCGTTTCATGATATGGAACTTCACTCTCACATTATGAGGCTAGGATCTGCGCAACATCAGGTCAAGGAGGTCGGACGATGTTTCAGAACACCATGCCGCGCTACGAGGTGCTCTCGGCGGACGCGATGGCTGCCTTGGACAAGGGCTGGCGGCGCCTCATCAGCGAGATCGGTGTGGAGTTCGTGTCCGAGCGAGCACTCGAGTTGTTTCGCAAAGCGGGCCAGCGGGTCGAGGACAACACCGTATTCCTGGATCCCGACTTCGTGCTCGAGCAGGTGGCGAAGGCGCCGCGCGAATTCGACGTCGCCGCGCGCAATCCCGTCAACTCCGTGCACATCGGTGGCGACTCGATGGCATTCGGCGCCGTGTACGGGCCGCCGTTCGTCCGGCAGGGCGAGGTGCGCCGCGATGCGACGATGGAGGACTTCCGGTCCTTCACCAAGCTGGCGCAGTCATTCGCCGTCCTCGACTCCGCCGGCGGGGTGATCTGCGAGCCCAACGACACGCCGCTCGACTCGCGACACCTCGACATGACCCTGGCGCTGCAGACGCTCACCGACAAGATCTACATGGGCAATGTTGTCTCCGGGGTCAACGCCCGCGACACCATCGAGATGAGTGCGATCCTCTTCGGCGGCCGCGACGCGATCGAGCAGACGCCCGCGACGATCTCGTTGATCAACTGCAACTCACCGCTGCGGTGGGACGATCGGATGCTCGACGCTCAATGGGAATACTCCAGCGCCAATCAGGCAGTGGTCCTGACCCCGTTCATCCTGATGGGCGCGATGTCGCCGGTCACCATCCCCGCGGCCCTCGTCCAGCAGATCGCCGAAGCGCTGTCCGGGATCGCGCTGTCGCAGCTGATTCGTCCGGGTTGCCCGGTGGTCTTCGGATCATTCCTGTCCAACATCGACATGCAGTCCGGCTCGCCCACCTTCGGCACCCCGGAGTCGGCGATGGGGCTGCTTTGCACCGGTCAGATCGCGCGCCACTTCGGTCTGCCGTTCCGCACGGGCGGCGCGATGACCTCCTCGCAGGTGCCTGACGCCCAGGGGGGCTACGAGGCGTTGATGACCCTGCTGCCCACCTTCCTGGCCGGGACGAACTGGGTGATGCACGCGGCAGGGTGGCTGGAGGGTGGCCTGGTCGCGGGTTACGAGAAATTCATCGTCGACATCGAATTGCTGCAGATGATGCGCGCGCAATTCACCCCGCTGGAAATCGACGAAGCGTCGCTTGCCTTCGATGCGCACACCGAGGTGGGCCACGGCGGTCACTTCCTCGGCGCCGCGCACACGATGGAGCGCTTTCGCACCTGCTTCTACCGTCCGCTGCTCTCGTCCTCGGAGAACTACGAGCGGTGGATGCGCAACGGCGGCGTGGATGCGGCCGGGAGGGCCGAACGCATCTACCAGCAGCGCCTGGCCGACTACGAGCAACCGCCTCTCGATGACGCCATTCGCGCCGAACTCGAGGAGTACGTCGTGCGCCGCCGCGCGGAGCTCGGCGACTGAGCACAGCTTGATCATTGGCCGTTGTGCAGCGCGCTGCAGCTGCAGGAAGGGCAGCGATCACGCGGGGGCCGCCCCGACTCAGCCGAACACCACGGTCCGGTTGCCGTTGAGCAGCACCCTGGTCTCCGCGTGCCAGCGCACCGCGCGAGAGAGCACCTGACTTTCGACGTCGCGCCCGGCCGCCACGAGCCGCGCGGCACTGAGCGAGTGGTCGACGCGGATGACGTCCTGCTCGATGATCGGTCCCTCGTCCAAATCCGAACTCACGTAGTGCGCTGTCGCGCCGATCAGCTTCACACCGCGGTCGAAGGCCTGCTGGTAAGGCTTGGCTCCCTTGAAGCTGGGCAGGAACGAGTGGTGGATGTTGATGGCCCGTCCCTCCAGAAGCTTGCAGAGATCGTCGGAGAGCACCTGCATGTAGCGCGCCAGCACGACCAGGTGGATACCCAACGACCGCACCAGCGACGACAGTTCGGCCTCCGCGTCCGCTTTGGTTGCGGGGGTGACCGGGATGTGGTGGAAAGGTATGTCGTAGGACGTCGCCAGCCGCTGGAGGTCGGTGTGGTTCGAGACGACGGCCGGGATCTCGATCGGCAGTGAACCGATGCTTTGTCGGTACAGCAGGTCGTTGAGGCAGTGTCCTTCCTTGGAGACCATCACCAGAGTCCGGTATTTGGCCTGCGCGTCCCACATCTGCCAGCTCATCTGCGAGGTCTCGGCGACCGGGACGAACGCGGTCCGCAACCGCTCGAGCGTCATGGCGGGGTCGTAGATCTCGAAATGCACCCGCATGAAGAAGCGCTGTTCGAGTCGGTCGTCGTACTGCTGGCTCTCCAGGATGTTGCCGGAGGAGTGGACGAGAAACGACGCGACTGCGAACACGATGCCGGGCCGATCCGGGCAGACGATGGTCAGCACATATTCCGGCGGGCGTGCGACGGTCATCGTGGGCTCCTAGGCGGGGTCATGTGTTGCGTGCTGCGCAAGAAGAGTCTGCTATACGCAACAGTCACGCGCTAGCATCGCATGATGAGCAACAACGGTGCCACGGCTTCCGCGGTCCAGTCGGTGGAGCGCGCACTGACCATCCTGGACATCCTGGCGCGCTCCGGTGAAGCCGGCGTCACCGGGATCGCCGAGGAAATCGGCGTGCACAAGAGCACCGCCTTCCGGTTGATGGCGACTCTCGAGCAGGGCGGCCTGGTCGAGCAGGCAGAGGATCGCGGCAAGTACCGGCTGGGTATGGGGATCCTTCGCCTCGCGGGCGCGACGACAGCGCGCCTCGACGTCGTCCAGGAGGCTCGCCCGATCTGCCGTCGACTGGCGTCGACGACCGGCGAGACGGTGAACATCGCGGTGCTTTCCGAAGGCGCGGCGCTCTACCTCGACCAGTTCGCCGGCGCGTCCGCACTGCAGCCGCACAACTGGGTGGGCCAGCACATCCCGCTGCACGCCACGTCCAACGGCAAGGTACTGCTCAGCGGCTTGAGCGACGACGAGGTCGCGCATACTTTAGGGGCACTGAAGGCCTACACGGACGCCACGATCACCAGCAAAGCGGCGCTGCGTCGCGAGGTTCGCGAGGTGCGCGCGCGTGGCTACGCCAAAGCCGCCGACGAACTCGAGATCGGGCTGACAGCTGTCGCCGCCCCGATCCGCAATGCGCACGGCGACGTCATCGCCGCGCTCAGCCTGTCCGGGCCCACGTTCCGGCTGGACGCAGCGCGCGTCGAGCAGGTGTTGCCGAGGTTGCTCGAGGCAGCAGCCGACGTCTCGCACCGACTCGGTTGGGGGGCGGCGTCGCAGCACCGGTAGTGTTGCTTATCGTGCTCTCGATTGTATGATTCGCAACAATCTAGACGACAAGACGGTCGGTAAGTAGCAGGAGAGGACGGCACGCATGGTGAGCGTTGCGAGTAGTGCGCGGGTGGTCGTGATCGGCGCGGGGATCGTCGGCAACAGTCTCGTATACCACCTGGCCCGGCTGGGCTGGCGTGACATCGTGCAGATCGACAAGGGCCCGCTGCCCAACCCGGGTGGCTCCACCGGGCACGCGTCCAACTTCATCTTCCCGGTGGATCACTCGCGCGAGATCACCGACCTGACGTTGGACAGCATGCGCCAGTACAAGGAAATGGGCGTGTTCACCGAGTCAGGCGGGATCGAGGTCGCGCGCACCGAGGAGCGGATGCAGGAGCTGCGCCGCCGGATGTCGAGCGCGAAGGCATGGGGCATCCCGTCCGAACTGCTGACCCCTGAACAAGTCGCCGAGAAGGTGCCCTTCCTCGACCCGTCGGTCATCGTCGGCGCCTTCTACACACCGAGCGTCGGCGTCGTCGACTCGCTGCGCGCCGGCACCATCATGCGCGAGCGCGCGCAGGAACTCGACGCGCTCACGGTGCTGCCCAATGTCGAGGTCACCGACCTCACCGTCGAGCACGGCCGGATCACCGCCGTGCGCACTTCAGGCGGCGACATCGCCACCGACACCGTCGTCATCGCGTGCGGGGTCTGGAGCCCGAAGCTCGCGAAGATGGCGGGCGTGCACATCCCGCTCACCCCCGCGGTACACCAGATGATCAGCGTCGGACCCGTGCCGCAACTGGCCGAGAAGACCGGCGAGATCTCCTACCCGATCGTTCGCGACATGGACACGTTCTGCTACGAGCGCCAGCACGGCGGCGACATGGAGGTCGGCTCCTACGCGCACCGGCCGATCCTGCACGACCCGGAGGACATCCCGTCCATCGACCAGGCGAAGCTCTCGCCGACGGAATTGCCTTTCACCGACGAGGATTTCGACCCGCAACTCGAGCAGGCGCTGGAACTCATGCCTGAGATACTCGGCAACCCTGATGCCGAGATCCGCTACGCCATCAACGGACTGCTGTCGCTGACGCCGGACGGCGCACCGATCCTCGGGGAGAGCCCCGAAGTCAAGGGCGTCTGGTCGGCGGCGGCGGTGTGGATCAAGGAAGGCCCGGGTGTCGGGCGCTTGATGGCCGAGTGGATGACCGACGGCAACCCTGAGTACGACGCACACAGTACCGACATCGCCCGCTTCTACCCGCACCAGCGTTCCAAGCAGCACGTGAAGGCACGTACCAGCGAAGGCTTCAACAAGACCTACGGCATCGTGCACCCGTCCGAGCAGTGGGCCAGTGACCGTGATGTGCGCCTCGCGCCGATGCACGCGAGCCAGCGGGAACTCGGGGCCTTTTTCTTCGAGACCGCCGGTTGGGAACGACCGCACTGGTACGCCTCGAATGAAAGCCTGCTCGGCGAGTTCGGCGACGCTGTGCTGCCGCGCGAAGCCGAGTGGGACGCGCGCTGGTGGTCGCCCATCATCAACGCCGAACACCTCGCGATGCGCGAGCGCGCCGGATACGTCGACCTGACCGCGTTCTCGATCTTCGACGTGATGGGTCGGGGAGCGTGCAATGCGGTGCAGCGCATCGCTGTCGCGCAGACCGACGTCGCGCCCGGGCGGGTCGTCTACACGCCGATCATCGATGAGCGCGGCGGATTCCGCGCGGACCTCACCATCATGCGGTTGGACGAGGACCACTACCGCGTCGTGACCGGCGGCGCGCACGGAAACCTTGATCGTAGGTGGTTCCGCGACCACCTGCCCGCGGACGGCTCGGCGCAGGTCGTCGACCAGACCTCGGCGCTGACCACGGTCGGGCTGTGGGGTCCGCGCGCACGCGACATCCTCGGCGCGCTGACCGAATCCGACATCAGCCACGACGCGTTCCGATTCAGCACCTGCCGCGCGATCGAAGTGGGCTCGCTCGACGTGCTCGCCTCGCGCATTTCCTACGTCGGCGAACTCGGCTGGGAGCTGTACGTGCCGATGGAACAGGGCGCGCGGCTCTGGCAGTTGCTGCGCGACGCCGGGCGTCCACATGGCGCCGTCCCGGTCGGCATCGGCGTCTACGGCACGACCGGACGCATCGAGAAGGGCTACCGCGCTTTCGGCGCCGAACTGGACGCCGAGCGCACCATCGTCGAAGCCGCAATGATGCGCCCGAAGGTGAAAGACGCGGACTTCATCGGCCGCGAGGCCTACCTCAAGCAGCGCGACAACGACCCGGCCAGCGTGCTGTGCACGCTGAGCGTCGACGACCACACCTCGTCCGGCGGTACGAAGCGCTACATGCTCGGCGGCGAGCCGGTGCTCACGCCCGACGGCGAGGCGCTGGTCGACGGGCACGGCCACCGCGCGTACGTCACGTCCGCGGGCTCGGCACCCTCGCTCGGCAAGCACCTGCTGATGGCTTACCTGCCCCCGGACGTCGCCACCGTCGGCACGAGACTCGCCGTGGACTACTTCGAGGAGCGCTACCCGGTCACCGTTGCCGCTGGCGACGCGACGGCGCTCTTCGATCCCGACAACACCCGCATCCGGAGCTAGCGAATGGTCAACGTGCTGGTCTGCATCAAGCGGGTACCCGACGTCTCCGGCGAGGTGCTGCTCACCGAGGACGAGATGTCTGTGGACGCCCGCCACGTCGGCTTCACCGTCAGCCCGCACGAGGAGTGCGCGGTCGAACTCGCTACCCAGCTCGCGCAGAGCTCGGGCGGCACGGCGACCGTGCTCACGCTGGGGCCGAGCGAGAGCATCGAGCAGCTACGTTCTGCGCTCGCGGTCGGCTGCTCCGACGGCGTGCTGATCCACGCCGAGGCCGACCGTTATGGACCGGTCGACGTCGCCCGAGCGATCGCCGATGTGGTGCGCGCCCGCGCGGACGCCGGAATCGACTACGGCCTGATCCTGCTCGGCAACGACGCCGCCGACACCGGCGACTTCCAGGTGCCGATTCGGTTGGCGTACGCCCTTGATCGTCCGGTCGTCACCGGCATCTCGACGCTCGAACTGGACGGCGCTGGCGTTTCGGCACGCGCCGACGGACCCGACGGCGCCGAGATCTTCGACCTGCCGCTGCCCGCTGTGGTCGCGGTGATGGAGGGCGGGGTCAGCCCTCGCTACCCGTCGATCCCAGGCCGGATGAAGGCCAAGAAGGCACCGGTCGAGACGGTATCGCCGGCGAGGGAGCCGCGCGGATCCGGTCGGGCGCGCCTGAAGTTACCCCCACGGCGTCCGAGCACCGTCGAGGTCCTCGGAACAGGCCCCGACGCGGCGCCTGCGGTCGTGGATCTGCTGCTCGAACTGGGGGTGGTGCCGTCATGATTCTGGTACTGGTTGAGACCGACGCCACGGGAGCGATCGAGGTCTCCCGCGAGACGCTCACCTTCGCCCGGGAGCTGGGCCAACGCGCCGGTGCACCGGTGCAAGCCGTGTGCATCGGCGCGTTGCCCGACGGCGCGCGCACGGGCCTGCTGACGCAGCTGGGCGCCCAGGGCATCTCATTGGTGTACCGCCCCGACGACGAGCGGCTGAACGACTACGCGGCGGCGGCATGGGCCGCGGCGCTACTCGACGTCGCGGAGACGACCGCCGCGAGCGCGCTACTCGCTGCTGGCACGCCGCGCGGCAACGAGGTGCTGGCACATGCCGCCGCGCGCCTGGACGTCGCGATGGCCGCAAATGTGGTGCGGGTGGACGCGCCCGCCCCGTTCGTCGTGACGCGGCAGGTGGTCGGCGGCGCTGCTTGGGAGGAGATGCAGCTGCCCGACCGCGTCGCCGTCCTCTCGGTGGCCGGACACGCGTGCGATGCGCAGGCTGCGCCGGCTCCGGTCGAGGCCGAAATCGTCGCCTGCACACCGAAGATCACCGACCACGATCTGGTTGCGCGCGTCGCCCGGGTCGAGGGCTCGGTTGCCGGCGACGCGGGAGCGCTCACCAGCGCGCGGGTCGTCGTCGGAGCCGGACGCGGCGCTGGCGGGCCGGACGGCTTCGCCGATCTGCTCGAGCTGACTCAGTTGCTCGGCGGGGCGCTCGGGGTCTCCCGTGTAGTAACCAGCCTCGGCTGGCGTCCGCATGCGGAGCAGGTCGGCCAGACCGGCAGCCGCATCGCTCCGGATCTCTATGTCGCGTGCGGCATCAGCGGCGCGATCCAGCACTGGGCAGGCTGCCAGTCCGCCAAAACGATCCTGGCGGTCAACACCGACGCCGATGCTCCGATGGTGACCAAGGCGCATTACGCCGTGATCGGCGACCTGCACGAGGTCGTGCCGGCGATCAACGCCGAACTGCGCAGGCGGCTCGGCCGATGAACGAGGTATGTCCGCCTTAGTGGGCAGATTTTGGCGAGCGGCGTGATAACGGTGCTGTCACGGATTCGGGTATTGCCGGGCGTGGGCTGAGACTGCCCGAACGCTCTGATTAGGATAAGCGAACTCGAGGGTGGAAAGGCTGGTTTCATAGCGAGATGTCGATGCCGAACCAAACATTACCGTCGCAGTCGCCACAAGCTTCGGAGGCTTCGCACCACACGGCCGCCCCTTTGGAGTTCCGCGCAGTCACCAAGCGCTACGAAGGCGCCAAGGGTGCCGCGATCGAAGACCTCTCAATCACCGTGCCCGCGGGTGAGGTTTGCGTGCTGGTGGGGCCGTCCGGCTGCGGCAAGACCACGGCAATGCGCCTGGTCAATCGGATGATCGACCTGACCAGCGGGGACATCCTGATCGATGGCAAGAGCATTCTGGGGCGGGCGCCCACGCAGCTGCGCCGCGAGATCGGTTACGTGATCCAGCATGTCGGACTGTTCCCGCATCTGAACATCATCGACAACGTCACGATGGTGCCACGGTTGCTCGGCTGGGACCGCAAGCGGAGCCGCCGGCGCGGTGAGGAGCTGCTCGATCTGGTCGGCCTTCCGCAAGAGATGGGCTCGCGCTACCCGAGTCAGCTGTCCGGCGGTCAGCGTCAACGCGTTGGCGTGGCGCGGGCGCTGGCGGCCGATCCCCCACTGATGTTGATGGACGAGCCGTTCGGGGCGATCGACCCGATCAATCGCGAGCGACTGCAGAACGAGTTCCTGCGGCTGCAAGGTGAGCTTCGCAAGACGATCGTGTTCGTCACGCACGACATCGATGAGGCGATCAGAATGGGTGACCGCATCGCGATCCTGCGCGAGGGCGGGGAACTTGTGCAGTACGACACCCCGGACAACATCCTCGCTGCACCTGCCGACGATTTCGTCGCGCGCTTCGTCGGCGCCGACCGCGGGCTCAAGCGGCTCGCCCTGACCAATGTCGGCGACATCGAACTCGAAGCGCCGCAGCGCGATTCGACACCCGAGCGCAGCTTGCCGCTCACCGCGTCGTTGCGCGATGCCCTGTCGCTGATGATGAGCGACGCACGCGGCCCGGTAGCGGTGACCGACGCTGACGGCAAGGTGCGCGGCTCGGTATCCATCGAGTTGATTACCAAGACCCTGCGCACCACCAAGGAAAAGACGGCGGCGGACAAGTCGGCGGCGTCGTGACGCTGCTGCCGATGGCGGCGCCGGTCATCCCCGACTTCGGCAAGACGTCCGGATGTGTGAAGAACAACGGCACCTTCTGCTGGGACTGGTTCAAGGACCATTGGGCGGGCGCGGACGGCTTGAGCAGCCATTTCGTCGAGCACATCGAACTGACATTGATCGCGGTGGCCATCGGATTCGCCATCTCGTTTTTCCTCGCCCTGCTTGCCTACCGCGCGCGCTGGCTCACCGCGCCAGTGACGTTCGTGTCCAGCCTGCTGTACACCGTGCCGTCCCTTGCCGCGTTCTACATCCTGGCTCCGATCACCGGCATCAACGATTACACCGTCGAGATCGCCTTGGTGTCCTACACTTTGCTGATCTTGTTCACCAACACCCTGGCCGGACTCACCGGAGTCTCGGAGGAGATCCGCGACGCCGCGCGCGGCATCGGTCTCACCCGCTCACAATCGCTGTGGCGCGTCGAACTTCCGCTTGCCGTGCCTACGATCGTCGCCGGGTTGCGTGTCGCGACTGTCACGATCATTTCACTCGTCACCGTCGCGGGGTTGATCGTGCCCGACGGCCTCGGGTACGTGATTTACGCCTTGGGCTTGCAGAAGAACAGCTTCAACACCGCGCTGATCGCCGGCGGTGTGTTGTGCATCATCCTGGCGCTGGCCGCGGACGCCCTGCTTGCCGGGCTGCAACGCGTGATCACGCCGTGGGCCGCGGCGCGAAGGATCCGGTGAGGACGGGCATGAGCGAGGCTTGCCGAGCGAACCAATGTGATCGCGACTCCGCATGCCCGCCCGGAGCGAAGCGAGGACGGGCATGAGCAATGACTTCGTAGACGCGTTCACCTTCATCGCCGACCGATGGAGCGGCGTGCTGGAGCCGCGATCGGTCGAACATCTCATTATTTCCGGCGAAGCGATCGCGGTATCGATTCTCATTGGCGTGCCGTTGGGCGCGTTTCTCGGCCACATCCACAGATTCTCGTTCTTAGCAATCAACACCTCGAACATCGCCCGCGCGTTGCCGAGCCTCGCAATTCTTGCGATATTGCTGCCGTATACCGGCATCGGCGACACGACGATCATCATTGCGCTCGTCGTGCTGGCCGCGCCACCGATCCTCACCAACAGCTACGTCGCTGTGGATCAAGTCGATCCCGATACCGTGGACGCTGCCAAGGGAACCGGGCTGACTCCCTGGCAGGTGTTGCTGCGGGTCGAACTTCCGCTGGCGCTGCCGCTGATGTTCGCCGGCATCCGCACGGCAGCGGTGTTCGTGGTCGCCACCGCCACCTTGAAGGGTTTCTTCGGTGGCGGTGGCCTGGGCGAGGTCATCGCCGACCCGGCCTCGTACAAGATTTCCGGAGTAATCGGGGCGTCCTATGTTCTGATCTTGATGGCCGTCGCCGTGCAACTCGTCTTTCTCGGCCTCGAGTACGTCGTCACCCCAGCCGGTCTGCGCCGCGGCGGGCGAGTCCGTCGTGGTTTCGCAAGGTCAGTCGCTGCGACCGACAACGCCGTGGCCAGTGGCCCGGAACTAGCCGAAGACCAAGAAGTCCAACTGCAACAAGGGAGCTCCACTCGATGAAACGCAACAAACTCTTCTCCACCGCTGGCGCGGCCATCACAGCTGTCACGCTCGCCTTTACCCTGGCGGCATGTAGTTCGAGCAGCAAGAGCGCCGACAAGACCTCGACCGGGGCGGCGCCGACTTCGGGCACCGCAGGTGCACTGCCGGGCAAGGGCAAGCCTGCAGTGACCATGGGCGACAAGGACTTCGACGAGCAGTTCCTGCTCGGCGAGCTCTACGCCCAAGCGCTGCGGGCGAAGGGCTTCACGATCAACCTGAAGAAGAACATCGGCTCCTCGGAGATCATCAATCAGGTGCTGCGCAAGGGAAAGATCGCGATGTACCCCGAGTACACGGGTGTCATCTACAGCAACGCCGCGTTGGCGAATCTCGGCGACAAGCCGAAGTCGGCCGCCGCCACCTATGCCGGGGCGAAGAAGTGGGAAGAGAGCCACGGCTTTACCATGCTCAAGGCGACCCCGTTCCAGGACGCAGACGGAATCGCCGTGACCAAGGCTTACGCACAGAAGAACAACCTCAAGCAAATCAGTGACCTCAAGAAGATCAGCCACTTCACCTACGCCGGGCCGAAGGAGAACCGAAACCGGTACCAAGGTGTGCTCGGCCTGAACAAGGCGTACGGGCTGCACAACTTCACTTTCAAAGCGCTGCCGACCGGCTCGCAATACGGCGCTCTGGACCGCGGCGACATCGACAGCATCGCGATCTTCACCACCGATGCCCAGCTCGCCAGCAACAAGTATACGGTGCTCACGGACACCGAAGGCATCTTTGGTTACCAGCAGGTTGCTCCCGTGGTGAAGCAGTCTGTGCTTTCCGCGCAAGGCCCGGAGTTCGCGAAGACGTTGGACGCAGTCAGTGCGCTCCTCACGACCGACGCGATCATCTCGATGAACAAAGCCGTCCAGGTCGACAAGAAGGATCCGGCCGTGGTGGCGAAGGCCTTCCTGCAGGCTAACCACCTGGCCTAGTCACCCGCCAGGCGACACAACCGGCCCGTCGTGATCTCCGCGACGGGCCGGTTTATCCTGCGGGGCGGCTACGCCGACCGCGAGCTCGGCTCGGCGAGGGAACCACGCAACTGAGCTGCCGGCGCCAGCACTTTGCGCCGGGACCGCTTGTCCTCGTCAATTGCGCGGACCGTTCGCTCGACCGCATAGGACACCATGAGCTCGACCGGCCAACGGAACGAAGACAGCGGCGGGGTGAGTAGGCGCGACACCGGGTGGTCGTCGTAGCCGAGGACGGACACCTCCCCTGGGATGGCGAGACCGAGCCGGTTCGCGGCGGCGTACACGCCGTAGGCCATCGAATCGGCCAGGCAGAAGAACGCCGTCGGCGCATCGACCGCAGTGAGCAGTTTCAGCGCTACGGCTTCGGCACTGTCGAGTTCGTGCGGCGTCATGTGCAACTCGACCTGCATGCCCAGCTCGCCGGCCACCCGCCGGACCGCGACTTCGGCCGGGCTGTCCGGCGTGCTGCGCGAGGTATGCGTCAGCACCGCGATTCGCCGATGCCCCACCCGAGCAAGTTGCCCGAGCGCCGCGGCGACACCCGCGTCGTTGTCGAACACCACCTCGGCCGCCATTGCCGCACCCGGGATATGGTCGCCGATCGACACCAGCACCGTGCGCCGGGCGAGCTCCGGCCACTGTTTGGAGCTCGGATCGACCGCCAGCAGGATCAGCGCGTCCACCCGCTGGTCGACGAGCTGTGTCGCCAGCTCCTCGGCGACCTCGGGACTGTTCGACCCGTCCACGATGAGGGCATGCCGGTCGGACTCCAGCAGCTCCCGGCCGAGCGCCGCGGCGACACCTTGCTGCCAGATGTCTTGCAGCGATCCGCACAGCACGCCGACGTAGCCGGTGCGTCCGGACGCCAGCGCTCGGGCGATCGGATCGACCTGGTAGCCCAGCCGATCGGCGACCGCGCGGACTCGAACCTGTGTCTCGACCGGCACGTGCAGGCCGCGCAACGCGTAGGACACCGCTGCCGTCGACAAGCCCGACTCTGACGCGACGTCGCGCAGAGTGACACGCTTCGCCCGCTCGCGCACCCGACGACTGTAACCGGGAATTGACGCCATCGACGCATTGAGCGCCAGGTGAAGCGCTACAGTGAAGCGGTTCAACACATGAGCGAGATCGGAGTGCGGTTATCGACAGCGCCGTCCGCACCGACGTCCACCAACACCTGTGGCCGCCGCGGCTGATCGACGCCCTGCGGGCGCGCCGGAGTGCGCCCATGCTTCGCGGGTGGACGTTGCACACCGCCGGAGAAGCGCCGTTCGAGGTGCGCCCGACGGACCACGATCCCGCACACCGCGACACGCTGGACCCCGGGACCGACCTGGTGCTGCTGTCGCTGTCCACTCCCCTGGGCATCGAGGCGCTGCCGCCAGACGAGGCTCAGCCGCTGCTCGACGCCTGGCATGCCGGCCTGCCCGACCTGCCTGCACGCTTTGCCGGTTGGGCCGCCGTCAGCGAGACCGAACCCGATCTTGACGGTCTCGCAGGCCTGTTCACGTCGCGATTCGTCGGCGTGCAGGTGTCCGCGGCAACGCTCGCCACCCCCGACGCGGTCGCTGCCGCCGGCCCGCTGCTCCGGCGTTGCGAGGAACTGAACCGGCCGGTGCTGGTCCACCCCGGGTCTGTCGCCGCACGCGCGACGTCAGTGCCCAAGTGGTGGGCCGCAGTCGTCGACTATTCCGCTCAACTACAGGCTGCCTGGTGGGCCTGGCACGTCGCCGGCCGGCGCTTGCTGCCGTCGCTGCGGATGTGTTTCGTCGCGGGGGCCGGCCTGGCAGCGTTGCAGCACGAGCGCTTCACCGCACGCGGCGGCGGCCGCTTCGTCGTCGACGACGGCGCGTTCGTCGACACCTCGTCGCACGGGCGGCAGGCCGTCGACGCGCTGACCCGGGTACTTGGCATTGACGTCATCGTCCTGGGTAGCGACCGCCCGTACGCCGAACCCGGCGACGCACATCTCGGCGCCGCCGCGGACCACGCCGTGCGGGTGGTCAATCCGTACCGACTGCTCAGAGGAGGAACCGGATGAGCCGTGCACTTTCCACAGCAAGCATCTCGACTGCGCAGTCGAGGGCAACCCTTCGCTATGACGAGCTGCCCGATCGTGATCTCAGCCGCGCCGAACTGCTTAACCTCGTCGCCGGCGTGGCCGTGAACCCCGCGCTGTGGCGCGAACACGTCGCGTTCGACGACGAGCAGCGGCACTACATTTGCTTGCGCCGCGACGCACACGTCGACGTCTGGGTGCTGTGCTGGACGCCCCGCAACGACACCGGCTGGCACGACCACGACATCTCCTCCGGGGCGGTCGCCGTCGTGCAAGGCCGCCTCGTCGAGCGCACCTTGGCTGTCGGTCGAGCCAGCGATGCCAACAACATCGCTGCCGGACGGATGTTCAGTTTCGGACCGGATCACATCCACCGACTGACCGGTCTCGACGCAGGCAGCGTGAGCATCCACGCCTACTCGCCGCCGCTGTGGCGAATGGGGCAGTACACGGTCGCCACGAGTGGCGTACTGACCCGCACGTCGCTGTCCTACGCCGACGAGTTGCGCCCGATCGGCGAGGACGTTCCCGCATGACCCGCGACTACGAGTCCGAGGACGTGCTGGACCTGCTGGTGCTCGGTGGCGGCGTCATGGGGCTGTTCACCGCCTATCACGCGTCCAGCGGATTCGACCGCATCGCCGTCGTCGAACGCGGCCGGATCGGTGACCCGACCACTGCGTCCTACGGGCGCACGCGCACGTTTCGCCGCGACTACCTCGACCCGACCTACGCACGCCTCGCCGACGAGGCCATCGCACTGTGGACCGACTTCGAACGCGCCAGCGGCCGAGACGTCCTGGTGCGCTGCGGGTGCATGAACATCGCTGCCGAGTCGGTGACACCTGAGCTGGCCGGAAGCTACGCCCAGCTGAGCACCGACACGCTGCGGCAGCTGGGTATTTCCACCGAGGTACTGGACGCGCAGCAGATCGGTGCGCGCTTCCCTTACCTGCAGGCGGATCTGGCGTTCCTCGACACGTCCGCAGGGGTGGTCGACGTCTCATCGGCCACCGCGGCCCTGCTGCAGACCCTGGACGAGCGCAAGATCGCGATTCATGAACAGGTTGACACCAGCGCGATCACGCGCGAGGGCGAACTGCTGCGCGCGCGGACCGACGCCGGAGATTTCCTTGCTCGCGCAGTGGTCATCACCGCCGGACACGGAACCAACCGGCTGCTGAGCCTGGTGAGCGGCTGCAACCTGCAGGTGCCGATCACCCGGGATCGTCCGAGCGAGGCGAAGTACTTCGTACCTTCGGCGCACGAGCGACACCGCTTCACCGCCGATGTGATGCCGGTGATCGCGTACCTGGACACCGGCGTGTACGTGCATCCAATCATCGAAGGCGTGGTCGATGCGGTGAAGGTGGGCTACTACAACCCACCCGACATCCCGCGCGGACGCACCGGCATCGACGACGTTGCGCACTTCGTGCAGCGATGTATGCCGGGGCTGGCCGGTGCGGATGTCAGCGACGTGCTCGACGTCGACCAGTGTGACTACGATCTGGTGAGCGACGACGATTTCGTGCTCGGGCGAGTTCCCGGCTTCGACAATGTGTTCGTCGGCGTCGGGTGGCGCGGCACCGGATACAAATTCGCACCCTGGGTCGGCCGGGTGCTTTTCCAGCTGGCGCTGCAACACGGCACCGTATACGACATCAGCCGTTTCGATCCGTCCCGCTTCGCGGGCACGGCAAAGGAGTCACGATGACGCCCCTTCGCTTCGCTCCGGCCGCCGAAGGCCACGCCCCTTCGTCATTCGCTCGCGGAGCTCACTCATGACGCCGTCCGCCCGGAGCTTTCAACAGCGCCTCGATGACGGCGTGTTAGTCGGTGCCGAAGGCTATGTCTTTGAATTGGAGCGGCGCGGCTACGTGAAGGCGGGGCCTTACGTCCCAGAGGTGATTCTCGATGCTCCAGACGCGCTGCGCCAGTTACATCGCGAATTCCTGCGAGCGGGTGCGGACGTCATGGTCGCCCTCACCTATTACGCACATCGCGCGAAACTCGAGGACGTCGGCCGTGGCGGCGATCTGGAGCAGATGAATCGGCAGGCCGTGCGCATCGCCAACGAGATCGCGGCCGAGGGCGGCGCACTCGTCGCCGGCAACATCTGCAACACCTGGAGCTACGACCCGGCCGACCCCAAGCACTCGGGGGAAATAGTGCGTGCCCAATACCGCGAACAGCTCGGCTGGGCGCAGCAGGAGGGCGTCGACTTCGTGATCTCCGAAACCAACGACTTTCTCGGCGAGGCCCTCATCGGTCTGGAGGTGTGCCAGGAACTCGGTTTACCCGCGATGGTCACACTGGCGAGCGTGCAGCAGACCGCGACCTTCGACGGCTACGGTTACGCCGACGCATGCCGGATCCTCGCCGATCACGGCGCGAGCGTGGTCGGGCTGAACTGCTCGCGCGGGCCGGCGACGATGCTGCCGTTACTCGCCGAGATCCGCGCAGCGGTCGACATTCCGATCGCCGCGCAGCCTGTCCCGTACCGCACCGACGCCGCCACGCCGGCGTTCGAGTCGCTGGTCGACGTGCAGGGCCGCCGAGCGTTCCCCGTCCAGCTGGAGAGTTTTCAGCACACCCGATTCGAGATGGCCGACTTCGCTCGACGGGCCGCCGACATCGGGGTGGGCTACATCGGCATCTGCTGTGGCGGCGCGCCGCATTACGTGCGTGCGATGGCCGAGGCGCTGGGTCGCGAGACAACCGCGAGCCGCTACTCCCCCGCTCTTGACTTGCACCCGGTACTCGGCGAGTCACAGAGCATCGCCACCCTGCAGGTCATGGGCAACTGGATTGCCTAAGCGGACAGCGAGAACGGCGGATATTGGTCCGTGACCATGACGAGGGCGTAGGCGGACACCCGGTTGTGCCATCGGATGACGCCTTGTACGAAGTCGAAGATGCCACGCGGGTACCTTCCCGTGAACAGGATGGCGAACCAGGCGATCACCACCATAATGATCATCGCGATATACAGGAACGCGAGGACGATCACGTGCGGAATCGCCAGAAGCCACTTGACCAGTGGCAACCATCGATTCAGGTCGCGCTTCGCGTCGGGGTACTGGTAGTCGAGGTGCACTGACTGGTGCTCATCGGTGGACGGGTACCGATCGTCCATCAACGCCATGTAGACGCCGACACGGCTGGAGAATCGCTGCAGTTCGAGGTTCCAGTCGAACCACCAGCGCGGATACTTCTGGCGGAACACGATCATCAACAATGGAGCAAGGACCAGTAACCCGCCTGCCCCTGCCGCGACTTCCGAACCCCTATGGCCGGCACTCCACTGCCACGTCCCCCCGGACACTGCGCCGAGCACGATCGCAATCGGGATGATCACGACGATGCGGAAGGCTGTGGTCAGCCGATTCAACGGGCGATCCGGGTAGTCGACGGTGAATTGGACCGGGTAGCTCGTTTTCGGTTGCATTCTGGCAGCCCCATCGCATCGGTTCGTGACTTAACGCCCGATTCAGACTGACTGCGCAACCCCCGAGGCGCGTAGAGCCGTTGGTCCCCCCGACGCGAGCACGCTTCGTGCTAGGGCCGGTTCTGCGCGTCCCATGCCGTGGCACCGTCGCTGGCCGGCCGCTGATCGCCGTACGGATGGGTCGGGTACTGCTGGTAACCCGGCTGCTGGGGATCGCCGGACGTCTGAGCAGGTGAATTCGCCTGCTGGTCCGCCGTCCGGCGCTCCTCGGCAAGGCGCCGCTCTTCCCCTGCACGGCGCTCGGCATCCTGGTGCTGCTGATAATCCTTCGCTGCGGCCTCCGCCTTCGCGGCGGCTTCGGCCTCGCGGCGCCGCGCGGCGCGCACGTCACGGACCGACCGCACGGACAGCCGGCCCATGGACATCGCGGCAAGAAAGAGGATGAGCGCGCCCAGGCCGCCGAAAAACAGCAGAGATTCCACGGCTCGTAGACCCTTGCCGCTGCCGCTGGGCGAACCCGGGGAACCGATGTGCAGCACCGGGGAAAGATCCCGGCCGACGATCAACCAAACGCCACCGGCGACAGCCAACCAGCCACCCACCAGGGCAGTGATTCGATTGGCGCTGAGCAGCAATAACAGGCCGCCGAAGGCGGTCACCACACCGGGCAGCACTTCGAGCCAGCCACGGGCGCTCGTCCAGTGCCAAGTGGCGTCCGGTGTGAACCCGAAGTTGAACGCTGGTCCGACGAACGGGATGAGCGCTCCCCAAGCGCCGAGCGCGATTAACAAAAGCCCGCTGAGCGCACCCCTGCTGCGCGGTACACGCACTGCCCCCCCGCGCAGAGGGTCGGCGGTGGTGGTCTCGTCGTAGCTGCTGCGTGCCATCAGTGTTTCCTTTGTTCGTACTACCCGGCTGTTGGACCCCGCGCTGTCAGCGCATCGTCCGCTGGCGGACCTTTGCCGCGTCCTCCATGCGCTCTTTCTCGCTGTCGTCGAGCTTCCGGTCGTCACGCAACTCGGCGAACGGTTCGACATCGTCCGGCAAACCAGCTTCGATCGCCCGCTGCCGCTGCGTTTCTGCGTTGAATTCGGCACCGAGCAGAATCGCAATGTTGGAGATCCACAGCCACACCAAGAAGACGATGACGGTGGCCAACGACCCGTAGGTCTTGTTGTAGGAGCCGGAGAAGGACACGTACAGCGCGAACAATCCCGACGCAATCAACCAGACGACCACAGCAATGACGCCACCGGGACTGATCCACCGCAAACCGGGCTGCTTCACGTTCGGCGTCGCCTTGTAGAGCAGCGAAAACATCAGGCTGACGACGATCAGCAGAATGGGCCACTTCGCGATGTCCCAGATAAGAACCGCAGAGTCGCCGATGCCGAATGCGTTGCCAACCTGCTTCGCGATCGGTCCGGTGACGACCACCATGATGGCGCTCAGCACCAGCATGACCACAAGCACCAGCGTGGTGAGCAATCGGACGGGCGCCGTCTTCCAGATCGGACGTCCCTCGTCGACGTCGTAGATGGCATTGGCAGCACGCATGAACGCGGCCACATAACCCGACGCCGACCACAGCGCGACGGCCAGACCCGCAATCGCAGCGAGTCCGGCCGTCCCCGAGTTGCCCTGCACCTGCTGGATCACCGTGCGCAGGAAGCTACTTACACTTCCCGGCGCGACCTGGCCGATGTTGTCAAGCACTTTCTGGGTCGTCGACTTGCCCAGCAAGCCCATGACCGAGACGAGCACCAACATGCCTGGGAATATCGCGAGCACGCCGAAATACGTGAGCGCGGCGGCCCGGTCCGTGACATCGTCGTGCTTGAACTGCTGCACCGAACGCTTCAGAACCGAAACCCATCCCGACTTCGGCATTTCCGATGGGGTGTCCGGTTGGTTGTTGGCCGACGGGTCGTCGTCCTCGGACAAGCGGCTGCGCGAATTGGCCGTGGCCATTGAAGTCATCCTCCAAGCGGTTGTGACTGCTGCGCTATTACTGCTGCAGTGGCTGCTTGAAGTCGCCGGCGGCCGACTTCGCGTGTTCGGTCGTTTCTTGCGCGGCGTCCGTGGCGGCCGACTTGATCTGGTCGGCGGACTGCTGCAGCGGCTCTTTGAGGTTCTCGGCGATCTCCTGTCCGGTCTGCTTGAGCGGCTCGCTCAATTCCTTCGCCTTGTTCTCAGCCTTCTGGGCCAGCTGCTGTTCCGGCTGGGAGGCGGGAGCCAACGACGAAAGCATCCAACCGATGCCGAACGCGATGATCCCGGCCGCGAGCGGATTGCCCTGCGTGCGCTGCTTGATTGCCTGTGGAGCGGAACTGGCAGCATCGCCGACGCTTGACGTCGCCGAGCTGAGCGAATCACCTGCTCCGCGCAAACCGCTGCCGTCGTCAGCTGAACCCATTACCCGCTCGCGGACCGAAGACGCCGTGGTTTTCACGCTATCGACGCGGCGACCCACAACTTTGGACGGCGTCACCTTGTCGGTCAGCCTGTCGACATCGTTGCTCAGATTCGCCCGAGTGCGCTCAATTTCCTGCTGAATTTCTTCCGGACTGCTCATTGTTTCGCTTACCGGCCCTTCATGGCGTCGGGAACTTGCTTGACAGTTTCGAGGGTTCTTTCAGGCTTCGGGTTGACGCTGCGTAATGCCTTGCGTCCGACGACGAAAAGCACGGCGCCGATGACCGCCCATACGAGCGCGACGATCAGTGCGGACCAGCCCTCGTCCATCACATTTGCCAGGCCCCACCACAGCGCAATCGAGAGGAAGAGCAGAACCATGTAGCCAGCAAATCCTGCGCCGCCCAACATGCCCGCGCCTTTTCCGGCCTTGGCAACCTCGGTCTTTACCTCGGCCTTGGCCAGCGAGACTTCCTGGCGCATCAGCGTCGAGAAGTCCCGACTGACGTCGGAGAGCAATTGGCCCACCGACACATCACGCACGTCCGCCGCGTGCTCCGCGGAATCGATAGGTGTGCTCACCACCGCTCACCAGCCGGTCGTTCGGCGATGTCGTGAACCGGCTCGGAGTGGTACACGGCGCCGTCTGCCACCGTTCCGTTGCCCGCGACGTATCCGCGCTCGCCTGCCGGCGTAGCCGGCATCGGCGCAGGGGTCGCGACATTGGCACTCATCGCCTGGTGCGCAGGGGCCGAACCGGAGTCATCGGTATGAACGGCCTTGACGCCGCGGGTCAGCCGGCCTGCCAGTACACCGGCAGCCACCGCACCAACGAGGAACGCCGCAGGGCGACGTGCCGCGAACGAGCGCAGCTCATCCACGAGTTGTCCTGGCTCGCGTGCGTCCAACCACGACGCAGCGCTGTGTGCGCGCTTGCTCGCCTTGGCGACCACGTCGGTAGCCATACCCGACTGCTCGTCGCCGCGCTCGGCCATCGAACCCAGTTCGTCTCCCAACGAACGCAGGTTGTTCACCAGATTGCGGTGCTGCTCGCCGGTGTGGTGCAGCAGCTGATCCTTCGCTTCCATGGCAACGTTGCGCGCCTGGGTCTTGGTCTCCTCGGCAACGTCCTTGGCCTTGTCGGCCGCGGTCTGAGCGACCTCGCCCGCGGCCTGCTTGCCGGCCTGCGCGGCCTCGGTTGCCTTTTCTTTGGCATTGCGATCGGTGGTAGCGACTGCGGGGCCGCTCTGGCTGTAGGTGTGCTCACCATAGGAGCGCTCACCCGCGGGCGTCGCGCCCTGCGTTGTAGCTGATTCGGTCAGTTCACTCATTGTGGTCCTCCATTTTTCGATCGGTAGTACAACTCGACAGGCGGTACGCGCTGGCCAGACAAGCTGCCGAGCAGTGACCCGCCGCTGTCTGGGCACAGTTCGCTTACGGCCTAAGTTCCCCGTACGGGCGTCGCTTCTAACACCGTATGGACAGTGATTCGGCTTAGTCCGGGCGACCGTGCGCGCTCCACGACATCCCAGGACGGGGCTGGTGCGGTCAGCTGCGCAGGACGTACTGAACGCGGTCGAGCAGCTGGTCCAACCCGCGCTCGAACTCCGTTTCGAAGTAGTCCTCGGTCAGGCCACTGCGCAGCCGGTGGATCAGCGGGTAACGGGATTCGTCCACGTCGCCGCTCGGATCGATAACCTCGGCGGCGTCGGACGCATCGCCAAGAGCGCGGCGATGCTCACTGGAGCGGGCCGGCGTGAGCGCGCCAGGCACCGGGTCCCCCGGATCCACCGGGTCCGAGTTGTTGTCCCGGCTGCCTCGCTGGAACGAACCGTCACCCGGCTTGGGATCGCGCAGAATCATCGCGCTCGTTTCCAGCAGCAGGTGGCCGAGCAAGAAGCCGTTGAACGTGCGGTAGGTGAAGAGGATCTGCGCATCGGTGAAGCCGTCTTCCTGCAGCGCCTCGAGCAGGCTTTCGACCCAGCGCAGCGATCGCAACGGAGGATTGAGCCAGGGTGCATCCGGCGGCCGGGTAGCGACCAGCGGGAATGCCCGGGGATGCGCGCACGCGTAGCGCCGCACACCCCGCGCCAGGCGCTGCAGATAGTCGCGCCACCCCGCGTCGGAGCGTGCCAGCACGAGCGGATCGCTGGAGAGCTCGTCGACAATCCGCTCCACCACGGTGTCGAGCAGCTCTTCTCGGCTCGATACGTAGCGATAAAGCGACATGGCGCGCACACCGAGTCGATCACCCACCGATCGCATCGACGCCACAGCGATGCCCTGCTCGTCGATCAGTGCCAGAGCTTCGGTGACGATCCGCTCCAGCGACAACCCACGGGCCGTGACCCGCGTCGCCCCGTCCGAACGGTCCCTGTCAGGCACGACCCCATTGTTGCCCCCCAGGCTCCAACTGTCGCAACCGTCCCGGCTCCTGCCACGCGCGATAGGCGGTGAGTGCGAGAAACGCGGCGCCGAAGCCGAGGTAGGGGCTCGACGCTGCCAGCTGGCCGGGCGAGTACTGCAACTCTGCACCGTCGCCGTGGGGGAGCAACCACACGACATAACTCCAGAACAGCGCTGCCAGGGGAATTACCCAGTACCGCGAGTCGCGCCAGAGCAGCACAGCGATCGGCACGATCCACACCCAGTGGTGCGTCCACGCGATCGGGGTGGCGACCAGGGTCGTCACCGCACAGGCGGGCACGCCCCACCGATCACCGAGGCGCCGATAGGCCAGCACGGCGCAGGCGAGACCGGCGACAGCCAGCACCAGCATGGCGACGCTACCCACGGTCGGCGTGACCCGGCTGTGCTGCAAACGGGCCAGGAACCCGATCAAAGTCTGGTTGGCCTCCTTCTCGATCGGTCCCACCCGGCTGGTATCGAACAGCAGCCGGGTCCAGTACTCGCGCGCCTCGCGCGGCAACAGCAGCGCCGAAGCCGCGATGCTCAGCAGGAAGGTCAGCGTTGCGGTCGCTGCGGCGCGGAATCGGCGGGTGAGCACGAGGTAGCCGATGAAGATCGCAGGCGTCACCTTGATGCCCGCCGCGAGGCCGATGCCCACGCCCATCCACCGCGATCCCGGCGGACGGGTGAAGTCCCAGAGCAGCAGCGCGAGCAGGAACAGGTTGATCTGGCCGTTGCGCAGGGTCGAGAGGACGGGTTCGCTGAACAGCGTCAGCGCGAACAGGACGACGGCCGCCTGGCGTACGCGTGCGGGATCGACGCCCGCGAGGCGGCACGACTGCACCGCGACCACGAGTAGTAGGCCCAGATTGGCGCTCAGCCCCACCCACGGCAGCAGCACGGAGGGTACCCAGGTGAGGACCGCGAACAGCACCGCAGCGAATGGTGGATAGGTCGCGCGAAGGTCCTGGGGCGTCGGCAGAGAACCGTAGAGGTAGGTGTGCGAGCGGATTGCCTGGCCCTCGACGCGATAGACCACCAGATCGATCGACTGGGGATCGGTCAGGTACCGAACACCCAGATACGCGAGCACCGAACCGATCAGGATCACGGCCAGGGTGGCGGACGAATCGCGCCGCAGCGCTGCCACGACCCGTCCACGGGAGCGGGGTGCGGCGTCCTTGCGCACCACCTCAGAGGTCACAGCACATTATCGCTGTCCTCGCGCGGGACCTTTGCCTCCCCACGGCCCGGTCGCCGGGCCTGGCATCGCGGCACGGAACGAGCGAAGATCGTAGCGAGCCCCCTGGAGGTCACGCCACATGGTCACGACTCATGCTCGCTTCGACACGGCACCTTGTTCTGCGGCGGTCACGCGATGAGGGCCGACGAGATCATGACTACCCCGGTTGTCACCGTGCTCGTGAGCGCGGACGTTCGCGAAGCGGTCGCACTGCTGGCTGAGCATCACATCGGCTCGATGCCGGTCCTCGACGACAGCGGCGCGCTAGTCGGTATCGTCAGTGAACTCGATCTGCTCGGCAACCGCATGCCCCATGATCCGCGCAGCCATATCCGCCCGCATTCCGCCGATCATGACGACCCGAAGCGGCGGGTCGGCGATGTCATGCACACAGCCGTGGTCTGCGTGCCCGGATCGGCGGACACCTCCGATCTCGCCTCCGTCATGGTCGAGAAGAACATCCGGGCCGTGCCGGTCGTGGACGGCCCGACGCTGGTGGGGATCGTCAGCAGGCGTGACGTGTTGCGCACCTTGCTGCGTGACGACTCGGGCATCCACGCCGACGTCTCGGCGCTGTTGGGCGACTACTCACCCGAGGACTCCTGGACGGTCGACGTCGACCAGGGCGTGGTCACCGTGCACGGCCATTTCGGCGACGACCACCAGCGGCGCACGGTCGAAGCACTCGCGCGAAGCGTCCCCGCCGTCGTGCGGGTACACCTGCACGAAATCGACAGCTGAATAATTCCTCGCAGCAACTTCTTTTCAGGGCAGTGGAATCGTCCAGAGCAATCGCGTTCCGCCCCAACTTTTCGGTGACGTGGCGAATGGTGGGCCGACGTCGAGCCTGCCGCCGCGTCGTTCGGCGCGGTGCCGAATGTTGTCCAGCCCGCTTCTGCGTGATGTCGCTCCGATGCCGATGCCGTCGTCAGTGATCTCCAGCATCAATGACGAAGGGTTCACGGTGACCGTGACCTCGGTGCTGCTGCCACGCGCGTGGCGCGCGACGTTGGTCAGTGCCTCGCGAAGCACAGCGGTTACATCGTCGACCGCTTCCTCGGGAACAACGGAGTCGATCGGCCCGATCAGCACGACGTGCGGTTCGGCTGGCAGCGTCGGGCCGACGTCGTGGATGACCTCCAGGATTGCAGAGCGCACCGACCCGGTCTGTGGTCCTAGCTCGCCGCGCAGCGCGAAGATGGACGAGCGGATCTGGCGGATAGTGCCATCGAGCTCATCGACGACGCGTCCCAATCGAACGCTCTCCGAGCTGTCCTGCGACGCGGTCGTGATGCCTTCCACGGTCAATCCGACGGCGAACAGGCGCTGGATGACATGGTCGTGCAGATCGCGCGCGATCCTGTCCCGTTCCTCTAACAGGATGACCTTCTGTTGATCGACTCGTGCGTCTGCCAGTTCGAGCGCCAGTGCCGCATGGTTGGCAAAGGTGGCCGCCATCTCCACGTCGGCGGCCTCGAAGACGGGCCGGTCGGCCCGCCGACCCACGACCAGCGCTCCAAGGGTGCGTAGCGAACCGACGAGCGGCAGCGCCATGACGGGTCCGAGTGCGATCACTTCGGACAGGTGCAACCAGAATCGTTGTTCGGTGCTTGCGTCGGCCAGGTTCACGACGTTGCCCTCGAGTGCTTGCCCCGCGAGCGAACCCGCGCGGGCATAGGTCATGCCGACCAGCTGGTCGGCTTTTGCTCCCGCAGTCACCTCGACCATCAATCGGTCGCCGTCCGACGATGGGAGCACGACGCTGACGACATCCGCATCGGCCATGTGGCGCACTTCCTGCGCTACCAGCGCAAGCGGCTCCTCACCGTCGAACGACAGCAGCTGGCGGGTGATCCTCGCCGAGCTTTGCAACCACCGTTGGCGACGCTCGCCCTGCTCGAACAGACGAGCATTCTCGATGGCGATTCCTGCCGTGGCTGCCAGTGCGGTGACGAGTTCCTCGTCGTCGACGCTGAATTGCCCCGTGGCCGACTCTGTCAGGTAAAGATTGCCGAAGACCTCGCCGCGCACATGGATCGGTACCCCGAGAAAGCTCGACATCGACGGATGGTTCGGCGGATAGCCGGTCGAGCGGGGGTCGTCCTCCATGCGGGTAAGCCGGATCGGGCGTGGGTCGTCGATCAGCGCACCGAGCAGTCCCTTGCCGGTCGGAAACGCACCGATCCGTTCGGCAGCGTCCTCGTCGACGCCGACGTACACGAAAGACGCCCACCCACCGGACGGTGCGACGACTCCGAGCGCGCCGTAGCGCGCACTCACCAGCTGGCAGGCCGCCTCCACGATCCGCCGCAATACCGCTGGCAGCGACAGATCACCGTTGATCATTCGGCTGGCGCCGACCAAGGCGCGCAGCCGGCCCTGCGTGGCCAGCACATCCTGCGCCTGCTCGATGAGCTGGGCGAGCAGCACGTCGAAGCGCAGCTTCGGCACCTCGGCGCCGGGATTCAACTCAGCGGACATCGTCGAGAACGTCCACAAGCCGCCTCCGGCGAGTAACCGGGGTGGCGGGAGCGCGTCCGACGCGGAGCAACAGGTGCGGATGCATACCCAGGCGCAACTCCTGCACCAGTTCGGCGTGCGTCTGCGGTACCTCGATCACCTGGGTAAGCGGGCTGGCCGCGTATCCGAGTGCGGTGAGTTCCAGCAGCACCCGTTCCAGCGCCTCGCCCGCACGGGCCCAGGCAGCCGAACTGTCGGATGTCGTGCCGAGCAACAGCAAGCACTGATTCATCGAGGAGTGCGTGTGTGAGGGCAGCCAGCCGATGCCGCGTGTATCGAAATCTCGCATCGGCAGATCGTCTTCCGCAAGCCCGTTCACATGCGGGACCGCGAACGCCGGCACCCCGTCGGGACGGCGCAGGTCATCCGTGGTCCAGGCGCGTAGCTCCGCCCGATACGCCGGGTCGGTGTTTTCGACCCGGTCGGCGAGCTGGCTCAGGCGGGCGAGCGTCCGCCGGTCGTCCGGCCGGGTCACGGGCACGAGATCGGCGCCCTCAGCTCGGGCGGCTAGTACCAGCAGGTCGACGACGTCCTGCGGCACCGGTGCTGTTTCGTCGAATCGACGCCGATTGGTGCGCCGCTCGGCGATGCTGGGTTCGAGGTGTCCCAGACGCTCGTCCACGTCCGCGCCCGCACGGACCTCGAGACGCGCCACTACATCAGGGTGCGCGCCGTCCGGGAACCGATCGATGCTTACCGCCAGTCCGGCGGCGGCTAGCGCAACCCGCGCGTTGAGTACCGCACACCCGCAGCTGATGAGCAGTTGACGTCCACGCCGGTCGAGCACCAAGAGCTGGCGTCGCCAGTCCGCGACGACGTCCACCGACGAAGGGCGTAGCACAAGCCGCCACGGCTGGGTGTTGTGAACCGACGGCGCGCGGGTTGCTGCCACGACGGTCCGCCGCAGCGCCGCGGCTAGGTCAGCGTCGGTCACCGAGGTCATTGTTCGCCGTCCTCTCCTTCGGATCTGCGCGGTTGCTCCGACTCTTGCCCGCGGCACCGGTGCAGGACAGGGACAAAGGTCACGTTCGAAAATCGGCCACAGGCCGGTGCGCGCGCGTAGGCCGAAAGACCGGGACCATTGCCTCTCGTGCGTGGCGGCCAGGGACCGACACGCTGAGAGCATGTCGAGCGTCACCAATGGCGAACTGGGACGGCGCCTGCGGCGAGCCGTTGCCTGCGCCGTGCGAGCCCCGTCCGTCCATAACACCCAGCCGTGGACGTTCGCCATGGCCCCCGGGCGGCTGACCCTGCACGCCGATCGGCGGCGGCAGCTGACCATTCTCGATCCGACAACGCGGCAATTGCTCATCAGCTGCGGCTGCGCGCTGTTCAACGCCCGGGTCTCGCTCGCGGCATCCGGCCTGGCCGTACGGGTCGAAAGATTCCCGAACGACCATGCGGACGTCCTCGCGACGCTGACAGTCGACGGACCGGACGCACCGGATGTGGATCCAGCTCTGGCCGCGCTGGATCCGCTGATCAACCTGCGGCACACGAACCGTCGGCAGTTCGCCGACGAACCGGTGCCGGCGGAACTGGTGGACACGCTCGTCCGCGCGGCGAGCGCGGAAGGGGCGTACCTGCACGAGATCGTGGACGAGCAGCACCGCGACGTCGTTGCGTTGCTGAGCCAGCGGGCGGACGCGCTGCAGAATGCGGATCCCGCTTATCGCGCCGAGTTGCGCGCGTGGACGACCGATGACCCGTCGCGACGCGACGGCGTGCCGGCACTCGCCGTCCCGCATGTCGCAGGCGGATCGGGCGACGAGATCCCGATACGCGACTTCGACAGCCGCGGTACCGGTTGGCTGCCCACCAAGACTCGCTCGTCGCGTAAGCAGTGCATGGTGCTCCTCGCGACCGAGGCCGACGACGCAGCTTCGTGGCTGCGCGCCGGGGAGGCACTCGAGCGGGTGCTCCTGGAAATCGCGCGCCACGGCTTCACCGCGGGCCCGCTGACGCAGGTCGTCGAGGTTGCCTCGGCGCGGGCAGCACTGCGCCGCGAGTTGTCACTGACGACGTACCCGCTCGTCCTGTTACGCATCGGACGGGCCGCAGTGACCCCCGGGACGTCCCGTCGCGACATCGCCGATGTCCTGACCGAAGAAACGGCCGACGCGCCCGGCGGTCGGTCCGGGGTCGCCACCGCCGAAGGCGGGACCTCATCATGACCACAACCGACGCACCCGACAGCCAGGCCGACCCTGCTGGCACGCCCAGCGCCGCCCGCCCGGTGATCGTCGGGGTCGACGACTCGGCCGGGAGCGAGGCCGCGGTGCGCTGGGCCGCCCGCGAGGCGGCACTGCTCGGTGTTGCCCTACATGTCGTGCGCGCCTACACATGGGCGTTGCAGTATCCCTGGGCGAGCCCGACCGACCGACACATCGAAGCAAATCTGCAACGGGTCTCGGAAAAGATCACCCGGCACGCGATGGATCAGGCCCGCACCTGCGCACCCGATCTTGAGATCCGGCACACAGTTGTCGAGGCACAGGCGCCGAACTACCTCGAGCAACTCGCCGACTCTGCGGCGATGATCGTCGTTGGCTCGCATCACCTCGGCCTCCTGGGCCGCGCAACCCTAGGTTCGGTGTCGGCCGCAGTCGCTGCCCGGGCGAGCTGCCCGGTGATAGTGGTCTGCGGACCCGCCGGAGCCAATGCCGAACTTCCCAAGGTGGTCGTGGGTCTCGATCCCATCCACGGCGCGCAAGAGGTCCTGAGCTTCGCCTTCGAGTACGCGGCACGACACGACCTGCCATTGCAACCGGTCATGTGCTGGCACCCGGACGGCTTGGCGCGCGCGCAATGGCGGGCGCAGCCCCGCCCGCCGGAGCGGGCTTACCTATGGTTGTCGCAGGCACTCGCCGGATGGCAGGAGCGCTACCCCACGGTCTCCGCCGATGCCGTGATCGAGCTCGACCATCCCGTGGCCGCGCTGGTTTCCGCCTCCACCGCGCAGGATCTGCTCATCGTCGGCAGGCACGGGAATCGCGCCCACTTCGGCTCGTTCCTAGGCTCAGTCAGCCAGGGCGTCCTGCATCACGCCAGTTGCCCCGTCGCCGTCGTTCCCATCGACACCGCGGACTGACGCCACCGGCGCCGCAGGTCGCAATGCTGCCCTCGTTGCAGGCTGACGCTTCGCTAAGCGGGTAGAACGCCGACATAGGCGGCCGCCGAGTGGGCGGCCGCCCGGTTCAGGGCGGTGCCGCCGACCCCCTCCCGAGGTGTGCCTGCGGACCCGACCGCCGGGCAGAAGTCCCGGCACCTGTAGATATTGCCGCTCGCAACCATCGACCGGTAAAGTCCTCTGGCCCGACTGCGTGAGACCTTCGACCCTGCTCGTGCCGAACCGCGAGAGCCACACAACGCTGCCACTACGACCGTCGCATGCGACCCCACGCGATCTCCTCCGTGGGCGCAGCGGTGGACAACTCACTGTCGATCAACTCTTGATGACATCCCAGGCTTGCCGCGTCAGTACGGCGGCCACACCCGCGGGGACGGGATGTCCTTGGTGAGGTAGGTCAGCTTGTCCTCGACGTCGATGACTCCGGGAATCTGGGCGACCTGATCCGCGAATTGGCGGGCCACCAGGCGGCTTTCCAACTGTCCGGTCAGCGTTACCACGCCTTCGCAGACCTCCACGCGAATCCCCAGCGGGTCGAGGAGCATGCCGTCAGCGGCGACGCCGCGCTCGATGTCGCGCTGGATGTCGGCGTCGTCGCGAAGAAACACTTTGATGAGATCGGTGTTGGTGACGATGCCCACGAGTATCCCGTCGTCGTCCACGACCGGGAGGTAACGCACCCGGTAGTGCGCCGCCTTGCGCGCAGCGTCGCGAATGGACGTTTGCGGCGTCGTGCTGATCGCCGGCGCCGTCATCAAATCGCGCGCGATCGATGCGTGTGCCTTGCGTCGGACGTCGCCGCGTACCGACAGTCGATGCCCACGTGGCACCACGGCGCCGGTCTGCGCAACGCGGGCAAGCAAGTCCGAGCCGGTGATGACGCCGACGACGCATCGTTCACCGTCAATAACCGGGACGACGGGAATCTTGTTGCGCGTCAACGCATCCGCAATCTCCTTGAACACCGCGTCCTCGTGTGCGCACACGACCGCGCTGGTCATGACATCACCGACGAGGCGGGCGGGGACTGGCGTTGTGGTGCCGTTCTCGTGCGCGGCTGTCGTCATGGTTGGCTCCGATCCCGATGTCGTGCGGGCGTCTCCACCATGACTGGTTGTCAGGTTGCCGCGCAGGGGTCAAAAGACACCTTCTTGTCTTGCCGACTGCCTTCGCCCCCCGTCAACCTGCTCGCCGCGTCAGCGACTGCGCTTTCACACACGCGGATCCCGTCGCTGCGAACGCAACGGTTGATCTCATCGATCATTTCCCGGACGTTGGCGAGTGCGGCGCCACCTCGTTCGGCAAGGTCCAGCACCACCAGCGTGCCGTGGGGCGCTTGCCAGGCACTGCCGCCATGGCGGGTGAACCAGATGCTCGCGGCAAGCGAGTCGATCGACGTCGAGCACCCGCCGGCGCACTCATGCCCGAGCCAGCGCAGCGCGCGGGCCACGGTAAACGTCGTCCTCGGTGCGCGGCTGGTATCGGTATCAATTGCTGACGGAGCGTTCATGGTGATCCCGGTATGCGCGGTCACCTGTGTGTTCGGCGCTGAGCAGTTGCTCGGCGAGTTGAGCGGCGGACGGCTGAACTCATCCCGGACTGGCTGAAGTTCTCAGCAGGCCTGACGCTACACTCGCTCAGCTGCCCTGAACACTGGTCAACGGCACGCAATTTGCACCGATTCGGCAGCTTTTGGAAAATGCGCGCGTCGATGGATGCCGGGATCAGGATTCGAGGTGGCGGGCGCGCGCGCGCCGCACTGCTTCGTCCACGATTCGCTGAGCGACGTCGGCGAGCTTTTTGTGTTCGCTCTGGCTCATCGCCCGCAAGCTGGCGAAAGCCTCCGCGGCGGTGCCACCTGTCCGTCCGCGCAGCAGACCCACCGCCTGATCGATCACCGGACGGGTCACCAGCGCCGCCTGCAGTTGCACGGTGAGTGCGAGCGCCTGGCTCAAAATGTGGGCGTTGTAGACCGCGACCGCTGCGGGTGCCGCGAACATCTCGCCGAGTTCAACGGCGCGCGCATCGAAGACGTCCTTGGCGCGTGCGTAGACGTTGATCGCACCGACGAGGTGACCCGGCAGCACAAGCGGCAACGACAGCGCGCTGTGTACGCCGAGCCGGCCGACGCGGGGGCCGAAGCGCGGCCACATCCGCTCCCCGCCGAGCGAACCGGAACGCACGGTCCGCCGCTCCAAAGCGGCGGTAATGCACGGGCCTTCGTTCACTATCACGTACTGGATCTCATCGATCTCTGCCACGAACGGATGACTCGCCGCCAATGCCTCGACCCGATTGTCGTCACGGTCCAGGCGCAGCAGCGTGACGCCGGCGCCATCGGCACCGGGGATGGCGCGCGCTGCGAAAGTCGCCACCCTGCCGAGCACGTCTTGGAGCCCCAGACTTCCGGCGACCAGACCGGCAAGTCCGGCGAGACTGTCCTGTAGGTCAGCCTCGTCGGCAGTCTCCTGGTCGAGGCTGACCGTGGGGACCGCGCGGTCTGCGCTGTGCGGGAACTCAGTCATCGACGATCCTTGCGTTGCGAAGCTGGTTCGCAGTGCCGACACCCGGCTGACTGGTGTGCCGGTCGCGCGAACCTCACGATGGCAGGTCGTTGTCACTATAGCCGCGACGATCGCGACCGGAGCCACGGTAGGCGTCGAGGGCGGAGCGGCGCGCGACGGCCCGGCCGCATCGGATGAATTCTTATCCGCCATCCGGTGAACGCGATCGCAGCCGAATACTTACCGGTGCACACGCGGCACACAATGAGGTGCCTGGTGCGGAACCGGGCGCGCAACGCCCAAACTGTCGAGGTAGGTCGAGGTAGCCCGTGCAACCTCCACGCCCATTTCAGCCGGTGATTCTTTTTGGCGAGGACGCCACCGCGTCGAGCGAGCGCCGCCCCGTGGTGGTGGTGCACGTGGGCGAGCCGAGTAGCGGCGCCGAATACGTGCAGCACGTTATGTGGCGCAACCGAGCGGCTCTCGCATGCCGGGGCGTTCACTTGCCCGGTCGGCGCCTCCAGGACCATCACCAGGTAAGCGCACGCAGCGAGGCTGCTCGCCGGCCTCGAGGCTTCGCGCTACGACGTTGTCGGCGATCCCGCGGACCTGGCCCCGCCAAGGGACGTGGCAGCGGGTCGAAGCGTGAGTGGGCAGTCCGAGGCGCCGGCGGAGGCGATGCGCGACGCTGCGGTCGCCTGCCTGGTCGCGCTGCTGGAGAACGAATACCGCCCTGACCACGAGAGCGCGGGCCGTGGGCCGTCGGTCGCCGCGTTGCCACGCCTCAGGCGAACCGCCCGGCGCCTGAGCAACCAGCACCCCGGAATAGCCCGGGTCCGTGGTCTCGCCTACCAGCTCGGTGAACGCGCGCGATCCCGCGCCGCTTCGTGAGCAGATAACAAATCTCAGATCCAACCCTTGCGCCGGAAGGTGACGTACAGCGCCAGCGCGATGGCGAAGATGAAGCCAAGGCTGAGCACCACACCCGATTCCTTGCCGAATCCGGGGTACGGGACGTTCTGACCGAAGTACCCGGTGATCGCGGTCGGCACCGCGATGATCGCGGCCCATGCCGTGAGCTTCTTCATCACGTCGTTGAGGCGGGCGTCCTGCATGGAAAGATTAGTTTCAAAGATTGTCGTCACCATGTCGCGGAGCGATTCGGTCCACTCCGAGGCACGCAACACGTGGTCGTACAGGTCGTCATACCAGGGATCCAGCTCGGTGGGAGCGTGAAAATCCTTGCGGTGGCGCAGGACAGCGTTGACGACTTCGCGCATGGGTAGCACGATGCGGCGAAGCTCGACGAGGTCCTTGCGCATCCGGTACGTGGCGCGTTGCACCTCACCGGTGAGCGCGCGCTCGTCGAACAGGTTCCCCTCGAGGTCCTCCATCGCGTCATCGAGAACCTGCACCGCAGTGAAGTGCTCGTCCACGATTTCGTCCAGAAGCCCGTGTACCAGCGCCCCAATCCCGTACTGCAGTAGGTCGCTGTTGTCGTCCCAACGCCGGACGACCTCGTCGATGTCGAACCCCGGTTCGGCACGCACGGTGATCAAGCCACGCGGGAACACGAACGCAGATACCTTCCGAATCTTCAGACTGCCCACCGGCGACGGTGGGGCCGCATCGCGGTTGACTTCCACGGCGTAGACCGTGATGAACGTGTGCGTCGAATACCTCGTCGCCTTGGCGCGTTCGCTGCCCGCGATGGCGTCCTCGACCGCGTTGGGGTCCAATGTCAACTCGCCGGCGAGGGCCTGCAGTCGGGCGTGGTCCGGGTCGCAGATGTCCACCCAGGTCAAGCTGTTCTCTTCGGCGAGGTATTGCGAGATTCGCTCGAAGTCGAAGTCCTCGGCGACGACCTTGCCGTCGCGCCAGACGCGCCCGCGCACCGACTCCTCGGCCGCGCTCGACAAGTCGAGGGGGCCCGTTTTCTCAACAGCCATTCATTTCCGCCCCTGCGTCGGTGTGCTATCCCAGGCTAGATGCACTTGCACATGACAGGCGAACACGACGCGACGCCGGACGCATGTTCGTCGTCCGGCGCCACGCCGCGTGTGGTGTTGCCCGAGACCGCTCAGCGGGTCTCGGGAGTGTCGATCTTCTCCTTGCGGACCTCCTCAGTGACCGTGTTCTCGTCGGTCACCGTTTCGGCGCTCATACGCACACGCTCGACCGGGACGGTCTCCTTCTCGACAACCGGCCGCTCGGCGTGCAACTTGATCTCGTGCTCTTCCTCGGTAATGTCACCGCCGGATAGCGCTTCATCGCGATTGGCGTCGGTGATCGGCTCGCGCTCGATACGGACTTCCTCGCGGGTTACCGGAACTGTCGTAGTCACATTCTCGGTGACGACGTACTTACGCAGCCGCGCGCGACCGGTTTCCACCTTCTCGGTGCCGACACGCAATTGCTCTTCGGAGCGCGTCATCGCGTTGTCGGTGTTCGGACCTGAGGTGTCGTGACCCTGCGAGGTGCGCTCGTTAGTGGCGTCGATGTCCGCACGGTCACCGTCGAAGTGCTCACGGTTGCCGCCGAAATCCGCGCGGTCACCGTCGAAATGCTCGGCCCGTGCGTTCATGTCGTCATCGGACGTGTCAACAGTGCGGGTCTGCTCATCGCCGGCGCCGTAGTAGCCGGCGTAGTGCGCGTAGAGGGCGTCGTTCTCTGAGTCCTCGAGGTGCCCGTCGGCGTCCAGATTCGGCGCATCCTTGACCATGTCCTTCGACACGGCGAGCCGCAACGAGTCTGCCTCGATCGATGATCCGCGCAACGGAGCGAAGCTCTGCTTGTTGCCGAACAAGCCGGTGCTCACGGTGACCCACTGCGGCTCGCCGGTGCGGTCGTCAAGGTAAATCTGCTCGATCTTGCCGATCTTGTTTCCGTCCGGATCGACGGCAGTCCGGCCGATCAGGTCTTGCAGTTGTGCTACGTCGGTCACGAAAGCATCCTTATCGTTAGGGATCGCCGCGATACACAACCGCGACGATCTTGTCTGAGTGGCCACCCCCCACGGGGCGACCGTTGCTCGCGGAGACAGCGATGTCCTGCCTTTTCGCATGCCAAATAGCGAATGTCGGCAAGGCTAAGCGCCCACAATGCAGTTGCAGTGGCGCGCCGGGCCTTCGACGCCGCAGTGCGGCTTTGCGTACCACTAGGTTCGGGTACACCTACCGCAGCAATGATGAACGGGTGCGCAGGCCGTTCATCGGTCGCATTTACAGTGTACGCAAACGCCCGGTCGATCTAACCGCCTCGGCGAAAATTTATGTCCGGATTTCGCTGCGGCCAGTGTCGGGCGCCGGCAGCGCCCGGTACGCCACGACGATGAGATCGACGCAGGTGTTCACCGCGATCCGAGTGCTGTCGACCTGCAGGTCGAACAAGTCGGGGTCGTCGATGTCGGTCCCGTAGAGCCGGCGCACATACTGCGCGCGGGCTCGGTCGACTTCGTCGAGACGCTCGCGCGCAGTACGCGTATCGACGCTCTCGACGCGGCACGCCTGCGCGACCCGCGCGTCCACCGCTCCGAACAGGCGCACTCGGAGCACGTCCGGACGATCGCGGAAGGCCACAGCGCCGCCGCGCCCGAGGATGACCGCACCCCTCGCAAGCGCCGCGTTCATGATCGTCTCGGCTTGGCGGCGGAACAATTCCGCCTCGTCCGGCGGTGGGAATGCTTCGGCCGGCGCGGCGTCGGTGCCCGCCCCGAGCACGCCACCGGCCAGTGGCGCGAGAACACCGAGAAATCGAGCGACGAGCGACCGGTGCGCCGCGCCACTCTCCGCCTCTCGGACCGTGACGTGCAGCCGTGCCGCGATGTCTGAGCTGATCGCCCGATCCAGCAAGGGCAAATCAAGCCTGGCGGCGACGCGGGGCGCGATCATGCTGCCCACAGCCCCATATCCGGCGGAAATCGTCACCCCGGGCATCAGTGCGCATCCCCTGCGACGCTCGCCACCACGTCCGGCTGCGTGGGCTTGGCATTGCTACTGCGCAATCGAACCTGCTTGATAAAGGCAGCCGCTACGACACTGAGGATGGACACCGCGAAGCCCACTACGAAGACCCTGTCGATGGCGTGCGAGTAGGACTGGATGATGCCTTCGTGCAGCGCGGGGTCGCTGTGCTTGAGCGCGTTCAGGGTGCTCGGGCTGGACACCAACTGCGAGACCTTGTCGCCCCCGGCAAGCGCGGCACGCGGCAGGTACCGCGGGAACTCGTGGGCGATCCGGGCGGTCAGCACAGCGCCGAGCGCGGACGCCCCCAGAGCGCCGCCCATCGATCGGAAAAACGTCACCGAGGAAGTCGCGACCCCCATCTGCGCCATCGGGACGGCGTTCTGCACGACCAACGTGAGTACCTGGATGAACAGTCCCAGGCCAGCACCGAAGACCAGGATATCGACCCCGACGACTGCCAGCGATGTGTGCGCGCCCAGGCGCGTGAGCAGCGCCATTCCGATGGTGACCAGGATCGTGCCGGCAAGCGGGAACCAGCGGTAGCGTCCGGTGCTCGAGATGTAGCGCCCGGAGCTGATGCTCATCACCAGCAGGCCGACGAGCAGCGGGAGCAGTAGCAACCCGGACACGGTCGCCGAGACGCCGTGCACGAGTTGCAGATACTGCGGCAGGAACGCCAGCGCGCCGAACATGGCGACTCCGCTGACGAAGGAAACGATATTGGCGACGGTGAAGATTTGGATCCGGAACAGTTCCAGCGGCAGGATCGGTTCTGCTGCCCACCGCTCGCGGAGCACGAACCCGACGAGCAGCAGGCCACCGACTCCGAACAGTCCGATGATCTGCCACGATGCCCACGGGTAGTCGGTCCCGCCGGACTGAGTGGCGAGCAGGATGGCAGACACACCCGCGACGAGCAGTAACGCACCCCACCAGTCGATCAGCACCTGACGGGTGCGGACCGGCAGCCGCAGTACGCGATTGGTCACAACGAGGGCGGCAATGCCGAGCGGCAGGTTGATGTAGAAGATATAGCGCCAATTCAGGCTATCGACCGCGAACCCGCCAGCCAGCGGACCCACGACGCTCGAGACTCCGAACACGGCACCGAAGTAGCCCTGGTAGCGGCCGCGCTGCCGCGGCGGGATGACGTCGCCGATAATCGCGAAGACGAGTGAGATCAAGCCTCCGCCGCCGATGCCCTGCACACCGCGGAATGCGATCAGTTCGAGCATGTTCTGCGCGGCGCCGCAGAGGACGCTGCCGACCAGGAACACCAAGATGGCAAGTTGAAAGACTCGCTTGCGCCCGTAGAGATCACCTGCCTTGCCCCACAAAGGCGTAGAGGCCGTGCTGGCGAGCAGATAGGCGGTGATGACCCAAGAAAGCAGGTCACTGCGGTGAAAGTCGCCAACGATGGTCGGCAGCGCTGTAGACACGATGGTCTGGTCGAGCGCGGCAAGGAACATGCCCATCATCAGCCCGGACATGATGACCAGAATTTGGCGATGGGTGAATCCTGTGTCGTCGGCGACGGGAGTGGCGGGAACCGCGGCGCTCATCTGCGAAGCTTCCTTGTCGGGTGAACGTTGTATCGGGTGGCCGGTCGCGCAGCTGTCCTATCTGTAATTTCAACAATTGCATGGACGATCCGCGGCTCGCGCAGCGACCACTCATCGCCGGAGTTCGACGGCCCGCCTGATGTCGCCGCGGAGCACCGTCGCCCTGAGCATGCGTCGCCGGACCAGGCGTTCCAGCTGGAGGGCGAGGCCAACAGTGCTCATCGTGGCGGCATTCTCCAGTTCGACGAGCAGGTCGCCCCGCTCGATGCCGGCGCGCGCCGCGATGCTGTCCGGTGTCACGTCACTCACCAGCAGACCCGGTTCGTCGGACAGACCGACAGCTGCGCGTCGGATGCGGGCCAGATGCGCCGGCTCCAGGGTCAGGCCGAGGTCGGCAGCCACCGCACTGCGTTCGGTCTCGAACGAAGTCAGCAGGCGGCGCAGCAGGTCGGCCAGTTGCTGTCGCTCGTCGGCACTGAGCGCCGACAGCAATCGGTCCTCGTTGGCGAGGTGCGCAGGGGTGACCTGGTCGAAGAGTTGTTGGCCGCGCAGGGTCAGGGTGACCAAGCTGCCGCGAGCGGATTCGGGGTCAGCTTCCCGGGTGACGATGCCAGCCTTCTCGAGCCGATCCAGGCGCACGCTCACCGTTCCCGAGGTCAAGCCCAGAGCGTCCATCAGTCGAGCCTGAGCCATCCGCATCGAACCCCCCGACCGGCGCAGCGTCGCGATCACCTGGAAATCGGCGGGGCTGAGCCCGTGGTCGGCAAATACGGCAGACACTTCGGTGTCGAGGCGCGTCCGGACGCGCGACAGACGCATGACCAGACCGACCGGTGTGAAGTCGAGGTCCGGTCGCTCCCGCGCCCAGTCTTCGAGCAACGTGTCAACGCTGTCCCAACAGGCTCGGCAAGGTGGCACGCCATACCGCAGGCGCCCGCCATGCCCGATCTCACTCGTTCGCTCACTCCGTTCGCTCACGGCCAAACTCTACTCTGGCCCCCACCACTTGCACCCATGCTTGAATTCAAGCATTGTATTCATCACATCCAGCAGACAGGGGTAATGAACGTGACACAACCGGCGATCACCACCGCAGCGACGACCAGTCACCACAAGCCACGCCCGCGGGCCGCGGCCGGCGAATGCGATGAAGTCCCGCACGAAGTGCGACTGATCGGCATACCCGCAGCGGGCAGCGGCATCGGCTCCGTTGGTGCGCCACAGCATCCGCCGGGCCCGATCGAAGCGGATCACCCGCCCGGCCGTCTTCGGCGTCAGCCCGATCTCCGTCCGAAACTGCTTTGCCAGGTGGCGCTCGCTCCAGCCGACCTCCCGTGCAATCGCTGCGATGCCCGCGAGCCCGTAGGATCGCCGCAGCGCCTGCCAAGCGAGGCATATTTCCGCTGGCGGCGTATTTCCCAGATTCAGCCGCTGTCCGAGCTGCGCATCGAGCAACCGGAACCGATCCTGCCAACCGGACGCGGCACGCAGCTTGAATCCCCGATTGAGCTCCGTCGTGCGCGATCACGGCGGGCGCCGTGTGCAGACCACCGACAAGGGTGCGGTACTCCTGCGGGACCGGTCGCACGAGCTTCAGCGGCTCGTCCATGGTAAAGATCAGGGTCAGATACGGGGAGGGCAGACCCAGGTGCTGTGCGGTGGCACGTTGCGCTCGCGGTAGGCGTGGTGTTGTCTGACGACTCGGCGCAGCGGCCCCTCAGGACGCACCGCGAGCGACTGCTGCGTGGGTGCGGACACGCTGCCAGGATGCGATAGCTCCGGCGCTGCACGCAAGCTCCGATCGTGACCGTCGCTCAGTGGCAACCCTGAGAGCGCGCCGAGCGAAGTTCAGGGCAAGGACCGGACCTTTCCCGATACCGCGACGACCCGCAACGACACATGATTGAGCAGTACTTCCGACCACAACACTTCAGATCACAGAGAGCGAGAAACAATCATGGAATCCGTCCGCGCCGCATTTCGTCGCGAAGGGCTCGTCCGCGTCCGGGACGGTCGGGTATTCGGCGGTGTGATCACCGGCATCGGCCGCCGCCTCGGCATCGACCCGTGGCCCGCCCGGATATTGTTCCTGGTGGTGCTCATGCTCATCCCAGGCAGCCAGCTGCTGATCTATCCGGTCCTGTGGCTCACCATGCCGGAGGAAGATCCCAACGGCGCGCCGCTGGCGAATGGCCCGTCCTTCACCAAATCCACGGACCGCTGACGTCCACTACGGCGCGTCAGCGCAATCCGAACGTCCACCGCAAACCCGGGGCGGTGGCCGCATTGAACAGCGGGCCGACCCCTGCATTGGCCTCCCACCACCGGGTCACGGCGTAGTGATTGGCGGGCACCCACACCGTCCTGGCGTGCAGCCTCGGGTCGATGACGACAAAGGCGACCTGGTTGTTCGCCGAACGGTCGTCCTCGTCGAACGTGACGATGACGGTGAGGTTGCCCGCGCGGTAGTCGGGGCCAGCCGCGATTTTCCGCATCCAGGCGTAGAGCCACTTGTCCGCGAGTGCGAGCGAGCAGTCGTGGCCGTCATTGCAGATATTGGGCGTCATTTGGCCGGTGACCGGCAAGGTACCAGCCGCGATGTCGTCGGCCAGGTTTCCGCTGATGGTGGTGCCCATCGGCACGTCATAGGTGTTGCAGCCACTACGTTCGGCGGGGCTGTTGAAGTAGGTCCATTCGTTGTGGCGCACCGCGTAGCTCGCCGTGTTGGTCAGCGCACAGTTGCTCGGCATGCTCTCGGCGTAGACCTTGGCGCTCTTGTGCGCGGCCAACGTCTGGCCGAACACCGAGGGCGAAGCGATCGGGTGCGCTTCCGGGTCCCGGTCGTCCAGCACACGGAAGGTACTGCCGCCGCCAAGTGCGAGATAGTTGGGCAACGATGGGTGGCTGACCGCCGAGTAAGTTCGCATTTTGCCGAACCGCGAGCTCAATAGGGCGAGATATGGCATCTGCGTCAGCGCCTCGGCCATGCTGTGATTCTCCTCGAGAATCACCATCACCTTGTGCTGACTCGTGGCTGCAAGTGCGCCTGCGCTACGTGCGCCGACGCTACGTGCGCTGGCGGCAGTGGCGATGAGCGAACCAGCAGCGACCAGGGCCACGGCGGCAGCTTGAAGATTCCGTGGGATCAGCATAATTGTCGTCTCATTTCAAGATTCGGGGGACGGGCCGGCGGGCGCACATCTTGGGGGAAGCGGCGGTCCCGAACACCTTAGGCCTTCGCGACAGCGGTTGGCGACATTCAACACTGCGACTGCGGCCCGATTCTCAGCAAAGTCCGCAGGTGTTGCTGCGGCTGTTCAATCTTGTTCACGCGCTCTTCACGCCGAGTGTGTCGAAACCACTCGGTGGGCGAGAAACCAGGCGGTGAGGTCGGTCGCCGGCACCGGCCGGCAGACGTGGAAACCCTGCGCGATGTCGCAACCGGCCGCATCGAGAGCCGCCAGCACGGCGAAGTTTTCTACGCCTTCGGCGATGGTGGCTAGCCCCAGGTTGTGGCCGAGGTCGATCACGCTCTTCACGATGTGCGCGTCTCTGCTGTCGGTATCCATGCTGGTGACAAAGGACTTGTCTATTTTCAGTTCGGTGACGGGAAGTGTCTTCAATTGGGCCAAGCTGGTATAGCCGACACCGAAGTCGTCGATGGCAATTCGAAGGCCCATTGTCTTTAAGCGCGCGAGCAGCGCTCGAGCACGTGCCGGCTCGGTCATGATTGCCGATTCGGTCACTTCGACCTCTAGCAGGTCGACTGGCACGTCGTGGCTCCGCAGCAGTTCGGCGATCATGTCCGGAAGCCGCTCGTCGAGCAGGTTGCGGGCGGACAGGTTGACCGCGACCGGAATTCGATAGCCGGAATCGAGCCATGCCCGAGCCTGGGCAAGCGCAGCATCAAGGACGTACACCGTGAGTGGGCCGATCAGCCCGGTTTGCTCGGCCAGCGGGATGAAGTGGTCGGGCGGCACCAGTCCGAGCCGCGGATGTCGCCAGCGCACAAGCGCCTCGACGCCACACATCTCGCCGGAACTCAGACGGATCTTGGGTTGGTAGTGCAGTAGCAGTTCGCGACGGTCGATGGCGTGGCGCAGCTCGCTGAGCAGGGTCAGCCGCTCCACGGAGTTCTCGTCCGCGTCGGCCTGGTAGGCGAACACGCCGACATCGTGTTTCTTGGCGACGTACATTGCGGTGTCGGCGTGCTGCAGCAAGGCGGTCACGTCGTCGCCGTGCAAGCCCGAGACCACTATCCCCACGCTCGCTTCCACGTCGAGGTCCAGTCCGTCGATGACGAACGGCGTCTGAAGCGAGTGGCGCAGCTTCTCGGCAACCAGAGTGGCCGCGTCCAGAGACGCGACGTCGGGCAGTAGAATGGCAAATTCGTCGCCGCCGAGGCGCGCGACGGTGTCCTCTGCGCGCAGAAGCTTCTTCAATCGGGGTCCGATCTGTCTCAACAGTTGGTCTCCGAAATAGCGGCCCAGCGTGTCGTTGACCTCTCTGAAGCGGTCGAGATCGAGAAGCAGCAGGGCGGTACGCGTACCGTCTCGAGCGCTGCGCAACAGCGCTTGCCCGAATCGCTCGCCGAGCAACGCCCGGTTCGCAAGCCCCGTCAGCGGGTCGTGCAGCGAGTCTTGTAGCACCTGCTCGCGCTGCAGGTGAAGCTGGCGGCGCGCCCGGCGCAGCACCGACGAGAACAAGAAGACGAGCGTCAACGCGACGCCGAACACTGGCGGGGTCGCGGATTCGATCTGGGACTCGCGCCTTTGCAGGCCCCGCAGTGAGCGGGTCGCATCAGTCTGATGCGACTCGCTGGCGACTAGGACGAAATGTTCGATCCTGCCGAAACGAGGGTCAACCTGAACGCCGTCGATTCTTAGCACCGCCGCCGAGTCGTGCCCGTCGACTGCGGCGAACAGTTGCTGGATGGACAGCAGGTAGGGGGCATGCAGCGCCAGCACCGCGAGGCCTAGCGTCCGATCGGCGCCATTTCCGTCGCGGCGCACCCGTTGGATCGCTGCTACCAGTTTTGTCGCGGCAGCCGCGTGCAATTGGCGCACAGGCTCACTCGGCTCCAGCCGGTACTTGCGTTCCAGCGACTCCTCGGTTTGGACGGCCTCGATCGCGTCGGTGTAGTCGAAGGCCAGGACCGACGCCGCGACTGAATGCCGGGCTAGGTCGGAGGTAACGCGTGAGGACCACATCGCGAACCCGGTCATCCCGACCAGCACCAGTGTCAGCCCGATACTCGCCCCGCGGGAGAACCACCGAGCGGACCTGCCCCGCCGCAGCGCTTCTGCATCGTCACGAAACTGCTCCGCGGCGCGTGCTGTCTCGCCGCCGCCCATGACTAGTACATCGACGCGGTTCCCGACTTCTTTAGCGGACGGCGGCAAGGCCAGGTCCGGACCGCCTACCGCGGTCCGCGGCACTGACGCACGCGGCGGCGGGCCTGCCCCACGCGGGGGTGTACGACCCAAGCCCGGAATCCCGCGCATCGAGCAGCCTGACGTCGCCCGCGCACGCGTCGAAGACTGTCGAGGCGAAACGGGAGACCGCCGAGCGGATGACCGTGATTTAAATGCCTATACCCCCGAATCGGGGGTATAGGGGCGTAGCCCCGACCGGATTCGAACCGGCGCCACCGCCTTGAGAGGGCGGCGTCCTGGGCCGCTAGACGACGGGGCCGCAGGGTGTGTTACGTGTACTGCGCTGGGGTACCAGGACTCGAACCTAGACTAACTGAACCAGAATCAGTTGGGCTGCCAATTACCCCATACCCCAAGGGTTGTACTCACCCGAAAACGTCCGCGCGAGCCGTCGTCAGACTCTACCGGACACCGAAACTGCTTCCAAACCGCCGCCGCGCGCCGCCGAGCCGGGCCAGCGACCGATCCCGTCCCAAGAGCTCCATCGACTGGAACAGTGGCGGCGCCACGGTACGCCCGGTGATCGCGACGAACAGAGGGAGGTAGGCATTGCGCGCCTTGAGCCCGAGCCCGTCGACAAGCGCAGACTTCAACGCCCCCTCCAGCGCGGACCACGTCCAGTCATCGAGGCCTTCCAGGGCCGCTACAGCGGCCGCGAGGACGGCTTGCCCGGCCTCGCCGAGCTGCTTTGCCGCTGCAGCTTCGTCCACCGCGAACTCAGCCTCCGGGACGAGCAGGAACCGCAGCATCTCCACGCCCTGACCCAGCGTGTGCACCCGGGTTTGCACCAGCGGTGCGGCTGCGCTCAATAGGGCGTGGTCGGCGACGAGTCCGGCGGCGCCCAGCTGGTTCGCGAGCCGGTCGCGGAAGTCCTCGGGCGCGAGGCGGTGCAGGTGTGCTGCGTTGATCGCCTCGCACTTCTTCGGGTCGAAACGGGCCGGGCTGGCGTTCACGTCGTGGATATCGAAGGCCGCCACCATCTCCGCCAGGGAGAAGATGTCGTGGTCCGGTGAGATCGACCAGCCGAGTAGCGCGAGGTAGTTCGTCAGGCCCTCGGGCAGGTAACCCTGCTCGCGGTAGGCCAGTAGCCGCGCCTGCGGATCGCGCTTGGACAGCTTCTTGTTGCCCTCCCCCATCACATAGGGCAAGTGCCCGAATTCGGGAATGGTGTCGCTGACCCGGATGTCGATCAACGCGCGGTAGAGCGCGATCTGACGCGGGGTGGACGGCAACAGGTCTTCCCCGCGCAGCACGTGCGTGATGCGCATGAGCGCGTCGTCGACGGGATTCACCAGCGGATACAGCGGGTCGCCGTTCTGCCGCACGACGACGTAGTCCGGCACGGCTCCGGCGGCAAACGTCACCTCGCCGCGGACGACGTCGGTCCATGTGATTGCCGCGTCGGGCATGCGCAGGCGCAGCACCGGCTCGCGTCCCTCGGTCCGGAAAGCTTCCTTTTGCTGCGACGTCAGCGAGCGGTCGTGGTTGTCATAGCCGAGCTTCGGGTCACGCCCGGCCGCCCGGTGGCGCGCCTCGGTCTCCGGGCCGCTGGAGAACGACTCGTACAGATGCCCGGACACGACCAGTTTGGCGACGATCTCGCGGTAGATGTCGCGGCGCTCGCTCTGCCGGTACGGAGCGTACGGGCCGCCTACCTCAGGGCCTTCGTCCCAGTCCATGCCGAGCCAGCGCAGCGACTCGAGCAGTTGCTCGTAGGACTCCTGCGAGTCCCGCGCGGCGTCGGTGTCCTCGATGCGCAGCACGAACGTGCCGCCGACGTGGCGAGCGTATGCCCAGTTGAACAGGCAGGTACGCACCAGGCCGACGTGCGGATTCCCGGTTGGCGACGGGCAGAAGCGGACCCGGATCATTGCGCCCGCACCGGATTCGTCAGCGTCCCGATTCCCTCGATCTCGACGCTCACCGTGTCGCCGACAACGATCGGTCCGACGCCGGACGGCGTGCCGGTGAGGATCACGTCACCCGGCAGCAGCGTCATGACCGCCGACATGAACGCGATCTGGGTAGGCAGGTCGTGGATCATCTGGCTGGTCCGGCCGTCCTGTTTCACCTCGCCGTTGACCCGGGTGACCAGATGTAGATCGGACGGGTCGAGCACCGTCTCTATCCACGGCCCGAGTGGGCAGAACGAGTCGTAGCCCTTCGCGCGGGTGAACTGGCCGTCGGCGCGCTGCTGGTCGCGCGCGGTGACGTCGTTGGCGACCGAATAGCCAAGCACGTAGGAGAGCGCATCAGCCGGGCTGACGTTACGGGCCGGGCGGCCGATCACCGCCGCGAGCTCGCCTTCGAAGTGCACCTCGCTCGAGGACGGGGGCAGCCGGATCGAATCGGCGTCACCGATCACCGATGTCGACGGTTTGAGAAAGATCAGCGGCGTCGTGGGTGCGTCGCCACCCATCTCCTTGATGTGGTCGGCGTAGTTCTTGCCGATCGCGACCACCTTGCTGGGCAGGATCGGCGACAGCGGGCGGACGTCGGCGAATGCCCACCGGTCACCGGTGAAGGTGATCGGACCAAACGGGTGAGCGTCGATGGCGGCGACCGTGAGAGCATCGGGACGGGCGCCGGCTGGCCCCTCGACAGCGCCCCAGAGGACGCCCGAGGGCACGTTTGCCGAACCTGGGTGGACGAAGCGGGCTATGCGCACGGTGCCCAACGCTACCGGCGGGGTGTGCCGCATAATCGTTGGGTGAGTTCCGCTGCCACGAACCTGTCGGCCATCCCTGCCGGCACGCGTCGCCGGCTCGCGGCGACGCTGGCGCTGTTCGCCACGCTCTTAGCCGTGATCTCGGCGTTGGCCGCGACAGGTGCAAAGACCGACGCGGCACCGGTGTTCAGCGTCATCGCGTTCGTCGTCGCGGTGATCCTGGCGCTGATGGCGTGGGGTGTGCTGCACAGCGTGCGCTCCGACACAGCCGATCGCAGCGTCGACGACGCCATCGCTGCCACCATCACAGCACAGGGCGGCCAGCTGTGCGACTGCGAGCACGAACACGACCCGGACGAGCTGCACATCACCGATGCGTGCGCGCACGACGGCAGCGGGGCACAGTGCAGGCACGACTGCCAGACGTGCGTGCTGGCGGCGCTGCGTCCGCCAACGTAGGCGCATCGCCAGCCGCAGCCATGCGGTGCTTACTTGCGCGGGCTGCCGTTCGCGTGGTCGATCTCCGGCGCAAGCGTGGTGATGGCAAACGAGCGTGGGCACCGAATGCCGCCGGCGGTCGTGGTGGGCGTGGTCCCTGGCGTCCGGTCGGCCGGTCGAGCGCCCAGCAGCCGCACCGCGTCGACCGCCAAGACCTGTTTGTCGTCGTCCCAGAAATATCTCGAGTGCCACCCCTCGGCGGACTCGACACCGACGGCTGCAGAATCAAAGCGGAGCGCCTTGCATCGCTCGCCGAAATTGGGCTTCGGTGGCAGCGGAGGCTCGGCTGGCAGCGGTCCGTCGAGGTCTCCGCGTGTCGTCTGATCCCACGGTGACTCCTTCACGATGGACACCCGTTGCATGCGGATGCCCTGTAACCAAACGATTCCGAAAACCATTGCGATCCCGCCCGCGACGCCGGTAAGCGTCCAGAGCAGCGGTGTCATGTAGGGCAGCGACTTCGCCACCTGGCGCTGCGTCGTTCCGGTGCCGTCTTTGAGGCCTGAGTAGACGAGCAATCCGGCCGCTACCAGCGGAAGGATCAGGGCGATTGTTCCAAGCAGGCGCAGTTGCGCGACGAATCGCGCGGCAACCGCACCACCGTCCCGCTGCGCCACCAGCGCCGCGACGCCGGCGGACGTGGTCGCAAGAATCAGCACGACGTTCGTAATTTGCTCGTGGCTCAGCGCGGACGTCGACTTCCAATGCAACGCCACCGAGAGGAGTACCACGAAGATCGCGATCGTGGAGATCCAGACGGTATTCAGCCAGCCTTGGGTCGGCACTGCCAGATCTACTTGAACGCGGCACAAGGAACCGTTCGGGACCTCGACAGCATGTAGCCCCGCCATCGGAGTGTGTCCGACGACCTGGTCCTCCGAGACGTGTCGCGACGGGTCGTTCGGACGGCCCGCGAGAAGCGTGGCCTTAACGATCCGCAGTCCGGGTGGAGCGGCCACTTCACAGTGGACGCTGGCTGCGGTCTCCGCCCCCGGCACTTGGAAGCGAACGCGAATCGGGCGCACGCCGAATGTTGAGAGCAGGCGCCGCCAATTCACTTTGTCGGTCTGTCCCACCTCGTAAAGAAGTTCTCCGGGGGCGTTCGGGGCAGAACTCAGTTCCGGGCGTTGATGTCGCCAGTCGGTCGGCTCCGTGAACGACATCCGGACGAGTCGAGCGCCGGCACGGGTCATCCGATCGGGCACGAACATATAAAACGTGAAGTTGAATCGGAACCGCTCGGCGACGAACCGGAACAGGGAATCAGCGTGCAGCCGGGCGAGCGGCCCGGACGTCGCGCTGTCGAAGTGGGCATACGCCCAAGCAACAACGGGCCGCTCGCCGCAGATGGCCAGCCGGACGAACTGCAGCACCTCCGGGTCGTTGACGAGATGCGGTTCAACGGTGGCCGCCGCGGCCAGCATCACCGCCTGGTCGAGTTGCTGGGTAAGCCGAATCCCGGGCATGAGAACCGTCCGGTCCTCCTCATCGCGCACGTCTAGATTCACCAGCGTCCGACGCCGCATGAACGTCAGTGGAACCAGCCGAGAGATGTGCCCGTCCGCGCCTTCGAATTCCGGCGCGTCGTCACGCACCGAAAATTCCAGGGCGACAGCGCGCGAAATGCTGCGGTCCTCGGCCATCTCCAGTTTCTCGACGCGACGCAGCATCCATTGGCTGAATTCCAACTGGGCCAGCAGAATTCGTCGGCCGACTTCGAGGCAGAACGGCTCCGGCAGATGGAATGGTCCAGGGAATCGCTTGTGCCGCCAGGTGCTGAGAGCGAGCGCGTGGCGAGTTGGATCGATCGGCCAGCGGACCGTATCGGGTGGGTGTACGGACGTCATCAGGACTCCCAGCGGACAAATCACCTAAGCGGTCTCGGTGAGCCGCAACATTGCTCACGGCTTGTCCCGGTGTCAAGCGAAAAGGTGACGATACAAACGTCCGGCCCAGGCGCCTGTTGCGCGATCCGGCGATCGCCCGCGGAAACTGCGATGCTCGGCGACTCCTAGGCGAGCAGCCCGAAGCGCACGGCGTCGTGCAGCGCCAGCCAGGACGCCTCGATGACGTTGCCGTGCACGCCCACCGTCGTCCATTCGTGCGCGCCGTCCGACGTCTCGATGAGCACCCGGGTGACCGCGTCGGTGCCGTGCTTGCCCGGCATGATGCGCACCTTGTAATCGGAAAGCTCGAGGTCGTTGAGCCGGGGGTAGGCCCCGGCGAGCGCCTTGCGCAGCGCCAGATCGAGTGCGTTCACCGGCCCGTTACCCTCCTCGGTCGAGATCACCCGCTGGCCGTTTGCGACCACCTTCACCGTGGCTTCGCTGACGATCTGCCCGTCCTCGCGGCGATCGACGATCACCCGGTAGGACTCGACGCGAAACAGATCTGTGGCCTCCCCAAGCTCGTCGCGCAGCAGCAGCTCGAAGGACGCGTCGGCCGCCTCGTAGGACCAGCCCGCCGCCTCGCGCTGCTTGACCCGCTCGACGACCGTGCTCACCACGTCCGGACGCGAACTCACGTCCACGCCGAGCTCACCGGCCTTCAACTCGACCGAGGCCCGGCCGGCCATCTCGGTGACCAGGATTCGCTGGACATTGCCGACAAGCGCCGGGTCGAGGTGGTTGTACATCTCCGGGGCGACCTTGATGGCGGACGCGTGCAGGCCCGCCTTGTGCGCGAACGCGGCCGCTCCGACATAGGGCGCGTGCGTGTCCGGTGCCAGGTTGGCGATCTCGGCGACGGCGTGCGAGACGCGCTGCATCTCGCCGAGGCAGCCCTCGGGCAGCACGTCGAGCCCGAGCTTGGTGACCAGGCCGCCGACGACGGAGAAGATGTTGGCGTTGCCGGCCCGTTCGCCGTACCCGTTCGCGGTGCCTTGGACATGCGTGGCGCCGGCGTCCACGGCGGCGAAGGTGTTCGCCACGGCGCAACCGGTGTCGTCCTGGGTGTGGATGCCGAGCCGGATGTCCGCGCGCGCGCGGACGTCGGTGACCGCCGCATGCACGGCCATCGGCAGCATGCCGCCGTTCGTGTCACACAGCACGCCGACGTCGGCGCCGGCCCCGGCAGCGACGTCCAGCAACTGCACGCCGTAGTCGCGGTCGAGCTGGTAGCCGTCGAAGAAGTGCTCGCAGTCGACGAAGACCCGCCGTCCCTCGCTGCGCAGGAACGCGACCGTGTCGCGCACCATGGCCAGATTCTCCTCCCGCGTCGTGCGCAGCGCCCGCTCGACGTGCCACACCGAGGACTTGGCGACCAGGCACACGACGGGCGTGCGCGCGTCGAGCAGGGCGCGCACCTGTGGGTCGTCCTGCACCTGCACCCCGGCCCGGCGCGTCGAGCCGAACGCCACGAGCACGGCGTTTTTCAGGGTCAGCTCGCCGTCAGCGGCGCGGGCGAAGAACTCGGTGTCCTTGGGCATCGCTCCCGGCCAGCCGCCCTCGATGAAGCCGACCCCGATCTGGTCGAGCAAGCGCGCCACGGCAAGCTTGTCGGCGACCGAGTAGGTGATCCCCTCGCGCTGGGCGCCGTCGCGCAGCGTGGTGTCGAAAACGTGGAAGTCGTCGCTTTGCATGTCGATTCCTCTGTGCTGGAGTTTGCGGCCAAACAAAAGACCCTCTGCCATCGGCCAAAGGGCCATCAGGCAAAGGGTCTGCGCGCCGGGTGAGGCTCGGGCCGGCGCGCTACTCGATAATGATCGTGAAGACGCTCACGCCAACGAGTGTGCCACGAACCCTGCTCGGAACGCGAGCGCTAGCCGGCGGCAGCCTTGGCGAGCCGCTCACCGATCTCGCGCGTCGAGCCCGGCCGGGCCGGCTCCCGGCTGGCCAGATCGGCGGCGACGGCCGCCTCCACCCGCGCCGCGGCGTCCGCCGCACCTAGATGGGCGAGCAACATGGCGACCGAGAGCACCGCGGCCGTCGGGTCGGCCTTACCCTGGCCCGCGATATCGGGCGCCGATCCGTGCACCGGCTCGAACATGGACGGATTCGTGCGGCTGACGTCGAGATTGCCGCTCGCTGCGAGCCCGATCCCGCCCGCGATCGCCGCGGCGAGGTCGGTGATGATGTCGCCGAAAAGGTTGTCGGTGACGATCACGTCGTAGCGCCCCGGATCGGTCACCAAATAGATCATCGCCGCGTCGACATGGTTGTAGGCGACAGTGACGTCGGGGAAGTCGACCCCAACCTGCTGCACAATCCGCCACCACAGATCCCCGGCGTTGGTGAGGACGTTGTTCTTGTGCACCAGCGTCAAATGCTTGCGTGGACGGGCCTGGGCGCGGCCGAACGCATCACGCACGACGCGCTCGACACCGTAGGCCGTGTTGAGGCTGACCTCGGTCGCGATCTCGTGCAGTGTGCCCTTGCGCAGCACTCCCCCGTTGCCGACATACGGGCCTTCGGTACCTTCGCGGACCACGACAAAGTCGATCGGTGGCGCACCGGCGAGCGGCGTGGCGACGCCGGGGTAGAGCTTCGCCGGGCGCAGATTGACGTGGTGGTCGAGTTCGAAACGCAGACGCAGCAGCAACCCGCGTTCGAGCACCCCGGGCGGCACGGACGGGTCGCCGACCGCGCCCAGCAGGATCGCATCGTGCCCGCGCAACTCCGCGAGCACGGAGTCCGGCAGCGTCTCGCCGGTGCGCTGCCAGCGCGCAGCGCCGAGGTCGTAGTGCGTCGCCTGGACGCCCGGCAGCACCGCGTCGAGTACCCCGAGCGCCTGCTCGATGACCTCTATGCCGATTCCGTCGCCCGGGATGACCGCGAGTTCCACCCGCTTACCCTAGCGAGAGTTACGGAGCGCTCTCGATCAGTGGGTCACGCGTCTCGCGGTCCGGGACGCCATTCTTCCCAACGCGGTAGGAGGGGAGCTCGCGCATGCCGCGCAGCGGTGAGAGGATTACCGGCAGGAACGCGAGTGCGTCGCCCACGGCCGCTACGAACAGCGTTTCGCGCACACCGATCGCGGAGCCGAGCGCTCCGCCGAGCAGCGCCCCGATCGGCATGGTGCCCCACACCAGGAAACGCATGGTCGCGTTCATCCGCCCGAGCAACTCCGGCGGACACAGCCCCTGCCGGAAGCTGACCTGGGTGATGTTGTAGACGACGACACCGAGGAAGTAGACGACGTTAGCGACTGCGAACAGGGCGAGGGTCCAATCGCGGTGCACGAACGGCACGACGAACCCGAACGGCGCGACGACGAGCAGGGAGATCCAGATGGTCGGGCCCTGCCCGAGCCAGCGGGCGATCCGGGTGGCGAGCAGCGAACCGGCCAGCCCGCCGACCGCCGACAGCGAGGTGAGCAGCCCGATGAGGCCGGCGGAGAGCCCCAGTTCGCGAGCGAGCAGCACGTACAGCACCGCGAAGCTCATCGTGCTGAAGAGATTGGCCGACCCCGTGCACATTGCGATCGCCCGAAGCAACCGGTTGCCCACGACGAAGCGCACACCCTCCGCAATCTCGCGCCCGAGGTGCCGGTCGGGCCTGCGTTCGGGCTTGGGCGGGCGCGACTGGATGGCGCTGACCCACGCCGCCGACCACAGGAAGCTCACTGAGTCCACGAGCACGGCATACGGGGCGGTGAACACCTGGATGAGCAGGCCGCCGAGGCTAGGCCCGGCGAGTTGGGACACCGACTCGCTGGCCTGCAGCTTGGAGTTGCCCTCGACGAGCGCACTGCGGTCCACCAGTGCTGGCAGGTAGGACTGGTACGCGACGTCGAAGAACACCGTGCTGACGCCGGTCAGTATCGCGACTGCGTAGAGCTGGCCGATACTCAGCACGCCCAGCAGTTGCGCCAGCGGGATCGAAGCGAGCGCCGCGGCGCGCACGAGATCGTTCACGATGAGCACCCAGCGAAAGCGCATCCGATCGACCCAGGCGCCGGCGGGCAGCCCGATGAGCAGGAACGCGAGAGTCTCGAATGCGCTCAGCAGACCGACTTCGAAGGTGGACGCGTGGACGACCAGGATCGCCACCAGTGGCAGCGCGAGCTGGCTGACCATCGTCCCGAACTGGCTGACTGTCTCGCCGATCCACAGTCGGCGAAAGTCCAGGTGGTGCCACAGCCCCGCACGGCGGGTCGGGACAGCGTCGGCAGTCACGACGACCAGCGTGCTCCCAGTGATTGGGAAATGTCAATCACTTGGCCGCGTCTCCCCTATTCTGGATTCGTGACGAGCACCGCGGACGCGCCTCAGCAGCGCCGCAAGGCCACCGACGCGGAAGCTCGGGCCCTCGCATCGACCCTCCGGATGCGCATTCTGCGCGTCTGCCTCGGCGAGGCCCATACCAACAAAGAAATCGCCGACGTGCTCGGCCGCGACCCGGCGAGCATGCTGCACCATGTGCGGCGCCTCGTCGACACCGGCTTCTTGCAGGCGCAGCCGCCGCGCCGCGGCACGCGCGGTGCGCGGGAGAAGCCCTACCTCGCGACCGGCAAGTCGTGGCGCCTCGATGACAGCGGCAAGGACCGGGTGCTGATCGACGCCTTCCTGGAGGAGATCGCCCTCGTCGCACCGGCCGATGTCGCAACCGCCCGGCTGGGACTACGGCTGACGCTCGAACAGAAATCGGAACTCGAGCGCCGGATGATCGAGCTGTTGGAGGAATACGTCGAACTAGGCGACAGAACCGACGCAAACCCCGACCAGCCGGTCCCCGCATGGTCGGTGTTCTTTGCCGTGCACCCTGACCCGAACCGGCGCTGACACCGATTCAGACACACCCGGTCAGCGCGCGGCGGTGCCCTCGGTGTAGTCGTCGTCGCCGCTCGACACCCAGGACATCAGCCCGCGCAGCTCGCGGCCGACCTTCTCGATCGGGTGCTGTTCCGCCTTCGCGCGCAGTGCCTTGAATTCCGGGGCTCCGGCGTCCTGGTCGGCGATGAACCGCGCGGCGAACGACCCGCTCTGGATGTCGGCGAGGATGCCCTGCATGCTCTCCTTCACCCGCGCGTCGATGACCCGCGGGCCGGAGATGTAGTCGCCGTACTCGGCGGTGTCCGAGATCGACCAGCGCTGCTTGGCCAAGCCCCCCTCGTACATGAAATCTACGATGAGCTTGAGCTCGTGCAGGCACTCGAAGTAGGCGGCCTCGGGAGAGTAGCCGGCCTCGGTGAGCACCTCGAAGCCGGTCTGCACCAGCGCCGACGCACCGCCGCACAGCACCGCTTGCTCGCCGAATAGGTCGGTCTCGGTCTCCTCGGTGAAGGTCGTCTTCAGCGCGCCCGCACGCGTGCCGCCGATGGCCTTCGCGTAGGACAGCGCGAGATCCCAGGCCTTGCCGGTCGCGTCCTGCTCGACAGCGATAAGCATCGGCACCCCCTTGCCGTCGACGAATTGCCGGCGCACCAGGTGACCGGGACCCTTCGGCGCGACCATCGCCACGTCCACGCCGGGCTTGGGGGTGATGTAGCCGAAGCGAATGTTGAACCCGTGCCCGAAGAAGATCGCGTCGCCGTCCTTGAGGTTGGGCTCGATCGACTCGGCGTAGACCGTGCGCTGCACATGGTCGGGCGCCAGAATCATGATCAGATCCGCGTCGGCCGACGCCTCGGCGGGGGTCACCACGCGCAGCCCCTCGTCCTCGGCCTTGGCTCGGCTGGGCGAGCCCTCCTTGAGCCCGACCCGCACGTCGACGCCGGAGTCACGCAACGACAGGGCGTGCGCGTGGCCCTGGCTGCCGTAGCCGATGACTGCGACCTTGCGCGCTTGGATGATGGACAGGTCCGCGTCGTCGTCGTAGAAGACTTTCACTGCCATGTGTTTCGTCAGCCTCTCGGTGGATTCAGTGGCGTGGAGGAAGAGATCAAGCGCTGCGATCGACCGGGCGCAGTGCCGGCTGGGTCATCGACCGCGGGCCGCGGCCCAGCGCAACCATGCCCGACTGCACCATCTCCCGAATACCGTAGGGCTCGAGCATGCGCAGCATCGATTCGAGCTTGTCCGGACGTCCGGTGAGCTCGATGGTGAGCACCTCGGGCCCGATGTCAGAAACCTTGGCCTTGTACAGCTCGACGATCTGCAGCACGTCGCGTCGGCTCGCCTCGTCGGCCTTGACCTTGACGAGCAGCAGTTCGCGCTGCACCGCCTGCCGCTCCTCCAGCTCGACGATCTTGAGGACGTTGATCAGCTTGTTGAGCTGCTTGGTCACCTGCTCCAGCGCGGAGCCCTCGACGCTGACCAGGATCGTGATCCGCGACACCCCGGGGCGTTCGGTCGGGCCGACTGCCAGCGATTCGATGTTGAAGCCGCGCCGCGAGAAGAGCCCGGCCACCCGGACCAGCACGCCAGGTTTGTTCTCCACCAGCACCGACAACGTGTGAATGCTCATGCCCGAGCCTGCCCTACTCGTCGGCGAACACGGGGCGGATGCCACGCGCCGCCAGGATGTCGTTGTTGGAGGTACCGGCCGCGACCATCGGCCAGACCATCGCGTCCTTGCCGACGGTGAAGTCGACCACGACCGGACGGTCGTCGATGGCCATTGCCTTCTCAATCGTGGCGTCGACGTCGGTGGCGCTCTCGCAGCGCATCCCCACGCACCCCAGCGCGTCGGCGAGCTTCACGAAGTCCGGGATGCGCCGCACCGCACCCGAGTGCGTCCCGAGATCGGTCTGGCTGTAGCGGCCCTCGTAGAAGAGCGACTGCCACTGCCGGACCATCCCGAGGTTGCCGTTGTTGATGACCGCCACCTTGATCGGGAAGCCCTCGATGGCGCAGGTGGCGAGCTCCTGGTTGGTCATCTGGAAGCAGCCGTCACCGTCGATGGACCACACCGTCTTGTCCGGACAGGCGGCCTTCGCGCCCATCGCCGCCGGCACGGAGTACCCCATCGTCCCGAGACCGCCGGAGTTCAGCCAGGTGTAGGGGTGCTCGTAGCCGATGAACTGCGCCGCCCACATCTGGTGCTGGCCGACCCCGGCGACGTAGATCGCCTCGGGGCCCGCGATCGCGCCGATGCGCTCGATCACGTACTGGGGCGCGAGCGTGCCGTCCTCTGGCTGCTCGTAGCCCAGCGGGTAGGTCTCGCGCCAGCTGTCGACCTGCTGCCACCAGGCGGTGAGATCGGCGCGACGACCGGCGTCGAACTCGGCCTTGACCGCGGGGACGAGTTCGCGCAGCACCTCGCGCACGTCGCCGACGATCGGGACGTCCGCCTCCCGGTTCTTGCCGATCTCGGCCGGGTCGATGTCCGCGTGGATGATCTTCGCGAGCGGCGCGAAGCTGTCCAGCCGCCCGGTGACGCGGTCGTCGAAGCGCGCGCCGAGCGTGATGAGCAGATCCGCCTTCTGCAACGCGGTGACCGCGGCGACCGATCCGTGCATGCCGGGCATGCCCAAGTGCTGGCGGTGGCTGTCCGGGAACGCGCCGCGCGCCATGAGCGTCGTGACGAGCGGGATGCCGGTCAATTCGGCCAGGGTGCGCAATTGCGCGCAGGCGCGTGCCTTGAGCACTCCGCCGCCGACGTAGAGCACCGGGCGCTTGGCCGCGACGATTAGCTTGGCGGCTTCGCGGATCTGCTTGCCGTGTGGACGGGTCACTGGCTTGTAGCCCGGCAGATCCAGCTGCGGCGGCCAGTCGAAGGTGGTCTGCTCCTGCAGGACGTCCTTGGGCAGGTCGACCAGCACCGGCCCCGGTCGGCCGGTCGAAGCAAGGTGGAACGCCTCGGCGATGGCCTGCGGGATCTTCGCGGCGTCCTGGACGAGGAAGTTGTGCTTGGTGATCGGCAGCGTGATCCCGGAGATGTCGGCCTCCTGGAACGCATCGGTGCCGATGAACGCGCGGCCGACCTGGCCGGTGATGGCGACCAGGGGCACCGAGTCCATGTAGGCGTCGGCGATCGGGGTCACCAGGTTGGTTGCCCCCGGCCCGGATGTCGCCATGCAGACCCCGACCCGGCCGGAGGCCTGCGCGTACCCCGTTGCGGCGTGCCCTGCGCCCTGCTCGTGGCGGACGAGGACATGCCGGACTCTCGTGGAGTCGAACAGCGGGTCGTAGGCGGGCAGGATCGCCCCGCCCGGAATGCCGAATACGACATCGGCGCCGATCTCCTCCAGCGAGCGGACGAGTGACTTGGCTCCGGTGACCGACTCGGTCATGGCTGGCCTTTCCGTTTCGTGTTGGCTGACATCGCATGCAGCTGGTGCATCAAAAAGCCCCTCGTGCAATGGCACGAAGGGCTGGCGCGGGATCAGGGCTGGCTGGCCTCGTCACACGCGCCGGGGAATAAGTACGAGCTTGCGCACGAGCCAGACAGTACACGGCTGCGCGTAGGCGGTTCAACAGCATAGGCCGCGCATCTCACCTGACGGGATCAGGGTGAGTGTGGCAAAACACCCCTTCTCAAGCTTCACCAAGACTTAACACAGCGTAAACTCAAGCTCGTCCGGAACTACGACCAGACCCTCGCCGGCGTCCTGGGCATGCAGCGCAAGATGTACGGCGAGAAGCCTCCGGGCGAGACCGGTCACCGTGCCAACATCCTGAGCACCCAGTTCACCAAAGTCGGGATCAGCGTCGTGTTCGACGCGGCGCATCTCAGGATGTGGGTCACCCAGGACTTCGGACGTCCGTAAGGCAAGTAACCGGGCTCGGCAGCGTGTGCAGCGTCCTGGCGCTGCACACGCTGCCGTTTGGCGTCGGGCAGCACGCGTGCTCATCAAGCTTCACTAAGACTTAACTCAGCGTAGACTCAAGAGTGACCGGCGGGGGTTCCGTCCAACAAGGACGTCACTACTTCTGGAACTGGACCCAGCCATGATCACTAGGACAGCCCTTCGGACCAGGTGCGCTACGGTGCGTCGATTCTTGCTCACCTTCGCGGTGAGCGCCTTGATGCTGCTGGCGACAGCCACCTTCGGGACCGCCACCTCCCAGGCCATGTCGACAGCCACGAACACGACGCCGGCCGCCGCCGCGACCGCGTTGCTCACACTCATCAATCAAGAGCGTTCGTGGTACCACTTGCGCCCGCTCACCGCTAACTGGCCGCTCACCACTACGGCCTACTGGCACAACCGGCGCATGGCGACGGCGAATGTGTTGTCCCACCAGCTGCCCGGCGAGCTCACTTTCGACAAGCGGATCACGGCCGCCGGCTACCGCTGGACGACCTGCGGCGAGAACGTCGCTTACAACGCAGACATGAGCCTCAACGGCATCTTGGGTATCGAGCGGGTGATGCTCCACGAGAAGCCGCCTGCCGACGGTCACCGTAAGAACATCCTGAACACCCAGTTCACGAATGTCGGGTTGAGCGTCTACTTCGACAACGTCCATCACAAGGTGTGGCTCACCGAGGACTTCGGTCGTCCGCAAGGGTAGTAAGCCGAGCTCGGCAGTGTGTGCAGCGTTGCACACGCTGCCGTTGACCGGCGTTCAGCCGCACACGGCGCCCTGTGCAGCCGAGCCGACGAGTTTGGCGTACTTGCCGAGCACGCCGTAGTCGAAGCGCTGCGGCAGCGGTTTCCACTCCGCCCGGCGGCGCTCGAGTTCGCCCGAGTCGACGCACAGGTCGAGGGTGCGCGCGGCGAGATCCAGCCTGATCCGGTCGCCGTCGGCAACCAACGCGATCGGACCGCCGAACGCAGCCTCGGGAGCGACGTGGCCTACGCAGAGGCCCGTCGTCCCACCAGAGAAGCGCCCGTCGGTCAACAGCAACACGTCCTTGCCGAGTCCCGCGCCCTTGATCGCTCCCGTGACCGCGAGCATCTCGCGCATGCCGGGACCGCCCTTGGGGCCCTCGTAGCGGATCACCACGACGTCTCCGCCAGCCAGCGAGCCGGCCTCCACCGCGTCCATCGCCGCCCGCTCACCGTCGAAGACGCGCGCCGTCCCCTCGAACACGTCGCGCTCGATTCCGGCGGTCTTGACCACGGCTCCGCCGGGTGCAAGCGACCCGCGCAGGATGGTCAGCCCGCCGGTGCTGTGGATGGGAGCCGACACCGCCCGCAGGACCTTGCCGTCGGGGTCCGGAGGGGCGAGGTCGGCGAGGTTCTCGGCCACGGTACGGCCGGTGACGGTCAGGCAGTCGCCGTTGAGCAGACCGGCATCGAGCAGCAGCCGCATCACGACCGGCACTCCCCCGACCCGGTCGATGTCGGTCATGACGTACTGCCCGAATGGCTTCACGTTGGCCAGGTGCGGCACCTTGTCGCCGATCCGGTTGAAGTCGTCCAGGGTGAGCTCGACGTGCGCCTCATGGGCGATCGC
>JBBQUT010000007.1:0-161824 GCA_038212215.1 Mycobacteriales bacterium
GTGCACCTCGTAGGTGGTCAGCGGCGTCGGGGTGTCATTCAGCGCCATGCCGGTCTGGGTCGGGCCATACGGTGACGGGGCGTGGGTGAACAGTTCCTGCCAGGTCAGCGCGTTCGCGGGCAGGATGACGACCGTCTCACGAGGGATGACCACCCGGTGGCCATTGACCGTCAAGGTGCCACCGGAATGTGTGTCGCCGGCCGTGTCCAGCGTTGCCGACTGGATGAAGCCGGTGATGTCGAACTGCGTGCTCGACGCCACCGTCGGAAGAACCGGAGCCGCCTGGCCAGCGATAGCAGCCGAGGCTACCGAGCTCGCGATCGCCGATGTCACCGCGCCCACCAAAGCCACAACGGCCAGGACCGACCACAAACGCCGTCGCGAGCGGGACCCCTGACCAGAGGCACCCACCCGTTTTTCGTTCCGTGGCGCTAAACGCCTTAGACGATGCAGTTGATTTGACATTGCATTTCCTCCTCGGTCTCTCACTTCGATCGTCATCGTGCAGACCCCCCGCTCCCCGGGCATGACATGACATGGCAGACCGCAACGACCAGAAGTGTCCTGATCGCCCAGTCGGGTGTTCGAGGCGATCGGGCGAGCGCGCCGATGCTCCGAACCGGTTCGTGTAGAAGGTAGGCAGGCAGCGTCAAAGTCCTGCAAAATCTCAACTTTCGATTTGCGACGCGCTAGTGCCAGCTAAAGGTCCATGCCATCGCTCGCGCACTTCGGTGATTTCGGGAGGCGCCCGTGCGCTGGCGAAAGTTGAAAACAACCTGCACCACGACGCTGTAAGCCACTCGCGCTCCGGCGACGACTAACGTGATGACTAACTGGGCGACAAAGGACCCGGATCGGCACGCACTCGCGCAGCTCATTTTAGGTCATTTTCGTCCAGATAATGCAGGATTCTGGCGATTAGCTTGTCGTCCCGGCGCTGTTTCTGTGCCGGAAGTCCGGTTACCCGTCCCCGACGGCGTCGAATATCGGAAGGAACCGCGGGGTTGATCAGCAGGCGCGGACACGCATAGGTTCGTGGAGGATGGTTCATCCTTCGGTCGGCGGCTCGTGCGCAAGTAGTCGCCTCAGTACCCGGCCGATCGCCTCCGGCGGCGACCACTCGACCAGCGCGCTGCAGGAGTTAAACTCACGCCATGCCGATGCCCAAGCGATCAAGCGTCGATGACTTCTTCGCGCAACTGAGCGATGTCCAGCGGCCGCACCTCGAGGCGCTGCGGGAGTTGAGCCGGGTTGCCGACCCGGAGGCGCGGGAGGAATTGAAATGGAACTTGCCGGTATACGTCCGCGGCGAGAACACGAACCTGTGGATGCTTCAGAACTTCAAGAAGCACTGCTCTCTGCGCTTCCCGCCGCCGTTCTTCACCACCCAGAAGGCGGCGGTCGAGGCAGCCGGATACGAGGCTGGCGAGGGCTTCACCAAGCTCCCCTATGACCGCGAGGTGCCGACCGAGCTCGTGCGGGCGCTGATGCAGGCACGGGTCAAGGAGTACAAAACGACCGGTGCCGGCTGGAACGATCGCTGACGAGCTACTCCGCGGCCGCTGACCCAGGGGTTGCACCCTCGCCGTTGTGCAGCGTGGTTGACTCGCCGCGCTCCGTCGGATGCGATCACGACTCTCGCCGCTGCGGCACGCGATCGTCGGCGCGGACCGCCTCCCGCGCAACGGCGAGCATGTCCATGACTTTGGGGACGACGTCTCCGTGCGGTGGCGTCGCGCACAGGGCGCTCAGCTCGTGGGGCAGAGCGTCGGCGGGTGCTCTGTGCGCGCGCAGGACGTCGGCGAGCCATCGGATCTGCTCGGCGATCAGCGTGTCGTCGTCCAGCAATGCGGCGATAGCGGCGGTCTCGAGGATGTCCGCCAGGTCTGATCTTGTGCGTGTGGGAAAATCACCAACTGGCACGGCGAGGCCCGCCACTTCCGACATCGCTCGTACTGTCCACGCCGGCAGCTGCTCTCGCACCCGGTGATACTCAGGTAGCCGACCTAGTGCGGTCGCGGGCGGCGGCGCCAGCATCGCTGGCTGGTCGAGGAGACGTGCCGCGAGCGTGGCGTTGGGCGCCCAACCGTCGGCGCCGATCGCCGCAGCCCGGCGCGGCGTAACACCAAGCGCGCGACCGCCGACGAACACGGTTGTCGCCAGCCGGTGCAGTTGATCGACCGCGTCGAGCAGCGCTGGCAACGCCGTGGGAATCATGCAGCTCAGCAACACCGCCCGCGGATGATGGCGGCGGACGTAGTCAGTCAGCGCCGAAGTGGGCTGCGATGCCCCTCCGAAGCGCACTGCCCAGCCTTCATTGTCGAGCACCTCAGCGACCATCCGCGAGGCCAGGCTGTGCCAGTCGCCTTCGACGCAGGCGACGAAAATTTCTCCACGGTTGGGCGTGGGGCGATGCAATACTGCCGACGCCGAGAGCGCCGTCTCGGCCACCCCGGTAGCGATGTGCTCGTCCACGACCGACCAGACGGCCGACTGCCACAGCCTGCCGACTTGTGCCATGGCTGGGGCAAGAACTTCATCGACCAGCCCGGTAAGCGGCATCCCTGCCTCAACGTGGGCCACGCACAATTCGACCGCCGCCCGACGGTCGGGCGCGGAAAACTGGCTCAGGAGTTCTTCTGACAACGACAGCGTCACGACGTTGTTCGTCCCGAACCCTGTCCGCCGGTGTCCGACTTCGCGGTGCTGGCATCCGGCGAGGGAGTGACGATCTCGAAACGATTGCGGCCGCGTGACTTTGCGGTGTAGAGCGCCCCGTCGGCGCTACGCATGGCCGTCTCGAGGTCGCCGTTGTCGATTCGCGCGATGCCTGCGCTGAAGGTGACAGCGAGCGGACGTTCGAGGTTCCACTTCAGGCGCATCTGCTCCAGCAGGACCAGTGCGTGATCCGTTCCGGTGTCCGGCAGGACGAGCAGGAACTCTTCGCCGCCCAGCCGAAAGACTAGGTCGGTCGAGCGGAGTCGCTGTCGAAGCATGCGGGAGAATGCAACGAGCAACCGATCGCCGGCGTCATGGCCCTCGCTGTCGTTGACCTTCTTGAAGTGATCGAGGTCGAGCATGACGACCGTGTCGCGCCTGACGAGTTTGCGCAGTCGTCGCAAGCCGCGCCGGTTGCCCAGCCCGGTCAGCGGATCGGTATCGATCTGCTCTGACATCCGGCTGATCCGGCTGGCGTTGTCGGCGGCTGCGCGCGCATCCTCGACCAGTGCCGGCAACACGTGCTCGATGTCGCGGCGGGCAGCGCTTCCGGGCGGAGCCATGGGCAGTAGCGGAGCGGCCTGGCCGAGGCTGATGTCCATGGGGATCGCGGTCGCGGGAGCTTGTGCCGCCGGGACGCAGGTGCCGCCCAGTTCGGCGACGGCACTCATGAGCGTCCCGACCGCCTGCTCGGCAGAGGTGACGCGCAACAGGCTACGGGCGCTGTCGAGCAGAATCTGCGCCACCTCACTTGGTCCTCGCACGGCGAGGTGGACGTCCGCGTCCCGCGTCGCCGTAGCTGGCGGGTCTTCGATCGGCCAGCGATGTCGCGCCGTGATGAGGTGGTAGATCGCTTCGGCGGGCATCGGGCGATCGAAATAGAAACCCTGCGCGCGCGGGCAGCGCATTCGCCGCAATGCCGCGAGCTGGGTCTCGTCCTCGATGCCTTCGGCCACCACCGAAAGCCCGAGAGCCTCGCCCATGGAAAGGATGGCGGCGACCAGCGCGGTGTCGTTGGAATTGATTCCGAGACTCCGGACGAAGGCGCGATCGATCTTCACAATGTCGAAAGAGAATCGGCGCAGATATGACAACGATGAATAGCCGGTGCCGAAATCGTCGAGGGACAGCTGTATGTCCAGACGTTTAAGACCGTTCAGCATCTCGCCGAAGTAGTCGATGTCCTGCATGAACACGCTTTCGGTCAGTTCCAGGATAAGACTGCGCGGACGAATCTTGCTGCGCGTGACGATGTCCTCGATCTGCGTGAGGATGTCGGGTGCGAGCACTTGACGCACCGAGAGATTGACCGCAACCGTCATGGACGGGACGGTGCGCTGCCACCTGCGCAGCTGATCGCAGGCCTGCTCGAGGACCCAGGCGCCGATGGGGATGATGAGTCCGGTCTCTTCGGCGATCGGGATGAACTCGACCGGGCTGATCGACCCCCGGCCTGGGTGGTTCCATCGCAGCAGCGCCTCAGCGCTGACCATCTCGCCGGTAGCGAGGTCAACGACCGGCTGGTAGTGAACGGTCAACTCTTTACGCTCGAGCGCGCGACGCAGTGCCGTCGCCGTCGTGAGGCGACGCTCGGTCTTGGCTCGTAGCGTCTGATCGAACATTTTTATCCGGTCGCGTCCGCGAGACTTGGCTTCCCACATCGCATGGTCGGAGTCGCGGAGCAGGCTCTCCGGGGTGGACCCGGTGTCGGCGACGGCGATGCCGAGGCTGGCTGTGACCGTGATTTCCCGGCCGCCGATGCGGTATGAGCGGCGCAGCGCCGCGCGCAGACGCTCCGCGCGCGCTTCGATGTCCTGCATCGAGACGTCGGCACAGACAATGACGAACTCGTCGCCTCGGAACCGCGCGACGATGTCGGTGGCTCTGATCGTGGCGGTGATCCGGTGAGCGACCTGGTCAAGCAACGCGTCGCCCGCCGCGTGTCCGAAGGAGGCGTTGACCAGCTTGAGTTGGTCCACGTCAACGAAGATGACGCCGACCCGCGAACGGCCCACGTCCGGTCCGCTGAGCAGGCGGGTCAGGCAGTCGGTGAGGAGCACGCTGTTTGCCAGGCCGGTCAGCGTGTCGTGCGTGGCCTGGAAGGCGAGCTTTTCGGCCATCAGCTTTCGCTCGCTGATGTCCTCGAGTTGTCCCAGGTAGTACTGGGGCTGACCCGCTTCGTCTCGAACGAGAGTCAGGTGCACGGACGTCCACACGATGGTGCCATCGGGACGGAGGAAGCGACGCTCGTCGGTGTAGGTGTCGTGACCGGCAGTGAGCTGCCTTCGCATGGCCTTGTACAGCGACGCATTGTCGGGGTGCTGGTAGTCGTCCCAGCTCCGGTTCACGAGCAGTTCCTGCGGCCGTCCAAGAATCGCGCAGGCCGCGGCATTCACGCGCACGGGGATGCCGTCGAGACCGAGGATCCCCGCCCCGACTCCCCCCTGCTCGAAGCCGGCCTCGAAGCGGGCGTCGGCGTCGCGTCGGGACCGGGCGGCCTCGACGCGCTCGGTGCTGTCCCGCAGCGTGCCGGCCACTTTGATCACGGCACCGTCTGCGGCGACCTCGGGCAGCGAGCGGCTGTGCACCCAGCGCAGCTCAGAGTCGGGGCGGATGATTCGGAACATCATGTCGGAGGCGTCGCCCTGCTCGGTGACCTGGTGCCATGCCTGCGCGGCTCTCGTGCGGTCATCGGGGTGAACGAGTGCGAAGAATAGCTCGGCGGTCGGTGTCACGGCCGGGTCCAACCCGAGGATCCGATAGTGCTCGGCCGACCAGATCAGCGCACCTGTCAACACGTCGAACTCGAAGCTGCCGATCTCAGCGATTCGCTGCGCTTCCTCCAGCCGACGCTCGCTGGCCCACAGTTCTCGCTGGGCGGAACGGCGCTCACCGATGTCCTGCGCGATCACAGACGCACCAATGACCTTGCCTGCCTTGTCGATGGACGGTGACGCTGTAATGAGTACCTCGACGCGCGTGCCGTCCTTGCGTTGTCGGACGGTCTCGTGACGCTCGGTGGAGGCGCCGACGGCCATTCGAGCCCGCATCTGTTCCTGCTCGTCGAGTAGTTCCGGCGGCGCGAGCAGTGCAACCGGTTGGCCGATGAACTCGTCTGCGGTGTATCCGAACAGCCGCTCGGCGGCGCCATTCCAGCTCGTTGCGATCCCGTCAGCAGTAGAGCTGAACATTGCCTCGCCGGAATCCTCGACGATACGAGCGAGTCGCAGCCGAGCGTCTTCGGCATCAGCCCGAGCAGAGATATCGAACACCACGTTACTGATTCCGATCACCTCGCCGTCCACGAAGACGGGGTAGAAGCTGCTGAGCCAGTGGTGGATCCGGGTCGGGTCCTCGTCCGCCTCGGACGGGCCGTCCATCGCGACGTCACGGGTCGCTTGGCCGGTGTCAAGGACCTGGCGGTACAGCGGTTCGAGTTGCGGCCAGATCTCGGGAACGAGAGCGTCGATGGTTTGGCCGATACTCTCCTCGACCGTCACCCCGATGACCGCCGCCAGAGTGGGGTTCATCCGCCTGACCCGGAGCTCGCGATCGAGGAAGCCAATGCCGATCGGCGTATTCGACAGAATGGTGTCGACCAGCCCCGCCATTTCTGCTCTATCGCGGCGCGCGAGTCCGAGTTCGGCCGCGAGGTGCCCGACGTGCTCGACTTCGCCGCTTATCGGGACGACACCGTCGCGCGTGTCGTCGCGTTTCACACCGTCGGAGGTCACCGCTTCACGCACCGCCCACCCACAGACCGCAATCAACTGTTGCGCTCGTGGCAGACTGCGGATTGCGCCGCGACACCCAAGGCGAGCGCCGGCACGGCAGAGCCGGCTTGTGCCTCATGCGCTTCCTCAGTAGTGCGGTCTTTGTTCGAGGTCCTGCGACCCTATCTATGGTGCATCGGTTCACGGCCTGCAAAGAGTAAGCCGACAAACTCCGTATGACGACTTCCGTGACCTTTCGAGCTATTCGTCATGATAGACGCAACCGGTGCACCAGATTCGACTGGCGACGCATGTTCGGACCTGGTGCGGTCTGCCACAGCTCGGAGGTTGGTTTTCATGGCGGATGCCCGGCGTGGCCGGCGAGGACATCACGTCCTTGCAGAACCTTCGCGCCTACCGGCGCTCGCTCGGGTGACGACCGGGTGCTCCGATTGCGCGGCTTGTGCGGTGAGGTCATCTCGAGTCAGCAGGAATTTCGGCGCGGCTTGGCGAATGTCGTGCAATGCGACGGTCAGGTCCTGATCGACGTGAATGAGGGTTCCAGGCGCGACGGGTCGCCAGTTCGAGTCGCCATCCATCGGCTCGCTGGCCACGACGACCCAGGGTCGGCCGGTCAGCTCGTCGGATCGCGCGTGAATACGGTCAGTTCGCGAGTCCAGCCGGCGCGCGACTTCAGCGCCGGTGTGGACGAGCAGATGCAATTCGTTAACGGCTGGGTATCGAAAGGCCCAGAGATCAGTCGAGGTACTGAGTATGAAGTTCAGCGCGTACACTGGGACGTTCTCCGCGAGCCAGTCGATGGCTGCGACGATCCCGGCCCGGACATCGCCGCCCGCGCAGCGAGTCTCAGCGGTGATGAGCGCAAACATCCGCTCGCTGTCGGTGTGGCCCTGAATCAGATCGGCGGCACTGAGCTCGGCCAACCGGGCGTCGAGAATGTCGAGCCCTTCGAAGGCACCGTTATGCGCGAACAGTCGCCCGTCCTGGGTAAAGGGGTGCGTGTTTTTCGAGGTGCGAGCCCCGGTGCTGGCATAGCGCACGTGCGCCACGAACGTGCACGACCAAAGATCACGCGCGCTCGCGGCGAAACTCGCATCCTCCCACGCCGCCATCGGTTGCTTATCCACCACGGCGCGGCCCGCGGAATCAAACGTACCAATTCCCGTTCCATCCGGGTTACGGTGACTCTGCGCGGCAAGACTGTCCGGCTCATCTATCAGCCAGAACGTAGCCAGCACCGCCTGCGCTCCGGCATGCAATCCGAATAACCGACACATTCGCGCCTCACCTTGCTCCGGAGTCCGACGAAGTAACGGTGCCAGTCACGTCGGTGGCCGCGATGTTGATCTGCGGACGGTCGTCCAGCCACACCGGGGTTGTGCTCGGCCATCGAGCACAACCCCAGGCGCGGCGATAAATCAGCGCGGCAACGAATCAGGCTTTCGCCTGCATGCTGGAACGGGCCGGGTTGGCCTGCTCCGCCGCCTTCGGATCTTTCTCGTCCTTCTTGGCGCGTACGCCGGCCTCGATCCGATCACCGATGCTCTTGTCCACCGAGCGCCAGTATTCGAAAGCGCGATCCAATATCGGCTCGCTGACGCCGTTGAGCAGGTGCCCGACGATGTTGTTGACGAGACGCTCGCGAGCCGCGTCATCGAGAACCTCGCGGACGAGCGTGCCGGCCTGACCCCAGTCGTCGTCCTCGGCGCGCATCGTGTACGCGGCGCGCACCATCTCACCGTCGGAGTACCAAGTGCCGCCGTCGTCGGTGAGTTCCGGTTGCGCCTTCGGGCCACCGTAGGAGTTCGGCGCATATACCGGATCGGAAACGTTCTGCACCCGCATTGCGCCGTCTTTGGAATAGCTGTTTACCGGCGACTTCGCCGAGTTCACCGGAATCTGGCGATAATTCACGCCGAGCCTTGCGCGGTGCGCGTCGGAGTAGCTGAAGCCGCGAGCGAGCAGCATCTTGTCCGGCGAGAGCCCGGTGCCGGCCACAATGTTGTTGGGCTCGAAAGCGGCCTGCTCAATCTCGGTGTGGTAGTCGGTGACGTTGCGGTTGAGCGTCATCCGGCCGACTTCCTGCAGCGGATAGTCGCTGTGCGGCCAGACCTTGGTGAGATCGAACGGGTTGAACCGGTAGGTCTTGGCGTCCTCGAACGGCATGATCTGCATGCGCAGCGTCCAGCTTGGGAATTTCCCGGCCTCAATGTGGTCGTAAAGGTCGCGCTGGTGATAGTCCGTGTCCACCGAAGCCATCTGATCGCCTTCGTCCTGCGTGAAGAACTCGACGCCTTGGTCGGTCTTGAAGTGGTACTTGACCCAGAACTTCTCGCCCTGGGAGTTGATCCACATGTAGGTGTGGCTTGAGTACCCGTTCATGTGCCGCCACGAACGCGGAATGCCGCGATCGCCCATCAGCCAGGTGACCTGGTGCGCCGATTCCGGCGAGAGCGTCCAGAAGTCCCATTGCATGTCGTTGTCGCGCAGGTTATTCGCGACGCGCCGCTTCTGCGAGCGGATGAAATGCTGGAACTTCATCGGATCCTTGATGAAGAACACCGGCGTGTTGTTGCCCACGATGTCGAGGTTGCCTTCGCTTGTGTAGAACTTCACCGCGAACCCGCGCGGGTCGCGCCATGTGTCGGGGCTGCCCCGCTCACCGGCGACACTCGAGAACCGAATGATCAACTCGGTCTCGGCACCGGGCTGGAACACGGCTGCCCGGGTGTACGCGCTGAGGTCTTGGGTGACCTGGAACGTGCCGAACGCGCCGCCGCCCTTGGCGTGCGGCTGGCGCTCCGGAATGCGCTCTCTGTTGAAGTTCGCCATCTGCTCGATCAGATAGTGGTCCTGCAGCAGCAGTGGGCCGTTCGGGCCGACAGTCAGCGAGTGTTCGTCGCTCGCGACGGGCACACCTGCGTCGGTGGTGGTGGGTCGAGATTCTTGCGCGGTCACGCGTTACTCCTTACATCGGACGAGGGGATCGCCATTTCAACTGACACTCGGAACACATACCCCAGAAGACGACCTCTGCTTCATCGAGCAGGTAGCCGGCATCGTCGCTCGGGGTGAGGCAGGGGCGCTCCCCGGTGGCGCAGTCGACATCGGTCGTGAGGCCGCACGCGCGGCAGACCAGGTGATGATGGTTGTCGCCCGTGCGATTCTCGAACAGAGCCGGCAGCCCGGCCGGCTCGATCCGCCGGACGAGGCCCACGTCGACGCACGCCGCAAGCACGTCGTAGACGGCCTGCTTGGATACCCTGCCTAGCTTCGCCTCGACCTGGTTGGTTACCAGGTCGGCGGTGGCGTGCGGGTACTCAGCGAGAACGTCCAGCACCGCGACGCGAGGCTTCGTGACGCGCAAGCCTGCTGCACGCAGCGCGACCTCGGGCGAAGTAACCATCCCTTCCAAGCTTGCACCGTTTCTGGAACGAGTCAAGTCTCTGTCCACGCCCGACGTCACGGGCCGACACGCTGCTTGTCGCGTTCGCGGCATGGCGCACCCTGTGGTACGCCGTCACGATGCGCTGACCCAAGCGCTCGTGAGGATCAGCAACCGGCGATTATGACGTCCGCGCGACGGAGACCCCGTTCCGCGCGCCGCGGCCATTCGAATTGCGCCGCACCGCCCGGGGGTGGGACGAGTCCGCACGTGGGCTGCGCGGGCGGCGGGTGCGTCCGGCGCCGCCACTCTTCCAATTCCATACCGGATCGAGGCCAGGCTCGTCTGCCAGCAGCCGGAGGATTGTCTCGATCTGATCGGGGTCGAGACCGCGCGCGCGGACGGCATCTGCCGACATCGGCTTTTGCGCCGTCGCAGGATCACCGTCGCCGGGGCCGAACGCCCTCAGCAGTTCGGTCGCGGAACGGATCCCGATCCGGCGTAGCGCGGTCCTGGTGAGGGCGCCGTCGGGCGTCTCGTCTGCCGAACCGCGGGCTCGCTTCATCTCGCCGCGGGTGGCGTGATCGAGGTGGATCAGCAGGAAGGCCTGGTCGATCCAATCGATCAGGCGCCCCACCGGTGCCCGGGTATGCAGGATGACGTCCACGAGGTTCATTGTGGTGAGGTTCTGCATGTCCTCGACGCCTTCTTCGGCCAGACGTGCCTCGAACCAGATGTTGAGCCCGTCGAGTTGCTCAAGCGGATACCTGGGCACCATCTGCGGCACGACAACCCGCAATACCTTGGCGGCGACGCGTTGCAGCGCCTGCAGGCCGACCAGCGGAAAGAAGCCGACGATGAAGGCACTGACATATTGCGCTGCACGGGCGACTGTGCCGGGTGAACCGTCGATCGCGAACATCTGGTGCAGCACGGCCAGGATGAGCAGCACGACCACCAGGCGAAGCACGACCGCCGCGTACGCGCTCGGACGAAGGTCGCTCTGGTAAAAGCGGCGCACGAGCAGCAACACGGTGAACGCGTATCCGCCGAGGAAACCGAACTCGAGAGTCGCCCACGGTTCGATCGGTGACATCACCGTCTCGGGATTCCAGAGAATGACCGACCAGGCCACTGCTAGGGTCATCGTGCAAAGAAAGACGGGAAACAGCGAGTCGACGCTAACCCGGAAATCCTCGCTGCCGCTCGCGTGCGCAGACACCTTGCGACCGTAGTAGGCATTGAACTTCTGCCGATAAATGTTGGACTGCTCGTGCCCTCCTTCGGGTGCACCGGGAAGTCCGCCATAGACGGACTCGGTCGGCGGCGGTGGCAGACATTTGGGATCGTCCAATCCCAGTCGGTAGAGGTTGAGCACGTATTCATTCCACAATGCGTCCGCGCGCACTCCGAGGAAACGCACATAAAGCCACCCGGGCACGAACGCGAAAACCCAGATCGTAAACCAGGTCACCGCCCGCACCGCCCAGGACGGGTGTGTGATCTGCGGCGCGGGAGTGAGCACGCCGGTGATGAACGCGCCGATGAGAATCACGCCACACACCAGGATGTTCATCCAGATCGCGACAGCGGCCCGCCGTATCCAGACAGCGTCCCGCACGTTTCTCAACAATCCCGAGTGCCTCGCGCTCGAACCGTGCACGGTCTGCTGCACTGTCGTCATATGGCACCGTCCGTCTGCTGATCCAAAGCTGTCCCTGATACAGAGATTCTCGGGACGGGTCTGATTCATTCACATTCGCGACTGGGCAAGCCACGTGCGCGGTCGCCGAACCAGACTTAGAACCGACATCCAACGTTGCTACCCGTTGCGGGCGACGTGGGCGGCGTGCCGGTAGGCGTCGGATGCACGCGGACGTCGAGCAAGAGCGGCCAGTGACGTCGGCGGCGGGCAAGATGCGGGATTGGCCGATTCAGCCGGCATCCTGCGTTCAGAGTCGGGTTCTACTTGATCATTTCGTGACGTCGAGTTCGGTGTGCATGCCGTCGGCGTAGTGGTTGGCCAGGTTGCACATCAGCTCATAGCGGCCCGGCGTCAGGGTGAGAGTGGTCCAACCGACCGAGCGTGAGGTGATGCCCTCACCTCTACCCGCGGCGCAGCTCTTAGAAGCTTCACCAAGGCTGCCGGCCTCGTCGACCTTGCCGTCCGTCCCCGGGACGCGTCGGCCGGCGGAGGCGTTCGGCCCAAGCGGCAGAACGACCAATTCGTGAGTGCGCCAGCCCATGTTCTGAGCGACAAAGCTCACCTCGCCCGCCGGTACCGTTCGCGCGGTGGCGTGCAGCATCATGTGCGCGCCGAGCGGCGCGGTACCGCCCATCATGCGGGTCATGCCCATGTCGGCCAGCAGCACCGTCACTGCAGGGCTCGGTAGCGAAGCAGGCGCCTGACAGGCCAGCCGCGAATAGTGGTATCCCGAAGCGTTGCCCATCATGCCCGGACCTTGCGCCTGGGTCGTCGGTGTCCGCCCGCCCATCATCGGGGAGCCAGTTCGATGAGAACTCGAGGCGCAGCCGGAAAGAGTCAGAGCGACCAGCGTCGCGACAAACACCAATCGGACGCGAACAGTGACCATACCTAGAGCTTCATCCGACACCGACCGATCTCTGCAGGGGCAAACGTCCCGCCAAAAGGACCGCAGCGGAGGCCTGTTGACCGCACCCGCCGGCTCTGAGGTCGTTTGCCGGGCACGCCTGGTTCGTCTCGCCCACGGGGAGCCGCGGTGCGTGGTGGGTGGTCGCCGGTATGAAGCGGCTCGCCAGTGAGCTAGGACTGGGCTGGTTCGCTTGCGAGTCCCTCGGCCTTTCCGTTCGCGCGCGCGGTCGTGTCATCGGCATGCACTGCGGCGGGTAGGCGCCGGTCGCCGAATCGATACAGGCTGGTTGTGACCACCAGGACGGCTATGACCCCCACGGCGTTGACGAGCACGCGCGCGTAGCCGTGGTGAGCCACGTCGACGAACGGATACGGGTACCACTTGCTGATGGCGCCGTAGATCAGGATGTAAACCGCCCACCAAGCGGGCCACAGCATGGCGCGCCACACAGTGGCCCGGTCGATACGCGGCCGGGGTCCGAACAACAACCAGCTGAGCACCATCATGACCGGGACAATGTAATGGAACACCGTATTGCTGGTCGTTTCCTGCCAGCCGTGCGGCTCGTGCACCTTGGCCAACACCGTCGAATACACAATCCCGGTGACGGTGATGCCGAACAATGCGGCCAGGCGCACCGCCCGCCACACCGGGCCCTCACGGCGCGGGTTTCGCGCCAGTTGGGCAGCCGTCACGCCGCTGAGGATGTTGCTCTGAATAGTGAAGAAGCTCAGCACCCGCAACACCCGGTTGGCCATCGGCGTGCCCGCCAGCGTGCCGACCGCGTGACCCGGCGGCGTAGAGCTGACTCGAATCGCGATCCATAACTGCACCGCGAGCGCCACCACGACCAGGACCGCAAGCACGAAGTTCCAGCCGCGCGCAAGTCTAATACTCATAGCACGGTCCTCCTCGTCCGAGTCGGGTGACGAGACTGTACCTAACCACGCGCCCCGTTCTTGCTTCCCCGAATCCCTCGAGACGGAGCCGGACACCGCTCAACCCGAATCGCTGCAAGCGGCTCCGAATACGGCGTGAGCGTCATTGATCAGGCTGCCGAACAGGTTGATGAACGGCACGATGTTGTCGGGTTGGTCAGGAGGCGCCGCGATGTGCAGGACGGGATGATACGAGTCGGGCGCAACGGTCCAGGCGACGAAAGCGCAACACTGCTGCTCGGCCGCGGCGAGCGCCTCCAGTTCCTCGCGAACCCCAGGGCCGGGCTCAAACCGAACCTCGAGCTGATAGCCGATACGTCGGATACTCGGCGCTGAACGCTCACTGAGTTGTTGCCAGCGTCGCATCCGTTCGGCGCCGTCGTCGAGTCCGAGAGTGCACGCGACGGGACGTTCTGGGTGGTGCTGGAGTATCGCTTGCAGTGTCTTGCCGATGGCTTCGCGTGCTGCAGGGTCGGCGACCAGACCGTCGGGACCGACCATCTCGCGGCTGATGGGGACGTGACGACAGGCCGAGACGACGATCTCAGCCTGGACGTAGCCGAGAACGGTGGCCAACGTCGCGTGCGCTCCCTCGCCTCGACGAGCGTCGGCCGCAACCTTGACCCACGCGGCGGGCTTGCCGGTGAACTCGGTGCCGCCCACCACCCAGTCCAGCAGGTTCTTCAACGAGCCCGGCAACGTGCCCGCATATTCCGGGGTACAGAACAGCACAGCGTCGGCGTCCGCGATCGCCCTCCGCAATGCCACGACGGGTGTCGGGAGGGGCTCGTGGTCCTCGTCCGGGTTGAAATGCGGAAGCACGGCGCAATCATCGAACACCGTGATCTCCATGCCCGGCGGAGCGCACAAGGGCGCGGTGCGACAGAACGCGGTATTCGTCGAGGCTGACCGAGTGCTGCCCGAGACGACAAGTACCCGCGACAAACGCTCAGAGTGTGGCGTCACCTCGACGCCAACCCGCCCGACAGTTGACATGTTCCCAGTGCGCTCACGACGCCAATCGCCCCCAGCGACCACTGGGCGGGAGGATGGAACTGATCCGACGTCGGTCATCTCGTTGGAACCACATCTCGTTGGAACCACGTGAACTCCGATGACGCGGCGGTGGAGTGCCGAGTCGACGCAGCTGCGCTGGTCGCCGAGTCGCCTTCGCCATTCATTGATCTTTAGTGCGGCTCCCCTGGCGAGGCCGAGGCGCAACCTAGTGGCGGCTGGTTCGGCGCGGGGGCACGATGAGTCAGTGAAGCTCAAGCTCGATCTACACGAGATCTATAACCGTGGCGACGAGATCGAACGAGCGCTTCGTTCGATCATTGACGAGGCGATCGCCAAGAAGGCTCCGCTGGTGGAGATCATTCCTGGCAAGGGTTCTGGCCAGCTGAAGAAGCGTGTGCTTCGGTTCCTCGACCAGAAGGATGTCAAGGCGCTGTATCACCGAGTCGAGAAGGACTCGCACAACTTCGGGCGCGTCTTCGTCCATTTTCGCTGGAAGTAGCTCAGGAAGTTTGACTGCCACACTGATTCGCAGAGCCACCGAATTCAGCTTGAGCAGCGGGAGCGGCCGGTGCGCGCTCAGCCGAGGGCGGCGAGTGCCGCCTTTACGATGACGCGTCGCTCGTACGCGGTCATCGGTCTGGCAGAGGAGGGGTGTGCCGGTCGACCGGGCGAATTAGGGGTGCAGTGATCCCGCATCGGCCCCACGACCGCGGCGTGGACGGCGCCAAGGGCGCACCGTGCTCGCAGCCGACGGCTGGCGCTGGCGCGTGGGCCGGACAGCGCGTCGACCAGTTTGGCGAAGAACTCGATCGGCGCGCACGCGTCGAGCTCGCGCATCACCGACGGATCTCCGGCGAGAAGGTAGATCGTCTCGCGCTCGACGGCGAGCAGATCGACGATGCGTTCCAGCAGCACCCTCGGTTGCGGCAGAGGAGGTTCGAGCATGTCGTGCATCCGGGTGAACATCGGCGCGATCAGTTCGCTGAGCAGGTCGGACTTTGCACGGAAGTGGTAGTAGACGGCCGCCTTGGTGACGCCGAGGCGGTCGGCGATGTCGGCGATCGACGTTCCGGCGTAGCCGCGTTCTGCGAAGAGCTCCCGGGCGACCGCGATCGCCCGCTGCCGCGTGCCACACACCGCTCCCTGCCCGTCGCCCATTCCCAACGCCTCCGATCGGTGCGCCAGCAGCGCCCCACCCTGAGTGAACACTTGCCGGTCGTCAAGCTACGCGCTTGACGGTCGGCAGGTACATACCCGTATCGTTTCAGCGAACCGATTCGCTGAAGGGACCACGCCCCATGACGACCCTCGCCCGCCTCGCGATCCGCTACCGATGGTGGGTAATCGCCGCGTGGATCGGCGCGATCGTCGGCCTGCAGTTGATCTCTGCGGCGGTCGGCGGTGCCACCTACCGCAACGACTTCCGCCTGCCGCACACCGAGACGCAGACCGTGTCGAATCTGCTCAACGCCGCACACCTCACGGGTACGAGCGGCACGTCGGGCACCGTGGTAGCGCACTCCACACGCGGAACGCTCACTGCCCGAACGGCTCAGCTCACGCCAGCGCTGGCGAAGTTGTGCACGGTGGCATCCATGGCTTCTTACACCTCCCCGTTCGGCGCGGCGTCGTGCGCAGCACGCGGGGTAGGCGCCGGCGCCACAGGGGGCGGTGCTGCCGGCGTAGGCAACACTGCAGCGGAGAAGGCGCTGCTGAGCAAGGCCGGCACCACCGGACTGATCGAGCTGCAGTTCGTCGGCAACGAGGTCGACAGCGCCACCGCGGACAAGGTCACGGCCTTCTTCGACACGGCCACCCGCTCGGGCATGCAGATCGAATTCACCGGGAACGCGTTCCAGGTCCTGTCGCAGAAGTCGAGCGGCGGCGTGCCGCCCGAGGTCTTCGGCTTTCTCGCCGCCCTGATCATTCTGGCCCTCGTATTCCGCACCGTCGCCGGAACGGTGCTGCCGCTGATCAGTGCGATCGCCGCGCTGGGCACCGGTCTGGCTCTCATCGCGCTGCTGTCCCACGCGATCTCGGTCGCTGATTTCGCCACCCAACTCGCCACGTTGATGGTGTTGGGCGTCGGCATCGACTACGCGCTTTTCGTGGTCTCACGGCATCGGCGCAACCTGGTCGCCGGCGTGCCGGTGAACGATTCGATCGTCATCTCCCTCGACACCTCAGGACGATCGGTGCTCTTCGCCGGCATGACGGTCGTGATCGCGATCCTCGGTCTATGCGCGCTCGGGGTGAGCTTCCTGTACGGCGTCTCGATCGGTACCGCCATCGGAGTCGCGCTCACGATGCTCGCCTCCCTGACCCTGCTCCCGGCGCTGCTGTCGTTGTTCGGCCTGAAGGTGCTGCCCCGCCGGCAGCGGCGCGCACTGCGGGCCGGGTCCGTCCACGGTGACGAGCACACCGGCGTGTGGGCGCGGTGGGCCCGCCTGATCGAGCGCCGCCCCATCGTCCCGGCCCTGGCCGCCGGGGTTGTGATCATGATGCTCGCGATACCGTTCTTCAGCATTCGGCTCGGATCCTCAGACCAGGGCAACGACCCGGCCGGCACGACCACCCGCAAGGGCTACGACCTCGTCGCGGCCGCATTCGGCGCCAGCTACAACGGCAAGCTCGAACTCGTCGCTGACGGTCCTGACGCGAGCAACCCGGCCTTCCTCGACAAGCTGACCAGCCTGCTCAAGCACACCGACGGCGTCGTCGCTTCGAGCGTCTCGGCGCAGCCGGTGCCGCACACCTCCGTCGCATTCGTCAACTTCACGCCCACCACCACCCCGCAGGACGCGCGCACCACGGACCTGGTGAAGAACCTCCGCTCCACCGCGCTGCCCACGATCGACAACGGCACGTCGACGAAGGTGTACGTGTTCGGTGGGACAGCAATCAACGTCGACTTCGCCAAAGTGCTCTCGGCCAAGATGCCGCTGTTCTTCGCGCTGGTCATCGGCCTGTCGTTCCTGCTTCTGGTCCTGGCCTTCCGCTCCCTCGTCATCCCGCTGACGGCCGCAGCGATGAACCTGCTCGCCGCAGGCGCGTCCTTCGGCGTCGTCGTCGCGATCTTCCAATGGGGATGGGGCTCTCAAGCACTCGGAATCGGCTCAGGCGGCCCGATCGAACCGTTCCTGCCGGTCATGTTCTTCGCGATCCTGTTCGGGCTGTCGATGGACTACCAGGTGTTCCTGGTCAGCCGGATGAAGGAGGAGTGGACCAACACCGGCGACACACAACGCGCGATCACCCTCGGGCAGGCCGAGACCGGCGGCGTCATCACCGCCGCCGCGATCATCATGATCGCCGTGTTCGGTGGGTTCGTCTTCGGCGACGGGCGAGTAATCAAACTGTTCGGCATCGGGTTGGGCGGGGCGATCCTCATCGACGCATTCGTCCTGCGCACCGTGCTCGTGCCGTCGTTGATGCATCTGTTCGGCAAATGGAACTGGTGGTACCCGCCGGTGCTGGACAAGATCACGCCACGCCTGTCCATCGAGGGCGAGGACCCCCTCGCGCACAGCGAGCCCACGCCCGACCCGGAACTCACCCGCACCTGAGTGACCGGACCTCGCACGTTGACCGAATGGATTCGTGGGTGTACTTTCCAAGATAGCTAATTAGCTACAGTGGAAAGTAGCCACCGCATGACGACGAGCATCGAGCAGGACGACCGGCTCAGCCAGACCTTCGCCGCTCTAGCGAACCCGACGCGGCGAGCAATCCTCGCTCATCTAGCGCGCGGCGAGGCAACGGTCAACGAGCTCGCAGCGCCGTTCGAACTGACGCTGCCAGCTATCTCCAAACACATCAAGGCGCTCGAGCGCGCAGGCTTGGTGACCCGCGGCCACCTGGCGCAGTACCGCCCGTGTGCCTTGGACGCCGCCCCGCTAGCCGAAGTAGCCACCTGGGCCGAGCAGTACCGCCCGGTCTGGGAAGCCCGCTTCGATCGGATGGACGACTACCTCACCCGGCTGCGATCACAACGAAGGACAGAGGGACGCAATGGCTGACAGCCCCGGCTCGCAGGACGCCGTGACGATCGAGCGGACCTTCGATGCACCCGCCGATCTCATCTGGCAGATGTGGACAGACCCACAACATTTCGCGGCCTGGTATGGGCCAGCGGGTGCGACGCTGCCAGTCGCGAAGATGGACGTGCGTGTCGGAGGCACCCGACTGGTGTGCATGCAGGTGACTACCCCCGCCGGCCCGATGCAGATGTGGTTCACCGGCCAGTATCGCGAGGTCGTCGAGAACAAGCGCCTCGTCTATACCGAGTCGATGTCCAACGAGAACGGCGACATCATCGCCGCCTCGGACATGGGCATGCCTGCAGGCCATCCCACGACAACCGAGGTGCGCGTCGACCTGGAGGACCTCGAAGGACGCACGAAGATGGTCATGACCCAGCTCGGCATCCCCGCCGACTCACCTGGCGCAACCGGATGGGCAATGGCGATCGACAAGTTGACCAACTACGTCAACGAGCAACGCTGATCGTCGCCAGAATCAGGTAGCACCCGCCGCCGGATAGTGACGACGTCCACACGCAACAGGTGAGGTGGTCGGGTTCATACGGGTAGGACTAGCCCGAGGTAGCTGCGTGATCGGTCGCGCGCCCAAACCAACGCACGATGGAGCCAAACGTGTCCGATCCTAACGCCGCTGGGCAGCGTCACCGTCCGGCTCATGCGCTCAACTCGCCCTCATCGCTTACCGTCGGTGAACTCGTTGAGCGCGAATCCGTCAACCACGTTGAGCACGACGTATCGCAGCCGCAGCAGGCGTCCTCGTCAGGACGTGACCCGCGCCGGGGCCCTGCGCCGCACAAGTGGTGGACGCTTGTGGCTGTCTGTCTCGGCACGTTCATGCTGCTACTTGACATCACGATCGTGAACGTCGCCCTGCCGGGCATCCAGAGTGCGCTGCATTCGAGCTTCTCCGACCTGCAGTGGGTGGTCGACGCCTACGCGCTGACACTCGCTTCGCTTCTGCTGACGGCTGGCAGCCTGGCCGACATCTTCGGTCGGCGGCGGCTCTACGTCATCGGGCTGAGCGTATTCACCCTCGCGTCGCTGCTGTGCGGGATCGCGCAGGACACGTTGCTCCTGCAGCTGTTCCGGGCGCTGCAAGGCATCGGCGGCGCGGTGATGTTCTCGGTGTCCCTCGCACTGCTAGCCGACGCCTTCCGCGGCCGGGACCGCGGCGTTGCCTTCGGCGTGTGGGGAGCAATCACCGGGCTTGCCGTCGCCATCGGCCCGCTGCTCGGCGGCGCGTTGACCTCCGGGTTGTCCTGGCGGTGGATCTTCTTCGTGAACCTGCCGATTGGTGTCGCGGCCGTGGTCTTGACGCTGTTCCGTGTGTCCGAGTCGAAGGCGCCGAATGCACGACGCCCGGATTGGGCCGGATTCGTGACCTTCACACTCGCCCTGGCCAGCCTGGTCTATGCCTTGATCGAGTCCAACGAACGGTCCTTCGATGACACGCGGGTGATCGGGTGCCTGTTCGCAGCCGGCGTGCTGCTCGTCGCGTTTCTCGTCGTGGAGGCTTACGGGCGCGCGCCGATGTTCGACCTGTCACTGTTCAAGAAACCAACCTTCACCGGCGGCGCGGTGGCCGCGTTCGGGTTGAGCGCCTCAATCTTCTCGATGCTGCTGTACCTCACCCTCTACCTGCAGGACGTCCTCGGTTACGACGCGCTCGGCACTGGCCTCCGGCTGCTCGTGCTCTCTGGCGGCATCCTCGCCACCTCGACGCTCGCCGGACGACTGACCGCTCATGTCCCGATCCGATTTCTCGTCGGACCGGGATTGCTGCTGGTCGCGGTCGGGCTCTATCTCATGGGCGGGCTCAACGCATCGTCTGGCTGGACGCACCTCATCGCCGGAATGATCGTCGGCGGCGCGGGCGTGGGCCTGGTCAACCCGCCGCTAGCCTCGACCGCGGTCGGGGTCGTCGCGCCGCAGCAGGCGGGTATGGCGTCCGGAATCAACTCGACCTTTCGCCAGGTCGGCATCGCCACCGGCATCGCACTACTGGGCACACTGTTCGCCAGCCGCGTCTCCGACTCGGTCCTCGCCCGCACGTCCGCCGTGCCGCACCTGGCAGGCAACGGCTCGACCCTGACCACCGCCATCCAGTCGGGGACGGTGCGAGCGGTGCTGCACCAACTGCCGGCCGGCGTACAGGCCCAGGCCGAACAGATCGCCCGGTCGGCTTTTACCGACGGGCTCAACCGAATCCTGTTGGTCGCCGTCATCATCGCGGCCACGTCGGCCGTCATCGCGTTCCTGACCATCCGACAAAAGGACCTCGCCCACCAGGGCGGTGACTGACCTGCGCCGGGAGGGCGGCACCGCGCACTGAGACGCAGCTTGCCTCCGGCAACCACTGGTGGGCCATGCTCCCGGCCTGAATGCCGCCCGTCACTTCGCGTGGGCGTCTGCGGTCCGCCCGAGTGGATCGCCTACCTCGCGGCGGATGTCGCGGGGACCGTGTCCATCTGACGGCCCGGACTGGCGACCGTCGTCCTGGCTGTCATCCGCGGCCTCACCATGGACCGGGAAGCCACCAACAACATTCGCCTATGAGCTGTCAAAACTATCGATGCGATCCCCCTGCCGACCGTTGCAACCTCCGTATATCCGTGCGAGCATTCGGATACACGGAGGCTCCCATGACTTTGGATCACGACCACCCGGTTGACGCCGAACGAGTAGCGGCCGCCAAAGCGGCGCTGATTGACATCAATGACGCAGGGCGGCTGGCCGGGCTGCTGGGCCTGATCCAGGACCCCTCCAGGTCACGGGTGCTGTTTGCCCTGTCGGCGACCGACGAGCTGTGTGTCGGCGATCTGGCGTTGGCCCTCGACTCGACGGCCGATGCCGTCTCCTACGCCTTGAAGATCCTGCGGACCGCCGGACTGGTGACGTTCCGCAAGCGGGGGCGGGTTGTCTACTACCGCTTGAGTGACGCCTTCCCGCACGCACTGCTGGAGCACTGTCTGCGCCAACTGTTGTCGATCGCCGCTCCGGAGGACAGCTAGATGTCGTTGCTGCATGCTCTGGGCCATGCGCTGAGGATCGCGGGCTCGATGACCTGGCAGGTGACGTGGTCGCTGATCCTCGGCTTCACCCTGTCGGCGATCATCGAGGCGCTGGTCAAGAAGTCGACGATTGCCCGGCTGCTGCCGAACGACGGGCCACGGAGCCTGGCCACGGCGACCGGACTGGGCGCCGCGTCCTCGTCGTGCTCCTATGCCGCTGTAGCGCTGGCCCGGTCGCTGTTTCGCAAGGGCGCCGACTTCACGGCCGCAATGGCGTTTCAATTTGCCTCGACGAATCTGGTCATCGAACTGGGGCTGATCTTGGCGTTGCTAATTGGTTGGCAGTTCACCCTCGCGGAGTTCGTCGGCGGACCGTTCATGATCTTGCTGCTCGCGCTGTTCTTTCGTCGCTTCCTCACCAGGCGACTGCGGGACGAAGCGCGAGCGCAGGCGGATAAGGGGATGGCTGGCTCTATGGAGGGGCACGCCGCGATGGACATGTCGGTCACTGGCAGCGGTTCGTTCTGGCACCGGCTAACCAGCCGGCAGGGCATTACCTCGGTCAGCAACAACTTCGTCATGGAGTGGGCCGCGGTTCTGCGAGATATCCTGATCGGGCTGCTGATTGCCGGTGCGGCAGCGGCCTGGGTGCCGAACTCGTTCTGGCAGCACCTGTTCTTCACCGGTCACCCGCTGCTGGCCAAGATCTGGGGACCGCTGATCGGCCCACTCGTCTCCGTTGTGGCGTTCGTGTGCTCGATCGGCAACGTGCCGCTCGCAGCGGTGCTTTGGAATGGCGGCATCAGCTTCGGCGGCGTCGCCTCGTTCATTTTCGCGGACCTGATCATCGTTCCGGTGCTGGTGATCTACGCAAAGTATTACGGCCGGCGGGTGGCGCTGTTCCTGTTCGGCACCTTCTACGTGAGCATGGTGGCCGCGGGCTACTTCATCGAACTGGTCTTCACCCCCCTGCATCTGGTGCCCACTGGAAAGCGGCACGCCTACGTCGGCGACAGCGGCATCACCTGGAACTACACTGCCGCGCTCAACATTGTCTTCCTGCTCCTGGCGGCGCTGCTGGTCTGGCGGTTCTTCGCCACCGGTGGCCGGACGATGCTCAAAATGATGGGCGGCGGACCCGACGACATGGCCGGACATGACCACACGGGGCACCCCGAAGACCCCGCGACGGTCGACGACGTCACGTAACCAAGCAACCACAACCGAACAAGCCAAGGAGACACCCGATGGCCATGACCATTACGTGCACGCGGTGCCGCGAACCGATCGTCGCCGTCGACGAAGACGATCTCGTCGCGCAAGTTCAGGCACATGCCCGCGACCACGGTGGAGGGCACGGCACACACGTGCCCACCCGCGAGCACATTCTGGCGAACCACCAACGCCGCGCCCGTGACAACGGCTGAGCGAGGACCGACCACCGCCGATTGTTCGGCAGCGAAAAGTCACAACAATTGACTGAACCGCCAGTCCGGTTGCCATCCGGGACTGGCGCACCGCCGACTTGATGGTCAGCATGGAAGGGAGCGCCGGATCCACCCGTCCTTACCTATCCAGCGAGGAGAGGATGACAGCGTGACCCACGGCGAGGATCGTGCCAAGACCATTGAGGACATCAGCACGAGGCTGACCCAGAAGCACCCCACCGTGCAACCCGCCGCGATCGCGCATGCCGTCGAGCAGGCCTACGCAGAGTACGACGGCAGGCCGATTCGCGACTTCCTTCCCGTCCTAGTGGAGCGGTCGGTCAGCGAGAAGCTGCGCACCTGACCCATCCCTCTCCGGACGAGCGCGCCCGCGCTTGCCACGACGCCTCACTCACCCAGCTGCGCTATTTCTCCGGCCGTCGGCTGCCGCCGTGCCAGTCCTCCTGAGCACCGACCGCATCCGGGTCGAGTCCAAAACTGCGTAGCTGTGGTCGTTCGCGCAGGCTGCGTTTCAGCTCAGCGAAGCCGGGGAACGACGCCAGCCCGATGACGTTGTCCCACAGCGGGCCTGCTTGCTCGGCGCTGGGCAGCCGGCTGATGACGGGGCCGAAGAATGCGACTCCGTCTGGTGGGCGGAATTGGATGATCGGAGTCCCGACGTCCTTGCCGGTCAGCGCGAGAGCTTCGTCGGTCTCGTGGCGCAGTTCGGCGTCGTAGGACTCATCGTCCAACGCCTGCGCCAAGTCTGGCGGCAGCCCGGCCGCGGCGAGTACGGGCTTCAGGAATTCCTGCGTGCCCCGGTAGCCGCCGTCGCTGCCCGCCGGGTCGGCAGCGGTGTCAAAGATCCGATCCCCCAACGCCGCGTACAGCGGGCCGATTGCGACGCGACCGAGTTCGGCCCGGGCCCGGGCCGCGACCCGGAGCAGCCGGAGCCCAGCGCTATGTCCGGCCTCGTAGCCGGACGGGAAATGGGCGTCGTAGTCGATCGCGGCGTTGATCAGCCGCAGCGAGATGAACCGCCAATCCACCGTGTACTCACGCTCGGCCTGCACGAGACGCACCCATTTGCTGGTCATCCACGCGAACGGGCACACCGGGTCGAAGTAGAAGTTGATGTCAGCGTCGCTCATGATCTGATCCTCCTCCGTCAGTCGGAGGCCGGCGTCTGCGACTTCTCGTAGCGGATCATCGCGATCACGTCATCGGACACGAGCCGCCCGATCGCGCCGCTCGAGTACACGCTGATCAACACGGTGCCGGTCGGGTCGAGAACGAACCCCGTCGACTGCAGGAAGCCCCCTTCCGGATCGATGAACGCGCCCGTCGCCTCGGCTACTACGGCCGCGTCGGCGCCGTAGGCAACCGGGAAACTCAGGCCGAGTTTGGCGATCAGCTCGCTGGTGATGGCCTCGTCATCGATACTCAGCGCGATCACCTTTGCGCCGACCTCCGCGAACTCGTCGCTGGCGCGCTGGAACCCGCGTAGCTGGGCGCGGCAGTAAGGGGCACCAGCCCCCCGATAGAACAGCACTACCCCGAAATTGCCAGCTAGGGCGTCCGGCAGCGTCCGGGGAACACCGCCGACCACCGAGACGGCAAGCGACGAGAACCTCTGGCCGGGCATAAGGACGGGCATCATGTTCTCCAATGTCAGCGGGCTGTGGGTAACGTTGTGGCCAGCCCTGGGAACGCGCGCGCATGGCGGCGTGGCGCTGTGACGCGGTAGCCCCGTTGGTCGGTCGCATCGGTCGCATCGGTCGTTGGCGTCGCGCGGGCGGCTGCGTCTTACCTGTGCCTCATCTTTACCGGTCTAACTCATCGGCAGGGCGAGTCCGTAGCATCGCGGATATGGCGGCGACCCGAGCAGCGGCGCAGCCCGCCTTTCCCGAGTTGACGCCGCACCGGGAGCCGGACCCCGAGTCGTCGGGCTGGCTCAGCGTCCTGCGTGAGGATGCACCGGACAGGCAGCAGGGCATCGCAAAACTGCACGCGATGCTGGTACGCGCGGCACGGGCGGAGGTCAGTCGGCGCGCCAGTGGATTCATGATCGGCGGCCCGGAATCCGACGACCTCGCCCATCACGCCGCCGCCGATGCGGTCCTGGCGATCCTGGCGAAGCTCGACACGTTCCGCGGTGAGAGCCGGTTCACGACGTGGGCCTACCGGTTCGTCATCCTCGAGGTGTCGGCCAAGATTGGGCGACACATGTGGCAGCGCCCAACCGTCGCAATGGATAACGAGCAGTGGGACCGGCTGCCCGAGCGTTTCGGTATCGACCCGAGCGTCCACGCCCAGGCTCGCGACCTGCTCACCGCTCTCCGGCACGCTATCGAACAGAACCTGACCCCTCATCAAAGGCGCGTGTTCATCGCGATCGTGCTCAACGCCGTCCCACTGGACGCAGTAACGCTCGAGTTGGGGTCCAACCGCGATGCGATCTACAAGACGATGTTTGACGCACGGGGTAAGTTACGCGCCGCGCTCGCCGCTAACGGGTACCTCAACGATGACACGGACAGTGACGAGGGGCGGTAGTGAGCGACTATCCAGCGCTGGATCGGTTCCTGCGCACCGATCCCCGTGATGTCGGCTGCGACCAGGCGCTGGCAGTGCTCGACCTCTACGTCGAACTTATCCTGGCGGGCCCGGCTGAGCCCGCCGGCGGCACCGGGGCCACCCGCGAGCGCTATCCCGGGGTCACCGCCCACCTGCTGGCCTGCGGCCCCTGTCACGATGACTACCAAGGTTTATTGATCGCCGCTGGTTCGACCCGCGGCCCGTAACGTCCGTTCATCCACCGGGCACAGACATCACCCAGTCAGGAGACTCCATGACGGTTCAACTCGGAATTCTCGCTCTGCTCGAGGCAAAGCCCGACAAGGGCGCCGAACTCGCCGCGTTCCTCGAGTCTGGACGCGCGATCGCCGTAGCCGAAGGGGGCACCGTCACCTGGTACGCGTTCAAGATCAGCGACACCACGTACGGCATCTTCGACACCTTCGAGACCGACGATGCGCTCCAAGCCCACCTCGGCGGCCAGATCCCGCAAGCCCTGGGCCAGGTCGGGCCCGACCTGTTGGCCAGCGACCCCGACATCCGCACCGTCGAGATCGTGGCCGTCAAGTAGGCCCACCCGGGTCAGGACACCGCGTAGCCAGCCGGGAAGCGGTCGGTCGGCTGTTCAGTTCAGGCAGGCGACGATCACCGGCTTGGGACCGGTACTGTCTGCGGATGGCGCATGCGCAGCGGACTGTGGTCATCGAGCGACCCATCGGTGAAGTCTTCGCGTATCTGGCCGACGCCACGAACGACCCGAAATGGCGACCCGAGGTCGTCACGATCAATCACGTCAGCGGGTCGGGCGTCGGTGCCGTGTATACCCAGACGATGAAGGGTCCTGGCGGCCGCAAGATCGCCGGCGACTTCCGGATCACCCGCCACGACGAACCCACCCGGTTGGACTTCGAGGTCATCGCCGGCCCCGCCCGCCCGACCGGCTCCTACACGCTGCGCGACCCGGGCACCGGATCGACCGAGGTCACGTTCACGATGGACCTCAAGCCCCGCGGATTCATGTTGCTGATGACCCCCATGATCAACAAACAGGTCACGGCCGAGGTCGCGCATCTCGACAATCTGTCGGACGCGATGAACCGCTGAACGCCAGCCCGGATAGGTGCTGTCGCCGATCTGGGCGCCGGGACCGACCATTCGTTGCAGTGTGCTGCCCGAGCGCCCGGACCACCAGCAGCTACACCACGCCTAACCTCGGCAGCCTGCTCACTGCCGGACACGTGTCGTGGGCCTGGTACGCCCAGGGCTACACCGCCATGAAGACCGCCAACGCCGCTGGTGGCGGCGCGCTGCCTCCGGCGGACTGCGTGGCGCACGTGCCGAATTACCCGTGCGTGTTCGACCCGAGCGACATCCCGCCGAGTACGTCCCCGGCCAGTCCGACGAACCCACCCATATTCGCGATTACACACACCTTGCCAGCGATATCAACGCGAACGCGCTGCCGGCGGTCAGCTTCGTGAAGGGGCTCGGCTACCACAGCGAACATCCCGGTCTAGGAGACACCCTCAGCAGCGGCGTCCAGTTCGTCACCCAGACCGTCAACGAGATCACCAGCCACGTCCCGGACGCGCTCGTGCTGCTCACCTGGGATGAGTCCGATGGCTACTTCGATCACGTCGCACCGCCTGTCGGCACCGGGGCAAGCGCCGTGGACGGGCAGGCCTACGGCCCGCGGGTGCCGCTGCTCGCACTCGGCTTCGGGGCCGCTGGCGGGATCGTGTCCCACACCCAGCTCGAGCACTCTTCGATCGTGAAGTTCATCGAATGGAACTTCCTCGGGGCAACCGGTCAGCTCCACGCCCGCGACAATGCCGTGCACAACCTCGGCAGCCTGCTCTCACCGAAATTGCACGTCCCGTCTTGAGACCCCGGTTGCAGCACAGCGGGGGCTAGAACACCTCCACACTCGCCGGGGTCAGCGCGGCGGCCGTGTCCTGCTGGCAGCCGCAGCTGCCGGCCGGGCGTGAGTCGCGGCAGCACGTCGATTTCGCCGACGGCTCGCAGCAGACTGCCTGTTCGGAACTCGAGCAGCATTGGGCGGGTTTGGTGGCCCGGACGACGGCGCTGTGCATCCCGGGCGCTGCTTCGTGGGTGAAGGCGACCTCGGCGTCGGTAAACCCGACCGCGGCGAGTCCGTCGAGGTACTCCGCTCGTGACAGTGCCCCGGCTATGCAGCCGAGGTAGGAGCCGCGCTCGGCGCGCATCTGCGGTGTCAGGTGGTCCTCGGCCACGATGTCAGAGATGCCGATGCGCCCACCCGGGGCCAGGACCCGATACATCTCGGCCAACACCGCGGGCTTGTCCGTCGACAGGTTGATCACGCAGTTGGAGATGACGACGTCGACCGCCGCGCCTGGCAGGGGAATGTCCTCGATGGTGCCCTTAAGGAACTCGACGTTGACCGCCGCGGCTCTGGCGGCGTTCGCCCGTGCCAGGTCGAGCATCTCATCGGTCATGTCGACGCCGTAGGCGAAGCCGCTCGGCCCGACCCGCTTCGCCGACAGCAACACGTCGATGCCACCACCCGAGCCCAGATCCAGCACCCTCTCCCCCGCACGCAGATCGGCAACCGCCATCGGGTTGCCGCACCCCAAGCTCGCGGCAACGGCCTCGGCCGGCAACTCCTCCTGCTCGCCCGAGCTGTAGAGCGCGGAACCAAACGCCGGACCGACCGCGGCGCCACTCGCACAACACGAGTCGGCGTCGTCCGTCGCGGACGGGGTGCCGCACCGCGTCGCATCGACGACAGCCAAAGCGTCCTGCGCGGTACTCGTTACCGCAACGGCGGCCGCGGCGTAACGCGCCCGCACTTCTTCGCGAACCTGATCGGTCATCACACGCTCCAATCGACGAACTTCGATATATCGACCGTTGCCGATTGATCGACGTTTGTCAATATGAATGACACACTGGGGTCATGCCGACGACGTTGCCGATACTCATGGAAGACGCCCTGACCTGCTGCAGTCCCATGACCGGCGGCGTCATCGACAGCGCCGAGGCCGAGCGCCTGGCCCGGGTCTTCAAGGCACTGGGCGACCCGACTCGGGTCCGTCTCGTGTCCCTGATCGCCGCTCACCAGGACGGCGAAGCCTGCGTGTGCGACCTCACCGACCCAGTCGGACTCAGCCAACCCACTGTCTCCCATCACCTCAAACAACTCGTCGACGCTGGTTTGCTCACCCGCGACCAGCGCGGCCGGTGGGCCTACTACCGAGTCATCGACAGCGCCCTGGACGCCCTTGCCGCGGCGCTGCACGGGCAGTAACGGATCGTCCAAACTTGGGACTCCGCTGGCCCGTCCCATGCCTGGCGCAGCGCGGGCGCCTGGCGGCGTGTCAGAACCGGTTCCCCTAAGGACCCACGTGAGCCGGTAGTCCGAACCGGGTGAGATCGGCGGTAAGGAATGCGGTCACTTCTGAGACGCGTCCGCTCCGGACGGTGAGGACGTCGAGGCCGCCGGGCACGTACAGTTCCGCGCCATCGTCCCAGAGGTAAGTGCCGAAGCTGAGCTGGTTGTTCGCGCCGGTGGGAAGGAAACGCCACCGGGATCGCAGCGGGCCGCGGAGCAGGAAGGCGCGGATGTCGTCGTGGCCGCAGTACCACTCGGGCAACGGCGGCATCGAGTAGCGCGCGTCGTCGGTGAGCATCGCGACGATCGCGTCGACGTCCCCGGCGTGCCAGGCATCGGCCCAGCGCAAGCCGATCGCGGCCGTCGCGTCGTCGGCGAGGTCGTGCAGGGCCGCCTGCTGAGTCGGTGCGGACCTGTTGATCGCCTTGCGCGCTCGCTGCAGGGCGCTGTTGACCGACGCGGTAGACGTGTCAAGCTGATCGGCCACTTCGGCTGCTGAGAACCCGAGCACCTCACAGAGGATCAGCACTGCCCGCTGGATCGCAGAAAGGTGCTGCAGCGCGGCGACGAACGCGAGGTCGACGCTCTCGCGGGCGAGGTAGTGCGCCTCGGGTGACATGTCCGGGTAGGGCTCGAGCCAACTGATCTCGGTCGCGGGCGTGCCGGGTACGACATCGATGGGCAGCTCGCGGCGAGCGCGCCGCTCGCAGGCTGTGAGGCAGCGGTTGGTGGCGATCTTGTACAGCCAAGCACGGACGTGGCCCCGCTCGTCAAGACGTCCGACACTGCGCCACGCCCGCACCAGGGTTTCCTGGACCGCGTCCTCGGCGTCGTGGAAGGACCCGAGCATCCGGTAGCAATGCGCCAGCAACTCCTCGCGGTACGGAGCAACCAATTGCTCGAACGCATGGTCGTCGCCGGACCGCGCCGCGTCGAGCAGCGCAGCGGACGCGGTCATCTGTCCATCATGGCGCGCGGCGATGAATTCGTGCGCCGGCCGGGGTTCCACCTTCGAGAACCGTCCACCAGGACGATCCACGATCGACCAGCAGGAGCAACCATGAGCGACGAACAGCGAATCCGGGACCTGATCGAGCGGTGGGCCATGGCCGTCCATGCTGGCGACCTGCCCACGGTGCTCGCTGACCACGCGCCCGACATCGTCATGTTCGACGTCCCGCCACCCGAGCGCGGTGTCCGCGGCCTGGACGCCTATCGCGAGACCTGGCCGGGTTTCTTCGAGTGGCAGGCCTCCGGCGCGGTGTTCGAGATCGAGTCGCTCGAAGTCACGGCCAGCGCCGACGTCGCGTTCGCCTTCGCGTTGCTGCGATGCGACACGGCAGCGGGCCTTGACCGCAACCCCGAGCACCGACTACGGCTCACCATCGGGCTGCGCAAGGTGGACGACCGGTGGGTGGTCACGCATGAGCATCACTCCTTCGTCGACGCGACCGGATCGCCCGACATCGGTGCCGCCTAGATCGGCATGATCTCCACGGCGACACTGCTGACGCTGAACCTCGTTCCCGCGGTCCCGGTGGTTCGCTTCGGCGGGCTGCACGGCAGCCGCTGGCACCCGCGATACCGGACACGGCCCCCGAATCGTGCCCACGCCGAGCGATCAGCCGGCGACCTCCGCGCGCAGCAGTTGAGCTGCGCCTGACATGGCCCGCATCTTGCCCATCGCCGACTCGCGGGGCAGATACTTCATGCCGCAGTCGGTCGCGATTACGACTTTCTCGGCCGCCACATGTTCAAGGGCACGGCGCACCCGATCGGCGACGATGTCGACGGTTTCGACTTCGTGGTCGGATAGATCGATGACGCCGAGGATGATCGTCTTGCCGTCCAGGTGCGTGAGCACGGACGTATCGAGATGCGATTGGGCCGTCTCGACGGAGATCTGATCGCAGGAGCAATCGGCGAGTTCGGGCAGGAACGAATAGCCGGCCGGACGCTCGTGGATGATTGCCGCGTACCCGAAGCACAGGTGCACCGCGGTCGTGCCCACGACGCCGTCAAGCGCCCGGTTGAGGGCATTGATCCCGTACTGGCGGGCAGCCTCGGGACGGGCCTGCAGGTACGGCTCGTCGAGTTGCACGATGTCGGCGCCTGCCGCGAAGAGATCGCGAACCTCGGCGTTCACCGCGTCGGCGTATGAGTAGGAGAGCTGCTCTGCGTCGCGGAAGTAATCATCCTGCGCTTGCTGCGACATCGTGAACGGGCCGGGCACCGTCACCTTGATCGTGCGATCAGTGTGCGCCCGCAGGAACCGGACGTCGTCGACCTGCACCGGGGTCGGGCGATGGATCGGCCCGACCACTCGCGGCACCGGGTTGGGATGTCCACTGCGGTCCAGCGCCTCGCCCGGGTTGTCGAGATCCAGTCCCTCGAGCGCGGTGGCGAAGTGGTTCGAGTAGCTCTCGCGCCGGGTCTCGCCGTCGGTGAGGATATCGAGTCCGGCCTCCTCCTGCGCATGAATCGACAGCAGCGTGGCGTCATCCTGCGCCTCAGTAAGGAACTCCGGTGCCGGTCGCCACAGCTCGCGGGCACGCACTCGCGGCGGGAAGCGACCGGCAAGCTTTGCCCGATCGATAAGCCAGTCGGGTTGCGCGTAACTGCCGACCAGGCTGGTCGGAAACAACGGCAGATCAGACATCAGCAAACCTCGGCTTCAGGAAGGGCCGGTGGACGAATGGGGGGGTCAGCCCTCGCTGGGCGGCGCTACGTACACGGCATTGCTCTCGACCTCGTGGAAGACGGCACCGGCAAGCGGACTGCGCATCTCTTCGGCGATGTGGCCGAGCAGCCCGGCGCAACGGGCCAGCAGCGCGACCCCGCGCAACATGCCGATCGGGATGCCCAGGTCGGCCAGCGTCGCGCCGCATACACCGGCGCCGTTGAGGGGCAGGGTCTTGCCCAGCACCTCGGGGGCGACCCGACCCACCGCTTCGAACAGCGCGAGGTGCGGTCCGTACGTGCCTTCGTCGCGGGCCAAGGCGATGATGACCGGCGTGCGCGGATCGCCGTGCTTGTGCAGGTGATGACCCAGGCCGGGCACGAACGCACCGGACGCGCGGCGCTCGCGGACGGCCCGGATCGCGACGGCGTCCCACCCGGCCTCATCGTTCGGTGCCTCGACCAACGTGTTGAGCACATCGTGCAGGAACGCGCCGGTGTCCTCACTGACGCCGAGGAAGCGCGAGCCGCCGCCGAGCAGGCCCGAAGCCAGCGCGCCCTGAATGGACTCGGGCGCACTGAGGTAGGTCAGCCGGGCCGCGATCGCCGTCGGGGTGAAGCCATGATCGGCCAGCGCGACGAGCACGCCTTCGAACACGTGCGTCTGGGGCGGCGTCGGCTCGCGCAGCGTGATGAGCTGGTACGCGAGTGCACCGAAGCTCACCCGTCCGATGAGCTCGGCCGACAGATCACGGCCCATCAGCGAGATCGTGTCGGGGGTGGAGACACCGAGCGACGTGGGGTATTCGTGCTCGGTCATCGATGACTCCTCGGCCGGCCTGCGATTGGTTCAGTCACGTCGACGACACCGACGGCTGGTGCTGGTCGCCGGGCGGATGCGGGTGCGGGTGCTCGGTCCCGACGCCGAGCCAGCTGCGGACCTCGTCGCCGTGTTCGTTGAGCCGGGGCGGCCCGAAGTCGTACCTGGCCGGTGTCTCGGACATTCGGATGGGATTGCGGACCGTCGGTACGTCTCCGGCGAGTACAACGGGGTCGAGTCCGAGTGACTGCGCGAGCTCCACGCCACCGCGCACGTCGTTGATCGGCCCGCAGGGGATTCCCGCCTCGGTCAGGATGTCGAACCACTCCTGCGCTGACTTGGTGGCCAGCCGCTCGAGCAGCAGCGGGCGCAGCGTATCGCGGTTGTCATTGCGCGCGCCGACGGTGCCGAACCGCTTGTCGGCCGCCACCTCGGGGATGCCCAGCGCATCGGCCAGGGTGCGGAACTGCCGGTCGTTCCCGGCGATGACGATGAGCTCGCCGTCGCCGGTGGGCAGCGGCTCGTACGGGAATAGCGACAGGTGGGCGTTGCCCATCCGCTGCGGGACGACGCCGCCCGCCACAAAGGCCGATGTCTGGTTGACCAGCGTCGATAGCGCGGTGGACAGCAGATTGGTCTCGACGTGCTGGCCCACGCCGGTCTCGTCGCGATGGTGCACTGCGGCGAGAATGCCGATCGCCGAGTGCAGACCGGTCATCACGTCGAACACGGAGATGCCGGCGCGATACGGTGGCCCGTCCGGCGAGCCGGTCAGGCTCATCAGCCCGGAGACGGCCTGCGCGAGCAGGTCGTAACCCGGCAGCCGAGCACCCTTGTCGGCGCCGAATCCGGAGATCGAGCAGTAGATCGCGGCGGGGTTTCGCGCTCGCACCGCGTCGTAGTCGAGCCCGAACTTGGCAAGCCCGCCCGGCCGGAAATTCTGGATGGTGACGTCGGCCCGTTCGGACAGCGCGTGGGCGACGGCAAGATCGTCAGCGTCGCCCAGGTCGAGAACAATCGAGCGCTTGTTCCGGTTGATTGCCAGGTAGTACGTTCCCGTATCTCCGCGCAGCGGCGGAACCCAGTGCCTCGTGTCGTCACCGGCCGGCGACTCGACCTTGATGACGTCGGCACCGAGGTCGGCGAGCAGCATGGTGCAGTATGGGCCGGCGAGCACGCGGGAGAAATCGGCAACGACTACCCCGGCGAGCGGTCCGCCGGGGCGGTCGGGAGGATCCTTAGCAAGCAGGGTCACAGGTCCTCCGAAGCCGCTGTACGGACGATTGTCCGTCACTGTCGTCGGTCCGGTCCGCGATTGTCAAGCAGCGGCAGTGCCGCGCCCGTCAGCCGGCGGGCGGACGAGGCTCCGGTGCGTCGTCAGCCACGACCTCGGAATGCGGCCGGGTCTGCCACAGCGCCCACTCGGCGGAGATGTCGCTTGCCGTGCGCAGCAGCTTGGGCAGGTGCTCGTGCAGCAGCGTGTGGACGCTGGTCTCGGCCGCATGGACGGTGACGTTCATGGCCGCCCGCACCGTGCCCATCCCGTCGCGTACCGGCACGGCGACCGACCGCACGCCGGGGGCCAATTCCTCATCAGCCAGCGCCCAACCCCGGGCGCGGATCTCGCGCAACTCGCGCTCGACGGCATCAGGGGGCCGCGGAGTGAACGGCGGCAGGCCCGAGCGACTGGGCTCGGCCAGCACCGCCGCGCACGCGTCATCGTCCAGCGCGGCCAGCAGAACCTTGCCCTGCGACGTTTGCAGCGCCGGGAACCGCGTGCCGATCTCGACCCTTAGGGAGATGATCTTCGGGACGGCGACCCGGGCTACGTACACGATGTCGGAACCGTCGAGCTGGGTCATCGACGACGATTCGTGGGTGGCCGAGACGAGCTGTTCCATATGCGGTCGCGCGATGTCCCACAGGCCGAGCGCGCTCACGTAGGACATGCCCAGGTGCAGCACCTTCGGCGTCAGTTCGAACTGAGCGCGGACCACCCGTACATACCCGAGCTCTTCCAACGTGAGCAGCAGTCGGCGGGCCGTCGGCCGGGCCAGGTCGGTGACGGTGGCAATCTCGGTCAGGCTCATTCGCGGCCGGCGGGCATCGAAGCAGCGCAGCACGTCGAGGCCGCGGGCCAGCGCCTCGACGAAGTCGGGCCCCATGCCTCGTCCTGCCACCAGCTGCCTCCTCTGCCTGCGACTGCGGGGCGCTTCATCCGGCGCGAAAAGCATGTTCGCACACGGATGGGCGATGCGGCCGTGGACCGTGGTCCGGGTTGCCTCCGGCTTGTTGCGAGTCCATTGACACTGCGTGTGTCGACGGGCATTGTTACCTCACGCCGCCCAGCGGACAACTGTACGAGACGTACGGCTGGGCGATCGGCCGTTTCAGCCGACGGCACCTACGCGCGAGGGGGTCCGGCCTGTGGCGAAGCTCGTCGCAGTTCTCGCGACCACGCACCACCCGTTCTACTACAAGACGAGCCTGCTGGCGCCGGACGAGGCGCCCCCCTTCGCAGGCGAATGGGTCAGCAAGGTCGAGCGCTATCGCGAAACACTGACGCGCGTGCGACCCGACCTGCTGGTCATGGTCGGGTCAGATCACTTCCACCAGCTGTGGCTGGACAACATGCCGCAGTTCCTCGTCGGCAAGGCGCCGTTCTACGACGCGAACTACTACAACGAGGAGCGGGAGTTCGGGCTGCCCCGGCTGCTGCTCAAGGGTCACGAGCAACTGTCCGCGTACATCCTGCGCGAGGGCATCGACAGGGGGTTCGACCTGGCGTTCTCGAACGAGTTGCGCGTGGATCACTCGATCACCTGCCCGATCTTCACGCTGCGTCCGCAGAACGATCTGCCGATCGTGCCGATCTATACGAACATCTTCGCGCCGCCCCTCCCCCGCCCGCAACGGTACGTGCAGCTCGGCCAGACGATTCGCGAACTGATCGACGCGTGGCCGTCACACCTGCGCGTGGCCGTCATCGGAACCGGCCACTTGTCGCTCGAGCTCGGCGGGCCGCGCCAGTTCGGTGAACACGGCCCCGATCCCGAGTTCGATGCCAAGGCGGTCGAATGGATTGCGAACGGCGACATCGACGGCTGCCTGGCCAACGTCACCCTCGACAGCCTGCATGCGCCAGGCAATGCCACGCATGGGTTCATGGACTTCATGCTCATGATGGGCGTCGCCGGGTACGCCAAAGCCGATTACTTCGACAACCTGGACCTGTTCCACACCATGGAGGCGTACTTCACCTGGTATCCGAACGGGCTGGATGTATGAGCAAGTATCTGGTCAACAAATTCTTGTTCACGGTCGATCGCGATTCCGAGCTCGTCGAGCGGTATCGCACCGACCCCGTCGGGACGGTGGCGTGGTGGGAGGCCGAGCGGGCCAACGGGATCCTGAACTGCATCGCCGGCGAGGCGTCGACCTGGCTCGAGTTCACCGAGGCCGAGCGGCTCGCGCTCGCCACCCACGATCACGTCGCGCTGTTCGAGATGGGCGCGCACCCCTTCCTGACCTTGACCCTCTGGATCGCCATGTTCGAGTCCGACTTCGATCAGCCGTTGGGCATGCAACTCGACTACGCGGCCAAGCTCGCCCACGTGACGCAGCCCTATCCGGACATCACCACATGAACACACCGCACCGGCTCACACGGGTAGCGCTGGCCTGGGTGTTCATCTACTCGGGCCAGGACGTGCTGCGTCATCCGCAGAGGCCGGCCAAGACAGCCGGCCCGCTCATCGCCAGCATGCGCGGCAGCGTGCCGATAACGCTGCCGGACGACGAGACGATCGTCCGCGCGAACGCGACCCTGCAACTCGTCGGCGGTCTCGCGCTGGCGGCGGGTGTCGCACCCCGATTGGCCGCACTGGGCCTGGCTGGCTCGCTCGTCCCCACGACCGCAGGTGGTCACGCGTTCTGGACGCACGACGATCCGGCGCAGCGCGTGAATCAGCGCAATCACTTCAACAAGAACCTCGGCCTACTCGGCGGCCTGCTGGCCGTTGTCCTCAGTGGTGGAAAGGGCTCGCATGAATCCTGACGAGATCAGCGCGGTGAATGGCGGACGACCGGTGGTGGTGCGTAACACCACCGTCCTGACCATGGACGGCTCAGGGGTGCTCGAGGCCGCCGATGTGCTACTGACCGGTGACAGCATCACCGCGATCGGCCCGAACCTGACCGTGCCGGACGAAACGGTCGAGATCGATGGCGCCGGCGGCATCCTGATGCCAGGCATGATCGATACCCACCGGCACATGTGGCAGACCGCGCTACGCGGGTTCGGCGCCGACTGGACACTCTCGCAGTACTTCGTCTTCTACTACCTGTCCTGGGGCAAGATCTTCCGCCCCGAGGACATCCACGCCGGCAACCTGCTGTCGGCCATCGAAGGTATCGACGCCGGCGTGACAACGACTCTCGACTGGTCCCATGGTCTGCAGACGGTCGAGCACGGCGAGGCCGCCCTCGACGCGTTGCAGGCCGTGCCCGGGCGGTTCGTGCTCGCCTACGGCAACCTGCTCGGCGCCCCGTGGGATTGGACGAACGACCCCGCGTTCCGCAGCTTCGTGGCCCGGCAGAGTCCCAGCGACATGCTGAGCCTGCGGCTGGCGTTCGACGTGACCGCTGATCCCGCGTTCCCCGAGCGGGGCGCGTTCGAGGCGGCCCGCGAGCTCGGCATGCCGGTGACGACCCATGCGGGCGTGTGGGGTGCGACGAACGACGACAGCATCCGGTTGATGTGGGAAAACGACTTCATGACGCCCGGCACCATGTATGTCCACGCGGCAACGCTGACCGAGGACTCGTACCAGCGCATCGCCGCCACCGGCGGCAACGTTTCGGTGTCGACCGAGAGCGAGCAGAGCGCGGGTCAGGGTTACCCGCCCACCTGGGAACTGCGCAAACACGACATCCCAGTGTCGTTGTCGATGGACACCAGCGTCTGGTGGAGCGCCGACCTGTTCTCGGCCATGCGCGCCACGCTGTCGGCTGACCGTTCGCGCGAACATCTCGAAGCGCATGCCCGCGGCGAGACTGTCGTGCACAACCAGCTCCGCGCCGAGCAGGTCGTCGAGTGGGCAACGATCGGCGGCGCGAAGGCGATCGGGCTCGATTCGGTCACCGGCTCGATCACGGTCGGCAAGCGTGCCGATCTTGTCCTCATCAAGAACGACGAATCGCCCGCCCTGTACCCGATCCTGCATCCGTACGGCAGCGTGGTCTACCAGGCCGGACGCGGCGACGTGCACACCGTGCTGATCAACGGACGCATCGTCAAGCACGAGCATCACCTCGTTGGTGTCGACCTGAACGCCGCGAAACATGCAGTGGCCGAGACTGTCAACTTCGCCCGCTCAACGCTGGGCCAGCAAGCCTGGCAGGAGGGCATGACGCCCGAACTGCCGACCGCCGAGCGAGTGCCGAACCCGTACACCTACACCGAGTACGACGGGGGCGACACCCGCCACCGCCCGCAAGCTGCCGACTCGGACACCCACACCTCCGACACGGCCTACGCCGCCGACGACCACTAGGCACCGATCGGCCCGAAGCATTACTCGGTTCTCGCCCGCCACCCCGGGCTGGGCACTTTCGCGTGGCACTCCCGGTGGCCGAACGATGCCGCCCGGGTAGGGGCTCAGAGGCCGATAAACATTGACGACCCCCTCGATGCGAACGGGCCATTGAGCGTCAGTCCTGCTGGCCCATGTTCTGCCGACGTGCGCTATTGCTGGGCAGGTTGACGAGTTAGATGACCTCATGAGATCCAATCGCTCCATCCCGGCACCGACCGTGATTCCCGTGCTGAGTTATCCGGATGTTCGCGAGGCGGTGGCATGGTTGGCAACGGCCTTCGGGTTCATTGAGCGGGTACGCATCGGAGAAAACCACCGCGCTCAGTTGTCAGTCGGAGATGGAGCCGTGATCATTGCTGACACCGGCGGGACCCGTCGCCCGCCAGATCCCACTGTGGTCACGCACTCCGTCACCGTGCGCATAGACAACGCACAAGCTCAGCGCGACCAAGCTCTGCGGGAAGGCGCGCGGATCGTCATGGAGCTGAGCGAGTTTCCCTTCGGTGAACGCCAATGCACCGTTCAAGATCCGTGGGGTCACCAGTGGACGTTCTCGCAAACGATCTCCGACGTCGCTCCTGAGGAATGGGGTGGCCAGACCATCGGGCTCACCTAACGTCGGGTGTCATTCGCGCGTAATGGGGCTCACTCGCCGCGCACTCGCCCCAGGTGTGACGGGGTCCGGCCGAAAATCCAGCCGCCGACCAGGGCCGCCACCGGCAACGCGATGACCAGCGCAGCGAGCTCCAGGTAGGGCGGAGTGTTCAGGTAGCTGACGTCGTGCCAGTGCCAGGCGACCAGGGCGACGTATGCGCCGGCCGTGCCGATGATCCCGCCGAGCAGCCCCAGAGCCGCGGCCGTCGTCGCGGTGAGCATGCGACGGGTCACCCCACTGGCCCCGGCTGCAGTGAGCGTGCGCAGGTCCCCGCTCGTCTCGCTGCGGATCAGCCCGACCGTCATGGCCAGCACCGCGAGGGCCACGAGCACACCGACGAGCGTCGCCCAGTCGCGTAGCTGCTGCAGCGAGGTGTCAGTGGCGTTGCGCGTCTCGACGGAGATGCCTGCGGCGGCGGCTGTCGCCCGTGCGGCGTGGATCTGTGCCGCGCTCAGCGGGTGTGCGGATTGCACCATGAAACCCGTCGCCTGAGTGGTGAGCCCGAGTGCGCTGGCCTCACTCTGCGTCATCAGCGCGTCGGGCGCGGACGTGTACTGCGGCAGCTTCGACAGGACTTGGATGGTGGTTGCGTGTAGCGCATCGCGAGCTCCGTCGAACAGCTTCGCCCCACCAAGGTCGGTGCGTGAGGTGATGATTGACGCGTGGATGTCGCTCGCTGAGATCCCGTAGAGGTGCAGGAGCGCCGGCGTGGCGAGGTAGGGCTGGTCGATGAACTCGAAGCCGCGCTGCCCGTTGTGAGTGAGCGGCTGGGCGATCGACGCCACCCCCGGGCCCGTCCCGACTGCCGTCTGTGCGACGGGGTTGTGCAGAACGTCCAACTCGATCGGGGTCGTGCCGAGCGACTTCGCGATCGAGGACGCGGCGGTGCGCGCCGTCGCGATCTGCGCCCCAGTCGGCCCACTGTTGCCCGACGGTGCAGGCGCAGCCTTGATCGCCGAACCACCCGCGGGGCCGCTGCCCCCGCCCTCGATCCAGACGATGATCTGGTTGTTCGGCAGGTTGCCTTCGGTGTAGCTGCGGTCGTGGGCTTGCTGGGCGGCGGCGCTGATCGCGATGGTCGCCGAGATGCCGACCGCGAGGCTGGCCGCGGCGAGCGCTGCACCGGAGCGTGCCTGATAGCGAGCGAGATCGCGCAGCGCCAAGCGCATCGCCACCGGCGCACGGCCGGCGAGGCTGGCAAGGGCCTGGACGCCCAGCGGCGCGAGCAGCAGCATGCCGCTCGTTGTCGCGACGATACCGCTGACGATCAGCAGCGTCTTCGAGTTGTGCGAGAGCACCAGTAGCACGAAGCCGAGCGCGGCGAGGGCCGAGCCGAGCAGCGCGAACCGGTGTGCCGGCTGCGGCGCCGGCGGCCGGCCGGTGAGCGCGACGACGACCGGCATCCGCGAGACTGTGCGCGCCGGCCACCACGACGCGGCGATCGAGGCAAGCACGGCCAGCGCCGCCCCGAGGAACACCTCCAGCCAGGGCAGCGACAACGAGTCGATTGAGTGCCCGACGACCTTCTCGAACGCCGGCTTGAGCGCGAACCAGGCGACCAATCCGACCACGGTGCCCAACGTCGCGCCGACGAATCCGACGGCAGTTCCGTTAGCGAGCATGACCTTGCGGACCTGTCGGTCGGTTGCCCCGATCGCGCCGATCATGCCGAGCGAGCGAAGCCGCCGCTGCGCCATGACCGTGAAGCCGGCGACCGACAGCAGTCCGATGAACGTCAGCCCGATGGTGGCGATCAGGAGTACTGCGAGTGCCTGCTGCTGCTTGCGCGTTGCGAGCGACTGCCCGTCGGACATGATCCCGACGACCTGTCCGCCACTTAGTCGAATGTTCGAGATGACATTCGGGCCGGCGTTGGTCAGGAACGAGAGGCTGGTCGGGTTGGCGATCTGGCCGGGCGCGACGAGCGCGAACGTCTGGGTGAAGTCCTTCGGATTCTCGACGATGCCGACGATGCGACGCGCCTGCCCGAGCACGGTCCACGTCTGCCCAACGTGCAGTGAGAACGTCGAGAGCACCGAGCGGGTCACGGCGATCTCACCGACGCCCGGGTAGCGGCCGGAGACGACGGCGAGCATCGGTGAGCTGTAGCGCCCGTGCTGCCCCATCGCCGTCAGATCCACGCTCGCCGTGGAGCCGGGGATTGGAATGGCAGCGTCCTCGATCACCTCGGCGTCGGGAAGCTGCCTGTGGAACGTGACGATGATCCCGGCGGCCGCGCCCGGGCCCGACGTGGCCACGTCGACCCGCGTCGCTGCGCTGCCCATCGACACCTGATCGCTGTTCTGGATGTTGACGACGAGGCCAAGCCCGACGGTGGTGGCCGCGACCGCGAGCGTGAGCAACGTGAGCACGAGCAGTTGCTGACGCCATTCGCGGCGCAGCAGGCGCCGGGACCAGCGAGCGACCGCACGGTTCGCGATGCGTGACCCGGTGCGCCCGGTGTTCAGCTCGGGTGGCAGTGGCGCCAGCGTGGTGGTCATCGTGCGGCGTCGGCCTGCAGCAGTGACTCGGGACCCGCGGGCCGCGCGGTCTGGTCGACCATCCGCCCGTCGCGCAGGAACACGACGCGGTCGGCCCACGAGGCGAGCTGCGCGTCGTGGGTGACGACGACACCGGCAACCCCACCCTGGCAGGTACTGCGCACCAACCGCATCACGGCCTCACCGTTCACCGAGTCGAGCGCGCCGGACGGTTCGTCGGCCAGCAGCAGGCGCCGCTGACCCACCACGGCCCGAGCGATGGCGACCCGCTGCCGCTCGCCACCGGAGAGATCGTCCGGGAAGTGGTCGGCCCGCGCGGACAGGCTCAGACGATCAAGAGCTTCAAGGGCCGACCTGCGTGCAGTTCGGGTGCTGACCCCGTCGAGCTCGAGCGGCAGCGCGACGTTCTCGACGGCCGTGAGCCCAGCGAGCAGGTTGAAATCCTGGAAGACATAGCCGATCGCGCGGCGGCGCATGGCGGCCTGCTGATTGCGCGACAGCTTGGCCACCGGTACTCCACCGATGAGCACCTCCCCACTGCTCGGGTTCTCCAACGTGCCGGCGATGGTGAGCAGGGTGCTCTTGCCCGAGCCACTCGGTCCCATCACGGCGACGAGCTCTCCCGGGTCGACGACGAGAGTGACTTCCCGCAGCGCCTGGACCTCACCAGCGCCGCGACCATAAACCTTGGTGACACCAATCAGTTCGAGGGCACTCATCGCACGCCTGCCTTTCGCTTGGCCGGGGCTGGGGTTGTCGTGGGTGTCGGCGGCGGCGTGACGCGACGTAGCCGGCTGTCTGCGGCGTCGAGCCAGCGCACGACCGAGTCGAGCCGGAAGAGCTCCGCATCGACGACGAGCACCAGGCTGATGTCGTGCTCGCTGGCATCGCGCTTGACCCGGGTCCACTCCTGCATCAGCTCGACGACCCGGCGCCGGTGCGCCTGGATCAGCTCTTCGATGTCGACTCCGGGCACATGCATCGCGACGAGCACCTTGATCACCAGCTCGTCCCGCGGAGGTGAACTCAGGTCCGGTGGAGTGTGCAGCCACTCGTCGAGCTCGGTGGCGCCCTCTGCCGTGAGGCGGTAGGTCTTCTGCGGGCCGTCGTCCTCCGAACCGACCTCGACCATCCCGTCGCGCTCGAGGCGCTGCAGGGTCGTGTAAATCTGGCCGACGTTGATCGGCCACACTTCCCCGGTGCGCTCCTCGAACTCGTGCCGCAGCTGGAGCCCGTACTTCGGCCCCTCGCTCAGCAACGCGAGCACCGCGTGACGAACGCTCATCGGACCATCCTTTCGACGTGTATACCCAGTATCAATACTCGGTATACACGTCAATAACAAGAGCGAAACCGACTCGTCGTGCAGACACACATGAACTTCCTGGGGTCGGTTGCCGTTCCGCGATCGGCATGCCCACTGGCGGGCGGTCAGCCGCTGCTCCTCAATCTCGGCCAGGTCCGCAGTTGCGCCGAGCGAGGAAGGAGGTGCGGGACCTGCGCACGGCATGCACGTCCAGCACTACTTCGCCGGGCCGAAGCGGTCAGGCGCCGCCGAACGGGCTGCCCTTACGGGTCTCGACGTAGCGGCTGAGGCTGGCCAGGTAGGTGTCCCACCCGATCGTGCACATGTCGATGCACTCGAGCTCGCTGGTCAGTCCGTGGTGGCGAAAGTGGAGCTCACACGTGTCGTCGCCGATGGCGGTGATGGTGAAGGTCGGGCGCGTGCCTACCCAGTCGGGCAGGAAGGCGCACCCGGTGGCCGTCCACTGCACTCGCGTGGGCCGGGTGGCCTCGTCGACCTGCATGACGCAGGCGTCGACCGGGGAGTCGAAGTAGAAGCGCAGCTCGCCGCCGGCGTCCCGAGTCGAGCACGTTCCCCGACGAGCGGCTGGAATTGATCTTCACCTGTTGCCACCCAGCGCTCGCGCTGAGGCCCAGGTCGCGCTGACCCTGCGCACCCTCGGCGGCCTGTCGACCGAGGAGATCGCGCTCGCGTTCCTCGTCCCATTCGAAACGATGAGCAAGCGGCTGACCCGGGCCAAACACAAGATCCGCGACGCAGCCATCCCCTTCGCCGTCCCGCCAGATCATCAACTTCCCGACCGGCTGGCCGCCGTCCTCGCGGTCGTCTACCTCGTGTTCAATCAGGGCTGGGGAGACGGCCGCGTCGACCTCGCCGCCCAAGCGATCCAGTTCGGCCGTGCGCTCGCCGAATTGATGCCCGACGAAGGCGAGGTACTCGCGCTCACAGCGCTGATGCTGCTGCACGACGCCCGCCGGGAGGCCCGCCACAGCGACGGCCAGATCGTCCTGCTCGACGATCAGGACCGCGCGCTGTGGAACCAGCAACAGATCGGCGAAGGCCGGCGGATGCTGCAGCGAGGATGGCCCGCGGCAACACCGGCCCGTACGCCGTCCAGGCCGAAATCGCCGATCTGCACCTGCAGACGCCGCGCGACTGGCACCAGATCGCGGCGCTGTACGAGACCCTCGCCCTCCAGACCGCATCTGCGGTGGTCGAGTTGAACCGAGCCATCGCCGTCGACGAGCTCCACCGGCCCGATGCGGGACTGGCCCTGCTCGACCGCCTCGACCTCGACCACTACCGCTACTACCACTCCGCCAGGGCCGAGCTGCTGCGTCGCGCCGACCGTCCGAGCGAGGCGAGCCATGCCTACCAACGAGCACTCGACCTCGCCCAAACCGAGGCCGAGCGGCGCTTCCTCAACGACGGGCTGGCCGAGCTAACCTCGCGCGGGTAGCGCGTGATCCACCCGTCGACCACCGCTACACCCGGTCGACTGGCTGCCGCTGCCGGGTTCCCGCACGCGCTTCGACTCCGACTCAGAGGGATCTTCAAATAATTTTCAACGCGGGTGTCCATCGACGGTCTACGCGATTCGTCTTATCTCTGATGCCGCACATCCGCAGGCACAGAGCGAGGAGCTGACTACCATGTCGAAGTTTTTGCTGATCTATCGAGCCCCGAAGGGCTATGCACCCAATGCTGGAACGCCGGATGTGTGGAGCTCGTGGTTCGTCGCCATCGGCTCGAACGTCGTCGACCCCGGCGAGCAGGTGTTCGTGCAGGACGCGGTCGGCCCAGTTGTGGCTGACTCCAATCTGGCCGGGTACTCAGTGATCGTCGCCGACGACCTCCCCGCCGCTGTTTCGCTGGCAAAGGGTTGCCCGGGTGTCGAGGACGGTTTCACCGTCGAGGTAGGCGAACTTGCGTCCGCAAGCTGAACAGCAGCACCCGAGATGCCGACGGTGGGCCCAGTGCCGCATATAGCGACATTGGAATCCGCCAGCGATTGGAAGGTTCCGCTGTAAGCGATCGCGACGTCCATTTTCCGCACGTGGCCGATCGTCTAAAGAGCACGAGGCACGTCAGCACGAACCGAATAGAGGCGGCGCGTGGACGAGGCGGGCTACCTTATTCATTCATCCGGGTGACGATGTATTCGGGTGTCCGGGAGAACGAGCTTCCCGGTCAGCTGCCATCCACCCGCTACCGCACGGCTGGAGGGGTCTGATGCGCTACGCGCTGTTGGTTTGTGTTGATGAAAGGGTGGAGTTGTCCGAAGCCGACGCCGAGCGGCGCTTCGCTGAATTCTCCGACTTTCAGGACGATCTGCGATCTCGAGGGGTCCTGCTAGCCCGAGAGCGGCTGCGTCCGACGTCGCTCGCAACGACCGTCAGCACGCGCGGGGGCGACCTGGTGGTGGCCGATGGCCCGTTCGCTGAGACCAAGGAGCAGATCGCCGGCTTCTACATCATCGAATGCGCCGACCTTGATGACGCTATCGACATCGCGTCGCGCAACCCAGCCGCTGCGTACGGGACGGTCGAGGTGCGGCCGGTGTGGGAGGTCTAGCTGCTGCCCAGGCTGCTGTTGCTGATGCGTTCCGCGCAGACTGGGGCCGGGTCGTTGCCTATTTGATCCGGGTCACCGGCAACTGGGATCTCGCCGAGGAATGCGCGCAGGACGCGTTCGAACGCGCCCTGCAACGCTGGCCTGACGACGGGGTCCCGTCAAGCCCGAGCGCCTGGCTGAAAACGACAGCTCGAAACCGGGCCTTGGATCGCTTGCGCCGAGCGAGCGTGGGAGACGCGAAACAAAGGGAGATAGTGATGCTTCGCGCCAGCGAAGAAGCTGACGACGGAGGTGACAGCGGGATCGAGGACGACCAGCTACGGCTCATGTTCACCTGCTGCCACCCGGCGCTCCCGATCGAGGCGCAAGTCGCGCTGACGCTGCGCACGCTTGCTGGCTTATCGACCCCGGAGATCGCCCACGCATTCCTGGTGCCGCCCGAAACGATGGCGAAGCGACTTACCCGTGCGAAGCACAAGATCACTGAAGCCCGCATCCCGTATCGGGTCCCCGCAGCACACCATCTCGGCGAACGGCTGCGGGCGGTCCTGGTCGTGATCTACGCCCTATTCAACGAGGGCTACGGTGCCAGCACAGGCGCCCATCTGATTCGCACAGACTTGTGCTCGGAGGCCATCCGGCTCGGACGACTTCTCGCCGAACTCATGCCGGACGAGCCGGAGGCGCTAGGACTGTTGAGCCTGATGCTGCTGCATAACTCACGCCGAGCGGCACGCATCGATCAGCACGGCGAGCTCGTTACCCTCGAGGACCAGAACCGAGGGCGCTGGGACAGTGCAGCTATCGCAGAGGCGACCAGGATTCTCGACCGCGCCGTGCGGCGGCGACAACCGGGCCCTTACCAACTGCAGGCGGCAATTGCGGCCTGCCATGCGCACGCACCGCACGCGGCCGCGACCGACTGGGATGAGATCACCATCCTCTATCAGCGACTGAGCGAGATCGCCCCGAGCCCTGTCGTGTTGCTCAACCACGCCGTCGCGGTGGCGATGGCCCGCGGGGCCGCCGCCGGGTTGGCGCTGGTCGACCAGTTGCAGGAAGCGGGCTCGCTGGCCGATTACTACCTCCTGCCAGCCACGCGCGCGGACCTGCTGCGGCGCATGGCACGCAATCCGGAGGCCGCAATCGCCTATCAGCGAGCGCTAGACCTTGCGCCGACTGACACGGAACGTCGCTTTCTTCTCCGGCGACTCCAGGAACTGGACGGTCCCGCGCGAGACTGAATGTCCATTTGAGTCCGACCCCGTTCGTCTAAGCGCAACGCCGCGAAGGACGTGGCCTACCCAGGAGGCTCAGATGCAATCCTCGACCGACACCAGTTCAGCGTTGTCGACCCGCCGCGGCAGGCTCACCCTCGCTCTGATCTGCCTGGCCGGGTTCCTGGACTTCGTCGACACCACCATCGTCAACGTCGCGCTGCCCTCGATAAAGCACGGCCTCGGGTTCTCCGTGCAGAACCTGCAATGGGTGATCAGCGGATACCTGCTGACCTACGGTGGGCTGCTGCTGCTCGGCGGTCGCGCCGCCGATCTGCTCGGCCGCCGTCGAATGCTCGTCACCGGTACCACGCTGTTCGCAGTCGCATCGCTGGCCGCCGGGCTCGCGACCAGCGACACCGCGATGATCGCCGCGCGGCTGGCTCAAGGACTCGGCGCGGCCATGATGACCCCGGCTGCCCTCTCGATCCTGACGACAACGTTCACCACTCCAGCCGACCGGATCAAAGCCCTCGGGATTTGGAGCGCGACTGTTCCGCTCGCCTCAGCGCTCGGGGTGACGCTCGGCGGAGTGCTGTCTGAGGGCTTCGGCTGGCGCGCGGTGTTTCTCGTCAACGTGCCCGTCGCCGGTTTCGTCGCCGTTGCCGCGATGCGGCTGCTTGAGGACGATAGCAAGCGGGCTGCGCGCCGCGACTTCGATCTGCCGGGAGCGGTACTCGGTACGGGCGGACTACTGCTGCTCGTGTACACGCTCGTCAATGCACCGCAGGTCGGCTGGGCAACAAACCGCACCTGCGCAGAACTAGCCGGCGCAGGCGTCTTGCTGATCGGCTTCGTCGTCGTCGAGCAGCGCCGGAACAACCCGCTCGTGCCGTTCTCGATCTTCCGGATAGACGGCCTCGCCGCTGCCGATGCGACTCAGGTCATCGCGCAGGCCGGGTTCCTGTCCATGTTCTTCTTCATCACCCTGTACATGCAGGACGTTCTCGGGTTCCCACCCGTCGTCGCCGGTCTCGCATATTTGCCGGTCACCGTCGGGGTCGGCATCGCCGCTGGTATCTCAACTCAGCTCATGGCGCGCACCGGCACGCGCCCCATCATCGTCGTGGGCGCCCTGATCGGCGCTGGCGGCGTCTACTGGCTCGCGCAGATCCCGGTCCGCGGCTCCTACCTGACCGACCTGCTTCCTGGCCTGGTGGTCATGGCACTCGGACTCGGTGCCGTCATGGTCGGCATCCAGAATGCCGCCAACGCGGGAGTACCGGCCGACAAGGCAGGCCTGGCAGCCGCGCTGATTACCACTTCTTCGACCGTCGGCGCTGCGCTTGGCCTCGCGATCCTGACCGCAATCGCCGCAGGCAGGACCGACCATCTGACGACCGCTCACGTCAGCCCCGCATACGCAGTCACAAGCGGGTTCCACGCAGCGCTCGTCGCCTGCAGCATCTTCCTGGTCGGTGCCGCAGCGATCGCCGCACGCGCCACTAACACCCGCGGCCAGCAACAGACATTCGACGCAGCACCCGAGCCGGCCGCGTCCACATTCGAAGTGGCGTGATCGGCCACCCGATGCCGCCCTGGCGATGACCAGCGACCCACCGCTAACGAAATCCCCCGCACCACAGCGTCTCAACAACTCACGACCGCGCGGGCTCCAGCGAGGGTCTGTCCGTTTCGGGGGCCAGCACCGCCCCACATTGCGGACCACAGTTCCGCGAGTGCTCACCAAGAGAGGGCTATGCCATGCGCAAGATCATCGAGTACACACTGATTTCCGCTGACGGGGTCTTCGCCGACCCCGCGGGTCTCGGATTCATGAAGTTTCGTGACGACGCTTACCTGCGGGACGGACTCGGTCTGCTGACATCCTGCGACGCCATGGTGATGGGACGCAACTTCTACAACTCGGGCGTCCAGAGCTGGCCAAACCGGCCGGAGCACCCATGGTCCGACCAGCTCAATCGGATGCGCAAGTACGTCTATTCCACGACCCTGACGGATCCTGAGTGGACAAATACAACTGTTGAAGCAGGCAGCGCCGTCCCGGCGATCCGTCAACTGAAGCAGCACGAGGGTGGCGACCTGATCATCTGGGGCCACACTCAACTCGCCGAAACCCTAATGCGGGAGGACTGATCGACGTTCTAGAGTTGTCGATCCACCCTCTCCTGGCTGGCGCCAGCGGCTTGCTATGGCGCGATGGGCTCCATGTCGATCTCGAGTTGGTTGCTACCAAGACATTCAACAAGATCGTCAAGCTAACGTTCGAGCCGCAAAATGCCCAGCGGTCGTTGCCGTAGTTGTGATGCCCCACGGACGTTGATCCGGGCTGAGTTGATGTCGGCGTGTCTTGAGAGAGGCGAAGGCCCGGTTGTGGGGTGAAGGTGTCGAGGACCCACATCACCACCGAGGCGTTCGCGTCCCACGCGAACGCTGCCGTGACCTTACGCGCCTGCCTACGGCTGGCGCGCCTGATCATCGACCAGGGCTGGACGCACAGCGCAGCGGCGAACATGTTCATGCCAAGACGCCACCGGCGACGGTTCGGCTGATCATGCGGCTGCGGTGGCGCCACAGGCTCGGGCCGGACCAGATTGCCGGCCGGCTCGGCGTCCCGGCCTCGACGGGCCACGCGGTGCTAGCCAGCCAACTTGATGCCCGACGAAGGCGAGGTGCTCTCGCGGCGCTGATGCTGCGTCCGGCACCGATGACGGGATTGCTCAGTCGACGCCTACTCGCGGCCGCCTCGTCAGATGCTGCCGTTGCCCTCGGCCGGGGCCTGCCCGTCGATTGCGCCGGGGATTGACTCGCCCGTAAGCGCGTGTAAACATCTTTAGCTATGGAGATAGATAAGCAGGTGAGCGGATCGCCGATTACTTTCCGCCTCGACCCGACGTCGGGTGTTCCGACCTACCTGCAGCTGGTTCGTCAGGTCGAGCACGCGTTGACGCTGGGCTACCTCATCCCTGGGGATCAGCTGCCGAAGGTGAAGGACGTGGTGGCCTCGCTGGCGATCAACCCGAACACCGTGCTGAAGGCCTACCGCGAACTCGAACACAAGGGTCTGACCGTGGGCCGCCCGGGCCAGGGGACATATATCGAGGCGACCCTCAGCGTCGAACCACTGCGCGAGCAGGCGGCGCTGACGCGTCGCTTGATCCGCTGGCTGGACGCGGCGTCAGCGGCAGGGTTGGACCAAGAAGGCATAACTGCACTGTTCACCAACGCACTCCACGAGCAAGCGAAGAGGGACTCCGGGAAGGTCGCATCATGATTGATCAGCCCCCAGGTGCGACGAACGTGATCGAGACCTTTCAGGCCGCTAAGCGCTACGGTCGCACGTGGGCGCTGCGCGATTGCACGCTCACAATCCCTCACGGCCGGGTGACCGCCCTGGTCGGGCCCAATGGCGCCGGCAAAAGCACCCTGCTGCACATGGCTGTCGGGCTCGCCCTCCCCACCGCGGGCCGGATCCGTGTGCTGGGCTCGCTGCTCCCCGGTTCAGACGAAGCGCTCGCCCGCATCGCATTCGTCGCCCAGGACACGCCGCTCTACCCGAACCTGAGCGTCGCCGACACACTGCGATTCGTCGCCAACCTCAGCCCGCGATGGGACGAGCACCGTGCTCGCACCCGCATAGCGGAACTAGGCATCCCACTGGCCCGAAAGATCGGCAACTTGTCTGGAGGCCAGCACGCTCAGGTGGCACTGGCCGTGGCGCTGGCCAGACACCCCGATTTACTTGTCCTGGACGAGCCCATGGCCCGCCTCGACCCGCTGGCACGTCACGACTTCATGGCCGTGCTGATGGCAGCCGCCGCCGAGGACGGACTCTCCATCGTGCTGTCCTCCCACGTAGTGGCAGAACTCGAGCGCGTCTGCGACTACCTCGTCGTACTCGCCAAAGGTCACGTACAGGTCGTCGGCGACGTCGAACAGGTGCTAGCCACACACCGCGTCCTCGTCGGCGCCACCAGGGACCTGGACGCGTTACCGCCTTCGGTGAGCGTGGTTGCCGAACAACGCGCCGATCGCCAGACCAGGCTGCTCGTGCGCGCCGACCGACAGAGCCCGGTGCCGATTGGCTGGCAAAGCGAACCCACGAACCTGGAGGAACTGGTGCTGTCCTACCTACGCTCACCGCAGGCCACGACCCTGCCCGGACCATCCGGCGACGCAATCAGAGTGTCGGCATGACCGTCACGACGACAAGGCATGACGCGGGCAAGTCGCGACAGACGCTGCTGCGTGGGCTGGGGTGGATCACCTGGCGCCAACACCGCGTAGCGCTGGCCGGCGTGATCGCATTGCTCGGCGGCATCAGCGTGTTCTTCCTGGTCAACGGTCTGGCTATGCACCACGACTACACAGGGCTCGGGCTAGGCAGCTGCGGAGACATCAACGGGCAATCGTGTCAGCCACTGCTGGACCTGTTCTCCAACAAGTACAACGGTTGGGCCCAGTTCCTGCCCCGGTTCCTCGAATTCATACCGTGCCTGATCGGCGTGTTCATCGGCGCACCACTGGTCGCCCGCGAGCTGGAGTCCGGGACATTCCGATTCCTCTGGACGCAAGGACGCAACAGGGGACGCTGGATCGTCACGAAACTGGCCATCATCGGCGCCGCGCTCACCGTGATAACGCTCGGATTCTCCGCTGTCTTCTCATGGTGGTTCGGCCCCTGGGCATCGATCATGGGCCGCATGGTCGGCGGCCAGGCCTACGAAGTCGCGGGCGTCGTATTTGCCGCGCGCACCCTGTTCGCGTTCATGCTCGGCGCAATGCTCGGCAGCCTGATCCGACGAACGGTGCCAGCCATGGCCGCCACCGGCGTGATTTGGCTCGCCGTAACGTGGCCGACGGTCATCTACCTCCGGCCCCTGATCCAGCAACCAGTCATCGCACGCGACGACACAAGCCTGCAGATCAGCACCAGCTGGACCCTGAGCTCTTGGCGTCAGGACCCTGCCGGCCATCACCTGAGCCAATCCCAGCTCGCCGCCGTAGTTCAGCGGGCGCGGCTGGACGGCGTGAACTCCGGCAACTCCTTCACCGATTGGCTCAACCAACACGGCTACACCAGCTGGGTCAGCTACCAACCCGACAGCCGGTTCTGGCACTTCCAAGAAATCGAAGCCGGCACAAACACGTTCGTCGCCCTACTCCTCGCCGGCGCAACAATCTGGTTCGTACGCCGCCGCGCCACCTAGCGGCCCTTCGACCGCCGCGGGTCGACAACGAAGTCGTTGAGCAGGCCCGTAGCTGGAGAGGAAGCCACTCGTCGCCTCATGGCTAGACCCGTGCGCCGCTCGGCGCCACACCATTACGGGCGACCGCAACCACGTCACGACGGAACTCCGGAGGAAGGGCCTTCGGCATGATGCTGATCCTTCCAGCGAGGAGCAATCCTCACAGGCAAGGAGTCAACCGAACCGGGGGCAGTCCCGTGTAACCGTCATTCGGGTTGAGGTGAGGCGTGCTCGTGGAGCAGGACCCCCGCATCCCTACTTCCCTTTGCTGAGATGAACCATGGCGTCGTAGAGCTGCTGGTCCGTCATCGGCGGCTCGGGGAGCGGATGTGCACGCTCAGCCCGATAGGCGTCGAGCATGAGGTAGAGGCAGCGCCGCCAGGCGTTGGGCGCCGTGGCGCTGGTGGCGTCGATGATCCGGCCGTTGGACCAGATGAGGTTGACGATGTCGGCCTGGGTGATATCGGGGCGAGCCTCGCCGGCTTCTTGAGCTCGGGCGAGAACGTCCCCGATTTGTAGGCACATCTGGTCGTGGATGCGCTCGGTCTCAGCGTTGTCGGTGAAGCGGCGGGAGAGGAAGTCGTTGAACCCTCGGTCGCCGGCCTGCACGCGGAACAGGTTCTCCAAGTAGTAGGCGAAGCCTTCCCACGGATCGTCCATCTCTAAGGCCTTCGTGGCTCCATCGAGGAACTCCTGGAGCCGAGGCTGGAAGGCGGCCATCAGCAGGTCGAGGCGCGTTGGGAAGTGGCGATACAAGGTGCCGATGGCGACGCCGGCATCGCGTGCGATCTTCTCCAACGAGGCATCCACGCCGCGTGCAGCGAACTCGCGCTGCGCCGCCGAGAGGAGCTTCTCGCGGTGCTCCCGGGCGTCACGGCGCAGGGGCCTGCGCGTCTGCTCAACCTCGGTCGCGCTCACTCCCTTACTCTATCAATGATGCCGAGGACAGCCTCCGTTTATTTGCTGCCCGCGAGTCCAGGATCGCGCGATGGCCGCTGGCGCCCGCAGCAAGTCGACGTCGCTGGCGCGGGACTCAATCCGGATGTGGCAAGCGTTGCCGAAGGCGTCGCGACGAAGGCCCGAAGGACGACCCAGCTTCGCCCCGATCTCTGCTGAATTCCGAGACTCGAACTTCGCTCAAAATTGAGGCAGCACTCCGGAATAGGATGAGGTAGCCCTCAGGTTAGGTTTACGATCGCTACCGGAGGGGCGCCTCACCTTGGTGCTCCGACCTTTACCTCCTGGGAGCGAAGCAGATGAGCATGAACGAGCCCTCCAGGGGCGCGGGCGCCTCAGCGACGATAGAAGCCGTCGAATCGCGATCAACGGCTCCGCCCAATCCCCACTATGAGCGGCGGTGGTTGGCGCTGGGCGTCATTCTCATCGCCCAGATCATGATCCTGCTCGATGCGACCGTCGTGAACGTTGCACTGCCCTCGGCGCAGGCCGACCTCGGCTTCTCCAACGCCGCCCGCCCGTGGGTCGTCACCGCTTACTTGCTGGTCTTCGGTAGTTTGCTCCCGCTCGGGGGCCGGCTAAGCGACGCGTACGGGCGCAAGACGATGTTCACCGTGGGACTGGTGGGGTTCGCGGTTGCCTCCGCTGTCGGCGGCGCGGCTCCGAACATCGGCACGCTGATCGCCGCCCGGGCTATTCAGGGTGGGTTCGCCGCGCTGCTCGCGCCGGCGGCGCTGTCACTGATCACGGTGATATTCACCGACATGAAGGAACTGAACAAGGCGTTCGGGATCTTCGGCGCCGTCGCCGGGAGCAGCGCGGCGCTCGGCCTGCTGTTCGGTGGGTTGCTGACCGACTATGTGAGCTGGCGCTGGTGCATGTACGTCAACATCGTGTTCGCGATCGTGGGCATCATCGGCGGAATCGCGCTGCTGCACAACTCGACCGAACCCGGCAAGCCGAAGCTCTCGGTGCCGAGCACGATCCTCGGCGCGACGGCGATCTTCGGGGTGGTTTTTGGCTCGGCCAAGGCCCAGACCGACGGCTGGAGCTCGGCGGTCACCCTGACCCCGCTCATCGCCGGCGGCGTCCTCCTGGTCGGCTTCGTCGTGCTCCAGAAAGTCGACCGCCACCCGCTCATCCCGCTGCACGTGTTCGCCGACCGCAACCGCGGTGCCGCCTACCTGACGCTCATGCTGGGACAAGGTGGCGTATTCGCGCTCTTTTTGTTCCTGACCTACTACTTCCAGGACGTGCTGCACTACTCGCCGATCAAGACCGGCGTCGCGTTCCTGCCGATGATGTTGACAGTTGTCGTGGTCGCCACGCTGACCCAAAACGTGCTGGTCCGGCACCTGACCATGCGGGTCATCACCGTCGTCGGTTTGCTCATCAGCGGCGCCGGGGCCGCCCTGCTGACCCAGGCCGACGCGGGCAGCCCTTACGCGGCCTGGGTGCTGCCCGGGCTGATCCTGGTCGGGACCGGTATCGGGTCGGCGATCGTCTCGGCGGTCGCGGCCGGGCAGCAAGGTGTCGATCCGCGCGACGCGGGCACCGCTGGCGCGGTCAACAACGTCGCCCAGCAGCTCGGCGCGGCGCTCGGCGTCGCCGTCATCAGCACCTTCGTCGCCACCGCCACCAGCCATCACCTAGCCGACCACGGCAGCACCGCCGTCGTCAGCGCCACCGTGCACGGCTTCACCATCGGCTACTGGTGGGCCGCCGGCCTCTTCTGGGCGGGCGCCGTCATCTGCGGTGCCGTGATCCGCGGCGGCACCCGGCTTCACCAGGAGGCCGGCCAGCCCGAGCCCCTCGACGAGATCAGCGGGCTGTTTTGAGACCGCACGTGGCGGTGACTTCCAACCGGATCGCGGCGCCACCCACCAGACCATGAACCGCCGTTCCATACCCACTTCCATCCCACCGGAGGCCCTCATGCATCTCAAATCCATCGGACCCGGCAACACGGCCCAAGCCATCGCCAGCCAGCTCCAGCCAGTCGCCCACGACGTAGTCCCGTCGCTGCCGGAGACCTGCGCCGTTGAACGCGGCCGCGGTAGGACTGGAGAGCGGCCATGACACTGCTCAACCATGTCGTCCTGCAAGTCGACGACCTGACCACCATCGGCGACTGGTACGACCAGATCGTCAACCTCGCCGGGGGTAGGCGGACCTTCGATACGCCGAACCTGATCGGGTACGCCCTACCCGGCCAGCCGACCCAACTGTTCTTCTCCCAGGCGACCGACCCCGGCGGTCGCCAGACCCACCTCGCACTCAATGTCGAGGACAAGGCGACCGTCCGGCTCGGCTACGAGGTTGCCACCGCGACCGGCGCCGAGATCCTGCACGAGCCCAGGCTTTGGCCGGAGTACGGACCCGACTACTACGCGGTGTTCATCCGCGACCCAGCCGGAAACAACCTCGAACTCAAGTGCCAAGCCTCAACAGAAAGGGGGACGCCCTCGACGCAACCGATCACTCCCGGCAAGAGCGTCACCACCAACTGATCCGTACAACACGAAGGAGCACCCATCATGACCACCATCAGCATCATCGGCTCGGGCAACATGGCCAACGCCATCGGCACCCGGGCGGCCCAGCACGGCCACACCATCGAGCTCATGAGCCGCGACCCCGCCAGGGCTCAGGCACTGGCCGACCAGATCGGCCACGGAGCCACGGTCGGCACGTTCGGCGCCCGGCCGGCAGGAGAGATCGTCTTCGTGGCCGTCCCACACCAGAGCGCGGTTGACGTGGTCACGCACTACGGCGATGCGCTCGACGGGAAAATCCTCATCGACATCACCAACCCGTTCAACGCTGATGCCAGCGCACTCGTGACGAAAGAGGGCAACTCGGTGTCCCAGCAGATCGCCGCCGCCGCCCCCAAGAGCGCACACGTCGTGAAGGCCTTCAATTCGATCTTCCGCCACATCATTGCCGAAGATAAACCCCTGGACGTGTTCTTCGCCGGCGACAGCGCCGACGCGAAGGCACCTTTCGCGGCTTTTCTGCAGAGCTTGGACATGCGGCCCCTCGACGTAGGAGGGCTCGAGATGACCTACGTCCTCGAATGGGCCGGCATCCTCATAATGGGACTCGCCCGCAACGGCGCAGGCTTCGACGTGGCCCTAGGTGCCGAAATCCACTGACGATCCTCTTCGGGACGTGGCACGGTCGCAATGATCAGCCAGCGGCCCGTACCGCCGCCTTGGTTTCATCTCGGCAATAGCCGGCCGATGACCTCGATGTTGGCTGTCGATGGTTCACCTGAGGGCGGGACGAGGCCTGCTGTTCTGGGCCGCCGCTGTCATCTGCGGTGCTGTGATCCGACGCGGCGGCGGCCTTCACCACGAGGCGGCCCTGTCCGAGCCCCTCGACGAAATCGTCAGCGCCTCGATCTGACGACACGCTGTGCGCGACGACGTCGCATCGCGGCTGACCACGCACGAACGAAGAAGGAGACCTCGATGCCCGACTACGGTCATCCCTTGCGTTTCGCAACATTCATCGGTCCCACCAACTCCCCGCCGGGCCGTCCGGTCGAGTTGGCGCAGTTCAGTGAGCGGCTCGGCTTCGACTTCGTCACCTTCCAGGACCATCTCTACCAGTCGAGCTTTCTCGTTACTGGACTCTGCTGAGCTAGGTGGCCGCGCGGACCGAGCGCATCGGAGTGTCCGGCAACGTGCTGAACCTGCCGCTGCGTCAGCCCCCTGCCGTACTCGCCCGCGCGGCGGCCAGCCTCGACCTGCTCTCCGGCGGACGGACCAGCCTCGGACTCGGAGCCGGCTTCTTCTGGGATGCCGTGCAGGCGATCGGCGGAAGGCGACTGACCCTGCTCCAGGGCGTCGCGGCACTTGACGAGGCAATCGACATCATCCGCGGGGTCTGGGATGCCGACGGGCCCGGCGGCGTGGATGTTGACGGCGAGTTCTATTCGGTCCACGGCGCCGAGCGTGGACCCGCGCCCGCCCACGAGATTCCGATCTGGCTCGGCGCCCACAAGCCGAAGATGCAGGGCTTGGTGGGACGCCAGGCCGATGGTTGGCTGCCGTCGCTGCCGGTCATGGAGCCAGGTGGCGTGTCAAAGGGAAACGCGATCATCGACGATGCCGCCCGGGCCGCCGGCCGCGATCCCCGCGAGATCACCCGTCTACTCAACATCTTCCCGCGCCAGCAGACTCCGGAGGCACTGGCCCAGCTGGCCGTCGAGGACGGCGTCAGCATCTTCATCCTGGCCAGCGAAGACCCGGACGTAATCGAGCGCTTCGCCGCTGAAACCATCCCCGCAGTACGCGAACACGTCGCCCGCGAACGCGTCTAGTCCCCGCGACCGGGCTCAGGCGAGACAGCTGGATGACCTGACATAGGCACACATTCGAACCGGCGACCACATAGACGACCAGTAGTCGACGAAGTTCGATTGAGCATTTCCCGGACTCATATCCACGAATGTTCAAATCAAGGCTGAATAAGGTGACAACGAAGTGACAAGCGCGGCCGGCGTCTTCCAGTCGGAGGCCCGAAGCCCTTATAAGCATTGACTTGTATGGTGGAGCTGAGGGGATTCGAACCCCTGACCCCTCGATGCTAAGGGTCATTTCACGTCAGTGCCTGGCGTCTCGTGCTTCAAGGTGTCAGCCAGTTTCCCTTACGCAGCATTGTTTCAGCCGTTCCGTGTCGGGTCGTGTCCTCTCCTGATGGCTGGGGTCGAGGTGTCCGTTCGGGGTCACATGAGGGTCAACTGCAGTAGGCCGGTTAGTCGGTGCGCCCGCCGGTAGTGCCCGAGTCGGTGCTCCAACCCGGACCCTGCCGAACGGTCACAAGCGCCGCGACGTCAACGTCACCGTCCTGACACCCGCCGAATGGGAACACGGCCCGACCGGATTCCTCACCCACGTCAAGACCCAGCCGCTGGTCAGCCTGGACCTGCTCCGATGAGACGATGTGCGAGTCAGTCGTGACCGCACCCAAATCGGTCGCCGCCATCGACACCGAGATCGCCTACATCACCGCCTACGATGCCATGCGCATCGCCGTCACCGCCCACATGATCTCCCTCGGCTACCGAGTCCGCGCCGTCGCCGCGGCACACGAGGCAGTCGGCATCTACGCCGAGGCCATGATCAACAGCCCCAGCACAGGCGAATACCAGCGGATCCGGCGATGCCGCAACAAATCCGAATACGACGACATCACCATCGGAACAGCAGACCTCACCGCCGACCTCGCGCACGCCGCCGCGGTCATCCAAGCCGTCCTCGGCGCGCTCTGAGCCGGCCGGGTAAAACGGCTCGATTGCCGTCACGACCCACCGGACTCGATGGCGACACGCCGAATCTGTCAGTCGGCTCGCCTAGCCTGTGACTGTGGAACCTCCGGCCTCATCCTCGTCATGCGACGACGGGCGGCGCCGTGATCTGTTCCGCTATCTGACCGCTGATGAGTCGGGCGACTACCTGGCGGTCATGGACCTGTTCGCCGCCACTCTGTTGACCGACCTGCCCGCGACCGAGGTCTCCGCCCAGCTTGCCGATCACGGCCGCGCACTCGAGCGCGACACGGTCGAATCCCGCTGCCGCCAACTCGTTGCGTGACGGTGCCTGCGCAGGTGGGTGGAACCGGACGCCACGGCGGTGAGCTGGTGCCGACGATCAGCGACCGATGTCTCGACAGTGCTGACCACGCCTGATCGGCGCGTGGCCTAGTCGTGCGCCGGCCGCCAGCTGCTAACCAGGGTGAGGGCCGCGCCGCCGACACCGGCGACGAGCGTGATCATGAAGCCCGTCCAACTCGGCGGTTGGAACCAGCCGAGCGCGTGGTCGAGCGACAGGCGACCAGCTCCCAAGCCGGAGAGGCCGACCGCCGCGAGGGTCAGCGTCATCACGTACTCGTAGCCCTCGCCAGGACGGAAGATGAAGAACCCGTTGCGCAAGTGGTTGGTGATCCACGCGACGAGCATGGTGCCGACAACGCCCGCACATGCCAGCGGCGTGGCAAGCCCGAGCACCAGCAGAACGCCGCATCCGACCTCGGTGATGCTGGCCGTCCACGCGTGCAGCAGTCCCGGCCGCATGCCGAGGCTCTCGAACCAGCGGGCGGTTCCCGCGATGCGTCCGCCACCGACGACGTGGTTCCAGCCGTGCGCGAGAAAGACGATTCCGAGGGCGACGCGGAGAACGGCGAGGCCGGTATCGACGGCGTTCACCGCAACTATGCCGATTCCTCGTAGTGGCGGCCACGAATCAACCGCACGGGCGTATAGACGAGTACGTCCTCAGCGTGCTGGTTGCGCACCGTGTTCTGCGTGGTGACCACACCTCGCTCACCGGTGCTGGCCTTGCGTACATCGGTGACCTCGACGATCACGTGCAACGTGTCGCCGACGTAGACGGGACGCTTCACCGAAAGCTCCATCGACATGAACGCGAGGCCCGTCCCATGCAGCACGTTCGTCTGCAGCACGAGCCCTTCGCCGAGGCAGTAGACGAGCGCACCGGGAACGAGCCGTCCGGTGTAGCCGCCGCCGCTCGCATGGTCGGCGTCCCAGAACAGCGGTTCGGTGAAGCCGCCCCAGGTGACGAAGTTGACGAGGTCCGTCTCGGTCACGGTGCGCGCCGCGGTGCGGAAGATCGACCCGACGGCCATCTCTTCGAACGTCTGACCCCGCACCAGCAACGGCACCTCGGCGAGATCTTCTTCAGATGACGGCACGGTTTGCCTCCTCCGCCGCACGGAAGTTGGGTGCCCGCTTCTCGCGGTGTGCGGCAACGCCTTCACGGACCTCGGGCAGGCCGAACCCGAAGAACTCCATACCGAGCGATGCGTCGAAGATCGGGCCGGCCTGGCGGTACCAGTTGTTCAGGCTGTATTTCGTCCAGCTGATAGCGGAGGCAGGCAGCGCGGCAAGGTCACGGGCAACGCCGAGCGCGGTCTCGTAGACGGCGTCGTCGTCAACGCATAGCGAGACCAGACCGATCCGTTCGGCCTCTTCACCGGTCAGGACCTTGCACGTCAGCAGGTAGTACTTCGCCTTCGCCATGCCGCAGAGCAACGGCCAGCAGATGGCGGCGTGGTCACCGGCCGCGACACCCAACCGAGTGTGTCCGTCGACGATGCGCGCCGAGCGTCCGGCGACCGACACGTCGGCCAGCATCCCGATGACGAGCCCGGCGCCGACGGCCGGGCCGTGGATCGCGGAGACCACCGGCTTCGAGCAGTTGATGACGCCGTAGACCATGTCGCGGGCCTCGCGCATGACGCGCGTCCGCACGGCCGGATCGGCCGCCATGCTCTCGATCATGCCGAAGTCGCCACCGGCCGAGAACGCCCTGCCCTCGCCGCGCACGACCACAGCCCGCACGTCGTCATCGCGGTCGATGACGGGCCAGATGTCGGCGAGGGCGCGATGCATGGCCGGATCGACTGCATTGAGGTTCGGGCCGTCGAAGACGATCTCGAGGAGCCCGGGGTCGGGGTGCTCTATTCGCAGGCTGAACCGTTCGTAGCGATCGCTCATGGCATCCTCCGCTGGGGCGTCTGGCGCAATCGTACAACTTATTTGTATAATCGCAGCTGTCGGAGTGATGACGTCCGCCATACCGACGGGCCGCGGCCGAGTAGGAGCATCGATGGACTTCACGCTCACCGAGGAGCAGCGCGAGTTGCGCTCGATCGTCAGGCGGTTCATGGGCGCCCGATCGGCCGAACCAGAGGTACGGCGACTGATGGCCACGCAGGCCGGCTACGACCCAGACGTGTGGCGGCAGATGAGCGAGCAACTCGGGCTGCCGGGGCTCGCGATTCCGGAGGAGTACGAAGGCGCCGGATTTGGCTACGTCGAGCTCGGCCTGGTCTTCGAGGAGATGGGGCGTGTGCTGCTGTGCGCGCCGTACTTCTCGACGGTCTTCGCCGCCGAGGTGCTGTTGCGCGGCAACGACGAGGACGCCAAGAAGAATTTCCTGCCCGGCATCGCGGCAGGCACGACGATCGCCACGGTCGCGCTCCTGGAACGTGCATCCGGCTGGACTGCGGACGACATCCACCTCGCGGCGACGGCTGGTCCGGACTGGTGGACGCTCACCGGCACGAAGAAGCACGTGTTGGACGGCCACGTCGCCGATCTCGTACTGGTCGCCGCGCGCACCCCGGCGGGCATCAGCCTGTTCGCGGTCGACAAGCGCGCTGCAGGATTCGTCGCCACGCCGCTGGAGACGATGGACCAGACGCGCAAGCAGGCAGAACTGACCTTCACCGAGACCCCGGCACGTCTCATCGGCGACGAGGGCGACGGGTGGACTGCCATCACGCGCGCCCTGGAGACCGCCGCGATCATGCTCGGCGCCGAACAGGTCGGCGGCGCGTCGCGCGCACTGGAGATGGCCGTCGAATACGCGAAGGTGCGCGTGCAGTTCGGCCGGCCGATCGGCTCTTTCCAGGCCATCAAGCACAAATGCGCCGACATGCTCGCCGAGACCGAGTCGGCACGCTCGGCCGCGTACTACGGCATGTGGGCCCTATCGGCCGAGGACGACGACGTTCCGACCGCGGCGCGGATGGCCAAGATCTACTGCTCGCAGGCGTTCATGCATGTCGCGAGCGAGAACATCCAGATCCACGGCGGCATCGGCTTCACCTGGGAACATCCCGCCCACCTGTACTTCAAGCGGGCCAAGACGTGCGAGGTCCTGCTCGGCACGCCGGCGCATCACCGCCAACTGCTCGCCGGACAGCTCGGGCTATGACGCGATGACCACGAGCGCGGCGCCGTCCCGCGTCGCCGACGAACTGCCCGTGCTGTACGAGGTCGGCGATGACGGCGTTGCCGTCGTGACGCTCAACCGTCCGGACCGGCACAACGCGTGGACGTCGGCGATGGAGCACGCCTACCTCGACAGCTTGGAGTCGGCGGCGGCAGATCCTGCCGTGCGCGCGATCGTCATCACCGGTGCGGGCGATTCGTTCTGCCCGGGGCTCGACCCCGAGGCACTGCGCGCATCGGCCAACGGCTCGCGTTACGACCTCGACCCGCGCACACACATCTTCGCCACGACCGTGCCCAAGCCCGTGATCGCCGCGATCAACGGCAACTGTGCGGGCATCGGGTTGACGCAGGCTCTGTGCTGCGACGTCAGGTTCCTCGACCGGCGCGCCCGGCTCAGCACGGCATTCAGCCGGCGCGGACTACCGGCGGAGGACGGCACGACGTGGCTGCTCAGCCGTGCCATCGGCCATGCGCGCGCGCTTGAACTGTTGCTCTCCGGGCGGGTCTTCGATGCGGACGAGGCCTTCGCCCTCGGCCTGGTGCACCGCGCCGTCGAGCCTGGAACGGCGCTCCCCCATGCGTTGGCGTACGCCCGCGACCTGGCTGCGAACGTGTCACCGCACTCGATGGCGATGATCAAGTCGCAGATGCTGCTCGACCTCGAGGCAACCCTGCAGCAGTCGTTCGCCCGGGCCCTCGACCTCATACCGGTTGCCAAGCGGCATCCCGACTACCGCGAGGGTGTCGAGAGTTTCGTCGCCAAGCGTCCGCCCGAGTTCCTGCCCTACCCGCTACCGGAGGCGTGAGCGTGGAGATCGAGTTCGCACCGGAGGACCGCGCGTTCGCCGAAGAAGTTCGCAGCTGGCTCGACGAACATCTCGTCGGCGAATTCGCCGAGCATCGCGGCGTCGGCGGTGCGGACGATGCCGAGGCATGGGATGTGCGGCTGCGTTGGGAGAAGCAGCTGTCCGCGGGTGGTTGGCTCGGCCTGACGTGGCCGAAGGAGTACGGCGGCCGCGCAGCGACCCACTCGCAGGAGGTGGTCTTCGAGTATGAGTACGCCAAGGCCCAGGCTCCGTACCGCGTCGGCATCCAAGGCACTGACCTGTTCGGCCCCACGCTGCTGCGTTTCGGCACCGAGGAACTGAAGCGCCGGTTCCTGCCCAAGATCACCGCGGTCGAGGAGTTCTGGGGCCAGGGTTTCAGCGAGCCCGAGGCAGGGTCCGACCTGGCGTCGGTGCGCACCACGGCCCGACTCGAAGGCGACGAATGGATCGTGGACGGGCAGAAGATCTGGATGACGTTCGCGTCGTCGGCCGACTGGCTCTACGTCCTCGCCCGCACTGATCCCACCGTGGCCAAGCACAAGGGGTTGTCGCTGTTGTTGGTGCCGGCCGACCAGCCTCGCGTAGACATCCGGCCCATCAAGAACATGCTCGGCGCGAGCGAGTTCTGCGAGGTGTTCTTCACCGGCGCCCGTACCCGTGCCGATCTCGTCGTCGGTGCGGTCAATGACGGCTGGCGGGTTGCTCTCGGTGCATTGGGCGTGGAGCGCGGGACGTTGTTGATGCCGATGCAGCTGCGGATCGAGCGCGAGGCCGATGCGTTGGTCGCGCTCGCGCGCGAGCGCGACGTGTCGCCGTCGCTGCGGCACCGCATCGTCGATGCCTGGGTGGGCGTGCACCTCATGCGCACGACCAACCTGCGCACGCTCGGCGAGGTGCTGCGCGGCGAGGAGCCTGGTCCGCAAGCGACAACGAGCAAGCTCTTCGCCTCGGGACAGCACCAACGGCTGCTCGACCTCGCGATGGAAGTGCTCGCGGACGAGGCCACCACCGTCGGCCCGGGCTACGACCTCGGCCGGTGGCAGCACACGTTCCTGCTGTCCAAGGCGGAGAGCATCTACGGCGGCACGAGCCAGATTCAGCGCAACATCATCGGTGAGCGTCTGCTCAGCCTGCCCAAGGAGCCGAAGCCGGCCGGCTAGCCAAGCCGGTCAGTTGCGCATGTACGCGCCACCGGACACGTTGATGACTTCGCCCGTGATGAAGCGTCCACGCTGCGATGCGACAAAGGCAACCGCTTCTGCGATGTCGGAGGTGTCCGGCAGGTCGCCGAGCGGGCCGGTGGGCGCTTGCCGCGCCAAGAGCTCCGCGTTGTCCTCCGCGAACTTCGTTCCCTTGACCACGCCCATCGAGAGGAACACGGCGCGGATGCCGTGCGGGCCGCCCTCGTGTGCCAAGCCGCGGGTGAGCGCACTCACGCCGCCCTTCGTCGCGGCATACGGCGCCTCGATGCCACCGCCGCCGACGTCCGGGGCGTAGCTGCCGACGTTGACGATCACGCCGCCGCCGACGTCGCGCATGACCGGCATCGTGCGCCGGCACAGGTACCACGCGCCCGTGAGGTTCACCCGCACGACGCGGTCCCAATCTGCCGCGTCGTAGTCGAAGATGCTGCCGACGACGTTCAGGGCCGCGTTGTTGACCAGGATGCGGATCGGCCCGAGTGTCGCGGTCACCTCGTCGATGACGGCATCGATCTGATCACGGTCGCCGGCATCGAGCGGGTATCCGACGACTGTCGCCTTCGGGTAGTCGGCGGCGATGGCCGCGCTGACGTCGTGCGTGCGACCCGGATGGATGTCAGTGACGACGACCGATGCGCCGCCAGCCGCGAGCCGCCGCGCGATCGCCTGGCCGATACCCCGTCCGGCAGCAGCGGTCACGAGCGCGATCTGGCCGGCGAACTCGTCCGGGTCGACGGCAACGGTGAGCGGCGTGGTCACGAGCGGGGCACCTCGGTCCAGGGACGGTCCTTGTCGACGCGGACATCACCGGGCAGTCCCAGCACACGCTCGCCGAGGATGTTGTGCATGATCTCGGTCGTCCCGCCCTCGATGGAGTTGGCACTGGCACGCAGGAACTGCAACTGCCGGCCGCGGTGCTGCAGATCCTCCTGCGGCGCGTGGCCCATGCGGTAACCCTCGGGGTACAGCGCGGCGTCCATCCCCATGAGGTTCATGGTGAACGACCACACCTTCTTGTTCAGTTCGGCCGACATCATCTTGCCGATGGAACCGTCGGGACCGGGTGTGCCCGCGGTGCGCGTCTGGAGTGCGCGGATACTCGTCAGGCGAAGAACTTCGGTCTCGACCCACCATTGCACGAGCTCGTCACGGACGGCAGGGTCCCCGTCGCCGTACTCCACCCAGGTCTGCAACGCACCGTCGATGACACCACCGCCGCGCGGCGGCACCATTCCACCGATGGCAACCCGTTCGTTCATCAAGGTCGTGAGGGCGACCTTCCAGCCGTCCCCGACCTCACCCAGCCGGTTCACGTCCGGGATTCGCACGTCGGTGAGGTAGACCTCGTTGAACTCTGAGTCGCCGGTCATCTGGATCAATGGACGAACCTCGACGCCGGGCGAGGTCATGTCGACGACGAAGTAACTCAACCCCTTGTGCTTCGGGACGTCCGGATCGGTGCGCGTCAGCAGCAGTCCCCACCGCGCGAGGTGGCCGACCGACGTCCACACCTTCTGGCCGTTGACGACCCACTCGTCACCGTCGCGTACGGCGCGCGTCGAGAGTCCAGCGACGTCCGACCCGGCACCCGGCTCGCTGAAGAGCTGGCACCACCGTTGCTCGGAGGTGAACAGCGGACGGAGCAGCCGGTCCAGCTGTTCTTCCGACGCGTAAGCGAGCAGCGTCGGTGCGCCCATCCCCACGCCGATCGGGTTCATCCACATCGGCGCCGGAGCACCTGCCGCGGCGAGCGGGATGTCCACGAGCGTCTGGAGGTTTGGCTCGAGACCAAGCCCACCGCGTCCGACCGGGAAATGGACCCACGCCAGCCCACGGTCGAACTGGGCGCCGAGCAATTCGGTGTCGCTGACGGTTGACGGGTCGTACTCGGCGAGGAGGTCCTCGACGAGGGCGCGCACCTGCTCGGCGCCGGCATCGGAGTGCTGCATGAGGTGGTACCGCCTCTCGTCTGTGTATCTTATCTAACTATATCCTGGGAGGCCTCATGTTCGTAGACGAAGACAGCGTCCTCTTCGAAGTGGACGCCGACGGGGTCGCGACCTTCATGTTCAACCGGCCGGAGCAGCGCAACGGCTGGAGTGCGGCAATGGAGAATCGCTACTTCGACCTGCTCGCGTCGGCCGACCGCGACCCCGCCGTACGGGTCGGCGTGGTCACCGGCGCCGGCGCGGCGTTCTGCCCAGGCATGGACATGACCCGCCTCAAGAGCATCGCCGGCCAGCGCCTGGACGTCGCCGACCGCCGACCGCAGTACACGCCGCGGGTGTTCCGGAAACCGCTGATCGCCGCCATCAACGGGGCCTGCGCCGGCATCGGCCTCGTCCAGGCGCTGATGTGCGACGTCCGCTTCGCCGCAGAGCGGGCGCGGTTCTCCACCGCTTTCGCCCGCCGCGGGCTGGCCGCCGAATACAACCTGGCATGGGTGCTGCCCCGGCTCGTCGGCGTCGAGAACGCGATGGACCTGCTGCTCTCGGCGCGCACGTTCGATGCCGATGAGGCGCAGCGGCTCGGCGTGGTCAGCCGCGTGGTCGGCGATGACGAGGTGCTCGACGCCGCACGTGACTACGCCCGCGACCTCGCGATGAACTGCTCACCCACGGCCATGGCCACGATCAGGCATCAGGTCTACACCGATCTCGACGCCGGCTTCGAGGACGCGATGCGCCGCTCGGCGCGGGTGATGGACGAGTTCGCGAGCCGGCCCGACCTGCGCGAAGGCGTGGCCAGCTTCGTGGAGCGCCGGCGGCCGAACTTCGAACCACTGCCGGACGACTTCGATCCCGCGCACGTCACCGGCACGCCGACCCCTGGCGGGCTGCTGACCCTGAGCGAGATCCTCCGCTGACGAGTCAACCCGCCGGCAGGCCCAGGACGCGCTCGGCGATGATGTTTCGCTGGATCTCGGACGAGCCGGCGTAGATCGTGCCGGCGCGGGCATTGAGGAACGCGCCCAGCCACGAACCGGTCGAGTTCGGCGCGCCGGGGTCGTCCGTGCGCACCGCGCGCAACGGTGCGCGTCCCTGCGGCGCCAACCCGTCCAACCCCTCGATGTCGAGCGCGAGCTCGGTGGCCTTCACGTGGTACTCGCTCCAGTAGAGCTTCGCGACGGACGCCGCAGCACCGAGCTCGCCGTCGTGCGCAGCCTGGCCGAGGATGCGGTAACCGAGGTAACGCATCACCTCCACCCGCCCGTAGCACCACGCGAGGCGCTGCCGAATCACCGGATCCGTGTCACGGCCGCGTTCGCGCGCGAGTTCGAAGAGGCGGTCGAGCTCGGCCCGGAACAGGATCGGATTGGTCGCCGCCTCCTCACCACGCTCGTGGCCGAGCAGGCTCATCGCCACCGACCAGCCTCCGTTGACGGGGCCGACGACGTTGTCCGCAGCCGTCCGCGCGTCGGTGAAGAACACCTCGTTGAAGTCCGACTCTCCGCTGGCCTGCCGGATCGGACGGATGTCTATGCCGGGCTGGTCGAGCGGACACAGCAGGAAGGAGATGCCCTTGTGACGGGGCGCGGCCGGATCGGTGCGGGCGAGCAGGAAGATCCAGTTGGCGCGATGAGCAACCGAGGTCCAGATCTTCTGGCCGTTGATGAGCCACTCCGCGCCGCCGGGATCCTCGACGAGCTCGGCTCTGGTCTGCAGCGCGGCGAGGTCCGAGCCGGCGCCGGGTTCGGAGTATCCCTGGCACCACCGGTCGGCACCGGACAGGATCCGCGGCAGGAACCGCTCCTTCTGCTCCTCGGTGCCCGAGCGCAGCAGCGTGTTGCCGAGCATCTTGATGCTGAACAGGTCGGTGTGCTCACCAAAGGTCAGGCCCGACTTGGCCAGCTCTTCGACCAGGACCACCTGGTGCAGCCGCGAAAGGCCACGACCACCGTAGCGCTGCGGCCAGGTGATGCCGAGCAGGCCGTGGCGGTGCATGGTGGCGCGCCACTCGCCCACGAACTGCTCGGCCTCGTCGCGTGCGGCGATGGCGCCGATACCGCGCCAGTCCGCCGGGAGTTCTGCGGCAAGTACGGCTTGCACTTCACCGCGGAACGCCTCGACGTCGTCCGGATAGCTGATGTCCATCTGGGCCTCGCAGGTCGTCGGTGTGGAGACGAAGGCGACAAGCGCTGGACGCAGCGCTCTAGAAATAGTACAACAGGTAATACTTATCCGAGGATGTGAGGAGTGGCATTGAGCGGCGTCATCGCGTACGGCACGTACCTGCCGTACCACCGCCTGGATCGCCGGCGGATCAAAGAGGTACTTGGCGCAGGGGGCGGCAAGGGCACCCGCGCCGTCGCGTCGTACGACGAGGACACGACGTCGATGGGCGTGGAGGCCGCACGACTCGCGCTCGCCGGAGTCGCCGACCGCGGCATCGTGGCGCAGTTGCTCTTCGCCTCGGCCAACCCCGCCTATGCCGACAAGACGAACGCGACGGCAATCCACGCCGCGCTCTCGCTGCCGTCCGAGACGCTGGCCCTCGACCTGACCGGCGCGGTCCGCTCCGGGCTGGGTGCGCTGTTGCTCGCCGGACAATCGCCCGTGCCGACGCTGGCCGTGCTCTCCGACGTGCGGACCGGTCTGCCGGGTGGCGCGGACGAGCGCGACGGCGGCGACGGCGCGGCCGCGTTCCTGTTCGGCAACGACGGCCACCGGCCCGTGCTGGCCGAGGTGGTCGCCACTGCCTCCGCGACCGAGGAGTTCTTGGAGCGTTGGCGTACGCCGGGCGCCGGTGCCTCTCGAGTATGGGAGGACCGCTTCGGCGAAGAGGCGTACGTGCCGCTCGTCGAAGCCGCGTTCGCCGACGTCCTCAAGCATGCGTCGATCGCCGCCGGCCAGATCGACCACCTCGTCGTCTCGGGACTGCACGCGCGCGCGGTCAAACGAGCCGTGAAGATCACGGGCGTCAACGCCGACGCAGTGGCCGACGACCTGGTTGCGCAGGTGGGCAACAGCGGCACGGCCCAGGCCGGCATCCTGCTCGCCGACGTTCTCGACCGCGCCGAGGCCGACCAGTACGTCCTCGTGTTGGTGCTGGCAGACGGAGTGACCGCGCTGCTGCTGCGCACCACCCCGGCGCTTATCGCCGGACGACCGAGCCGCTCGACCCGGTCGCAGGTGGGCGCCGGCAACTCGGCACTCGACTACGCGACGTTCCTCTCCTGGCGCGGGCTGCTCGACCGCGAGCCGCCCCGCCGCCCCGACCCGGAGTCGCCCGCCTCGCCGCCGGCACTGCGCCGGCTCGACTGGAAGTTCGGCTTCATCGCGGCGCGCTGCACGCAGTGCGGGACCCGCAGCCTGCCGCCCGATCGCGTGTGCCGCAGTTGCCACTCGATCGACCAGACGGTCCCCGAGCCGCTAGCCGATGTGGCCGGGACAACGGCGACATACACCGTCGACCACTTGGCGTTCACGCCGAACCCGCCGGTGCTCGTGGTCGTCGTCGACTACGACGGGGGCGGCCGGCTGCGCTGCCAACTCACCGACGCAGCGCCGGACGAGGTGGCCATCGGCCTGCGCGTCGAGATGACGTTCCGCCGCCTGATCACCACCGACGGCGTCCACAACTACTTCTGGAAGGCGCGGCCGGTTCGCGACGAGGCCGGCGTGCCTGTTGTCGCTGACCGCCGGCCGTAGGCGAGGAGACGAGCATGGGTTCGCACGGCATTCGGGATCGGGTCGCGATCGTCGGCATGGGCTGCACCGATTTCGCCGAGCACTGGGACAAGTCGACCGACGACCTGCTGCTCGAGTCGGCAACGGCGGCTAGCGCGTCGGCAGGCATACCGATCAACGACCTCGACGCCTTCTGGCTCGGGACGATGGGATCGGGAACGTCGGGCCTGACGTTGAGCCGCCCGCTGCGGCTGGACTGCAAACCGGTGACACGGCTAGAGAACATGTGCGCCACGGGATCGGAGGCACTGCGCAACGCGTGTTACGCGGTCGCGTCCGGCGCGTACGACACGGCGATGGCAATCGGCGTGGAGAAGCTGAAGGACTCCGGGTACTCGGGACTGGTCGGCGCGCCCATCCCCAACGCCGGTGACGACGGCAAGAACGACGCGACAGCGCCGGCGAACTTCAGCCTTCTCGCGCCGGCCTACGCAGAGCGCTACGGCGTCGACCTCGAAGAGATGAAGGACGTCCTCACGCGCATCGCCTGGAAGAACCACTACAACGGTGCGCGGAATCCGCGGGCGCAGTTCCGCAAGGAGGTGCCGCTCGAGACGATCCGCAACTCCCCCAAGATCGCGGGCATGCTCGGCATCTTCGACTGCTCGGGTGTCTCGGACGGCAGCGCGGCCGCGATCGTGGTGCGCGCGAAGGACGCCTACAAGTACACCGACAAGCCGCTGTTCGTTAAAGCGCTGTCCTTCGTGGCCGGTCCTGCCACCGGGCTCAGCGATCCTGAGTACGACTTCACGACGTTCCCCGAGGTCGCTGCGTGTGCCGCAGAGGCGTACCGGCAGGCAGGCATCGCGGACCCTCGTTCGGAACTGGCTCTCGCGGAGGTGCACGACTGCTTCACACCCACGGAGTTGGTGCTGATGGAGGACCTCGGCTTCTCGGCGCGCGGTGAGGCGTGGAAGGACGTGCTCTCGGGCGCGTTCGACCTCGACGGCGAGCTGCCGGTGAACCCGGACGGTGGCCTGAAGGCATTCGGCCACCCGATCGGCGCGTCGGGCCTGCGCATGATGTTCGAGGCGTGGCTGCAGTTGCGCGGCGAGGCGCCGGCGGAGCGCGCGCTGCGTTCCGTCGCCGAGGGCCGGACGATGGCCCTCACGCACAACCTCGGCGGCGGCCCCGGCGAATGCGTCTCGTTCGCGGCAGTCGTCGGCTCCGAGCGGAGCGAGTAGCGATGGCGGTCGAGCGGTTCCCGGTCGAAGCGGGACACGTGATGACCTTCGCCCGCGCGGTCGGCGACCCGAACCCCATCTACGCCGACACCGACCACGCGGCGGCGAGTGAGCTCGGCGCGGTGATCGCTGCGCCGACGTTTGCGATCGCGAGTGCACAGTTCGATCCCGACTACCCGTTGCGCCCCACGCCGGGCGAAGAGTGGTACGGATCCGGGCGGGGTCCGGGCTTGACGAAGGAGGGCGCCGGCGGCCTTCACGCCGAGCAGCACTTCATCTATCACCGTCCGGTGCGCGTCGGCGACGTGTTGAGCGTTCGCACCAGGGCCGGCGAGCCGTGGGAGAAGTCGGGCCGCTCCGGACGGTTGCTCTTCACCGAACAGATAACGGAGTTCCGCGATCAGGACGGCGAACTCGTCGTCACCATGCGCAGCGTCGGCGTCCAGCGAGAGGCGGCTTCCTGATGGGTCTGCGAGCCACCGACCTCACCGTCGGTCAGCATTTCGACGCGGTGGTGGTCGACGACCTGAAGCGCACGCAGATCGTGCAGTACGCAGGCGCGTCGGGCGACTTCAACCCGCTGCACAGCGACGAGGTGTACGCGCGGGAGATCGCCGGCTATCCCGGCGTGTTCGCGCACGGGATGCTCACGATGGGGATGACTGCCCGCGCGCTCACCGATCTGCTAGGCGACGGCAGGCTGCTGCGCTTCGGCGTGCGCTTCACCGCGCAGGTCTGGCCGGGCGACACCCTGACGGTGCGCACTACTGTCGACGGCGTTAGCGACGAGGACGGGGTGCCGGTCGTGGAACTGAGTGTCGTGACGACGAACCAGGACGGCACGGACGTGGTCTCCGGCTACGCCGCAGCCCGGCTCGACGCCTGACGGTGCATGGTGGACTTCCGGTTCAGCGCTGAGCAGCAAGAACTCGCCAGCGCGGTCCGGCGCTTCTTTGCCGCCAAAGCACCGGAGGCCGAAGTGCGCCGCGCCATGCTCGGCGAGCTCGGGCACGACCCTGCGTTGTGGTCGCGCATGTCGAGCGAGCTCGGCTTGCCCGGTCTTGCCATTCCCGAGAAGTACGGCGGGGGCGGCTTCACCTACCTCGAGCTCGGCATCGTGCTTCAGGAGATGGGCCGCGCGCTCGTGTGCGCCCCGTTCTTCTCCTCCGCCGTTCTCGCGGCGAGCGCGCTGCTGAATTCTGGCGATGAGGCCGCGATGACGCGGTGGCTGCCGCGGATCGCGTCCGGCGAGTTGCTTGCCACTGTCGCGCTGCCCCGGCACTCGAACGTGCGGGCTACGTCTGCACCGGATGGGTGGACGCTCGACGGCGTCGCCGAGTTCGTCCTCGACGGCGGCGGCTCCGAACTCGTCCTCGTCGCCGCGCAGAGCGATTCAGGCCTCCTACTGGTGAGCGTTGAGGCGCCGGCGCCCGGTCTCACCCGCCAGCGCGTCGAAGTCTTTGACGCCACGCGCCGCGTCGCCCGGCTCGAGTTCTCCGCAACGCCCGGCGAGTTGGTGGGCGATGTGTCGTCGGCCGTCGCGGCGCTCGAGCGCACCGCCGACCTGGCCGCGATCGCGCTCGCTGCCGAATGCGTCGGCGTCGCCGAGCGCGCACTCGAGATGGCCACCCACTATGCGAAGTTGCGTGAACAGTTCGGGCGTCCCATCGGCTCGTTCCAGGCGATCAAACACCGCCTGGCAACCGTCCTCGTCGAGATCGAGGCGGCCCGTTCGGCCGCGTGGTACGCACTCTGGAGCGCCACGGCCCGGCCGGATGAGACTCCGGTTGTCGCGGCCCTGACCCTGGCAACGTGCACGGAGACTGCGTACCTCGCCGCGAGCGAGAACGTCCAGGTGCACGGCGGCATCGGCTACACGTGGGAGCACCCGGCGCACCTCTACCTGCGCCGCGCGACGATGTCCCGGCTGCTGCTCGGCGATCCGGCCGAGCAGCGCGAGGCGTTGCTACGCCGCCTCGACTACTGATCGCGCCCCAGAACTGTTACGTGGCGAGCTTGGTGACCACGTCGTTCCACACCGCGTCGTCGACCTCGTAGCTCGGGTAGAAGCTGAACCGGTCGATCAGGCCGTCGAAGCGATCGCGGATCGCACCCGCCAGCAGGTGTGGCTCGGCGACGATCGCGAATTCATGCAGCACCTCGTCGCTCACGAGCGACGCCATCTTCTCCCAGCGCAGCGGGTCCTCCGATCGGGACAGTGTCGTGAGTTCTTCGCCGAGCTCCCCCCAGCCGTGCACCTCGAGCACCCCGCGGTACGCGGGCGTGCTCGCGTAGAACGACACCTGCTTGCGCGTCGCCTCGACTGCGCGCGCCATCGACTCCTCCTCCGCTCCGGTCGCGACGAGCCCGGGGATGCTCAGCGCGACGTCCGCGCGTGAGCGTCCGCTGCGCACCAGCCCCACTTCGAGCGCGGGCAATGTCCGCTCGCGCAGGTACCGCTCGGTCGTGAAGGCGTGCACGAGCAACCCGTCCGCGACCTCGCCGGCGACCTCGGTCATGCGCTCCCCCACCGCCGCGAGATGCACTGACGGCGGCGGCGTGGTCAACGGCGGCGGCGAGAAGAACGGTGTCATCAGGGTGTGGCTGTAGAAGTCGCCCTGGAAGTCAAGGGGAACGCCGTCGTCCCAACTGGCCCAGATGGACCGCAGCGCACTGATGTATTCGCGCATCCGGCGGGCCGGCTCGCTCCACGGCATGTTGAAGCGCCGTTCGATGTGCGCCTTCACCTGGGTCCCGAGGCCGAGCATGAACCGCCCGCCGCTGTACGCCTGTAGGTCGTGCGCCGCGTAGGCCACCGTCATCGGGCTCCGCGCGAAGGCGACTGCGATAGCCGTGCCGATCTCGATGCGCTCGGTGTGTTCGGCCGCCAGCACCAGGGGAAGGAACGGGTCGTGCTTCGATTCCGAGCTCCACACTCCGGCGTACCCGGCCGCCTCATGCCGGACGGACGCCTCCGCGACGACGCCGAAGTCCGTGGCCCGCAGTTTCCCGTCGACCTTCACGAAACATCGCCGCTTTCAAGAAGAGTAGTGAAGTGTAATAAGTAAGATGATACTCTAGGCGGGCTGAGCACGGCGACGGGAGCGGGCGTGGATTTCAACCTGACGGACGAGCAGGAGTTGCTGCGCAAGACTGCCCGGGAATTCGTCGCCAGCACCTGCCCGCCCGAACGGGCCAAGGAGTGGGACGAGAACGGCGAATACCCCGAAGTCCTGTACCGCGGCCTCGCGCAGCTCGGGTGGTTCTCGCTGCCGTTCGCAGTCGAAGACGGCGGTGACGGCGGCGGCCCGATCGAACTGGCCTTGCTCGCCGAAGAGCTCGGCCGCTCCAGCTTCGACGTCGCCATGTGCTTCATCGGGCCACTCATTCCTGCCCTCACCATCTTCAAATGGGGAACCGACGCCCAGCGCGAGTGGATCCGCTCGAAGGTGATGGCGGGCATCGAGCGCATCGCCGTCGGCATCAGCGAACCCGACGCGGGTTCCGACGCCGCCGCGGTGCGCACGACCGCGGTCGACCAGGGCGACCACTTCGTGGTCAACGGACAGAAGGCGTGGTGCACCGGCGCCGGACTGCCTGCCGTCACGATTGCCATGTACGTGCGCACCGGCCCGCGCCAGCCCAAGCACGGCGGCTTGACCCTGCTGCTGATCGACCCCACGTCGCCCGGCGTCGAGGTTCGGCGGACGCCGACCCTGGCCCGGCACATCCTCGGCACGAACGAGGTCTACCTGCACGACGTCATCGTCTCGAAGGAGAACGTCGTCGGCGAGCAGGACGGCGCCTGGCGGGTGCTCCTGTCGAACCTCGAATTGGAGAAGGTGCTGCTCTCCGGCGGGTACGTCGGCGCGGCACAGGCGACTCTCGACGAGATGCTTGCGTACTCCAAGCAGAGACACGCGTTCGGGCGACCGATCGGCAACTTCCAGGCGCTCTCGCACGCGATGGCCGACATCCAGGTCGAGATCGACTCCGCCAGGCTGCTGACACAGCGGGCCGCTTGGCTGCTCACCGCGGGCGAGGAGTGTTCGCGAGAAGGCGCGATGGCCAAGCTGAAGGGGTCGGAAACCTACGTGGCCGCGGCGCGGCTCGGCATGCAGGTTCTCGCGGCCCATGGATTTTCGACCGAGAGCGTGATGAGCTACCGCTACCGCGAGTCGATCGTAGCGACGATCTCCGGCGGCACCAGCCAGATTCAGCGCAATGCGATCGGCCGCAGCATGGGACTGCGCAGCTACTGACAGTCGACGCAGACACCGAGCAGTCGCGCGTTACCGAGCAGAGGACGGCATCGTGGGACCGCTGGCCGGAGTCCGGGTACTCGAGGTGGCAGGTCTCGGGGCCGCGCCGTTCGGCGTGATGCTGCTCGCCGACCTCGGCGCCGACGTCGTACGCATCGAGCGGCCGAGCTCGAGCCGTCGCGAGGCAGACAACCACGAACGCCAGACGCGCCAGGCGGACCCGAGCCGCTACTGCACCGACCGCGGTCGTCGCCACGTCGTCGTCGACCTGAAGAGCGATGCCGGACGCTGCACCGTCCTCGACCTGATCGAGCGGGCGGACGTGTTGGTGGAGGGATACCGCCCCGGCGTGATGGAGCGGCTCGGCTTCGGCCCGGACGTCGCACTGGAGCGGAACCCGCGGCTCATCTACGCGCGGATGACGGGCTGGGGGCAGGACGGTCCGCTCGCACAGCGAGCCGGCCACGATATCGACTACATCGCGATCGCCGGTGCGCTGAACTGTTTCCGGCGGGCCGGTGAGCGGCCCGTGCCGCCCGTCAACGTCGTCGGTGACATGGGCGGCGGCGGGATGCTGCTCGCGCTCGGCGTGGTGTCGGCGCTGTTTGAGACTTCGCGTTCGGGGCGCGGCCAGGTCATCGACGCCGCCATGGTCGACGGCGTCGCGCTGCAGATGACGTCGGTGCTCGCCATGACCGCGCAGGGCCGCTGGCGCGACGAGCCCGGCACGAATTTTGCCGACACAGGCGCGCCGTTCTACGAGGTGTACGAGACGGCCGACGGCGGGCACATGGCGGTCGGTGCGATCGAGACACCGTTCTACCACGAGCTGCTGTCGCGGCTCGGTCTTGCTCCTGGCGGCCTGCCGCCGCGCGCGGACGAAAGCCGGTGGCCGGAGGGCAAGGCGATCCTGGCCGAGGTGTTCCGTTCGCGGACACGCGACGAGTGGGCCAAGGTGTTCGCCGACTCCGATGCCTGCGTCGCTCCCGTACTGACGCTCACCGAAGCACCTCAGCACCCGCACCTCACGGCGCGCGGCACGTACGTCGAGCGGGACGGGGTCTTGCAGCCCTCCCCGGCCCCCCGCTTCAGCCGGACGCCAGCCGCCCTGCCGGTCCCGCCGGGCGCGGAGCCGATCGATCCGGCCGAGGTACTGCGCGGCTGGCCGCTGCCGTCATGACCGTGTCATCGCGCCCAGCACGTGCTTGGCGATGATGACCTGCTGGATCTGGCTGGTGCCCTCGTAGATTCGGAATAACCGAGCGTCGCGATAGAACCGCTCGACGGCCACACCACGCATGTAGCCCGCACCGCCGTGGATCTGCACGGCGCGGTCGGCAACGCGCCCAATCATCTCGCTGCAGAAATACTTCGCCGCCGCGGGCCCCACCTTGCGGTCGGTGCCCGCGTCGAACGCACGCGCCACTTCGAGCAGCAGGCTGCGGCCCGCGTAGAGGTCCGTGACTGAGTCGGCGATCATGCCCTGCACCAGTTGGTATTCGCCGATCGCCGGACCACCCTGGCGCCGCGATCGCGCGTACGACACCGATTCGTCGACCAGCCGCTCCGCCATGCCGACGCACAACGCCGAGATGTGTACGCGGCCATGAGCCAGGCAGCGCATCGCCGTGGCGAAGCCGACGCCGACGCCGTCCGCGCCGCCGACGACCGCCTCGGCCGGCACGTACACGTCGTCGAGGAGGACGTCGGCCGTCCATGCCCCGAACTGGCCCATCTTGTGGTCGCGCGGCCCGATCGTGAGGCCCGGCGTATCGCGCGGCACGAGGAACGTCGTGATGCCGCGGGTAGCTCGCGCCTCAGGGTCGGTGCGGGCGAAGACCATGAACACGTCGGCCAGTGGTGCGTTGGTGATGAAACGCTTCGCGCCGTTGAGCACCCAGCCGTCCCCTTCCGGACGCCCCGTGGTCGCGAGCCCGGACGGATCGGAGCCGGCCTCTGCCTCGGTGAGCGCGAACGATGCGGTGACCTCGCCGCTGGCGATGCGCGGCAGCCAGTCCTTCTTCTGCTGGTCGGTGCCGCCCTCGAGCAGGACGTGGCCGGCGATGCCGTTGTTCGTACCGAACATCGAACGCAGTGACGGCGTGGTGTAGCCGAGCTCCATGACGAGGCGGCTCTCTTCGGTCATCGAAAGGCCGAGCCCGCCGTACTCCTCGGGAATCGCGAAGCCGAAAAGGCCCATCGCCTTGGCCACTTCGCGGATCGACTGGGGTACTTCGTCCTTCTCGTCGATCTCGGTTTCGAGCGGGACGACCTCCTCGCGGACGAACTTCCGTACCGTCGAGTACACGTTGTCGAGGGCGGCAGGATCCACCGGAATCTCCTCACGCCTGGCTAGCCAGGTGGAAACGGTTAGATGATTGTGGTAAGTGTACGATAAACGTCTCTCCACAGCGAGGCTCTCGGATGACCGACTGGATCACGTTGCTCAAGCGGGCACACGGCGCGGACAACCCCGCGATCGTCGCCGCCGACGCGACGTGGACCGGCCGCGAACTGCTGCAGCACGCCGCCTCGGCGCTCGACTGGCTGGCGGCGATCGGCGTTCCGGAAGGCGCGGCCGTTCCCGCACTGCTCGAGACCAACGGCGATGCCCTGGCGCTCGTCACGGCGGGCGCGGCCGGCCGGCGGCCGCTCGCATTGCTCGGTCCGCGGCTGACCGTCCGGGAGCTCTGTGCCTGCGTCGACGGGTTGGACGCGCCGGTGATGGTCGCGCAGCCCGAGTTCGCGGAGTTGGCCGGTGAGGTCGCCGCAGCCAGTGGGCGAAAGCTCGTCGTGGTCGAGCCGTTCGACATGTCCTCGCAGTCGCTGCCGAGCCCGCGTCGGTCGGACGCGGCCGTCATCCTGCATACGTCCGGGACGACTGGCGCACCGAAGGCGGTCCGCTATCGCCACGACCGGTTGGCGCGGCGCGTGATCGTGAACGCCGGCTTGCAGCAATTCGAGCGCGGCAGTGTCTTCGCCACCGCGTCGCCGTTCCACCACATCGCCGGCCTCGGCAACATCCTCGTCGCGCTCGGCGCCGGCGGCACGGTCGTCGCGTTCCCCAAGTTCTCCGTCGAGGGATGGCGTGCGCTGGCCGACTACGGCGTCACGCATACGCTCGCCGTACCGACGATGATCGAAATGCTCCTCCGCGAGGACGCACTGCCGCTCGCAACACTGCGCGTCCTGCAGTACGGCGCCTCTCCGATTCATCCGGAGACGCTGCGGCGAGCCATGCAAGCCCTGCCGGGCGTCGACTTCCTCGATCTGTACGGTCAGACCGAAGGTAGCCCGATCACCTGCCTGACGCCCGCGGATCACCAGCGTGCCGCGGCCGGCCGTGAGTGGCTGCTGCAATCGGTCGGTCGTGCCGCGCCCGGTGTCGAGGTTCGTATCGAAGCGCCCGACGAGCAGGGTGTCGGCGAGGTGACGGCGCGCGCCGCGCACCTCTTCTGCACGAGCGACGACGGTTGGCTGCGCACCGGCGACATGGGGCGCCTCGACGAAGAGGGCTACCTCTATCTCGTCGGCCGACGCGGGGACAAGATCATCCGCGGCGGCGAGAACGTCTACCCACTGGAGATCGAGAACGTCCTGCAGGAACATCCGCAGGTGGCCGAGGCCGCAGTCGTGGGTGTCGCCGACCAGCTGTACGGCGAGGTGGTCAAGGCGTTCGTCGTCCCCGCCGACCAGAACACGGAGCCCGACATCGAGGAACTGCGTACCTTCGTGCGCAGCCAACTCGCCGGCTTCAAGGTGCCGACGGAGTGGGCGTTCGTGGCTGCGCTCCCCCGCAATGCCACGGGCAAGCTGCTGCGACGCGAGTTGCTGAGCTCTTGACCCGCGCCCTACTCCATCCGCGGTTCGGCTCGCCGTGCCGCGACACCGCCGTCGACGACCAGTGCGATGCCGGTGACACAGGCCGCGTCGTCGCTGGCGAGCCACAGCACGGCTGCCGCGATGTCCTCGGGACGGCAGGCGCGGCCGATCGGTATCTGCCGCTCGTACTGCGCCAGACGCTCCTCGCTGCCGATGTAACCCATGAAGGCCGGCGTCTTGACCGCGCCCGGCACGACCGCATTGACGCGAATCCCGTGGCCGCCGTACTCGACAGCCGCCGAGCGGACGAGTTGCAGGATCGCCGCCTTCGCGCTCGCGTAGGAGCTCGTGTTCGGGACGGTGCCGAGCGCGGCGCCGGACGATGTGCAGATGATCGATCCGCCGGTGCCTTCCGACATCACCCGGATCGCCGCGCGCACGCAATAGAACATCGCGGCCAGGTTCAGCTCGAGGTCGGCGCGCCAGCCGTCGTCGCTGATCGACAAGAGCGGACCCTGGGCGAGGCCGTGTCCGGCGTTGCTGTGCACGATGTCGAGCCGGCCGTGCCGGGCCACGGCCCCAGCCACGAGGCCGTCGACGAAGCCGGAGTCGGTGACGTCGCCGGGTTGCGCCTCGGCCCGCCCACCGCCATCGACGATGTGGGCGACCGTCTCGTCCGCGCGCTCGGCCATCAGGTCGTTGACCACGACAAGGGCACCCTCGGTGGCCAACCGTGTTGCGGTTGCCCGGCCGATGCCCGAACCGGCGCCGGTCACGACTGCCACCCGGCCGTCGAGCTTCGTCATCCTGCACTCCCTCTGTCGTGCCGACGCGCACCGCGTCCGGCTGCTGGCTTCGATCGGTATCCATTCACCTCGAGGAGACGACCATGACCGAACGTTCGTGGGCGGGGTCGGACTTCACCCGACCGCCCGTCAGTGGCACGGGCGTCGCCCTGTGCGGCGCGTGCACCCGGCTCGGCGACTGCCGTCTCGGCCTCGGCCTGGAGCGGCTGATGGACGACGGTTCGGTCGACACCGACCTCGTCTGCACCGACGAACACGAGGGCGGCCCCGGCGTGGCGCACGGTGGCTGGACCGCGGGCGTCCTGGACGAGGTGCTCGGGCACGTGCCGATGCTGCACGGGCAACTCGCGGTGACGGGGCACCTGTCGGTCACGTACGTGAAGCCGGTGCCCGTCGGGCGTCCGCTGCACGCGCGCGCGTGGATCGAGCGCAAGGAGGGGCGCCGCTGGTACGTCGCCGGTGAGCTGACGCTGACCGCGACCGGCACGGTGCTGGCGCGCGGCGAGGCTGTGATGGTCGCCCGCGACCCTGGGCACTTCGAGCGGCACCGCGAATGGCTCGCTGCACAGGACGCGAACGAGCCGCAGCCGGCAATCGACTGATCTCACGGCTGCTGGTTCGCCGGCTCGTCGGTCGCTGCTGGGCCTTCGGTGATCACCCGCACGCGTCGTTCGGTGATGACCAACTCACCGGCGTCGTCGCGCCATTCGGTGATGTCCTCGACGAAGTTGAGCCGTCCGCGCCGGCCGTCCTTCTGCCACGTGCGGCCCATCGCGTTGGACCCGTAGAGCGTCTCCCCGACCGCCGGCGTGCGGTGATAGACGTAGTGCTGCTCGGCGTGCAGGCCCCTTCCGGTGCCCGGTTCGCCGGCCGTGCGGCCGGAGCCGAACCACGGTTGGCCCGGCTTCGGCCGCAGCCACCAGTCGTCGTCGAATTCGGCGCCGGCCATGGTGAACGTGGGTGGCACACCGAGCTCTCCATCGCCGTCCGCTGCCGGGTCACCGAGCGCTCGGGCGAACCGCTGAACGTGACCGGCTTCGATGGGAAAGCGCTGCGCAACCATCGGACCTCCGAGGTGATTTAGTTTAATAATTAGACTAGGCTCTCATCGACGCGAAGACAATCGGCACCTAGTCGAGGAGGTCGCCCCATGTCCGGCGACGATGCCCGTGTGACGGTGGGGCTCCGGGTCCCGTACGACCTGCAGCACGACGTGGATCAACTGCGCCGGTTCGTGGCCGACGCCGAGGACGCGGGCCTGGACCGGCTCTGTCTGGGCGACCACGTGACGTTCAAGGGCGGTACCGGTTTCGACGGCTTGCAGAACGCCACCGCCGTGGCTGTGCTGAGCCGGCGTATCACCGTCGAGACCGCCGTGTACCTGCTGCCGCTGCGCCACCCGGTGCCCGTCGCACGTCAGCTCGCCTCCCTCGCGGCCTTCGCGCCCGGCCGCGTGGTGTTCGGTGTCGGCGTGGGCGGTGACGACCCGGCCGAACTGCGCGCCTGCGGCGTCGACCCGGCAACGCGCGGCCGCCGTATGGACGAGTCGCTGGCCATCGTGCGTGAACTGCTGAGCGGCGAGGCCGTCACCGCGGAGGGGCGCTTCTTCGCGCTCGACGCCGTGCGCATCCAGCCCGTGCCCGCGACTGCGGTGCCGGTCGTGATCGGCGGACGATCGCCGGCGGCACTGCGCCGCACGGCCCGCTTCGGCGACGGCTGGCTCGGACTTTGGGTGTCGCCGCGCCGCTATGCCGAGGCGTGTCTCGAGATAGAACGCGAGGCCGAGGCGATCGGGCGTGCCGTGCCGACCTGGTCCCACGGCATGCACGTCTGGTGCGGCTTCGACGACGACCGCACGGCCGCCGGCGAACGACTGGCCGACGAGATGGAGTCGCTGTACCGCACGCCGTTCGACAAGTTCGCCCGCTACAGCCCGTACGGATCCGCGCAGGATGTTGCCGATGCGCTGCGGCCATATGTCGACTCGGGCTGCCGGTCGGTGAACCTCATCGCCACGGCGGCGACCGCATCGCGGGCGATCGAGGGGGCCGGCGCGGTGCAGGCACTGCTGAACGACGAACACGCATGACCGGTGACCTGACCGGGCGCGTTGCACTCGTCACCGGCGGCACGCGCGGCATCGGCGCGGCCGTGACGGAGTCACTGGCGCGCGATGGAGCGACCGTCGTCGCGGTGTACTCGACCGACCACGGGGCGGCAGCAGCTCTTCGTGATCGCCTCGCGGCCGACGACCTGCTGGTAAGCGTGCATGCCGGCGACATTGGTGACGCGGCGTCCTGTCGTGAGCTCGTGGCGTCGGTTGTCGCCACGCACGGCCGGCTCGACCACCTCGTGAACAACGCCGGATTGCTCGTCGAGAACAGCGCCCGGCGAATGACGGAGGCGGAGTGGGATGCCGCGCTGCGGGTCAACCTGTCCGCTCCGTTTCATCTCGCTCAGGCGGCGCTCGAGCCGATGATCAGCCAGGGGTTCGGCCGGATCGTGAACATCGGATCGGTGACCGCCGCGATGGGCAGTCCGGTGGAGGTTGGCTACGGCGCGGCGAAGGCGGGCCTGCTGGGGCTGACCCGCTCGCTGGCTCGTGCCGTGGCGACACGCGGAATCACAGTCAACCTGGTCGTCCCTGGCGTCTTCGACACTGACATGACCCGCGGGATGCGCCCCGAAGCGCAAGCCGCGATCGCGGCGATGATCCCGCTGGGCAGGCGTGGTGACCCGGGCGAACTGGCGCACGCGATCCGCTTCCTCGTCGACAGAGGGGCCGGTTACGTCACCGGGTCCGTCGTCACCGTGGACGGTGGCCTGAGCATGGGTGCGTAACCCTCCGGTCGGTTGTTCGGGGTCAGAGCGCGGCCGGTGAGGCGATCGTCTTCGCCTGGAGGTATTCCCGGAAGCCGTCCTCGCCGTGCTCACGACCGACTCCGCTGATGCCGTAGCCACCAAACGGTGTGTCCGGTGAGAGATAGAAGGACGGCCCGATGTTGACCGTCCCGGCCCGCATCCGGTTGGCCAGCCGCCACGCGCGCACGGGGTCCGATGTCTGGATGTACGCCGAGAGTCCGTACCGCGAGTTGTTCGCCACCCGCACGGCTTCGTCGTCGTCACCGTCGTAGCGGACGACCGTGAGCACGGGACCGAACACCTCCGTCTGCGCGATCTCAGCGTTCTCGTCGACGTCGGCCACGACTGTCGGCTCGTACCAGTGGCCCTTGCCGCCGGTCGGCGACGCACCGCGGCGTCCGCCGACGAGCACGCGTGCGCCGGCCTCACGAGCGCGGTCGACGAGTCCTTCGATGCGGTCCAGTTGCGCGGCGTTGATGATCGGGCCGACGACGTGTACCGGATCGGTCGGATCGCCCCACGGCAGCGAACCGATGGCGGCCGCAAGGGCGTCCAGCACCTCCTCGTAGCGGCTGGCGTGCACGATGAGGCGGGTCGCCAAGGCACAACCCTGTCCGCTGTTGCTCATGCACATGCCGACCGTCATGGGCAGTGCCACGGCGAGGTCCGCGTCGTCGAGGATGATGTTGGCCGACTTGCCGCCGAGTTCGAGGCACACCTTGCGAATTCCAACCGCCGCGCGTTCGTAGATCCGCTGCCCGACTGCCGGCGATCCAGTGAAGTGATACATGTCCACGCGCGGGTCGCCGGTGAGCGCCTCGCCCGCGGTGGCCTTGTCGTACGAACTGATCACGTTGAGCACGCCGGCCGGAAGCTCGGTGTACTCGTGGGCGACCCTGGCAATGAATGCACCGGTGAGCGGCGTGTCCGGCGCCGTCTTGAGCACGATGGTGTTGCCGGTCGCCAGTGCGTGCTGGATCTTCCAGATGTCGGTCATGAACGGCGCGTTCCACGGCGTGATGGCGCCGACCACTCCGTACGGCTCGTATCGCACCCGCCGGTTGCTCGGCAGTCCGACACCTTGGTGCACGCCGAAGTCCGCCTCCCACGGGAACCGGCCGATGAGGTCGTTGAAGTACGACATGTCTTCGACCATCACGTCGATGTGTGCACCGACGTTGGACGACGGGGTGCCCGCCTCGGCGATCTGCAGTTCCCGCGCGGCGACGGCTTCCTTGCGCAGCGCGTCCTGGAGTTGCTGCAGGACGCGCTGCCGGAAGAGATGGTCCGTGCCCCACGTGGTCTCTTCGGCCGCACGCCGTGCGACTGTGACCGCAGCCGCCACGTCCTCGGGCTGGGCGTCGGCCGCCGTACCCACCACCGACTCGTCGCTCGGGCTGAGCACGTCGAAGCGACGGCCGGAGGCGGCTTCGCGGAACTCCCCGTCGATGTAAAGGCGGCCCTCCGGCTCGACGTCAGGCATGCGGCACTCCTCGTAGCGGGTTGGCGCGGTCAGGCGACCGGAACCGGCCGGCCGCCGGACATGTCGGCGTTCGGCGCGGCCGAGGAGACCAACTGCGGGATGACCGCGCCGAGTTCGGCCGGCGTCCACGCCGCGTCCCGGTCGGCGTGCGGGCCGGCAGCCCAGCCCTCGTTCACGGTGATCCGGCCACCCCAGACGGAGAAGACGCGGCCCGTGACGTCGCGCGACTCGGGGCTGCCGAGCCACACCGCGAGCGGCGCGATGTTCTCCGGCGCCAGCGAGTCGAAGCCGCCCTCGTCCTGCTTGGCCAGCTCGTTCATGACGGGCAGGTCCTCGGTCATGCGGGTCAGAGCCGTCGGCGCGATGGCGTTGACGGTCACCCCGTAGCGGGCGAGCTCACCGGCGGCGATGATCGTGAACGTCGCAATGCCCCCCTTGGCAGTGCCGTAGTTCGCCTGGCCGATGTTGCCGAACAAACCGGAAGGCGAGGTGGTGTTGATGACCCGGGCGTCGACTGCCACACCGGCCTTCACCTGCTCGCGCCAGTACGCGGCCGCGTGCCGGGTGGGGGCGAAGGTGCCCTTGAGGTGCACCTTGATCACGGCGTCCCACTCGAGCTCCGACATGTTGACCAGCATCTTGTCGCGCAGGATGCCGGCGTTGTTCACGAGCACATCGAGGCGGCCGAAGGTGTCAACAGCCTGGGCGATGAGCCGCTGCGCGCCGTCCCAGTCGGAGACATCGTCGGCATTCGCCACCGCCTCGCCGCCCGCCACGACGATCTCGTTGACGACCGTCTGCGCCGGCCCGACGGAGTTCCCCGCGCCGTCGCGCGAACCCCCGAGATCGTTCACGACGACCTTCGCCCCCTCGGCGGCGAAGGCGAGCGCGTGGGCGCGGCCGATTCCGCCGCCGGCACCGGTCACGATGACGACGCGGCCCTCACAAAGTCCAGACATTGGCGGTTCCTCTCGTGTCGTGGGGGTTACAATAAACCGTTATCTTGGTTAGATAAGTAACACAGCATACTGATAGGTGGGGACGATGGTCTACGACGTCACAGACGTGCTCCGCGTCGAGTCGGACGGTCCCGTCCGGATCGTCACGCTCAACCGTCCGGAACAGCTGAACGCGTTCGACGACGAGCTGCACGAGCAGTTCGCCCGCCTCTGGATGTACGTCGAGGCCGACCTTGATGCCCGGGTGGTCGTGCTGACCGGTGCCGGGCGGGCGTTCTGCGCCGGCGGGAGCATCGACGACTTCGACCGGTTCCGTGAGGACTTCGCCGCGCGCCGCCGTTCGATGCGCAACGCCCGGCGCATCGTCGATGAACTGCTCAACGTGCACGTTCCCGTCGTGGCTGCCGTGAACGGGCCAGCCGTCGGGCTCGGCAGCACGCTGAGCAGCCTGTGCGATGCGGTTTTCATCGCCGACGACACCTATCTCGCCGACCCACACGTCGCCGTGGCACTGGTGGCGGGCGACGGCGCCGCGGTGACGTGGCCGGCACACACCGGGCTGCTGCGCGCCAAGCGCTACCTGCTCACCGGTGACCGCATCCCGGCCGCCGACGCCGTCGCGATGGGGCTTGCCACCGAAGCGGTCCCCTGCGACCAGGTGCTGGCCGCGTCGCTGGCGTTCGCGCACCGGCTCGCCGAGCTCCCGCCGCAGGCCGTGCAGGAGACCAAGGCGGTGCTGAACCAGACATTGCGGCGCAACGCCGTGGGCGCACTCGGCTACGGCCTGGCCGCCGAGAGCCAGTCGCACGACACCACCGAGTACGCCGCGGTCCCGGCGCGCTTCCGCGACCGCAAGTGAGCGGCACCCGGTAATCGTCAGTCCGTCGAGAAGAGCTTGGCTGCGTTGTCGCGCAGCACCTTGCGCTGCTGCTCGGGAGTCAGCGTCGAGACCAGGGCAGCGAATTCCGCGGGCTCCGCAAGACCCTCCGCGTGCGGGAAGTCAGAACCCATCACGAGGCAGTCGACGTCGGGCAGATCGCGGACGATCTTAGGGATGTCGTCCTCCGGATAGGGCGCGACGCGGACGTGCCGCAGGAAGATGGCGCTCGGGCGCTCGGTGAGCTTGCCGCCGATCCACGGGCCGTTGCGGCCCATCCCCCGGCTCTTGTCCATGTGCGTGATGAAGTGCGGCACCCACGATGCGCCGAACTCGGCCACGAGGAGATTCAGCTTCGGGAAGCGGCCGAACAGATTGTCGAAGATGAGAGCCGACAGCGTGTCCTCGATGGGGCGCTCGCCGTAGAGGTTGTTCCACTGCCACGCCGTCATGTGCCACGAGCCGGGTGCGGGGTCCATGCCCCACGCCGGCGCGATGTGCTCGTTGTACCAGTTCTCCATGATGTGGAACGCCACGGTGACGCCGGCTTCGTTGAGGCGGCCCCAGATCGGGTCGAAGTAGGGGTCGCCGGGCGAGCGACCGTTCACCGGCCCCGTCGGCAAGAGGACGAGCTTCGCGCCCTTGTTGAGCACGTACTCCGTCTCCGCCACGGCGAGGTCGAGGTCGCGGAAGGAGAGCAGGGCCGGCGCGAAGATGCGGCCGTCGCGGTTGAAACCCCACTCCTCGTCGAACCAGGTGTTGAACGAGTGCACGTTCGCGTACGCCGCGGGGATGTTCTTCATGTAGTTCTCGACCGAGAGCGCCATCGCCGACGGGAACAGCACCGCCCGCTCCACGCCCTGCTGATCCATCGTCTTCAGCCGCACCTCGCGGTCGAGATATTCCGGCCGCATCGGCTCTGGCTGGTAGGTCTCGTCCGGGTTGCCCGACGACATCTGGCGAAGCATCTCCTTCAGCGACCCGGGCTTGTACGCCCGGTCGAAGCCGAGGCCCTGCTCGGAGTTGAACACGGCGACGCGGTCGCCGGCGAGGACGCGCTCCATGCCGTCCGGCATGCGCACCGGCGCGATGGCGTGCTCGAGCCACTCCTTGGGGAGGTGGCGAGTGAACGCGTCGCGAGTCTCGTAGCAGTGGGTGTCGCAGTCGAACAACCCGAAGTCAAGGGCGGTCATCGTCAGTCCTCTCGGAAGCCTGTATGCAGGCAAATGATATAACTCTTTGTGGCAGAGCGCGAGGGTTTCTTTCGAGTGACTCAGGTTGGTGGACGGCGCCGATCTTACGTCGTAAAGTCTTCGCTGTGACCGCCCGGACGACGCTGACCGAGGAGCAGATCGTGAGCGCCGCGCTGCGTGTCATCCGTGCCGAGGGCCTCGACGGTCTCACGATGCGCCGCCTCTCGACCGAGCTCGGCGTGTCCGCGATGGCCGCCTACTACTACGTGGCCAACAAGCAAGAGCTGCTCGACATGGTCGCCGCGCGAGCACTCGCCGACATCGGCGTTCCCGCCCAGGGCAGCCTGTCATGGCACGTCCGGCTGCGCATGCTCATCGACCGCGTCGACGCCGAACTGCGGCACTACCGCGGCGTCGAAGAGCTGCTGCTCGAACGGATGCACACCACCCAGCGCCACGTCATGCGGGCGTTGATGGAACTGCTCGCCGAAGCGGGGTTCGACGACGCAGGCATCGTAATGGCATACGCGACGGTGCACACCTATCTGTTCGGTCGTTATCGGGTGACGCTGGCCGGTCCACCGAGCGAGCGCGTAGGCGAGCAGACCGACGACATCGTGGCACGGCTCATGCCCACCGTGTCTGCGCTGCGTGGGCGCGACTACTACGACTTCGGCGTCGAAACAGTGATCGCCGGCCTGCGCGCGCAGCTGCGGCAGCACCGGCGCACAACCGAGAGGAGCAACCGTGACTGAGCGGCCGGCAGGTGAGCCGACACTGTTGCACGAGGACGAGGAGACGCTGGGCGAGCCGAGCTTCGAGATGTGGGTACGCGACGGCGAGCCGATCGCCAGCGGCTCGTACTTCGTGCAGCCGCCGCTGCGCGCGGTAAGCGCCACGTGGGACACCGCGGAGCCGGACCGGCTCGTCGTGCGCGCCGACGACGGCACCGAGTGGTTCGCCGACGGTGTGCCACGTACCGGTGGTGTGAGCGTGCGGCTGCGGCCGGTGTCCGGCTCGCATCGCGCCTTCTCGCCCGACGCCTAATCAGCGCATCTCACGCCGCCGCTCGCGGCGAGCTACGCCGCTTGGACGTTTCCGGGCGGCTCGCCGACGTGCGGGAAGAGGTCGAGGAACGCTCCCACGGTGACACGGTGCCGCACGCTCTCGTCCACGCCGTCGAACAGTTCGTGCAGCGTCTTCTGGGTGTGGCCGTATGTGCCCTCGAGGTGCGGGTAGTCGCTGCCGAACATGACGTTCTGGTAGCCCATCGACGTCACGGCGTCGACGGCGGTCTCGTCGTGCTGGAACGACACGTACACCTGCCGGTAGATGTACTCCTTGGGCAGCATCGACAGCTTCGGCCGCACGAACATCCCGTGCTGCCTATAGCCCTCGTTCATGCGGTCGCCGAGGAACGGCGCCCACGCCGCACCGCCTTCGGAGATGAGCACCTTGAGATCCGGGTGACGATCGAGAGCGCCGCCCGCGATGAGCTGCGTCGTCGCGCGCTGTCCGCCGTAGGTCGTCTCGACGTAGTTGACGACCGCGCCACCCGGGCCGCGGTAGAACACCGTCGGGCCGTCGGTTCCGATGTGGATCGTGAGGATGAGCCCGGTCTCCTCAACCGCTGCCCATAGCGGCTCCCAGTAGTCGTTGTTGTACGTCGGCTGTCCGGGCGGCGGAACCGTAGGCATGTAGACGGCGTAGTGGCCACGCGACTTCGCGCGGTAGGTCTCGGCCATTGCATCCTCGACCGAGAGGAGCGGCAGCATCGCGGTCGCGATGAGGCGGTCGGGCGCGACGTCCTGGATCTCGGCCAGCGCCCAGTCGTTGAGCGCCTTGCACCCCTCGCGCACCAGCACCGGGTCCTTGATCATATTCGCCCACATGCCCAGCGACGGGAAGGTGACCTCACCCCACACGCCCTCCTGGTCGAGGTCCTTCAACCGGTCGCGCGTGTTCCCGGCTCCGGGCGGGCGCACGCTCAAGGTCTCGATGGTCTCGCCGGCGAACTCGCCGTCCTTGATCGGCTTGGGCATACGGCGCTCGATGACTTCGCCGTCGATATATACCGTCTCGCTGTCGCCGCTCTCGCTCTTGACCGAGCGAGGCATGCGCTCGGCCAGCGCCGGTGGCAGGGTCTTCTCGAACAGGTCGGCCGGCTCGAGGAAGTGCGAGTCACCCGAGTTCGCCCAGATCTTGCGTTCCATGATCGTCCTCTCCGAGAAGCCCTGAAGTGAGCTCAATTTTACGCGGTAAGAATTCTTCGTCAAGGTCAGCGAAGCCGACGGATTTGACCGCCGACTGAGAACCGGACGGCCACGCTGCCGCCCGGCGGTGCGATTTCGCCCTCGGCCACCACGAACCGCCGCCCGCGGTGCGTCACCTCCGCTGCGGCCCGCCAGACGTCGCCGACGGTGACCGCGCGGTAGTAGTTGACGACGAGGTCCAGGGGCATGAGCTGCTCGTCCGTGCCGAGCAGCGAAGCCTGCGCGTCGGTCGCGACGAGGTGCGCCAGGTAGGCCACGACGCCGCCATGCATCGCGGCGAAGCTGTTCGCCGTCCGCTCCTCGGGCACGCAGGTCCAGGACGCACGGCCCGCCGCCGAGGTGCGGCCTGACACCGCCAGCAGGTCGTGCACCGCAAGGCCGTCGGGTAGGCGCGGTGGGTCCGCGACCGCTCGCGCGACGACCCTGCTGTCCGCGGGCTGGCGCGAAGGACCCCCGGCCGCCCGCAGTGCGCGCATCGACGCGACCGCGACCAACTCGTCGCGCTCGTCGAGGATCTCGCCGCGGGCGAGGCCGCCCTCGTCGTCGACGACGTCAGCCTCCGCACGCCCCTCGGCCCACCGCGTCGTCGCGGGAACGGGACGAACGAACTCGACGCGCATCTGCGCGGTAACCGTCGCAGCGCCGCCGGACAGGGCACTCGCCACCGCCGTGCCGCAGCACGTGTCGGCGAGCACGGCGAGGGCGCCCGGCAGCATCGTGCCCGAGGCGTCGACCACGTGCGGACCGTTCGCCAGCCTGGCCACGGCCGCGCCCACGGACACGTGGTGCATCGCGAGGCCAAGCGCTTCGTGCGCGGGGACGCGGCGGCCGTCCCGGCCGAGCCCGAGTCGTAGCGCGTCGATCGCCTCGGCGGTCACGGCGCCGCCGGCCGGCCAGTCGGCGCGACGCCGTACAGCTCGGCCAGTGCGTCGACGAGCTCCTCAGCGGTCACGGCCTTGCCGGACGTGCTGACGTACTCGCCGGCGACCGCCCAGCCACGCAGTCGCTGCACGTGATTACCGTCGACGCGGAACACCTGGCCGGTGAGCCAACCCGCCGCAACCGAACCGAGGTAGGCGACCAGCCCGGAGACGTTGCCGGGGTCACGAGGGTCGAAGCCATCCCCAGCGCCCGCCGCGGTCACCGAGGCGATGCCCTCAGTCATCCTGGTTCGGGCCAACGGCGACACCGCGTTGGCCGTCACGCCGTAACGGCGCATCTCGAGCGCGGCGATCGTCGTCAGCGACACGATGCCGCCTTTGGCCGCGCCGTAGTTCGCCTGCCCGACAGTGCCGAACAGCCCGGTGCCGGAGGTGGTGTTGATCAGCCGGCCGCTGACCGGCTCGCCTCGCTTCGCCCGGGAACGCCAGTACGCGCACGCGTGCCGCGTCATCGCGAACGTCCCCTTGAGGTGCACGGCGATGACAGCGTCGAACTCCGCCTCGCTCATCGAGAAGAGCATGCGGTCGCGGATGATGCCCGCGTTGTTGACCACGATGTCGAGACGCCCGAACTCCTCGACGGTGCCGTTGACCAGCTTCTCGGTGGCGGTCCAGTCGCTGACCGACGCGCCATTCGTGACGGCACGGCCGCCGGCGGCGGTGATCTCGGCGACCACATCGTCGGCGGGCGACTCCGCGGTGTCCTCACCCTGCAGGCCCGCGCCGATGTCGTTCACCACCACCGTCGCGCCCTCGCGCGCCAACTCCAGGCAGTGCGCCCGGCCGAGACCGCGCCCACCGCCGGTCACGATGGCAACCCGTCCGTCCAGCAATCCCATGTCGTGCCCCTCGTCCCTTGCCAGTATCAGCACAATAGTTTTACTATTTTGTCTGGTCAACCTCGGAGAGGCGCCCAGCATGACTCGACCGCTCGAAGGCAAACGCGCGCTGGTCACCGGCGCGGGTCAGGGTGTGGGACGCGGCATCGCCCTCTCTCTTGCCGCGCAAGGCGCAACGACTGCGCTCCTCGGCCGCACCGAAGGGAAACTGCGCGCGGTACAGAAGGAGATTGCCGACCTCGGCGGTTCGGCCACTGTGCTCGTCGCGGACGTGACACGGGCCGACGACATCACCCGCGGCGTGCAACAGACCGTGGACGAGTTGGGCGGCCTGGACATCGTCGTCAACAACGCGCAGATACCGGCGCCGGGATCCATGCTGACGGTGACCGACGGCGAGTTCACCGCGTGTTGGGAGTCCGGGCCCCTCGCGACGTTCCGGATGATGCGCGCCTGCCGCCCGCACCTCGGCGAGGGCAGCGTCATCATCAACCTGGGCAGCGGTACGAGCGTCAACCCGATGCCGACCGGACGCGGCGTCTACGCCGCAGCCAAGGCGGCCATCCAGACTCTGAGCCGCGTCGCCGCCACAGAGTGGGGGCCGGACGGCATCCGGGTTCTCACGGTCCTGCCCGCAGCGAGCAGCCCCGCGGCTCAGCAATGGGCCGCCGCCAACCCTGACGAGTATGCGCGCAGTGTGCAGAGCATCCCGTTGCGGCGGCTCGGCGATCCGGTGACCGACATCGGCGGAGTCGTCGCATTCTTGTGCAGCCCCGCCGCCGGCTTCATCACCGCCACCACGATCGCCCTCGACGGCGGTCAGGCGTACCTGCGCTGAGCGTTCGCTCGTCGCTGATCGTCAGTCGGTCCGCAGGACGAGCCCCTGGGCGTTGAAGAAGAACCCGCCCGGCGTCAGCAGTGCGACCTTGGCATCAGGCACCTGCCGCGCACCGGCGTCCCCGCGCAGCTGCGTGATCGCCTCGCGGACGTGCCCGGCTCCCTGGCTGCCGCCTTCGGACAGGCTGCCGCCATGCGGATTCACCGGCACCCGCCCGTTGATGAGGACGCGGTTCTCCTCCTTGTCCCAGTGCTGCGTGAGGTAGTCGCCCGCCTCACCTGGCCCGCACAGGCCGTAGCTCTCGAAGCAGCGCAGCGCGACGATGCTGAACCCGTCGTAGGGCAGAAACACGTCCATGTCTCCGGTCCACAGATCACTCTTCGCACGCAGGTCGCGAGCGACGACCGACTGCCCCGTCGAGTCGAGATCTGCCGCGAGGTACTCCTCGGGATGCGCCGTGATGCCCATCGTCGCCGCGTGAATGAGCACCGGCCGCTGCGTCAGGTCGCGGGCACGTTCGGCCGTCGTCACCACGAATGCGTCGGCGCCGTCGATCGGGACGTCCATGTCGAGCAGGCACAACGGCTCGCGAATCATCCGTGCGGCGAGATAATCAGCCATCGTCAGGGGCTCGCGCATGACGGCGTTCTCGTTCGCCCGCGCATTGCTGCGGTCGTTGATCGCGACGAGGCCGAGTTGCTCGCGCGGTAGTCGGTACTCGCTGAGGTAGCGGCCCGCCCACGCCGCGTACCCGACCGAGCCGAACATCCCCCAGGGTTCGGACTCAGAGTGGCCATCACCGGTCTGCGCGCGGCCGTCGGCCAGACCCAGTGCCGCGCGGCTCCGGAACGGGTCCGCGGCCGCGGTGCGCGAATTGCCACCCAGCCGATACGCGGAGTGGTAGACGAGCGCCGTGTCGCAGGCGCCACTCCACACTGCATTCATCGCGGCGACGATGTGGTTGACAATCGGCGGCACGGTCTTCAGCCACCAGCCGACCGACGGCAGGCCCAGACTCGAAATCACCACGGCGGGGTCGATGCCGCCGGTGAGCAGGCCCGCGCCGACGACGCCGTCGATGTCGGCCGCCGACAGGCCCGCATCGCGGATCGCCTCGGTGCAGGCCTCGAGCACCATCGTGAGCTCGGTGGTCGATCCGCGATCGCGCGAGTACGGCGAGCGCCCCGCGCCAGCGAACGCGGTCGCGTCCTTGATGGGATTACGCGCCGACATGAGCAGCCTCCGAGGACGGGCGGAACGCCGGCCAGGGCGCGCCGTCGCGAGTGATCCAGGTCAGCTCGACGGGCAGTCCGATGCGCACTCGGTCGCTGGGGCAGTCGACGATCGTCGCGACGAAACGCAGTCCCGTCTGCTCGACGAGTTCGACCGCGGCCAGCGGCCATGGCGGTGAGTACGTGACTCTGGCCGACGGCGGCCCCTGATGCAGCAGCGTGAGCAGGTGCACGGCGCCGCGGCCGCTGACCGGCGTGGGGACCACCGCGTCAGCCCAGCACTCGGGGCAGCGCGGTCGCAGCGGTGTGTGCCAGCGCCCGCAGTCCGCACACCGGCCCACGACCAGGCGGTGCGACAGGTAGCCGCCGTAGTGGTGCTTGTTGAGACGGTCGAGCCGGATCGCCGGATAGCGCTCGAGGATCGTCTCGTCGGAGACGTCCCCGCCGAAGTTCACGTCCGCGCTCATGCCGGCACGCGATCGGGCACGGTGAACAGGGTGCTGAACGTAGCGCCGGTGATCGCAATGCGCACCTCGTCGTCGACGCCGTCGAAGATCTCGCGCAGCACGGCCTTCGTGTTCGGGAACGTGCCTTCGAGGTGCGGATAGTCGCTGCCCCACATCAACGCCGGCAGCCCGGGGATGCCGATGACGGCCAGTGCCGCCCGACCGTGCTGGAAGCTCACGTGCACCTGCCGCTTCACGTACTCGCTGGGCAACTGCGGCAGCTTCGGCCGCGGGAACCACCCACCGTACTGCCGCTGCGCCCCGTCCATGCGCTCCATGACCGCACGCAGCCACGAACCACCCGACTCCACGAAAGAGACGTGCAAGTCCGGATGCTCCTCGCGCACGCCCGAGGCGACGAGGGGGCACAGGGTCGTCTGCGCGCCGTAGAAGGACACGACGTGGTTGGTAATCGCGCCGCCCGGCCCGCGGTACACCTTCGGGTCCGCGCCGGTGCCGATGTGGAACGACAGGCTGATACCGGCTTCGGCCGCCGCGGCCCACAGCGGCTTCCACTCCTCGCGGTTGTACTCGCGGCCGGCCGGCGTGGAGGTCGGCAGGAAAACCGTTTCGAAGCCGCGTGCCACGTTGCGCTGCAGTTCGCGTACCGCGTCGTCGGTGTCGAGCACCGGCAGCATCGCCGCGCCGATGAAGCGGCCCGACCGGGATATGAATTCGTCGTAGAGCCAGTCGTTGTAGACCTCGCTGCACGCCAGCTGCAGCGCGGCGTCGTCGGACAGGTGCACCCACAGCGCGCGGGACGGGAAGATCAGTTCGGCCCAGATGCCCTGGTCGTCCAAGTCCAGCAACCTTCGTCGTGGATCCTCGGCGCCGAGCGGCCGGATCGCGTCCATGAAGGCAACCGGGTCGCGGCGCACGACCTTGCCGTCGATGGAGACGACCTCACGGTCGTCCACGGTTTCGACGACCGGTCCACGGGCGCACAGCGACGGCGGGAGTTCGCGCGGCCAGAGGTCCAGCGGTTCCAGTACGTGCGAATCGGCCGAGTTGACCCAGTCCGTCACTTTGGTTTCTCCCTCGCGGCCGTCCTGCCAAGCTGGAAGCACCGTAGCAATTAGCTTGACAATTTAGCTATATCTTGCCAGGCTGTTTCCACCGGATCGACGTGGGTCGAGGACCGGTCGAGGGAGCGCGCATGCCGGACCCGAAATACCTCGAGCCCGAGATCGAGACCATGTCTCGTTCGGACCTCGAACGGCTTCAGGAAGAGCGTCTGCTCGAGCTGCTGCCCACGGTCTACGAGCGCTCGGGCCTGATGAAGAAGACCTGGGACGAGGCGGGCGTCAAGCCGGCTGACATCCGCAACCTCGACGACTTCCACGAGCGTGCGCCGTTAGTGTGCAAGGACGACGTCCGCCAGTTCCGCGACACGTATGGCGACCCGTTCGGGGGTCTGCTCGCCGTGGACCGCAGCCGGGTCTCGACGGTGTTCTCCACCTCCGGCACGACCGGTGACGCCACGCTGTATGCGCACACGTGGGACCGCTGGCACCCGTTCTGGGCGACGCTGGCGCGCAACCTCTGGGACATCGGAGTGCGGCCTGGCGACTATGTCCTCGGGTCGGGGTTCAAAACGCGTGGCCAGCTCTACCACGCCGACCAGATGTGCGGCGCGATCCCGCTGATGGTCGACACCGGCATCGGCGCGTGGTCCGAGGCGGTCAAGGCGATCCTCAAGTACCGCCCCGTGTACGCGACCCTCACTGGCCTGGCGCTGCCCGAGCTCGACCACCTCTCCCGCACCATCGACCTCGTGGACGTCTTCTCCTCGTTCGTCGGCGTGAGCTTCGCCGGAGAACCGCTCAGTGCGCGGATGCGCCGGCGGCTGGTCGACTGGGGCACCGAGACTTTCGTGTGGACGAGCGCCGGTGACGTCACGGCCGCCTTCGAGTGCCGTGAGCACGACGGCTGCCACGCATGGGAGGACACGGTACTGCTCGAGTCGGTCGACGCCGAGGGCCGCGAGGCGGTGGGTAATGGCGAGATCGGCGAACTCGTCGCGACGTCGTTGGACAACCTGGCCACGCCGCTCATCCGCTTCCGGTCCGACGACCTGATCAGGCTGACGCGTGAACAGTGCGCCTGCGGCCGTACCCACGCCCGCTTCTGGCCGGTCGGCCGCAAGGGTGACGAGACGATCGTGCAAGGACTGTCGCTGGTGCCGATGGACATCTGGAGTGCCCTCGAAGAGGTGCCCGAGACGGAGGCGGCGGTTTTCCAGCTCGTCCGGCCGGCCCGCGAGATGGACGAACTGCGCGTGCGCGTCGGCTACGACGACACGACTCCGACGGCGCGGCTTGACGACGTGCGCGACCGAGTCGCCGCCGCGATCGAAGCGAGGACCGGCGTCGTACCAGAGGTCGAGCTGTTCCCCGAACCCGAACTGCTGTCCCGCGCACGCGGCGGCAAGCTGTCGCGGGTGGTGAAGGCATGACGCTTCGTTCAACGACGCTGGCCGCGGACTCCGTGCCGCGCGCCGAACTGTGGGGCATCGGCCGAGACCACGTAGCCGGCCAGCCCGCTGACTTCCAGATCAGTTGGGACGACTGGGAGCGCGACACCGCGTGGGCCGAATCGATGCTCGCGGAGCACGGTGTCGGCAGCGGCACCGCCGTGCTCATCATCGGCGGCATGCCCGAGTCGCCGTGGTTCGATCCGTTCGAGACGGCGGTGCTGCGCCGCGGCGGTCACTACTCCCTCGGTGAGGTCTTCTCGTTCGAAGCCTTTCGTAGCGGCATGTATGCCACGCGGCTCGGGGTCGAGGTCGTCTTCGGTATCAACCGGGCCGTCGCGGACGGTCTCGGCGGCGAGCTCGGCCCGGCGCTCGCCGGTGTGCGCACGATCTTCGCCCGGCCGGATGCCGTCCCGCTGCTCCAGGCGGCGGGACTTACTGCGCTGACCGTGAGCCGGCTCGGCCCGGGGCTCGCCGTCTCCTGCCCGGTGGGCGACGGGGCGCACCTCAATGCCGCTGAGTGGTCCGTCGAGGCAGACGGTGAGCAGCTAATGCTCACCACCGTCGGGCCGCGCGCGCATCAGATGACCAGGCAGCATGTCGGCGTGACCGGGCAGGTCGCTGTCGATCCCTGCGCGTGCGGCCGGCCGGGCGCCCGCGTATACCTCTCCCCGGATCGAGGAGTGTGAAGTCGGTGCCCACCCGTCAGCTCTCATTCGGCGACGTCCTGCGCGAGCACCGGGTCCGCTTCGCCGACCGCATCGCGTTCGTCGACGGCGACACCCGACTCAGCTGGCGCCAGGCCGACGACCGGGTGAACCGCGTGGCCAACGCGCTCCGGTCAGCGGGTGTGGGTGCGGGTGACCGCATCCTCTGGCTCGCGCAGAACTCCTTCCGGATCTATGAGTTGCTGGGCGCTGCCGGCAAGCTCGGCGCGATGGTGTGCCCAGCGTACTGGCGCTGGTCGGCGGAGGAGATGGCGTTCGCTATCGACGACTTCCGGCCGAAGGTCATCGTCTGGCAGGACGAGGAGATCGGCGAAACCGTGGTGGCTGCTCGCGAGCGAGCTGAGCACGCCGGCGCGGCACTGTGGCTGCGGCATGACGATAACGGCACAGGCAGTTCCGAGAGTTACGAGACGTTTCTCGCTACCGGCGACGCGACAGATCCCGAGCTCGACGTCGAGCCGGACACCGCACTGCTGGTGATCTACACGGCGGCCATCGACGGCCGCCCGTGCGGGTCGCTGCTGTCACACCGCAACGTGCTCGGGCAGGCAGTGTCCAGCGCATGGCTCGGCGACATCGATCACCAGACGTCGTTCCTGAACTCGGGACCGATGTTCCACATCGGCAACTACCAGTTCTGGGGACTGCCGACATTGGTGCAGGGCGGAAAGAACGTCGTCGTGGCACGCGTGTCGCCGCCCGAGCTGCTGCCCATCCTCGCTGCTGAGCAGTGCACGCACGCCTACCTCATGCCACCGACGATCGTGGCGCTGCGCGAGCTAAACGCCGCGCAGCAGCTCGACCTGTCCCACTTGCGCGCGTCGGTCGCTGCGCATCTGTGGGAGGGCACAGTCAAGGCCGATGGCAGCCGCTACACACGTGAGGGCGGCGGTGAAGGCCTCGGCTACGGCCAGACGGAGGTCACCGGCTTCTGCGCGACCGGCGGGTTCGGCGGCCGCGGAATCGGCAACGCGGGCCGACCCAGCCCGCTCGTGCGCATCGCCATCCTCGACGCGGACGGCAACGAATGCGCACCGGGCGAGGCCGGCGAGATCTGCGTCCGGGGCGATCTCGTCCACCTGGGTTACTGGAACCGGCCCGAGATCAACGCGCATCGCTTCCGCTTCGGCTGGTGGCACACCACCGACCTCGGCCGCCGCGAGTCGGACGGCACGATCAGCTTCCTCGGCACCATGACGCGGATGCTCAAGACGGGGGCCGAGAACGTCTTCCCTGCCGAGGTCGAGAGCTGCCTCGAGTCGCACCCGGCCGTGCGCGAGGCCGCCGTGATCGGCGTACCGAGCGAACGCTGGTCGCAAGACGTCAAGGCCGTCGTCGTACTGCACGACGGCGTAGACGTGGATGCCGAGGAACTGATCGAGCACTGCCGCGCGCATATCGCCAGTTACAAGAAGCCGAAGACGATCGAGTTCGTGGACGCGCTGCCGCGCATCGGCGGGTACCTCAAGGACTACGCCGTGCTGGACGAGAAGTTCGGCGGCGGTGGCTATCCGGGCGGCGACACCATGGGCGCCGGCCGATGACCGTGCTCGACGGCGCGGATCACCGCAGCGCCTCGCCGTCACCGGCACGTTCGTCAGCACGCCGACGGCCCGCACCGGCGGGGATGTCGCAGCTCGATCAGCTCCTCGCGTATGAACAGATCCGTCAGCTCGCAGCGCGCTATGCGCTGGCAATCAATCAGCGGGACCTCGATGGACTGCTCGAGCTGTTCATCGACGACGTGGCAGCCGGGCGCGGCCGCTCTGGCCGCGACGCGCTCAAGGATCACTTCGACCGTCAACTGCGCGCGACGGTGGTGGACGTCCTCGAAGTCACGACGCACGTCATCGATCTGGTGGATGCCGATCACGCGACCGGCACCGTCTACAGCCGGTGCGAGCTCGGCGACGAGGAGCGCTGGGTGCGCCAATCGATCGCGTACGAGGACGAGTACGAGCGGCGCGACGGCACGTGGTACTTCGTGCGCCGCCTTCACCTGCTGTTCTACGGCGTCGAATCCCCGCCCAGCCCGCTCGACCAGGAGCCGGCGCACTGGCCGCAGCGGGTCGTGGGCCGTGGCACGTTGCCCTTCGACTGGCCCAGCTGGCGGGCCTACCGTTCGTCGCCGGAGCAACAGCGGTGACGCCGGACATCCCCACCAGGCTCGAACACGTCACGCCGCAGTGGTTGTCGCAGTTCCTCGCGGTGCGCAACCCTGGCGCGCACGTTGAGGACATCGAGATCCTTCAGCACACGCAGGGCGCCGCCACCCGGCTGCGGCTGCGAGTGCGCTACGCCCAGGGCGGGCGTGCCGGGCTGCCCGAGGTGCTCTTCCTCAAGACGTCGCTGACCCGTCGCATGCTCGTGGCCGACCCGCACATGTACCTCACCGAGGTCCGCTTCTACGACCGCATCCGACCGACCCTGGAGTGCGAGACGCCGGCGGTCTACGCGTGCGGCGTCGACGAGGAGACGAACCGATTCGCCGCCGTCATCGAAGACGTCGCACAGCGCAAGGCACGTTTCCCTACGGCGGAGACCGATCTGTCCGCGGACGAGCTGGCACCGCTCATGTCCACGCTGGCCGCGCTGCACGCCGCGAACTGGGCGCGGCCGGACCTTGCGTCGAGGTACCCGTGGTTGGAGACGTCGACGCGCGGCCGTTCTGCACAGTGGTGGCTCGACGCGGGCGGCCGAGAGACCTTCGAAGCGGAGCTCGCGGAGGACTACAAGACGGCAGCCGTCGACCCGCAGAGGCATCCGGTGCAGCGGATGTATCGCGCGTTCGGCCGGCTGCAGGAAGTCAACGACGAAGGACCTCGCACCGTCCTGCACGGTGACACGCACATCGGCAACTGCTACCAGCTGCCCGACGGCGCCTTCGGCCTGCTCGACTGGCAGCTGATGCGCGTGGCGAACTGGGCCAACGACGTCGCCTACGCGATCGTCACCGCGCTGGACGTCGGGACCCGTCGTGCGGGCGAGCGCGAGCTGCTCCGCCACTATCTCGCCGAACTGTCCGCCCGTGGCGTCGAGGCGCCGACGTGGGACGAGGCCTGGCTGCGGTACCGGCAGCAGATGGTGTGGGGCGTCCTCACGTGGACGGTCACGCCCACCACGATGTACACCCAGGGGCTGCTCGACCGGCTCATCCGGCGCAGCGTCGTGGCCGCCGACGACCTCGAGACGTACGCCGCCCTCGCCGTGTGATTTCAGCTCGGCGCAGGTCGGGCAACGCGGACGAGCCGTCCCGGTAGTGCACCGGTCGCCTGTCCGTCGCGGTACGTGACGACCCCGGCGACGACCGTGGCGGCATAGCCGTCGGCCCGCTGGCGCAAGCGGCGCCCACCCGCCGGCAGGTCGTAGCTCGCGCGCGGCGCATGCAGGTGCAGCCCGTCGAGGTCGATGACGTTGAGGTCGGCCCGATAGCCGGGGCGGATCATCCCCCGATCGAGCAGCCCGACAGCCGCGGCCGGCTCACTGCTGAGCAGGCTGACCGCGCGCGCAAGTTCCACCCTGCGATCCGCCGGGGCGTCGCGCACCCAGTGAGTGAGCAGGTACGTCGGATAGGCGGCGTCGCAGATCATCGAGTAGTGCGCGCCGCCGTCCCCCAGGCCGAGCACCGTTGCCGGGTGACCGAGCAGGTTGCGCCCAGCGCTCTCGAACCGCTCGCCCTCCTGGTTGCCCATCGGGCGGTACAGGATCTCGTGGCCGTTGCGTTCGAGCAGCGCGTCGTAGATGACGTCGAGGGGCTCGCGTCCGGTACGGCGGGCCCGCGCCGCGATGCTGTCCTCGGCATCCGGGTGGTAGTTCGGCGGGTCGCCGAGCACGAACAACGACTCGTGCTCGCTCACGACGTAGGTGAAGAAGTCGTGCGGGTCCGCCGGTTCCTCGGACAGGAGGCGGCGCCGCAACTGCGGGTCACGCAGGGCACGCACCTTCTCATCGAGCGGCCGATCCTGCAGCGGGCGGAAGCCCGGGTGCAGTGCGAACGGGTGCAGCGACAACTCCAGCCCGAGCAGTGCGCCGGTGGGGCGCGGGAGCACCTGCCCGCGAATCGGCAGGCCTTCGTCGTGGGCGCGTTCGAGGTCATGGAGGATCTCGCGCCAACCGCCCGGCTGGTGCGGCGACTGAAGGAAGCTGAACGACACAGGGCGCCCGGACCGTTCGGCGATGCGGCGCAGCAGCATGACCTGTTCGCCCGGTGGCAGGTTGGTGTCCGGGACCAGTTGGAAGACGCCGGTGCCTGCGTCGCGCAGCCCATCCGCGAGCGCGAGCACCTCTTCGTCCTCGGTCCGCACCGACGGCGCCGGTTCACCGGACTTGAATCGGTGGGCGAGGTTGCGCGACGTGGAGACTCCGACCGCGCCTGCCCGGACGGCCTGCGCGGTGAGGCGGCGCAGTTCGGCAAGGTCGTCGTCGGTCGGCGGCTCGAGTTGCGCACCGCGCTCGCCCATCACGTACACGCGCAGCGGCGAGTGCGGCACCTGCGCTGCGAAGTCGATGTCGGCAACGCGACGCTCCAGCGCGTCGAGGTACTCGGGGAAGGTCTCCCAGTTCCACGGCACGCCTGTGGCCATCACGACTTCCGGGACGTCCTCGACGCCTTCCATCAGCTTGATCAGCAGGTTGCGCTGATCCGCGCGGGCCGGCGCGAAACCGACACCGCAGTTGCCCATCACGACCGTCGTCACGCCGTGCCCGGACGACGGGCCCAGCGTGTGCTCCCAGGTGATCTGCCCGTCGTAGTGCGTGTGAATGTCGACGAATCCCGGTGTCACCAGCAGGCCGCGCGCATCGATCTCTTCGGTGCCACTGCCGGACACCTCACCGACCACGGCGACGGCGCCGTCCCGCATCGCAACGTCGGCATGCACGGGCGCGGAGCCCGATCCGTCGAGCACCGTGCCGCCACGAACCACGAGATCGAAGTCCGCCATCGCGCTCAGGCCAGCAGCGGAGCGAGCTTGGTGCACACGGTCTGGACGTGCCGGGCGACCATCTCCTCCGACATCCCGCCTATCGAGGCCCAGAAGTAGACGGTGTCGACCGGCGCGTCGCCGGCGTAATCACGCACCCACTCCGCGACGTGCTCCGGCGTGCCGTAGACGAAGTGGTCGAGCGCGTTGCGCGGCTCGCGCGTCCGTAGCCTGTCGGGGTCGATCGGTTTCGGGATCGGCGCGCCGGTGCCCTCGACCATGTGCCGCCGGTACGAGTCGCTCTGGTACGCGACGTAGCGCGACACCTCGGGCCAGTCGGCATCAGGGTCGTCGCTGACCCAGCCTTGGATGCCGCCGCCCATCCGAGCGGTCGAAACGTCGTGACCGCCTTCGATCAGTCCGTCGCGATATGTCGGCCAACTGCCCTTGTTGACCGTGAGCAAGTGCTCGCCGAGCAGCCCTGCGCGGCGCGCACCGTTCGGCCCGAGGTAACCGAGCCAGAGCGGCAGCCGTTCCTGCACCGGACGCGGGGTGACACCCCCCTCGCCCCACAGGCGCCGCAACTCGCGCGCGGTGTGGTCGGTGGTGCGGTAACGGGCGGCGTGATCGGCGCCGTACAACTCGAACTCGGGCAGCCGGTATCCCGCGCCGATGCCGAGATCAAGGCGCCCGTCACTGAGGATGTCGACGACCGCTGCCTGCTCGGCCACGTCCACCGGGTTGTGCAGTGGGGCGATGAGGATGCCGGTGCCGATGCGCATCCGCCGGGTACGCGCGGCGACCGCGGCCGCGAACGTCAGCGGCTGCGGCAGGTAACCGTCGTCGAAGAGGTGGTGCTCGGTGAGCCAGACCGACTCGCAGCCGAGCAGTTCCGCCTCCTCGCACATCTCCAGCGTGAACCCGTACAGCCGCGACGACGACGTGCGCCAGGCCGGCGGGTTCCGGAGGTCGAAGTAGATGCCTACGCGCACCGTGCCAGCTTATCGAGGTATCGCTGAAACATCTACCCTAGTTGGATGATTTGATAACTCCATCAAGATACGGCGCCAGTTCACGAAGCAGCGCCGGCTTGGCCTTCGCCCCGGCGATCTGCTTCACGAGCTCGCCGCCGACGAACACCGCGAACGTCGGCACCGACATCACGTCATAGCGGGCCGCGATTTCGCCCGCCTCGTCGATGTTGACCTTGACCACGCGCAGCCGTGCGCTATGCGCGGCGGCGATCTCCTCCAGCATCGGCGCCATCATTCGGCACGGCCCGCACCACTCGGCCCAGAAGTCGACGAGCACCGGCACGTCGGCCTGCAGCACGCTCTTGTCGAACGTTGCGTCCCCGGCCGTCAGGGCTACTGGCCTCATGCGGGCGATCCGACCGGTGCAACGTGGCTGCCGACCGGCAGCTGCTGGTCGGCCGGGCCGTCGACGACGACGCCGTTGCGCCGCAGATCTTCGATCGCCTCCGCGAGATCGGCCGACTCGCCGTACACGTCTTCGGTCGGGAAGAACAGCCGCGAACTGGCTTCCTTGCCCGGGTCGAGACCCAGCGTGATCGTCACCTTGCTGGCGGTCGTGTGCATGGACAGCAGGACGATGTCGACGAGCTCGTCCTCGGTGAAGTACTTCCCCGCGGCCGCCCACAATTCGTCCGAGAGCAGACCGGGATTCGTCGAGATGGCAGAGGTGAGCCGCAACGCCGCCTTGACGTGCTCGGGCAACGAACTCGTCTCGAACTGGCTCAGCGCCGTGACCATGTCCTCTTCGAGACCGGCCTGGACGGCGACCGCCTGCCGCGCGTTCTGGCAGTACTGGCAGTCCTGCACCTTCGCGTTGTAGAGGCGAATGAGTTCGTGCAGCACCGGGTCGAGCTGGAACGAGCGCTTGGTGCGGATCGGGATGCCGGCAAGGCGGCTTAACTCGATAGGGATCGCGATCGCGGCGACGGGGTTGTCGTTCGCCTCGTCGCGCTCCATCTGGATGAAGTAGCCCTCGAGCAGCTCGGTCGGGATGCGCGGAGTGGTTGCCATGTCTCGTCCTAACTCGCTGTCGTGAGGGTGAATGCGGGCATGGTCGCGGGGACGGCCGTGGCCGTTGCGATACGGAAGGCGGAGTTGGCCCGGGCGAACTGGTCCATCGCGCCCAGTGACTTCGTGAGGTAGATGAACTCCTCCGTCGTCAGGTGCGCCTGCACCCGAGCCACGTCATCGTCGGAGATGCTGCTCGACTGGATGACGAACTGTTCGGTGAACTCCAGGGCGGCACGCTCCTTCTCCGAGAACAGGTCGGAGTCGGGGTAGTGCGACAACGCTTCGATCTTCGCCTCGGTGAGTCCTACCTGCTGCGCCGGTGCGTACCGCAGCGAGAGATCAAACGCGCTCTCGACCAGCTGCGCAATGCGGATGCGGCACAACTCGAGCAGCACGGGGTCGACCCTTGCGATCGAGTCGTTGTAGTCGCCCATGAAAATCGCGTAGTACTCCGGACGCTTGCCCCACACGCCGTCAAGCTCGGTGGGCGCCTCGACGAGGCTGCCGACGCGAGTCACGCGGTCACCGCCGCGACGCGGTCCTCGGTCGGTGCCGGGTCGCCGAATGCCATGCCCGCGCCGTATGCCTGCAGGACGTCAGTCATGTACGGCATGTGGCAGAGCATCCCGCCGTCGACGTCGAGGATGGCGCCGGTGACGAACGCGGCCTCGTCGGAGGCCAGGTAAGCGACCGCTGCCGCGATGTCCTCGGCTTCGCCCAGGCGTGGCGTCAGCGTGTTGCGCAGTTGGATGTCGACCATGGCGCCGTGCACGTTACGGCGGCCGCCTTCAGTGCGGATCAGCCCCGGGTTGATGCCGTTGCAGCGGATGCCCTGCTTGCCGTAGATCGTCGCGACGGACTTGATGAAGATGCCGATCGCACCCTTCGACGCCGCGTACGCGATGGCGCCGAGGTCGCCCAGCTTGGCCGAGCCCGACACCGTCATCACGATCGCTCCCCCGCCGGCCGCGAGCATGTGCGGGACGGCGTACTTCACGCCCGCGAGGTAACCGCGCACGTTCACCGCGAACGTCCGGTCCCAGATCTCGAACGGGATGTCTACGGGGTTCGTGTCCTGCGCGATGTGGTCCGGGGCCATGATCGCGGCGTTGTTGTGCAGGACGTCGAGGCGGCCGAACCGGTTGACCGTCGTGGATACAAGGCGCTCGACCGATGCGACGTCGCCCGCGTCGAACTCCACCGCGATGGCGGCGTCGCCGATTTCGGTGGCGACCTTCTCGGCCAGCTCACCGTTGACGTCGCCGACACCGACCTGTGCGCCTTCGTCCGCGAGCCGTCGCGCTGTGGCCGCACCGATACCCGATCCGGCACCGGTCACGATGGCGACCTTGCCCTCGAAACGTCGTGCGCTCATCTGAGCTCCTATGCTGGAAGGGTGGGACTGCTAAACACTGTTTATTTAGCTCTTTGAACTGAATAATGTCCAGGGTCACCGAGGTAACGAAACGATAACGACGTCATTCACTGAGGATCGGGACGAGGAGAACCACTGATGACAGCTCAGCAGGCCGCGCGTGGTCCGGGGATCCCGCGTCACCTGAGCCGCGAATTGATCGTCGACGCCGCATTGAAGCTGGTGCGCGAGGGTGGCGTCGCCGCGCTGTCCATGCGGCGGCTCGCCGCCGAGCTCGACGCGACGGTGGCCATCACCTACCACTACTTCCCGAACAAGTCCGCCGTGATTGAAGCGGTGTCCGACGTAGTGGTGGACGAGATCGTGGCCGGCGACAACCCGGACCTGCCCTGGCGGGAGCGCCTCGTCGACCTGATGCTCGCGCAGAACCGGGAACTGCTGCGCCACCCTGGCATCGCCCGGTTCCTCGTCGAGAACCACGACAAGCCGGCCGCCACGAGGTGGACCGAGGCGTACCTCCGCGTGCTGCTCGACGGCGGGTTCAGCCCAGCCGCAGCCGCACAGGCATTCGCGCTGGTGTCGTTCTACATCAACCCGGCGTTCCTCATCGAGCGGCCCGAAGTTAGTACCGAACGCGTTGTGGACGCGGCCAACGACGGCGAGCCCGGCGGGTTCCCGTCGATCCGCGCCGTGCAGCCGTACCTGTCAGGCGTGTCGTTTGGCGCCCAGTACGAGCAGGGCGTGCACACGCTCGTGTCGATCCTCGACCCCGACCGCAACTAGCGCCGCTGCGGTCGCCTCAGGTCGACCACGGCGCGCCGGGGCGCTCCCCGCTGACGTTGGCCGCGAGCTGCGCCGTCGCGAGCAACTTCCCCGACTCGGCACCGAACGCCTGCGCCTCCGCGAAGTTCACGGTGCGGCCGCGACGTATGCACCTGCCGACCGCGCGGACGTCCTCACCAGGTGCGACCGACACGTACTGCACCGACATCGAGATGGTGGTGAGCCGGCTGCCGCGGTCGAAGTCGTGCCCGGCCATCACCGCGCCGGTTGCCGTTGTGTCGAGCAACGCTGCGACGACACCGCCGTGCAGGATTCCGTCGTGCGCGCTCAACATGTCCGAGAACGGCAGGTAGAGCTCCGCGCCGTCCGCGTCCCACTTCAGCACACGGATCGCGCAGTGCCGGTTGAAGGGCACGCCGTCCTGCCAGTGCGCGCGGAACCAGTCACGCCGCTGCTGCTGCTCGGCGTCTGACAGTCCGCCGGTCACGGGTGGCTCGTGATGGTCCTGGTGTCGACGTCGGCCCAGAACGGTCCCCACGTCGGGAAAGCATGGGGCAACGCCGGTACGGCCGAGTGCTCCCAGCTGCCGAAGTCGACATCCTGCGGCCGTTCGAGAAGATCGGCGGCGTACCAGTGCTGCTCGTCGCGGCGGGCGAAGAACCATTCGCCGTCGACCTTGGTGTAGAAGTCGTCATAGCAGATCGCCATCACCACGAACCGGTCGCCGACCTCGTGCTCGGCGCGGCAGTACGTCTTGCCGCGCGCCGACGTCTCATCGACGAGTTCGATGCGGTGCCCGCAGATCTGATGCTGACACCGGTAGAACCACTGCAGCTGCGGGGTGATGTAGGCCTTCAACGCGTCGCGCCCGCGACCGTGCCGGCCGAGGTTGACGTCGGGCTCGAAGACTCCGACCCATGCATCGACGTCGCGGCCGTCGACGGCGAGCGCGTAGCGGATCGGCAGCTGCCCGATCTCTAACCTTGCCTCGACGGCAGCCAGTCGGGCTTCGAGGTCTGCGGTCATGGCTGCTCCTGGTCGGTCGAGTCCGCTGGCGTCGTGAAGGCCGGTTCGTCCCACCACGGCACGAAGTCGGGCAGGTCAGCGCTGACCCGCGAGGTGAACTCGGCCGCCCGCTTCGCCCGGAACGCCGCAACACCTTCACGGGCGTCGGGCCCGGTGCCGAGCGCGAGTAGGGCACGAGACTCGACGACGTTGGCGTGCATGGGGTGGTCGACGCCGAGTTGCTGCCACAACATGCGACGGGTGAGGGCAACCGACACCGGCGACGTCGACGACGCGATCTGGTCCGCGACCTCCATCGCCCGGTCGAGCACCCGGTCGGCCGGGACGAGTTCGCGCACCAGGCCTGCGGCGAGTGCCTCGTCTGCGTCGAAGATGCGCCCGGTGACCGCCCATTCGACCGCGTGGCTGATCCCGACGATCCGCGGCAGGAACCAGGTACTGCACGACTCGGGCACGATCCCGCGGCGCACGAACGGCAGGCCGAACCGGGCGTCGTCGGCCGCGATGCGCATGTCCATCGGCAGGATCATCGTGACGCCGATCCCGACCGCGGTGCCGTTGATCGCGGCGATGACCGGCTTTGCGGAGTTGAAGATGCGTATCGCCAGCTCGCCGCCCACATCGCGGGTACCACCGCGCAGCGGTTTGAAGTCGCCCGACGACGTGTCGTAGCCGTCGCGTGCCGTGAGGTCCGTGCCTGCGGAGAAGAACGGACCCGTCGCGGTGACCACCACCGCGCGCACGGCATCGTCCGCGTCGGCGCGGGCGAACGCGTTGAGCAGTTCGTCGAGGACGCGATAGGTGACCGTGTTGCGCTGGTCGGGCCGGTCGAGTGTTAAGAGCGCGACCGCGCCGCGCAATTCATATCGGATCTGTTCGTACTCCATACCGCCTCCAGTGCTGCCCGCCGCGCGTCCGTCAGGCACCGCTCGTCCTCAAGTGCCCGTCACACTGCGCCAGCAGATCACGCACCCGCCGCTCGAGATAGCCGTAGTCGACGCCGGCATCGGCGAGCGCGCCCGACTCGTAGCGATGCTTGACCCCCTCGGCGATGACCGCCATCCGCCACGCGGCAAAGCCCCGGTAGTACGAGGTCGCGTCGGTGTCGAAGCCGGTGAGCTCTTGGTAGCGCTCGATGAGCGCAGCCCGCCCGGGGAAGCCGCCTGCGCGCGTCGGCGGCGTCTGCATCCACACTGGTGTCCCCGCCTCGTCAGCCGACTCCCAGTTGTTGAGCAGGTACGCGAGGTCGGCCAGGACGTCACCACGGGCGGCGAGTTCCCAGTCGAGGACGGCGAGCAGGTGCCCGTCGGCGCTCAGCATGCAGTTGCCGAGCCGGAAGTCGGCATGGACGATGCCGGTCCGCGGTTGGCGGGGCCGGGCGTCGAGCAGTCGAGCGGCCAGCTCCGTTACCTGCGCAAGTTCGCGCGTCTTGATCGCCGTCCAGGTCTCACCGAGGCGGCCGAGTTGCCGCTCGACGTAGCTCGCGGCGCGCGGTTCGGTGCCGATCAGCGCAGGGTCGACGCGGTGCAGCGTGGCCAGTGTGGCGATCATTTCGTCGGCTACGCGCTGCCGGTCGGCCGGCCGAGGCAGCACGGCCGCGACTTGTTCGGGTGCGCCGACCACGGTGCCGTCGATCCACGCCGTGACCGCGAACGGTGCGCCGACCACCACTTCGTCGGTGCAGATCGCAAGCACTTCAGGCACCGGCACACCGGTGCCCGCCAGCGCGGCCACTGTGCGCGCCTCGCGCACGACGTCGTGCGCGCCCCGCGGCAGCACGCCGTACGGCGGCCGGCGCAATGCCACGCTGCCCGTCCGTCCGCTCACCCGCGTCGTGATGTTGGAGTGGCCGCCGTGCACCGGCAAAAACCGCAGCGGTGGTTCGAGCCCCGGGACGTGGTCGATCAGCCACTGTTCAGCAGCAGCGAGGTCGGGCGGCGACGCGGTCTCAGTCATGGAGGCCGATCGGCCGGCCGTCGTCCATGAGGTCGTGGTATTCGCAGGCGCCCGCACCGGTCCGGCCGTCAGCCCAGACCCATTCGGTCGGCGCTTTCACGATGCGCAGCACGGCCCCGTCGCCCGTGGGGCCCGTCTGCCGATGCCGCAGCGGCAGCCACGCCTGCGGGGTTCCGAGCGTCACCCAGGTGCGATCGCCGGACGAGATGGCCAGGTGCACCCGGCGTAGCTCGTAGTGCGGCGGGCCGCCGTACACGTTGCGCATGTCGAAGTCGTCCACCAGATGGAACCGGCCGTCCTCCCATACGTGACCGCTGCGCGTCTGCTTCGTCGGGCCGACGCCGCGAACGAGCATGAAACCGGTGCCCTCGTCGATGACGCCGGTGTGCCAGCGGAAGTACGTCTTCGCGTGCCAGTTGCGTGGTCCCCACGAATGGTCCTTGCCGCCCTCGCCGGTGACCCGCCAGCACTGGTCCCCCACCTCGATCTTGCCCACCGTCCAGGCAAGGTGCTGGTAGTGGCAGTCCGCCGTCCCGGCAGGAAGATCCGTGCGATGTCGTCCTGGTCGGCGCCCATGACGGCGGGCAACCCGAGTGATGTGACGCTGAGCTCGATGCGGCACGCCGCCTCGGGGCTCGCCGCATACGCCGCACGCGGATCGGCGAGTTGCCAGCCGTCGTCGAGGACGTGCACGGGTCCGTCGTAGCTGACACGGTTGCGCACGAACGGTTCGACCACTGACCACTTCTGCCCACCGGCGCCGAGTCCGTTGCCGCTGATCGCCGGGCGATCGAACCGGAACGCGATGCGGCCGTCGGGCAGGTACACGCACACCGACATCTCCGCCCGCGTCTCGTTGGGCCGCATACCGATGCGCAGCCAGCCGCCGATGCGCTGCGCGGCGTCCCAGAAGTCGATGTAGCGGCTCTCGTTCCAGTTGCCGGCCGACCCGGTTTCGTGCACGCCCTCGTCCGCTGCGGTCAGCGCGACGCCCATGGGTGGTCCTCTCTGGATGTGCTGACACATCGTTGGTCTAGATGTGTCGGCCACCAGCTATTTCGATGACGATGCCGGTCAGGTAGCTGGCCATGTCGCTGGCAAGGAACGTCACCACGTCCGCCACCTCGGCTGGTTCGCCGGCACGGCCGAGTGGGATCTCGGCCAGCTTGGCGTCCCATGCGGCTTGGGGCATCGCTTCGGTCATCGCAGTGCGGATGAGACCCGGCGCGACGGCGTTCACGCGGACGTTCTTGCCCGCCAGTTCTTTCGCCGCCGCCTTGGTCAGCCCGACGATGCCGGCCTTCGCAGCGCTGTAGTTGGTCTGGCCGAAGTTACCGACCTTCCCGGAGATGGACGAGACGTTCACGATCGCGCCACTGCGTTGCTGGCGCATCCTCGCGCCGGCGGCTCGGGTGCCGAGCCACGCGCCGCGCAGGTGTACGTCTATGACGGCGGTGAAGTCATCGAGCGTCATCTTGGCCATGGACGCGTCGCGGGTGATGCCCGCGTTGTTGACCATGATGTCGATTCCGCCAAACTCGTCGACGCAGCGCTGCACGAGGGCGTCGACGTCAGCCGGCGAGGTGACGTCGAGCGCCACGCCCACGGCGCGGCCGCCGTTCGCGACGAGCTTCGCGGCGGCGTCCGCGGCCGCCTGGCCGTCGATGTCGGCCACGACCACGCACGCGCCGTGCGCGCGGAACGACTCGGCCATCGCGAGCCCGAGACCGCGCGCGCCGCCCGTGACGACTGCACGGCGATCGGTCAACAACTGCATTCGGACGCCTCCATCACTGGCCCGGCATGACACAGATACAGTACATTCAGTTAACTAATTATGGCTAGCTTGGGAGGTCGCGACGATGTCGAGACTCGGTGCGTGGACGCCCGTCGGCCTGGAGGAGCGACTCGATCGGATGGAGTCGCTCGCCGCCATCCGGCAGTTGCCCTACCGGTACGCGTTGGCGGTCGATTCGCGGGACATGACGTCGCTCGCGGCTCTGTTCGCACCCGACGTACGGGTCGGCCGTGACGCAAGTGGGCGCGACTCGATCGAGTCCTGGTTCGCGCAGATCCTGCGACGGCCTCGGGCGTCGGTGCACTTCGTCGGCAACCACGTCATCGACTTCGACGACGCCGATCACGCGCACGGCGTCGTCTACTGCCACGACGAACTCGAACAGCCCCTCACCGGTGAGTGGCAGATGGGCAAGCTGCAGTACTGGGACGAGTACGTGCGCGTCGACGCCGAATGGTGCTACGCGCGGCGACGCTTCCACCGGTGGTACCTCGTCGATGCACTCGAGCGACCGAGCTCGGGTGCGGGTCTCGAGGACGCCGCCGAGGGACGAGACCCGCTGACGGCGCGCCCGCTACCCGAGTCGTTCCCCACCTGGGCGCCGTACTGGGCTCAGGCCGGCGCCTGACGCAGCGTCACTCCGCCGGCCGCAGCCTCAGCCGGTGCTGCCGGCCGGGTCGGCGACGTACCGCTTGAAGAGGTCGCTCTCCAGCAAGTCCTTTGCCGAGCCGCTGTGCACGATCTCGCCGCGGCGAAGAACGCACGCGTTCGTCGCGATGCCGAGCGCGCGCGGAGCGAACTGGTCGACGAGCAGCAAGGAACCGCCGTCGTCGGTCAAGCGCTGGAGGAAGTCGAAGATCTCGTCCACCACGATCGGGGCCAGCCCGAGCGATGCCTCGTCGACGAGCACCAACCGCGGACTGCGCACGTGCGCCGCCGCCATTGCGAGCATCTGCTGCTGCCCGCCGGACAGCGTTCCGGCAAGCTGATTCAGCCGGTCACGCAGGATCGGAAATGCGGCCGTGGCGCGTTCAATGGCCTGGATCTCGTCCCCCTTGCCGCACTGAAGTTTCAGATTCTCCCGGACGGTCATCGACCGGAACACACCGCGACCCTCGGGCACATGGCAGAGCCCGCGCGCGAAGCGCCGGTACGGCGCCTGGCTCGTGACGTCATCACCGAAGAGCGACACGGTGCCCGTCGTAGCAGGCAGGAAGCCGCAGATCGCCCGCAGCAACGTGCTCTTCCCCGCACCGTTCGGCCCGAGCAAGGCGGTGACCTGCCCGGCGGGGACGGTGAGGCTGAGGTCGCGCAGGATGACCGTGCGGCCGTAACCGGTCCGCAGCCCGCTCACCTCGAGGGCGGCTTGGGCAGCGGGCGCGTGGCCGTTCGACGACACCGGCACCGCCGTCGCGCGCGTCATAGCGCGGCTCCTTGCGCCGTGATGGCCGGAATATGCGACGAGCCGAGATACGCGGCCTGCACCGTGGGACTCGCAGCCACCTCGCCAGGATCTCCGTCGAAGATGAGCTTGCCGAAGTCGAGCACGTAGATGTAGCTGCACACGTTCATCACCAACGCCACGTCGTGCTCGACGAGCAGGATGCCGCAGCCACGCTCGTCCACCACACGCTGCAGGATGGCCGCGAAGGCCGCGGTCTCGGTGTGGTCCAAGCCGCTGGACGGTTCGTCGAGCATGAGTACGTCGAACGGTCCGGCAAGACACCGTGCCAACTCCACGAGGCGACGCTGTCCGGTCGACAGCGCGCCGGCCTGCACTTCGGCGAGATCCGCGATGCCACAGAGCTCCAATGCCTCAGCGGTCGCGCGCAGGGTGTCATGCCGTTGCGCCGGCGAGGCAAGCAGTTGGGTGAACGGGTTACCACCGGCGAGCGCGGCCTCGCAGCCGAGTGCGACGTTCTCCGCCACGGTCAAGGAGTCGCCCAGCTGCATCCGCTGGAACGTCCGGCCCAGGCCGTGCCGGCCGCGAGTGGCCGGGCGCAGTCGCGTCACGTCGCGCTCATGCAGCCGGATCACTCCGCCGACCCGGCGGTTCAACCCGCTGCATGCATCGAAGGTGGTTGTCTTGCCTGCTCCATTGGGGCCGATGAGCCCGGTGATGCGCCCCATCGGGGCAGTGAAGCTCACGCCGTCGACGGCGACGAGGCCACCGAAGCGCACCCGCAGATTCGTTACCTCGAGTCCGGCCAGACCCTCCGCAGGACGCTGCTGGCTCGCCGTCGTCGAGCGCGCCGGAGCGTCCGACAGCGGCTGCGGCGCACGGCGGAACCGCTCCAGGAATTCGCGCAGCGGCAGCGGCATCTCCGGCTGGCGGCCCTGCAACGAGACCTGAATCGCGAAAACGCCGAAGATGGCGTTCAGCCAGTACGGCGCATTGCCGCTCGTCCAATAGGCGGGCACGACCGATGCGACACCCATGACAACCGCGTACCAGGGCTCGGCGAATGGTGCCAACGCGAGTACGGCGAGCAGCACGACCGACTCGAACGACGAGTAGTGACTGTCGGTGGTGCTCGCGAAGTGCGTCGCACCCCCATAGAGAATCCCGCCCACCCCGGCGAGGAAGGCCGATATGCAGAAAACCAGCACGCGTGTCGTGTTCGTCGACAGACCCATAGTCGCCACCGCGACCGGCGACTCGGAGAGCCCGCGGAGCACTCGGCCAAGGCGCGAACGGATGATGCCCACGATCAGCAGACTGACGAGGACGACGAACAGTAGGACGAGGTAGTAGTAGGCCTTGTCGGTACGAGCTATCGACGGTCGAGGTATCGCGCGGCCGTTCGAGAGCACGGTGAACATGAAGCCGCGCGAGTAGAACAGCTGCTCGACGAGCACGCCGAAACCGAACGTCGCAAGAGCGAGGAACAACCCCGAGAGCCTGATGGCAGGTATGGCGACGATCGCGCCGACCGGCACCGCCACCAGTGCACCGAGCAGCAGTGCCAAGGGCCACGGCAGACCGTGGTCGACGGCGAGCTGCGAGAACGCGGTCGCGCCGATCGCCGAGAAGGTCGCGTGGCACAACGAAACCTGTCCCGACGTCCGCACCAGCAAGCCGAGGGAGAGGATGACAACGACCTGCGACAGGCCGATCGTGAAGTAGCCGAGCTTGTCGCTGCCGACGATCTGCGGAACGAGCAGCAGCGGGACAAGCACCAGCAGCCCTGTAGCCGCACGGACGACGCCCGGCGCGCGGTATTGCAGCTGCGGGCGCCGTTCCACTGCCCCAGGCGCGACCAACCTACGCCGCGGCAGCACGAGCAGCACGAGGAAGAGCACCAGGAACGGGATGCTGTTCGGCAGGCCGGCGATCGAGTCGTGGCCGAGGGCGATCTTCTGCGTGATGTTGGCGAGCACACCCACGACCAGGCCGCCGGCGAAGGTCAGCGGAATGCTCGAAAACGCACCGATCGCCGCGGCGCCGAACGCCTGCACGACGAGGAACGTCAGGCTTATCGCGTTCAGCCCGATGAACGGCAGAACGAGCACACCAGACGCGGCAGCGAAAGTGCAGCCGATGATCCACGAGACGCGCCGAACCTTCTCGGGGCTCGTGGCCTGCATGGCAACGAGGTCGGGGTCGTCGACGACCGCCCGCATCGCAAGCCCGATCCGCGTGAACCGGAACAGCCCGAAGACGGCGACGGCCGAGAGCACGCCGAACAGCGTGACCCACAGTTGCGGGTAGGAGACGTTGACGCCGCCGACCCGGAAGTGGTCGAACGCGCGGGGCAGGAACTGCGGGACTCGGATCGGGTCGACGCCGTACTTGACGGTCGCGAGCCCCTGAACGAGCAGGATCAGCCCGATAGTCCCGACGATCTTGGCGGCGGGCCGCTGTTGCGAGAGCCGGCGAGCCAGCGGCTCCATGCCGAGACCGAGCAGCGGGCCGGCGATGACGACGGCGACGAAGGCCGACGAGACCCAGCCCCAGCTGTGGTCGACGTGCAGGTAATAGAAGAGGTAAGCGCCGATGGTGGCGATCGCGCCGTGACCGAAGTTGAAGATGCCCGACGTCTTATAGGTGAGCACCAGCCCCATCGAGGCGAGCCCGTAGATCGAGCCGGTTGCGATGCCGCTGACGATGAACGGCAGGTATGCGTTCATGCGGCACGCCGCTCTCGCTGCACTAGGCGTTGCGCGAACGCTCGCACGGATCGCTGCTCAGATCCCTGCTCGGATCGAAAGTCGGATCGGTATTCCGAGGCGGTCACGTCGGCCGTCCTTCCGGTGCAGCGGTGCCGTGGACCCGGAACTGGGTTACGGCCCGGGTCCACGGCGATGGTCACACGGCCGGGCAGAGCGGCGTGAGCCCGTTGGGTGCCGTCGTCTTGCCGTCCTTGATGCCCACCACGAACGCGCACGGGTGGCCGCCGAACGGCACCGGCTTGCCCGCAGTGAAGGTGATCTTGTTCGGCACGAGGCCACCGAGGTCGTCGTTCGTGATGCTGTTCAAGCCCGTCAGGACGTCGGCCCGGCTCGGGCTCGCGCCCGCGCTGGCCAGCGCCTTGCGTATCAGCTCGAGGCCAACCCACGTGTAGCTCGCCGAGCCCTCACGCCAGTTCTTGTCACCCGCGTACTTCGTCATAGCGTCGACGAAGGTCTGCACGGCCGGGCTGCTCGCGACTGACGGGAAGATGTAGGCCGGCCCGTACATCGTCGCGTCCTTCACCTTGAGCAAGTCAGGGCCGATCGCCTGCTCGGACGTGCCCCATGTCGGGTTGTAGTTCTGCGCCTGGCAGTCCTCGATGAACTTCGCGCCCACGGCAGCCGCGATGTTCAGCTGCAGGTAGTCGGCGCCGGACTGCTGAAGCTGCAGGCACTGCGCGGTGTAGGACGTCGCGGTCGCGTCTACCGCAGCTGCGCTGTACTTCAAGCCGAACTTCGCTGCCTGCGGTTGCTGAAGACCGGTCGCCTGGGCGCAGGCCGCGGCCTCCGCGCAGTACAGGTTCGCGAAGTGCGTCGCGTGTGCGACCTGCTTGGCGACGAGCATCTGGTCAATCACGCCGCTCACCACGTCGGTGGTGGGCGCGAACATGCCCGCCTTCTGGAACCAGTCAGCGCCGTTCGACGTTCCGCCGACGATGGCCACCCCGCTCTTGATCGCGTCGCTGTCGTAGACGCCGACTAAGGTGTCGGTCGCGACCACAATGGCGAGGACGTTGTCCTGGTCGACGAGCTTCTTTTCGGCAGCCTGCGCCTTGGCCGGGTCGCCGCCGTCGTCTGTCGGGATGATCTCGACCGGGTGACCGTTGATGCCACCGTTGGCGTTGACCCACTTGGCCCATGCGGGGGCGACGGTGCCGCCCTGGTCACCGCTCGAGGCCTGCGCCCCGGTCAGTTCAACGATGAGGCCGATCTTGATTGGCGATCCGGTCAGCGCCGGGGCGCTCGAGCTGGCACCGCCGCCGCCGGCAGAGGCGGACGACGACTTGGTGCCTGCGTTGCCGCTGCTGCTGCAGGCGGCAAGCAAGGAGGCGGCAGCGGCCGCCAGGCCGATGGCTCGTACCACCGGATGTCCTGGTGTTCTTTTCACGTTGACGGCTCCCTTTGCCTCGGTCGTTTCGGTGCGGCGACAGCCACATGTCCCGGGGATGGCACGAAGACTAGGCACACCACTGGGTGTTATACAAGAGAATCCGCAAAATTATTTATCTAATTGCATCTAGACGGCGGTATTGACGGCCCGACGCGCCCTGTTTGCGTCAGAACGGGCTCTTGCCATGCCCGCCGTCGAGCCGGATGGTCTCCCCCGGTGAGGAACGCAGCGCGCTCGGAGCAGAGGAACGCCGCGAGCCATCCCATCTCCACCGGCTCGCCCCAGCGCCCCAACCGGCAGCACGAGCCCACTGAGGTAGACGACGCTCAGGACGAAGTTGCGGTAGACCGACTCGAAGTCCTCGTCCGACGAACGTTCGAAGCCTCGCCACCGGCCGGTCTCCGGATCGGGGACGGCGCCACCCGATCGTTCGTGAGGCGAGACTCGCAATTATCTAACGAATGTAACTATACTCTCAGGGTGGCCCGGACCGGAGACCGATGAGCGCCAACCCGCTCGAGGGCATCTGCGTCGTCGCCTTCGAGCAGGCGGTGGCCGCTCCCCTCTGCACGCGTCACCTCGCCGACCTCGGCGCGCGGGTCATCAAAGTCGAGAATCCGCAGGGTGGTGACTTCACGCGCGCGTACGACGACGCGGTGAAAGGTCTCGCGTCTACCTTCGTCTGGCTCAACCGCAACAAGGAGTCGTTCGCGCTCGACATGAAGCACCCGTCCGCACGCCCGGTGCTGGATCGGCTGCTGGAACGCGCTGACGTGGTCGTGCAGAACCTCGCGCCCGGCGCGGCCGCACGCCTCGGCCTGGACGCGGCAACGCTCACCTCGAGATACCCGCGCGTCGTCGCGGTCGACATGTCCGGCTACGGAGCAGGTGGGCCGCTTGCCCACAAGCGTGCCTACGACTTGCTCGTGCAGTCCGAGGCGGGATCGTGCTCGGTGACCGGTCGCCCGGGCGACTGGGCCAAGCCGGGCATCCCCGTCGCCGATGTGGGTTCAGCGATGTACGCGTTGACGAGCGTGCTCGCCGCGCTGCTCGCGCGCGAACGCACCGGGCGCGGGGCCGCGATCTCCGTAAGCATGTTCGACACCATCGCGGAGTGGATGGGCTTCGCGCTGAACTACACGATGTACACCGGCGTCGAGCGTGAGCCGAACGGGCTGAGCTCGCCGACCGTGGCGCCCTACGGCGCCTACCCAACGAGCGACGGTCACACCGTGGTGCTGGGCACGACCAACGACAACGAGTGGCAACGCTTCGCGCGCGAACTCCTCGGACGGCCCGACCTTGCCGTCGAAGACCGGTACGGCACCAACGCGCTGCGCTGCGAGCATCGCGCCGAGCTCGACGACATCGTCACGGCGTGGACGACGCGCCACCTGCTCGACGACATTCAGCGCGAGGCCGACGCTGCGGGTATCGGCAACGCGCGGGTCAACTCGGTGCGCGACGTCCTGGCACATCCCCATCTCGAACAGCGCGGGCGCTGGCGTGACGTCGAGTCGCCTGCCGGCCCGATTCGTGCCCTGCTCCCCCCGTTCGTGTCGCCGGAGTGGTCACCGCGGATGGAACGCGTGCCCGCACTGGGCGAGGACAACGCCGCCGTAGTGGCAGAACTCGGGTTCGCGCCCGGAGACGTAGCCGGCCTGCACCACGAAAACGCGGTCTGATGTGACCGGCCCGAGAGGATCTGCCATGGACGAATGTGCCGGCAAGGTAGCGATCGTGACCGGAGCGAGCCGGGGCATCGGGGCGGCCATCGCCATCCGGCTCGCCCTCGCCGGCGCACGCGTCGCCGCGGTGGCCCGCACGCTCGACCCGGATCCGCGTTATGTCGGCACGCTGCGCGACACCGTGAATGCGATCACGGCCGCAAGTTGCCAGGCGATCGCGGTGCCCGCGGACCTTTCCCGCGCCGAGGATCGGCAACGACTCGTGCGTGGTGTGGAAGAGCAGCTCGGCCCGGTGGACATCCTCGTCAACAATGCCGCCGTGACATTCCTCGCACCGGTCGAGAAGTTCCCCGCCAAGCGGCTGGACCTCATGCTCGACGTGCAAGTCCGCGCACCGTTTGAGCTGACGCAACTCGTGCTGCCCGGCATGTACGAGCGCGGGTCGGGCTGGATTCTCAACATCACGTCCCGCGCCGCCGTACACCCCGACGGCCCACCTTTCGAACAGATCCACACGCAAGGCTTCGCGGTGTACGGCTTGTGCAAGGCCGCCCTCGAACGGTTCACGACGGCGTTGGCCGCCGAGGGTCATCTCCGCGGTGTGCGCGCGAATGCCTTGGCGCCGTGGGACAACGTGGCCACCCCGGGTGCGGGAGTCCACGACCTGGTCGACGGGTTCCCCATTGAGGGGCCGGAGGTGATGGCCGAGGCCGCACTTGCTCTGGTATCCGGTGACCTGACCGGTCGCATCGCGTACAGCCAGCAGTTGCTCGACGAGCTAGGGCGCTCGCCGCAGACGCTGCCGGCTGGGTGACGGCGCTTCAGAAGAGCGGAACTACCCGTGCAGCCGGCTGCGGCCGCGGGCGATCACCCCGTCGCGGACAGCGGCCATGTGCGCCGCGTCGACGCGGCGTCGATGCGACACCGCCAGCTCGGCATCGAGCGCTTCCTCGGCACTGACGACACTGCGCCGGTGATAGGCGAGCCGCAGCTCGACCAGCAGGGACGGGTCGACTTCAGCCATGGCGGACGCGATCGCACGCACTCGTGGCAGCAGGTCATCGTGCGGCACGACCTCGTTGACGAGTCCGAGCCGCAGCGCGGTGGGCGCGTCGATCAGTTCGCCGGTGTAGCTCAGTTGCCGCGCGCGACGCACGCCGATAGCTTCCGCCAAGTGAACGGTCATGCCACCGCCAGGGAAGAGCCCGACGCGCCCGTGGGTGTCGCCGAAGAGAGCCCGTTCGGAGGCGATCGCGAAGTCGCAGCTGAGGACGAGCTCGAGCCCACCGGTGATCGCGGGGCCATTGACTGCGGCGATCAGCGGCTTGCCCAGTGCGCGCAACGCCGCGCTGAAGGTGTCGGCAGGTTTCCCGCGGTTGGTCGTGGCCCAGGAGGTGTCGGAGAGATCCATGCCGGCGCAGAAGGCCGGGTCCGCGCCGGTGATGACCGCGACCGGGGCCGAGTCGTCGGCGTCGAAGTCGCGCAGCGCGGCCACGAGCGCCGACGCGAGCTCGACGTTCATCGCGTTGCGCTTGGCCGGCCGGTTGAGGGTGATCTCGTGCCGTCCGTCGAGGCGCTCGACCAGCAGTACCTCGGTCGTCACGGACGACGCGGCTGCGCCGTAGCGGTACGGCGTGTGGCAGTCGAGCGGAAGGTCCGGCCGGCCGAGAAGTGCCGGCGCGGTGCTCGCGGCGGCGGACCGATCCGGTGCGCCAACCCGGCACGGATCGCGTGGGCAAGGTGACGAAGCATGCAGACAGAATCAGTTAACTAATTTATCCTGTCAAGATGATACCGGCCTCGACCTACCGGGAGACTGCATGACAAGCATCGTTCCTCGCGACGTGGTGATCGTCGACGGCGTCCGCTCGCCGCGCGGCCGCGGCAAGGCCTCCGGATCTCTGCACCCAGTGCACCCGCAGGGGTTGCTCGCGCAGGTCCTGGTGGCGCTCGTCGATCGCGTGGGCGTCGACCCATTGCTGGTGGAGGACGTCGTCACGGGCAACGGCATCATGGAGGGAGACCACGGCTCGGACATCGCCCGGCTCGCGGTACTCGCCGCAGGCTGGCCGACCACCGTGCCCGGCACCACGCTCAACCGGTTCTGCGGATCAGGGCAGCAGGCGGTCACTTTTGCCGCGGCCTCGATCGCGGCCGGCTATCAAGACCTGGTCGTCGGGTCGGGCGTCGAATCGATGTCGCGCTGGCCCGCTGCCGAAGGCGTGACGACCATCGACGGCGGCAACGCCAACCTCCGCGCGCGGTACCCCATCGTCCCGCAGGGCATCTCCGCCGACCTGATCGCAACCCTCGAAGGATTCAGCCGCGAGGACGTCGACACCTTCGCGCTGCTGAGCCAGGAGCGCTGCGCCAAAGCGATGTCCGAGGGACGGTTCGAGCGCAGTGTCGTACCCATCCGGAACCTCGACGGGTCGGTCGCGTTGGACGTGGACGAGTTCCCGCGGCCGGGCACCACGCTGGAGGCACTGGGCCGGTTGACGCCTTCGTTCCTCGAGCTTGGCACGGCCGTGTACGACGGCTACGACCGCTCGTTTGACGACATGTGCCGACAGGTGTATCCGCAGGTGGCGGCGATCGACCACGTCCACCACGCGGGCAACTCCTCGGGCGTCGTCGACGGTGCGTCGGCGATCCTGCTGGCGGCCGGTGAACTCGCGAGCGCGCATGGACTCGAGGCCCGGGCCCGCATCGTCATGACCGCGGTGGTCGGCGCGGAGCCCGTCATCATGCTCACCGCCCCGGGTGCAGCCGTAGAACTGTGTCTCCGCAAGGCCGGCATGTCCATCTCCGATATCGACCTGTGGGAGATCAACGAGGCGTTCGCCGCGGTGCCGTTGAAGACGATGCGCGACCTCGCGCTCGACCCCGAGCGTGTCAACGTCAACGGCGGTGCGATCGCCCTCGGTCACCCGATCGGCGCGACTGGCCCGATGTTGATCCAGACCGCCCTGGACGAACTCGAACGCACCGACCGCACGACCGCGCTCATAACCATGTGCACCGGAGGCGGCATGGCGACCGCCACCATCATCGAGCGGGTGTGACCGCGCCGCTCAGAGTCCGAGCGGTGATGACGGCGACGGTCAGAGACCGAGCGATCGGCCAACGATCTCCTTCATGATCTCTGATGTCCCGCCGTAAAGGCGCTGCACGCGGCCGTCGCGCCAGAGTCGGGCGATCTCATACTCGTTGACGTAGCCGTAACCGCCGTGCAGTTGCAGGCACCGGTCGAGCACTTCCCACTCGGTCTCGGTCACCCAGAGCTTGGCCTGTGCCGCCTCGTCGGCGGTCAGCTCGCCGGCAACCAGCGCCGCGATGCAGCGGTCGACGTAAATCTGCATCACGTCGATCTTCGCCTTGATGTCGGCCAGCGCGAACCTGTTCGCCTGGAACTCGCCGATCGGCCGGCCGAACGCGACGCGGGTCTTCGCGTACTCGAGGGTCACCTCGAAGGCCCGGTGTGCTCGCGCGACCCCGTGCACCGCGATGCCCACTCGCTCGGTCGGCAGGTTGCGCATCAGGTTGTAGAAACCGCGCCTCGGTTCGCCGAGCACGTTCGCAACGGGCACGCGCACGTCACTGAAGAACAGCTCGGTCGTGTCGGCGGCCTTGGCCCCGATCTTGTCGAGCTTGCGTCCGCGTTCGAAGCCGGCCATGCCCTCTTCGACCACCAGCAGGCTGATGCCGCGATGGCCCGCGCCAGGGTCGGTACGAGCTACGACGATCACGTGCGTGGCCAGCTGCCCGTTGCTGATGAACGACTTCGACCCATTGAGGACGTAGTGATCACCGTCCAGTCGAGCGGTCGCGGCGATCGACTTGAGATCGGATCCCGCGCCGGGCTCGGACATTGCGATCGCCGTGATCACCTCGCCGGTCACCATGCCGGGCAGCCAGCGCGCCTTCTGCTCGTCCGTGGTGAGGTCGAGCAGGTACGGCATCACAATGTCGTTGTTCACGGCGAAGCCGAGACCGAGCGAGCCGGTCGCCACGATCTCTTCGGCGAGGATGGCGTTGTAGCGGAAGTCCGAGACACCACTGCCGCCGAACTGTTCGGGCACCTCCCAGCCGAGGAGTCCGGCAGCGCCCGCCTTGCGCCACACTTCGCGACCGGTTTCTCCGGCCCGCTCCCACTCGGCCGCGTTCGGTGCGCATTCCTTCTCCAGGAAGGCGCGGACGCTTGCCCGGAACAACTCGTGCTCGTCGTCGAAGATCGTCCGCTGCATGGTTCAACCTCACCTGGATCCGCACCCCGCGCGGGTGCGCGCGATGATAGTCTAGCTAAGTTAGATGAATAGCCAAGGAGAATCGAGGGCCACATGCGCGACGTCGTTATCTGCGAACCGCTGCGCACACCGGTCGGCCGTTACGGCGGCGCGCTGCGGGACGTTCCCGCTGCGGACCTCGCGGCGACCGTGATCCGTGCGCTGGTCGAGCGGACCGGAATCGATCCCGCCCTCGTCGAAGACGTCCTGCTCGGGCAGTGCTACGGCAGCAGCGAGGCGCCCGCCATCGGCCGAGTGGCGGCACTCGACGCGGGCTTGCCCGTGACGACCAGCGGCTTGCAGCTCGATCGGCGCTGCGGGTCGGGGTTGCAGGCGATCATCTACGCGGCGATGCAGGTGCAGACCGGCATCAGCGACGTCGTCCTCGCCGGCGGCGTGGAGAGCATGAGCCAGTCCGAGTACTACACGACGTCCATGCGGTGGGGTGCGCGCGGTGAGAGCGTGACGATGCACGACCGCCTTGCCCGCGGCCGGGTGACCGCGGGTGGCAAGAACTATCCGGTGCCGGGCGGAATGCTGGAAACGGCTGAGAACCTGCGTCGCGAGTACTCCATCTCCCGCGAGGAGCAGGACGAGTTCGCGCTGCGCTCGCATCAGCGTGCTGTGGCGGCACAGAGCGCCAGCCGGTTCGAAGACGAGATCGTGCCGGTGACGGTCGCCCAGCGCGGCGGTGATGTCGTGATCAGCCGGGACGAGCATCCACGTGCCGATACCACGCTCGAACAGCTCGCCGCCCTGCCCGCCGCAATGCGCCGCACCGACCCCGAGGCGACCGTCTCGGCCGGCAACGCCAGCGGGCAGAACGACGGCGCTGCGATCTGCTTGCTCACGTACGCGGAGAAGGCGGCCGAACTCGGGTTGACACCGCTGGCTCGGCTCAAGTCCTGGGCGCTGGCCGGCGTGCCGCCCGAGACGATGGGCATCGGCCCGGTGCCGGCGACGGCGAAGCTGCTTCAGCGCACCGACCTCACTCTCGACGACATCGAGCTGCTCGAGTTGAACGAGGCTTTTGCCGCCCAAGTACTGGCGTGCACGCGCGAGTGGGAGTTCAAGGACAAGGACTTCGACCGGCTGAACGTGAACGGCTCCGGGATCTCTCTCGGGCATCCGGTCGGCGCGACGGGTGGACGGATCCTGGCCACCCTGCTGCGCGAGATGCAGCGGCGTGACGTGCGCTACGGGCTGGAGACCATGTGCCTCGGCGGCGGACAGGGGTTATCGGCTCTGTTCGAGAGCGTCGCCTGATCTGGGGGCCGCCTGCGACAAAGCGACCTCAGTACAATGTTTGTGCTTTGTCCAGTTGTAGAGTGATATCGAGACGTCGGGGCTCTTCCTGACGATCATCCTGCCCAGACCCGCATCATGACGGAGAGGCACGCGATGTCCAGCGCCAGCCAGCCCGACGCCGACGGCAACTCGCCCCTGCGCATTCCGAAGATGGCTGAGCTGGTGTCCCAGCGGCTTCGTCGGCGGATCGTCCGAGGCGAGTTGTCGCAGGGCGACGCGCTGCCGTCCGAAGCGGCGTTGATGGCCCAGTTCGGGGTCTCGCGCCCGACGCTGCGCGAGGCGTTCCGCGTGCTCGAGTCCGAGGGATTGATCAGCGTCCGCCGCGGTGCCCACGGCGGTGCACGGGTGCAGACGCCCAACGGTGACACGGCGGCCCGCTACGCAGGCCTCGTCCTCGAATACCGTGGCGCGACGCTCGAGGACGTCTTCGACGCGCGCAACATCCTCGAACCGCCCTGCGCGGCAATCCTCGCGCGCCGGCGCACGCAGGCCGACATCGGGCAGCTGCGGGCCGCGGTGAACGAGGCACGCGACGCGATGGACGACCCGAACAGCCTGATCCGGCTGCACAACGAGTTCCACGCCCTCATGATCGAGCTCGCCGGCAACCAGACGATGGCCGTTCTCACCGGCATGGTGCGCCACATCATCGACCTGTCCAGCGTCGCCCACGTCGCGGCCGACGCCGGAAGCCCGGCGAACATCCGCTCGATCCGCAAGGGTTTCCGCGCTCACGAGAAGCTGGTTGACCACATCGAGGCGCGCGAGGCCAACCTCGCCCAAGAACTGTGGAGCAAGCACCTGACCGAAGCCGAGAGTTACATCCTCGGAGGCTCGAATCCCAAGACCGTGCTCGATCTGCTCGGCTGACGGTTCCCCCGCTGCACCTTCTGCAGTACGATTCCTCTAGCTAATTAAGCTATTAGAGGAGGCGTCGTGCGGTTCGTGGGCAAAACAGTACTGATCACCGGGGCTGCACGCGGGATCGGCGCCGCCATCGCCACCCGCTTCGCCGCCGAGGGCGCGCGCGTCGCGATCGCCGACCTCGACACGGAGGCGGCCGAGAAGCTGGCGCAGCAGCTCGGCGCGGACGAGCAGCCGTGCGCCGGCTTCCCCGTCGACGTCGCCGACCTCGACTCGATCGCCGCGCTGATCCGTGACGTCGTCGACAGGCTTGGGCCGATCGACGTCCTCGTCAACAACGCCGGCGTCGACACGATCGAGCGATTCCTCGACAGCAAGCCCGAGACCTGGGACCGCCTGCTGTCCGTCAATCTCAGGGGCACGATCGCGATGTGCCACGCCGTGGTCGCTGCCATGGTCGAAGGCGGTGGCGGCCGAGTCGTGAACATCGCGTCCGACGCAGGGCGAGTGGGCTCGTCCGGCGAGGTCGTCTACTCCGGCACCAAGGGCGGCGTCATCGCGTTCAGCAAAGCGCTGGCGAGAGAGGTCGCGCGCGACAACGTCACGGTGAACGTCGTGTGTCCCGGCCCCACCGACACGGCACTGCTCGATCAGGTCGCCGCCGCCAGCCAGAGGCTCTACGACTCCATCGCGCGCTCGGTCCCGCTGCGCCGCATCGCCGTCCCGGACGACATCGCCCCCGCGGTCGCCTTCTTCGCGTCGGACGACGCCGCGTACATCACCGGTCAGACGCTGTCGGTCAGCGGCGGCCTGACGATGGCGTGAGCGGCATCCTTCTGGTCGAACGCGTCGGTGCGGCCGCGCGCCTGACGCTCGACCGACCGGAACTCCTCAACGCGATCGGCACCGCGACGGTGCACGCGATACATGCTGCGCTGGACGAGTTGGCAACCGACGACACCGTGCGGGCGCTCGTCATCACAGGTGCCGGCCGCGCGTTCAGCGCCGGCGCCGACATCGGCGAGCTGGAGACCTTAAGGTCGCCGCGTGCCTTCCGCGCGTTCGTCGATCGGCTCGATGAGTGCTTCGGGCGGCTGCAGCGTTTTCCCAAGCCCTCGGTAGCAGCCATCCACGGCTTCGCTTTCGGCGGCGGGCTCGAGCTCGCACTGGCGTGCGACCTCCGTGTGTCCACTCCCGGTGCGCGGCTGGGCGTGCCGGAGATGAAACTCGGTCTGCTGCCCGGTGCCGGGGCCACCCAACGACTCCCGCGTCTGTTGCCCGCGGCCATCGCCAAGCAGATGATCCTGACCGGCGAGCCGCTGAGCGGCGAGCGCGCGTACCAACTCGGCCTCGTCAACCAGCTCGCCGACGACGCGCTCGTCCGCGCGGAGCACGTCGGCGCCATGCTGGCTGCGGGTGCACCACTCGCGCTGGCGGCGGGTAAGCAACTCGTGGACGACGGCGTCGAGATGAATCTGGATGCCGCGGTGCGCTTCGAACGCGAAACCGTCGCCGGGTTGTTCGGCACCGAAGACTGCGCCATCGGCTTGCGTGCCTTCCGGGACCGGACTCCCCCGGTCTTCACCGGACGGTAGCGGCGTCAATCTCGCCGCGCCGGCCGGGGCCGTCACTAACCCGCCGCGGCGAGCAACTCTTCGATCGCGACGTCGATGCGCTCGCCGTACGACGCCGGGTCGGGCACCATCTCGCGGCACGCGGTGAACGAGAACGTGAACGCGCCGGCATAGCTGCCGACGAGATGGATGATGCCGAGGCCGTCCATGATTGGCCCCATGCCGTAACACGCCAGCATCTGCGAACCGAATCCGTACAACGGTTCGGGCGGTCCGGGGACGTTGGTGACCACGACGTTGGCAACCGGCCGGCGCGAGGCGACGAGCGGTGCGAGACGACGCATTGCCACCCCGACCAGGCCGCCCGGAATCACCTGCGCGGCGTCGGCGAGAGCACGCGCCCGAACCGCGTTGGCGCGCTCCTTCCGCTCGCGGGTGATCGCGGCAATCACGGCTACGCGTTCCCGAGGGTCGGCGACATCCGTGCCCAGTGGCGCCAGCATGATCGAGATGCGGTTCCCGCCGGTCTCGTCCCCGGGCATGCGCGTCGAGATGGGCACGGCCGCGACGAGACTCGACTCCGGCAGCTCGTCCCGGTCGGCGAGGTAGCCGCGCAGTGCGCCGCCCACCACCGCGAGCGCCACGTCGTTCACCGTCGCGCCCGGGATCGCGTTCTTGATCCGCTTCAGGTCGTCGAGCGCGTACGACCGGGCGTCCATCGTGCGGTGTTCGGACACCGCACCGTTGAAACGAGTCGTCGGGACGGGATTGCTGAACGACAGCAGGCCGGGCGGATTGGCGATCGTCCGCACCACGCCGCGCGGCGAGGGGAGCGCAGGGATCGCCGACCGAACCGCGCGGACGGGGCGCCGCAGATTGTTGGCCCCAGCGCGAGCGAGCAGCCCCAGGCCGGTCGGCGTGGCTTCCGGTTCCCACAGCTCGAGCGCCGCGGGGGGTGCGGCATCGCGGCTGCTGCCGTGCGTCGCGGTCAGCAGCTCAGCGCCCGCGACCCCATCGATGGCCGCGTGGTGGATCTTGAAGTAGATCGCGAACGAACCGGGCGGCACGCCGGGCACGTCGTCAACAGCTTCGATGATCGTCATCTCCCACAGCGGCCTGCACCGGTCGAGCCGGCGCGAGTGCAAGCGCGCGGCCTGCGCACACAGCTGTCGCCAGTTGCCGGGCTTCGGCAGAGCGATGTGCCGGACGTGGTACTCGAGATCGAAGTCGGGGTCGTCCACCCAGTACGGGAAGTCGAGCCCGAGCCGCGCCGAGATGACCTTCTCGCGGAAGGCACGCGTCAAATGCAGTCGGTGCTGCAGGTCGGCGAGCATCCCGGTGAACCGCGCCTCGCCGTCCGGGCCGTCGGACGGCTCGTAGATCTGCAGCATCCCGATGTGGTTCGGCGTCTGTCGCCGTTCGGAGGAGAGAAACAACGAGTCGGTTGCGCTGAGTTGACGCATGCGAACTATCCCCTCACGTCGGTGTGTGCCGGACCGTCGGCGAGCACGAGAACTTCGGCGAAGCCTTGCTGCAAGCAGGTGTCGAACAGTGCGGGGTCGCGCACGGCGTCGGGGTCGACGTTCACGCCGACGTAGCAGACCCCGACGTGCGAGACGAGCGTGATCATCGCCGCGACTCCGGGGACCGGACCGAACGGATAGACACGCAGCACCTGCTGACCCGCTAGGTACACCGGCACCGGGTAGCCCGGGATGTTGCTCACCTGGATGTCGTGCGACATCGCCCGTTCGCGCAGGCCGTGGAAGGCCGCATTCGGCAGGCGCGCGATCACCGGAGCGAATGTGCGCAGCGCATCGAGCGCCGGCTCGGCTCGCCGCGCCTCGATGAGGTCGTGCACTCGCGCGATGCGTGCGGCCGGGTCGGGCTCCCCCGCTGGGCCACCGAAGCGCGCGCCCGCGAACCGGTTGCCTGTGGCCGGGCCGTGCGCGGTTCGCAGACTCACGGGCACGGCCATGGCGATCTGCTCGATCGGCGTCCCCGACTTCTCGTGGTAGAGCCGGATGCCGCCGAGCACGCCCGCAACGTAGGCGTCGTTGACGGACCCGCCGGCCGCCTTGCCTGCCTGCCGCAGTGCCGCCAGCGGTACGTCGAGCACGGAGTACCGACGCCGTTGCCCGCGACCGCCCCAAACCGGCGAGCGCCCGGCGACGGGGGCGATGGTGCGCGCGAACGACCTTGTCCAGCGAACTGTCTTGGCGGCCCGGTCGAACGCTGACGCCGCGGCCTCGTGGGGACGGCGGCGCATTGCTGTATTCATCGAGACGGCCGCGCGACGCATGGCCTCCGTTCCGAGATCGGCGAGCTGCGCCGGGAGTTGCTGCATACGCAGGCGCGCCAGGTCGACAGGTTGGACGTGCTCAGGCGGCGGTGCTTCCGGCAGCGGGGTCATATTCGGCTCAGCCGTGACGTCGAAGAGCGCCAGCGCCATCTCCATCCCGGCGATGCCGTCGCCCACCGCGTGCGATGCCTTGAGCATGAGGGCCGCACGGCCAGCGCACGTCTGTGGGTCGAGCCCCTCGACAAGAGTCGCCTCCCAGAGCGGGCGGGTGCGGTCGAGCGGTACGGTGCCGTGCAGCTGTGCGAGATCGAGCAGGTCACGCATCCTGCCAGCGCCCGTCAGCCGGGCGCGACGCACGTGATACTCAAGGTCGAAATGCGGGTCAACGACCCAGTACGGCAGGCTCAACGGCACGTTCTGCGACACGACCCGGTGACGCAGCCGCGGCACGCTGCGACTGGCGCGGTCAAAGGCGGCGAGGACTCGTTGCCAATTCGGAACGTCGTCAAGGACGTAGATCGCGAGCATGGTCGACCGGGCCCCCGCCAGCTCGTCCCCGCGCATGAGCATCGCGTCGATCGGGTCGACGCTGCGAACCGACAGCGGGTCCCAACTCTCCGGCACGCGATCTCCCAACATGAGCGAGAATCTGCATCCTAAGGGCAATCATCTGCCTAATTAGCCCGCTGTGGCCTAGCCCTCGCGTGACCCAGCTCGCACTGTCCGCAACATTCCGCGCAATGGTCTAATCGTCTTACCTGTCTGTATGCTTCGTCCAGGCTCCGGTCGGTGAGCCTCCGTGCAACCCACCCGCAGGACGGTGTCGATGTATCCGGCAACCCACGCCGCAGCCACGCCGGATCGGCCCGCCGTCATCATGGGCGAGAGCGGCGAGGTCGTGACGTATCGCGAGCTCGACGAGCGATCGAACCAGTTCGCGCACCACCTACGCAGCCTGCAATTGAGCCCGCGCGACGTTGTGGCGATCCTCATGGACAACAACCCGCGCTACCACGAGGTGGCGTGGGGAGTGCGCCGCACCGGCCACTACGTCACGCCGGTGAACTGCCATCTGACCGCCGACGAGATCGCCTACATTGTCAACGACTCCGGCGCGACGGTCCTCGTAGCCAACGCGGGCGTGGCAGAGCTGGCGCGCGGCCTCACACCCGAGGTCGTACCGGCGGTTCGCCAGCCGCTGTTCATCGGGCCGCCACCGCCGGGATGGACGTCGTACGACGACGTCATCTCTTCGTGGCCGGTCTCACCCGTTCCGGATGAGGCCGAGGGCGACATCATCCAGTACTCGTCGGGCACGACCGGCAAACCGAAAGGCATTCGCCGTCCGCTGAGCGGACAACTGATCAACCTCGAGCAGGATCCGGCGGTTCCATTCCTGCGGGCCATCGGATTCGGCGACGGCGACACGTACCTCTCCCCCGCGCCGCTGTACCACACCGCACCCATCTTCTGGACGATGAGCGTGCACCGCCTCGGCGGCACCGTGGTGGTGATGGAGAAGTTCGACGCGGAACGTGCGCTCGCACTCATCGAGCAGCACCGCGTAACGCATACGCAAATGGTGCCGACCATGTTCGTGCGCATGCTCAAGCTCGACGAGGCGGTCCGCGCCAAGTACGACCTGTCGAGCCTGCAGCAAGTCATTCATGCCGCGGCGCCCTGCCCGGTCGAGGTGAAGCGGCAGATGATCGACTGGTGGGGACCGATCATCTCCGAGTTCTACTCGTCGTCCGAGGGCGCCGGTGCCACGTTCGTCACAGCGGCGGAGTGGCTCGAACATCCGGGCACGGTCGGAAAGTCGGTCGTGGGCTCGATTCACGTGTTGGACGACGACGGCAACGAGCTGGCGCCCCATGAGATCGGGACCATCTGGGCGGACGCTCCGCAGCGCTTCGACTACCTCAACGACGATGAGAAAACGCGCCAGCATCACAACGACCGCGGCTGGACCACCGTCGGCGATGTCGGATACCTCGACGCCGACGGCTACCTCTACCTCACCGACCGCAAGGCCTACATGATCATCTCCGGCGGGGTGAACATCTATCCGCAGGAGATCGAGAACGTCCTGATCGGCCACCCCGCCGTGCACGACGTGGCGGTGCTCGGCGTCCCCAACGCGGACTTCGGGGAAGAGGTCAAGGCCGTCGTGCAACCCGCATCGATGAGCGACGCTGGGCCCGACCTCGAGGCAGAGCTGATCGAGTACTGCCGCCGACACCTGGCCGGCTACAAGTGCCCGCGCTCTGTCGACTTCGACGCAAAGCTCCCGCGGACGGACGGCGGAAAGCTGTACAAGCGCAGGCTCAGCGACCGGTACTGGGGACGAACGCAGGCCGCACAGTGACCGGCCGCATCGCGTCGCTCGGCGGCGGGGAGCAACCGAGCCGCTACCGCCGATTCGTCCGTGCGAACGCCCGCACGACGTCGTTCCTCGCGCATTCCGCCGGCCGCGGACTGCGCCAGACGCACGACTATCCCGAAATCCCCACCCGCGCCGTCTCGCCGGCGATCGCCCTCTCGGTCTGGGTCGACGAACTCGTCATGGGGCTGCTCCCGCGGATGCCCGACGTTGCGCTCAGCGAGGTCGGCAGGCTCTCCGAGGATGTCGACGGAGCACTGGCCGCCTACGCAGCGCACGGCTGGGCGGCGAAGCCGACCGCTTTTTACCCGGCGCCGGCCGCGCCGGATCACGTGGAGCGCATGCCTCACCGTCTGGGCCGCAAGAACTACACGTCACTGTCGTTTGCGAGTGGGTTCGCGCCGCACGAGGGCGTCCCCGGTGCCGAACGGTGGATGCAGCTGCAGTCCTCCGACCGCGCGCAGGCGTTCGTGCTTCAGCACCCCGAGCCGGACCGGCCGTGGCTGGTGAACCTGCACGGTTACAGCTCGGGCACCGCGATGGACCTGCTTGCCTTCCGCGCGCAACACCACCACCGCACGCTGGGCTACAACGTCATCCATCCCGTGCTGCCGCTGCACGGGCGGCGGTCCCGGCGACCCAACCGGTCCGGACAAGGTTTCCTCACCCTCGACTACGTGCAGCACCTGCATTCGTTCGCGCACGCGGTCTGGGACGTGCGCCGGTGCCTGGCGTGGGTGCGTGCGCAGGGCGGCACTTCGATCACCGTGCATGGCGTGTCGCTCGGCGGCATGCTGACCGCCCAGCTCGCTGCGCTCGATCCGGACATCGACCGGGTGATCGCGGGCACGCCACTCATCGACGTGACCAAGCCGGTGCGGCACGAGACCGTGCCGCCGCTTCGCGACGCTTACGAGCGGCACGATCTGCTGGGCGAGCGACTCGACCGGGTGTCGCAGGTGGTGTCTCCGCTCACGATGCCCTGCGTCGTCCCAGAGCAGGGTCGGTTCGTTTACGCCGGCGTGGTCGACCGGATGACGACACCCGGCGAGGCGCACCGGCTGTGGACGCACTGGGGCCGACCGGAGGTCTGTTGGTACGCCGGGTCGCACTGCGCGTCAGCGTGGTCGCGTGAGGCTCGGCGGTTCGTCGACGGCATACTCGGTAGAACAGCCGTTTGAACCATTGACACAATCCTCTATCTGATTGTACTGTATGTGGTATGTCACATGAGGAGGCAGCCATGTCATCGTCCGCCCTCGATCCCGGCATTAGTACGGGGACCGCCGACCGATTCGCCACGGCGGCAACCCGGCTGTACGACGCCGAGATTGCGCTGCACATCGCTCGCCAAACCGGCGTTGACTCGTGGGTGGCAGCCGCATACGACCGCCTGCATCTAGCAGTCGAGGATGACCGCGCGTCTCGTCGCGCAAGCTGAGCTCTTCCCTCTCCGCCGCTAATCAGATATACAAGTTGGATTATTCCTTCTCGTTCTACGACAATGCAGGGTGTCGCCTTGTCCGACGCACTAGCCCACGCGCCTGTGGCGGGCCCGGTACCGATCTGCGAGGTCTGGACCACGACCACGGACCGCCTCCGGCCTCGCCATCTCGACCTGCTCGCCGAGGACGAGCGCACGAAGGCAGACCGATACCGGCGCCGCGAGGACCGCGATCGTTCGGTGCTCGCTGCCGCGCTGCTGCGGCTCGTGGCAGCGCGATGGCTTACCGGTGCGGACACACCGGACGATGAGGCGGCGCGCGATGTTCGGGTCGTGCGAACGTGCGCCGAGTGCGGCCGACCGCACGGCAAGCCGTCCGTCGGCGCGGACCTGCACATCTCTGTGAGCCATGCGGGTGCCGTCGTCGTTGTGGCGGTCTCCCGGATGGCAGCGGTGGGCGTCGACATCGAACCGCTGTCTCGCGCCGCCGATGCCTCTGCCGCGCTGCGCGCGGCCCGGACACCAAACGCATCCGGGCTCGATCCGTACGGCCTGGATGCGCTGCGCACCTGGACACGTGCGGAGGCGGTGGCGAAGGCGACCGGTACGGGACTCGCCGTTCGACCAACCGGCGACGCCGCTGCACCGCCCTCCTGCACATACGTCGACCTGGACCGCCCCGTCGGTTACCTCGGCGCACTCGCGGTGCTTACCCGCGAACCGCTCCGCGCCGTCCGGCACGACGGCGACGAGTTGTCGGCCAATGCCGAACCGGCGAACATCGGAAGGGGCTGGTCGTCGTGACCGCCGATCCACCGACCGCGACAGGTCCCGCGCGCCGGGTCCTCGATCTCGCGTCCCGCGATGCGCAACTGCAACAGCTCGCGCCGGACGCGACGGTCACCGCCGAGGTGACTCGTCCGAATCAGACACTCGCAGGCATCGTGTCCGCGATTCTGGCCGGCTACGCCACCCGCCCAGCGCTGGGTGAGCGCTGCTACGAGGTGAGCCAGGATGACACCGGACGTGACGTGCGCCGCTGGCTCCCCGAGTTCAAGGCCATCACGTATGCCGAGCTCGAACGCCGTGTCCGCGCCGTTGTCACGGTGTGGCAGCACGACGAGGGCCGGCGCGTTGAGCCGGGCGAAGCGGTCTGCGTCCTCGGCTTCGCCAGCACTGACTACGCGACGCTCGACCTGGCCTGCGCACTCGCCCAGGCGATGGCCGTGCCGTTGCAGACCTCGCTCGCCGGCCAAGACCTCGAGCGGATCATCAGCGACACGGAGTCGGTTGTGATCGCGGCGACGGCCGCTGACCTCGTCATCGGTGCGGAGTTGGCCGCGCGACAATCGTCGGTGCACACGCTCATCTCCTTCGATCTCGATCTGCGCATCGACGCCGACCGCGAACAGTGGACGAAGGCTGAGGCGCAGCTCGCGGGTTCGGGCACCGCGCTCGTGACGATCGACGATCTCGTGGCAGCCGGTTCTGGCCGGCCGTGGGAACCGCTCGCGCCCCTCACAGATCCGCAACGGATGGCGCTGCTCATCCATTCATCCGGCTCCACCGGCACTCCCAAGGGCGCCATCGTGACCGAACGGCATGCCCGGTTCCAGTTCACCAACATCCCGTCGACGCCGCTGCCCACCGTGCGGCTCTGCTTCGCGCCAATGAACCACTTCATGGGCCGCGGCGCTGTGTTCAACACGTTGGCGCGCGGCGGCACTGCGTACTTCACCGCGAACGCCGACATGTCCACCCTGTTCGAGGACTGGCGGCTCGTCCGCCCGACCGAGGCGGTGGTGTTCCCGCGCGTCCTAGAGATGGTCTATCGGCACTTCCTCGCCGAGGTCGCGCGCCTGACATCGGCCGATCCGACCGCCGAGGATGAGCTGATTCGGCAGCGCGTGATGAAGGAGATGCGCTACACCTACCTCGGCGACCGCATCTGCTCGCTCTTCGGCGGCTCGGCTCCGCTGACGCCCGAGATCCGCGACTTCATCAAAGCGTGCTTCCCGGTTGCGTACGCGGAGGGCTACGGCACGACCGAGGCCGGCGGATCGGTGACGGTGCGCGACCGTATCAACCGGTCTGAGGTGCTCGACTACCGCCTGCGCGATGTCCCGGAACTGGGTTACTACGCCACCGACAAGCCGTTCCCGCGCGGCGAGTTGTGTGTGAAGACCCGCCTCGCGATCCCTGGCTACTTCAAGAACCCGGAAGCGACAGCCGCGCTCTACGACGAGGACGGCTTCCTGCGCACCGGCGACATCATGGAGGAGCGCGGTCCCGATCACCTCGTATACATCGATCGCCGCAACGACGTCCTGAAGTTGGCGCAGGGTGAATTCGTGACGCTGGGCGCGGTCGGCACGGCGTTCGAGACGCACAGCGACGCCATCCGGCAGATCTTCGTGTATGGCAACTCGGCGCGAGCGTTTCTCCTTGCAGTGGTCGTGCCAGACGCTGCCGTGCTCGAACACCAGCTCGGCGCCGACCGGTCAGAAGCACGGGTCAAGGAGTTGATTCGCGCAGAGTTGGCGCGGGTGGCGAACGAGCAGGCGATGCGGTCGTTCGAAGTGCCGCGCGACTTCATCGTCGAGTCCGAGCCGTTCAGTCAACAGAACGGCTTGTTGTCGAGCGTCTCGAAACGACTGCGTCCACGCCTGCTCGAACGCTACGGCGAGCGGCTCGAGCAGATGTACGAGGACCTCGAACGCAAGCAACATGTCGACCTTGTCGCGCTGCGCGACGAGCGCGGCTCGAGTGTGTTGGAACGCATCGGGCGGGCGTTGGCCGCCACCCTCAGCCTCGACGGGATCGACACTGCGGAGCGCCGCAGCTTTGCCGAATACGGCGGGGATTCGCTCGGCGCGGCCTCGTTCGCGGCGCTGCTGAGCGACATCTTCGGCGTGGACGTCGACCTGAATCTGATCCTCAGTCCGGTCGGCCACCCGCAGGCATGGGCCGCGGCGATCGAGGGGACGATGGCCTCCGCCGCGGGACAGCGTCCGACGGCGCGAACGGTGCACGGCGAACATGCGCGGCGGCTGTCTGCCGCGGACCTCGACATCATCCGCTTGCAGGTTGGCCTTCCGGATCTCATCGTGAAGCACGCCGCCGGGCCGGCGGCAGACGTGACACGGCGGGTGCTGGTCACCGGGGCGACCGGCTTCCTCGGCCGCTTCCTCTGCTTGGAGTGGCTGGAACGATTGGCGCCGCTCGGCGGGACAGTGGTGTGCATCGTCCGGGCGCGGGACGAGACGGCGGCGTTGTCACGGCTGCGGGCGGCGTTCGCCGGCGATGACAAGCTCGCCCATCGCTTTGCTCGCGTCGAGCCGAATCTCGAGGTGGTCGTCGGTGACATCGGCGAGGAGCGCCTCGGCGTGGACGATGCGACCTGGGACCGGTTGGCCGAACAGGTCGACCGCATCGTCCACCCCGGCGCGCTCGTCAACCATGTGTTGAGGTACGAGGATCTCTTTGGACCCAACGTGATGGGCACGGCTGAACTGGTCACGCTGGCACTCAGCCGCCGCATCAAGCCGATCGACTTCGTGTCGTCCATGGCCGTCGTGCCGTATCTCAACAAGAGCGGCGGCATCGACGAAGGCAGCCCGCTCGCCACTGCGATCGAGATCAAGGACCGCTACAGCGCGCACTACGGCGCCAGCAAGTGGGCCGCCGAGTCGGTGCTGCACAGCGCACACGCACGCTTCGGCCTGCCCGTGACCATCTTCCGCGGCGACATGATGCTGCCGCACCGGCAGTACCGCCGGCAGGTGAACGCCCCGGACGTCTTCGTCCGCCTGGTTCAGAGCCTGATCCTGACCGGCCTCGCCCCATCGTCGTTCTATGTCACGCCCGCTGACGGGACACCGCCGACGGCTCACTACGACGGCCTGCCGGTGGACTTCATCGCGTCGGCGATGGTGGCCGTCGCGGCGACTTGCGGTGGCGGGATCGAGACGTTCCATGTCGTTAACCCGCATGAGGACGACGGCATCTCGCTCGACACCGTGGTCGGCTGGATCGCCGCAGCGGGCTATCCGTTGCAACGCCTCGACGACTACGCAGAGTGGTTGCGGCGCTTCGAGAGCGCTCTGCACGCATTGCCCGACGATCAGCGCCAGCGGTCGTCGTTGTCGGTAATCGATTCCTTGCGCCATCCGGCAACACCGCAGGCCAAGCCGATCGGCAGCGCGCGATTCGTCAACGCGGTGCGGCAGGAAGCTCCGGAACCGGAGATCCCGCACCTGTCCGCGGAGTTCATCGCGAAGTGCGTCGGCGACCTCGTGGAACTCGGCCTGATCCCCGGCCGGTAGCCGCGGCCTGGCGGCGGCTACTGTTCGTAGCGCAACGCGTCGGGGAGCACGTAGTGCGGGTCGATGTCGCCGCGGCCGGTGAGCGCGTCCATCGTGGCCAGGACGTCCCGGGTTGCGGCGACGTCGTGATGCCTTGTGCCACGGTGTGCGTCCAGGGTCAAATCGGGTCAATACGACCGCGCTCAATGACTCGATCACCCCGCTGCACCCGGCTGGCTGCGTGCGAGGGGGCGGACATGCCGATGGCCCGCGTAGGCAGGCCATCGGTGTGCGGTGCTCTATTAGGCGCGCGGTGTCAGGTGGCGTGCAGCGCGTCTCGCAGGGTGGTGGAGGCGAGCCTGATCGCTGCGTCGGCCGCGTGGGTCTCGCGCAGGGCGTTGAGCATCACGAAATCGTGGATGATGCCCTGGAATCGGACAGCCGTGACGGCTACTCCGGCTTCGCGCAGCTTGTTGGCGTAGGCCTCGCCCTCATCGCGCAGGACGTCTGCCTCGCCGGTGATCACGAGAGCCGGTGGCAGTCCGGTGAGTTGTTCGATGGTCGCCCGCAGGGGTGAGGCGGTGATCTGGGACCGTTCGCCTTCATCGCTGGTGTACTGATCCCAGAACCACTTCATGCCGTCGCGACGCAAGAAGTAGCCGGTGGCGAACTGCCGGTACGACGCGGTATCGAATGCGGCGTCGGTGACGGGATAGAACAGCACCTGCTGAGTGAAGGTGACGTCTCCGCGGTCCTTGGCCATCAGGGTGAGAGCGGCACTCATGTTGCCCCCTACGGAGTCGCCCGCGATGGCAATCCGGCGACCGTTCAGCCCGCTGGCGTGTCCCTGAGTGGTGATCCATTGTGCGACGGCGTAGCTCTGCTCGATGGCGACCGGGTAGCGAGCCTCGGGAGACAGGTCGTACTCGGGGAAGACGACTGCAGCGTTCGCACCGACGGCGAGTTCGCGGACCAATCGGTCGTGGGTGTTGGCGTTGCCGAATACCCAGCCTGCGCCGTGGATGTAGAGGATCACCGGCAGGACTTCGGTGCTGCCGCCCGGCTTGACGATCCGTACCTTCACCTGGCCGGTTGGCCCGCCAGCGACCGTGATCCACTGCTCGTCGACCTCGGGCTGGGCGACCACGTCGGCCTGGACGTCGTCGACGATCTTTCGACCCTCTTCAGGCGTCAGTTCGAACAGGTAGGGCGGCGCGTCGGTGGCTTGCGCGAATGCGAGTGCCGCAGGCTCCAGCACCGGCTTGTTCGTGTCTTGCAGCATGGTGGCTCCTTCATCGGACGCGGGCCAGCTGACCCGCAGAGAAATCTAGCACACGATTACCTTGTGCACCAGTTCTTGGTATCACTGGAAATAGTGCACCTGGCAAGCTAGGCTCGGCGCATGCCCAGCCGCCCCCGCGACACCCAGTCGACAACAGAGTTCTCGATGCTTCTGGACGACCAGATGTGTTTCGCCCTGTACGCCGCCTCGCGCGCGGTCACCGGGCTGTACCGGCCGATGCTCGACGAGCTGGGCCTGACCTACCCGCAGTACCTCGTGCTGCTGCTCCTCTGGGACCGCGACGAGGTGTCCGTCAACGACGTTGTCAGCGCGCTACAGCTCGACTACGGCACTGTGACTCCCCTGCTGAAACGCCTCGAGACCAACGGCCTGGTGCATCGTGAGCGTCGCCGGGACGACGAACGCACGGTCCGGGTAACGCTCACCGATCAAGGTGCCGCGCTGCGCAAGCGGGCGACGGCATTTCCTGCTGCAATCGGCGACGCGATGGGCCTGGACCCGAAGGAGTTCGAGCGCACCAAGGCCACCCTCCGCAAACTCACCGCAAACGTCTCCGCCCGCACCCACCCGACCGCTGCCCAGGACGACAGCTGACAACGACGGCAAGGCAGACAACAATCCGGGCGGCGTCCACGTCGGCCCGTCGATGTCGGAATAGGTCTGACCTGGCCGTCGGGTCCTTCATCCGTGACCCCAACAACCCGACCATGAGGCCCTCGTCGAGCGCGCACGAACGCGTTGTCGACGAGGGTGTAATGCGCCGTCGCGGTAGGGTCCCCGCTAGGACTGGGTTAGATGCTGTGGTGAGATGCAATCGCTCGATCCCCATGGCGACGGTGTGTTGAGCAACCCCAACATTCGCGCGGCCGTCACATGGTTGAGCACGTCGTCCGGATTACGTTCGCCGGCGGGTTGGAGGACGTGACGGTGGCGATGCGCGGGGCGCAACGTCCGAAGATCACCGTGCTGGACTCGCTCATGCCTGGCCTCCGTTGGCGGATCGGGTGCGTCGAAACAGGCGGCTGATCATGGTGGCGATGGCGAGTTGGCTTGGGGCGAAGTAGTGGTTCTTGGGCAGATCGTCGGCGACGTCCTGCTCGCGTAGCCGGTAATAAATGTGGCGCTGCGCCGGGGGCAGCGCATCCTGGTCGGCGAAGTTCACGCTGGGGATGAAGACCATCCCGGCCGACCCGCCGATCGTCTCGATGAACGGCTGGCCGCACTGGTCGCAGCGGCCACGGTCGAGGCGCGCGCACTTGGCGAATCGCCCCTTGTCGGGATTACCGAAACGCGAGCCGCGGCCGTGCGCGAAACCGGCAGGCAACAGTTTGGGATTGATGAACGTCGCGTGCTCGGCGTGCATCACGATGTTCCTCGCGCGCACGAAGGTGACGTCGGTGTACGGGGCGCCCATGAACTGTTGGCAGTACAGGCAGTGGCAGTAGAACCGCTGCATGCCAACCCCGCCGCGCACCTCGAAGGTGTTCGCGCCGCAGGAGCAGGAACCGCGTGTCACGGCCGGAGTGGCGCTCATCGGAGGAAGAAGTTCAGGAGGGCGTCGGCACGCTTGCCGAACGGGGCGTGCAGCAGGTTGATGCTGTTCCAGCGGCCCTGGACGTAGACACCCTTGGGGTGGCTGAGGGTGCGGAAGCCTTCGATGCCGTGGTACTTGCCCATGCCACTTTCGCCGACGCCGCCGAACGGAAGATCGTCCTGGCCGACGTGCATGATCGTGCCGTTCGCCGTCACGTTGCCCGAGGTGGTTCGATCGAGCACCCTGCGCCGATCGGCGTCGTCGCTGCCGAAGTAATACAGCGCCAGCGGACGCGGCCGGGCGTTCACGTAGTCGATCGCCTCGTCGATGTCGCGGTAGGCGAAGATCGGCAGGATCGGACCGAAGATCTCCTCGTGCGCGATCCGCATCTCGTCGGTGACGCCGAGCACCACGCTCGGCGCCAGGGTGTGCGGACGCTGCGCCGCGTCGCCGGGCCGGTGACCGACCTCGATGATCTTCGCTCCATGCGCACCCGCGTCCTCCAGCAGGCCGGTGAGGATCGCGTACTGCTGGTCGTTGACGATCGAGGTGTAGTCGATGCTCGTCGGGCCGTCGGGGTAAGCGGCCTTCACCAGCCTGTCGTAGCTCTCGATGAAGGTGTCGACGTCGCCCTCGTGCACCAGTGCGTAGTCCGGGGCGATACAGGTCTGCCCGCCACTGAGCAGCTTGCCGAACACAATGGAGGACACCGTCGCGTCGTTCACCCGGCCCTTGGCGATGATCGTCGGAGACTTCCCGCCCAACTCGAGCGTGACCGGGACGAGGTTCGCACTCGCCGCCTTCATCACAGCGCGGCCGACCGAACTACTGCCGGTGAAGACGAGATGATCGAAAGGCAGCGAGGAGAAGGCCGAGCCGTCACCGCTGACGACCGTGACCTGCTCCTCCGGAAACAACTCGCTGACCATCGAGGCGAGCAGGGCATTCGTGGCCGGGCTGAACTTCGAGGGCTTGAGCATGACCCGATTGCCGGCCGCGATCGCGGTCACCACCGGCATCAGCGACAGGTTCACCGGATAGTTCCACGGCGAGATCACGCCGACGACACCAAGCGGCTGGTACTCGACGTGATTGCTGCCGGCGCGCTGGTGCACCGCGATGTGGCGACGAGAGGGTCGCATGAAGCGAGCCAGATTGCGCTCGACGTAGTCGATGCCCTGGACCACGCCCAGAACTTCCATCATCGCGGTCTCGTGACGTGATCGATTGCCGAAGTCTGCGTTGATCGCCTCCTCGATCGCGCGGCGTTGCACGATCAGGGCCGCCTTGAACCGCTTCAGGTCGCTGCGTCGCTGGGCCGGTGACGGCGCTCCGTCACGCACGCAGGCGGCCCGCTGACCGGCGAGGATGTGCTCGAACCGTTCGCGGTCGACGCGGGTTTCGGCGACTGTGTTCGGTTCGGACGTGGTGATGGACATGGAACTTCTCCTCTGACGATGGCTATCGGGCGGTGCTGGTAGGACGGGGCTGGTCGATCGGTCAGGCGTAGTTCATGGCGCGGCGTTGGCTGGAGCCCATGAGCCGGACGACTGTGCGGCGCGGCAGGAACCTGCTGGCGAGGGCGATCGGGCGGCCGTTGGTGATCACCGAAGGACGCCCGGAGCGCCGATCGATGGTCTTCAGAGCGATCCGCACGACCTTCTGAGGCGCAATGCGCTTCGCGCCGTAGTCGGCTGACTGGCTGCCTGCGGCGTCGTAGAACTCCGTCTGCATCGCACCGGGGCAGATCGCGAGGACTCGCAGCCCGGTGCCGCGGCTTTCTTCCCACAGCGACTCGGTGAAGCTGAGGACGAAGGCCTTCGTGGCGCCGTACACGCCGAGGTACGGAGTTGGCTGGAAGCCCAGCAGGCTCGCGACGTTGATCAACACTCCGCTGTCGGCGGAGCTCAGCGGTTCGATGTAGGCGCGGGTGAGATCGACCAGCGCGGCGACGTTCAACGCGATCATGCTCTGCAGCCGGTCGGCGTCCTCGTCCGGGAACGCATTGTGCGTACCGAAGCCGGCGTTGTTGACCAACCCGGTGGCATAGATGCCGCGCGCTTCAAGCTCGGCGCGCAGCGACCGGCCGGCGTCGAGTTGACCGAGGTCGCGGGCTATCGCGGTCACCGTCACCCCGTGCTGAAGGCTCAGTTCGTTAGCGAGCTTCTCCAGCCGGTCCGCCCGGCGGGCCACGAGCACGAGGTTGGCCCCGCGCTGAGCCAGTTGGCGGGCGAACTCCTCGCCGAGCCCGGAGCTGGCTCCGGTGACGATGACGGTCTGGTTGCGGTAGTCGATTGTGCTCATGACTGCACTCTACGCACGAACATGCACTCTATGCAACTTCTTTCTTGAGGTAAACGGTTGTACCATAAGTGCATGAGTTCAACCGTGTCGCCGATCCGTGCGCAGACCCGTGTCGTGGTGCGCTCGTTGCTGGCCCGGACTGCTCTGGACCTGTTCGCGATCAAGGGCTACGACGAGACCACCGTCGAGGAGGTCGCCGTGGCGGCCGGTGTCTCTCGGCGGACGCTGTTCAATTACTTCCGCAGCAAGGAGGACCTCGCGCTCAGCAGCCTGTCCGAACAGGGTGAGCTGATCGCCGCCCGATTCGGCGAACGGCCCGCCGACGAAGATCTCTGGACGTCGCTGCGGATGGCCTTCCATGTACTGGACGAAATTGAGATCAGCGCCGAGGAGCGCCTCGCGATGGCCACGGTGATGTTCGGCAACGAGTCGTTGCGCGCCGGGCACGCCGAGAAGCAAGCCCGCTGGCAGGACCTGATCGCACCGCTGATCGAGGCGCGGTTGCCCGACTCCGAGCGCCGTCGGCTTGAGGCCCGCGCTATCGCGGCCGCTGCGATTACCTGCCTGCAAACCGCGTGGGAGGAATGGGTGCGGCTCAGAGGACAGGCCGAACTCTTCGAGCTGTACGACGCAGCTGTGCTGGCCGTCCGCGATCAAGGCTGAGCCGGCACCAGCGCGTTCGCGGCCGCGAACGCCTCAAGCTCACCGCGGACATCTCCCGCAGGCTGATACACGATCCCGGTCACGCCTCGGACGGCAAGCTGCGCCACCGCATCGGTGCCTCGCCGGCGGTGCCGGTGAGGGTCGCTTGTTTCAGCATCGTATGGGCGCCCGCGTTCCAGGCCGCGTTGTCCGCAACGTTCACTCGCAGCAGGTGCCAACGATGAACCGTCAGATGACGGTGCTGAGGCGCTTCGCCTGGATATGGGCCAACTACTCGGGTCCGCTGGGCAACCCGGCGAGCGCCTGCGCTCCGCCAGGTTCATAGGTGATGTGGAAGACCTGCGCCAGGCCGAGGCCGGCGGCGGCGCGCAGCCGGTCGCCATCGAGCGGTTCGCCATCCTCGAGAATCGTTCCGTAGAGGAGGATTGACAGGTTGCCGAACTGCTCGGTTCCCGGGGACGCTGCCGACGACCAGTAGCACGTCGGCGAGCGTGCCCCGCTACCTCGATGCCCTTCGGTCCGATGGCACGGATGTTCAGCGAGCCTCGAAAAGGGCTGCACCTCGAGCGTGCGGCATTCATCTCGAGCATCGGCCAGCGCGGCGCTCAGGCTGCGATGGCCGGCTACATCGAGCAGACAGCCGCGCTCACCGACCTACCGGCATACGACAGAGCCACCTTCGAGCGGATGAGGGAAAGCGGGGGCCTGCTCTAGACCGCGGGCACCTTCGAAGCACGACCCGTGATTCGAACCCGATCGCACATCGCAATTTATGAGCCTTGAGCGTCGACACACGGAATCCCTTGTTTCCGGGATTTCTGTCGCGCCCGTGATCTCCGGCGCGGGGTCAAACGAGGGTCAAACGATCTTGGACGCACCAAGGAGGCCACGGAGGCCCCAGAAACACTGGGGCATATGTGGAGCTGAGGGGATTCGAACCCCTGACCCCCTCGATGCGAACGAGGTGCGCTACCGGACTGCGCCACAGCCCCGAGACCGGGAATGGCCCGCGGAATACCGCCGTGGACCGACGATCAGGTTAGCAGGACGCGCGGCGCCTACGACGCCTGACGCTGGCGCTCGGCGTGCGACCCGTCCTCGTGATAGAGACCGGTCAGATCAACCGTGTCCATGGAGTGCAGGTCGATGTCGTCGTCATCGATGCGCACGACCGACTCGGGCGCCTCGGTGAAATACGTGCTGTCGTCGGTCGCATCGACATCACGGCCTCTGCGCTGCGTCGCGCGCTGTTGGCGAGTCAGGCGCCGCTCGCGATCTCGGAGCGCCTGGCTGCGCAGGAACCAGAGATAGCTCACGAGACCGAGCCCGAACGCACCGGCCGCCAGCCACCACACGCCGCTACGCAGCAGGCCCGCGACCGCAAATGCGACAACACCGATCCCGAGGATCGCCAACGATCGCCGTCGCCGCTTCATCATGCGGGCGCGCGCTTCGGACATATCCGAGCGGTCGACGGGATACATGAGGGCCTCCTGGGCGGCTGGCACGGGGCGTCGGGTCGAAAGAGCGGCGGCGGTGTGGTGATTGCTCGGCACGAAGACTTCCGAACGAGCGTTGGCGGTACGGCTTCGTCGGCCGAGAGCACGCATCGAGCGTCCGAAACCGTCGACCGAGCGCTCGCGCCGACGCTCGTCGCTGCGACGCACCACCATCGGCACAACGACAATCAACCACAGGACGGCCAGGACGAAGACCGTCATCATTGGTGACAGCACTTCGGCCCCCAGTCACACCAGTCACAACCTCCCGCAAAAGGTATCGAGGGCGTGCGGCAAGCTCTGGCACCTGCCCCGGCGTGTCGGTGGGCAACCAAAATGTCGCGAACTATGGAACGGCGCGCCAGGACGGCGCGGCAGGCAGCGACGGCAGGCGCGACAACAGGGTCGCGCCGCCCAACTCTTCGATGGTGATGGCGAACGCGGCGTGATCTCGCCAAGCGCCGTCGATATCGAGGTAGCGCTCGTAGAAACCTTCGCGGCGCAGGCCCAATTTCTCGACCACGCGCAAGCTGGCCTGGTTCTCGGGACGAATATCGATCTCGGCTCGGTGCAGTCCGACCGCCGTGAAGCAGTGGTCGATCACGAGCGCCAGGCCGGTCGGCACGATCCCGCGGCCGGCCAGCGCGCCGTCGATCCAATAGCCGATCGTGCACGAGCGCTGCACGCCGTGCACGATGTTGGACGCATTGACTTGCCCAGCCAGGCGGCCACCGTAGAGCAGCATGAACGGCAGCATCGTACCGGCGCGCGCCGCCTTGCGGGTTGCCGAGTGCAGTTGCGGCCACGCGCCGGGGGTGTTGCGCTCGTCCCACCCGTACGGCGAGGACGGCTCCCACGGCTCCAGCCAGGTCTTGTTGCGCAGCCGGATCTCGCTCCACGCTCGCGCGTCGCGCAGTCGCGGAGCGCGCAGCGAGACCGGTCCGGCGCCAAGATCGGCCGGCCAACCCGGGTGATTGTTCATCGAGGTGCTCGCAGGGGTGCAGGCCGCGAAATCACCGGTTTGACAGCAGCAGCGGGATAACGGTCACGCGGGCGCCGGCGACCACCTCGGTCGCCTCTTCGTCGATGACGACCAGGCAGTTGGCCAGCGCCAGTGCGGCGATGAGATGCGAGCCCGCACCACCGACGAGCGACACGCTGTATCCGCCGCTCGCCTCGCGGTGCAGCACGCCGCGCCGGTATTGCTTGATACCGGACGGGCTCTGGATGCTCTCCAGCGACACGGCCTGCACGGTGGCACGGTGCACGCTGCGCTTGCCGAGCAGCTTGCGGATCGCGGGTCGGACGAACACCTCGAACGACACCAGCGCGCTCACGGGATTGCCGGGTAGGCAGAAGATCGGCACCTTGTTGCCCAGGTGGCCGAAGCCCTGCGGCCGTCCCGGCTGCATGGCGACCTTCGTGAACTCGACCGTCCCCACTTCGGAGAGTGCCTCCTTGACCACGTCGAACGCGCCCATCGACACGCCGCCGGTCGTGACCAGGATGTCGGCGCGCAACAGCTGGCTCTCCAGCACGTCCAGCAGTTGCGAGTGATCATCGGGAACGATGCCGAAGCGCCACGCGTCAGCGCCCGCGTCCTTCGCCGCTGCCGCGATGAGATAGGAGTTCGCGTCCGACACCTCACCGAACCCCGGTTTCTGGCCGACGTCCACCAATTCGCTGCCGGTGCTGATCACCAACACCCGCGGACGCGGACGCACCAGTACGCGATCACGTCCGATCGCCGCGAGAAGGCCGATCTGCTGCGGGCCGAGCGCCGTGCCTGCGCCGAGCGCTGGAGCGCCGGACGCAAGATCCTCCCCGGCGCGTCGGACGCACTCGCCGCCGCCCACCGGGCGACGGATCGCCACCCGCGCGACGCCCCGGTCGGTGTCCTCGAGCGGGATCACTGCGTCTGCCCCGGCCGGCATGGGCGCGCCGGTCATGATGCGCATTGCCAGTCCCGGACCCATTCCGCCACGTGTCTTCGCCCCTGCGGCGATGTCGCCGATCACCGGAAGCACAATCGGCTGCTCGACGCTCGCATCGCGCGTATCGATCGAACGCACGGCGTAACCGTCCATGGCCGAATTGTCGAAACCCGGCAGCGGGACGGCAGTGGAGATGTTTTCGGCGAGCAGCAGGCCCTGCGCGTCCAGCAGGGTCAGTTCGATGGGATCGACCGAACCGATGCTGTCGAGCACGATCGCCAGGTGCTCGTCGACCGATCGCAACCGGTCCCCGTCAGCCACGTGGACTCCCTTCAGTTATCGATCTCGGTGGACACATACTCGCGCAGCCACGCACCGAACTTCGCACCGATCTCAGGGTGCCGCACGGCGAGTTGAACGAATGCCTTGACGTACTCGAAGCGGTCACCGGTGTCGTAGCGGCGGCCGCTGAACACAACGCCGTGCACGGGCACGCCGCGTCCGGCCAACGCCTTCATCGCATCGGTCAGCTGGATCTCCCCGCCTGCACCGGCCTGGGTCGTGCGCAGCGCGTCGAAAATCTCCGGCGGCAGCACGTATCGGCCGATGATCGCCAGCGTGCTCGGCGCCTCTGCGGCAGGCGGCTTCTCGACGAGGTCGGAGATCGCGACGACCTCGTCGGACTGCGTGCTGCCCGCAGCCAGCGTCACGGCGCCGTAGCGGCTGATGTTCGCCGGCCCGACGTCGATCAGGCCCAGCACGATGCCGCCGTACTCATCGAATACGTCGATCATCTTGGCGAGCAAATGATCCCGGTCGTCGATGAGATCGTCGGGAAGCAGCACCGCGAACGGCTCACCGGCGGAGAATTCCGCACCGTGGGCGACCGCGTCGCCCAGACCGCGCGGCTGCAACTGCTCGACCTCGTGGATGGTGGCCAGTGCGGGCGCGCGGCGAACGAGCGCCAGTCCAGCCTGGTCGCCTTTCGCCTCGAGCGCGGCCTCTAGTTCGTCGTCGGTCCGGAAATAATTGCCGATCGCGGCCTTTCCCGCGCTGACGACAAGGAGCACGTCCGAGACGCCGTGCGCTGCCGCTTCTGCGACGACGAACTCCAGTGCCGGCGTGCTGACGAGAGGCGCTAGCTCTTTCGGGACGGACTTGGTGAGCGGCAGGAACCTCGTGCCCCGCCCGGCTGCGGGGATGAGGGCCTTGGTGACGCGGCTGGACATGCGCCGAGACTAACCGGGCGAGAATGCGTTCATGCAGCCCACGGACAAGTTCGCCCTACGTAAGGTGTTCGGTGCCCAGCGCCGCGAGCGCACGGCCGAGCACCTGGAACTGGCGCGCAGCCGGATCCGGCGGCACATCCTCGATCGGTGCACGTGGTCAAGCGTGGCGGCCTACATGCCGATGCGCACCGAGCCCGGATCGCACGAGCTGCTCGACGAGTTGCACCGACGCGGTACGAAGGTGTTTGTTCCGAGCGTTCTGGCGGACAACGACCTCGATTGGAGGCCCTACCCGGCGGGCGATGCGCTCGGTGTCGACGCGATCGCGGCGGTGGATGTCGTGTTGGTGCCGGCTCTTGCCATCGCTCGGGACGGGACCCGCCTGGGTCGCGGCGGCGGCTCGTACGACCGTGCGCTGAAGCGCGTCGCAGCGGACATCGAGATCGTCGCGCTCCTTTTCGACGGCGAATTGGTGGACGAGCTGCCCAGCGACGATTGGGACATGCCGGTCACCGCGGCCGTTACACCGTCCGGCTGGCGGGCCGTGGGGGAATCCTGGCGCACTCTGCGTGGTTAGCAGTCGTACACTGAGAGTGCCAGTGACCGGAAGGACCACGCCCCGATGCCTACCTATCAGTACGCCTGCACCGATGCCGGGTGCGCGAACAGGTTCGAGCTCGTGCAGTCGTTCACAGACCCGTCCGTGAGCGAGTGTCCGGTGTGCGGGTCTGCGGTCCGCAAGGTGTACGGCTCCGTCGGCGTGGTGTTCAAGGGATCCGGCTTCTACCGCAACGACAGTCGCAAGGTTCCCGCGGAAGTCGGGGCGTCGTCGAACGGCGCGTCCGGCGATGCGAAGTCCTCCGACGCTAAGTCCTCCGACGCCAAGCCTTCCTCGGACACGAAGTCGGCTTCGGACGGCGGCAAGTCTTCCTCGGACACCAGCTCATCGAACGGCGGCTCATCGAACGGCGGCTCATCGAAGGGCGGCTCGCCGAACGGTCCGTCGTCCACTGGCAAGTCCGCGGACAGGAAGTCGGCCAACGGGTCGTCGCGGTCGGACTCTGCATCGTCGAACCCCTCATCATCGGGTAAGGCCGCCGCCACCACCTGAGGTTGTCCACAGCGCCCGGCGCCGTCCACAGCCGGCGGGTGACCTCCGGCAGGTGTCGGTCCGTGCGCCTACGTTCGCACCATGTTCGCCTCGATGCGCCCGATGCTGGCGCGCCTGTCGCGTTGGCCGCGCCGAATCGGTGCTCTTGCCTGCCTGCTGCTTGCTGTGGCGAGCGCGTTACCCCCGCGAGGTGCGCCTCGACTGCACCACCCGGCGACGAGGACCGCTGACCTGCTGTTCGCTGGCGAAGTGGCGGTGACGGTAGTCGTGACGAGCACGCCGGACGGCCTGCACCAAGGCGATCGCATTGGCCTGCTCGCCGGCGCCGACGCCGACGGGGGCGGATCGGGCACTGCCGGATCGAGCGCCACGGCAAGCATGCTCGCCGATCGGCTGCGAGTGCTCGCCCCGCCGATCAAGGACGCGAGCGGAACCGATCCGCCGTCCGTACTGGTAGCGGCGCGGCGGGGCGACGCTCTCCGAATTGCCGCTCATTCCGGCCAGTCGATTTTCGTGATCATCGACCAAAGGCCCTAAGGTCAGCTCGCGGGTGGTAACGGACCGCCCACGATTGAAGAGGGCGTTACGGTGCTCAAAGGATTCAAAGATTTCATCATGCGGGGCAATGTCGTCGATCTCGCCGTCGCCGTAGTCATCGGCGCCGCATTCGGAGCGGTCGTGACCGCGTTAGTCTCCGACATCATCACGCCCATCATCGCAGCGATCGGAGGTCAGCCGAACTTTGCGGCGCTCAAATTCACTATCAATAAGAGCACATTCCTCTACGGTGACTTCCTCAACAAGGTCCTCTCGTTCGTGATCATTGCCGCGGCGATCTACTTTGTCGTGGTGATGCCCCTTAACGTGCTCGCCGAGCGGCGCGCGCGACGCCTGGCCAGCGGCGAAGAGGTCGCGGACGCCGAGGCCAAGGCAGAGGACGTCCAGTTGCTCGAGCAGATTCGTGACCTGCTGCAGGCGCAGAACGGTGCCGGTGGCCCGAGCGCGTCCCTCACCAAGACCTGAGCGAACGATCGCGCTGCGCGGTTGATGGCGCGGGAACCGTCACCCGTGGTGGGGCGGGCGTTGGTCGCGGTACCAGTCGGCGTCGCGCCGCCCGGCGCTCGCTACGTCGCCCCACCCCACGTCGCGCTCGTCATCGGACACACCTGGCAGCACTGGCTCGTCGTCTTCGGACACGGTTTGTCGCGTTGGCGTGGCTGCCTGCGCTTCGTCAGCAAACAGTGGCTCGTGAGTTGACGGCGGCTCGGTAGGTGTGTCGGGCACCGCTCCAGTGTGCTCCGGCAACCCGGTTCGTCGAGTGCGGTGCTTTGATGGATGGCAAGCCCGGTCAGCGCCACCAACTCGCCCCGGTGACACCATATGAAGAGCGACACCAACTCAGGAGATCCCACATGAGCGACGGACCGAAATTCGCCGACAAGGCAGCCGAGCTTGCAGCGCAGGCGGCGGCGGCCGCCGGGCCGCTCAAAGAGAAGGCGAGCGAGCTCGCGGCGCAGGCCGCGGCAGCTGCTGGCCCGATGGCGGCGCAGGCCCGCGAGCGCGCGACGGGGCTCGCCGCGCAGGCCGCCGCAGCCGCCGGCCCACTCGCTGCGCAGGCAGCCGCCGCGGCCGGACCGCTAGCGGCACAAGCGCGAGAGCGCGCTGCCCAAGGCGTCGAGGTGCTGGCCGACAGCCTCGACAAGCTGACCGGCGGCAAGTACTCCGACCGGATCGGGTCGCTGTCCACGCGATTGGAGGAGGCCCTCAGCACGGCGTCCGAGGGGACCGGACACAAGGCAGCCGAACCGAAGTTCACCGAGCCCACCACGTTCACCGAGCCCACCACGTTCACCGAACCCACCACGTTCACCGAACCCGGTGCGGGCACAGTGCACCCAGCCGAGCCGGTCGTCGAAACCACCCAGTTCGAGACGCCGGACTCGACTCCCCCGACCGCGCCCCCGCAGCCGTAGACGTAGGCGCAACCTGATCAGGGGCAGTTGACCCACTCGTCCGAACCGTCAGCGAAGACCTGCCGCTTCCATATCGGCAGCCGGTCCTTGATCTCGTCGACGAGGCGTGCACACAGGTTGAACGCCGCACCCCGGTGCGCCGTCGACACCACCGCAACGAGCGCCACGTCGCCGATCGCGAGCGAACCGACGCGATGGCTCACCGCGATGCCGAGCACGTCTGGCAGCGCGGCGTACTCGGCTACGATCTCGGCGAGGACATCGGATGCGGTGGGGTGCCCGAGGTATTCCAAATGGACGACGGCACGACCGTGATCGTGCTCGCGCACGACTCCGCAGAACATCACGCTCGCGCCTGCACCCGGATGTGCCGCTGCGTGTTCGTGGGCCCGCACATTGAGTGCCCGCTCGCTGATCGCCGCCAAGACCGTGGCCGTCACACGCCACCCCCCGGCCGGTGGTCCCCGCCGGACAGTTGATCAACCGCATGATCGAGCAGCGGTGCCAGCACAGCCATCCCGTCGCGCACCCCACCTGGGGAACCGGGCAAGGTGACGACGAGCACGCCGCCGATCGAGCCGGCCACCCCACGGGAGAGCACCGAGGTCGGGATCTTGTCCCGAGACGCCATGCGCAACGCCTCCCCGATGCCGGGGATCTCCCGCTCCAGCATCGGGCGCACCGCCTCCGGCGTGACGTCCGTCGGCGTCAATCCGGTCCCGCCGGTAGTGAGCACGACCTGGGCCCCGAGCGATATCGCATCACCGATCGCGCCGCTGATCGCGGCGACGTCGTCCGCGACGATCATCCGGGCGGCGACGTCGTGCCCGGCGGCGCCGAGAAGACCGGCGAGAATCTCGCCCGAGTCGTCGGGTCGCTCGCCCGCTGCGGACCGGTTCGAGCAGGTGATCACAACTGCCTTCACGAGCGCGTCCACTCGCCGGACCGTCCGCCCGCCTTCGACAGCAATTGGACGTCGGTGAGCCGTGCCCCGCGGTCAACCGCCTTGACCATGTCGTAGAGGGCGAGCCCGGCCACGACGACGGAGGTCAACGCCTCCATCTCGACGCCGGTGCGGTCGGCGGTGCGGGTCGTCGCCTCGATCTGCACGTAGTCAGCGCCGAGTTCGAGCTCGACAGTCACCCCGTGCAATGCGACGGGGTGGCAGAGCGGCACCAGATCGGGAGTGCGTTTGGCCGCTGCGATACCGGCGATCCGCGCGACCGCGAGGGCGTCGCCCTTGGGCAGCCCGTCACGCCGCAGCAGGGCAATCACCTCAGGAGTCGTGACGAACCGTCCGCCGGCCCGGGCGGTACGTGCGGTGACGGCCTTGCCAGAGACGTCCACCATGCGCGCGGCTCCGTGGGCATCCACGTGGGTCAGGTTCACGAAGTCGAGCGTAGTCAGCGTGCAGCGAACACGCGGCCACAACTTGCCAGACCACTAGTTGTCAGTTGCCAACCCTGCCATGCAGCGATCAAGGGCAAATAGGCTGCATACGTCGAACGTCGACGGACGAGTTATCTTCCCGAAGCGAACGGGCCGCCGGACCCCCTCCCACCGGCGGCCCGTTCGCCTGTCCGCGCTGCGGTGGCACGGCCGGCCTGCCGGATGAGTGACACGGCGGGTGCCGATAGCGTCGCCCCATGACACGGGGCTTGGACGTCTTCTCGCTGGCAGGTCGGCGGGCACTGGTGACCGGCGGCAACCGCGGCCTGGGGTTGGCGTTCGTTCGCGCGCTCGGCGAGTGCGGCGCGCAGGTCGCCTTTGCCGCTCGCGACGACGAACGCAACAAGCGAGCTGTCGCCCTGCTCGCCGCGGACGGCGTGCGCGCTCATCCAATCGCCGCCGACCTCGTCGACGACGCCGCCATCGAGCGAGGCGTTGCGGATGCCGTGGCCGCCCTGGGCGGCCTCGACATCCTCGTCAACAACGCAGGGATCTGCTTTCACCGCTCCGCATTGGAGGAGAACGACGACGAATGGGCCCAAGTGTTCGACCTGAACGTCCGGGCACTGTGGAAGTGCAGCATCGCGGCGGCCCGGCACATGCGCGGCAACGGCGGCGGCTCGATCGTGAACATCGGCTCGATCTCCGCACTGATCGTCAACCGCCCGCAGCACCAGGCCGCGTACAACGCATCGAAGGCTGCTGTGCACCAGCTCACCAAGTCGCTCGCCGCCGAGTGGGCACCCGACGGCATCCGCGTGAACGCTGTCGCACCGGGCTACGTCAAGACCGACATGGCCCCCGTCGACGACGAGTCGCTGCGCCGCATGTGGCTCGAGGACGCTCCGCAGCAGCGTTACGCGCTGCCGGAAGAGATCGCGCCGACCGTGGTCTACCTCGCCTCCGACGCCGCCGCGTTCGTGACCGGCTCGGTGCTGGTCATCGACGGCGGCTACACCATCTACTGAGGGCTAGCTCAGACGACGGCGAGCAAGAAGCGGAGCACGTCCAGATCGTGGGGAGCCGCGGGTATTCCGGTGAGCCAACCCTGAATCTGCACCCCACCGGGCAGTGCGCTGCGCTGTTGCGCCGTCTCGACGCCTTCGACCACGCAGACCAGATTCAGATCTACAGCGAGTCCGGCGATCGCGTTGACGATCTTGCGGCAGGTTTCGTCCTGGGGCAGCCCTGCGGTGAACGACCGATCGACCTTGACTGCTGACACCGGCAGGGTGGCGAGATAGCGAAGGCTTGCGTAGCCCGTCCCGAAGTCGTCGATCGCGATCCCGACCCCTTCGGCGCGCAGCAGCCGGAGGGCGGTGAGCGTGGAGTTCGCAGCCTCCAGCAAGGCGGTCTCAGTGAGTTCGAGGACGAGATCGGACGGCCTGAGCCCGTGCTCGGTCAGCACACGGCGCACAACGTCGGCCAACGAGGCATGTTGCGCCTGGAGGGCGGAAATGTTCACCGACATCGTAATGTGTTGCATTCCCGGCAACCGGGCACGCCAGTCCGCGAGTTGGGCGCACGCCATATCGAGCATCTGGGCGCCGAGCGGCCGGATGAGAGCCGTGTTCTCGGCAACATCGATGAACACCAGCGGTGCAATCGTGAGGCCGTCAGCGTCAGTGAGCCTGGCGAGCGCTTCGAAGCCGACGAGCGCATCGGTCTCCAGATCGACGATGGGCTGGTACGCGGCACTCAGCGTGGACGTGCGGAGGTTCGGCACGGACGGCGTCTGATCATCGGCCGCCAGGGCCCGGCGAAGCACCCGCTCAACACGGCCTCGCTCCGCGAGGTCGGCCCGCAGCCCGTGTTCGAACACCTCGACGCGGTCCTTGCCGCCCTTCTTCGCGCGATACATCGCCGCATCGGCGTCCTGCAGCACGGCGTCCGCGGTGTTGGCTCCGGCAGCCGCAGACGTGTTGGCTCCGGCGTAAGTGAGTCCGATGCTGACCGTGACCACATGCTCGACGTCGTTGACAGTGATCGGCGCCCGCAGCGCATCGGTGATTCGTTCGGCGAGATGGAGCGCGACCAGGCGCTCGTCGACTTGCCCGTCCCCCGCATCGTTGGCACCAGCGGCATCGGCGCCGTCGGGCGGGTCGCGGCGATCCCACGGCTCCACGACGATCACGAACTCGTCACCGCCGACGCGTGCGACCGTGTCATAGTCACGCAGGACCCCGGTCAGGCGTGCCGCCGTTTCGAGCAGGACCGCATCACCGGCCGCATGGCCCGCGGTGTCATTGACCCGCTTGAATCCGTCCAGGTCACAGAAGAGGATCGCGACGTCGCGCTTGGTCTGACCGGCGCGCGCGAGGGCGGCCGCAAGACGGTCCATGAGCAGGGCTCGGTTCGGCAGGCCGGTCAGCGGGTCGTGCAGTGCAGTGTGGGTGAGGCGCTGCTCCGCTTCGACGACCTCGGTGACGTCACGAATGACACCAAGGATTTCGCGTACCTCGCCACTCGTCTCGTCCCGCCGGAACGGTGTGACGCGACGGCTGAGCCAGTGCCACGAGCCGTCGGCGTGGCGTGCTTGATAGCGAATCTGCGAGACCTCGCCGTCGGCCAGACCACGCGCCGCCTGATTGGCTGCCACGATGCGAGGTTGCTCGTCCGGGTGGATGAGGGTGCCGATCGCATCGGGGCCGAGCTTCTCCAGCTGCCCGGTCGTGATGCCCAGGACGGTCTTGCCCGGTGAGCCGTAGACAACCGCGCCGGTGCCGAGGTCGGTGACGAAAGTGTAGTCCGGCGATGCCGTAAGGATGGCCTGGAACAGGGTTCCGGCCTCGACGGCGTCTCGCTGCGCGCGCGCCAGATCCGTGACGTCCAGATGCGTTCCGTGCACCGAGACTGCCTCGCCTGCCGCGTCGGTGAACACCTCGAGGGCGACACGAAGATGGCGCAGCGTTCCGTCCGGACGATTGATGCGGAATTCGACCGCGTGCTCGCCCCCCGAGCGCTGGGCGTCATCCCACCCCGCCATCACGCGCTTCAGGTCGTCCGGATGGATGAGGCCAGCACGCAGAGCGGCCAGGTCCGCGCCGTGCGGCAACCCCCAGATCCGATAAATCTCGTCGGAGAAGCTGAACCGCCCGGTGCGGACATCGAAGTTGAAGCTGCCCAGCTGACCGAGACGCTGTGCTTCGCTCATCTGCTCCGTCTCAGCAGCGAGTGCATGCAACGCCACGCGCTCCGCCGTCACGTCGGACAGTGTCACCACTGCGCCGGCAACAGTCCCGTCCGACGCGGTGATCTGACTTCCGCGGGAAACGATGTCGCGATACGGACCGCCTATCGGTCCGATGCGCAGATTCGCGGTGGCGGGGGGCTCCGCGCGCAGCGCGCGGGCGAGTGGGTACTGGCTAGGGGTGACCGGCTCACCGGACTCACCCAAGACATCACGGAGCCGGCCAGTGAGATCAAATGCGACGGCACCGGATGCGGGGACCTCGAACGCCCCGCCTGCGTGCCCCTCCGGAACCCCGAGCAGCGCCCGTTCCACGCGGTTGCGAACCACGATCCGGCCATCGACGTCGCAGCACGCGATTCCCACATCGACGGTCTCGAGCAAGGCGTCGGTGAAGCTTTGCCGCCGCACCAGCTCGTCGCGGGCGGCTGCGAGCTCGGCGACGGCGCTGGTCAGTGCTGCGCGCTGCGCATGCACCTCCGACATGTCGACGACGAATCCGGTAAGCCGCGGCGCCGCGGCGTCCTCGTCGAGCAAAGCGGCTGTAGAGATATAGACCGGGATCGACCTGCCGTCCGCCGATACGTAGCGGCGCTCGGCTGCGTAGCTCGTCCCGGCACGCAGGACGCGCACGCTGGCGTCGACCTCTGGCAAATCCGCGGGATCCGCGAGGTCGCTCACGCTCCGGCCGATCAGATCGTCGGGGCGGTAGCCGAGCATGGCGCCGAAGGCGGCATTTGCCGAGGTCAGCACGCCGTCGGGGGTCCACTCGATGATGCCGATCGGCGCCCGCTGCCGCAGGACTTCGGCCCGTTCGCGGGCACGGTGGAGCTCGGCGCCGATTCCCGTCAGCGGTCGGTCGGCCACGGGTGCGCGAGGCTCAGCCAGTTCGCCTCGACGAACGCGTCGCGCCATCCGGCGGATCAGCATGGGTAGGTTCCGGACGTGCCGTTGCGACAGCTCGCGCTCCTCCGGACTGTCGTTCATAGTGCGCGGACCGCTTCCTTCGTGCGACGAGGTAAACCGCACGCTCGTCAGACCATCCCCGCCTACCTGTACGGTCGGTCAGTTGCCGTCCGGCATTAGCAGTTGCGGACGTTGATCGCGCGATCCATCTCGCGCCGTGTCGCAGGCACAGCGCCGATAGCCCTATCGTGTGGACGAGACGAGCGAAGGGACGGCCGTGACTGATCTGCAGGAGCGTTTCGAGAAAGCTCAAGTCGAGGTGAAGGCGTTGCCGTCCAAGCCCTCGAACGACGACCTGCTCACGCTTTACGCGCTGTTCAAGCAGGCCACCGCGGGTGAGGCATCCGATGCGAAGAAGCCGGGCGGCTTCGATTTTGTCGGTAAGGCCAAGTACGACGCATGGCAGAAACTGGCTGGCGTTTCGGCCGAGGATGCGAAACTCCGCTACGTCGACACGGTCGACGCTCTGCGCAACCGCTGACCCATTCCGTAGCGGATCCGAGGGGACGGTGCGGATCAGCGTTTCGGAAATTGCGGAAGCCACCCGGCTCGCTGTCGTGGCCCGCCCACGACCGGGAGTTTCCGGCTGGGCGCACGTGGTGAAATTTCGCGCTCCGTTCAGGTCCGCGGGGTGTCGCGCGGGCGGTTCGGTTGGCTAACGTCGGGTCTTGCCGTTAGTACTCGGATTGGAGCGAAAGATGCGTGTTTGGTCATCCGTCGATTCCTCGTCTCGCAAGCCCGCTCGGCTTCGTCGCTCGAGCGGTCTAGCCGTCAGCGCCATGCTGCTGGCCTCAGGCGCATTGGCTGCAGGCGCGGCACCCTCAGCTGCCGGCACCGCTACCGCTGCGCACCTGTCCACAGCAGGGACCGGTTGTCAGCTCGGCAACGGCGTCAAGCACGTCATCAGCATCGTGTTCGACAACGTTCACTTCTCCCGGGACAACCCGAACGTGCCGTCCGATCTCGAGCAGATGCCGCACCTGCTCAGCTTCCTCACGTCCAACGGCACGGTGCTTTCGAACACCCACACGCCTTTGATCGCGCATACCGCCGATGACAGCCTGACCATCTACACCGGTCTATACGGAGACCGGCATGGCCAGCCGGTTACGAACTCGTACAAGACGTACAACCCGGATGGCACGACCGACCCGGCAACGTCGTTCGCATACTGGACGAGCCCGGCCGTCGACACGGCGACGACACCGACCGCCGGGCACGACACGGCGCCGACGATGGTGTACTCCCCGAACGTGCCGGCCCCCCCGGGCGCAACAGGCCGGCAGACGCCGGCGCCGTGGGTACCGTTCACCCGCGCGGGCTGCTCCACCGGTGACTTCTCCACCGCGAACATGGTGCTCGAAAACACCAGACTCGACCTCAACACGGTGTTCGGTGCCTCCTCGCCCGAGGTCGCGCAACTCAACGCCGATCCCAGCTTCTTCAAGGACGCGGAGGTCTCCGACTACATCGGCGTCGCGGTGCACTGTGCACGCGGTGACGCGGTCTGCGCGACGGCGCAAGCGACGAAGTTCGGGCAGACCTCCCCAACGCCAAGCGCGGTCACCGACCAACTGCCCACCGAACCGGGCGGCTACGAGGGCTACCAGGCCCTGTTCGGGGCCCGCTACGTCGCCCCGCAGCTCGGAGCAGGGTCGCCGTCATTGGTGCACAACGGCTATCCGGTCACCGACGCGTCGGGCAACCTGACCGACATCGACGGGACCCCGATCATCAACACGTTCGCCGGCACGCCGGGCTTCCCCGGTTTCAGCCCGACGGCTGGGCAGACCCTCGGCTACCTGGCCGACATGCAAGAAAGCGGCATCCCGGTTACGTACGGCTACATCTCCGACCTGCACGAGCGCAAGGCCGGCACCAGCGGCTGCACGACCGCAACCGCGACCGGCACAGGAAAACCGATCGGACCCGGCGATTCGTGCTACCTCACTAACGCCAAGAGCTATGACGAGGCCTTCGCGAAGTTCTTCGACCGTTTGCAGAAGGACGGCATCACGCCGGCTAACACCGAGTTCGTGATCGGTTCGGAGGAGAACGACCAGTTCGCCGGCGCCAACGTCGGTCGGGCGACAGTGCCGACGCCCGTCGGTTGCGACGGTGTCACCACGCCCTGCCAGTACGCGAGCGGCCAGGTGGGCGAGTTGCAGGCCAATATCAAGGGCCTGCTGTCCGGCACGGCCAGCGGCGCGACGCCGTTCGACATCGAGCCGCAAGGCGCTGCTATCTACGTGCACGGCCAGCCGGCCGCGAACGATCCAGCGGTGCGTCAACTCGAGCGTGACACCGCCGCGATGACGGGCGACGACCCGTACACCGCGGTGATTGGTGAGAAGATCACGAACTATCAGGCAGGCCGGCTCGAGCAACGGATCCTGCATCTGCAGACAGCCGACCCGCTGCGCACACCGACGTACACGCTCTTCCCGAAGCCCGACTACTTCTTCTCCACGTCGGGCGCGAATGTCGCGATCAACAGCGGATTCGCCTACGACCATGGCTATTACAGCCCGAACATCGACGTGACCTGGTCGTCTCTCGTCGGGCCAGGCGTCGCAGCCCGCGGCGTCGACGGGCCACGGCCGGCGGACGGCAACCAGGCCCACGATCCCAACTCGACGAACACCGTCCCGCAGGCAAGCACACACGGCACGTGGGTCGAGGAAACCGACCTGCGCCCGACCCTGCTGTACCTGACCGGCCTGCGCGACGACTACCCCACCGATGGACGCGTCATCAGCCAATTACTGCGCGCCGCGCCTCGCTCGCTGCGCGACACGCGTTTGCTCGCCGTCGCCTACCAGCAGCTCAACTCGAGCGTCGGCACGTTCGCTACCGACACCCTGGTCGCCGACAGCGCGGCCCTGGCGTCGGGATCGAGCGGCGACGACTCCGCCTACACCAACGTCCAGAGCGCACTCGCCCGGCTTGCCGATCGTCGCGACGCGCTCGCCACAGAGCTCAAGACGACTCTCGCCGCGGCCACGAAAGGCGTTGCGCCGTCGCAGGCAACGCTGATATCGCAATTGCTCAGAAGCCTGAGCATCCTGGCCGCCGCGCATCACCTGGCCCACCCCAACTAAAGGATCGCCGCCGGACGCGACAAACCTGCGTCGTGCTGGCGGGCGCGGCACGCGGCCGAGGTCGAATGCCGCGGGCTTCAGCGAGCATGTGCAGCTTATTGAGACATCGCATAGCCTCGGTGACCGGTTTACTCCTGGGGACCAGCGCCCGACCGCATGCAGTATCTGCGTCGGCGCCATTGAATTGTGTCCGGACGAGGAGTCCGCATCATGATCGAACGTGTGAAGGCAACTGTTCCACTCGCCGTGGTTATCGCCGTGCTCGCCGGGATTTGGGTCGAGTTCAGTCTCAACTTCACCTTCCACTGGGTCACCGACGGCGACCTGGGTAACGGGCTCAGCCTGCCAAGCAATTTCCACCTGATCGTTCCGGCGGCATTTGTCACCTGGGGATTTTTCTTCGCTGCTGGCGCTGATTCCGCTGCCTTCACCAAAACGGCGGTCGCCTCGGTGGTAGGCGCGGTCGGCGGCTTGCTGCTCATGTTGATCGCACCCAAGATCGCCGATCTGCCAGACTTCTGGGGCATCGCGATCACCGTCGCTGTGCTCGCCGTTCTCATCGTGGCCGGCTCCGCCCTCGGCGACTGGTATTACGTGCCCGCCATCTTCGGTGCCTTCGCGGCAACTGTGTTCTGGTGGATTGCCACCGGTCTCGACGGCTGGGCGAAGGACGGCGGGGGCGTCGGCAACAGTGTCAGCGCGCTGGGCAAGCCGGCCACGGCCGGTGCGGGCGCGTTCGGCGGCGTTCTGTCGACACCGGTCGTGTGGGTTTTCATCGACACGCTGATCACACTGCTCATCGGCTGCGTTCTCGGGATGGCGTCGGTCAAGCTCGCCGGTCTGATTACGCGAACCCGACCGGCCGCTAACGACCGCACCCACGCGCACGCATAACGGCCGTAGCTCAGCCCGTTGCCCAAGCCGCCAATTCAGGGTCGGCCGGGTCTGGAAGCGGCAGCAGGACGGCGGCCTCATCAACCTCAGTCTCAAAGCGCGTGGCAACTACGGTGCGGTACAGCGCGCGCCGTAGTTGCCACGGCACGAGGCGATATGGGGCACGTATCAGTACGTTGCGCCGGTACGGCCATTCCGACGTGAAGCCTTCTCCACGCAGTTGACGTTGCAGGAGCAATTCGGACTGCAGTAGCACCCGACCGCCGCGGCGCCGATATGCTCCCGCGCCGACGCGGTAATAGACCAGCGGCTCCGCGACATTTGCCGGTTCGGCGCCGTCACCGAGCATCCGGGCGAACAGCAGGTAGTCCTCCATCAGTGCAACGTCGCCGTACCCGCCTGCCGCCTGCAGCCGGTACACCACCGTCGGGTGATTGAAGGGATCGTGCATGCGGGCATAGCGCCGGATCTGATCCGGCACCGTCGGCGGGACGCGGCGTCCGACGATGTGGTCGATATCGTCGGCGAATTCGAGCATTGCGGCACCGACGATGTCCGCGTCCTCGATCATGCGGAGCTGAACCGCGAAACGGTGCGGCATCGACACGTCGTCCGAGTCCATCCGTGCTACCACGTCGTAACGGCTCGCGGTCAGGCTGACGTCCAGCGCCGGGCCCAGCCCGCCGTTGACGGCGAGCGCGACATCGCTCACCGGCACCGGGCTGCTCTCGAGCAGCATGGCGGTGTGGACGGTGATCTCCGCATCGGCCGGCGAGCAGCGCTCACCAGCCCGATCGTGCTACTCCTGCTGGGCAGCCTCCTCGTTCAACTGGCATACGTGCTCTACGACTACATCGGTTGGACGCACGCCTTCCCGCTGTTGCCTTACCACCAGCCCTCGGACGACTCGAAGCTGCGCGCCGAGCTGGCCAGCTCGTGCGCATCGAAGGGTCGCTGGCGCCGGGGACAACGCTGTGGGTGATCGATCAGCCGACGCCGCTCGTCCTCTCGCACGCACCAACCCGGACAACTATGCATTCGTCGGCGGCGGCTTGGCCGACTGGCGGGTCAAGCACGTCCGTGGCGGTTTCGCCGGCTGGGTCCGACAGATCAAGGCACGCGCATCGATCGTGGTCTTGGACGCCTGGCGGGAGAAGCTTGCGATCAAGCAACAGCTGGAACACTGGCTGACCGCGCACTACGACCGGGGCTTCATCGGCCACTGGCCGGTGTGGGTGTCGCGAGCTGCGGGCGCCAGGACGGCCGCGCATTTCATCCGGTTGACCCGTAAACGTCAGGTTTGGACGTTGTTGACCACCGGCGGGACGTTCCGTCGAACCAATTGCCCGAGGGCGCTAGCCGCGAGCTAGCGGTTACTGACTCACCCCCGAGGCAAGAGCACAGATGGATCGCGAAGAATGTGTTGCAGTCCCGATATCCTGGCTCAGTAGCGTTCCCGGCCCTCGTAGCTCAGGGGATAGAGCGCCGGACTCCTAACTCGGCCGTCATCATCGTCGGCCACCACCGCGTTGTCGCATACGCACGGCCGCAGCCCAGCGAATCCGGGGCCTGCAGCATGCTCACCGATGCGCGCCGTTGTCCATTGCTACTCGCTGTTCGACGGACACCAGACGGACAAACCCGCAGCTGGGACGGACGCCAGACGGACACGTCCGATTACCTCGTGGCACCCGGCGACCCACGCAATATCCGTCTATGCGCTTAGGGTTGGAACCAACGGCTGAGTGCGTATGGATGGGTAGGGCTGCGGTCGACTCCACTGTCATGACTGCGGAGGGTCAGCCATCTGTCGAGCTCCGAAGTGCAGCCAGCAGGGCGCATCGGTCGGTCTAGCGCCGCCAGCTTCGACCGGACCGCACTGAACGCACCCGATCCGGCGGCACCAGCGAGGGGAATATTCGGGCCGGCCCCGGCGTCGTGTTTGACGATCAGGAGCCAAGGAGGTCCGACATGCCGACCATCGTCGTCTTCGGGGGAACCGGTTACACCGGAGCCAACATCGCCGGTGAAGCCGCATCCCGCGGCCACAACGTGGTCTCGGTGAGCAGGTCAGCGCCGACGGAACCGATTCCAGGCGTCCAATACGAGACCGGTGATGTCGCTGAGCTCGCCCCGCAGCTGATACCGGGAGCCGACGCCGTGGTCGTGGCGTTGTCTCCGCGCGGGGATACGGCCGGACGCCTCGTTTCGCTATATCGCGACCTGGCTCAGCAGTCCGCAGCCGCGCGAGCGCGATACATCCAGATCGGCGGCTTCTCCTCGCTGCGCCCGGCTGTGGGTCAGCCACGCTTCGTCGAAGGCGAAGTGCCCGAGGAATTCCGCGGCGAAGCGCAGGAGGGCGAGGCCACCAGGGCGATGCTCGTCGACACCGCGCCGGCCGAACTCGACTGGGTCTTCGTCAGCCCGGCCGGTGGTTACGGATCGTGGGCGGCGGGTGAGCCGACGGGCCGATACCGGGTCGGCGACGACGTGGCGCTCTTCGACGAACAGGGCGGTTCCAACATCTCTGGAGCCGACTTCGCGCTCGCAGTCGTTGACGAGATCGATAATCCGACGCACCATAGGGCACACATCGGTATCGCATACTGATCGAGGTCGACAGATGCCAATTCCAGCAGACGTCGCCGTGCTTGAAACCATCCGCGGCCGACACCGTTAGGCGTCGGAGCCAACACGCGGATCGACCGCCCGCTGCGGCGAAGCGGCACCACCCCCCATTGGGCACAGGTGCGCGAGCGCCAGGCTCACCAGACATGGCGCGCAGGGACACCTGCTGCTGATGTAGCGCGATCGTCCGTCGCACACGAACCGTCGATCTCGCGCACGCTGGATCGACACACGAGGCGCGCAGATC
>JBBQUT010000008.1:0-158364 GCA_038212215.1 Mycobacteriales bacterium
CGCCGCCTTCACCCGGACATGCGCCTCACCGGGACTGATCCGCAACAGCTGGCTCGCGAACACCGCCGTAGAGCGGGCACCGTGGCGATACGGCAGTGAGCGGCACTCGACCTGGGTGATGATCGCGTGCTCACCCGCAGCCAACCGGCGCCGCAGCCGCTCCCGTTCACGCCAGTCGGTCAGGATTTCCTCGTCACTGCACGGATCCAGCTCGACAGCATCCAACTCGTCGAGAACAGCGTGCAACCGGGCGTACGCGGCGGCCCGCTGCACCCCGGCAGTCGAGGAGAACACGGTGGGAGTCAGCGAGTCCACCACCGTCCCGACCATGTATTCGATTCTACCGCACCGCCGTCGCAGCTACAAGAGCAATCCCGAGCAATATCAGTGATCTAGATACCGAACCTCCAAGATCAAAACGGGGCTGCACCCGACAGCGAGGCTGTACCACTACAAGATTCACTTCGTCGCTGCGTATTTCCTCCCGCCAGACCGGCAGACGACAGCGGCACATTCTGACAGGAAGGTCCGAGTCAGTGGGATCCGCGTTTGGGACCAGGATGCCTCAGGCTCTGGCCATTTCCGCGGGTCCTGCGGCCACTGGCTGGCGGGTTTTTGATCCGCCCGACAGCGTCAGCGTCGACGGCACGCGCAACACGCTGGCCACAGCGCATAGGCGTAGCAGCAACCAATTGCGCTCTGCGACCCGCGCCAGGAGCCGTTACCTCCGGCTTGTCGGGCCGACCATCGCACCGATCCCGGCGAGCAGGAACCCGGCCAGCGCGAAGTAGAAACCGAGCCGCGCGTCCTTGAGATAGTCGAAGTAGCCCGAGTGATCCGAGTAGAGGTTGATAGCGAAGAAAGTCACCGCAATGGCGGCAGCGGCACCGACGGCTCCGAGCGCACGCAACGGTCCGGACGCCGCCGAGGGCAGATTGGCCAGGATCGCGACGGTGACGACGAGCACGGCCAGCAGCCAGCCCAGCCAGCCGAAGTAGTTATGGGCGACGCCGTTGGCGGCGCCGTTCACGTCGAGGGTGTTGCCGAGGTCGCCAAATGTGCTCGACGCGGCGCCGCCGCGCCAGTTCACCGCCGTAAAAGCGATCACCAACAGCACTGCGCCGATACCGGCCAGCGTGGCCCCGACGACGCCGAAACGTGCGCCGCTGCCGACCGGGTCGCCATAAGCGTTGGCAACAGCCGCGCGGCGCCCGGGCACAACCACATCACGATCGGGGACGTTGCGGGCTGGTTCGTTGAAACCGGGCGGCACCTCGTAGCGGGCGGTCGGCTCGTTCTCGCCGTACTGGCGGTCACCGCCGTAGGGCTGCGTCATAGCTTGCAACGGTAGTCGACTTCGGCGCCTACTCCACAGCGCCCACGCCAACATCACAAATCACCCGCCCCACCCTGATGGGCGGGGCGGGTGGGGTGCGGGTGCGGGTGAGCTCAGTAGCGGTACTGGTCGGACTTGTACGGGCCGGCCACGTCCACACCGATGTACTCGGCCTGCTGCTTGGTCAGCGTGGTCAGCTTCGCGCCGACCGCGTCGAGGTGCAGCCGGGCCACCTTCTCGTCGAGATGCTTGGGCAGCGTCGTCACGGTGGGCTTGCCGTCCACGACGTAATTCGTCGGGTTCTTGTGGATCTCGATCTGGGCGATCGTCTGGTTCGAGAACGACGCCGACATGACGAAGCTCGGGTGCCCCGTGGCGTTGCCCAGGTTCAGCAGCCGCCCCTCACTCAGCACGATGATCTTGCGGCCGTCGGCGAAGTTCCACTCGTGCACCTGCGGCTTGATCTCGACGCGGCGTACACCCGGGGTCTTGGCGAGCCCTGCCATGTCGATCTCATTGTCGAAGTGGCCAATGTTGCCGACGATCGCCTGGTGCTTCATCGCGGCCATGTGGTCGGCCATGATGATGTCCTTGTTGCCGGTCGTCGTGATGAAGATGTCGGCCTTGCTCACGACGTCTTCCAGGGTGACGACCTCGATCCCGTCCATCGCGGCCTGAAGTGCGCAGATCGGGTCGATCTCCGTGACGACGACGCGAGCGCCCTGGCCGCGCAGCGATTCGACGCAACCCTTGCCGACGTCCCCGTAGCCGCAGACGACGGCGAGCTTGCCCGAGATCATGACGTCGGTGCCGCGGTTGAGACCGTCGATCAGCGAGTGGCGGCAGCCATACTTGTTGTCGAACTTGCTCTTGGTGACCGAGTCGTTGACGTTGATCGCCGGGAACAACAGGGTGCCGGCGCGCTCGAACTCATACAGGCGGTGCACGCCGGTCGTGGTCTCTTCAGTGACGCCGATGATGGCCGAGCCCATCCGCGTGTACTTGCCCGGATGTTCGGCAATCGAGCGGCGCAGCACGTCGAGGATGACGGCGTACTCCTCGGAGTCCGTGTCCTCCGCCTGCGGCACGACGCCGCCGGTTTCGTACTCAGTGCCCATGTGGATCAGCATCGTGGCGTCACCACCGTCATCGACGATGGAATCCGGGCCGGTGCCGTCGGGCCAGGTGAGCATCTGCTCGGTGCACCACCAGTACTCCTCCAGCGATTCGCCCTTCCACGCATAGACCGGCACCCCGCGTGGGTTCTCCACGGTGCCGTCGGGGCCAACTACGGCCGCCGCGGCCGCGTGGTCCTGGGTTGAGAAGATGTTGCAGCTGACCCAGCGCACGTCGGCGCCGAGCGCGGTGAGCGTCTCGATGAGGACCGCGGTCTGCACGGTCATGTGCAGCGAGCCTGCGATCTTCTTGCCCTTGAGCGGCTGGGTCGGGCCGAACTCACGGCGCAGCGCCATCAGCCCTGGCATCTCGTGCTCGGCGAGCACGATTTCCTTGCGACCGAACTCGGCGAGGTTCAGGTCGGCAACCTTGAAGTCGGTGACGCTGCCTGCTGAGTCGGGAGTGAGGGTAGTGCTGCTCACGGTGTCTCCTTCGGATGGCGGAATTGCTGGGTCGTTGTTCAGAGAGGGGACGGATTGATCGGGGACGGTTCGGTGCGGTACGGATCTGTCCGGCACGGCTCGGTCGGGTGTGGCCAGCCGGCGGTAGATGCCGGCGCCCGGCGGTGCGGCTGAGCGGTGCATGGGCCCGAACCAGTCATCGACGGCCCGGGCAAGCTGCGAGTCGGTACGCATGCGTAGCTCGAACGCGATTTCGGTGATGCCGATGCCGTGCTGGTCAATCAGCTCGCGCAGTTTCTGCAGCCGCTCGATCTGCCGAGTCCCGTAGTGACGGTGACCGCCAGAGCTGCGTAGCGCAGCCACGAGACCGGCCTGCTCGAGGTAGCGCAGCATCCGTTGCGACCAGCCGGTGGCTTCGGCGGCCTGCTGGATCGTCATCGATTGCATCTCGGCAAATCTACCACGACCGTGTCAGATTTGCCGAGAGGCGTATCCAAGGGTCGCTAGGAAGGCCCGTCCTCCCCCGCGGATCGTCACCACTTCGGCACCGGCGGCGACGAAGGCGGCTCGTCCGCGTTCGACGACGACGGCCGATCCGTCGGCAACCTCGACCGTGGTGGTTCTCTCGACACTCAGCACGATGCACGGGCCCTCGACCGGCACGTGCCGTGCACCCGCGTCCAGATCGACGGCAACCAGGCGGAAGTCCTCGACCGGTGCGGGGTACGTCCATACGTCCCCTGTCGGCACCGGACGGCACTGCGGGTCGAGCGACGCGGTGAAATCGGCGGTCGCGAGCAACTCGGCGACAGCGATGTGCTTTGCGGTAAGGCCGCAGCGCAGCACGTTGTCGCTGCTCGCCATGATCTCGACGCCGGTGCCACGCAGGTACGCATGCACGTTCCCGGCGCCGAGGAAGATCGCCTCGCCGGGCTCGAGCCGGACATGGTTGAGCAGCAGCGCGAGGACCACTCCGATGTCGCCGGGACAATCCCCGGCCGCCAGAGCTACCCCACGCAGCCGCTCGTCGGAACCGTCCAGCCGCCGGCTGACTGCGTCCGCCAGCACGGCCGGCTCGGGGTGCCTGAGCGCCGCGGTCACGGCGGCGCGCAGCGGATCCGCGCCGCCCAGCAGGTCGGCGACGAAACCCAGTTCCGGCACCGCCAGCTCGTCGAGCAGTCCGAGCGTCTCGGATACCGGACGGAACCCGCACAGCGCGTCGAAGGGCGCAAGCGCGCACAGGAGTTCGGGTTTGTGGAACGGGTCGCCGTAGTTGCGCTCGGGTGCGTCACGGGGGACGCCCGCGGCCTCCTCCGCGGCAAAACCGGCCCGAGCCTGAGCCGAATTGGGGTGCACCTGGATCGAGAGCGCCCGATCGGCGGCGAGGACCTTGATCAGGAAGGGCAGTCGCGGGCCGAAGCGTTCGACGGTCTTTCGCCCCAGCGCGCGCTCGGGATCAGCGGCGATGACGGCGTCCAGGGTCGTGGCGTTCTCGGGTACCGGCGACGGCGCTCCGACATGGTCGCCGAACCACAGTTCCGCGGCGGGCTCGGCGTCCGGGGGCCGGCCGAGCAGCGTGGGGATCACACTGCGTGACCCCCACGCGTAATGCTGGATCACCCCGTCGAGGCCGAGCACGGGCTGCATCAAGGGTTCCGGTCCAGATCCGGCTCGAGGTAGATCACCCGCGCGGACGGGACGGCGGCGCGCACGCGCGCCTCAGCGGCATCGATCGCGGTCGCGACCTCGGTCAGGGTGGCGGCTGCCGGCATGGCCACCTTGGCGCCGACCAGCAGCTCCTCCGGACCGAGATGCATCGTGCGCAGGTGGATCACCCGCTCGACCCCGTCCCCGAGCAGCGCCGACTCGATCGCCCGGACCGCCACCGGCACCGCCGACTCGCCGAGCAGCAGGCTCTTCGTCTCGATCACCAGCACGACCGCGACAGCGATGAGCAGGACGCCGATGGCACAGGTTGCGATGCCGTCCCACACCGGGTCGCCGCTCAGTTCCACCAGCCCGACACCGACCAAGGCGAGCGAGAGGCCGGTCAGCGCCGCGACGTCTTCGAGCAGCACGGCCGGCAATTCGGGCACTTTCGCGTGCCGGATGAACCCGAACCACGAGTCGTTGCCCTTGTGCTCGCGCGACTCGTGCACGGCAGTCCGCAGTGAGAACCCCTCCAGACCGACTGCGACGAGCAGGACCGCCACGGCCACGATCGGCGACTCGAGGTGATGCGGATGCCGGATCTTGGCCACGCCCTCGTAGAGCGCGAACAACCCGCCCGCCGAGAACAGCATCAGGCCGACGAGGAACGCATAGACGAAGCGGTCGCGGCCGTACCCGAACGGATGCTCGGCATCGGCCTTGCGCTGCGCCGAGCGGGCGCCGCGCATGAGCAGCCCCTGATTGCCCGAGTCGACCACCGAGTGCACGCCTTCAGCCAGCATCGAGGACGAGCCGGTGATCGCGAAGGCGATGAACTTGATCAGGGCGATCCCGAGGTTGGCACCGAGCGCGGCGACGATCGCCCTGCCGCCTCCATCTGAGCTCATCGTCAGTGGCCCAGATCGGCGGGCCGGGGTGCGCCGGGGTCAAGCCCAAGACCGAAGCCGAGATAGGCCGCAGTGAACTCCCCGAACGCGCAGGCCGCTGCGAAGCGGGCCAGCGCGGGTCCGTCCGGAACGTCCACTCCCGACACCCGCACCCCAAGTTCGGCTGCCAAGTGCCGCAACGCCGCCGCCGCGCGTCGCGCCGCGACCTCGTCCAGCTGGATCTGGGCGTCCGAGCGTGCGCCGAGCACCGGGTCGGCGGCCTCGCCGTCGTCGCCGATCACCACGAGGTGGGCGCGAATCTGGGGTGCCTCCTCGAGACGGTCCCGGAAGAGGTCATCAGGACCGCCATACGGTGCGGCGCCACGCAGCAACGCGCCCGCCCTGCCAACTCCGTCCGGCAGGCTGACGGCGACGGCGGCGGTCCCGGCGCCGAGTTGAATCGCGTCCGCGCTCGCACGTGCAGCGACGCTCGCCAGCGGCCCGGCACCGACGATGATCGGACGGGCCGTGCCGAGCGCGAGCGCCAACGACTTCGCCGGGTTGGTGAACAGCTCGCCTGCGGGTCGGCACATCTCGGCGCTCTTGTCGAGCGCGTCGGCAGTGCGCCGAAGCAGCGTCGCCGGCACCGAGTGCAGGCCGAGCGCGTCGAGCGCCTGCAGTAACGGCGTCAGCACCGCCCACCGAGCCGCGCCAGGATGCAAGTCGTCGGGCAGTTCAGCCAGCGGCGCACGGCCGGCAGCCACCGCGACCGGCGAAAGCGGTGGAGCGACCACGGCCATCGCCAGCCCGCGCCGTGCGCCCTGATCGGCAAGTTCCGCCAGGCGCGGATGGCGCCCGTCGACGGCACCGATGAGTAGCGCGTCCGAGGGACCGGCCCAGCGCGGCAGCTCGACACCGTGCCAGGCAAGGGCGGGGGCGTTCTCGCAGCTGAGCCGGGTGAGCAGCCGCAACGCCATCGACGGTGGCGCGTCGGTCGCGACCAGCAGGGCACGCGGCGTCTCGCCGCGAAGCCGCTCCACGCCGAAGTCATCGGCCAACTCGATCGCACGCCGCACCTGCGCGCCGGCCGTGGCCAGATGCCACAGCAGGCGTGACTCGTCGCGGCGCAGCAGGTGCTCCGCGTCCTCGAGCAGCGAGTCGTCGAAAGTCATCGGGCTGCCGCGCCGACCCCGTGCGGTCCAGGAGTCGCGTCGTCGATCAGCAGCACGGGAATGCCGTCTGTGATCGGGAAGCTGGACGCGCAGTACGTGCACACCAGCACGTCAGCGCCGTCGCGGATTTCCTCGCGAAGCGGTGCGTGGTCGTCGCTGGGGCAGGCGAGCAGTTCGAACAGCTCGGGGTCCAATGCCATGTGCGCTCCCATGTCGGCGTCGGGGTTCAGCCTCGGATGATGCTCAGCACGTCGTCGCGCAGCTTGCTCATCTCCGCCTCGCTGGCCGCCTCGACGTTAAGCCGAAGCAGCGCCTCGGTGTTGGATGAGCGGACGTTGAACCACGACCCGTCCGGCAGGCTGATCGTCAAGCCGTCCAACTCGTCGACTGAAGCGCCGGGGGCGAATTCTGCGCGTACCGCCGCGATCCGGTCCGCCGGGTCGGCAACCACTGAGTTGATCTCGCCGGACCCGCTATAGCGCTGGTACGGCGCGACGAGCTCGGCCAGTGTCGCGGGCTGCTCGCCCAGCGCAGCCAGCACATGCATCGCCGCAAGCATGCCGGTGTCGGCGAACCAGAAGTCCCGGAAGTAGTAGTGCGCAGAGTGCTCGCCGCCGAACACTGCGCCGCTACGGGCCATCTCGGCCTTGATGAACGAGTGGCCGACTCTGGTGCGTAGCGCCGTCCCGCCGTTCTCGGCAATGACCTCGGGCACGGCGCGCGACGCGATCAGGTTGTGGATCACCGTCGAGCCGGGATAGCGCTGCAGTTCGCGTTGCGCGACAAGACACGTGATGGCGCTCGGTGACACCGCCTGCCCGAGCGCGTCGACGACGAAACAACGGTCGGCATCCCCGTCGAAAGCCAGACCCAGGTCGGCGCCGTGCTCAAGCACGGCGCGCTGCAGATCCACCAAGTTCGCGGGGTCGAGCGGATTCGCCTCGTGGTTCGGAAAGGACCCGTCCAGCTCGAAATAGAGCGCCACGATCCGCAACGGCAACGCAGGCAGCACGCTGTCACCGAGGACGGCGGGGACGGTGTAGCCGCCCATCCCGTTGCCGGCGTCGACGACCACCTTGAGTTCACGAATGCCGGCGAGCTCCACCAGCCCGCGCAGGTAGCGCGCATAGTCAGCGAGCAGGTCGACCGACTCGATCGTCCCGGGACCCTTCGTACCGTCCCCAGCCGGAAAGCCGTCGCGCAGATAAGCCGCTGCCCCGTCGCGAATGTCGGCGAGGCCGGTGGCCTGCCCGATCGCCACAGCACCCGCCCGGCACATCTTGATGCCGTTGTATTGCGCGGGGTTATGGCTCGCGGTGAACATCGCACCCGGGAGATCGAGATGACCGGACGCGAAATATAGCAGATCGGTCGAGCCGAGACCCACCTCGACAACCGACGCGCCGCGATGCAGAGCGCCGTCGGCGAAGGCGCGGGCCAGGCCCGGACCGGTGTCGCGCATGTCGTGCGCGGTGACGATGCGTTGCGCACCGGTGACGTCGACGAAGGCAGCACCTAGCGCGCGGGCGATCGGCTCGTCGAGCTGGTCGGGCACGATGCCCCGGACGTCGTAGGCCTTGACCAATGCCGACAGATCCGCCGCGTTCACGGCCGTGCCTCGCTCCGCTGGTTCCGGCAGGCCTTGCCCGATGAGACTTGTTTGCTCGTCCGCTTCGCCCACGATCAAAGCCTACGAGATGTCGACAGCGGCGAACTCACCCGACCGGCGGGACGACGCGCAGGTGACCGCGCCGGCCAGTGCCCGGATCACGATCGTCGCCAGCGGGCGCATGATCCACCTTGGCCGCCTCGCGCACCGCGTCGGCGAGCGCCTCGAGATCGTCGCCATGCGGGATGGGCGAGGGAAAGTCACCGACGTGGCGCAGGACTTCCCACCCGCGAGGCACCGTCAACCCGATCGCGTGCTCCTCGCACAGGTCGTAGGAGTGTGGCTCGTCGAAGCTTGCGAGTGGGCCCACCACCGCGGTCAGATCGGCGTAGGCATAGGTGAGAGTGGCGACGGCCGGACGGCCGCAACCGGTGCGGGTACAACGCCGGCGCGCCCTCACAGGCCACTCACATTTGTTCGCTCGCTGCGCTCGCTCACGGCCGAGCCTCGCTTCGCTCGTTCGGCCGCCGAAGGCCACTCACATTTGTTCGCTCGCTGCGCTCGCTCACAGGTGGCGACACTATCGCCCGATCGCCCGGTAGCCGCGCTTCTCGAAGCGGTCCGCCGAACGTGTCGCGCGCTGCGCCTAGGCTGGCTGGGTGCGTACCGTCTCCAGGCGACCAGGGCCGCCGGGCCGCCGCCCGCACCGCGACCGGCGTGGGCGGGGCATGCGCGGCGAGCTGGCTCCGCCGTCGGTTCCGCGCAGCCGAACGCGCGGCGAGCGCTTCGACGATCTGGTGCTCGACGCCGTCGAGGAGCTCGAGGTTCGCTGGGCCGCGGAGCTGGCTGAGGTCGAATTCGCGGTTGAGGAGGTTCCGAGCCTCGCTTCGGTCGATGACGCGCAGTTCGATCCCGGCGTCGTGGTGGACCGCGGGGTTCCCCTCGGGCGCCTGCTGCGCGAAGGATTGCAGAATGCCGCCGGCGTCGCGACGCCCACCATCGTCATCTACCGGCGGCCGGTCGAGGCGCGCGCTGGCCCGGGTGACGAACGGGCCGACTTGATCTTCCTGGTGGTTGCCGAACTCGCAGCCGAATTGCTGGGCCGCGATATCGACGAGATCGATCCGCCGGATTGAGAGATGCCCGGCTCAGCCCGCGCGCCGCTTGAGCCGACGCCGCTCGCGCTCGGACAATCCGCCCCAGATGCCGAACCGCTCGTCGTGTTCCAGGGCGTATTCGAGGCATTCGCCCTTCACCTCGCAGCCAGTACAGATTCGCTTGGCTTCGCGCGTCGAGCCGCCCTTCTCAGGGAAGAACGCCTCAGGGTCGGTCTGCGCGCACAGCGCGCGCTCCTGCCAGCCCGCTTCCTCGGGCAAACCGAAGATCTCGTTGAGGTCAGCATCCTCGAGATGGCTGGAAAGTTCGGTCACAGTGGCCTCCTGGGGCCGGGCGGGGTGGCGGAACGACTCTGATGAAATTACACGCGTGTCGTTCCCGTTCGTCAAGGTCCCCGCCTGCTAAACATGCAGCTTTGTGGTGTATCGAGACGTGAAGTCTGGGTAATTAGTCACTTTTGTCGTGTTTATATGGATTCGATGTGCGCGTGCGCGGCAAATGTCTCGATGACCAGGGCAATCGTGGGACGAGCCAGCGCCGACGTGCGAGCGACCGCTCGTAGTCGGCGCTCCAGCCGTGGCGCCCGCAGCGTGCGGAGATCGACAACAGCTGCATCCGCCGCTACCGACAGCCGCGGCAGCACGGCTACCCCGTGCCCGGCGGCCACAGCGCGCACCAGCACCAGCATGTCGTCACTCGTCCAACGCACCCGCGGCTCGAACCCCGCTGCACGGCATGCCGTGCGTACGGCGAGCCCGCACGCAGCCTCGCCCGGCGGCATTACCCAGTCCGCGTCCGCCAGCTCGGCGAGCGACGGACGCGAGGGCCCTGACCACGAACGAGCGGTAACGAGCATCAACGGCTCGTGGCACAGCTCGCGGGCGACGACGAAGTCGGGCAACGCCAGTGGCACGTGGTCGTACTCGTCGACCACTGCCACGTCGATATCCCCGGCAACCAGCGCCGCGAGCGCCGCACTCGGCTCGGCGACGCTCACGTCGACGTCGATCCCGGCGTGCGCGCGCGCCAACTCGCTGACCGCGGCGGAGACAAAACTTGTCGCGGCGCTAGCTACGGCGCCAACCCGCACGCGTCCACCGAGAATTCCCGCCAGCCGGTCCAGATCGGCCTGAGCGGCGTCCAATACGTCCTGCAGCTCGCCCGCGCGGGCTGCGAGGGCAAGGCCGGCGCCGGTCAGGGAGGCGCCGCGGGAGGACCGGTCGACCAGCGCCGTCCCGGTTTCGCGTTCGAGCACCGATAGTTGCTGCGAGACGGCCGACGGCGTCAGCCCGAGGGCGCGCGCGGCCCCGGCGATGGTGCCCCGCAGCCCCACTTCGCGCAGCAGGCTCAGCCGGCCGACGTCCAGCCGCGCAATGGAATTAGCCATAAGCACAACTTACGGCATACAGTGTTCAGTCATAAGAATCGAAGGAGTAAAGATGACCCTCCCGAGCCACGACGAGCTCGTCGCCGAGACCACTGCGATCCTTTCGCGCCTCGGCGTCACCGACCTTCCCGCCACCGGCGGGCTACCTGCCCGATCACCGATTACCGGCGCTGAATTGGCACGGGTGCCCGAGCACAGCGCCGACGACGTTCGCGAGATCGTCGGGAACGCGCAGGACGCATTCCTGCAGTGGCGGCGCGTGCCGGCGCCTGTGCGGGGTCAGCTCGTGCGCGAACTCGGTGAACTGCTGCGCGAACACAAGGACGATCTCGGCGCACTCGTCTCGATCGAAGCCGGCAAGATTCGCTCCGAGGGCCTCGGCGAGGTTCAGGAGATGATCGACATCTGCGACCTGGCGGTCGGCCTGTCGCGGCAGCTGTTCGGGCTCACGATCGCCTCAGAGCGCCCCGGACACCGGATGATGGAGCAGTGGCACCCCCTCGGGGTCGTCGGCGTCATCAGCGCGTTCAACTTCCCGGTCGCCGTGTGGTCGTGGAACGCCGCACTCGCCTTCGTCTGCGGTGATCCGGTCGTTTGGAAGCCGTCGGAGAAGACAGTGCTCACCGCACTCGCCTGTCAGGCGCTCATCGCCGAGGCAGCCCGCCGAGTGGGTGCACCGGCCGCGGTGTCCGCTGTCGTGCTCGGCGGCGCCGAGGTCGGAGCGGCGCTCGTCGAGGACGCACGCGTGGCGCTGATCAGCGCCACGGGTTCTACCCGGATGGGCCGTGCGGTCGCGCCGCGCGTCGCCGGGCGATTCGGTCGGCTGCTGCTCGAACTCGGCGGCAACAACGCCGCGATCGTCGCGCCTTCGGCCGATCTGGACCTCAGCGTGCGGGGGATCGTGTTCTCCGCGGCCGGAACAGCCGGGCAGCGATGCACGTCGCTGCGCCGCGTGATCGCGCACTCCTCCATCGCCGACGAGCTGGTGAGCCGGATCAAGGCTGCCTACGACACACTGCCGATCGGGTCGCCGCTCGCCGAGGGCACGCTGGTCGGCCCGTTGATCGACGAGGCGTCCTACGACGGGTATGTCGCGGCGATCGAGAAAGCCAAAGCCAACGGCGGCGAGCTGATCGCCGGTGGCGAACGGGTACTGGCGCAGGAGTCCGGTACGGCCTACTACGTGCAGCCGGCACTGATCCGGATGCCCATGCAAAGTGAGATCGTCCAGGCGGAGACGTTCGCCCCGATCCTGTACGTGATGACCTATGGAACACCCGAATCCGGGCCGGCGGAGTTCGACGAGGCGCTGGCGATGCACAACGAGGTGCCACAGGGCCTCTCGTCGTCGATCTTCACGATGGATATGCGCGAGGCCGAGCGGTTCACCGCTCCTGACGGCTCGGACTGCGGCATCGCCAACGTCAACATCGGCCCGTCCGGCGCTGAGATCGGCGGGGCGTTCGGTGGTGAGAAGGAGACCGGGGGCGGACGGGAATCCGGCTCGGACGCATGGCGTGCGTACATGCGCCGCGCTACGAACACGGTGAACTACTCGAGCGAACTGCCGCTCGCGCAAGGCGTCGAATTCGGCTGAGCGTCGAATTCGGCTGAGCGGACTTCTGGGAGCGGATGATCACGCCCTTCGTAGTCGCGACGGTAGCGGTGAGATCGACCCGGCCGACGAGTAAGCAAACCAACAGAAATCGGCCCCGGGGACGAACCCCGGGGCCGATCCAGAACGCTCGCTGACCAGTTGTGGTCAGTGCTTGAAAGCGTCCTTCACATTCTCGCCGGCATCCTTGAGGTCAGCCTTCGACTGGTCCTTGCGGCCCTCGGCTTCGGTGTCGTGGTCGCCGGTTGCACGGCCAACGCCTTCCTTGACCTTGCCGGAGACGTCCTCGACGGAGTTCTTGATCTTGTCGGTGGCACTCATACGCATACCTCACATCTGTTCAGAGTGGATACTTCGAACATGGTCGAAGTACCCATTGCCTGGGCGACCCAAACGTCGACTACGCCACTCTGGTGATCGTCACTCCGACGCGCAGATCGGTGGTGACCGGTGTACCAGCCACGATGCCCTTGATCGGAGTCACGTCGGCGTAGTCGCGGCCGGTGCCGATCACGACGTGCCGTTCTGCGACCGGAGAGAGATTCGTCGGATCGTGATCGGTCCAATCCCCCAGCCAGCTCTGCACCCACGCGTGGCTCTCGGCCGTGGACGTGTCCCCCACGCCGGCCTGCGCCTTCGGATGCAGGTAGCCCGACACGTAGCGGGCGGGGATACCTACGTGTCGCAAGGCGCCGACGACGAGGTGGGCGTAGTCCTGGCAGACGCCGTTGCGGGCTGCCCAGGCTTGCGCTGCAAGCGTGCGCACGCCTGTCGAACCCGGCACGTAGGTCATCGTCTCGTGGACCTTCGCGGCAATCGCGCCGACCGACTCGCGGGGCGCGTGCACCGCGGCGAGGGACGACGCCAGCTCGGCGAGGTCCGGTGGCGGCACGGTCCGCCGTGACGTGCTCAAGAACTCGCCGAACCCGTCGGTGACATCCCGCCCGCGCAGCGTGGCCCAACTTAGATCTTCGGCTTCGGGACGTCGCGTCGCGTCGACCTCGACCGAGCTGGTGACCTCGACGCTCAGCGTCCGATGGGGGTTGTGGGCTTCGAACACGCTGACCTGGGTCCCCCAATAGTCGACGTAGCGGTATTGCCAGCTCGCCTGGTCGACCCGCAACACCGACTCCAGCGGGGTCTGCCACCGCGTCAATGCGGGCGTGAGTCGGACCTCGTTGAACGAGGAGGTGACCGCCTGGTCGTAGCTGTATACCGACGAGTGGTGAATGCGGTATCGCGCGGTCACGATGCGTGCCAAGCGGTGACCACGCCGCGGGGGAAGTAGCGCCGCGAGATCGCGTCGCTGGCGACCGAGCAGGCGCTCTGCACCCGTTCCATGACGCGGTAGACGTCGTCGAACAGCTCAGCAGTCGGCGCGAATTCCAGTTCCGAGCGGATCATCCCGAGCACCCGGTGCGCCTCGCCGCCCCGACCACGATCGCCACCGCCGCCGTGCTGTCTGGCCAGGTCGTCCAGGCATCGCTCGGCCGAAACCAGCGCGCTCATCAACGAGCGCGGGAAGATCGGGTCGAGCAACAGGAACTCGACCGAGCTGCGGTCGTCGACCACACCCATCGCGCTGCGCAGAAACGCCTGGTAGGCGCCGCAGCTTTGCAGCAGCGTCACCCAGGACGGCCCGAAGTCCCCGGTGAGCGCCCGCGCGGCGACGAGACGCGCGGTCATATCGGCACGTTCGATCGAGCGTCCCAGGATGAGGAAGTGCCACGCCTCGTCGCGCGACAGCGTCGCCTCGGCCGTCCCGTTGAAGGCGGCCACGCGCTCGCGCACCCAGGTGAAGAACCCGTGCGGATTGACGCGTCGCCCCGGCCGCGCGGCCTCCAGGAAGGTCACGTTGATGTTCTCCCACAGGTCGGTCGAGACGACCTCGCGACTACGCCGAGCGTTTTCGCGTGCCGCGGCGAGCGCGCCCAGCACCGACCCCGGGGCGCTGCGGTCCCAGGCGAGGAAGTCGAGCATCTCCTCGCGGTTGGTCGGGACGTCGTCGTCGACCCCTTCGTGCCCCATCGCCGCCATCAGTGAGGCACACACGACACTTTCCGGCGCCCACGGGTCGTCGAGCAGCAGCGACAGGTGCACGTCGAGGATTCTGCTCGTGTCCTCGGCCCGCTCGACGTAGCGCCCGATCCAGTACAGCGACTCGGCGATGCGGCTCAGCACGGTGCGCCTGCCTGCTGTTGCTGCTGTTCCTGCTGGGGACGGATTTCCGGTTCCACCGCAATGTCTGGCGCTGGCAGCGGCGAGTGGACGGCGCGCACGAGCACCGCGGGGGGCACCGGAGCACGCCGCTCCCCTGCAAGCACCCAGGTGTCCTTCGACCCGCCGCCCTGGCTGGAGTTCACGACCAGCGATCCTTCCGGCAGCGCGACCCGGGTCAGGCCACCGGGCAGCACCCACACGTCGTTACCGTCGTTGACCGCGAACGGGCGTAGATCGACGTGGCGCGCCGCGATGCCGTCGCCGACCAGCGTCGGGACGGTCGAGATCGCGACTACCGGCTGCGCGATCCAGCCGCGCGGGTCTGCGATCAGCTGTGCCCGCAGCGTATTGAGCTCGTCGGAACTCGCCTGCGGACCGATCACCAGGCCCTTGCCGCCCGCGCCGTCGACCGGTTTCACGACCAGTTCCGCGAGCCGGTCGAGGACCTCCTCGAGTGCAGCCGGTTCCTCCAGGCGCCAGGTGTCGACGTTGGGCAGCAACGGTTGCTCGGACAAGTAATAACGCACCAGATCCGGAACGTAGGTGTACAGCAGCTTGTCGTCGGCTACTCCGTTGCCCACCGCATTGGCGATCGTGACATTGCCGGCCCGCGCGGCCGTGAGCAGCCCCGGGCAGCCCATCATGGAGTCCGAGCGGAACTGCACCGGGTCGAGGTACTCGTCGTCGACCCGCCGGTAGATGACGTCCACTCGCCGCTCGCCGGACGTTGCCCGCATGCGCACCACGCCGCCGGAACAGATCAGGTCACGTCCCTCGACCAGTTCGACGCCCATCGCCCGAGCCAGCCACGCGTGCTCGAAGTAGGCGCTGTTGAACACGCCCGGAGTGAGCACGACGACCCGTGGCTCATCGACGCCGCTTGGCGCAGCGGCGTGCAGCGCCGCAAGCAGTCGCTGCGGGTAATGCGACACCGGACGCAGCCGGAGCTTGCCGAGCACATCCGACCACTGCTGGCGCATCGCGCTGCGGTTGGCGAGGACGTAGCTGACACCCGACGGCACTCGGATGTTGTCCTCCAACACTCGGAACGTGCCCAGCTCGTCGCGCACCAGATCGATGCCGGCCACGTGCACGCGCACGCCGTTCGGCGGTTCGATGCCGTGCGCCTCGCGGTAGAAGTATTTCGAGGACGTGATCACGCTGCGCGGCACGACGCCGTCGCGGACAGCCGCCGGCGAACCGCGGTACACATCGGCGAGGAACGCTTCGAGGGCGCGCACCCGCTGGCGCACGCCGCGGTCGATGACCTGCCAGTCGGCGTCGTCGATGACTCGCGGGACGATGTCGAGGGGGAATGGCCGCTCTTCACCGCCGACGTCGAATGTGACGCCCTGGTTGAGGTAGGCCTTGGCGAGCGCATCGACCCCCGCACGCAGTTCCTGGCCGCCACTTCGCTCGATGGATTCGTACACCGCCCGGTAGGACGCGCGCGGCAACCCGTCGGCGCCGATCATCTCGTCCCACGCCGCGCCGAGCCGGTAGTCGTCGAACAGGTCGGCCAACCTCCTGTGCGTGGTCGTGTCGCGCGCTCTGTCACGGCACTATGTCACGGGACTATTTCGCCCAACATTTCAAGGGTCAGATCCCGGCCCGTGTCGCCGCGAGTTCGATGCGCTCGTCGGGCTGGACGGCGGCGACGCGCAGGAATCCGGCCGAGCGTTCCCCGTAGAACTCACCCGGCGAGACCACGACGCCAATGCGGGTGGCCAGATCGCGGGCGGCCGACCAGGCGTCGCCATCGGGCACCGGCACCCAGAGATAGAACGCTCCGTCGGGCAACTCGGCTCGGTAGCCGAGCGCATTCAGGATCGCTACCAGCCGGGTCATCCGGGCCAGGTAGCGCTCGCGTTGCACGGCGACGTGCGCGTCGTCGCCCAGCGCGATCACCGCGGCGGCCTGGACCGGCCCGGGTGGCATCAGGCCGGCGTGCTTTCGCACCTCGCGCAGGTAATGGACGAGTTCGCGGTCGCCTGCGTAGAAGCCGATACGCGCGCCGGCGAAGTTGTCGCGCTTGGACAGCGAGTGGACCGCGAGCACGCCTTCGGTGCCGCTGCGCAGGATGGTCGTCGGGGGGCCCGTCCAGGTGAATTCGGCGTAGCACTCGTCGCTGAGCACCGGCACGCCCCGGTATCGTCCCCACTTCGCGGCGGCGTCGACGTCCTCGATGGCGCCGCTCGGATTGGCCGGTGAATTGACCCAGACGCACAGCGCCCGCTCGGCGTCGGCGGCCGTGATCTCGTCCAGCCGCTCGTAGGCGACGGCGCGACAGCCGGCCAGGGTCGCGCCCATCGCGTAGGTCGGGTAGCTGATCGCGGGATACAGGACGGTGTCCTTCGACGGGTCGCGCAGCTTCAGGTACTGCGGCGTGGACGCGACGAATTCCTTGCTGCCGACCACAGCCGCGACCTCGCTCGCCGGGTCGACGGTCGCGCCGAGGCGGCGTTCGATCCAGTCGGCAGCTGCCTGCCGGAACGCGGGCGTGCCGATGCTCGGCGGGTAGCCCCGGGCCGAGTCGCCCGCGCTCAATGCCTGGAGCACGGCTGTCGGCGGCGGGTCGCACGGTGTGCCGATGGAAAGGTCGATCGCTCCCCCGGCGTGCTGGGCGGCCAGTTTGCTGATCTCACCGAGCCGTTCGTACGGGTACGGCGGCGGCACGAAACCCTTGTTCATGCCCGGTCCAGCAGTTGGGCGAGGTGCACGCTGGGGGTGCCGGCGAGCTGTTCGAGCTGGGTGCGGCAGGAGAACCCGTCGGCGAGCACGACGGTGCCGGCAGCCGCGCGCCGGACCGCGGGCAGCAGCGCGGTCTCGGCGACCGCAACCGACACGTCGTAGTGGCCGCGCTCGACGCCGAAGTTCCCGGCGAGTCCGCAACAACCGCCGACCGCGCTCACGTCGGCGCCCGCCGCGGCGAGCAGGGCGGCGTCGGGCCCCCAGCCCAGCACCGCGTGCTGGTGGCAGTGCGGCTGTGCGAGCGCCGTCACCCCGGTCAGATCGGGGGCGTTCCACGCGGGGGTCGCGGTGAGCAGCTCGGCCAGCGTGCGGGTGGCGCTCACCGCCGCGGCCGCGCGCGGGTCGTCGGGCAGCAGCTCGGTCACGTCCGAGCGCAGGACGGCGGTGCAGGACGGTTCGAGGCCCACGATCGGCCAGCCGGCCGACAGCGCGCCCTCGAGCGCGTCGAGGCTGCGGCGCAGCTGCTTGCGGGCGCCGTCCAATTGGCCGGTCGAGATCCAGGTGAGCCCGCAGCACACCGGCTTGTCGGTGATCTGGACGCGGTAGCCGGCACGTTCGAGGACGTGCACCGCGGCCACCCCGACCTCCGGCGTGAAGTGGTCGGTGAAGGTGTCGACCCAGAGCAGCACGGGCACGCCCGACAATGCCGGACGCGCTGCGAACCAATCCCGGAAGCTGCGTTCGGCAAACTGCGGCAGGCCGCGCCGATGGTCGATGCCGCCCAGCCGCTTCGCCACCGTCGCAACGCGGCGCGAGCGCAGCCCGGCGTTGACTAGCCGTGGTGCACGACTGGCAAGGCGTGCCCAGCGCGGCAGCCAGCCCAGCGCGTAGTGCGCCGGTGGACGCAGCCGGTGCCGGTAGCGCTGGTGCAGCACCTCGGCCTTGTAGGTGGCCATGTCCACGCCGGCCGGGCAGTCGGATGCGCACCCCTTGCACGACAGGCACAGGTCCAGGGACTCGTGCACGGCCGCCGAGCGAACGCCGTCGACGAGGGTGCCGTTGGCGAGTTCCTGAAGTACCCGGGCGCGGGCCCGCGTGGAGTCCTTCTCGTCGCGGGTCGCGAGGTAGGACGGACACATCACGCCGCCCACTGCCGTCGTGTCGGCGCGGCACTTGCCCACGCCGACGCAGCGGTGCACCGCGGTGGACAGGTCGCCGCCGTCGTGCGGGTAGGCGAAGGCGAGGCCGGTGCGCAGCCGGTGCGCCGCGGGTACGCGCAGGTCGACCGCAAACGGGGCGGGGTCGACGATGACGCCGGGATTGAGCAGATTGGCCGGGTCGAACGCGTGCTTGATCGCGCCGAACGTGTCGATCGCCGCGGCGGAGTACATCAGCGGCAGCAGTTCGCCGCGGGCGCGACCGTCGCCGTGCTCGCCGGACATCGATCCGCCGTGCCCGGCCACCAGTCGTGCTGCTTCGCGGACGAAGTTGGTGAAGCGCTGCGGATGCGACGACAGCGGGAAGTCGATGCGCACGTGCACGCAGCCGTCACCGAAGTGACCGTAGATCAGGCCGTCCAGGTGGTGGTCGGCCAGCAGCGCCTGGAAATCGCGCAGGTACGCGCCGAGCCGTTCCGGCGGGACGGCAGCGTCCTCCCAGCCCGGCCAGGCGGGCTCGCCAGCAGGTGTGCGCCCGCCCAACCCGGCGCCGTCCTCGCGGATGCGCCAGAGCGCGCTTGCGGGCGCGCCCGTGACGATCGTCGCTTCCAGGCAGCCGGCGTCGGCGATGAGTTTCTCGGCGGCGTCGCGGGCTTCGGCCGCCGTACTGCCGGACGTCTCGACGAACAGCCAGCCCTCGCCGCGCGGCAGGTCGGGGACCGCGGCCGCTCCGCGCCGGGAGCGGACTACCGCGACCAGGCGTGCGTCCAGGCCCTCGATGGCGACGGGCGCGTGCGGCAGCAAGGCCGGCACGGCGTCGGCGGCGGCAGCCATGTCGGGGTAGCCGAGCACGGCGAGGGCAACGGCGGGCGGCGATTCGACGAGGCGCACCGTCGCCTCGGTGATCACCGCGAGAGTGCCTTCGGAGCCGACCAGGAATTTGGCGAGGTGCGCGCCGTTCTCGGGCAACAGGTGTTCCAGCGAATAGCCCGAGACTTGGCGCGGAAAGCGTCCGAATTCGGTACGGATCAGCTCCAGCCGGTCGGCGACGATGCGCCCCAGCGCGGCGCCGTGCGGGCCTGCGGCGGCCAGCCCGGAGCGTCCGAACTCCTGGGCCACCAACCGCTCGCCAGTCGCGGTCAGCAGGTCGAGCGCGACGACGTTGTCGGCCGTGCGTCCGTGGCGCAGCGCCCGCGAACCGCACGCGTTGTTGCCCAGCGAGCCGCCGATCGTGGCGCGGGCGTGAGTGGACGGGTCGGGTCCGAAGCGCAATCCGTGCGCGGCGCCGGCCGCGGTGATGGTGTCGAGGATCGCGCCCGGTTGCGCGGTGGCGGTGCGGGCGTCGGGATCGACGGCGAGCACCTTGTTCAGGTGCCGGGAAAAGTCGAGGACGATGCCGCTGCCGACAGCATTGCCCGCAATGGACGTACCCGCGCCGCGCGAGGTCACTACGGCGCCGTGCTCGCGGGCGACGGACAGCGCGACCGCGACGTCGTCAGCGTGGCGGGGAAATGCGACGACCGAAGGCGCGACCCGATAGTTCGAAGCGTCGCTGGAGTACTCGGCGCGGCGGCGGAGCGAGTCGTCGACCTCGGCGATCCCGGCTCGCTGAAGGGCGTGCGCCAGATCACCCGAGACGCTCACCCGACCATTGTCCCGTATCGATCATCGCCTGCGCGCAGCAGTCCGGCCGGCACCACTAGAGCCGGCCCGCTTCGATAATGCGGCTCAGGAACTGCCGGGTACGCGGCTCGCGGGGATCGGCGAGCACCTGCTCGGGTGGCCCATGTTCGAGCACCCGGCCGCCGTCGAGGAAGCACACCCGGTCGGCCACCTGCCTGGCGAAACCCATCTCGTGCGTAGCCACCAGCATGGTCATGCCGTCGTCCTTCAGCTCTCGGATCAGCGTGAGCACCTCGCCGACCAACTCCGGGTCGAGCGCGCTGGTCACCTCGTCGAAGAGCATCAGGCGGGGACGCGTGACGAGCGCCCGCGCGATGGCGACCCGCTGCGCCTGCCCGCCGGACAGTTCGTCCGGGCGCGCAGTTGCCTTCTCGCGCAAACCCACTCGCTCCAGCATGGCGAGCGCATCGGTCTCGGCCTGCTCGCGCGCCATGCCGTGCACCCGCCGTAGCGCCAGCGTGACGTTGTCGAGAACCCGCAGGTGCGGGAACAGGTTGAAGGCCTGAAAGACGATGCCGACCTTCGTCCGCACCGCGTTGGCGTCCACTCGCGGGTCGGTGATGTCGGCGCCGTCGAGTTCGATCACCCCGTCGTCCACGACTTCGAGCAGGTTGACGCAGCGCAGCAGCGTTGACTTGCCAGAGCCGGATGCCCCGATCAGAACCGTGCACGAGTGCTCGGCCGCAGCGAGGTCCAGCCCGGCCAGCACCACGTTGCTGCCGAACACCTTGCGCACCGCGCGCACCTCGAGCACGTTCACACCACACCGCCGCCGGCCCCGAACCAGCCCTGCCGCCGCGCGATCCAGTCGGTCAACCGCGTCAACGGAACGGTCAGCGCCACGAAGATCAGTCCGGCGACCACGAAGTGCACGAACTTGAAGTCGTGGGACTTCAAGTTGTCGGCGGTGAGGACCACGTCGATGATCCCGACCACCGAGACCAGCGACGTGTCCTTCTGCAGGCTGACAAAGTCGTTGAGCAGCGGGGGCAGCACCCGCCGGACCGCCTGCGGAAACACGACGTGACGCAGCGTCTGGGTATGAGTGAGCCCGAGCGAGCGGGCGGCCGCCCGTTGCGAGGGGTGGATCGACTCGATGCCGGCGCGAAAGACCTCGGCCACGTAGGCGGTGTAGGTCAGGACGAGCGCGACGATGCACAGCACGAACGGGCTGTCCGGCGCACCCTGCAGGCGCAGCGCCGGGACGCCGAAGCCGACGAGATACAGCACGATCAACACCGGCAGGCCGCGAAAGACGTCGACGTACACCGTCGCGGCCAGGCGCAGCGGGAAGAACACCGGCCCGCGCAGCGTGCGCAGGACCGCGATCGTGGCCGCGAGCGGCAGGATGAGCACTTCGCTGATCAGCATCATCTGCAGGTTGATCCACAGCGCACGCAGCAGTGCGGGTAGATCGTGCCAGCCGGTGCGCACGTCGAAGAAGCTGTCGCGCACCCGGTCCCAGCCTGAACTCGAGCCGATGACGAACACGAGCGCGGCGACGAGCGCGGCGCAACTGGCCACCGCGATCAGCAGCGAGCGGCGACCGCGTGCCCGCCGATAGCTCTGCCGCTGCCGTTGCAGCTCGGACGGCTGCCAGTCCGCGGCTGTCATCGAGACTTCCGTCATCGAGTTACTTCAGCACAGGTGCGCCACCGGCCACGGTGAGCCATTTGTCCTGCAGCTTCTTCAAGGTGCCGTCCTTGCGAAGCGCATCCACGGCCTGCGTCACGCACCCGGTCAGCGCGCTGCCTTTCTCCAGCACCAAACCGAACTGCTCTGGGCTGCCGGTGACCGGCAACTGGCCGACGATGCTCGCATCCTGGACCTGCGCGCCTATCACGAAGAACCCGGTCGGCAGGTCGACCACCAAACCGTCCACCTGGCCGTTCTTCAACGCCTGGACGGCGAGGTCGTTGGACGGGAACTCTGCGGGCGCCGGACCGGGCTTGATGACGTTGGTGATCGCGTCGAGGCTGGTGGTGCCTTTTTGCGCGGCGAGTTTTGCGCCTTTGAGGCCCGCGATAGTCGTCGCCTTCGCGTACTTGCTGCTGTTGCGTATGACGACCGACTGAGCGACGTCGTAGTAACCGCTGGAGAAGTCGACCACCTTTGCTCGGGCCGCGGTGACCGACACCTCATTGATGTCGAAGTCGAATTTCTTCGGGGTCGCGGCGATCACGCTGTTGAACGACGCGACGACCCACTGCACCTTGCCGGCCGGGAAGCCGAGTTGCTTGCCGACCGCGAACGCTACGGCGGACTCGAATCCCTTGCCGTTGCTCGGCTTGTCGGCTACAAACCAGGGTCCGAAGGCGGGCGAGTCGGTGGCGACGGTCAGCGTGCCCGACGACTTCGTCCGCAGCTGGGCGGGCGAGCACGGATTCGCGGCAGGTACGGTCTTGGAGCTCACGTCCGACGAGGGTGGTGGCGACGACGAACCGGTGCTCTTCGCGGCACAGCCAGACATGGCGAGCAGGGCGGCGCCGGCGAGCGCGGCGACAGTCAAGCGGTAGGGCATGTCAACTCCCGAGACGTTGATGAGCGGCGGTGCAGCTTAGCGACGACAGGGTCGTCATCCCAGGCGACGCCGTCCATCAGAGGACTTTCGACAGGAACGACTTGGTCCTCTCGTGGCGTGGGTTCGCCAGAATCTCGCGTGGGACGCCTGATTCGACCACGACGCCGTCGTCCATGAAGACCAACTGGTCGGCGACCTCACGGGCAAAACCCATCTCGTGGGTAACCACAACCATTGTCATACCCTGCGTGGCCAGCGCCTTCATCACGTCGAGCACCTCCCCGACGAGTTCGGGGTCCAGCGCCGAGGTCGGCTCGTCGAACAGCATCAGCTTCGGCTGCATCGCCAGCGCCCGGGCGATCGCGACGCGCTGCTGCTGGCCACCGGACAGCTGGGCCGGGTAGGCCTTCTCTTTCTCCGAGAGACCGACCTGGAGCAGCAGCGCACGGCCTCGCTCGATGGCCTCGGACTTGGCGACCTTATTCACCCGCGTCGGGGCCTCGATGATGTTCTGCAGTGCTGTCATGTGCGGGAACAAGTTGAAGTGCTGGAACACCATCCCGATCTCGCGGCGCTGACGAGCGGCCTCGCGGGGCTTGAGCTCGTGCAGCTTGTCGCCGGCGTCGCGGTATCCCATCAGTTCCCCGTCGACGTAGAGCCGTCCGCCGGTGATCTGTTCCAGGTGATTGACACAGCGCAGCAACGTCGTCTTGCCCGAGCCGGACGGCCCGATCAGGCACATCACCTCAGCCCGTCCGACCGACAGGTCGATGCCCTTGAGCACCTCGACGGCACCGAAGTGTTTGCGTACCGCGACCGCACGCACCATCTTGTCGCTCGACGGCGGCGTTTTCTTCGACAGCGCTGGGCGGGTCACGGCTGACCCAGTTCGGCCGCCGTCGCGAGAGCGCGCAGCTGGCGCCCGGTCATCTTGCGTGACAAGCCGCGGGAGTATCGCCGTTCCAGGAAGTACTGCCCGACCATGAGCACGCTGGTGATCGCCAGGTACCACGTGGCTGCGACGAGCAACAGCGGGATCGGGCGGAAGATCACGCCAGCGATCTGGTTCTGCTGGTTGTAGAGGTCCGTGGCGAGTGGCACCGCGATGACGAGCGAGGTGGTCTTGAGCATGCTGATCAGCTCGTTGCCGGTGGGCGGGATGATCACCCGCATCGCCTGCGGCAAGACGATGCGGCGCATGGTGAGCCCCCAGGACATGCCCAACGCGGTCGACGCCTCGGTCTGGCCCTCGCCAACCGAGGAGATGCCGGCGCGCACGATCTCGGCCATGTAGGCCGCCTCATTGAGCCCGAGGCCGATGGTGGCCAGGAAGAATGCCGCGTCGACGCTGGCCAGATCCAGGTGCACGAACTGGGGCCCGAACGGCACGCCGATCGCCATGTGCGGATACAGGGTTGTGAACAGGCCCCAAAACACAAGCTGCACGTAGATCGGAGTGCCGCGAAAGACCCAGAGGAAGACCCAAGCGACCGCCTGCAGCACGGGGTTGGGCGTCAGCCGCATCACGGCGAGCACGACACCGAGGACGATGCCCAGCAGCATCGCCCAGAAAGTCAGTTGGATCGTGACCCAGGCACCGTCTGAGATGCGCTGATCGAAGAGGTACTTGCGGTAGGTCGGCCATTCGTAGTTCGAGTTCGTCGACGCACCGTAGACGAACAGGACGAGCAGCGCAGTGACGACGAGCGCCGCGATCCAGCGACCGGGCCGCTTCAGCGCTACCGCCGAGATCGACCGGTCTTCGCCGATAGCGTTCAGCTGATCGCTCCGTTGGTCCCAGCAGTCTTGATCATGCCGCTCTGCACGCCCCATTTCTTGCAGATCTCGGCGTATTTGCCGTTGTCGATCAGAGTTTGCAGCGCTTTCTGCATGGCCTGGACGAGGGTCGAACCCTTCTTGATCGGCCAGCCGTAGGGTGCGGACTCAGTGATCTTGCCGGCTGCCACGAGCTTGCCGGCACTCTGCTTGATCGCATAGGCGGTGACCGGGGAGTCGGCCGACATCGCATCGGATTTGCCGAGCACCACGGCGTTCGTGGCGCTGTCCTGCCCGACGTAGGGCAATATCTTGATCGGCTTCTTGCCGGCCTTGGTGCAGGCCTTGCTGAGCGCAGGCAGTTGGTCCTGCTGCTCCGTCGTGTTCAGCTGAACCGACACGCTCAGGCCACATGCGTGGGCGGGATCGACGGATTTGCCCTTTCGGGTCGCCCACAGGATCCCGGCGCTGAAATAGGTCACGAAGTCAACGGTCTTCTCGCGCTCCTTGTTGTCGGTGAACGACGACATGCCCAGATCGTAGGTGCCGGCCTGGACCGACGGGACGATCTTTTCGAACGCGGCCTGCCGGTAGTCGGTCTTGAGTCCGAGCACCTTTGCCGTCGCGTCCACGAGGTCGACGTCGAAGCCGACGACCTTGCCGCGCTGCACGAACTCGTTCGGCGAGTAGGGCACGTTGACGCCGACCACCAGCGTGCCCGCCGAACGGATCTTGGCCGGCACCAGGCTACTGAGCGAGGTGTCCTTGGTCACCGAGCCGGTGAGCGACGTGGTCGGCTGGCCACCGCTCTCGGTGTTGCTCGCGCAACCGGCGACGAGTAGTGAAGCAGCCACTATGACGGGCAAAACCACACGAAAACGGTTGAACACGAGCGGGCCTTTCGTAAAGGATCGGTTACCGCAACAGTAACCGTCGATTACCTGCACTGCGGTTCGCCGACGGGCGCAATTATTGAACGTTCGGGCTGGTGTCGCACTGATCGTTGGCCACTGTGCAGCCATCTGCCGCTGCAGGAGGGACAACGATCAAATTGCCGGTTACGGGACGACGGTGAAGCTATCGCCGGTAAGCGGGCGCAGCACGCCGAAGTGCCGCCGGTCCAGCGTAGCGATCGATCGAGTGCGATACCGCTCTGCCAGGACAACGATCGAGGCATCGGCTACCCCGATGCGCTGATCGTGGTAGCGATTGATCACGTCGATCGCCGCCCGGAGGTCATCGGCGTCGAAACCGGCCAGGCTCCAGGCACCCCCGGCGAGTTCGGTCAACGCCGCGACTTCGGCGGCTGTGCCCTGGTGCGTTGCGAGAAGGTAGTCAAGCTCCGCGACGACGTATGGCGAGACGATGAGCGGCTCGGTGCTCGCCTCGATCACCTCAGCACAGCTGTCATGATCCGGTTCGTTGCGATCGAAGTAGGCCAGCAACGCACTCGTGTCAACGATCACGAATCGCCGAACCCGGTGAGCAGTTCGTCCACCCGCCGGGCGATGGGCTCCTTACCCGCGTACAGCCCGCCGCGCGGTCGCGGGCGCGCGCTGCCGACGTCGCGCTCGACCGCGCTGCGGATGATCTCCGCCTCGGAGGTCGCGCGCTCGACGGCCGCGCGTTTGAGTGCGTCCTTCAGTTCGGCCGGCAGGTAGACGGTGGTCTTCTCCATGCCATATATGGTACCACCTGTGGCACCTCAGGACAGCGCGAGCTGGCTCTTGCCGAGCACGACGACGCCGCCTGGGGACACGTGGTAGCGCGAGCGATCCAGTTCCAGGTCGACGCCGATGTGCGCGCCTTCCGGGACCACGACATCCTTGTCCAGGATGGCGCGCCGGACCACGGCGCCGCGTCCGATCTGCACACCGTCGAGCAGCACCGAGCCCTCGACGTAGGCCCCGGCGTGCAGGCGCACGTTCGGCGACAGCACGCTGTGCCGCACGGTCGCCGAGGACACGATGGTGCCGGCGCCGACGAGCGACTCCTGGGCGATGCCGCCCTCGACGAACTTCGCCGACGGCAGTTGCGCCTGGTTGGTGTAGATCGGCCACTGCTGGTTGTACAGATTGAAGATCGGGTGGACGGCAACGAGGTCCATGTGCGCTTCGTAATAAGCGTCGAGCGTCCCGACGTCGCGCCAGTAACCGTGATCGCGCTCTTCCGCGCCGGGGACGTCGTTGTTGTCGAAGTCGTACACGTACGCCTGGTCGTGCTTGACCATCATCGGCATGATGCTGCCGCCCATGTCGTGTACGGAGTCCTCGTTCTCGGCGTCTTCCTTGAGCACGTCCAGCAGCGCCTCGGTACTGAAGACGTAGTTGCCCATCGACGCGAAGGTCTCCTCCGGGTTGTCGGGCAGGCCCGGTGGATCATCGGGCTTCTCCAGGAAGCCCTTGACCTTGCCGTCGGCCGCCGCGTCGATCACGCCGAACGCGCTCGCCTCGGCACGCGGCACCCGGATACCGGCGACCGTCGCCCCGGCGCCGGACTCGATGTGCTGAGTGACCATCTGCCGCGGATCCATGCGGTACACGTGGTCCGCGCCGAACACGACGATGTAGTCGGGCTTGTCGTCATAGATCAGATTGGACGACTGCAGGATCGCGTCCGCGCTGCCGGTGTACCAGCGCGGTCCGAGGCGCTGCTGCGCGGGAACCGGCGTGATGTAGTTGCCGATGACCGTGGACATCCGCCAGGTCTGGGTGATGTGGCGGTCGAGCGAATGGGACTTGTACTGGGTGAGGACGCAGATCCGCAGGTAGCCGGCGTTCACCAGGCTCGACAGGACGAAGTCGATGAGACGGTAGTTGCCGCCGAACGGCACAGCGGGCTTAGCGCGATCGGCGGTGAGCGGCCACAGTCGCTTACCCTCGCCCCCGGCGAGCACCATGCCGAGCACCCTCGGCTCCCTAGCCATAATCGCACCCTAGCCAATCCGTCGACCTCATGGTGAGTATCTCGGGCATTCCCGGCTAGGGTCTGCTTCATGCGCGTCGCTGTGCTCACCCGCGAGTACCCCCCTGAGGTATATGGCGGGGCAGGGGTCCATGTCGAGTTCCTCGTGCGAGAACTCCGACGGATAGTGGACGTCGAGGTGCATGCGTTCGGCGCAGACCGGCCCGAACCCGGCGTGCACGCCTACCGCACCCCCGCCGGCCTGAGCGAGGCGAACGCCGCGCTCCGCACGCTCGGCGTCGACCTCGAAATGGCGGCTGCCGTCGGCACAGCGGACGTGCTGCACTCGCACACCTGGTACGCCAACCTGGCCGGCGTGCTCGGTTCTGCGCTGCACAAGGTGCCGCACGTGCTCTCGGCTCACTCGCTGGAGCCGGCGCGGCCGTGGAAGGCCGAACAGCTCGGCGGCGGGTATGCCGTGTCGTCGTGGGCCGAGCGGGAGGCCTACGAGAGCGCACAGGCGGTCGTCGCGGTCTCCTACGGCATGCGAGCCGACATCCTGGACGCCTACCCGTTCGTCGATCCGGCGCGCGTGCACGTCATCCACAACGGCATCGACACCGAGATGTACGCACCGGCAGCCTCCGACGACCTGCTCGAGCGCCACGGCATCGACCCCAACCGGCCCTACGTGATCTTCGTCGGCCGGATTACCCGGCAGAAGGGGCTGGCACACCTGCTCGCGGCGGCGAGACTCTTCGACCCGTCCGTCCAACTGGTGTTATGCGCGGGCGCGCCCGACACGAAAGAGATCGCTGCCGAGACCGAGGCGAGCGTCGCCGCCCTCGGCGCGGCGCGCACCGGCGTGATCTGGATACGGGACATGCTGCCGCGTCCGGACGTCGTGCAACTGCTGACCCACGCGAGCGTGTTCGTCTGCCCGTCGGTGTACGAGCCGCTGGGCATCGTGAACCTGGAGGCGATGGCCACCGAGACGGCGGTGGTCGCGAGCGCTGTCGGCGGAATTCCGGAGGTGGTCGCGGACGGGCTGACCGGCTTGCTCGTGCCCTATCACGCCGTCGGGTCCGAGGAGTTCGAGATGGGGATCGCCGATGCGGTCAACGCGCTGTGCGGCGACCCCGCTCGAGCGGCGGCGATGGGACATGCCGGTCGCCAGCGCGCGGTGCGCGAATTCGGCTGGGACACCATCGCGCACCGAACGGTCGAACTTTACGAATCGCTGCTGTAGCGAGCGCGACTCACTCGGTCGCGTGGAGCCGGAGGCCGACTCACCAGGGCAAAAGAATTGCCGCCGTCTGCGTATTCGGCGCTACCTCCGTGAAACCACCGTCGTGGACGACGGGCACGCCCAGTTCGAGCGCCCTCGTCCAGCCTGCGGGTGACCCGATCCGGACGCCGACGGCGAGCCCCTGCCTCTGCCAGATGCGCCGCCCCCGTGATGAGCACGCCCGCCAGCCCAGCTGCGCGGCGTGACCCGCCTGCGCCATGGCCTTGCCGGCCGTCATCTGCACATGCGGTGACAGCAACACCAGCGCGACGTCCTGGCTCGGCTGCCCGGGCGCTCGGGGATCCTCGAGTTCGGTGCCGCCGACCTGCAGCCTGGCCAGTTCCGGCGGCCAGCCGTCCACCGGGACGGGTGGATAGACGCGCACCTGCGCGCTGCGATGGATGACGGTCACCCCGGCAACGTCCTCGACGGCGTGGCGCCAGGCCGACCCCCGGGCACGGCGCACGACCTTGCGGATCCGCTGCCCGTCCCACCGACGCACCGCGGCGACCCACTGCTCAGCGTCACCGAGCGGGGCGAGTTGCGTGAAGTCGGCCGTCAGCATCACCAGGACAGCACGGGCCGCTGCCTCGAGCGCGTCGGTCCGCGTGGGTGGGTTGTCTCGCTCGATCCGCACGACGAGGGGAAGCACCAGCTCAGCCATCTTCGGCGCGCGCCTCGTCGTCGCTTCGGCCCAATTGGAACTTGATCATGTCGGCAGCTCCCGAACGACACCCGGCCCCGGGTCCGCGCAAGGCGGGACCCGGGGCCGGGCAGCAACTGGACAGATCAGTCGACGACCTGCTTGATCGCGTTCCCAAGGGCGCTCGCCTCGTCCGGTGTCATCTCCACGACAAGTCGCCCGCCGCCTTCGAGAGGCACACGCATGACGATGCCGCGTCCCTCTTTCGTGACCTCGAGCGGACCATCGCCCGTCCGCGGCTTCATGGCCGCCATGCTTACCTCCTCGAATGAGCCACGCGCACACGTGACGTCTGGGGACCATTGTCCCTGATCAGGACCCGCTGACCCAATAGCGGGTCGCGGTAACGTCGCGGTCATGGCTGACGTCCTGCTGATCGACCGCGATGCCGCGGTCGTCACGCTCACCCTGAACCGTCCGGAAAGCATGAACTCGCTGTCGCTGGCGTTGAAGCAGGCGTTGGTCGACGCTGTCGCCGACGTCGGCGCGGACGAGTCCGTGCGGGCGATCGTGCTCACCGGTGCCGGGCGCGGGTTCTGCGTCGGCCAGGACCTCAAGGAGCACGCCGCCAGCCTGCAGGGTGAGCCGGCGCCGCTGAACACGGTGACCGTGCACTACAACCCGATCGTGAGCGGCCTCGCGACGATGCCGAAGCCCGTCATCGCCGCGGTGAACGGGATGGCTGCGGGCGCCGGGGCCGGTCTGGCGTTTGCGTGCGACTTCCGGATCGCCTCGTCGGCGGCCGGCTTTCTGATCGCGTTCGCCAACATCGGGTTGAGTCTGGACAGCGGCATTTCCTGGACGCTGCCGCGCCTGATCGGCTCGGCGCGCGCGTCCGCGCTCGCCCTGCTGGCCGAACCGGTGAGTGCCGAGGCGGCGCTGGAGATGGGCCTGGTCAACGCCGTCGTCGAGCCCGATCGGATGCTGCCGGCCGCGCAGGAACTCGCGGCACGCTTCGCCGCCGGGCCGACGGCCGCCTACGCCGCAATCAAGCAATCGCTCGCGTTCGCCCAGTCCGCGACGCTGCCCGACGCCTTGGCCCGCGAAGGCGAACTGCAATCAGAGATGGGGACGAGCGAGGATCACCGCAACGCCACCGCGGCGTTTCTCGCCAAGCAGAAGCCTATTTTCACCGGCCACTGACGGCTGGGCTCACCCTGCCCGCCAGCACGTGCTGACGTGGTCATCGACCATCCCGGTGGCCTGCATCAGTGCGTACGCCGTGGTCGGGCCGACGAAACGGAGCCCGCGCTTCTTGAGCGCCCTGGCCAGCGCAGTCGACTCTGGGCTGAGCGAGGCGACGTCACCGCCAGACACCGGGCGGACGTGCGCGGCTGGCGCGAAGGACCACAAGAGCTCGTCCAGGCCCTCGGGGACCGATGATCGGATCGCCCGTGCATTGCTGATGGCAGCCTCGATCTTCGCGCGGTTGCGGACGATGCCGGTGTCCGCGAGCAGGCGGGCAACGGCCGCGTCGTCGAAGCCGGCGACCGCGTCGACGTCGAAGTCGGCGAACGCGGCGCGGAAAGCCGCCCGCTTGCGCAGGATGATCAGCCACGAGAGGCCGGACTGGAACGCTTCCAGCGACAACCGCTCGAACAGCTCGCGCTCACCGTGCAGCGGGGTGCCCCATTCCTCGTCGTGATAGGCCAGGTATTCCGGCGCCGAGCCTGCCCACCCGCACCGGACGCGCTCAGTGTTCATCGGATTCGGTTGCCGCGTCCGGCGCCCACGCGGGCTCGTCCGGCACCACCTGCCCCAGCCCGCCCTGCCCCCAATCGCCCTGGGCGCTCCCGCGCAATCGCTCGATCTCGGCGTCACGCGTGCGCAGCTCGTCCGCGAGCCGGTCGAGCAGCAGATCGGTCTCGGCGAATCGGTAACCGCGCAGCGCCACCGGCAACCGCACCACGGTCACGTCGTCGCAGGTGAGCGGCCGCTCGGCTGGCAGCGTCCAGATCGGCTCGTCGCGGATCGGCGGGGCAATCTGCTCACCCGGCGGGAGCAGGTATGCCGCCAGCACGAACAGCACGCCGCCCACGAGGACGGCGAGCAACCCGAAGCCGGCAAGCGTCAGCACCCGTCGATCGTGTCACGGCAGGCCCGCACACTCGACTTGCCCTGCCAGACTTGCGCGCGTGGACGACACGGACACCGTGCTGCGCGAACGCCGCGGCGACATAGCCATCGTGCGGCTCAACCGACCGGCCAAACGCAACGCACTCGACACCGCGACCACGCTCGCGCTCGTCGCCGCGCTGAGCGATCTCGCCGCCGACGCCACGGTGCGGGTGCTCGTGCTGTCCACCACCAGCCCGACCGCGCTGTGCGCGGGCGCCGATGTGACCGAGCCTCTCGACGACGCCGGAGGCGTCGCGCGGATGCTCGCCTTTACCCAGATGTACACGCTGCTGGACGAGTTCCCGGTGCCGGTCGTGACCGTCGCCGTCGGCCATTGCGTCGGCGCAGGCGCGGAACTCGTTGCCGGTTGCGATCTGCGGGTCGGTGGCGACAATCTGGCCCTCGCCTGGGCCGGCGCCCGCCTGGGCGTGCCTATCGGGCCGGCCCGGCTCGCGCCATTGATCGGCGTGGCCCGCGCCAAGGACCTGATCCTCACCGGCCGCACGATCGGGATGGCCGAAGCCACCGAATTCGGGCTACTGCAACGCACCGCCCGCGCGGCCGACGCCGATGCCGTGGCACTCGAACTGGCTGCACAGGTGGCCGCGCAGCACCCGACGGGAATCCGGGTCATCAAGACCATGTTCCGCGACCTGGACGGCACCACGCGGCGGGTGGCCCTGGAGAACGAGCTGTTGCTGAGCTTCCAGCGCGACGGCGCAGGTCTACCGAAGGGCTGACTCGAGCTCCTCGAACGCGTCGTCGACATCGCTCACGCGCCACAGCAGGTCGAGCGCGGCCTCGCGCACGAACCCGTCCATGCACAACCCCTCGAGATAGCCCCAGAGCGGCGCGTAGAAGCCCGCCGGATCCAGGACGACGACCGGCTTGGCGTGCATGGTGAGCGACCCGGACGTCCACACTTCGAACAGCTCTTCGAGCGTGCCGATGCCGCCGGGTAGCGCAAGAAACGCATCCGATCGCTCGTCCATGATCCGTTTGCGTTCACGCATGGTGTCGACGATCACCAGTTCGTCGGCGTCGTGGTCGGCAACCTCGCGCGAGGTCAGGTGTAGCGGGATGACCCCGACGGTATGTGCCCCACCGGCTCGGGCAGCGCGCGCGAGCGCGCCCATCATCGACACCCGGCCGCCGCCGGACACCAGTGAGTGACCACCGGCCGCCAGCCGCGCACCGGTCGCCGTCGCCAGCTCCAGGTAGGACGGGTCGATCAATTCCGAAGAGGAGCAGTAGACGCAGATCGCGGCCATCAGCGGTGCGTCTCGGGCGCTGTGTTCTCCTCTGCCGAAGCGACTGCGGCCTGCTCGGCCACCTGCTGCTCGCTGCGTTCGTGACTGGACTGCACGATCCGGTCGACGATCTCGTCGATGTCGTCTGTGCAGTGCACCAGATCGAGATCCGGTGCGGCGATCTTGCCGCCGGGCAGCACGGTGTTGCGCAGCCACTCAACGAGCCCGCGCCAGTAGTCGACCCCGTACAGCAGCACTGGGAAGCGGGTGACTTTGCGAGTCTGGACGAGCGTGAGCGCCTCGAACATCTCATCCAGCGTGCCGAACCCACCGGGCATGATGACGAATGCCTGCGCGTACTTGACGAACATGGTCTTGCGGGCGAAGAAGTAGCGGAAGTTGACCCCGAGGTCGACCCAGTCGTTCAGGCGCTGCTCGAAGGGCAACTCGATTCCCAACCCGACCGAGATACCGCCCGCCTCGGACGCCCCCTTGTTCACCGCCTCCATCGCACCGGGCCCACCGCCGGTGATCACTGCGAAACCAGCCTTGGCCAGCGCCGCCCCGATCGCGACGCCGGCTGCGTAGTCCGGCTCGTCCGCGGTCGTGCGCGCAGAGCCGAATACTGACACCGCGGCGGGCAGCTCGGCGAGCAAGCCGAAACCCTCGACGAACTCGCTCTGGATCCGCAGCACGCGCCAGGGATCGGTGTGCACCCAGTCTGAGGAGCTGCGCGAGTCGAGCAGCCGCTGGTCGGTCGTGCCGGCCTGGATCTGGGTTCGGCGCAGGAGCACCGGGCCGCGCTGGTGCTCGCGCTGGTCGCCCGCGCCTGGCTCGCTCGTCACCCTTGCCACGCTAGCGACCGGAGCTGGTTGCGGGGTCGGCACGTCCCGACTCGTTCACCCCGGCACTGCTTCACACCCGCGCGGAGAGGAAGCGCACGAGCGCGGCCTCGGCCGCCTCGATAGCAGCGACCGCGACGTGCTCGTCGGGCTTGTGCGCCAGGTTCGGATCGCCAGGCCCGAGATTGACCGCCGGGATGCCGAGCTCGCCGAAGCGGGCGACATCCGTCCAGCCCAACTTGGCCCGGGCCCGGCCGCCGACGGCATCAACGATCGTGCGGGCGAGTTCGCCGTCCAAGCCGGGACGCGCGGCCGGCGCCGAATCGGTGAGCTCGACTTCGAAGCCGGTGAAGACGGAGCGGACGTGCGCGAACGCGGCCGCCTCGTCCAGGTCCGGAGCGAAGCGGTAATTGACCAGCACGGTGCAGGCGTCCGGGATGACGTTGCCGGCCACTCCCCCATTGATCCCGACCGCGTTGAGCCCTTCGCGATAGGCCAGACCGTCGACCTCTACCTCGCGCGCGCGGTAGTCCTGCAGCAGCGCCAGCACCGGGGCAGCGGCATGGATCGCGTTGACGCCGAGCCACGATCGCGCGCTGTGCGCCCGCGCCCCGGTAACGGAGACCGCCACTCGCAACGTCCCCTGGCAACCGCCTTCGACAAGACCGTCAGTCGGCTCGAGCAGCACCGCGAGGTCACCGGCCAGCGCTTGCGGGCGGTCGCGGGCAATCCGGCCGAGCCCGTTGCGGGCAGCCTCGATCTCCTCGCAGTCGTAGAACGCCCAGGTCAGCTCGACGCGCGGTCGCAGGGCGCCGGTGCCGACCAGGTGGGCGATGCGCAGCATGACCGCGACGCCGGACTTCATGTCCGACGTGCCGCAGCCGTACAGCACGCCGTTCTCGATTCGCGCCGGCAGGTTTCCTGCGAGCGGCACGGTATCCATGTGTCCGGCGAGCACGACCCGCTGGTTCAGCCCCAGCTCAGTGCGGGCGAGCACCACGTTGCCGTCCCGCTCGACGGCCAGGTTGTCGTACGCGCGCAGCGCCCGCTCCAGGAGATCCGCGATCCGCGTCTCGTCCCCGGACACCGACTCGACATCGACAAGGGCGGCCGTCAACGTCACGGCGTCGCCACTGAGATCTAACATCGCAGATCCAACATCGGGCGCAACATGTCCGCGACGCTACTGTGACGCCGTGAGGGAGCGCAGCGAGCGAACCAATGTGATCGGGCTGTGCCGGTCGAACGAGCGCAGCGAGGCTCGGCCGTGAGGGAGCCCAGCGAGCGAACCGCGTGGGGGTACGGGCTAGCGACGTCCACCGGCGTTACAGGCCAGATTCTGGACGCTTGGTATCCGGCGCCGCAACTCGGTTCCATGCCGGCGGCGAGCGGTCCAGATCATGAGCTGACCGCATTGACCGGCACGCACGCGACGGCGGGCGACCGTGGCGTTCGCCTCGACATCGTGCTCTGCGAGATCGACCTCGAGGCGCCGCCGGTCGGGGTACCTGACGCTTACCTGCGCCTGCACCTGCTCTCACACCGGCTCGTCCGGCCGAACTCGATCAATCTCGACGGGATCTTCGGCGTGCTGCCGAACGTGGTCTGGACCAGCGTCGGCCCCTGCCGGCCGGAAGGTTTCGAAGCGGTCCGGATGGCGCTGCGCCGAAAGCACTCGGTGCAGGTGTTCGGAGTGGACAAGTTCCCCCGGATGACCGACTACGTCGTTCCGTCGGGGGTCCGCATCGCCGATGCCGACCGGGTGCGGCTCGGCGCTTTCCTTTCGCCGGGCACGACGGTGATGCACGAAGGATTCGTGAACTACAACGCGGGCACGCTCGGCACGTCCATGGTCGAGGGCCGGATCTCGGCCGGCGTCGTGCTGGGCGACGGCACCGACCTCGGCGGCGGCGCGTCGATCGCCGGCACCCTGTCCGGCGGGGGCACCGAACGCATCAGCGTCGGCAAACGCTGCCTGGTGGGGGCCAACGCTGGGATCGGCATCTCGCTCGGCGACGACTGCGTGGTCGAGGCGGGCACGTACATCACCCCCGGTTCGAAGCTGACGCTGCCGGACGCCACGGTCGTCAAAGCCCGCGAGCTCTCGGGGCGGCCCGGCCTGCTGTATTGGCGCAACAGCGTCACCGGCGCGCTCGAGGTGCGCCCGCGCGAGGGCGTCGGCGTCACGCTCAACGACATCCTGCACAGCACCAATTAGTCACGTGTCTCGCGCTACCCGGACGGGTCTCGTCCTCGCCGTCGTCGCTGTTATCGGGGTCGGCGGGTTCCTCGGCGGACGCGCGCTGTGGAATCTCGCGAAGACCCATTTCGTCTCGACCGGGTGCACGATTGCCAGCTTCGACCTCGACACCGGCCAGGCCGCGGTCGCCTCGACGATGGTGGGGGCAGTGAGCCGCTACACCACGGCGCTGCCGGAACGGGCCGCCGTCCTCGTGCTCGCCGCGGGCCTGCAGGAGAGCAAGCTGACCAATCTCGCCCCTGGCAGCGGTGACCGCGACTCGGTCGGCGTGCTGCAACAGCGTCCGTCACAGGGCTGGGGAGGGCCGAACCCGGCAACGCGCGCGGCGAGGCTCAACAACGTCACCGAGGCCACGACCGAATTCCTGGACCACCTCGTCCGATTCAAGAACTGGCGCACTTTGCCCCTGGCTCGCGCAATCCAGAACGTGCAGGTGTCGGCCGACGAGAGCTTGTACGCCCAGCACGAGAGCGAGGCAAAGGCGCTGGCGGACGCTTTGCTCGGGCGGAGCCCCGCTGCGGTGTCGTGCACGTTCGGTACGCCGACTCAGGTTGCGTCGGCGCGTGAGGTGGCTCGCCAGGTGCGGGCGCAACTGCCGGTCAACGCGCCGACCACGCGCGACAGCGAGATTCGGGTGCCGGGGGCGGGCTGGCAGACGGCCGCGTGGTTCGTCGCGAATGCGGACCGGCTCGGCATCGACAAGGTCGCCTACGCCGCGAAACAGTGGACGCGCACCGGCGGCTGGAAGTCAGCAACCGCGACCAGGGCCGCCGTAACGGCGACGCTGCATCGGCTGTAGCCCCAGCGAGGGGTCGCGCAGCCGTCAGTGGCCCTCGCCCTGCGGCGGCAGGTTCTTGATCCAGTCCGGGTCGTGTTCGACCTTGCCGACCTTGGACGCGCCACCCGGCGACCCGAGCGTGTCGAAGAAGTCGACGTTGGCCTGGGTGTAGTCGTGCCACTGCTCTGGTAAATCGTCCTCGTAGAAGATTGCCTCGACCGGGCAGACCGGCTCGCAGGCACCGCAGTCGACACACTCGTCCGGGTGGATGTACAGCATCCGGCCACCCTCGTAGATGCAGTCGACCGGACACTCCTCGATGCACGCCTTGTCGATGACATCTACACACGGCTCGGCGATCACGTATGTCACTGCGGTCCTCCGGGGCGCTGCTTACTCGGTGGGCGGACGGTCGTCGGGCACCGCCTGGCCGTTAGGTGGAACTAGTATGCCGCTCGTGTTTGAGCCTAGCTGGGTCGGCCGTCGCGTGAGCGTCCGCCGTATCCTTTCGGCCACGTCTGGCGCTCGCCCGCAATATTCGGACGTCGTCGGGGACCTGATCCGCCTCGACTCGCGCACCGCGGTCATCGACTCGCGGCGGGGGCTGGTCGAGGTGGATCTGGCGTCGGTGACCATCGCGAGCCCCGCACCGCCGTCGACGGCGGACGAGCTCGCCCTGGTCGCGGTCGCCGCGGCCGGCTGGCGGGCCGAGCACAACGCCCAGCTCGGCGGCTGGTGGCTCCGCGCGAGCGGTGGGTTCACCGGCCGGGCCAACTCCGTCCTACCGCTGCGCCAGCCTGGGATGCCGCTCGACGAGGCCTTGCAGCGGGCCGCCGCCTGGTACACCGAACGAGGGCTGCCGTTGCTCGTGCTCGTGCCGCTGGAGGCACGGCGGCTGCTGGACGCCGGGTTGGGCGAGCGGGGCTGGTCTGCCGACCCGCTGGTGCACACGATGGCCGGCCGGCTGGACGTGCTCGACCGGGCAGTGCATACCGGCGCGTCCGCGCATGCGGACCACACCGTCGAACTTGCGCACTCGCCTGCCGAGGCGTGGTTGGCTCGGTTCCGCGACGGCGCGGGTAGCGCATCGGCTGCGCGCGGTGTGCTGACCCGCCACGATCGGGCTGTTTTCGCGAGCGTCCGCGACGGGGCGCGGGTCGTGGCGATCGGTCGCGGGACGCTCGACGACGGCTGGCTCGGCGTGAGCGCCGTCGAGGTCGCGCCGGACCTGCGCCGCTCGGGCCTCGCGCGCTCCGTCATGGCAGCGCTGTGGCGTTGGGGAGCCGCGCAGGGCGCCGCTCGCAGCTACCTGCAGGTATGGGCCGAGAACGATGCCGCGGTGACGCTGTACCGCTCGCTGGGCTATTGGGTGCATCACGACTACCACTACCGCAGGCCGCCACAGCATGACCGCTTAGGCTGACCCTCATGGTCGACAAGGCTCCCGACAACAGCAAGCTGCTCGTGATCTCGTTCGAGGACGGGCTGCGCGCCCAAGAATTTTTGCTCGCCGTGGCCCGGCTGCAGCAGCACCACGATCTGCAGTTGCACGACGCAGTGCTCATCAACCGGGCCGCGGACGGCAGCTCACACGTGCGCGAGACCACCGACGTCACGCCCGGCCAGGCCGGCCTCGGAGCCGGAGTGTGGGGGCTGCTGCTCGGCACTCTGTTCGGCGGCCCGATCGGTGGTCTAGTCGTCGGTGCGGCCTCGGCCGGGAGTGGCGCGCTGTTCGCGAAACTCATCGATACCGGCGTGCGTGACGAGACCATCGCGCAATTGCGCACCACCGTGCCACCCGGACGCACAGCGGTCGCCTTGCTGGTCAGTCACGTGTCGGTGGCTGACCTGCAGATCGAGCTGGCTCGCTTCCCGCATGCTCAGCTGGTCGAGACCGACCTGCCGCCTGCCGCGGTGAGCGCGGTGCAGCACGCACTCGAAGAGGCCGACCGCGCACCGTTCACCGGTTGAGCGGCGCCGTCACCTTGACGACAGACCGGAAGCCAGCGGCAAGGCCGAGTACGACCACGCCGTATAGCGTCCACTGCTGGGCGCCGCCACCGAGCACCAGCACATCACCTTCTGGACGCGAGTAGAGCGACAGGCCAAGTACCGGCAGCAACCAGGCTGCGACGGGCAGCGCGGCGGCTGGCACCGAGCGGACGAGCGAGTACGCGAAGCGCGGCAGCAGCAGGTTCTGGGCAACACCCAGAACGACGGCGACGGGGACGGGCGTGCTGCCGAGATACAGCGGAATCAACAGCACGTCGAAGACGCCGAGCAGCACCGCGCTGGCCGCGAGCAGCACGACCAGCCCCCACTCCCGCGGACCTGCACGCGCGGTGCGCGCCGCGCCCGGCGGCGCGGGCCGCTCGGACACCGGGTCAGACCCCGGTGCCGGCGAACAGGTCGACCTCGCGGCCCTCGGCGTCGCGCTCGGCGCCGAGGGCGCCGCGGACCAGCCGGAAGTATTCGATGCCCAGCAGCGGCGTGGCGATGTTATTGGACAACGCGTAGCACGAACCGTCGACGGCGATCTGGGTTGCGTGGGCGCGCATCGCCGACGCTTTGGCGTCCAGGTGCGCTCGAGCGTCAACGGCGGTGGTGACCTCTCCGTCCGGATTGCCGAACGGCAGCTGATCAGCGGATGCGACGGCGTCGAACGAGCCGCCCGCCCGCCGGAGCGCGTCGATGCCGTTTTGCAGCACCGAGCGTGGCATCGCGGTCCAATAGATCTTCTCGATCTGCCAGGCGGTTCCGGTACCGCCGGCAGCCGCGGCGCGCTCGAACGCAGCCATCGCCACCCGGTGCGCCATGATGTGGTCAGGGTGGCCGTACCCGCCGGTCTCGTCGTAGGTGACGAGCACCTGGGGACGCACCGCACGGATCACCGCGACGGCCTGCGTGACTGCCTGCTCGAACAGGGTGTCGTCCTTGGCGCACGACCAAAACGCGCGCGGATCGTCGTTGCCGGCGGTGCCCATCATCCCGCTGTCGCGCCAGCATCCCGCGCCACCGAGGAAGCGGTGGTCGGTGACGCCCAGCGCTTGCATTGCCGCGGCGAGTTCGGTGATGCGGTAGCCGCCGAGCTGGTCGCCACGCTCGGCCGACAGACCCGCGAGCTCGGGCACCAGTATCTCGCCGCGCTCACCGAGCGTGCACGTCAGCAACGTGACCTGAGTGCCTTCGGCGGCGTAGCGCGCCATCGTCGCGCCCGTCCCGATCGTCTCGTCGTCGGGGTGGGCGTGGACGAGCAACAGCCGCCGATCAGCGGTGACGGAAGCGGGCACGGTAGCGACCGTACTGCTCAGCCGGTCGGACCGCCTTCGCGCACAAGTTCGCCCTCAGCGTCGATCACTACATCGTCGTCGAGACGCTGCGGCTCGCGCGCGGGCACGTCGGGCAGGCACACCATGGCACGCGCGGCCTGCTCGTCGCTCGGCCGGTCGGCCGGCCATACCGCCAGCGGGGACGGCTCTGCGTCCTGCGGCTTGCCGATCTCGAGAATGTCCGAGCGTGCCGAGGCGAAGTGGCACGCCGCGACGTGATTGTGGAACTTGTCCTCGAGCGGGGGTTCGACGTTCACGCACCACTCGCGCTGGGCGTTGTGCAACTCGTCGCGGAATTTCGGGCACCGCGTTCGGAACCGGCAGCCGGTCGGCGGGTTCACCGGGCTCGGCACCTCACCGGTGAGCAGGATCCGCTTGCGTTCGCGCTCCTTCACCGGGTCGGGCAGCGGGATTGCCGACATCAAGGCTTGGGTGTACGGGTGCGTGGGGCGGCGGAACAATTCCTCGACCTCGGCCGTCTCGACGACCTTGCCGAGATACATCACCACAACCCGGTCGGCAATGTGGCGGATCACCGACAGGTCGTGGGAGATGAACAGGAAGGCTAGACCGAGCTCTTCCTGCAGGTCGCCGAGCAGGTTGATGACGCCGGCCTGGATCGAGACGTCCAGCGCGGACACCGGCTCGTCGAGCACGAGCAGCTTGGGCTTGAGGGCGAGCGCGCGAGCAATGCCGATGCGCTGGCGCTGGCCACCGGAGAACTCGTGCGCGTAGCGCGACCCGTGTTCCGGGTTCAGCCCGACCTGGGCGAGCAGTTCGCGAACCTGCTTGCGACCGTTCTCGCGCGCGCCGTACAGGCCGTGGATGCGCAGTGGCTCGGCGACCAGTTCGTTGACCGTCATCCGCGGGTCGAGCGAGGCGAACGGGTCCTGGAACACGATCTGCATGTCGCGGCGCAGCGGGCGCATCTGCTTGTTGGAGATCTTCGTGAGGTCGTGCCCCTGCCACATCACCGCACCGGACGTCGCCGGAATCAGGTTCAGCACCAGCCGTCCGGTCGTCGTCTTACCGCAGCCGGACTCGCCGACGATGCACAGCGTCTCGTTCTCGTAGATGTCGAAAGACACGTCGCAGACGGCGTGCACGTCACCGATCTTGCGGCGGACAAGTCCGCTCGAGCGGATCGGGAAGTGCTTGACCAGGTTGCGGACCGACAGCACTGGCTCGCGGGTGGCGGTGGCCGTGCCCGCTCGCTCGGCCCCAGCGTGCGTGCCGCCGTCGGCAGTGTCTTTGCCGAGGTCCACTCTGCTGCCGGTGTGGCCGTTGTCGCTGCTCGCGCTCGTCACGATGCCGGCACCTCCGTCGCCGTCGAGCCAGACGTGTCGCTGACCAGCTTGGCGTCCGGGCCGAAGAGGTCCGCAGCTTCTGCCCCGCTGGTCCGGCTGCGGAAATGGCACGCCGCGGCGTGCGCTGCATTGTCCACCGGCAGCAGGGCGGGCTCTTCGGTGTCGCAGACTGGTTCCGCGATCGGGCACCGCGGCGTGAAGGGGCACCCCGGCGGCAGATTCAGCAGTGAGGGTGGCGCGCCCTTGATCGGCGTGAGTCGCTGCTTGTCGGACTGATCCATCCGCGGCAGGCTGCCCAGCAACCCGAGCGTGTACGGCATGCGCGGGCGGTAGAAGACCTCGTCCGTGGAGCCGGTCTCGACCAGCTTGCCGGCGTACATCACGCAGATGCGCTCGGCGTGGCCGGCGATGACGCCGAGGTCGTGCGTGATCAGGATCAGCGCGGCGCCGGTCTCGGCGCGCGCCGCTTCGAGCGCTTCGAGCACCTGCGCCTGCACCGTGACGTCAAGGGCGGTCGTCGGTTCATCGGCGATGATCACGTCGGGGTTGTTTGCCATCGCGATCGCAATGACAATGCGCTGGCGCATGCCACCGGACAACTCGTGCGGATAGCTGTCTACGCGCTGCTCCGGAAACGGAATTCCCACTGTGGCCAGCAGTTCGATGGCCCGTGCCTTTGCCTTGTCCTTGGAGATGTCGTTGTGCGCGAGCACGGCCTCGGCGATCTGGAATCCCACGGAATAGACCGGATTCAGCGAAGTCAGCGGGTCCTGGAAGATCATGGCGATCTTCTTGCCACGCAGCTTCGCGTAGCCCTTCTCGTCCTGCCCCAGGATCTCCTGGCCGCGAAAGCGCACTGAACCGCTGATCCGGGCGGTCTTCGGCAGCAGGCCCATTACGGCCATCGAGCTCACCGACTTGCCCGACCCCGACTCGCCGACGATGCCCATCGCCTCTCCCGCGGCGACCTGGTAGCTGACGCCGCGCACGGCGCGTACCTCACCGTCGTCGGTGGGGAAGGAGACGGTGAGGTTCTCGACGACCAGCAGGGGTTCCTCGTCCGGATGGACGCCGCCGTTACGTGTGTTGTCGACGTCGATGGCGTGCGTCATCGACGCTCTCTCGTCTGGCGCGGGTCGAGAGCGTCACGCAAGCCGTCACCGATGAAGTTCACGGTCAGTGCGATCAGGATGATGAACACTCCAGGGAAGTAGAACAGCCACGGTCGGGTGTCGAACGCACCCTGCGCCTGCGTGATCAAAACGCCCAACGAGGTGTCGGGAGACTGGACCCCGAAACCGACGAAGGACAGGGCCGTTTCGGTCAGGATGCCGGCAGCGACGAGCAGCGTGGCGTTGACGATCAGCACCGGCACCGTGTTCGGCAGCAGGTGTCGCACCATGATCCGCAGATTCGAGGCGCCGAGGGCGCGGGAAGCTTCGATGAACTCACGCTCGCGCAGTGACAGCACGACGCCGCGTACGACCCGGGCCACATACGGCGCGGACACGCCGGCGAGGATCAAGCCGATGATCCACCAGGTGCCACCGAAGTTCTTGGCCAGCGCGGCTGCCAGTGCCAGCGCCGGGATGGTGAGCACGAGGTCGGCGAACCGCATCAGGGCTGCGTCGACGAACCCGCCGAGGTAACCGGAAACCACGCCCCACACCGCACCCGCGCCGGTGCCCACGGACGCGATGACGAATGCCACCTTCAGCGACTGACCCGTGCCGCGCATCACGACCGCCAACCCGTCGTAGCCGGTGGCGTCAGTACCGAACGGGTGCTTCGCGTCCGGCGAGACGTTCAGGTCATCGGTGAAGACGTCGTAGGTGTACTTCCAGAAGTGCGGCAGGACAAAGGCGAAGAGGAGCAGCAGGATGAACACCACCAGGCTCGCCGCCGCGATGCGATGGCGGCGGAAACGGCGCGCTGCCAGCTGCCACTGCGTGCGCTCCTTGGCGGTGAACTCGCGTTCCGTCCGGGCGGAGGGAGCAGACCCCGGGGTTGCAGCCGGCTGGTCCTTCACGGTTCCGTGCAACTCAGGCATGGCGAATCCTCGGGTCGAGAACACCGTAGAGCAAATCGGCGATCAGGTTGAACATGATGACCAGAGTGGCCGTGACCAGCAACCAGCCGAGCATCACGTTGAAGTCGAGAGTTCGTAGTGCGGTGAGGAAGAGGTTGCCCATGCCGTGCCACTGGAACACGGTCTCGGTGACGATCGCACCGCCCAGCAACGCCGCGACGTCCAATGCCGTGACGGTGGTCAGCGGGATCAGTGCCGTGCGCAAGGCGTGGCGGATGAGCACCGTGCGCGGCTTGAGTCCCTTGGAGCGAGCCAGGCGAACATAGTCGCTATTGAGCACCTCGAGCATCGACGCCCGGGTGAACCGGCTCCAGGCCGCATAGCCGGCCAGCCCGAGCACGATTGTCGGCAACACGAGATGGCCGAAGATGTCCTTCAGATTGGCGAAGGTCGAGCCTTGAATCGCGGGGATCGTTCGGTCGCCGATGGTAAAGAACGTATGGGGGTTGACATTGTCGTTGAACCAGATGCCGCCCTGCTTGAGGAGGATCGCGAACCAGAACACCGGCATCGAGAGGAAAAGGAATCCCATCGTCGTGGTGCTGTAATCGACGAGGCTGTACTGCTTCACGGCACTGACGACACCGGTGATGACTGCGAGAAACAGCGCGATAACCACCGACACCGCAACGAGTCGCCCGGTGACCAGTAATGCCTGCAGCACCTCGCTGCCGATGTCGTCGTGACCAAGAACCGGCGGACCCCAATTGCCGTGGAACACCACGTTGGAGATCCAGTGCCAGTACTGCGTGGGCCATGACCGATCAAGCCAGAGCCGGTGCGACTCGGTGTCGATCACCACCTGAGCCGGGCGCGGATTGCGCAGCTTGAGGTAGAGCAGCGGATCGCCGGTGAACTTCACGAGTACGAAGGTCAGCATCGTGGACGCGATCAGCACCGGGATCGACACGAGCACTCGACGGATCACGAACACCAACATCGTGTCGACCTCCCATGCCGGGCGTTCCCCGGAGGCGAGAAGCCTCCGGGGAACACCAGTTGATCAGGCAGGTGCAGACTGCGCCGCGTGCGGTGCGTCTGGCACCTTTGTGTTCTGGGACCTCAGTGGAACTGTGACCTCAGTAGAACCTAGCGCCAATGGGCCCTACTTGACCCCCCAAGTCTGGACATTGTATGAGGGACCGAAGTTCGTCGCGTTATCACGCAGGTTCACGATGTTGTTGTACGCGGCGAGATAGGTCGGCTTCTGGAACAGCGGCAGTTCGTAGGCGTCAGCGTTGATCTTGACGTCGGCCTGGTTCATCAGGTCCTGGACCTTGGCCTGGTCGGTTGATGTCGCTGCCTTGTTGATCAATGCCTCGGCCGACGGGTCGTTGTTCGCGCCATAGTCCGCCCCGCCCTTGAGCTCGTAAATCTGCTGCGCACCGGCCACTACGAACGGCGTGCCGACCCAGGCGAAGACGATCAGGTCGTAGTTCCCGCTGCCCAGTTCGGACAGGTCCGGGGTGGTCTTCAGGGTGATGCTGATGCCGAGCTTCTTGAGCGTGGCCTGCACGACCTCGCAGATCTGCTGGCGGTTGGTGTTGCCCGCGGAGTAGGTGCACCGGAACGTCACCGCTTTGCCGGCCTTGGTCTTGAGCGAACTGCCCACGCCGGAGTAGCCGGCGTCGGTCAGGATCTTCTTGGCCTTGGTGAGGTCACCCGAACCCTGGCCCGAAGCGGTCGTGTTGTCCTTGTACCCCGCCTGGCCGGGCACGTAGATGTGGCTGCCGAGCGGCTGCGCGCCCTTGGCGAACTGACCGACGGTGCGCGCGATGATGGAGTTACGGTCGATCGCGGTGAAGACGGCGGTGCGCAGTTTCGCGTCAGACAGGAACTGGTTCTTCTCGTTGAAGCTGAGGTGCTCCCAGATCAGACCCTTACCCAGGTAGCTCTGCACGTTCTGCACGCCGGTGGTCTGGGTGACCAGGTCAGCATTCGGCTGCGCGTAGACCGACTGGATTTCGCCGTTCTTCAGCGCGGGGAACTCCTGGGTCTGGTCGGTGATGATGCGGAACACCAGCTTGGTGAGGCTGGGCTTCACCGCGCCGTACCACTTGGGGTTCGGCGCCTCTTCGATCGCCGTGTCCTTGGTGTACTTGGTGATCGTGTACGGGCCGCCGGACGCGCCGGGGTAGGTCGGCACGTTCTTGTCGAGCCAGAGGAACGACGTCAACAGCCCGGCGCCGCTCGTGCCACCGTGCTTGGCGGCGACGTGGGCGGGGTACATGTAACCGAACATGCCCTGCCAGTCGGCAAACGGCGTCTTCATGACCATGGTCACGGTCTTGCCGCCGTTGCTTCCCTTGAGCGACGCGATCGCGCTGTAGCCCGCGGTCGTCGACGGCTCGCACTTCGGGCAGGTCTTCCCGTCGCTGGCATCGGCGAGGTACTTGAAGTCGGCGAAGTTGATCGGGGTGCCATCGTCCCAGACGGCGTTCGGCTTGATCTTGTAGACGATCGTCTGCGGGCTGGTCTTGGTCTGCGCTGCGGAGACCATCAGGTCGGTGTTGAGCACCGGCTTGAGGTCCGGCTGCGCAATGTAGACGCTCGGGAACAAGTGCCCGATCGCCTCGGAGACGTCGAACACGTTGGACGGGGTGTAGTTCAGGTTCCAGCCCGCCACGGTCTTCTCGATGCCGTACGTGATCGTGCCGCCGGGCTTGACGGTCCCCTTGTTGCAGTCGTTCGGCGCGGTGGCGCAATTCGAGAAGGTGCCGGTGCCTTTGGTTCCTGCGGTTCTCGGATCGCCGCCGCCGCCACTGCCGCTGCCGCTCGGGCTGCCGCTGCCGGACGGGGAGCTGCTGGTGCCGCTGCTCGAGCAAGCGGTCACGGCGAGGGCTATCGCTGCGACCGCTGTGATGAGTGTTTTACCTGTCTGGACTCTCACTGGTGAGTGACCTCCTGCGTTGCTTGGGCGGGGACGATCTGTCCCCCGGCCATCCGTCGAACTCAAGTCCCTGTGTCTGCACTGTGGCAAGTTGCCCCGCTGATCGTGACCAACTGTTAATAACCACGATATTGGGGCGTGTTGTGTCACGAATGGATACGGCGATCCTGCAAGAACGGCAGGGAACTGCGTGTTTCGGACACGGTAGCGACGTCGATTTCGGCACTGACCACCGCCTCCCCGACGGCGGCTTCAGCAAGGGTGCGCCCGAGCGGGTCGATCACGGCTGAATCCCCTACGTGGGTGAGGTGTTTGGCATTGCCGACCCGGTTCACGCCAAGCACGTATGCCTGGTTCTCGATGGCGCGGGCGCGCAGCAGGACCCGCCAGTGCTCGCGGCGCGGTTCTGGCCAGTTGGCGACGACGACGTAGAGATCTGTGCTGTCCGCCAGTGCCCAGAATTCGTCGGCGAATCGCAGGTCATAACAGACGAAAACCGACACTCTCAGGTCGTCAATCGCAACGGTCAAGAATGTTTCTCCGGCCGCATAATGCGCATGTTCTCCCGCAAAGGTGAACGGATGGATCTTGGCGTAGCGTTGCACTGTGCCGTCCGGCGCGGCGACGATCGCGTTGTTGTAGTACCGGCCGTCCGCGCCGCTTTGCGCCACGGACGCAATGAGGTATGCGTTATGGCGGGCCGCTTGCTCCAGCAGGAACTGCTCGTTGCGGCCGCCTTCGTCCTCGGCGATCCGTTCAGGACGCATTGAGAACCCGGTACCGAACATCTCGGTCAGCGCGATAATGCGGGCGCCCCCGGCCGCAGCCTCTGCGATCAGCGGGGCGACGCGCGCGTGGGTCGCAGCGGGGTCCTCCCAGATGATGTCGTGCTGGACCCCTGCGATTCTCAAGCCGTCACCTTAATCCCTTCATTCGCCGCAGCGCTTCCTCTAACACCTCGCGCCGCTTGCAGAACGCGAAGCGCACCAGTTGGTCGCCAGCGCTGGAATCGTAGAAGACGCTGCTCGGGATGGCCACGACGCCTGCCCGGTGCGGCAGATCACGGCAGAACGCGACCCCGCTGCGTCCGACATCCACGGTCGCGAAATAGGTCGCCTCCGGCATGATCACGTCGAAACCGAGCCCGGTGAGCCCCTCGCAGAGAAGATCGCGCTGGGCCTGGAGCGGGTCGGCGACGTCGCCGACGCCGCGTTCGAGTGCGGCGGCGACCGCAGGCTGGAACGGAGCGCCGTTCACGTAGGTCAGAAACTGCTTGACGGTCCGGACCGCGCTCAGCAGGTCAGCCGGCGCGGACGCCCAGCCGATCTTCCAGCCGGTGACGCTGAAGGTCTTGCCCGCGCTCGAAATCGTGATCGTGCGTTCGCGCATGCCGGCCAACGTGGCGATCGGGATGTGGACGCGGCCGTCGAAGCTCAGGTGCTCGTACACCTCGTCGGAGACCACCACGAGATCGTGGTCGCGGGCGAGGGTCGCGATCGACTCGAGTTCGGCACGCGTGAACACCTTGCCCGTCGGATTGTGCGGGGTGTTGAGCAGGATCACCTTCGTGCGTTCGGTGATCGCGGCGGCGAGGGCTTTCGGGTCATACGTCCAACCGGCGCCGTCACGGCGCAGCGTTACCGTTCGCCGCTGCGCCCCACCGAGCGCGACGGTCGCGGCGTAGGAGTCGTAATACGGTTCGAACATCACCACCTCGTCGCCGGGACCCGCCAGCGCGGTGACCGCCGCCGCGATCGCCTCGGTCGCGCCCGCAGTGACCAGCACCTCGTGATCGGGATCGAAGTCGAGGCGGTAGTAGCGGTGCTGGTGCGCCGCGATCGCGCGGCGCAGTTGCGCGATGCCCGGGCCCGGCGGGTACTGGTTGTGCCCGGTACGGATCGCCTCGGCCGCATCGGCGAGCAGCTCCGGCGGCCCGTCGGTGTCGGGGAAGCCCTGGCCGAGGTTGACGCTGCCGGTCTGCACCGCGAGCGCGGACATCTCCGCAAAAATGGTGGTGCCGAATCCGCGCATCCGATCGACGAGGCGCTCCCTGGGCACACGACGACCCTAGTCGGGCCCCGCTCCGCGCCGGAGCCTGCCGCCCGATGACGACACGGGCCTTAGGGGAGGCAGGGTGGACGCCCTCAGCGCAACGCCACGCCGTGCGGGTTGGCGATCTCGAGCGATTGCGGCGCGGCGTCGTCGATCTCAGCACCCCAGCCGATCCCTCGTCGGGCCGCCGTGCGGTCGAGGCGTCCGATGCGCTGCGCGTCGGACGCGCCGCCGCTCTCGCCTGTCCGCGGGCAGTGCTGAGCCACGCGTGCGCAGCGACCGCGCTCGGGATACCGACGGTCGGGCAAGTCTCACGCCCTTGCCTCACTGTTCGGGCAGGAACTGCGCTTCGGACGCTGAGTCGATTCCGGATGACAGTGAACGGCATTGCGGCGCCGCGACCGCAACCATCGAGTTGCGATGAGTATTGCCGATACCTTGGCCGCTGCGACTTCTACTTCGACGAGTTCGGCGTCGTGGGTGAGGCGGACGGAAAGCTCAAGTACAGACCAGAAGTGGCCGCGGTCGCGATCATCGAGGAGCGGCAGCGACACCAGGAGCTGGAGGCGACCGGCTTGATCGTCGTGCGATGGGGCTGGGCTGACCTGTACGAATTCGGGGCAGTCAAGCAGCGGCTCGAAACGGCGTTTCGGCGTGGCGCTCGGCGGGGCTCCCCGGAACGTCGGTGGGGCATCCTGCGTCCATCCGGGCGCCAAAACCCGTTCGGCGCACGCGCCAGTAAGCCGTTGTATCCCTAACAGCCGCTAGCGGAGGCTGTCAGCACGCGTTCGCGACCGCTGCACATGCAAACCAACCGTCAGGCGACCAACCCGAACCGCGGCGGACGCTCAGCCGTTCTTCTTGGCCCGCCCGCGCAGCTTCTCGCGGTCCTGGGACAGCAGCGCCACCTTGCGCATCCGCACCGCGGCAGGGGTCACCTCGACGCACTCGTCGTCCCGGCAAAATTCCAGCGCCTGCTCCAGCGAAAGGATCCGATGCGGGATCAACGGCACGAGCACATCGCCGGATGACTGGCGCATGTTGGTGAGCTTCTTTTCCTTGGTCGGGTTCACGTCCATGTCGTCCGAGCGTGAGTTCTCCCCCACGATCATGCCCTCGTAGACCTCGGTGCCGGGGCCGACGAACAGCGTCCCACGCTCCTGCAGGTTTGCCAGCGCGAAGCCGGTCGTGGCGCCACGGCGGTCGGCGACCAGCGACCCGCTCGGACGGGTGCGGATGTCGCCGACCCACGGCTCGTATCCCTCGTGGATGTGGTGCAGCAGCCCGGTGCCGCGGGTCTCGGTGAGGAACTCGGTGCGGAAACCGATCAGTCCGCGCGCGGGTACGACGTACTCCATCCGGATCCACCCGGTGCCGTGGTCGACCATCTGTTCCAAGCGGCCCTTGCGCAGCGCGAGCAACTGGATGACCACACCTTGGTAGTCCGACGGCGCGTCGATCGTCATCCGCTCCATCGGCTCGTGCAGCTTGCCGTCTACGATTCGGGTGACGACCTGCGGCTTGCCGACGGTGATTTCGAAGCCTTCGCGGCGCATGATCTCAACGAGGATCGCCAGTTGCAGCTCGCCACGGCCCTGCACCTCCCACGTGTCGGGACGTTCGGTCGGCAGCACGCGGATCGAGACGTTGCCGACCAGTTCCGCTTCGAGCCGGTTAGACACCTGGCGCGCCGTGAGCTTCTTGCCCGATTGGCCCGCGAGCGGCGCGGTGTTGATGCCGATCGTCATCGAGATCGACGGCTCGTCGATATTGATGACCGGCAGCGGGCGCGGGTCGTCGGGGTCAGCAAGCGTCTCGCCGATGGTGATTTCCTGGATGCCGGCGATCGCGATGATGTCGCCCGGTCCGGCCGATTCGGCCGAGACGCGGTCCAGGGCATGCGTCATAAGCAGTTCGGTGATCTTCACCCGCTCGACGGTGCCGTCGGCGCGACACCATGCCGCCTGCTGGCCCTTGTGAATCGTCCCGTTGTGGACGCGGCACAGCGCCAGGCGGCCGAGGTAGGGCGAGGCGTCGAGGTTGGTGACGTGCGCCTGCAGCGGGGCACCGTCGACGAAGGTGGGCGCGTCGATCGCATCGAGGATGGTGTCGAAGAACGGCTTGAGGTTCTCCTCCTCGGGCATGTGGCCGTCCTGCGGGCGCTTCAGCGAGGCTCGTCCGGCCTTCGCGCAGGCGTACACGATCGGGAACTCGATCTGGTGTTCGTCGGCGTCGAGATCGAGGAACAGTTCGTAGGTTTCGTCGACGACTTCGGCGATGCGCGCGTCCGGACGGTCGACCTTGTTGATCACCAGGATGACCGGCATCCGGGCTTCGAGCGCCTTGCGCAGCACGAAACGTGTCTGTGGCAGCGGACCCTCGGAGGCGTCGACCAGCAGCACCACACCGTCGACCATCGACAGCCCCCGCTCGACCTCGCCGCCGAAGTCGGCGTGGCCGGGAGTGTCAATGATGTTGATCGTCACCCGTTCGCCGTCGTCGCCTACGTAGTCGACAGCGGTGTTCTTCGCGAGGATGGTGATGCCCTTCTCGCGCTCGAGATCGTTGCTGTCCATCACCCGCTCGTTGACGTCGCCGGTGTCGGCCTGGTGCGCGGTGAACGCACCCGACTGCCACAGCATCGCGTCCACGAGGGTCGTCTTGCCGTGATCGACGTGAGCGACGATGGCAACGTTACGCAGATCGCGTCGCTGTCCCATGAGCTGCTCCCCTGTCGTCAGTTCCCGCCCCGCGCGCGGCGCGGGAAGCGGCTCGACCCGACGGACGGGCCGCGGCTGTTGCGCCCGCCCGAATAGCGATTGTGCGGCGTTGCCCCGCGGGCGGAGGCCTGCGCACGACGCGCCTCGACAACCGCAACTCCGCTCGGCGTGCGCGCTCCGGTCGCTGACACGACCGCCGGGTCGCCGGCTACGACGTCACGCTGCTGCGCCGAGACCCCCGCCTGGCCCAGCATCTTGCGCACGTCACGTTCTTCGGCGGACGTCGTGAGCAAGACCACAACACCGTTCTCGCCCGCACGGGCGGTTCGGCCCGAGCGGTGCAGGTAGTCCTTGGGATCCGCGGGCGGATCGACGTGCAGCACCAGGGAGACGTCATCGACGTGAATGCCGCGTGCGGCGACGTCGGTGGCCACGAGCACCGACACCGAGCCGTCCTTGAATGCATCGAGTGCGCGGGTGCGCTGCGGCTGGCTGCGCCCGCCGTGCAGCACGCCGGCGGGAACGCCGACGCGGCCGAGGTTGCGTGCCAGGCGGTCGGCGCCGTGTTTAGTGCGGACGAAGCACAGCGTGCGTCCATCACGGGCTGCGATCGAGGCGACCAGATCGGCCTTGGCCTCGAACGGGACGCGGAAGAGGTGGTGCGACATCGTGTCGACGGCCGCCGACGCGACGGAGACTGCGTGCACCGCTGGGTTGCTCAGGTAGTTCTCGACCAGCGTCGCCACGTCGCCGTCCAGGGTGGCTGAGAACAGCAACCGCTGGCCGGACGGGGTCTGGTTGAGCAGGCGGCGCATCACCGGCAGGAAGCCAAGATCGGCCATGTGGTCGGCCTCGTCCAGCACCGTGATCTCGACGGAGTCGAGCACGCAGGCGCGGCGCTCGATCAGATCCTCCAACCGTCCGGGCGTGGCGACGACGATGTCGACGCCCTTGGTGAGCGAGTGGATCTGCTTCTGGATCGGCAGGCCGCCGGCGACCAGGCGAACGGAGAGCCCGTTGGACGCCGCCAGCGGGGAGATCGCGTCGTTGACCTGCATTGCCAGCTCGCGAGTGGGTACGAGCACGAGCCCGCGGGGACGGCGCGGCCGGGGGGCGGAACCGGCGAGCCGGGCGATCAGCGGCAGGCCGAACGCGAGCGTCTTGCCGGCACCTGTTGCGGCGCGGCCGAGCAGATCCCGCCCGGTGAGGATGTCGGGGATCGTGGCTGCCTGGATCGGGAACGGCGTGCTGATGCCGGCGCGCGAGAGCGCGGTGATCAATCCGGCCGGCAGGCCCAGCGCGGCGAAACTGGGCAGATCGTGGGTGGCGACAGTGTGCACGGGCAGGTCGTCCCAGATGCTGCGCTTGGCGGTGCGGGGGGCCGGCGCCGGTGCAGCGCGCCGGGGTGCGGGACGCGAACGCGTCGAGTTGTCGCGGTGTGCAGCGCCACGCGGCGCAGCGCCACGCGGCGCAGAAGAGCGCGGCGCAGAAGAGCGCGGCGCAGAAGAAGGCAGAGCAGAGGAGGGCAAGACGAAGTCCTTCGGAACGTGGCACGTCCCGGTGATCGCTGCGAATGAGCGTTTAGGCACGAGCCCGACGCGTGTGATCCGCGTCGCATTGTGCTGTGAGCGCGGGCAATGGTGCCCGCCAGCCACTCTCAGTCTACGCGTTGCAGCCGCCGGAGGTGACAACAGCGACTCAGACGGTGTACGCGGCGCCCGCCACTGCGATCTCGACGCTCCCGTCGAACGTGCTCGCAGCCTCGTCTGCGGCCACCGCGGGCGACCCCCACGGCGGGACGTGCGTAACGACCAACCGGTCGACGCCGGCGCGGGCGGCATGTTCGCCGGTCTGCTTGCCAGTCAGATGCAGGTCGGGCACGTACGGCTCGCCCGGCATGAAGGTGGCTTCGCACAGGAAGAGATCGGCGCCCGTGGCGAGCGTGACCAGTTCCGGCGACTCGCCCGTGTCGGCGGAGTACACGAGGGATTTGCCGTCGTGTTCCAGGCGCACCGCCCAGGTCGGGACCGGGTGGTTCGTCGGAGCGAAGGAGACGCTCAACGGTCCCAACTCGCCGTCGGACGGGGTGGTGAAGCCGAAGAGTTCCTGTAGCCCGAGCTTACGAGCAAGCGGGTCGTAGGCGGCGCCGAGGCGGTCGTGAGTTCCGGCCGGTCCGATCAGCGGGATGCGCCCGCCAGGCCCGCCTGCGTGATACCGCTCACCCGGGCCGTAGCGCAGCGCGACGACGTAGCCGGTCAGGTCGATGCAGTGGTCGGCGTGCAGGTGCGTGATGACGATGGCGTCGATCGCGCCAGGATCGGCGTAGCGCTGCAACGCCCCGAAAGCACCGTTGCCCAAATCGAGGACGACGCGGTAGCCGTCGGCTTCGACCAGGTAGCCGGAGGCCGGGGAATCGGGTCCGGGCATGCTGCCCGAGCAACCCAGGACCGTGAGCTTCACACGACACCTCCATAGACCGGCGCCGCCACGTTGGGACCGAGGAATCGGCGACTGAGCCGGACGAAAGACTCCGAGGCACCGGTGGCGCGAAACACATGCCTCGGCGGGTCAGCATCGTCGGGCCGCAGCAGCTCGCGCGCGGTCAGCACCCGGTAGACCTCCTTAGCCGTTTCCTCCGCGCTGGACACCAGCGTCACGTCGTCACCCATCACGACGGACAGCAACCCGGTCAGCATCGGGTAGTGGGTGCAGCCGAGAACGAGGGTGTCGACCCCGGCGGCGTTCAGCGGCGCGAGATAGGACTCGGCCAGCCCGAGCAGCTGCCGCCCGCTGGTCACGCCATGCTCGACGAACTCGGCGAAGCGCGGACACGCCGCGCTGATCACCTTGAGGTCGGGGGCGGCGGCGAAAGCATCCTCGTACGCCCCGCTGGTGACGGTCGCAATCGTGCCGATGACCCCGACGCGGCGGTTGCGGGTGGCAGCCATCGCGCGACGCACAGCAGGCAGGATCACCTCGACCACCGGCACGTCGTAGCGCTCGCGAGCGTCGCGCAGGCACGCGGCGCTGGCGCTGTTGCACGCGATCACCAGTGCCTTGACCCCGGACGCGACGAGCTCGTCCATCACCTCGAGCGCGTACGCGCGGACCTGGGCGATCGGTTTGGGTCCGTAGGGACCGTTCGCGGTGTCGCCGACGTAGTGCAGCGCCTCGTGCGGAAGTTGGTCGAGAATGGCTCGGGCGACCGTCAGGCCGCCGACCCCGGAGTCCATGACTCCGATCGGCGCGTCGATGCCTGGCGCGACCACATCCTCACGATACGGCGGGACGGGCGCGGCGCGGACGGCGCGGTTGCTTGCGACGGCGCGGATGCAGCAGCCAGCCGACTCCGATTCCGACGAGGAATCCGCAAACGTGCGACTGCCAGGACACCTCGGTGGAGACGCTCGGCAGTAGATTGCCGAGCAACGTCCCGAAGAAGCCGACGAGAAGGACGGCCGTGATAATCCACTTGAGGCGCCGCGAGAAGTAGGCACGGGCGAGCAGGTAGCCCATCCAGCCGAAGATCATCGCACTGGCACCGACAACGATGCCTGACGGCGCAACAAGCCAGGTCAGCAGATCGCCGACGAGCACGACCATCGCGGTCACGAACAGGAAGACCCGAACCCCGGACAGCAGCAGCACCCAGCCGACTCCGAGCAGCGGGATCGTGTTGGAGGACAGGTGCTGGTAACTGGCATGCAGGAACGGCTGCGTCGCCAGCCCCCATAGCCCGTCGACCTGGCGCGGCTTGAGGCCGAAGCGGTTGAGCCCGTAGTGCTCGCCCGCATTGATGATCTGAATGACCCAGAAGGCGGCGGCGAGCACCGCCATCACTGCGAGCGCCCCGCCCCAACTGGTGGGGTCGAACGGCGGCTCACTCGTCTTTGCGGGCGGCGGGTTGCCGGCGGAGCTCGCACGCCTGCTCGGCGGGAGCTTGAACGGCAACCGCGGCGGACGCGACGAACCCACGAGCCCAGACTACTGAAACGACGACGGCGGCCGTTGAATTGACAACCAGGCGGTATGGCAGTTGTCTGGCAGAGCAGAGCTACTCGCCGGTCTGGAACGGATCTCGCCGCGAATCGCGCCCGCGGATCCTCGAGCACCTTGCTCGACGTCCAGCTTTTTCACCTTGGAACGTCGGGCCCGCGAGGCAGAAACACGTTGACGATATGAATGCCTACCACCTGGCCTGGCGGGGATGCGCCAGCGTCCTGTGGTTGCTCGGAATTCTCGTGTCGCTGCTTGTACTCGGCGGCTCGGCCTTGGTCGCCATCGCGATCGGGGCTGCGTTGCTGGGAGTTGCCGTCCTGATCATCGTTCATGCGCCGTCAGGGACCGGTAGCTCGCCGGCCACCTACGCGATGCCCTCAGGCACCTCGCTGGCCGCGGTCGCGGTGGGCAGCGCAGCGGCGGGCATCGCCGTGATCGGGCTGTTTCATGCGTCCGGCGGCGTCGCGGCGATCGTGCTCATCATCCTCGCCGGGACGGCTCCGATGCGGCACAGCACGTTGGCCCGCACAACGCGGACACTGACCGTTCCGGCCGCGCCAACCAGCCTTGTGGCGCGAGCGCCGTCATGGGAACGGGTCAGCAACATCGAGTTGGGTCGACGCTGGCGCACAAGCTTCGCGCACCTCCAGAATCCCGGCTCGGCCCAGGAGTGGGCCGACCTGGTCCAAACGCGCACCGAACTGCTCGATGAGCTTGCCCGCCGCGATCCCCACGGCTTCGCCCGCTGGATCGGCAGCGGGGCCGGCGCTGCGAGTGACCCCGCCCGCTACGTCCTCAAGGGCACTCCGGACCGTTCGAGAAATTGCGATTCCTAGCCAGCGACGCCGTCAATACTTCGGACGTCGCGTCACGGGACCGGACACGAGAACCAGCGCGAGGGCCGCAACAGCGGCGCCCAACTCACCCAGCGCGCTGAGCGTCTTCTTGAAGAACCAGAGCGGGTCGTACATGTCCGGCAGCGGCCCGATCTTGCCGACGTCGACGTAGCGGTAGAGCACCAGGAGCGCGAGCCCGCCGCCGGCGACGAGGAACGCGATCGCCGCGGTCAGCCGATTCGGCCGGATGAGCACCGCCAGCCCGGCCAGGATCGCGACGACAGCCTCGGCCCGGAACAGAGTGGCTTCGCTGATCGTGCTGGTCTTGTTGAACTGGTACTCCTTCGCGAGGTCGAAGTGGGTGTAGGCGTCGATGCCGAGCCCGACGACTATGACCAGGATCAGTAACCACCGGATGACGACACGCATATCTACCCCTTCGTCGTCGGCGCAGTTCCGGTTCGATGTAACGGCGGACTTTTCACTAACGCGCCTGGATCGTGATCGTGTGCAGCCCGGTGGCGCCGGACGGGAACACCGGCTGCGACTGATCAGTCTGCCGCACGCCGTGCCCATCTGTCGCGCGCACGCGCAGGCTGTAGGAGCCGGGTTTCGGCGGGGTCCAGGCCAGTACCCACTGCCGCCAGGTGTCGGTGGAGGGCACCGTGGCCAGCCGTGCCGGCAACCACGCGCCGTCATCGACGCGGACCTCGACCTTGGACACACCGACGTGCTGGTCCCACGCGATTCCCGCGATCGCGACCGGCTTGCCGGACTGCACCGAGGCGCCGGACCTCGGGGCGTCGATGCGCGATTCCAGCTTGATATCGGTCTGCTGCGCCCACCCGCCCTGTACCCAGTACGCCTTGCGCTGGGCAAAGGTGGTGGCCTCGATGTCGACCACCCACTTGCATGCCGACACGTAGCCGTAGAGACCGGGCACCACGATGCGGGCCGGGAAACCGTGTTCGATCGGCAGCGGAGTGCCGTTCATCCCGATCGCGATCATGGCGTCACGCCCGTCCATGACCACCTTGGTGGGGGCGCCGATCGTCATACCGTCGCTGGAGGTGAGCAGCAATTGGTCCGCGCCGTCGTGAACGCCTGCCTCGCGCAGCACGTCGGCCAGCCGCACGCCGAGCCAGCGGGCGTTGCTGACGAGATCGCCGCCGACCTCGTTGGACACGCAGCACAGCGTGATCCACCTTTCGATCAGCGGACTCCTGCGCAGCTGCGCGTAGCTCAAGGTGATCTCGCGATCGAGCATCCCGTGGATCCGCAGTCGCCAGGTATCCGGGTTCAGTTGCGGCGCCTGCAGCGCGGTGTCGATCCGGTAGAAGGCTTTGTTGGACGTCACCCACGGCGTGTCCGTCTTGCCGATGTCGGACGCGCGTGGCGGGGTGCCGGCGGGGCTGGCCGGCGCGGGCAGCGCGATGTCGCGGCGTCGGGCGGTCACGTCGAAGCGCGCGTGCTGGGCGGCCCGTCCACCGAACCCGGAGATCGCGGCGAGCGTTGCCGCGGCAACGCTGCCCCGCAGGAACGTGCGCCGATCCGTCGCCGTGGGCGGCTGCGAGCGCCCGGCGGACGCTCGCACGAGCGCGCTGAGCACGGCGGCCGCGGCCAGCGTCGCGACCAGCGTGGGGACGATGTCGGAGGTCCGCGAGGCGTTCGCGGTCAGCGCGCAGTACGCGCCGAACGCACCGAACGCCGCGATCCCGGCCAGCCCGTACACCAGGCGGCGCTGGGCCAACGAGCCGACGAAAGCGCCGAACGCCGCGAGCAGGATGTATATCACGATCAGCAGATCGGTCTTGTCGTTCCTGCCGACGTTGTCGATGGCCGTGCGCTTCAGCGACTCCGGGGTCAGGGTGATAATCCGGTTCCCGACCGCGATGACCGGCGCGGCCTCCGGACGGACGAACGCGGCGGCCAGCTCACCGACACCCACCGCCACGGCGGCCGACAGCACGCCGATCAGGATCCCGACGTGCCGCTGCCACTTCATGCCTGGCTCATGTGCTCATCTTCGCAGCGCGAAGCCGAATCGGTTCTTACGTTGCGCGAACGCTCAGGCCCGCGCCTCGCTCACGCCCACAGCTGGCCCTCGAGCTTTTCGGTGGCCTGCTGCAGCGAGCCCGAGTAGGCGCCGGTCGACAGGTACTTCCAGCCGCCGTCACACACCACGAAGGCAATGTCGGCCGTCCCATCCTGGGCCGCGACCCGATCGCCGACCGACAGTGCGGCGTGCAGGATCGCGCCGGTCGAGACGCCGGCGAAGATGCCCTCATGCTCGATCAGGTCCCGCGTGCGGCGCAGTGCGTCGTAGGACGTCACTGAGAACCGCGAGCTCAGCACGGAGTCGTCGTACAGTTCCGGGACGAAGCCCTCGTCGATGTTGCGCAGCCCGTAGACCAGTTCCCCGTAGCGCGGCTCGGCGGCGATGATCTGCACGTCCGGCACCTTCTCACGCAGGTAGCGCCCGGTGCCCATCAACGTTCCGGTGGTGCCGAGACCGGCCACGAAGTGCGTGATCGTCGGCAGATCGCGCAGCACCTCGGGGCCGGTGCCCTCGTAGTGCGCCTGGGCATTGGCGGGGTTGCCGTACTGATAGAGCATGACCCAGTCCGGGTGTTGCGCCGCAAGCTCCTTCGCGGTGGCCACCGCCTGGTTCGAGCCGCCCGCTGCCGGCGAGGAGATGATGCGCGCGCCGAACATCTCCAGCAGCTGGCGCCGCTCGATCGAGGTGTTCTCCGGCATCACGCAGACCAAGCCGTAGCCGCGCAGCTTGGCGACCATGGCGAGCGAGATGCCGGTGTTGCCGGAGGTCGGTTCCAGGATCGTGCATCCCGGCGTCAAGCGTCCGTCGGCCTCGGCAGCGCGCACCATGGCCAGCGCCGGGCGGTCCTTGATCGAGCCGGTGGGGTTGCGGTCCTCGAGCTTGGCCCACAGCCGCACCGGGTTGTCGCCGCTCCAGCGCGGGGACAGGTTCGGGAGCCCGACCAGCGGGGTATCGCCCAGCGCGTCGATCAGTGATTCGTAGCGGGCCATCGCCAGCGTCCGCCTCAGCCGCCGGCGACTGCCGGCAGGATGGTGACCGAGTCGCCATCCTTGAGCGCGGTCTCCAGCGAGCCGGTAAAACGGACGTCCTCATCGTTGACGTACACGTTGACAAATCGGTGCAGCGCCCCGTCGTCGGTGATCAACCGACTCTTCAGGCCGCCGTGGGTGGCGTCCAGGTCGTCGATGACCGCGGCGAGGGTGTCACCGTTCGCCTCGACGGTCTTCTCGCCGCTGGTGTAGGTGCGCAGGATGGTAGGAATCTTGACCTCGATGGCCATGGTCGGCAGTGCTCCTAGGTTTTCGGATGTGGACTTCGGGTGTGGATGGGTAGCGCGCCGACGACCTCGACCGGCTCCTCGGTGACCGTTGCGTCGACGATGCGAAACGAGCGGAACTCCGTCTCGTTGGGAAGCCGGGTAGAGACCAGGACATAGTGCGCATTCGGCTCGGACGCGTAGGAAATGTCGGTGCGCGATGGGTACGCCTCGGTCGCGGTGTGGGAGTGATAGATGACAACCGGTTCTTCGCCGTTGGCGTCGAGTTCCTTGTAGAGCTGCAGCAGGTCGCTCGAGTCAAACTCGTAGAAAGTGGGTGACCGGGCCGCATTGAGCATCGCGACCATCCGCTGCGGACGGTCGCTACCCTCGGGGCCTGCGACGATTCCGCACGCTTCGTCCGGATGATCACGACGGGCGTGGGCAACGATCGCATCGTAGGTGGCGCGGTCGATGCTCAGCACACGTCTAAGGGTACGGGCGGGCGCGCGTTACTCACCCATGAGGCTCTGCACCAGCAGATCCTGCAAGGCGGTCAGCCAGACATAGCGGGCGCGCTCGCGCAGTTGCGGGTCGCTGCGGCTGAGCAGGTGATCGTCGTCGCCGCTGATACCCAGGCGCGTGCCGAGGGCCAGGCGCACATCGTTGAGAACTCGTATCCAGCGCTCCGCGCCTTCGGCGTCGAGTTGCACCTCGCTGCCCCGCCAGGCCGACCGGTGCTCGGACACTTCGGCCAGGCATTGCTCGGCACGCTCGATCCGCTCGGTGCGCAATGACATTTCGGTGAGATCGCGAAAGGCGACAGCTTCGGCGGCGTCCGTTTCGGCGCGGTAGGCGGACGGGAACAACCGCTCTCGCACCGGGTCGGCGGAGTCGAGCCCGTCCGGCTGCAGGTCGCGGAGCAAGTCGTCGAGCAGTCCGCTTAGCAGGCCCGATTCGGGTCCGGAAAACTTCAGCCGGACGCCTCCCCCCTCGGGACCCACCTTCACCGCCGGCCTGCCGGCATCAGTCCGACTGCTGCAACGTCGCCCACAGCCCGTAACCGTGCAGGGTCGTGACGTCGAGCTCCATGCGTTCGCGCGGACCGGAGGACACCACGGCCTTGCCGCGCCGGTGGACGTCGAGCATCAGCTTCTCCGCCGTGGGTTTCGGGTATCCGAAGACCTGCATGAACACGTGCGTGACGTAGGACATCAAGTTGATCGGGTCGTCCCAGACGATGGTCAACCAAGGCCGGTCGGGGTCCGTGGCCGCGAACTCCTCGCCCTGTTGTGCCGCCTCCCGTTGGGGCGCGAGTGTGCCCGCCATCCCTGCATCGTGTCAGAAGGCGTCGTGATCGTGTCAGTAAGGCGGGTCAGACGCGGCGGCCGAAGCAGGCCGGCACCGGGATGCGTCTGACACGATCGCAGGATGAGTGCGACGGGGTTGTTCACCGACCGCTACGAGCTGACCATGCTCGGCGCGGCGCTGCGAGACGGAAGTGCGTCCCGGCAGTGCACGTTCGAGGTCTTCACACGCCGGTTGCCCGACGGCCGGCGCTACGGCGTTGTCGGTGGCACCGCCCGGGTGCTCGACGCGATCGCCAATTTCTCGTTCAGCGACAACGACATCGCCTTCCTGCGCGCAAGCGGCGTTGCCGACGACGCCGCGGCCGCCTACCTCGAGTCGTTCCGGTTCGGCGGCGACATCGACGGGTATCCCGAAGGGGAGCTGTACTTCGCACACTCGCCGATCCTCACCGTCACCGGCACCTTCGCCGAAGCCGTCGTGCTCGAGACACTCGTGTTGTCCGTCCTCAACCACGACTCGGCCGTCGCAGCGGCGGCGGCGCGCATGGTTACCGCGGCCGGGGGACGCCCGATCATCGAGATGGGGTCGCGACGCACCCACGAGCAGGCTGCGGTGGCCGCGGCACGCGCCGCCTATCTGGCCGGTTTCGCCTCCACGTCCAACCTGGCCGCGAGCATGCATTACGGCGTCCCCGCAGCGGGTACGGCCGCGCACGCTTTCACCCTGCTGCACGACGACGAGCGCGCGGCGTTCGCAGCGCAGATCGCGTCCGTCGGCACGTCCACCACCCTGCTCGTCGACACCTACGACATCACCCAGGGAATCGCCGCAGCCGTCGAGGTCGCGGGGACGGAGCTCGGTGCGGTGCGCATCGACTCCGGAGATCTGGGTGTGCACGCCCGCCGCGCCCGCGCACAGCTCGACGGGCTCGGCGCGACCGCGACCCGGATCGTCGTGAGCGGCGACCTCGACGAGTACGCGATTGCGGCGCTAGCGGCGGCGCCGGTGGATGTCTACGGTGCTGGCACCGCGGTGGTGGTCGGATCGGGAGCGCCCACCGCGGGCCTGGTGTACAAGCTGGTCGAGGTCGAGGGCCGTCCGGTGGCGAAGCGCTCGGAGCACAAGCCGAGCGTCGGCGGCCGCAAGACTGCCCTGCGAAGTCACAAGCCCAGTGGCACGGCCGTGGAGGAGATCGTGTCGAGCGCCCGGTCCGCCGAGGCGGGGGACGGTGAGCGGCCGCTGCAACGCCCGCTGATGCGCTCGGGCGAGCCGGTGGCCGGGCTGCCCAGCCTGGATGAGTCCCGCGAGAAGCTGCGCGCGGCGACCGTGACGCTGCCCTGGGACGGGCTGAAGCTCTCCCGCGGCGAGCCCGCGATCCCCACCCGCCTCGTCTGATTCCGGCGCCCGCCGGAAAGGCAAGCGGGTGCTCTACCGTGAGCGGGATGGACGATCCCGGGGCTGGCGAGGGCGTCGCCTACACCGCGCCGCCGCCCTTCGCTCGTCCCGTCGGCAACGGCTGGCCCACTGCTGCACCGCCGGGGTACGGCTACGACCCGGCGATGCCCCCGGCCTACCACCGGCCACCGTCGGCAGCAGCACCACGGCTCGGTTTCGGTATCTTCGCAGCCGGGCTGACCGCGTTCGGCACGCTGTTGCTGCTCGTGTCCTTGCTCGGGCTCGCCTGGTTCACACCGGACGGCCAGAACCTCACCACAGGCGACGTGCGCAGCCTGCTTGACGGATACGGCGATCTGGCGAGCTCGCTGGCGGTTGCGTACTACTCGTGGCTGTCGTGGGTGTTGCTCCTGCTCGGCGCAAGCAGCGCGGTGGCCGCCGCGCTGCCGGTGCGCGCCGTGTCGCTGGCTTTCCGGATCGCGGGCCCCATCGTGTCCGGGTTCGCGTTGCTGCTGACATTCGGCTCGATCGAGTTGAAGAGCAGCGTGTACGCGAGCAGCGACGACTTCAGCAGCAGCGCGTCGCACCTCGGGATCGGATTCTGGCTGGCGGTCGCCGGCTTTGCGCTGATCGGCGCGGCAGCGATCATCGGGCCACGCAAGCTCAGCTAGCCGGCAATGCTCCCGACTCGTCCCGGGCGATCCCGAGCACGAACAGGACGGTGTCGAGGTAGGGCAGGTGCAACGCGGGGTCGGCGGCGGCGCGTCGCGCTGCGCCCGCATTGAACGCGATCGCGAGTCCGGCGGCGGTGAGCAGCGTGGCGTCGGGAGCTCCGGCTCCCACGGCGATGGTCTGGCGCAGCGAGATGCCGAATCGCCCAGCAAAACGGCGCAAGGCCGCCACCTTGCCGTGGCCGTCCATCAGCTCGCCCGCCAGCTGCCCGGTCATCCGCCCGTCGCTGATTTCCAACTCGTTGGACGCGGCGAAGTCCAGTCCGAGTTCGGTCACGAACTTCTCGGTCAGCACCGAGAGGCTCTCGCTCACGCAGCCGACGCGGAAACCCGCCTGCCGCAACGCGCCGACGGCGTCGCCCGCTCCGGGCGCGAGCTCCAGTTCGCCAAGCGCGGAGCGGACCTCCGCTACGGGCAGGCCCGCGACCAGCGCGGCCTGCTCGTGCGCCGGCCGGATGTCGCCGATCAGGAGCGTCGAATCCAGGTCGAGCAGCACCAACCGTTTGGCTAGACGCCGCAACCCGGCCGCCTCGATGGCAATGTCGACCCCGGTGTCCTCGGCGGCCTGCACCAGCGTGGGCCGCAGCTCCTCCTGGCCACGGCCGCTCACGCTCATCTCGATACTCGACACCGGCTCGCTCGACGTCTGCGACATCCACTCGATGTTGCCGCCGATGTCTGCGATGCGTTGGACCACGTGGCTCAGCGCGCCCGGGCGCAGCGGCTGAGCGAGCACCGTCACGTGGCTGCGCGGTTCGGATGCTCGGCGATGCATCACCTTGCTGTCCTCGTCGCCGGCGACGGTGAGCTCGCACTCCATCCCGAGCGCGCGAGCGCTGGAGGTCGCTGAATTGCGCAGTGCGCCTGGATCGCCGCGCAGGTCGAGGAGCACGGTGAGGATCAATCGGTCGCGGATGACGACCAGCCCGACGTCGCGGACGTCGACGTCGTGCGCGGCCAGCGTCGAGAGGAACGCGGCCATCACGCCGGGCCGATCACGCCCGGTCACCGTCGCCAGGACGGACCTCGGCTGCATTCTTCACCCACCTCCGGCCCGGTCGCAGCGCACCCGCGGCCGATGCCCAGCTGGGGTCAGTTGCTGGGGTCCGGGTCCTTCGAGCCCGCCCGTTCGCCGTGCGAGGAGATGGCCGAGCCGACCAGATCGCCCGTCGAGCCGTGCCCCTTGCGCTTGCCGGCGTGCGCCTCAACCTCGAGCCGGTGCAGCAGGTGCGGGTAGTGATGCTCGAACGCCGGACGCTCGGAGCGGATCCGGGGGATGGAGGTGAAGTTGTGCCGCGGCGGTGGGCTGGACGTGGCCCACTCCAGCGAGTTCCCGTGCCCCCACGGGTCGTCGGAGGTGACGACCTCACCGAAGCGGTAGGAGCGGTACATGTTCCACGCGAAGGGCAGGAACGACGCGCCCAGTACGAAAGACCCGAGCGTCGAGAAGGTATTCAGCGCAGTGAACCCGTCCGTGGGCAGGTAGTCGGCGTAGCGGCGTGGCATGCCCTTGGCACCCAGCCAATGCTGCACGAGGAAGGTCATGTGGAAGCCGATGAAGGTCATCCAGAAATGCAGCTTGCCCAACTTTTCGTCGAGATAGCGGCCGACGAACTTCGGGAACCAGAAATAGATCCCCGAATAAACCGCGAACACGATCGTCCCGAACAGCACGTAGTGGAAGTGCGCGACGACGAAATAGCTGTCCGAGACGTGGAAATCCAGCGGCGGACTGGCCAGCAGCACGCCGGTGAGCCCGCCGAACAGGAAGGTCACCAGAAAGCCCATCGCGAAGATCATCGGGGTCTCGAAGGTGATCGCGCCGCGCCACATCGACCCGATCCAGTTGAAGAACTTGATGCCGGTCGGAATGGCGATCAGGAAGGTCATGACGGAGAAGAAGGGCAGCAGCACCGCACCGGTGGTGAACATGTGGTGCGCCCACACACTGAGCGAGAGCGCCGCGATCGACAGCGTCGCGAAAACCATGCCTTTGTACCCGAACAGCGGCTTGCGGCTGAACACCGGGATGACTTCAGTGACGATGCCGAAGAACGGCAACGCGATGATGTAGACCTCCGGGTGACCGAAGAACCAGAACAGGTGCTGCCAGAGGACAGCGCCGCCGTTCTCCGCCGTGAACACCTGCGCCCCCATGTGCCGGTCGATCCAGAGCACGAGCAGCGCAGCGGTCAGGATCGGGAACGCGAGCAGTATGAGCAGGCTGGTGACCAGGATGTTCCAGGTGAAGATCGGCATCCGGAACATCGTCATGCCGGGCGCCCGCAGTGTGATGACGGTGGTGACCATGTTGACCGCGCCGAGGATCGTGCCCAGGCCGGCGATGCCCAGGCCGATGATCCACAGGTCGGTGCCGGAGCCAGGAGAGTTCAGATCGTTGGACAGCGGCGTGTACATCGTCCAGCCGGCGTCGGCGGCACCGCCGGGGGTGAGGAAGCCTGACATCGCCATCAAGGCGCCGAAGAGGTATAGCCAGTAGGAGAACGCGTTCAGCCGCGGGAATGCGACGTCGGGCGAGCCGATCTGCAGCGGCAGCACGAGGTTGGCGAAGGCGAACACGATCGGCGTCGCGAAGAACAGCAACATCACGGTGCCGTGCATGGTGATGAGTTGGTTGTACTGCTCCGGAGTGAGGAACTGCATCCCCGGACGAGCCAGCTCCGCGCGCATCAGCAACGCCATGATGCCGCCGACGGCGAAGAACAGCAGTGAGGTGACCATGTACATCCGACCGATGACCTTGTGGTCGGTCGTACGCAGGACCTGGCTGAGTTGCGAACCCTTCAGGAATTGATGCGCGGGAAACGGCCGCGCCACGATCGGCTCTGGGCCGACCGGTTCCGGCGCGCCGGCGGTCGTGGGTTCGGCGGTCGTCGTCACTGGACCAGTGCCTCCCGGCGGGATGCGTGCATTTCCGCTGCTGCCATTGTCTCTGCGTCCGGCCCGGATGTCCGAGTCGTCCTCATCGAACAATAGCCAGTGCAGTGCGCGAGGGAAGCACCGGTCCCAGCGCTGCGCCGCGCCGCGTCGCCGCGTCGGCTAGCCTCGGCGCGACCCCTGGAACCGCCCGACGCCGCGCGTGGCAGCGCGAGCAGATTCTTAACGAGATACTCACGTCGAGCGCGCGGCGGAAAGCCGCGACGAATCGAGTGGTGTCGGTCGAAACTGGAGGACATGGTGGTAGAACGGCGCCGCCGTGCCAGCACCTCGGGTGGCCTGCCCGGCTTCCGGCCTGCCGGCACCGGTCCGGTGTCGCGCGGGCCGTCGCGCAGGCAGAGCGTCACGATGCTGGGCTGTCTGGTCGCGATCGCGGTCGCGGCAGCCGTAGCGTCCTTCGTCGTCAGGCCGAACGCGGCCCGGTCGTTCGAACTGTTCTACGGGTCGATGTTCATCAACGACAACACGTCCCCGGTGGCGGTTGATCTGGCAAGTGGCAAGCCCGCCGTCCGGCTGAGCAACGCTTTCAAGGCCGTCGGAGCGCGGCGCACCGGCGACCTCGACGTGGTCCCGCTGACCGGCGGGACGCTGATGCTCGACTCGACGACCGGCGAATTCAACATCGTGGACGCGAGCGGCTTCGTGGTGAAGGCGAGTGGGGGCGGCGTCGTGCTGCCACTGCTGCCCGGCGCCACGAGTGCCACCGCGGTGGCTTCGGCCGATTCGGCCTACATCGTCCAGCACGCAGCCGAGCGATCCGCTGTGTACCTGGTCGGGCAGTCGACGGTGGCCTCGGCGATCGGGGTGGGCGCCCACGCCAAGGCCCGCGCCTACCGCGCGATCGCCCAGCCTGTGCTGGCCACACCGGGGGGCCGGACGAGCGCCGCCGGAGATCTGTGGCTGTTGAGCGGTCGCGGCACCACGCACGCCGTGACGCAGCTCTCGGTGCCCCCGGGCAGTAATGCCGGCGCCACTCTTGCCGCCACCCGGCGGGGCACGATCGGGGGCGTGGCCGCGCTGATGACGGCCACCCGCAACGCCGACGGCTCGGGAGGCGACGTGGTAGCCCTTGCCTCGAACAAGGGCCTCGCGCTCTACAGCGCTACTAACCGCGGCGACCCGCAGCGGCTGAGCATCGCGCCGCCGGACGGCCTGCGCCAGATTCTGCCGGTGACCAACGCGCAGGGATCGGCCGCGTTCCTGTACCGCACTCGAGCGGGCTGGAGCCTGGTGTCGGCGCGCGCCGACGGTACTGGCCGCGCGTCGGTCCACCCGATCTCGCAGATTGCCGCCGGGCTGGACCTCGTTCCCCCTGCCCAGAGCGGCGGGCGGCTCTACACGGCCGCGCACAACGGGTCGGGCGCCCTGTGGCAGATCGACGGCCACGGCGACGCGGCGACGATTCCCGGCGCCGGCTCCTACCCCCTGCTGCCGCAAGAAACCCTCGACACGGGCGGTATCGAGGTCCTGGCACGCGGCAGCCGCGTCATGTTCAACGCGCGCGGCGACTTTGAGGCACTTGTCGTGTTCACCGACGGCAGCCAGCAGCCACGCGTGCTCGACAAGCACTCGGCTGTGCAGGTCGACGCGAGCGGTGCAGCCGCACTGAGTGTCGGGTCGCCCGCCGGCAGGGCCCGGCGCGGCAAGGCGGCGCGGCCGAAACCGGCTCCGGCGCTGCCCAAAGCGTCTCCCCGCCAGACAATCAACGAGAAGGTGAGCTGCACGACGACGACGCAGCAGCCGCACATCCCGCTCGTCCAATTGCTCCAACGGGGCTCGCGCTCGGTGCAGCTGCGCTGGAGCTACCCGTTGCTCGATCCGCAGGACTGCGCGCCGTCCACGTACACCGTCTCGGCACGGCTGCTTGATGGCGGCAACGCTCCCCCGGCCCCGGCCCCGATCACCGTCCAGGGTCAGGACGGGGTGAACCTGACCCAGCTCTTTCCGGACACGAAGTACGAGATCGTCGTCACCGCTTACCTCAACGGCACGGGCACACCGTCGGTGCCGCTCATCGTCCGCACGAGCGTTGCCGGCCCGGACGCGCCGACCAGCGTCAAAGCAAGCGCCGACTCCACCGGCAACTGGACGCTCACCTGGAACTCCTGCGGCGGCGTGCAAACCGGCTGCATCCCGACCGCGAACTGGCAGATCATTGCGACATTCTGCGACGGTGCGGGATTGTCCAAACCACCGGCGAGCGCCCAACTCGCCGGCGATCCGACGCAGCACAGCTTCAGCTTCACCTACCCCGGCAACGACACCCTGCTCGGGCGCGGACTCGCGTTCCAGGTGACAGGCACCGGCGCGCAAGGCACCATCGGCACCCCGTCGGCCGGGACCGCCTGCACCCGCAGTTGGACGCCGCCGGTCGCCGCGGACATCACCGTGCAGGCCAGCGACCCACCGGTCGCGGCGGGCGGGTCGACGACGCAGACCACCGTCTCGGTGCTGTTTCGCGCCGGGCAGCGCCACGACCTCGGCGGAGCGGGTGGCCAACTGCGCTACGAGCTGCGCTCCGGCAATGCCGTGGTCGCCACCCGAGGCCCGATATCGGACGCCTCGGTAACCATCGGCGGTATCCAACCCGGTCGGCGCTACCAGGTGTTGGTGATCGCGTCCGCGCCCGGACATCCTTCCGCCAGCGTGCAAATCGGCCCGGTCGACGTGCGGCCGGCCCTCGCGCAGTGGCCGGTGCCGTCGGTGTCGGCGTCCTTCCATGACGACGCCACAGCAACCGGCACGCTTGCCGTGCACGTCGGCTTCCCGTCCGGCACCGACACGTTCGGCGAGAGCTTCGACCTGGTCGACAGCACCCTGTCGTGTGGCGGCGGCAACGTGGTGCTGGATCTCACGCGCACCGGATTCGTCCCCGGCGAGTTGTTGTCGTTCTCCGGCATCTCGCGCGAGATCTATCACGGCGCGGTATGCCGGGTCGACGTGCAGCTTGCGCAGAACAGCGCGCATCTCACCGACCCGCCGCTTTACGGGGCTGGGTTTTCCGCCCGCGCCGGCACCACGGTGCCCATCGACGCGCCGACCTTCGCCGGGTCGGGCGCGGACTTCAGCGCAGGATGGCTCTCCAGTGACCTACAGGCACCGACGATCGCGGTGAGTTACCACGGCCACGACCCGTTGCTGCTCGCGCACGCCGACAGCTGGCGCACTCAACTACGCAACGCGACAACCCCAGACTGCGGCAGCGCGAGCGTCGCGCCGCCGGTCACGCTCGACGTGGTCCGCGACTGCGCGAAGCAGGGCGGCGCCTTTAGCGCCACGATCAGTTTCAGCTACTTCGGCGTGAACCAGACCTTCGACGTGCCGGTACGTGGCAGCGCGCCCGTCCCGGTCGATTACAAGAAGATCGGCTTCACCGCGTCCTGGAAGAACCGCTCTTCGGCGAGCGCAGGCGGCTCGGTCGTCGTGCACTACGCCGACCACGGCGCGTACGACCAGGCCGTCTTGGACGGCCTGCACTGGACGTTCACCGTCAACTCCGACGCCTCGCCGGGCGTCTCTTGCGCGAGCTCGGCCGCCGCGCCGCAGACCGGGGGCGCCGGCCCGGTGCTCGACGTCGACTTCGCTGCCTGCCCGTCCGGCGGCCTGCCCGGCCCGCCACCGACCCCTGCGGCGAACTACACCCTGACCGTGCACGTCGAGGACCCGATCTTCGGATCGATGGACTGGAGCACACCCGTGATCGGCACCCTGCAACCATGAGCCGCCCCTATGCACCCAACAGCTCGGCACCCAACAGCTCGGCACCCAACAGCTCGGCTGCCGGCCGCCCGGCGGACCGATCCGGACCGGCGGCTGCCGTCGCCCGGGACGTCGAACGGCTGAGCGCCAACATCGGTGAAGTCATCCAGGGAAAGCGCGACGTCATCCACAACGCCGTTGTTTGCCTGCTCGCCGAAGGGCACCTGCTGCTCGAGGACGTCCCTGGGACCGGCAAGACCTCGTTGGCCCGCGCGCTTGCGACCTCGCTGTCGATCACCTGGCACCGCATCCAGTTCACCCCGGACCTGCTGCCGTCCGACGTCACCGGCGTCTCGGTGTACAACCAGTCGACCAACCAGTTCGAATTCCGTCCCGGACCGATCTTCGCCAACATCGTCCTCGGCGACGAGATCAACCGCGCGTCGCCCAAGACCCAGTCGGCGTTGCTCGAGGTGATGGAGGAGGGCACGCTCAGCAACGATTCCGCCGTCTACGCCATGCCGCGCCCGTTCATGGTGGTCGCGACGCAGAACCCGATCGACATGGAGGGCACCTACGTCCTGCCCGAGGCGCAACTCGACCGGTTCCTGATGAAGCTGAGCGTCGGCTACCCGAGCCCCGAGGCCGAAGCCGCGGTCCTGCGGACGCAGAAGATGGGTCCGACCGTTGCGCACCTGCGCCCCGTACTCAGCGGCGCGGACATCCTCGCCATGATCGCGGCGGTCCGCGAGGTCGTGGTGGCCCCGGCCATCGAGCACTACATCGTCTCCCTTGCGGCACTCACCCGGACGATGCCGGAACTCAGACTGGGCGTCTCACCCCGCGGCAGCCTCGCGTTGCTGCGCGCCGCGCGCGCTTTCGCAGCGTCCGTGGGGCGGTCGTTCGTCACCCCGGAGGACGTCAAGCAGATGGCCGCAGTCGTCCTTGCGCACCGCCTGATCCTGCAACCGGACGCCGAATTGCAGGGGCGCACCGGTGCGGAACTCATCGCGCGTGCGCTGCAGTCGGTGCCCGTGCCCCGCGGCGCCGATGCCTGATGGATGACGCACACCGATGACGTCTCAGCCATGACTCCTCACCAATGACGAAGACGGGGCTCGCCGCGTTGCTCGCCGGCGCAGTCGCGCTCGGGTTCGGCCTCTGGCTGCAGTGGACGGCCTTCGACGTTCTCGGGGTCGGCCTACTGGTGCTCGTCGCTGCCGCGCTCGCGGTCGTCGCGCGTCCGTCCCGGCTGTCCATCACGCGCGCCATCCAGCCACCGCGCGTTGCGAAAGGCTCCCCCGCCATCGCGGTGCTGAGCTTCGCGAACCGGGGTCGTCGCACCGTGGGCGTCACGGTCGCGCACCAAGCGTTCGGCGGCGATCACGTCCGTACGACCATTCCGCGGTTACGGCGCGGCGAGCGGGGCTTGCGCACCTACCGGCTGCCGACCCGTCAGCGGGGCATCTTCGACGTCGGCCCGGTCGAGGTCACCCGGCGCGACCCGTTCGAGCTGTTTCAGACCTCGCGCCGATACGGCGAGGTCGAGCGGATCTGGGTCTGTCCGAGGGTGTTGGCGTTCCGCCCGCTCGTCAACGGGCAGACCCGGCACCTGGACGGCCCGTCGTCGGACACTTCGCCGCAGGGCAATATCACCTTCCATCGGCTGCGTGACTACGTCGCAGGTGACGATTTGCGGCTGGTGCACTGGCGCTCGTCCGCGCGAACCGGGCGGTTGGTCGTGAAGCACAACGTCGACACCTCGCAGCCGTTCAGCGTGGTGCTGCTCGATCTGGCTCCGAGCGGGTACACCGCCGAATCCTTCGAATCCGCCGTGGACGTTGCCGCGTCAGCTCTCGTCGCCGCAGCCGCAGACAAGGCACCCGTCGAACTGCGGCTCAGTGACGCCACCACTCTCGGCGGTTCGCGCCTGCGCGACGTCACGCCCCTGATCGACCACCTGACAGGTGTGCAAGCCGATGCGGCGGGTGCGCTGCGCAGCCAATTGATCACGTTGCGACGCTCCCGCGGCGGCACGTCGCTGGTTGTCGTGACGGGCGCGCTCGACCTCGCCGACCTGCCCTATATTGCGGCGCTTCGTGGTCGCTTCGAACGGCTGGTCGTCGTATCGCTCGACGGCGATCGCAGCGAGCCGGCGCGCTTCCCCGGCCTCCGGATCATCGTGGCGGCCGACGCCGACGAGGTCTGCGCCGCCTGGAATGTCGGGGTGTCCGCGTGAGCGGAGCGCGCCTGCCGGTGGCGCGAGCGCTCATCCCGCTGTGCATCGTCGCGAGCGTGCTGGCGGCCGCACCGTGGTTGCGCACCTTCCCCGTCGACGTCGGTGCCGCCCCGCTCGTCGGCGCCGCAGTGCTCAGCGTGCTGGTGCCGGCGCTGTCCGTTCGGCTGAGCGCCAGCCTGTGGCTCGGGGCGCTCGTCGACGTCGGCGCGTTCGTCGTGTTCACGCTCGTCGTCGTGCTGCACGATCCGATCGGGTTCGCGGCCTTGGCGGACGGGCTGTACCACGGCCCCTCCCAGATTCTGAGCTTCGCGCTGCCCCTGGTCAGCCCGCGATCGCTCCTCGTCGCGCCGGTGGCGCTCAGCTGGCTCGCCGGGGCGCTCGCCGGCGAATGCCTCGCTCGACGGTGGACGTCCGCACTGCCCTACGGCGCGGTACTCGTAGCGTTCGGCTTGGCCTACGCAGCCTCGCAGCGCGCGGCCGCCGGTTCCGCCCAACTGCACGAGACCCTGCTCGCTGCCGGGTTCCTAAGCGCCCTGCTAGTGCTGCGAACCAGCCAGGCGTGGTTGCGCCAGGAGTCCTCAGCGCAGTCGAGCGAGTCGGACGGCGAACTGCCGCTGCTCGGGTTGGCCGCGGGCGTCGTCGGCGCGCTGATTGTCGCGCTGGCGGCGTCGGCGATCGTCCAGAGCAGCGCATTCCCGAAACGTGCCACGGCGCCGCAGCGGGTGCCCTCGATCGATGCCGCGCATCTGCTCGGCCCGGTGTCGTTCGTGGCGGGTCTACGTCCACGCGGCGCATCGCAGCCGAAACAGCAGGTGTTCACGGTGAGCATCGATCAAAGCGCCCCGGGCTATTTCGGGATCGCCAACCTCGACACCTACGACGGCGCGGGATGGTCGTTCGAACGAACCTTCCGACCGTCCGGAGGCGTGCTCCCCGACGACGCCGACCTCGCACTCCGCACCGCCGGGCCTAGCGTGCGGCAGACATACCTGATCCGGCCCGGACCGCTGTCGTCGACCCCGTGGCTGCCGATGCTGTATCGCCCCCGGAAGGTCACCGGGACGCCGGTCGACATCGACCAAACCAGCGGGATGATCGTCGCGGCGAGCGCCCTGTCCGGCGGCGGGCGATACACCGTCGAATCGGCGGTGCCCCGGCGGATATTCGCCGACCTGCGTGTCGCGCGCGCGAGCGCCGACACCGCTTCCCCTGCAGTCGACTCGCAACTACCCGCCGATCTGCATGCGACGCTCGAGCGACTCGTGCGCGAATTCGTGACGGAGAGCGGCGTGCCGAGCGCACCGGCGCTGCCGTTCCTGCAGGCCTTGCAACAGGATCTGCGCGCCAAGTACCTGCTCTCCGGCCCTGCGACAGGACCGGCGAGTTCCGTCCCTGCCGGGTCGACGAACCGACCGTCGTCGGACCGCGCGGGCGGCACCGGCTTCGCCGAGGTGCTCGCCTCGATCCTGGGCCAGCGCAGCGCGACGCCCGAGCAGTTCGCCACACTCGTCGCCCTGATCGCCCGCGAACTCGGGGTGCCCGCCCGTGTGGTCACCGGCTTTCGCGCATCGGCCACCACCGGAACGGGGAACCTGCCCGCCGGCCGTTACTCGATGGACACGTCCGAGGCGTGGACGTGGGCGGAGGTGCCCGTCGTCGGGCAGGGTTGGGTCGTGCTCGACGCCGCTCCCAGCCGGTATTCGGGAGCCCGCCAGCCCGATCCCGCGACGGCGTCCCCGCCGAGCAAGCCCACCGTGCCGAGCCAGAACGCGCTGGTCACCGGTTCCGGCGGTGGGCACGCTGTCGCTCGCCGGTCTGCGGTGCCGAGGTCCGGCTCCACATCCGGGCGCGGGCTGCTCTTTGCGTTGCTCGCTGCGGCCGGTGCGCTCGCTCTTTCGATGCTTTTGGTATTTGGCTCGCGCAAGCGGGTGCGGGCAGCACGCCGGCGTCGCGGAAGGGATCCGCGCACCCAATTGCTCGGCGCGTGGCAGGAGAGCATCGACATGCTCAGCGAGGCCGGCCTGCCCGAGCTGTCTACCTCGACGAGCGCGGAAATCGCCGCGCAGACCCAGGCACAATTCGGGCCAACACCCGGACAGCAGACCGCGGAACTCGGTCGACGCGCGAACGCAGTCGCATACGACACACGTGCTGAGGTCGGTCCTGAGGACGTTGAACAGGCGTGGGCGGCGCACTACGTGTTGCGTCGTTCGGTCCGACTCGAGCTTGGCTGGCGAGGACGAATGTCAGCGGCCCTGCGCTATCACCGCGAGCCTGCGGGCCGAGGGTCCGAGCGCGGGCGGCGCTTGGTGGGCCGGCGGGCTGCGGGCCGACGCCGGTGAGCTGCGGACGGTTCGAAAGTTCCTGGCTCAGCTGGGTTGGTGGTCGCCGGCGGTCAGCGGTCGGCGCAGCCTGCCCCCCCCGTCGCCGCAAGGCCTCGGCGAGTGATGATCATATAAGGCGCTATTGCTAAGTATTGTGCTGCTTTACATAGGCGTACCTGATAGAATCGAACACATGGATATAGAAGCGGCGGGTAGCGCGCGGGTCGACGGTGCCGCTGCGTTCGCTGCAGCGGCGGACCTCGACGCGGTGCTGTCCGCCACCGTGTTGGGGGCGTTGGACCCGGCATTGTTGTCGCAGGACGGTCGCATCGATGCGCTGCTTGCGATGCAACGGCTCATGTGCTGGGCCGAGGCGCACCAGCAACTGCTGGTCGCAGCGGTCGCCGCCGACATCCCCGCACCGCGCGGCAGCGCCGACAAGAACTACCGCTGCGAAGAGGTCGCCTGCGCGCTGCGCTGGTCGTTCAGCACGCTGCGACCTCGACCACATCCGGGCCTGGAACCACGGCGGCCCCACCAGCGCCACGAACCTGCACGCCCTGTGCCCCGGCACCACAAGCTGAAACACGAAACCGGCTGGCACGTCACCCGCAACCCGCACACCGGCGCCACCCACTGGACCAGCCCCACCGGCCGCCACTACAGCAAACCCGCCCACACCCTCCCCATCGACTACACCCTCAACCCCAACAACCTCAACACAGACACCCTCCACGACACGGACCTCCAAACGATCGATCCCGACGCCACCACACTCGCCCCCGACAGCCAGACCAGCAGCACCGAACCCGACAGCACCGAACCGCGGCGCAGCGAACCCGATGACGAGCCGCCACCGTTCTGAGACACCGGCGCTACCGGGCAGGCACTTTCTGCGTCTCGCACCCGACAGCGGTTCAACTACTCGCTGATGTCGAAAGCGCGTTTCGAACAGCGTCGCTGGCGGCACCAACCGTGCATCGGAACCAGGGGCAGTCCGTCGACGCCACCATGCGGTCCGCCGCTGACGGAGCGGGGTCGTCGGCGATCAGCGGGCGGCGGACCGTAGCCGATACGCTTCGAGCAGTGCGTGCAGGCGCCGGAGTTCGTCACCCGAACGCTTGGTCGCGCGAAGTTCAATCGCCCCCGTTGGCGTGAGGGCGACGAGCACGCCATGCGACTGCGGCGAGTTGTCTCCGCTCGGAAAATGTTGCTGAAAACCGCTGATCTGTGTCCACGCCAGGTACTCGGTGCGCAGCGTACGGCGCATCGTGAGCCGATCCTCGTCCACGGTGAGCCGGTATGTGCCCGAACGCACCGTCAGTCGCGGACGCAACGTGGACGGGTCGACTGCGGGCTCGGTCAGCGCATCAGGCTGCACGGGAAAGGTTCGGGCTGTCCAGACGGGCACCGCACCTCCGCGGGGCAGCGTCGGTTGCTCAGGAACCGCACGCGCCAGCGGCGGCGCAGGAAACGCCGGCTGGCGGTCAAGATGCTCTGACGATGCTCGCGCAACGAACGGCTCGCGCAGAATGCCACCTTCCCCGACCGGAGCCCACCAGGACGGCGACATCCCTGACGACGTCCCCGTGCCAACCGCCCCGCCCTCGCGCTCGCTCCGCGGGGCGGGAACAGGTTCCGGGTCGGGCACGATCTCGGGCTCCTGCTCCGGCTCCGGCTCCGGCTCGAGAACAAGCGCCGGCTCGAGAACAGGTTCCGGCAGAGGAACGGGAATGCGTTCCGCGACCTGCGCAGGCTCCGGTTGCGGGCTGAGGGTCGGTGGGATCCAGGGCGATTTGGCTATCGGTTCGCTCCGGTTGGTTTCACCGACGTCCGCTTCACCGACGTCCGCGACGGGTGTGGCGGGGACGCGATCCGGAGCGAGCGGTGGCTGTGGATGGCGGGTCACCGGGATGGCCGCCTGTCGTCCGGAGGCCGCCACGTCAGGCATCCGACTGACCGCCGGAAACCTGTTGATGCCTGACGGCGCGTCGCGGATCAGGAATTGAGTGCGTGGCCAACCCTGCTCGATCTCGACCTGTGCCAGTCCGGCGGCGAACTCGGCGGCCGTCGGCGGTCGGGCACCCTGATCTTTCGACATCGCCCGGACGAGCTGATCGGACAGGCGCGCCGGCACGTCCACGCCGGATAGGGGGCGTACCGGGTCGCGCAGAATCCGCAGGATCACCGACGCCGGTGACTCCCCCTCATAGGCCCGGAACGCCGACCGCCCGGTAATCAGTTGATACAGCGAGGACGCCAACTCATAGACATCGGTCGCCGCGGAGGTCCCGCCGCCTTCGAGTAGTTCCGGCGCGGCATGCAGCGTAGTGAAATCGAACAGGCCCGCCGTGGTCTGCGTCGAGGACTGCAACATCGCGACCCCGAAGTCGGCGAGAGCGGGTTCGCCGAATTCAGTGACCAGGATGTTTTGCGGTTTGACATCGCGGTGCAGAATCCCGCCCCGGTGCGCAGTCTCGAGCGCGCCGGCGATCTTTATGCCGATGGCGACACAGTCGGCCACTGGCAGGCCGCCATCGCGGCTCAGGCGATTCGCGACCGAGCCCGCGCAGAGCTCGAGGACGAGCACCGGGCGATCATCTGGCGTCCAGAAATTGCGGTACAACGTGACGATGTTCGGGTGCGCGCCAAGGGCGCCGAGCGCGAAAGACTCGCGTTCGAAGGACTCGACCGCGCGCGGTGCGGCGTCACGGACATTGAGCAGCTTCAGCGCGACGAGGCGCTGCGTGCCGACTTCGCGAGCACGAAACACCGTCGCCAGGCTGCCGCCACCGAGCTCGACGACGTCGGTGAACCCGGGGAACAGGTCGTGGCCCCGGGGGGCTTTGCGCCGAAGCGCCACGTCCTACCTCCAGAAGTATCGGCTCGTCGATAGCCGACGTCGTCGCGTCGTGCACCCGTCGAGGGTAACCCGCACACACCAGCGCGATGGCTGGCTCAGTCGAGCAAGCTGCGCGCGATGCGGTGCAACGCGGCAAGATCGGCGTCGCCGAGATTGCGAACCTGCTTCGGTGCCGAGGCGAGAATTCGCTCGGCACGCTGTGCGGCGCGGCGTCCTGACGCAGTCAACGCCACCAGTTTCGCGCGCCGGTCGCCGGGATGGTGGGTGCGCACGACCAGGCCCGGTTCTCCAAGTCGTTTACGGAGATCGTGGTGTACGCCGGGTCGGTCATCAGCGCTGCCGCCAAACCCGCATCGTGATCGGCGCGGGCATGAGGCAGCGCAATGCCTTCACCCGGATGAAACTCATCTGCAGCGCCTCGCACGCCTCACCGCGCCGGTCGTTGCGTTCCAGAACGACCGCGCGCGGCGCCTGCCACGTCTCGCGCTCAAGAGCCGGTCGCGATGTCATGTGTTCACCCCCACAAGCACATCGTCGTCAGGAAACAGCCGCGCTGTCTCGTCTGCCGTCCGGAGGGCCCAGGGGTGGACGTCACCAGACCGAGCACGAGAACCACAGCGCCGCAACCGGCTACCAACCACCAGGTGTACCGGCTGGCGTTGACGAATCCCGCGTGGATGCTGACGCCTGCGAGGCCGGAATTAAGGACCGATCCCGCCACCGCCACGCCGAGGTGGCGCCGACCTGACGGCTGGTGGACGAGATGGCGGCGGCCACACCTGCCTGCGAGCGCGCCATCCCGGACACGGCACTGTCGGTGATGGGCACGTTCACCATGCCGAAACCAATCGCGAACACAGAGTAGCTCGCCAGCAGCCAGAGCAAGGACGTGTCGGCACGCAGCCCAACGAGCATGGCGCCGGCTACGAGGATGGCGGCACCCGCGATGACCGTCGGTATGCGCGGTCCACGCACTCCTACGATCCGTCCCGATACCGGCGCGAGCAGCAACGCTCCGATCGCAAGGGGCACCGTGCAAATCCCGGCCCGCAGCGGCGAGTAGTCCCGCACACCTTGCAGGTACAGCGTGTTGAGGAACAGGAAGCCCGCGTACCCGCCGAATGCGAAGACAGCCGTGAGTGTCGCGCCGGAGAACGGGACGCTGCGGAAGAAGCGTAGGTCGATCAACGGATCGCGGCGGCGTCGTTCGTAGCCGATAAGCGAAGCCGCGGCTGAGGCAGCGGTGGCCAGCAGCAGGACGGTGGAAACCTACGTCCAACCGCGACGGGCGCCTCGATGATCGCGTACGTCAGGGTAGCCAGGGTGGTCACGACGAGAAGCTGACCCACGACGTCGGGACGCCGGGAACGCGTTGGAAGGTGCGCCCGCCGGCCAACCCTGTCGGTGGTGGACCCCGACAGGATCAGCAAACTCGCCAGGACCAGCGTGTACGCGTCGATCGTCCACTGCAGATCGGACAGCGACGCGTGCAGGTCGAGGCGAATTGCGTTCACCGCCACGTTCACGATCGTGTTGTCCATGCCGACGATCAGCAGGCTCAGGCAGCAGATCGCGAGGATAAACAGGCGACGCCGGCGGGAGATGTCAGGCACGCATCTTCCACTTTCTAAGCTAATCGAATTCGTTGCACAACCACAAGAATCGGACTCGTACGACGTTATGATGGACGTGACGGGCAGTCCTGAAGACCGCGCGGGCCTCGCCGGTTCAGGCGGTATCCAAGCGCCGGCGGCACGCCAGCGGTGCCGGGGCGTTCGCTCCACGTCGTCACCGGGCATGATCGGGGCGTGGCCCAAACCAGTAGTGCGAGCGCGCCGCACGACGACCTCGACCGCCGCGTGCGTACCAGCCTGGCGGAATTGTCCACCGACGGCCCTCGGCCGGATCCGCGTCTACTGATGCTCTTCGACGCGATGGCCGGCAGCCGGCTGCTCGACATCCAGGCACGGCGGATGCGCGAGAAGGGCGAGGGCTACTACACCATCGGCTCCGCCGGGCACGAGTCGAACGCGCTGATCGCCGATGCGCTGCGGCCGAGCGATCCAGCGCTGCTGCACTACCGCTCCGGCGGGTTCTTCCTGGCCCGCTCGTTGCAGGCCGGTCGATCGCTGGAAAGTGCCCTGCGGGCAGTCCTGCTGGGCTGTGTCGGGGCGCTCGCCGATCCTGCGTCCGGTGGACGACACAAGGTGTGGGGCGACGCGGGCCTCGCCGTCATCCCGCAGACCTCGACGATCGCCTCGCACCTGCCGCGCGCCGTGGGTGTCGCCTTCGCCATCGGACGAGCCCGCAAGCTGCGGCTGACGACCCGCTGGCCGGCTGACGCCGTCACCGTCTGCAGCTTCGGTGACGCGAGCCTCAACCACTCCACCGCGGCCGGTGCGCTCAACACCGCTGGCTACTGCGTGGCGCAGGGGCTGCCGCTGCCGCTCGTGCTGGTGTGTGAGGACAACGGGCTGGGCATCTCGGTGCCCACGCCGGCAGGTTGGATCGCCGCCGCGGCGCAGCGCCCGGGGTTCCACTATCTCGCGGCGGACGGCGCGGACCCCGACGCGGTGACCGAAGCGTCGCGCCAAGCTGTGGAAATCGCCCGCCGCGAACAGCGTCCGGCATTGCTGCACCTGCGGACCGTTCGTTTCCTCGGCCACGCCGGCACGGACGTCGAATCGGGGTATCGCTCCGCTGCGGCGATCGCCGCCGACCGCAGCCACGATCCGCTGCTCGCCCTGGCCGCACAGCTCGGGTCGGCCGACCCTGCCGCGCGCTACGAGGAGATCGCCTCCCGCGTCGCCTCCATCGCCGACGGACTGGCCATGGAGGCGACATTTCGCGATGCCGCCTCCATCGCTGCGCCGCTCGCCCCGCGACGGGTCGCCGCCGAGGCCGAGGACGCGGCTCGTCGCGCGCCCTCCGACACGCGCTCGGCGGCATTCGACGGCCGCTTGCCGGAGTCTGGCGGCCCGCTCACGCTCGCGCAGAGCATCAACGCCGCGCTCACCGACGCGCTGGCGGGCCGTCCGGAGATGCTCGTGTTCGGTGAGGACGTCGGACGCAAGGGCGGCGTATACGGGCTGACCCGCGGGCTGCGGCAGCGATTCGGTGCGCCCAGGGTATTCGACACCCTCCTCGACGAGCAGTCCGTCCTCGGTCTCGGGCTCGGTCTCGGGGTGAGCGGGTTGCTGCCGGTCCCCGAGATCCAGTACCTCGCCTACCTGCACAACGCCGAGGACCAGTTGCGCGGCGAGGCGGCCAGCCTGCGCTTCTTTTCCGGCGGGACGTTCACGAACCCGATGGTCGTGCGGATTGCCGGGCTGGGCTATCAGAAGGGCTTCGGCGGGCACTTCCACAATGACGACGCCGTCGCGGTGCTGCGCGACATCCCCGGGTTGGTCGTCGCCGTGCCGGCACGCCCCGAGGACGCCGGGCCGATGCTGCGCGCCTGCCTCGCGGCGGCCACGGTATCCGGGCAGGTGAGTTTGTACCTCGAGCCGATCGCGCTCTACCACGAGCGAGACCTGCACGAACCCGGCGACCGGGGATGGCTCGGCGCCTACGAGCCGGACACGGTCGCGCCGATCGGCACGGGGCGGGTGCACGGCGACGGACGTGACCTGACCATCGTCACCTTCGCAAACGGCGTGCGGATGTCACTGCGCGTCGCCCGCCGCCTCGCTGCGCATGGTGTGGCGGCGCGGGTGCTCGACCTGCGCTGGATCATGCCGTTGCCCGTGGACGATCTGCTGCGCGAGGCGGCAGCGACCGGCAAGGTGCTGATCGCCGACGAGACGCGGCGCAGCGGCGGGGTCGGTGAGGGGGTCGTCACCGCACTGGTCGAGAACGGCTTCGCCGGCCGGATCGCCCGAGTGGCCAGCCATGACAGCTTCATCCCGCTCGGCGATGCGGCGAACCTCGTACTGCTGGACGAGGACACCATCGAGCAGGCCGCCCTCGCCCTGCTCGGCGAGGCCGGGTAGATCGTCAGTAGCGACGCCAACTGCGGCCGTCACGTTCGATCAACTCGGTTGCTTCGCGCGGGCCCCAGGTGGCTGCGTGGTACAGCGGGATGGGAGCGGAGTCTTCAGCCCAGTACTTGAGGATCGGGTCGACAATGCGCCACGATCGACCGACTTCGTCAGCCCGGATGAACAAGGTGGGATCACCCTTGAGCGCATCGAGAATGACTCGCTCGTAGGCCTCGGGATAGTGACCCTCGAAGCCAGCACTGTAGGAGAAATCCATCGACGCCTTACGTACGTCGAAGCTCAATCCGGGCACCTTTGCCCCGAAGCGCAGGCTCATTCCTTCGTCCGGCTGCACCTGGACGATCAACGCGTCGGGTTCCAGCATCGCCGCGCTCTTCGGGAACAACGGCAATTGGGGTGGCTTCTGAAAGTGAATCGCAACCTCGGTGATCCGTTGCGGCAGCCGCTTGCCGGTGCGCACGTAGATCGGGACGCCGGCCCACCGCCAGTTCTCGATCGACAACCGCAGCGCCACAAACGTCTCGGTTGAGCTGAGCGGATCGACGCCGGGCTCCTCGCGGTAGCCAGCCATCAATGCCTCGCGGGTGCCGCCGCGGGTGTACTGCCCGCGCACCGCGTTGGCGGTGATGTCGCGCTCGCCTTCCATCGCTCGGACGGCCCGCAGCAGCTTGATCTTCTCGTCCCGAATTGCCTGCGCGTGAAACGACGTCGGCGGCTCCATGAGAAACAACGACAGCACCTGCAGGACGTGGTTCTGGACGATGTCACGCATCGCGCCCGCCGTCTCGTAGAACCCGCCGCGCTCACCCACTCCAATGGTTTCCGCGACCGTGATCTGGACGTGGTCGACCCAGGTGCGATTCCAGATCGGCTCGAAAATCGTATTCGCGAAGCGCAGCGCCAACAGATTCTGCACGGTGTCTTTTGCCAGGTAGTGATCGATCCGAAAGATCTGGTCCTCCTCGAACGCGGTGGAGATATCGCGATACAGATCTTTCGCGCTCTGCTCGTCCCATCCGAACGGTTTCTCGATGACGACGCGTGACGTGCCACCCTGCGCGCCCTTGTTCAGGCCGGCATTGCCCAGATTCTCGGCGATCGTGCCGAACACGGCGGGCGGCGTAGCGAAGTAGAAGACCCGATTGCCTGCGGTGCCGCGGATTTGGTCACACTCGTCCAAGGCCACGCCGAGGCGGGCGTAGGTGTCCGGGTCGTCGTAGCCACCGCTCACATAGCGCGCCGACGCGACCAGGTCCGTCCACTGCGCCGAGGTTCCGTCGGCACGGTCGGCGGCCTTGAGGCAACGACTTCGGAAGTCGTCCTCCCGCATCGGTGTACGTGCCACACCGAGCAAACCGATGTTGCGCGGCAACCGCCCGAATGTCGCAAGGCGTTCGATCGCCGGCACCAGTTTGCGTTCGGCCAGATCACCGGACGCGCCGAAGATCACCAGCGCACACGGTGGAACATCCGGCTCCGACCCGTCCGTCATGTGCATGTCCCCAAGCTCTGAGTAGCAAGCAGCGCAGGACGCTATGGTCGCAGATTCGACCGGGCAGACCGCGACCGCGCTGACATCGCGCGGTTGCGCGTCTGATGAAGCCCCCTGCTGCTCGTTCACCGCGTCGGCGGCCGGGCAGGGGAAGGCGTTCTTGTTCGGCCCGAAGCCCGAGGGGCCAGGCTGATCGGTCAAGTCTTCGCAGGGTGCGAGGTCGTTCTGTCGTCGGCGCGCTCGCTATGCAGCGTGTGGGTTTTCGGGGGACGACGGCCGGTGGAGGGCAGCGCATTGTTGTCAAGCCAGTGTTCAAGAGCTTGCGCAGGAAGTGGACGGCACAGGTAGTACCCCTGGGCGACGGCTGCACCGAGTCGGGTCAGCTCGGCGAGGGTTTCTGCCGTCTCCACGCCCTCGGCGATCAGGTCCAAGCCGAGGGCGTGAGCGAGAAAGATCGTACTTTCGACGATGGCTCTGGAGCGGTCGGCGGCTGGGCCGCTGCCGGACATGGCGATAACGAAGGACTTGTCGAGCTTGATGTCGTCGATCGGAAGGAGGGAAAGGTAGGTCAAGGAGGAGTTGCCTGTGCCGTAGTCATCGACCGCCAGCCGGACGCCGAGTTCGTGGAAGCGTTGAAGACTGTCGAGGCTACGGTCTGGGTCGGTCATAACAACCGATTCGGTGATCTCGAGGTGCACAGCTGAGGCGGGCAGATCGAGGTTCGCGAGCAATGCGCCAACGAGGTTGGGCATTTCGGGATCGAGAAGATTCGTCGGGGACAGATTGACCGCCATCGTGAGGTCTCTCCCGGCTGCGCGCCATGCGGCGCATTGGCGCAGAGCCTGATCGAGCACGATCGTAGTGAGGGCGGCCATCAGGCCAGCCGCTTCGGCCAACGGGAGGAACTCGTCCGGGTAGACGAGGCCATGCTCCGGGTGCTGCCAGCGCACGAGCGCTTCGACACCCGTGACGCAGCCGGTGACAAGGTCGAGTTTGGGCTGATAGTGCAAGACAAGTTCATCGCTGTAGAGGGCATTACGCAGAGCCTCGGTTGTGGCTAACGGGTCTATCCGGTGGGCGTCGCCCGCGGGGTCGTAGACCTCGAACCCGGAACCCTTGACCTTGGCTTGATACATGGCGGTGTCGGCGTGCTGGAGTAGCTGGCGCGTGTCGTCGCCGTGTGCGGGGTAGAGCGCGATGCCGACGCTCGCGCCGAGGTGCAGGGTCACGTCGTCGATGACGAATGGCGTATGCAGCGCGTCGCGGAAACGTTTCGCGGCCGCACTCGCGTCCTCGCCGCTGCATCGCTGAAGCAGGACCGCGAACTCATCTCCACCGATCCGGGCGAGCAGGTCGCCCGATCGAAGCGTCTCGTTGAGCCGTGTTCCTGCAAGCCGGAGCAACGCGTCCCCGACGGGGTGACCAAGGCTGTCGTTGACCTGTTTGAATCGATCCAGGTCGATGAGAAGCACGGAAAGTTCGCATCCGGCCGTGGGATCGGCGAGGGCACGCGAAAGGCGGGCGTAGAACTGCCGCCGGTTGGGCAGGCCAGTCAGGTCGTCGGTGCGTGCCTCATGACGTGCAAGCGCGAGTGCCTGGATCTCGCGGAACCTGAGGGCCGCGCGCATGAGGGCGGTGAGCACGCATGCCGCGCTGAGCGCAACGGGAACGACAGGTAGCCGGACGAGGCTTCCGTAGGTCAGCAACGCGAGTCCGATGACGCCGGACAGCAGCGGAAAGGCGACGGCGGCGACGCCAACCGGTCGGAGCTGTTGCTGCTGCTTTTCCTGCTGGTAGCAGGCCGCGGCCGCCACTATGACGAGCCCTAGCACCCATCCGGCGTCCCACATCGTGCCGAGGACGAAGGAGCCGTCCGCGTTGCGGAACAGAAAGCTGATGTCACTGACGGTAAAGGCGCCGAGTCCGACGCCGAGCATTAGCCAGACGCGCGGTGGCCGCCACCGGAAGAGGGCGTAGACCCCGACAAGCGTGCACAGCAGAAGCAGGTCCGCGGCGGGATAGACGATGTTCGTGGCGACGACTGCGGCGGAACCGTGTGTGTCGCGGACAATGAGCGGCAGCGCGAATGCGGAGGTGGCTGCGGCTGTGGCGAGCGCGCCGACGATGCCGTCCAGCCACAGGCTGCGCGGGAGCGCGGCGCTCTCGCTGCGCAACAATAGGAAGAACCCAAACCACATCAGCGGATAGATGGCAACGTAACCCACGTCGGCCAAGCTCGGGAATTGAAGCGGTTGGCCGCTGTGGACCGCGAGGAGCGAGTGGATGTCTCCGGCGGTCCAAAGACCACCAGCGAGCGCGAAGAACGTCCACGTCAGCCGGTTGGCTGGCACCAGCACTACGCGCAGGACCATCAATGTGGTCGACAGCGCGAGCACCAGGGGCTGCAGCCACAGGTCTCGGAACGTGTTGAGATGGGGGTGTACGCCGATCGGCAGGACCAGCCAGACGATGTAGCCACCGAATCCGCACAGCATCAGCCGTCGTATCCACACCAACCCGGACGGCGACCAGGGCGATTGGAGTTCCGACCGGTCGGACGTCATGACAGCGTTGCGCGGTGTTGGGCGGCGGCGGTCACGGCGGCGTGCACTACGTCGCCGGGCGCACCCTTCACGACGTAGCAATAAGCGCCCGCCTCGCGAGCTTGCTTCTGCAGCGACGCGTCATCGTATGCGCTGACCATGACGACGGCGGGGGCTACGGGTAGCTGCAGCAGGAGCTCGGTGAGCGTGATTCCGCTGAGGCCGGGCATCCTGAGGTCGGTCACGACCACGTCGGGTCGCAACGTCTTGTCCAACGCGAGTGCCTGGCTGCCGTCTGAGGCCAGCCCGACGACGTTATGGTCAAAATCGGTGAGGAGTTCCCTCAGCTGCGTTCCGACGTGTAGGTCGTCGTCGACGATGAGAACACGAATCCGGTTGTCGGTCATGCGGGCACGCGCTGTCGGATCGCGCGGTCGAGCTTGGCTGAGCCCGGAATGTTGGGCTCGTCAGGGACAAACGCGGAGATCCGGGTACCCGACCCTGGAGCCGTCTCGAGGTGCCAGTTTCCGCCGGCGAGCTCGACTCGCTCGCGCATGCCGATCAACCCGAAGTGTCCTTTCCGCAGCTGGGCCGCCGCTTCGTCGGGAGAGAAGCCGACGCCGTCATCGCTGATGCTGAGCACGGTCCCACCGTCGCGGCGTTCAAGCCGCACTTGCAGGTGGTGGGCAGCTGCGTGTTGGCGGACGTTGAGCAGCGCCTCCTGGGCTACTCGGTATAACGCTGTCTTGCCGGTGGCCGACAGTTGCTTCTGGCCGAGTTCACTGACCAGGGTGACGTCGATGCCGGTGTTGGCGAACACGGTGGATATATGATCGCGCAACGCATCTTCGAGGCCGCTCTCGTCGAGAGCCGGCGGTCGCAAGTTCGACATCAACCGCCGCAGCCCTTCTACTTCCGCACGCAACTCGGTCATGGCCTCCGCTGCTAGGGCCCCTGCGCGCTCGGAATTGCCGCGGCCGCCTACCCGCACCGCGCGCTCGAGCAGATACCCCAGCGCAGCCAGCCTTTGCACCGGGCCGTCGTGCAACTCCGCTGCGATGCGCACACGTTCGTCCTCACCACTACGCATCGTGGAGTCGAGCAGAAGCGCGCGCTCGGCCTGTACCTTACGCAGTTCACGTTGGGTGCGCAGGAGCTCAGCTTGCACGAGGAGTTGCCGCAGGGACACCAGCACTGAGAGCACTGCGATCGCGAGGAACAACGCGAGACTTGTGATGGGGTCGTGCCGCTCCCTCCAAACCACAAGGCTCAACGTGGTCGCAAGGCCCACGTACGGCATCCATGACACACGCCGGCGGTAGGTACGCGAATCCTGCGTCGTGAAGTCCTCGCGAGCGGTGGGCGCGTACGCGGCCCCCGCGACGGCGAAGAAGGCCAGCGACACGATCCAGCCCACGTCAACACGATCTCCGCCCGCATAGGTGCCGTGCACGGCAACCCAGCTGTAGATCAGATCAGTGAGGACGAAGCCGACCATGCCGACACCGAACAAGCTCAGCGGTAGCCGGAGCCCAGTCGGCACAGCTCGAAGGAGCAAACTAGTCAAGCCGACCAGCAACACCATGTCGCCCAGTGGGTAAGCGATCGAAACCGTCATCGCGACGCCGCTCTGCCCGCCTGCAACGATGATCGGCGCCAGACTCACGAACCAGATCGGCACCGCGGCCGCTATCGCTACCACGGCGCCGTCCAGGGCGAGGGTCAGATGGCGTCGAATGCTGGATGACCCCGACGGAAAGCGCAGGATGGCGATCAAAATCAGCGCATAGAACGCTAGGAAGGGAACGTCCACGAGTGAAGGAAACGGTCGGGCGTGGTCAACAACCTCGTGATAGGTCTGCATCACATCACCGATCAGCTCAGCCAAGAGAGCGGCCGAGACGAGCCGCCAGAAGCGCTCCATCCGTGGCTGGCCCCGACTGCGGCGCGCCGCCCCCCATGCCGTGAGGACGGCGAACGCATTCAGCGGGACGAAGAACAGGCCTCCCACCAACGTCTTGTGCGCAGTGCCCCCCCAACGCTGTAGCTGCCACCATCCATACGCGACGAGAATTGCCAGGCAAACCATCGCAGAACGGCTGAGCCGGCCACGGGCAGGGCCACTGCTTTGCACACGCAGAAACGCTGTCCGCCCGGCGATGCCGAACCGAATGCGATGCCGCCTGTTCCAGTGCATAACAAGGAGATCGGCCATCCGGCGGTCTTCTTGAGTAGAACCTGCTGCTCACCCGGAACTGGCCTCCCAACGAGCATGGCACTGGAACGGATCACCGTCGACAGAGCGCCCCGATTACACCGACGAGGACGAGCGAGGCCCGAGATCCCGAAACCGAGGTGGTAGCCGGCGGTCAGGGCCGCGGACTGTGACTTGCGTTGCTGAAGCAGGTGAGCGGTGCGGCCCGACGTGAGGCTCGCCAGGACTGCCAGCCCGAGTGCGTCACCGACCTGTCCAGTCGTGTTCACGAGGAAGAACGCCCAACCGTACTCGGCTACAGGCTTCACAAATGGTGCAGACACCGAGCATCAAGGCCGCCGTGAAGAGCGCCGCGCCGGTGCACACCGCCGGCAAGCAGTCCAACGGCGCGCCCCCGGCAGAGCGGGCCCGCCATCTGTCAGCCACGTTCTAGAGCGCCGCATGCCGCGTCGGCGTGACCGGGTTACCGTCGATCGTGGGTATGCGAGGTCGAGGGGGTGTGCAGATGAACAAGCGTGTGTGGGTTCCGGTCGGCGTGGTGATCGCGTTGCTGGGATTGGTGTTCACCCTGCAGGGCGTCGGTCTGCTCACCGGTAGCTCGATGACCGGCAAGGCGTTCTGGGCCGTCGCCGGGCCGGTGATCGCTGTGATCGGGCTCGCGCTCGTCCGAATCGGCTCTCGCGGACGACTGCGATGACAGGGGCGTCCCGCCGTGGATGAGCATCGCTCGTCGGCTGCCGGCGCGCCGGTCGGGCGACGCATCGTGCTCGGTGTGCTCGCAGCCGGGCTCGCCGGCGTGCTCACCGGTGACGCCGTGTCGAACACTCTGGCTCGGGTGTTGGGGCCTCTGGAGGCCCGCGATCCGACCGGGCTGCTTTCGCTGTTCCCGCTCGGCGACACGTTCCGCTTCTATTCGGTGACCGGATCGGTGCCTCGACGCACTGCCGCGACTTACCGACTCAACGTCTCGGGCCTGGTCGCGCATCCTGCCGTCTACACGGTCGCCGATCTGCAGGCCCTTCCTCAGACGACGCTAGTTCGCGACTTCCACTGCGTCACCGGCTGGCAGGTACCCGAAGTGCACTGGGCCGGCGTGCAGCTTTCCGATGTGCTCGCACGTGCGCAACCGCTGGCGACTGCCACGGCGATCCGGTTCCGCTCGTTCGACGGCAGCTACACCGAGAACATGACGTTGGAGCAGGCTCGTCGTCCGGACGTCATTGTGGCCCTGCAGATGCTCGGCCAGCCCGTCACGCATGATCACGGTGGCCCGGTCCGGATGTATGCGGGCTCGATGTATGGCTACAAGAGCACGAAGTGGTTGTCCGCGATCGAACTGCTCGACCACGTCGACCCGGGGTATTGGGAGACGCGCGGCTACCCCCTCGACGGCGTCATCCAGAAGTAGGACAAGCCAGCCGATGTCTGTGACTCCCGAACCCGCGGCGCCGTCGGCGACGATCGCGCGCTTCACCCGCGCCGAGCGCTACGTCCACCGACTCACCGCCGCGCTGATGATCGTCTGCATCCTCACCGCGGCGGTTCTCTACAACGGCACGCTCGCGATCCGCGTCGGGCATCGTCGCCAGATCGAACTCGTCCACGTCTACGCCGGGTTCGCGCTGCCCGTGCCGATGCTGCTCGGCTTGGCATTTGCCGCCTACCGCCACGATGTATCGCGCCTGAATCGCTTCACCCGCGCGGATTGGCGTTGGCTGCGCTCGCGTACGCGCCGCGACGGCTCGATCCCGATCGGCAAGTTCAATGCCGGGCAGAAGCTGAACGCCAACCTCACCGCCGGCGCGATTCTCGTCCTGCTGGGGACCGGCGTGATCATGTACTTTCCCAGCCTCACCCGCTTGGCTTGGCGTACCGGAGCGACCTTCGTGCACGACTGGTTCGCCTTGGCGATCGGGCTGCTCATTCTCGGCCACATCTACTTCGCAACGAAGGATCGCGAAGCTCGCCGAGGAATGCGCACCGGACGTGTCTCACGGGCGTGGGCCCGCGACGAGCACCCCGAATGGGTGGACGAACTCGACAGTTCGCGGTAACACGCCGGCTCCGCATGCACCGACCGTCGCGTCAGGCTCGAAGACGTGCCGATCAGCGGCGATGAGCGCCCGCTGGGAGCGGGCTGTTTTGCGAATATCGGTCAGGTGCTTCGATGAGCCATGACCAGTCACGATGATGTCGTACGCGTCGCCAGCGCCAGCCGCGAGATTGCCGCGCCCGCCGAAAAGATCTTCGAGCTCATTGCCGACCCGACTCAACAGCCTCGCTGGGACGGCAACGAGAACTTGGCGGAGGCACCCGCCGGGCAGCGAATCCGCGCCCTGGACGAGGTGTTCATCATGACGACCACGAAGGGCGACATCCGGGAGAATCACATCGTCGAGTTCGACGAGGGTCGCCGCATCGCGTGGAGACCGGCCGAACCGGGCCAGGAACCGCCGGGGCACCTTTGGCGATGGGTGCTCGAGCCGATCGACACGTCACACACGCGCGTCACGCACACCTACGACTGGACCCGGTTGACCGACGAGAAACGCATCCCACGTGCTCGGGCGACAACGGCCGACAAGCTGCATGCCTCGCTGGATCGACTTGCGGCGCTCGCGGGACGTGACTGACGCACCGCGGCGTTGGGTCTGGACTCAGCCGGTGACGGTGAGCGTGCCGGCCATGTTCGGGTGATAGGTGCAGCCGAACTTGTACGCGCCGGGCACGGACGGCGCCGTGAAGGTGCTTGTTCCGCCGCTGCCGGCGATGTTTCCGGTGTCGAACTTGTGGTTCACCTTGTCGGTCAGTGTGTGCGCCACCGAGTCGTTGTTGGTGACGGTGACCTTGGCGCCGGCCTTGACGCTCAGGTCACCTGAGTAGGCGAAGTTGGTGATGGTGATGTGAGGTGCGCTCGCCGCCGTGCCCGATCCAGCCGTGCTGGACGCCGTTGCAGCAGGAGTCGTCGCAGTAGGCGTCTTGGTTGCGCCCGAGGAGCTGCAGGATGCGAGTAGTAGCGCGGCGACGGCAGTGGTGGCCACGAATGCGATGTGTCGTCTCATGCCCGCTGATACGGGCCGCTTCTGCGATCGGTTCAGCTACGAACCAGACGCCGATCCAGCATGCTCTCAGCTCACGTGGCGCTAGACCGAGTCACCCGCTCGATGGCCGGCGCGTGACGGTGCGAATCCAGCGCCTGACTCCGGGCGCAGCCACTCCCGCTGTGCAGCGGTCTCAGGCGCGCAAGAGTGGACGTAGATCGTCAAGACGCTCGAACATCCACCAGATGTAGCGGCGGGTGCCGTTCTCGCGCAGCGGGTGCAGGTCCGCCAGTTCGGGGTCGGCGAGAAAAGCGTCGAAGGCCACCCGATCGCGCCACTCAACCAGCACGAGCGCCTGACGCGGCTCGGTGTCGCCGAGCTGAGCGGGATGCTGCGCGTGCATGCCCAGCGCGACGACACGTCCGGCGTGCCGCGCGACTGCTTCTGGTGATCGGCGCGAGTAGGCGCGGTAATCGGCGTTGTCGGCAAGGTCGAAGAGGTTCAGCGCATAGAGGCTCATCGCGTCGAACCGTACTCAGTGATCGGCGCGCAGCTCCTAGCCACACATCACGCCAGAGCGATGAGAACGCGCTCGATCGCCGCGACGCCGCGGTCCAGCTCGCCGGCTTCGATCGTCAGCGCCGGACGAACCCGCATGCTGGACGTGCCGCAGCCCAGGACGAGCACGTGCTCGTCCGCAGCCAGCCGGCGGACGGCCTCGTCGCGCAACTGCGCGGTGGGCAACGTGAACGCGCACATCAGCCCGCGACCGCGCACATCGGTGACGATTGGTAGCCGGGCTGCGATCCCGTGCAGCGAGGCGAGCAGGTGCTCGCCCAGATCGCTCGCTCGCGTGATCAGGTCGTCGGTCTCGATGACCTCGAGGATCCGCCGCGCGCGCACCATGTCGGTAAGGTTGCCGCCCCAGGTGGAGTTGATCCGCGAGGACACCGCGAACACGTTTTCGGCGATCTCGTCGACACGACCGCCGGCCATCACACCGCACACCTGGGCCTTCTTGCCGAAGGCCACGATGTCAGGCTGCACGCCCAGCTGCTGGTAGGCCCAGGCGGTGCCGGTCATGCCGACGCCGGTCTGTACCTCGTCCATGATGAAAAGCGCGTCGTAGTCGCGGCACAGTTGCTGCATCGCCTGCAGAAACTGCGGCCGCAGGTGATTGTCGCCACCCTCGCCCTGGATCGGCTCGGCGATGAAGCAAGCGATGTCGTGCGGGTTGGCCTCGAACGCCGCACGCGCGGCGTCGAGCGCTGCTGCTTCAGCGGCCTCGACGTCGGCCGTGCCGTTGATCGACGGCGACGGGATGCGCGGCCAGTCGAACTTCGGGAAGCGGGCAACCTTGTTCGGGTCGGTGTTGGTCAACGACATCGTGTAGCCGGTGCGGCCGTGAAACGCCTTTTCCAGGTGCAACACCTTGGTGCCGAGTGCGGGGCTGATGCCGTGCGCCTCGTTCCAGCGGCTCTTCCAGTCGAAGGCGGCTTTGAGCGCGTTCTCGACCGCGAGACCGCCGCCGTCGATAAAGAACAGGTGCGGCAGAGCGGGATCTCCGAGAACTCGCGCGAACGTCTCGACGAAGCGCGCCATCGGCACGGTGTAGATGTCGGAGTTGCTCGGCTTGTTGACCGCCACCCTGCCGAGCTCGGCGACGAATTCCTCGTCGCCCGCGAGATCGGGATGGTTCATGCCGAGGGCGGACGAGGCGAAAAACGTGAACAGGTCGAGGTAGGTCGAGCCGTCGCGCGCGTCGACCAGGGTCGAGCCCTGCGAGCGGTCGAGGTCGAGCACCAGGTCGTAGCCGTCGGCGAGCATGTGTCGCGCGATGGCGTCGTGGACATCGGTTGGGGCGATATCTGGCCGCGTCATCGTCATCCCGTCATTCTACCGGAAGAATTCCGGTCTCTGCACCGCTAGCCGGAAGTTTTACGGTTGATCAGCCCGGGAAGCACCGGCTGGGCGCGGCGCTCGAAGAACGACTGCAGCACGACGGTGGTGCGCGTCGAGACGTTCGCCCGCTTGCGAATCTCGCGGATGAGCGCCTCCAGTGCGGTCGGCGATTCGACTCGAACGAACAGTACGAAGCTGTCCTCGCCAGCGACGGAATGGCACGACTCGATCTCGCTGAGCCCGCGCACCCGCTCCGGGATGTCGTACTCGTGTGCGGGATCGAGCGGGGTGATCGCGACGACAGCGGCGAGCGGCAGCCCGATCGCCTCGGGATCGACGTCAGCGCTGTAGCCCCGAATCACGCCGTCGGTCTCCAGCCGCCGCACGCGCGCCTGGACGGCCGACACGGAGAGCCCGGTCGCCTTCGCTAGCGTCTTGAGGGTGGCGCGGCCGTCCGCGACGAGCAGCGACGTGATCCGCAGATCGGTGCCGTCGTCGAGCTGCCTGGTCACGGTCGCGTCCTTAGGCGAGGACGGACTCGATGGCGGCGCGCACCGCAGGATCGTCGGGTTCGGTCCGCGGGCGGAACCGGGCCACGACACGTCCGTCCGACGAGATCAGGAACTTCTCGAAGTTCCACTGGATGTCGCCGGCGGCGCCGTCGGCATCCGGCGTGTCGGTCAGTTCGGAATACAGCGGATCACGCTCAACACCGTTGACCTCGAGCTTGCTCGTCATCGGAAAGCTCACCCCGTAGGTCGCCGAGCAGAATTCGGCGATCTCCGCTGAGGTCCCCGGCTCCTGCCCGCCGAACTGGTTGCACGGGACACCGAGGACGGTGAAGTTGCGCCCGGCCAGTTCCGCGTGCAATGCCTCCAGCTTCGCGTACTGCGGCGTGAGCCCGCAGCGGCTGGCGACGTTGACGACGAGCGCGGCACTCCCGCCGGTGAGCGCGCCCAGCGTCGTCGGTTCCCCGGCAAGGGTGTGCAATGGGAGTTCGAGAAGATCAGTCATACCCTCGAGCTTAGGCGGGGGTGGCCGTGCAGCGGATGCGACGATCACCACATGAGCGATCCGTCCAGCCTGTTCACCCGACTCGCCCCTGTCCTTCGGGTGAACGATCTTGCGAGCGAGCGCGCGTTCTACGAAAGCCTCGGCCTGGCTGTCATCTATGAGGGGCCGGAGTACCCCGACTTCGTTGCCTTCGCGACGTCGTCGGAGTCGGTGCACTTCGGCATCGAAGCGAGTGCAGGCGAGATGGATCCGCCCACCGTGCTGACCTTCCAGATCGGCGTCAACGACATCGAGGCGGCGCTCGCGCGGTGCGCCGAGGCCCAGCTCAGTTACGAGCTCGAGCACAACGATCCGGCACCGGGCTGGTCCTTCCGCCGGCTGCTGCTGCGCAGCCCTAACGGGTACCGGGTCGCCCTGGAGGGCCCGCGCGAGTAGGTGCTTGCACGCACGTTCGATATCAGTTTATAGTCATCGCATGACAGTCGGCTTCCAGGCATCGCTGCTCGATCTCGATGCCGACCGCGGTCCCGGTCCGCTAGTCGGCGCTGTCCGCCGCACCCCGCTGCCCCGGGGCGCGTGGGTGGATCTCTGTCCCGGGTGGCTGCGCGGTGCCGACGCACTGTTCGAACGGCTGCGCGACGGTGTCGCCTGGCGCGGCGAGCGACGCCAGATGTACGAGCGCATTGTCGACGTCCCACGGCTGCTGGCCTTCTACGATTGCGCCCAGCCGCTGCCCGATCCGATGCTTGCCGAGGCAAAGGCGGCGCTCGACGAGTACTACTCCCCCGAGCTCGGCGAACCTTTCGCCACCGCGGGCCTATGCCTGTACCGCGACGGCCACGACAGCGTCGCCTGGCACGGCGACCGCATCGGACGTAGCCGCACCGAGGACACCATCGTCGCCATCGTGTCGATCGGCGCCCCGCGCCCGCTGCTGTTGCGTCCGGCCGGCGGCGGCCCGACGAAGCTGCGCCACGACGTCGGGCACGGCGACCTACTGGTGATGGGTGGCAGCTGCCAGCGAACGTGGGAGCACTGCATCCCGAAAACCTCGCGCCCGACCGGGCCACGGATCAGCATTCAATTCCGGCCGCACGACGTACGCTGAATCCACCGCCTTCGAAAACTCAGCCGCCTTCGAAAACGGTGCGCAGCACGTCCGCGCATTCCTCGTCACCCAGCACGAGCACCTCGTCCCCGGCGTGCAGCCGGGTCGCGGTTCGCACCAGCACCAAGCCACGCTCGCGGACCACGAAGCTGATCCACGCGTTTTCCGGCAACTCGGTGAGCTCGCCGATGGTGCGGCCGTCCGCCGGTGCCCCGAGCTGGATCGTGTAGCGGTGCACGCCGTGCGGTTCGTCACGCAGCCGGACGCCGAGCGACCACGGTTCGGGTTCCACCGGCCGCATCGGCACCTTCAACAACTGCGCGACGCCCGGCGTCAGGCTGCCCTGCACGAGCACCGAGAAAACCACGACGACGACGACGATTCCGAACAGCCGTTGCGCATCGGGGATGCCCGCGGCCAGGATCAGTTCCCCCAGCAGCAGCGGCACCGCGCCCTTGAGGCCCGCGAACAGCACGAAGAGGCTCTCCTTGCCGCTCAGCCGCGCAGGCAGCAGGCAGAGCCCCACGAACATGGGTCGGATCACGAATGCCACCGCGACGGCAAGCACCAGGCCCGGAACCCACACGTCAGCGCGCGAGATGACCGACAGGTTGACCGTCAGCCCCAGGACGACGAACGCGACGATCTCGGCCAAGCTGGCAAGCGCGGAGTGGAAGCGTTCGATCTCCAGCTTGTACGGCGCACGCTCGTCGCCGAGGATGATGCCCGCGACGAAGACCGCGAGAAATCCCGAACCGTGCGCCAGGGTCGCTGCGCCGTAAAGCAGCAACGCGCAGGCCAGCGTTCGCAGCGGGTACAGGCCCTCACCAGGCAGGCTCACCCGACGCATGAACCACAGCAACGCACGTCCGCCCACCACACCGACAAGTCCACCCACCACCATCTGCAGCAGGAACTGCAGCCCCACGTCGCCGAGTGCGCCGATACTGAGTTCGCCGGCCGCGATCAGGCTTGCCATCAACGCGATGCCCACCGGATCGTTCGCGCCTGACTCACCCTCCAGGATCGTCGCGCTACGGCCGCTGATTTCCCGAGGGCCGAGTACCGAGAACACGACGGCCGGATCCGTCGGCGCTATCGCGGTCGCTACGAGCAAGGCGGGAAACCACGACAGCCCCACTGCGACATGCAGCAGGACGGCTGCGCCTGCGGTGGTAAGAAAGGTGCCGAGAACGCCGACGACGACGATCGAGCCGGCTGCTGAACGAAACCTACCCAGCCCGATGCGCATGCCGCCGTCGAAGAGGATGCCCACCAGCGCCGCGGTAAGGATGTTCTCCACCGTCTGCACCGGCGGCGCATGCAGTTGCGGGACAAGCTCCTGCGCGATCGCGGACGCCACCAGCACCAACAGCGGCACCGGCACCTTCAACCGTTCGGTGAGCCGATTGGACAGCACCGCGACCAGCACGACCGCAGCCGACAGCAGCACGATCAGGGCGAAGTGGCGGGCTTCGTTCATCGGGTCTCCGGGTGGCAGGCTCCGACCCTACGCGACCGCGCTACGAGGCCAAGTCCGCTCAACAGATACGCGGCAGTTGCTCACCCAGCGGAATGTCGACGACCCTGGTCGCCCCGAACGCGGTACCGGCCACCACCATGCCTGGGTGCTCGTCGACGCAGGCGCCGATGATCGCTGCCTGCTGCCCGAGCGGATGTGCCCGCATTGCAGCCAATACCGCCTCGGCGTGCTCGGGCGCCACGATGGCGACGAGCTTGCCCTCGTTGGCGACATACATCGGATCGAGCCCGAGCATCGCGCAGGCATTCCCGACCTCCGGCGGCACCGGGATGGCGCGTTCGGTGAGGTGGACACCGACCCCGGCGGCTTTCGCGATCTCGTTCAGCGAGGTCGCCAACCCGCCGCGCGTCGGATCGCGCAGCACGTGCAGGTCGGTCGTCACGCGCAAAAGATCGGCGACCAGTGAGTGCAGCGGTGCGGTGTCGCTGAAGATCTGCGCCTCGAACTCGAGACCCTCGCGCACGCTCATGATCGCGATGCCGTGCTCGCCGATCGCGCCGCTTACGATCACGACATCTCCGGGACGCGCCCGCTCGGGCCGGATGTCAACTCCGTCGGGCACCAGCCCGATGCCAGCCGTGTTCACGTACACCTGATCGCCGTGACCGGCGTCGACGACCTTCGTGTCCCCGGTGACGACAGCAACCCCCGCCTGCACGGCAGCGGCGCCGAGGTCCTTGGCGACACGAGCGATCACCGCGAGGTCGGTGCCCTCCTCCAGTACGAATCCGCAGGAGAGATAAGCAGGAACCGCGCCGCTCATCGCAAGATCGTTGACGGTTCCGTTCACTGCCAGATCGCCGATCGAGCCGCCCGGGAAGAACAGCGGTCGCACCACGAATGTGTCTGTGGAGAAAGCGATCCGGACGCCGCCGAGTCGCACGACGGCGGAGTCCGCGAGCCCGCCCGGAGCTGCACCGAATGCCGGCAGGAACAGGTTCTCGATGAGCTCCGCGGACAGCTGCCCGCCCCCGCCGTGACCCATGACCACGGTGGGGCTGTCGCGAAGCGGCGCCGGGCACGTCCACCCGTCGATGTCGAGCACGCTGTCAGCCAACGGGAGTCACCTCGCGCTGCGTGTTCAGCCGCCGATAGAGGTAGTACGCGGCGCAGGCACCTTCGCTGGACACCATGGTCGCGCCCAGCGGTTTGCGGGGCGTGCAGGTCGTGCCGAACGCGCTGCACTCGTGCGGCTTGATCAGCCCCTGCAGCACCTCACCGCTGCGGCAGACGGAGGACTCCGCGGTGTGGATGTCGCTGACGTCGAAGCGGTACTCGGCGTCAAGGGCGCGATACTTCGCGGCTAATCGCCAACCGCTGTCGGGGATCGTGCCGATGCCGCGCCAGCCGCGGTCGGTGATCTCGAAGACGTCGTCGATCAGCTTGCGGGCGGCCAGGTTGCCCTCGGCGGTGACGGCACGCGGGTACGCGTTGTCGAGTCGCGCTTCACCGGCTTCGAGCTGGCGGACGGTGCGGCGAATACCTTCCAGGATGTCGAGCGGCTCGAATCCGGTGACAACGATCGGGATGCGGAATTTGTCGACGAGAGCGGGGTACTCCTCGATCCCCATCACGCTGCACACATGACCCGCGGCAAGGAATGCCTGCACGCGGCAACTGGGCGACTGCATGATCGCCTCGATCGCCGGGGGCACGCGCACGTGCGAGACGAGCATGCTGAAGTTCGCGATTGCGAGCCGGTTGGCCTGGTAGACCGCCATCGCATTCGGCGGCGCGGTGGTCTCGAAACCGATACCGAAGAAAACCACTTGTCGCTCAGGGTTCTCGCGGGCGATCTTCAACGCGTCCAGTGGCGAGTAGACAACACGCACGTCGCCGCCCTCGCTCTTGACGCGGAACAAATCCCGCTCGCTGCCGGGCACCCGCAGCATGTCGCCGAACGAGCAGAAGATCACGCCGGGACGGGAAGCGATCTCCAACGCCTTGTCGATCAGCGCCAGCGGCGTGACGCACACCGGGCAGCCCGGTCCGTGAATCATCTCGACTTGATCGGGCAGTAGCTGGTCGATCCCGTGCCTGATGATGGAGTGCGTCTGCCCGCCGCACACCTCCATGATCGCCCAGGGCTTCGTCACCGTCCGGCGGATGTCGTCGAATAATCGCGCCGCAAGATCCGGGTCGCTGAACTCCTCGAGATACTTCACCGCGGTGCCTCCTCGCCCGCCTCGGCCGCCGCCTGTGCCCACGCGTCGCCGAATTCTTTGTCTAGTTCACCGAGTTCGCGAAAGTGCGCGAGTGTGTCCATCGCCGACTGCTCATCCAAGCGCTGCAACGCGAATCCGACGTGCACGATCGCGTACTCCCCCACCTGGATGTCGGGCACGAACTCGAGGCACACCTCCTTCTCGACACCGCCGAAGTCCACCGTCGCCATGCGGGTCTGGTCTTTCTCCCAGATCTCGCACACTCGGCCGGGAACGGCTAGGCACATGCGGTCCTCCTTGGGTCGTTATCGGTCGGGGTGATGCGTGCCGCGACGGCCAATTGGCCGAGGGCGAGGCCCGCGTCGCTGGGCGGCACAAGTCGATGCCGCAACACCTGGAATCCCACCGCTGCCAGGCGATCCACGCACAACGTCGTGAGCACGGCGTTGAGGAACACACCGCCGGAGAGCGCGACGCGACTCAGCCCGGTGCGGTTGCGCACCGCCTGGGCCTGCGCGAGAACGAGGTCGGCGACCGCGTGGTGGAAGCGTGCAGCGACAACGTCCTCGGCTACTCCGGCGAGGACGTCCGCAGCCGCCGACGCGATGACCGGTGCTGCATCAAAATTCTCCGAGAAAGACCTGTCGCCGAAGGAGTACGGCCGCCCGCACCGGTCGAGCGCGCCACGGGCCACTTCTTCGAAACGCATCGCAGCCTCCGCCTCGTAGTCGCAGCGGTGACACACGCCGGTCAGCGAGGACATCGCGTCGAACAGCCGGCCCATGCTCGAAGTCGGCGTGCAACCGAAGCCGGTATCGAGTTGCCGGGCCAGCACGCGGCGTTCGACTGCCGACCCTGCGGCGACGCACGGCAACCGCTCATCCCACACGACACCGGCCGCCCGCAGGTGCGACAGCGCCATGCGCCAGGGGTTACGCACCCCCGCATCACCGCCGGGAAGGGCGACGTAGCCGAGATGGGCCACCCGCTGGTACCCGTCGTAGTCGGCGAGCAGCACCTCGCCACCCCATACGGCCCCATCGTCGCCGTAACCGGTGCCGTCGAAAGCGAATCCGATCACCCGTGACGATCCGTCGAACCCGTTCTCGGCCAGCGCGGCGGCGATGTGCGCATGGTGGTGCTGCACCGTTCGCAGTGGCAGCCCGCACGAGCGGGCCCAAGCGCTGCTGCGGAACGCTGGGTGGCGGTCGGCGACGACGACTTCGGGACGGACCTGCGTCAGCGCCGCCAGATGCGTGGTCGCGGTCTCGAACGCCGCCAGAGTGGCGAGATCGTCCATGTCGCCGATGTGCGCGGACATCCAGGCGTAGCGGCCTTCACCCATGCAGAACGTGTTCTTCAGGTCGCCGCCGACCGCGAGTGCGGGCCGCACGGGTATGGGCATCGCAATCGGCATCGGCGCATATCCACGGGAGCGGCGCACCGGCAACGGCGCTTCGCCGGCCGGTCGCACGATCGAGTCGTCGCACGGCACGTGGATCGGGCGGTCGTGGCCGAGCCAAGCGTCCGCAAGCGGGGCCAACCTGGTGCGCGCTTCAGCATCGTCAATGACGATCGGCTCACCCGAGACGTTCCCGCTGGTCATCACCAGCACGCGTGGGCCCGGTGGATCCCCCGCGAGCCCGAACAGCAGCTGATGAACTGGGGTGTAGGCCAGCATGACACCGAGATCGGGATGCGCTGGGGCGACCGCTTCGGCCACGACGACGGGGTGGCGTTTGGGTAGCAGCACGACGGGCCGACGCGGGTCGTTGAGCTGCGCGCGTGCCTCCTCGGACACCAGCACGATCGACTGCGCGCAAGCCAGATCAGCGACCATCACGGCAAATGGCTTGTCGCCGCGGTCTTTGCGTTTGCGCAGCGACGACACGGCGGCGCCGTTCGTCGCGTCGCAGGCCAGGTGATAGCCGCCCAGGCCCTTTACTGCGACGACGGCACCTGCCGACAGCGCACGGCGGGTCTCGGCCATCGCAACCCCACCGTGGACGTCGGCTGCGCCGGGACGGTACAGGGTCAGGGTCGGCCCGCACTGCGGGCAGGCGACGGTCTGGGCGTGGAAGCGGCGGTCCGCGGGGTCGGCATACTCGCTCTCGCAGCGTTCGCACAACGGGAGATCTGCCATCGTGGTGGCCGGTCGGTCGTAGGGCAACGCACGCACGATGGTGAAGCGGGGCCCGCAATTGGTGCAACTGATGAACGGGTGGCGGTAGCGACGGTCGTCGGGGTCCGCGAGTTCGGCAAGGCAATCGGCGCAGGTCGCGATGTCTGGTGACACCAGCGTTCGCCCGCTGCCGCCTTGCGATCCGGCGATGCTGAAGCCGGTGCCCCCGGCGCAGGCGATCACCTCATTCGTCGTGCGTTCCACCCGAGCGAGCGGTGGCGCGTCGGCGCACACGCGCGCGCCGAATTCCGCGAGCGCGACCGTGTCACCCTCGACCTCGATCGTGACCCCGGCGGCGGTATTGCCGACGGAACCGCTGAGTCCGAGTTCGCAGGCCAGGGCGTAGACGAAGGGGCGAAAGCCAACGCCCTGGACGACACCTTCCACCTGGACGCGAAGGCGCGCGCGCGTGCTGTTCATTGCGCCTGCTCGATGAGCACGGCGTTGGTGCGCGCCAGCTGCTCGGCACTGCGCGACTCAAGTTGCGCAAGCTGATCGGGGGTCAGGATGTCGCACACCCAGTCCCAGTGCATCGCGACGTGCGCACCGACGGTGAGCGTGGCTCGGTCCTCGCCCAGCAAAGACACACTGCCGACTGACCACGCAGCATTCTGCTCGACCGGTTCGTCCAGAGCGAGCAGCCCGTCGCGCAGGACGAGCGGACGCGACCGGACGCGCACCCGCGTGCCTTCGACAGCGACAATCTGTCCCCACCTGATTCGGCACTGCTGCAGGATCGACACAGCTACAGCGACGTTGATTCCCTTGCGCAGCAGGCCGACCCATGGATAGACGACGAAGACCTGGAAGCTATGGTGCGCACTTCCGGGGCTCCAACTGGCACCGGGTTGGCCGGCGAAGCGCGCTTGCAATGTGGTCATCACGTCGCGGGGGGCGACGGCGTCGAGCAGGTCGTTGCCGATCCAGTACGCCTCCACCACCCGCGCGTCGAGCGGGTCGGCGATCCCGGTGCGGGCGGCGATGAGTTGAAGATAGGCCCAGGCGCCGTCGAAGTGGCGCGCGTGGTCGGCGATCTGCTCGTCGCCACGTAGTAGGAGCGAGGTGTCTCTCGGGCCGCAGTAGCCGAGTTCGTTGGGCGGATAGGCGTAGCGCGCGAACAGGCTCGCTCCCGTTATGGCTGTTCGGGCGCCGGCCAACTCGGTAGCGCTCACTCCCTCGGCCGACCCATCATCTCCAGGCCGCTCAGCGCCGCTTCGGCCGCAGCCTCGTCGACGCATTCGACGACAAAGCCCATATGGATGATCACCCAGTCACCGGGTTTCAACGTCACCTGGTCCGCCTCGTCGAGCATCCCGATATTCACCCGACGCTGCGCACCGAGGACGTCCACGAGCATCAGCTGATCGCCATAACCTTCGACTCGCGACAGCACGCGGCCGGGAATACCGAGACACATCTCACCCTCCCCTCTGGAACCCAAGCTGCGCGGGCGGGTCGAGCCGGCCCGATCCCAAGGCACAGACCAGATTGTTGACCGCGGCGACCGCCTCGTCCACCGCGTCGTTCACCGGATCGCTCAGGCCGATGCCCTCGTCGAGGTCGGCGGGCACGCAGCCCACCAGATAGGTCGGGGGCAGCGTAGCCCCCATCGAGCCGAGGCTCGCCAGCACGGCGACCGGTGACATCGCGTGTGCGTCGAAGTCCGCGGCACCGATGTCGTCGGGCCCGACGGCCATCAGGGTAACCGTCCCGGGTGGAGCACCGGCCGGTCCATCGGGAGGTACCGCGTCCACTAGGACGAGCACGTCGACACCCTCCAGCAGGTCATAGGTCAGATACATCCCACGGATGCCGTAGTCGACGACGCGGACGTCCGCGGGTAGCGGCTCGGCCCGGGCACGCGACAGTAAAGCGGTCGCCACAGCCGGTCCGAATCCGTCGTCACCGAAGAAGATGTTTCCGATGCCGGCGACCAGAACGCGAACCCCCTGCTCAGACGTGATCTTCACCCCGGGTCGTGGTGTCGTTTGGTACAAACATCGTCGATCTCCTCCCTGGCGCTGCGACGGACTAGTGGCTTTCGCTCGGACATCACGGTGACTGCAGGTTCGGCGCTTCGGCGCCAGAGGATTGCGGGTCTACCGAGGTGTCGGACCGCTCGTCCGACCCGCCCGCCGGCCGGTCGACCGGACCCCCGGAGGGGCCATCCGATCCGGTGTCACGCGAGCCGGGGGCACCGCGCTCGGCTTGCGATTCCTCGTCGAGATTCGTTCCTGCTACGGCGTCAGGCATAGCTCCTCCTACATGCTTCGCATCTTCAGGTACCGCTTGATGTCAGGCAGTGAACGCACGCCCATCACCAGCGCACCAGCGGCGAACGCGGCAATCGCAACCGTCGCCAGCATTCCTACAGCTCTCACGATCGACTCTCCTCTCGGTTGTCGGACTGCACCGGAACATGCGGCGCAAGCTCGTCGGGGGCGAAGTAGAGGTAGCGGCCGTACCACTCGTGCAGATCCGCGGCCGGATCGTCGATCAGCACGACCGCGACGTGTGTTTCACCGTCGACATCGAAATGGACGCCCGCGACCTTCGCGACGCGCCCCGCGAAGAACAGATCCTGCGCGTCGGCGCGTCGGGACGGGTGCACCGTCACCATGCTGCCCGCCGATACCGCGATACCGCCGATGAGCACCTCGTCCGTGCCCGGCGAAACGCTTTCGTCGGCAGAAGGATCCCACCAAGGCACCGCGCCGCCGAAATCAGTGCTGCCGAAGTCCGAGTCGTCGAAGCCGGATGAAGCATCGACGACGCTCTCGATCGCGTGCGGGTCGCGGAGAATGCCGTGCAGTTGCTGCATGTCCTGCGCCGACATCGCATCACAGCGATCGATGATCTGCGCCGCCATCGGATCGGTAGCGCGCGCCGCAGCCTTCTCTGCATCGGTCAGGGTCATGACTCGCAGCGTCAAAATCTCGTCGATCTCGGTGCTGTCGAACAATGCACCTGCGCTCTGCTCCGCAATCTCGGGGTGATCGTAGAGAATGATCGGTGACACCAGCATCAGCGAGTTGTCACCGGGCGGTCCAGCAAGCACCGGCCAGCAACGATGCTGCTTACACTCTCGCGCTGCATTCGCGTCGGGTGGATCTGTCATGGATAGGGCTTCGGCGTGCTCGAGTGATACCAACAGATGGGCGCCGATGAACGACGCAGAGATCGCCGTCTCGCGGTCGCTCACGGCTGAAATGTCGGCAACGTTGGCGACGTTTGCGATACTCACCGAGAGCCGGAGCACATCGCCGATGCTCGTCATGTGGACCTGCAGTTCACCACGCAATTCGCGGCGGGTGCGTACCAGCCGACCGGCGAGCGCGCCGCCGTCGTCCCGGATCTCGTCGATGTCCTCGCCCGCAGGTACATGCAGGGCAACGCATCGAGGGTCCCCGAGCTGCTCGAGACGCCACGGCCCGACCGTGATCTCTCGTTCGCGTGCTTCGTCCCAACTCAGCCATCGCTGTTCGCCGACGATGAGTTCGGGCACGAACTCGAATTCACCGGTGCGCCCGCAACGCTGCGCCGCGCGCCGCTGCAACTGTAGAAAGCGCAGGTGCACGGTCACCGTGGCGTCGGCGAGGACGGGCGCGTGGAGCAAGAATTGGGATTCGAGCGTGGCGTCCTCGCCGTGCCCGGACTCCATCGCGCCGACGGGTCCCAGCACGCCGAACTGCCAGCGGGACTGGTTCTTGGCGGAACTGGCGCGATATGGGTAGAGCAGGTAACCCTCGTACAGTACGGCGTCAGCAACGGTGCGCGCGTAACCCAGGCTGTCGGCGCTCATGAGCGACTCCGCTGATGGCCGCTGAGCAGGTCGCGCATCGTGTCGTCCCACGAGGTGTCCCCGCGTGCGGCCTTGTGCCGTACCAGCGACTCGATGACGCCACGGTCCAGGCGCAGCCAGCCGGTGCCCGGGTAGTAGCTCTCGATCATGTCGCGCCAGACGCTGATCGGCAGGTCGTAGCGGGCCTCGCGATCCCACGGCACCTGCTCGACGCCGAAGCCGCGCTCGCCGCGAGTGAAGATCGTCCCGGAGAACAGCAGGACCACGGACACCGCACCGTCGTGCAGCGCATGCAGATACTTGGACGCCGTGACGTCGAAGTCGTACGTGCACGGCAACGGCAGATCGACCTCGGTACGGCCAGAGAAACCCTGCACCATCGTGCTTGTCTGCATCCACAGGAACGGCTTCAGCGTGTCGTACCAGCGCTCCCGCGCGCCGAACATGTCGAGCAAACCGCGCGCTTCCTCAGCGGTGTACGCGCGCCGTTGCGGCTCGATGCGCACCTGCACGCGCAGCGCGATCGTGTGCACCGGCGTTGCGGTCGACTCCTCGACGCGCAGCCGCGCAGTCAGTTGTGGCGCGACCGCGTACGGCTCAGGAAAGATGTCGGCAACGGCGAAGGACACGTCGGTCATCGGGTGCCCTCACTCGCGGCCTGCGTTCGGCCGGCGACCGGCCGGCTGCGCGCGGTGACCTTCTCGAAGAACGACTCGATGTGCGCCCGCGCGTCCTGCCCGCCGTCGAAGCCTCGCCACAGCGAGCGCAACCGTCCGACGAGTTCGTAGCACGTGTCGATGGGGACGAGATGGCAGCTGAGCTGACCCGATCCGCGACCCGGCGTGCGCACGAGCAGAGCTTCGACGTCGGGTAGGAGCGTGTCCAGTTCGGGATTGTCGGCGCACACCGTGCTCCATGCGTCCAGCGGCAGTTCGGATTCCGTCGCGCCCGCCGGGCCGGGATAAAAGGCGACCACCCGTCCGAGCGTCGAATTGTGGAAGAAGAACGCGAGCCCGACCGGGATTTCCAGCTCGTCCCATTGCCCTGGCCCCAGCTGGAAGTCCGGGAACGTGAGGTAGCGGTCCGGTACGGCGCGGTAGCGCAGTTCCGCACCGTCCGCCGTGAATAGCAGGTAGCACGGACGGCAGGTGCACATCAGCGACCGGTTGGTGCGGTCGACGACGTGTGAGTGCTCGTCGCCGACGGCGACGCCGCACATCTCGCAGACCTCGCCCGCCGGGGGCTGTGGCGGCCGCGCGGCGATACGACGCAGCACGAACAACGGCGTCGCGCTCATGCCAACGCCGCGCTCACGACAACGCCGCGCTCACGACAGCGCCGCGGACGGCACTGCCACCGAGAGGATGCCGTCCCGGACGAGCACCGGCAGCGGCTCGAGGTGCTCGCTCGGGTCGTCGAGACCAGCGCCTGCGCGGCGAACGTCGAAATGTGCATGGCACGAGCCGCACCGCAGCACGCCAGTGCCGACCGGATCGCCCAGCCGGCGCTCGACGACACCGCCGGCGAGGCTTTGCCCGCAGTGCGCACAGCGGTCGCGGAAACAGAAAACGTCATTGCCGATGCGGCAGGCGCACACGACAAGGCCCGCAATGTCGAAACCGGCGAGCGCGCCGGACGCGAGGCCGGCAAGCTCCGGCAGCGCCGCCCAAGTCGCGTCCGCCGGGCGGTCGATCCGTGCCCGCAGCGAGTCGAGCGAGATCACCCCGCCGACCGGACGCGCATCGCTAGGCCCGCTGGCATCGACCTCGATGCGTGTCATCTCCGGCGCGGCGGCTTCGACCGCACCTTCGACCGCGAGTTGCAGCGTGACTGACGACGACGGGCATCCGTCGCAGCTGCCGAGCAGCCGCAATCGAACCACGCCGGCGTCGTCGATCCCGACCAGTTCGACATCGCCGCCGTGTGAGCCGAGGTAAGGCCGCACTGTGTCCAGCGCGCGCCGGATGCGGGTCTCGGCGTCGTAGGGATGCAGATCGTGCACAAGCAGCAGGCCCGACACCAGTTCGTCGTCGACGAGCGCGTCCAGAACCGATGCGTCGAGCCGGCCCGCGTCATCGAGAATTTCCAGCACCCGTCCCAGTCCCGCGCCGTATAACCCGGACACGCAAGCGACCAAGTCCTCGGCCCGCGTTCGCGAGGCCGGTCCCCCGGCGGCGCTTGCCTCGATCAGCGCCTCGATCCGGTCACCGACCGAGCGCAATTGTTCGTTCGCTACCGTCATTCGCCGGTGACGGACTGCGTGGGCGAATGCAGGGTCTGCAACGTCTTGCCTTCGCCGAGGTACATGTGCACGCCGCACGGCAGGCACGGATCGAAGCTGCGGACCGTGCGCATGATGTCGATTCCCTTGAAGTGCTCGCGATCGTTCTCCTCGAAGATCGGCTGACCCTGCACGGCGTCCTCGTAAGGGCCGGGTGTGCCATAGGAATCGCGCGGGTTCGCATTCCACGGCGTCGGCGGATACGGATGGTAGTTGGCAATCTTGCCGTCGCGGATCACCATGTGGTGGCTGAGCACCCCGCGCACGGCCTCGGTGAAGCCGCAGCCGATTCCCTCGTCAGGAACTTCGAACGTTTCCCACGTCTTGGTCCGACCGGCACGAATCTCCACGAGCGCTTTCTCGGCGAAGTGCAACGCGCACGCCGCGGCGTAGGCCTGGAAGTAGGTGCGGGCCCGGTTGCGCTCGATGGTGTTGCTCCACTGCGGGATCTTCCATTCGAACTCGACCGGCGGCTTCAATGCGGTCTTCGGCAAGTTGATCTTGACGCTGCTGCCGGTCGACTTGACGTAGCCGATGTCGACCAAGCCGGCCAGCGCGGTCGTCCACAATCTGGCGAGCGGGCCACCGCCTGTGTCGAGCGCGAGATAGTCCTTGCCGTCGTACCAGCGCGGCGACATCACCCAGCTGTACTTGTCGTCCAGGTTGCGCTTCTGCGGGCGGGGGTTCGTGTGCTGGTTCCACGGGTGGCGACGATCCACCGGATTGCCCAGCGGATCGGTCTTGACGAAGGTCTCCTGTCCTTCCCAGTCGTCGTAGTAGGAGCTGCCGAGCAGGATCCGGATGCCGAGGTTGATCTCCACCAGGTCCGTGGTGACCAGCTTGCCGTCAACGACGATGCCGGGGGTCACGTACATCTTGCGACCCCACTGCGTCATGTCCTTGTAGTCGAAATTGCAATACTCCGGATCCTGGAATGACCCCCAACACGCAAGCAGCGTGCGGCGAAGACCAACCTGCTCGTACCCAGGCAGCGCCTCGTAGAAGAAGTCGAACAGGTCGTCGTGCATCGGCACGACCTTCTTCATGAACTCGACGTAGCGCATCAGCCGCGACAGATAATCGGTCATGAGTTGGATCGTGGCCACCGTGCCCACGCCGCCTGGATACAGCGTCGACGGGTGGACGTGGCGACCCTCCATCAGGCAGAACATCTCGCGCGTGGAGCGGCTCACCTGCAATGCCTCGCGGTAGAACTCGCCGGTGAACGGGTTGAGGGAACGCATGATGTCGCCGACGGTGCGGTAGCCGTGGTCGGCGGCGTGCGGGGCCTCGGTCTGATTGGCGCGCTCAAGCACCCCGGGGTTGGTCTCGGCGACCATCTTCTCGCAGTAATCCACCCCGACCAGATTCTCCTGGAAGATGTTGTGGTCGAACATGTACTCGGCCGCCTCGCCGAGGTTGACGATCCATTCCCCGAGGTGTGGCGGCTTGACGCCGTAAGCCATGTTCTGCGCATAGCAGGAGCAGGTCGCATGGTTGTCGCCACAGATTCCGCAGATGCGACTGGTAATGAAGTGGGCGTCGCGGGGATCCTTGCCCTTCATGAAGATGGAGTAACCCCGAAAGATCGAGGACGTGCTGTGACACTCCGCCACGACCCGCTGCTTGAAGTCGATCTTTGTGTAGATGCCGAGACTTCCCACGATTCGGGTGATCGGGTCCCACGCCATCTCGACGAGGTCGTCCGCGCCATTAGCGCCGGCTGAGGGGCCAGGACGGGTCGCGGTCATAGCGTGGCCTCCGTTGTGCAGTGTTGTGTGCATTGCCGGTCTACTGAACGCATAGCGCGCGGACGCCGACTACTTGGTGCGCCGACTACCAGGTGCGCGTGGCCCCAGTAGTCAGCTTGTGGCCCTTTGCGCGCCATTTCGGTTCCTTGTCTACAGTCTTCATAGTGATCTCGCGCAGGTTGCGGATTGCCTTGCCGTAGAAGCCGACGGCGGTTGTTGAGACCTTTCCCCCGGGCGGTTCGTCCATGAACGGCATGAATTTGTCCGGGAATCCAGGCATCGTGCAGCCGATGCAGATACCTCCGACGTTCGGGCACCCGCCGACACCGTTCATCCAGCCCCGCTTGGGCACATTGCATTTCACGACCGGGCCCCAGCACCCGAGCTTCACGATGCATTTCGGCGATCCGTACTCGGTCGCGAAGTCACCCTGCTCGTAGTAGCCGGCGCGGTCGCAACCTTCGTGCACCGTCTGGCCGAACAACCAGGTCGGGCGCAGGGCGTCATCGAGCGGAATCATCGGCGCCTGGCCGGTGGCCATGTACAGCAGGTAGGTGATGGTTTCGGAAAGGTTGTCCGGCTGTACCGGGCAACCAGGCACGCACACGATGGGGATGCCAGCCTTGGACTTCCAGTCCCAGCCGAGGTAATCGGGCACGCCCATGGCACCGGTGGGGTTGCCCGCCATGGCGTGGATGCCGCCGTAGGTCGCGCACGTGCCGGCCGCGAGAATCGCGGTTGCCTTCGGAGCGAGCCGGTCGAGCCACTCGCTGGTCGTCATCGGCTGTCCGGTCGCAGGATTGTTGCCGAACCCACACCAGTAGCCCTCGTCGTGCAAAGCTTCGTTAGGGATGGATCCTTCGACGACGAGTACGAACGGTTCGAGTTCGCCACGGTCGGCCTTGAAGAACCATTCGAGGAAATCGTCGGCACCGCCGTTTGGGCCGCACTCAAAATCGATCAACGGCCAGTGCACCGCGACTTTCGGCAGACCGGGCAGGGCGCCCAGCGCGATCTCCTCGATCGTCGGCTGGGTGGCGGCGGTGAGCGCCACCGAATCGCCGTCGCAACTCAATCCCGCATTGATCCACAACACGTGAATGAGCGTTTCTTCGGCCTTGACTGCTGCTTCGCTCGGCACCGCAAGCCCCACCCTTCGCCACAGAGCTATCCACGCAAGCAAACAATCCAGAGGCCGCCGCGTGGCCTGACTCACCTTCCTATGGGCGCTGCTGCGAGTCAATAGCCGCTCGAGGTTAGACAGGGGCCGAGACCTCAGATTTCGCGACAGCACCACGCATCGGACCGGTCTTGCCTGGGTGTGCCGGACGGGCGCAGACTGCACGAGGTCGACAGCCCACGAAGGGACACGCGATGCACGAACTGTCGCTCTGCGGCGCGCTTGCCGACATCGTGCTGCGTAGCGCCGAGGAACGTCGCGTCGACACCGTGCATGTTCGCATCGGCCAGTTGCGCCAGGTCGTACCGGACACGTTGCAATTCTGCTGGTCGATGATCACCTCGGACACCGAGTTGGACGGCTGTACGCTGCAGATCGAGCGCGTCCCCGCCGTCCTGCGCTGCCGAGCGTGCGACGAGGAGCATCCCCTGAGCGCCCCGCCGACGTTCGCGTGCCTCGCCTGCGGCGGGATCGATGTCCAGGTCGTGGCCGGTGAGGAGTTCCTGGTGACCGAACTCGAATTGGCGACGGTGTGACGATGGGACGCTTGCACCGCCACGACGACGGGACAGTGCACGTCCACGACGACCTTTCCGCCTACGAGACCGGGCCGCAGCGCGTCCAGGTGCTGGAGGCGATCTTCGGCGAAAACGACCGCCACGCGGCGCTCAACCGGGCCGACCTCGCCAGCGGCGGTGCGTGCGCGGTCAACCTGATGTCCTCGCCCGGTGCGGGCAAGACCACGCTGCTGCGCGAAGCGCTACTGCGACTGCGCGGGCGATTGCGGATCGGCGTCATCGAAGGCGACATCGAGACCAGCCTGGACGCCGATCGGCTGCACGGTCTCGGCGCGGCAATAGAACTCATCAACACCGGAAACGGCTTCGGCGGTGAATGTCACCTGGACGCGCCGATGGTCCGCGCCGCACTGCGGCGGCTTCCGATCGCGCAACTCGATCTGGTGCTCATCGAGAACGTCGGCAATCTGGTCTGCCCGGCCGAATTCGATGTCGGCGAGCACGCCCGCGCGATGATCTATGCGGTCACCGAGGGCGAGGACAAGCCGCTGAAATACCCGATCATGTTCCGCTCGGCCGACGTGGTGCTGATCAACAAAATCGACTTGCTGCCGCATCTGGACTTCGACATGGCGCTCTTTCGCGACAACCTTTCAGCCGTGAACCCGACGGCGCGCGTCCTCGAGCTCAGCGCCCGCTCCGGCGAAGGCGTCGACCGCTGGTGCGACTGGCTGATCAACACTGTCGAAACTTCTTAGCCGATCGCGCGCGCCCCATCAGACGGGACGGCCGGGAAGATGCGTGGCTCGCGCAAATCCGCATCGGCGAACGCACGCACCACCTCGGCACCGACACGCTCTGCTTGGTCGTGGTCGACCAGCGCGATCGCGCTGCCGCCGAATCCGCCGCCGATCATGCGCGCGCCGTACGCACCGGAGGCTAGCGAGGCATCGACCGCCAGATCGAGCTCTGCGCAGGACACCTCGAAATCATCGCGCAGCGACACATGCGACGCGCTCAACAGCGACCCAATTTCTCGCGCATGCGCTCCCGACTCGAGCAGCGCCACCGTCTGTTCGACGCGGGCGTTCTCGGTGAACACATGCTTCGCGCGGCGCCGCAAGACATCGTCGTCGACGAGGCTCCGCAGCGCGTCGTCGGCATCGGGCACCTCGCGCAGGGTGGCGACGCCGAGTCGGGCGGCCGCGCGCTCACACTCGGCGCGCCGCTTTGCGTACTCTCCGTCGGCCAGCTGATGCGAGGCGCGGGTGTCGATGACCAGGATTGTCAGCGCCTGCTCGACCAGCGGTAGCGGCACCTGCCGGCTGTATCCACTGCGCACATCGAGGAACAAGGCCTTCCCTGCTTGGCACAGCACGGACGCGCTCTGATCCAGCAGCCCGCTGGGCACGCCGACGAACTCGTTCTCTGCTGCATGGCAGAGCGCAACCATGTCCGCCGGCGACAACTCGCAGCCGTAGGCGTCCGCGAGGGCTCCCGCGGCGGAGCATTCGACGGCTGCGGATGAGGACAGACCTGCACCGACCGGCAAGTCGCTGTCTAGATCGACATCGGCACCACCGATCTCGAGGCCGGCGCGGCGCAGCGACCAGAGCACGCCGGCGACGTAGGCGGCCCAGTCCGCGACCGCGCCAGGTTCGAGTTGTGACAATGCAACCTCGGCGGCCCCGGCGAACCCAGTACTCGTCACCCGCAGCACGTCGTCCGCGCGACTGACCGCGCGGGCAGTCACTCCGAGCGGCAGCGCGAACGGGAGCACCAAGCCGTCGTTGTAGTCGGTGTGCTCACCAATCAGGTTGACGCGCCCGGGTGCGGTCCAGACCGCAGCGGAGACCATGTGGTCCAGGCTAGCTGCGCCGCGCTCGTTGCTGGCGGCGATGCTCAGCACCCGCAGTACGCCAGCGCCTGGCGCAGCAGGGTGCCCTGGCCGCCGGACATCTCGAGTTGCAGGCTGTCGTCGGCGGCCTCTGTCGGGTCTAACCAAGTCAGCTCGAGTGCGTCCTGCTGCGGTTCGCAGTCGCCCTCGACGGGCACGACGAATGCGAGGGACACCGCGTGCTGACGCGGATCGTGAAACGCTGTCACGCCGGGTGTCGGGAAGTATTCGGCGATCGTGAACGGTTGCGGCGACGGCGGCACGCGCGGCAGCGCGAGCGGTCCGAGATCCTTTTCCAGATGCCGCAGCAGCGCCGAGCGGACCCGTTCGTGGTACTGCACGCGTCCCGACACGAGCGCCCGGCTGATGTCGCCGTGCCCTGTGACGCGGAGGAGCAACCCGACCGCAGTCACCGCACCTGTCTCATCCACGCGCACGGGCAGCGCGTCCACGTAGAGGATCGGCAGCCGTTCTCGCGCCGAATCCAGTTCCTCTCGGCTGAGCCAGCTGTTCCCGGACTGTGGCACCGTCTGAGTCATGGAGCCTTTCTATGTCATCAGCCTTTCTATGTCATAAGGTCTTTGCGTCGGCAGTGCGACCCGGCCGCTCGGCTGCCGCCGGCGGCACGGTAGTAATGGCTGATGGTCAGCACGCATCCAACCCCCGGAAGCATCCTCGGCACCCGAGTGCGCCGCACCGAGGATCCCGCGCTGCTGACGACCGGTGGCGTCTATACAGACGACCTGACTGACGAGCGGCTCTCAGGCGCACTGCATGCGATCTTCGTACGCTCCCCAATAGCGCACGCCCGGATTGTCGGAATCGACGCGTCGCAGGCTCTCGCGATGGACGGGGTCGCGGGGGTCTACACCAGCGCCGATCTCGGCGAACTCAGCCCGCTTCGCCCGATGGCGAAGAACATCAACCAGCAGATGCTGCAGCCGCTTCTCGCCTCGGACACCGTCCGTTACGTTGGCCAGCCGGTCGCGGTTGTCCTGTGCGAAGACCCTTACCTCCGCGAGGACGCGATGGAGTTGGTGGACGTCGACTACGACACGCTGCCCGCTGTCGTCCGGACGACCGACGCGCTGCGCGATGACGTGCTCCTGTTCGGTGAGGCGGGCACGAACGTCGCGGTGCGCTACGGCACGACGGGCGATCTTGACCCGCACGCCTTCGAAGCGTGCGAGGTCGTCGTGCGCCAGACGATCGAAAACCAGCGGGTGGCGCCCGCGCCGATGGAGACACGCTCAGCCGCAATCACCTGGCCCGAGGGCGAGCGGATGACTGCGTGGGTGCCGAGTCAGGGGGCGCAACTGGTGCGCAGCGCACTGGCCCGCGCGCTCTCCGTTGATCCGAGCGAGATCCATGTGCTCACGCCCGACGTCGGCGGCGCCTTCGGCGCGCGATTCGGTGTCGACCCGGAAGTCATCGTGCTCGCCTGGCTGGCGCGCGAGATGCGCCGCCCAGTGCGCTGGTCCGAGAGCAGATACGAGAACCTGCTGGCGATGACGCACGGTCGCGGGCAGCAGCAGACGGTGACGATCGGCGGCACGCGGGCCGGAAAGATCCAGGCTTACCGCCTCGAGGTGCTGCAAGACTGCGGCGCCTACCCCAAGATCGCCGCATTGCTACCGTCGCTGACGATCCTGATGGCTCCGGGCACGTATCAGTTCGACACGGTGCAAGCGATTGCGACGTCGGTGGTCACGAATACGACGCCGATAGGGGCATATCGCGGCGCCGGACGGCCGGAGGCGACCGCAGCGGTCGAGCGGGCCGTCGACCTGTTCGCCGCCGAGATCGGCATGGACCCTGCCGATGTGCGCCGGGCGAATCTGCTGCCCAAATTCAGCGATCCGCACACCAACGAATTTGGCGCGGTATACGACAGCGGCGACTTCGCCGCCGCGTTGGACACCGTGCTCGATGCCGCCGGATACCGGGATCTGCGCGCCGAGCAAAAGAAACGGCGCGCCGAGGCCGGCCCGAAGCAGCTGGGCATCGGCATGTCCTGCTACGTCGAGGTGACCGGTGGCGGCGCAGAGTCCGGGGAACCGAACGAGAACGCGAGCGTGGAAGTGCACGCCGACGGCACCGCAACCGTCCTCACCGGCACGTCGCCGCACGGGCAAGGACACGCAACCGCGTGGGCGATGATCGCTAGCGACCAGCTGGGCATACCGATGGAGAAGATCGCGGTAGTGCACGGTGACACCGACAGGATTCCGAAAGGCGGTGGCACGGGCGGGTCCCGCAGCCTGCAGCAGGGTGGCGTGGCAGTGCAGCAGGCGTCCAAGGAACTCATCGAGAAGGCACGTGGTCTGGCAGCGGAACGACTCGAGGTAGCCGAGGCCGACCTGCAATTCGACGTCGGGCGTGGACGTTTCAACGTCGCTGGCGTGCCCGACGCGGGCGTCGACCTCGTCGAATTGGCCGCCGACGGGCAGTTGCTGGTCGCCAGCGTGTTCTTTGCACCGGGCCGACGTTCCCGTTCGGGGCGCACGTCGCTGTGGTCGAAGTGGACACCGAAACAGGAAAGGTGGAGTTGCAACGCATGATTTGTGTCGACGACGCCGGTGTTGTGCTCAACCCGTTGCTCGCCGAGGGTCAACGCCACGGTGGCATCGCCCAGGGCGCAGCACAGGCGTTTGTCGAGGAGTTCGTCTACGACGCCGACGGCAACCCGCTCACGGCAAGCTTCGCCGACTACCCGTTCCTTTCCGCAACCGAGGTTCCGAGCTTCGAGCTGGTCGACATGGTGACGCCGACCTCGTACAACCCGTTGGGCGCGAAGGGAATCGGCGAGTCCGGCACGATCGGTGCCACGCCGGCGGTGCAGAACGCGGTGGTGGACGCGGTTGCCCATCTGGGCGTGCGCCATATCGACATGCCCACGTCTCCTCGCGTCGTCTGGCAGGCCGTCCAGCGGGCAACGTCGAACAACGGAGCCCAGTGATGCAGGTGTCGATCGAGGTCAACGGTGAGCAGCGTTCGGACGAGGTCGAGCCGAGATTGCTGCTTGTGCACTATCTGCGCGACGTCTGCGGCCTGCGAGCGGCCAATGTCGGTTGCGACACGACGTCCTGCGGGGCGTGCACGGTGTTGCTAGGCGGTGAATCGGTCAAGTCGTGCACCGTCCTCGCTGCGCAGGCCGACGGACGCTCGGTAACCACGACCGAGGGGTTGGGCAGCGCCGGCGAGATGCACCCGGTGCAGCGGGCCTTCCGCGAGGAACACGCCCTGCAGTGCGGCTTCTGCACACCCGGCATGGTGATGGCGTCGGTTGCGCTGCTGGACGAGAACCCGACGCCCACCGAGAGCGAGGTCCGCTCCGCGCTGGAGGGCAACTACTGCCGCTGCACCGGTTATCACAACATCGTGCGGGCAGTTCTGCGCGCCGCCGAGGCATCCACGTGATCACGGCGCCGTTCGACTACGTGCGCGCGGAGTCCCTCGCGCAGGTGCACGAGTTATTGGCCCAGCACGGGGACGAAGCGAAGCTGCTTGCCGGCGGACACTCGCTGCTGCCGATGATGAAGCTTCGCCTGGCAGCACCGAGCATCCTGATCGACATCGCCCGGTTGCCCGAGCTGAGCGGAGTTCGGGTCGACGGCAGCGATCTCGTGGTGGGCGCCTGCACGTCGCATTCGCGCGTGGCTGCGTCGGAGCTCGTTCTCGCTGAGGCCCCGTTGTTGGCGCATTCGGCCGCTCAGATCGCTGACCCGCAGGTTCGCCACCGCGGCACCCTTGGCGGGTCACTCGCCCACGCCGATCCGGCGGCGGATCTGCCGATGGCGGTGCTCGCCCTCGACGCACAACTGGTGCTCGCGGGGCCGGCAGGTACGCGGACGGTGGCGGCCGCGGCGTTCTTCCAGGGATTCTTCGATACCGCCGTGCAGCCGGACGAAGTCCTCACCGAGATCCGCGTGCCACGCCGTCCCGGCATCGGTTGGGGATACGAGAAATTCACCCGCCGCGCCAATGACTGGGCGATCGTCGGGGTGGCGACGGTAGCGGGCCGGATAGCGCTCGCGAACATGGGCCCGCAGCCCCTGCGCGCGCGGGCGAGCGAGCAGGCGCTGGCCGACGGGCAGCCGATTGCGGACGTCGCCGCGCTCGCGGCCGACGGCATGTCGCCAGCTGCCGACATGCATGCGACGGTCGAGTACCGCGAGCACCTCGCGCGGGTGCTCACCGGCCGGGCTTTGGAGGCTGCGGCGGCCTGAGCGCCGAAAACTGTCGTACCCCGATGTGACGCTTCGAGCGGGACGGAAGGGGATTGCGATGAGCGAGTTCATGTGGATCCGGTCGCATGTCGAGCGGCTGTTGCAGGATCACTGGCAGGCCTGCCGGGTGGCGCCCGATTGCGACGGGGACTACGCGTTCCGCGACGGGACGGCCGCATGCTGGGTGAGCATCTTGGATACCGAGCCGATCATGGTACGCGTCTACGCGCACGCGGCGATCGGCATCAAGTCGTCGCTCAAGCTGCTCAGTGAGCTCAACGCCATCCAGTGGCGCGCGTTGAGCGCGTCGATCAGCCTGCGTGGCGGCATCGTGGTGGTCGAGCAGACGATCAGCGCCGTGGGGCTTACCCAGCCCGTCCTCGCTCAGGCGATGCGAGCGGTCGGGGGCGTGGCTGACGACATCGGCTTGCTGCTGGCCGGCATGTTCAACGGCACGACCCCGCATCCGGCTACCGAGCCGAAGACCGAGGATGCCTGACATGATCGGCCCCGAACAGCGATCAGCCCGGCGGCAGGCTGGTGGGGTCCACGACCAGATCCGCGCTCCATTGCGTTGCGGCGACGACCGCGGCGTTGCGCTGGTCCGAGCGCAGCACCCACTCGCGGGCTGCGTCCGGGGATCGGCCGAAGCGCACGTGCCGCGCGATCAGCCGATCGACGCGCAGCGTGTCGTCGATCTCGCAGAACCAGATTTCGGTGAACAGCTCACGCAGCCCGTCCCACGGCGGATCGGGCAACAGCAGGTAATTGCCCTCACTGACCACTATCTGGGTACTAACGGTCACGGGCAGGCTCTGCGCGATCGGCTGGCCCAGCTCTCGGTCAAACGCGGGCGCCCACACCTGCTCGCCGTCCAGGATGCGGCGCAGCAGCCACGCGTACCCGCCGACATCGAACGTGTCCGGCGCACCCTTGCGCTCGGCGCGGCCCAGGCGCGCCAGTTCGACATTTGCGAGATGGAATCCGTCCATCGGCACGTGCGCCACGACCGAACCCGCCCACGGCACGACTCCCGGCGCCAACCCCTGCGGCGGTGGGCCGGACAGCCGCCTCACCAGCGCCTCAGCCAAGGTCGATTTGCCGGAGCCGGGTGCCCCGGCGATGCCGATGAGCACCCGTCCCGACAGCAAGCCGCGCAGTCCGTCGATCCGCGCGACCAGATCGCCCACCAAATCCGTCATGCGTTACTGACTACCGCATGGCCCGCGCCACGCAACATTCGCCCGGAGCGCACGCCGCATTCGATCAATTCTAGGCTGGCTCGGTGAAGCCGACCGACATCGCACACCTGATCACCCTGGGCCGCCCGACGCTTTCGCCGGACGGACGCACCGCCGTCGTGGCCGCGCAGCGCGCGGATCTCGCCGAGGACGAGTACCGCAGCCAGCTCTGGACCATCGCCGTCGACGGCTCGTCCGCACCCCGCCGGCTCACCCACGCCACCAACGACAGCGCACCGCGCCTGTCCCCGGACGGGACTTTGCTCGCGTTCCTGCGGGCCGAGTCCGGCGCGAAGCCTCAACTGCACGTCATGGCTACCGACGGGGGCGACCCGCGCCCGCTGACTGACCTGCCGCTCGGTGCCGGTTCCCCGGTCTGGGCGCCCGACTCCCGTTCGATCGCCTTCGTCGCGCGGGTGCCGGAAGCCCGACGCTACGGCCAGGACGAGAAGATCACGCCGGAGGAGGAGCCGCCCCGGCGCATCACCGGCCTGCAATACCGTCTGGACGGCGTCGGGTTCCTCACCGACCGGCGCCAACACATCTACGTCGTCGACATCGAGGATCGTGACCCGGCCCCACAGCCGCGCCAGCTCACCGACGGAGACACCGACGAGACCGATGTCAGCTGGAGCCCGGACGGATCGCGGCTGGCGTTCGTGTCGGCGCGCCACCCGCGCCGCGAGCACGACCTGATCCGCGACGTCTTCATCATCGGTCCCGACGGCGCCGACCCGATCCAGCTGACCGATTCGTCCTTGATGCTGGCGAGCCCGACATTCACCGCTGACGGCGCTGCAGTCCTCGCCCGCGGGGAAGACCCGGCCACCGGTAACAACGGCTGGGTCGCCCATAACACCGGCCTGTGGACAGTGTCGATTGACGACCCCGGGCGCCCACGCCGGCTGACTGACGAGCAGAGCGTGCACCTCAGCGAGGCGCAGCCGGTCGTCATCGGTGCCCGCGCCCTGGTGCTCGCGGAGAACCGCGGGGCAGTGGAACTGCTGTCGATCCCACTCGGCGAAAGCGACAGCGGCGACGCGGTAATCGTGGCGGGCGGCAGGCAGCAGATCACCGGGTTCGATGTCGCGGCCGACACGATCGTCGTCATCCTTACCGACGACCTAACGGGTGCTGAGGTCGCGGTGCTGCGCGACGGCAAGCAGCAGCGGCTCACCGACTTCACCGCGCGCCTGCGCGAGCACGCCCGACCGCTGCCCATCACCGAGATCACCGCGGCCGCCCCGGACGGCTACCCGGTGCATGGCTTTCTCGTACAACCCGAGGGCGCCGGGCCGCACCCGACCTTGCTGATGATCCACGGTGGCCCGTTCGCCGCCTATGGTTGGACGCTGTTCGACGAGGCACAGGTCTACGCGGGCGCCGGCTATGCCGTCGTGTACGGAAATCCCCGTGGGTCGTCCGGATACGGGCAGGCGCACGGCGAGTACATCGTGCACGACGTCGGTGAGCGTTCCGCGTCGGATCTGTTCGCGTTGCTCGACGCCGCGCTGGACCGGGTCGAACTGGACTCCTCGCGCGTGGGTGTGCTCGGCGGGTCGCACGGCGGGTACATGACCACCTGGCTCGTCGGACACAGTGACCGGTTCCGTGCGGCGGTGAGCGAGCGTGCGCTGAACGCGATCGACAGCTTCGAGGGGGCCAGTGACATCGGTTGGGGCTTCGGCGACGACCTGTACGGCCCCGACCCGGAGCAGCACCGCCGGCAGAGCCCGCTCACCTATGCCGACGCGATCAACACCCCGGTGCTGATCATCCACTCCGAGCAGGACTGGCGTTGCCCACTGGAGCAAGCGCAGCGCCTCTACGTCGCACTGCGCAAGCGTGACGCCCCGGTCGAGATGCTGCTGTTCCCGGGCGAGGGGCACGAGCTTTCGCGGTCCGGGCTGCCCAGTCACCGGGTCATACGGTTCGAGGCCATCGTCGAGTGGTTCGACCGGTACCTGCGGTGAGGGGTCCGCCGAATTCTGAGCACACGCGCACGGTCCAACTCCTAAACGGTCGTTACCGGTCGCGTCGACCGGGAATGCCCAGCAGCATGACAACCCCAGCACACGACCACGGGCTCAGGAGCTGATCCGTCTCTCGGCGATCTGGTCGGCCAGATGCGGGGCGCCGTGTTCGGCGCGGTCAAGGCGGTCACCGACCGGGCCGGGGCAAACGGCTTCGCCCGCGCGACAGGGGTTTGGCCCGGCGACACCGAGTCGAAAGCAGAGCGCTCCAACGCCTAACCGATTGCGGCTGCCGCGCGCAGCACGGTCGCGTCCGACCAGCGCGGACCCATGATCTGCAAGCCGACGGGCAGCCCGTCACGCCCGGTGCCGATCGGGACGCTCGCGGCCGGCAGCCCGGCAAGGTTCGCGGGCAGCGCCAGCGCGCACCACGCGTCGAAGGAATCCGGAACCGACATCCCGTCGATCGTCGCGGGAGCGAGCCGGCCGAGTTCGAACGCGGTGACCGGCATCGTCGGCGTCAGCAGCACGTCGACGTCGGCGAAGAATCGAGCCCAGCGCGCCGCGTAAGCCTCGCGCGCGTGCTGAGCGTCGAGGTAATCCCGAGCGCTGATCCGCCGGCCGGCCAAGGTGATCGCCGCCGCGTCCGCACCCACCAACTCTGGATCGGCCTCGACGAGTGCACCCTCGGACGCATACCCCTCAGCCAGCGCGAGCCGGTCCCACAACTCGGTCGGGTCGAGCGGATCCGGATGGGTTTCAGACACCGCGGCCCCGGCGTCGCTGATCGCGTCGACGGCGGTGCGGAATGCAGCGCGGACGTCCGGGTCCAGGTCGGCGAAGCCCAGGTCGGCTGACACCGCGACTCGAAGCCCCGTCCAGCTCGGATCGGTAACCGCGGCGACATAGTCGGCTGCCGGCGCCGGGACGCTCAGGTAGTCCAGCGCAGACTGCCCAGCCATCACCGACAGGGCGAGTGCGAGGTCGCGGACTGACGCCGCGATCGGCCCGGTCACCGACAACGTCGGCCACCCGCGGAACCCGGGCAGCTTGGGCACCAGCCCGAAGGACGGCTTGAGCCCGTACGTGCCGCAGAAGGCCGAGGGAATCCGGATCGAGCCGCCGCCGTCGGTCCCCACCGCCAAAGCAACCAGGTCGGCGGCCACCGACGCGGCCGCCCCGCCGCTCGAGCCGCCCGGCGTGCGGGTGTGATCGCGTGGATTTCGCGTGGTCCCCCACAGTTCGTTCTCAGTCACGCCTCGATAGCAGAACTCGGGATTATTCGTCTTGCCCACGATGATCGCGCCGGCGTCGACGAGGCGGGTGACGCACGCGCACGACGTGTCCGGCACGAAGTCGGCCAGCGCGCGCGAGCCGTTGCTTGCGGGCAGCCCGGCCACCCAGACGTGGTCCTTGATCGAGACCGGAACGCCGGCGAGCGGGCCGCGCCGCGTCCCTCGATCGACCTCGTCGGCCTGCGCCAAGGCGGCATCAGGCGTCAGGACGGTGAAGGCGTTGAGGGTGCCATCGACCGCGTCAATTCGTCCGAGCGCAGCCGACACGACCTCGCGCGCGCTGACCGAGCCGTCGCGGATCGCCGCGGCGGTCGACCAGGCGTCAACGATGCCGCCGGGCCTCACGGCTGCTCGTGTCGCTTCGCCGCCGCTTCCATCTCGGCCTGTTCGGCCTCCGCGACCCGGGTCTCGGCCGCTATGTCGAGCGAGCGGCACAGCACCCAGTAAAGGACGGCGGAGACGGGCAGTCCGATGAACAGCGAGATGTCTGCATCGTTCAGGCTGTGGGCGACGAATCCGACGAACAGCCCGGACACCGAGAAGAACGGGATCATCGCAGCGAAGCCCACGAGGTAGGCAATGATGCCCCGCCAGCCCCAGCGACCGTACATTCCGTCCGGCTTGAAGATTTCGGCGATCGCGTAATGGCCGCGTCGCACAAGGTAATAGTCAACGAGATTGACCGCCGTCCACGGGATGAACAGGTACAGCACCATCAGCAAGAATTTGTTGAAGTTGGAAAGGAAGTTGTCGGTTGCGGCAAACGCGCCGATCAGTGACAGCACCGCCGTCAGCCCGATCGTCGCCAGCCGCACATTCAATGTCGGACGGACCTTCTTGAACGAGTCGATGGCGCTGATCAGTGTCAACGACCCGCCGTACATATTCAGGGCAGCCACCGAGATCAGCCCGAGAGCGGAGAAGATCAGCACGACGGCGCCGAATCCGGTGAAAACCCGATCACCGGCCGCATTGATCTCGGCAATGCCGCTGCCGCTGAAGCTCTTGCCGGCCCAGCCGGCGAGCAGCGCGCCCAGGATCATGAGCCACCCGCCGCCGATTGCCGAACCCCAGTACGTCCAGTAGAAGGTTTTGCGAACCGTGACGTCGGGCGGCAAGTAGCGTGAATAATCCGAAACATAGATTGCCCAGCTGATCTGGTAGCCGGCGACGACGCCGAACTGGGCGAGGAACGGCGTTGCTTTGAAGCCGCCCAGATCGAACGAGCCGGCGGGATAGTTCAGCACGAACACGACGACGACGGTGAAGATGCCAAACACGACGAGGAATGTGTAGGTGAGGAACTGTTCCGCGCGGTGGATGAGATCGTAACCGAACAGAGCGATGACGAAGCCGATCACGGTGGCGATTGCGACCCAGAGTTTCACCGGTCCGTGCGCGGTCGTATTCATCGCCTCGCCCGCCAGAATCGTGTTGAACACGTTGAAGCCCGCGTACTGGACATAGGCGAACAGCCACACCAGCAGCGCTCCGACATAACCGAACTGCGGTCTCGACTGGATCATCTGCGGCAGCCCGAGTTGCGGGCCCTGCGCCGAATGGAAGGCCATGAACAGCGTGCCGAGCAAGGTTCCGGCCACGATGGAGATCAACGACCAGATCAGATTGCCGCCCGCTTCGAAGCTGATCAACCCGACGGCGAGCGTCGCGATCTGCGCGTTGGACATGAACCACAGCGGCCCGAGATTCCACAGCTTCCCGTGCCGCTCGTCAAGCGGCACGTAGTCGATGGAACGGACCTCGATGCCGGGGGTGCGCGACTGCTCGCTGATGCTCATCCGCATACTGTGGACCCATCAAGGAACGGATGGGCGGATTGGCCCGCGCAACGCGCCCGCGTGTCCCCTGGCGGACATCTCACTGCGCAAGCAACCTCAGGGCCGTCGCTGAGGCGTGTTGATACTGAGCGAGGAAACTCGGTGCCGGCCCCCACCGATAGGCACGTCGTACGGTGAGCGATGTGAGACCGGGCGTGACTTTCGCGGCCGGGCAGTCACGCATTGCGAGTGCGTTAGCGCCGCCGCCGTGGTCGACAGGTCGTCTCCCGCCATCGGTGCGTCTGGTTAGCCATGAATACGACACACTTCGAATTGGGGACGCAGAGCGGAAAGCGAAAGCGACTCGGCCAATCCCTGCAGTTGGGCGCACTGGGTGGCCGGTGCGCCATCCGTACGTTGCCATCCCTCCGCCGCACCCGGTCGATATCGCGGTGTCGAGCGGACGGGTAATTTTCGCTCGCGGACCGAAGATGGCTGCGCTGCCGACACGTCAAGCCTCGCGCCGAGCCGGGCGTACGCTTAAGGAGTCGCCGGTTCTTCTCGAGCATCGATCGTCACGAACACATGCCGGACCGGGAGCACGTCTAGTCGGCCCATTCCCAGGCCCAGTCAGGCTCCGTATGCCCAATGAAACGACCGACACCGTCCCACTCTGCGATGTCTGCTCGCACTCGTCGCAACTGCACGACCGAATCGCCGAGCGCTACTGCAACGCCACGCGCGCCAATGCCATGACCCGCGGTTGCATCTGCGCCGTCGCGAAGGTGCCCGCCGCTGTCCAGTAGCTGCGCTGGCAGGTAGCTGCGATATCAAGTAACCGCAGCGGGCATACCGCGCCCCCGTCGCGTCGTTGTGTGCTGCATGGCTCCCACTTACGTCACTGCACAGACAAGCACCGCCGAAAAGACAAAGACGTGGTTCATCACTGGCGCGTCCCGTGGCTTCGGCCGCGAGTGGACGATCGCGGCGCTGGAACGCGGCGACACAGTCGCCGCCACCGCCCGCAACACATCATCCCTCGACGATCTCGCATCGAAGTTCGGCGACGCCCTGTTGCCGTTGCAACTCGACGTCACCGATCGTAGCGCCGCGTTCGCCGCGGTTGCACAGGCGAACGAGCACTTCGGACGTCTCGATGTGATTGTGAACAACGCCGGCTACGGCCAGTTCGGCATGGTCGAGGAACTCAGCGAGTCCGATCTGCGCGATCAGCTCGAGACCAACCTCTTCGGCGCGCTGTGGATCACCCAGGCCGCCCTGCCGTTCCTGCGCGCGCAGCGCTCGGGCCACATCCTGCAGGTCTCCTCGATCGGCGGCATTTCGGCGTTCCAGAACGTCGGTGCCTACCACGCGTCCAAGTGGGCGTTGGAGGGCATCAGCCAGTCTCTCGCCCAGGAGGTCGCGAGCTTCGGGATCAAGGTGACGCTGATCGAGCCGGGCGGGTACTCCACTGACTGGGCAGGTCCGTCAGCAAAGCACGCCACTGCGTTGCCGGCCTACGACGGGGTTCGCGAGCAGGCGGAGCAGTGGCGGGCGAGCCGGTCGGCCTCGCCGGGCGATCCGGTCGCGACGCGCGACGCCGTCCTGACCCTCGTCGACGCGGCGGAGCCGCCGCTTCGCGTCTTTTTCGGTGATGCGCCGCTGGCCATCGCGGAGCGGGACTACGCCGACCGCCTGGCGACCTGGCGCGAGTGGGAACATCTCTCGATCGCAGCCCACGGCACGTCGGACTGACCCGAAGGAAGATCATGCCCCGCGCAGTCCGATTCGATCACTACGGACCCGTCGACGTGTTGCAGGTCGTCGAGGTCGAGCGCCCGTCGCCCGGCGCCGGCGAGGTACTCGTCGAGGTGGTGAGTGCCGGCATCAACCCCGGCGAGATCGCCATCCGCGAAGGCGTGCTGGAGCAGATGTGGCCGGCGACATTCCCGTGCGGGCAGGGTAGTGATTTCGCCGGTCGCGTCGTCGACATCGGCGTCGGGGTCGACGACGTGCGCATCGGGGACGAGGTCATCGGCTTCACCGACAATCGGGCTTCGCACGCCGACTACGTCCTCGCGTCCGCCGAGAACCTGACCACCAAGCCGGAGTCCGTCGACTGGGACCAAGCTGGTGCGCTCAAGGTCGCCGGAACGACGGCCTACGCGGCGGTGCGCGCGGTGGCACCCTCGCACGGTGAAACGGTCGTGGTGAGCGGCGCCGCGGGCGGGGTGGGCGCGCTGAGCGTCCAACTCGCCCGCCACGCCGGAGCGAATGTGCTCGGCATCGCGAGCCCGGGGAACGCCGAATGGTTGCGCTCGCTGGGCGTCGAGCCCGTCAGCTACGGCGACGGGCTCGCCGATCGGCTCCGGAGTGCCGCACCGGAGGGCATCGACGCGTTCATCGACACCTTCGGCGGCGGATACGTCGAGCTTGCGGTGCAACTGGGGGTGCCCGTCGGGCGGGTCGCGACGATCATCGACTATGCCGCCGCGGAGAAATTCGGCGTCCAGGCGGTTGGTGGTGCGCAGGCCAGCACTGCGCCGGTCCTGGCCGAACTCGCCGATCTCGTCGTCGCCGGGGAACTCATCGTGGCGATCGCGGCGACTTACCCGCTGGAGCAGGTCCGCGCGGCCTACACCGAGCTCGCCCGGCGGCACACCCGAGGCAAGATCGTGTTGCGGATGCGCTGACGGCACGCATCGGCGGCGGCTCTATGGTCGAAGCTATGGAATATCGACAGCTAGGACGCTCCGGCCTGCGGGTATCGACGATCACCCTTGGAACCATGGGATTCGGTGGCACCGGTTGGGCGACCGCGGTCGGCCAGATCGACGTTGCCGGCGCTCGCGAGCAGATCACGATGGCCCGCGACGCCGGCGTCAACCTCATCGATACGGCTGACGTGTACTCCAACGGCCTGTCCGAGGAAATCGTCGGCAAGGCACTCGGCAACGACCGTGCGGACGTGCTGCTCGCGACCAAGGTGCGCATGCCGATGGGCGACGGCCCCAACGACGCCGGACTCTCGCGCCACCACGTGATCCGCGGCGCCGAGGCGAGCCTGCGCCGGCTCGGTACCGACTACATCGACCTCTACCAGGTGCACGAGTGGGACGGTCACACACCGCTCGAGGAGACCCTGAGCGCGCTGGACACGTTGGTGCGCTCGGGCAAGGTCCGCTACATCGGCGCCTCGAACTACGCAGCGTGGCAGCTGATGAAAGCGCTCGGGGTGGCCGAGCGACGCGGCTACGAGCGGTTCGTCAGCCAGCAGATCTACTACTCCCTGCAGGCGCGCGACGCCGAGGCCGAGTTGGTCCCGCTGTCGCTCGACCAAGGGCTCGGCATCTTGGTCTGGAGCCCGATCGCGGGCGGTCTGTTGTCGGGCAAGTACCGCCGTGGGGCCGACGCGCCTGCAGGCAGCCGGCACCTCTCCGACTGGGACGAGCCGCCGGTGCACGACGAAGACCGCCTCTACGACACCATCGAGACGCTGGTCAAGATCGGCGAGGCGCGCGACGTGTCCGCCGCGCAGGTCGCGCTCGCCTACACCATCGCCAAGCCAGCAGTGACCTCGGTGATCGTCGGCGCCCGCACCACCGACCAACTCGCCGACAACCTGGCCTCGGCGCAGCTGGCACTGTCGAGCGAGGAGCTAGCCAGTCTGGACGACGTCAGCGCGCAGCCGCTGCGCTACCCGTACTGGCACCAGGCGAAGACGTCCGCCGATCGACTCAGCGCCGCCGACCTCAGCCTGCTCGGCCGCCACCTCGGGGGAAACTAGTTACAGTCGGCGAGCGAAGCGAGCGAGCGAGCGTGCGAACGAGCGCAGCGAGGCCCGGGCGTGAGCAGCGTCGCCATCGGCGTAGGTGCGCCCGAGTTCTGGGCAGGATGACAACATGCCGAAAACTGTACTTGTTACCGGTGCGTCCGGATTCATCGGTTCGCATCTCGCCGACGCCCTGACCGAAGCCGGTCACGACGTGCGCGCGATGACCCGAAACCCGGACAGGTACGCAGGCGCTGGCAAGCCGGTGCGCGGCGACGTCGAAGACGCGGCCAGCCTCGCGGACGCGATGAAGGGAGTCGAGGTCGCCTATTACTTGGTGCACTCGCTGGATTCCCGCGACTTCGAGGAGAAGGACGCCGAGTCGGCGCTCAATTTCGGCGGCGCAGCGGCCGAGGCCGGCGTCGAGCGCATCATCTATCTCGGCGGTCTGGGCGTCGACGACGGTGAGTTGTCGGCCCATCTGCGCTCCCGGCGGCAGGTTGAGCAGTTGCTCGCGGTCGCTGGCGTACCGGTGACCGTGCTGCGGGCCGCGGTAGTGGTCGGGCACGGCGGAATCTCCTGGGAAATCACGCGACAACTCGTCGACCATCTGCCGGTGATGATCACCCCCAAATGGGTGAAGACGCGCACCCAGCCCATCGCGCTGCCCGACGTTGTCCGCTATCTCGTCGGCGTCCTCGAGCACCCCGACGCTCGCGGCAAGGTATTCGAGATCGGTGGACCGGACGTGCTGCGCTACATCGACATGCTGCTGCTGGCGGCGAAAGTCAAAGGCAAGCACCTACCGCACATCAACGTCCCGCTGCTGACCCCGGGGCTTTCCTCGCACTGGCTGGCGCTGGTCACCGACGTCGACTATGCGACCGCGCAGAATCTCGTCCAATCGATGGACAACGAAGTGATCGTCCGCGACCACTCCATCGAGAAGATCGTGCCGTTCACACCGATGAGCTACGAGGACGCGGTACGACTCGCCCTCAAAGACCGGGCGGCGGCCAGGTGAAGACCTGGCCCGCGAAAGTCGAACGGCTGGTGGCACCGGCCCTGATCGAAAAGGTGCCGCGCGATCACCGTCAACCTGACGCGCAGTACCGTCGCCGCCGCATCGTGGTGGCGACGACGCTCGTGCTTGGCGCGGCGCTGCTCGGTATCTCGCTCGCTACCAAGCCCGGGGATCCGGCGTTTTACCCTCTGACGTTGAGCGTCGCCATCGTCTGGGTCGCCGGCGGGCTCGCGTCCGGGCCGTTGCACCTGGGCTACATCCCGTTCCGTGGCAGTCTGCGCCGGCCGATCATCACCCCGATCGCCATGGGGCTGATCGCCGCGGCGGTGTTCATACTCGGGGCGCTGGTGATCCGCGAGATCGCGCCGCTGCGCCACATCGTCCAACACGTGCTAGCGCACGCATCGGAAGGCACGCTAGGTCTGATCCTCCTGGTCACCGTGCTCAACGGCGCCGCCGAAGAGGTATTTTTCCGCGGCGCCCTCTACGCCGCGCTCGGCGCCACCCACCCGATCATCATCTCCACCGTGATCTACGCCCTGGTCACCGTGGCCACGGGCAACGTGGTGCTGGTCTTCGCCGCTGCCCTGCTCGGTGTGCTGTTCGCCTTGCAGCGGCGCGCGTCCGGCGGCATCCTTGCCTCGATGCTGACGCACGTGACCTGGTCGACGATCATGCTGTTCGTGCTGCCTGTCCTGCTGCGGTAGCGCGTTCGACACCTGCGTCAGGTGGCAAGCAACTCCCCCAGGTGCCGGTCGATCTGCGCCATGAAGGTGGGGGCGACACCGAACAGGCCCAGATGCCCGAGGATGTCCTCGATGACCCGCACTTCGCTGCCGCGCACCAATTCCTGCTCGGCGCGGCAGTCGCGCGGCGGGAAGAACATGTCCTCGTCGATCGGCAGCACGAACGTCTTGGCGGTGATCCGACCCAGCGCCGCTGCGAGGTCACCGCCGGTGTGCCGGGCCACGTCACCGCGCTGCCACTTCCAGGCCATGCCCAGCAGGTCGTTGGGGTCCATCACCGTGAAGTAGGGCTCCAGGAAGCCTTCCAGGAAGCCTTCTTTGCTCTCGAACTCCAGCGCGCGCCAGGCCTCCTGCTTCCAGAACTCGGTGGACAACCCCATCACAGCCCAAATCCCGGCGTGGCGCTTGAGCCCGTCGATAACATCGGCGTTCGACTTGTACTCGCCGTTGTCGAAGCCCGGGTCGCATGTGATCGCCTCAACGAGGGACTTGGTGAACAGGAAGTCGTGCGGCGTGTTCTGCGCAGTGCCGGCGATCGGGGCGGCACGCAGCACCTTGTCCGGGAACCGGACCGCCCATTCGTAGGTCTGCTGCGCGCCCATCGACCCACCGACGACGAGCGCCAGCGTGTCGATGCCGAAGTGCTCTCGCAGCAGGCGTTCCTGCGCCACGACGTCGTCACCGATTCGGACGTGCGGGAAATTCGACATCGCGATCGCTGCGTTCGCGCCGTCGGCGTTGTGCGGGGACGTCGACAGGCCGCTGCCGATCTGATCGACCACGACGATGAAATAGCGCGCCGGGTTCAGCGCGTGGTCCGGGCCGATGTAGACGTCGCGGAAGATCTGGTGCGTGCCCGAGTACCACGTGGTGACCAGGATCGCGTTGTCCTTGGCGTCGTTGAGAGTGCCGAATGTGGCCACCGCCAGCCGGCAGTCCGGGATCTGACCGCCCTCCTCGAGATCGAGCGGGCCGATGCTGATCAGCTCGTAGTCGCCGTGGAACTCCGGTGTGTAGAACGCGTTCTCAATCATGCGTTGACCTCCTGGTTGCTGGTGCTGAACGTAAAGCCTGGGTAGCCGTTCGCGGCGACCTCGTCGCACTTCGCGCGGTAAGGACCCACGAAGTCGAGGCTGGGCAGGAACACCCGGGGCTTGCCGGGGATGTTCGCGCCCATGTACCAGGTGTCGGCCGTCGGGAACAAGGTCGTGTTGGCAACTTCCTGGGTGTGCTCCACCCACGCGTCCTCGGCCTCGCGGGTGGGCTCGATGATCTGCGCGCCCCGTGCGCGCATGTCGCCGATGATCTTGGCGATGAACTCGACGTGCTGCTCGATCGAGACCGGCATGTTCGACAGCACCGACGGGCTCTGCGGGCCGGTGATGGTGAAAAGGTTCGGGAACCCGACGCTGGTGAGACCGAGATAGGTGCGCGGGCCCGCCGACCATTTCTCGCGCAGCAGTTCGCCGCCCCGTCCCCGCAAGTCGATCTTGTCGAGCGGGCCGGTCATCGCGTCGAAACCGGTAGCCCAGACGATCGAGTCCACCTCGAACTCGGTGCCGTCAGCCAGCCGCAATCCGGTCGAGGTGATTGCCGCGATCGGGTTAGCCTTCACGTCCACCAGGTGGACGTGCTCGAGATTGAACGTCTCGTAGTATCCGGAATCCAGCGGCGTGCGCTTGCAGCCGAACGGGAAGCCCTTCGGAATCAGCAGTTCGGCGGTCTGCGGGTCGCGCACTTTCTCCCGGATCCGGTCGTGCAGGAAGTTGCGCACCTTCGCATTCGCCTCGTCCACGAAGAAGATGTCGGCGTAGGCACCCAGCCAGATGCCGAATCCGCCCTCATTCCAGCGCGCCATGAGTTCCCGCTCGATCTCCTCGTCGGACGCCTCCAGCGCGCCCTTCTCCAGGAAGTAGAGCTCAAAACCGAAATTCGACGCGCGCAGGCGTTCCCTGATGCCGTCGAAGTCGCGCTTGCGGGCATCGGCGACAGCGGGAGCAACCGGGCCGTTGTTCGCCGGGATGATGTAGTTCGCGGTGCGCTGGAAGACGGTGAGATCGGCGGCCTGCTTCGCGATGAGCGGGATCGCCTGCACGGCGCTGGCGCCGGTGCCGATGACGCCAACCCGCTTGCCAGTGAAGTCGACGCCCTCGTGCGGCCAGCGGCCGGTGTGGAAGGTGTCACCCTCGAAGGTGTCGATGCCCTCGAAGTTCGGGACGTTGGATACCGACAGTGCCCCGACAGCCGTGATGACGAACTGCGCGGTAATCGAGTCGCCGGCATCGGTGCTCACCGTCCAGGTGTTCGAGTGCTCATCGAAGGTCGCGGCGGTGACCCGAGTGTCGAACTGGATGTCGCGGGTCAGGTCGTAGCGCTCGGCTACGTGTTCGAGGTAGGCGCGGATCTCGTGCTGCTCGGGGTAGCGCTCGCTCCACTGCCATTGCTGCCACAGCTGCTCGTCGAAGGAGAACCCGTAGATGTAGCTGTCGGAGTCGCTGCGGGCGCCGGGATAGCGGTTCCAGTACCAGGTGCCGCCCACGCCGCCGCCGGCCTCATAGACCCGGGCCCGCAGGCCCATCTCGTTGCGCAGCCGGTGCAGCATGTACAGCCCGGAGAACCCGGCACCGATGATGACGGCGTCGACGTCGCTCGTGTGGCCGGTCGAGGTCTCGCTCATGCCCGAGCCTCGCTTCGCCCATTCGGGCTTGCCTCGCTCATGTGCCGCCTCCTCGATGTCGTTAACGTGCGATGCGATACACCCAAGCCGAATCCGGTCCCCGAGGCTTGGACATACGAGCCTGATGCGTGGGACGAACGTGCGGTCGGGTTTAGGGTCGGGGACGCGGGAGGACCGCACGGTGTCGAGGAAGGCATCCATGTCTGGTGCACTGATCACTGCCGAGCAGTTGCCGAGCTGGGTTCCCGGCCGGGTCACGGTACGTAGCCCCGATATCGGCTGGCAGGGCGTGTCGCTGCGTGGCTACGCGTACACCGGTTCCGACGTCGACGTGCCGCCGCTGCGTGACTATCTTGTCGTGGCCTACCGGCAGGGCACGACGCCGATGCGCCGCCGAGTCGACCGCGACTGGACCAGGGAGCTGCTCGGCCCGGGGGACGTGTCGTTGCTGACCCGTGCCGCGCAGTCGCACTGGGTGTGGACCGACGACATCGAGGTCGTGCACGTTTACCTCACCGAGCAGGAACTGGCGAGCACGTGCCGGGACATGTACGAGCGGGACGTCGCGGAGCTCGAACTGCACGACGAGGTCAAGGCCGACGACCCGGCGATCCATCGCGCCGTCATGCTGATGGCCGCCGAGGCCGCGCAGGGCGGTGTGGGCAGTCGGCTGCTCATCGACGCACTGTCCTGCCAGCTGTCGGTGCACATCCTGCGCCGGCATGCGCACGTCCTGTTCCGCGAAGCCATCGACAACGGCGGGCTGAGCTTCGCACAGCTTCGCCGGGTGCGTGACTACGTGCAGGAGCACCTCGCCGACCGGATCTCCCTCGACGACATGGCCGCGTCGGTGTCCTTGAGCCGATTCCACTTCGCGCGCCGGTTCCGCACCTCGATGGACACCAGCCCACACGCGTTCGTTCTCGACCAGCGGGTCGAGCGTGCCAAAACGATGCTGACGCGCACGAACACCCCGCTGCCCGAGATCGCCGTCCGGTGCGGCTTCGCCGACCAGAGCCACCTGAACCGCGTCTTCAAGAAACGGATCGGGACGACGCCCGGCAGCTTCCGCTGCCAGGCCACGCGGTGATCAGTGCAACTCGCCCGGCGAATCCGGGACATCGACGGCGTTCTCCCGCAGCGCCGACATCGGCACGACGCCGAGCACCGCTGCGTTGGTCGAGGCCAGCACCACTGGGGCGGCGAAGCCGTCGGCGTAGGCGTGTCGCCACCGCATCGCCACGACGCACCACCGGTCGCCCGGGCGCAGGCCCGCGAAGCCGAACTCCGGACGCGGGGTACTCAAGTCGTTGCCGGTCTGCTGCTGATGGGCGAGGAACTCCGGCGTCATCACCGCGCAGATGCCGTGCACACCGAGGTCCTCCGGGCCGACGGTGCAGCAGCTGTCGCGGTAGAAGCCGGTCACCGGGTCACTGCCGCACGGCTCAAGTTCGCCGCCGAGCACATTGCGCTGGTCGTCCACGCGCTCGTCCTGCTCAGCTCAGCCCGCCGCCGGCACCCACCGCTTCGAGCAGCTGGTCGGTGTCGGCGAAGGTCTTTGCGATGACAGCGGTGCGCTTGACGTAGTGGCCCACTGGGTACTCCATCGTCATTCCGATCCCGCCGTGCAGTTGGATCGCCTCCTGGCCGATGTGCCGCGCGGAGATGTCGATCTGGATCTTTGCCGCCTGCACGCTGCGGCGGCGCTCGGCCACGTCGTCGGCGCTCAGCGCCAGCCGCGCGAGCAGCGCCATGCTGCGGGCCTGCTCGAGCGCCACATACATATCGGACGCGCGGTGCTGTAGCGCTTGGAACACCGCGATCGGCTGGCCGAACTGCACGCGGGTCTTGAGATAGTCGACGGTGAGCCACAGCATCCGGTCCATCGCGCCGACCGCCTCGGCGCACAGCACGGCCGTCGCGACGTCGAGCACGGCCTGCACGTGGCCGAGCGCGTCTGCGGGCGAGCCCAGCGGCCGGCCCGCAGCGTCGCTGAGCAGCACGTCGGCGCCGCGCAAGCCGTCCTGCATCGAATAACTGTCGCGCCGGACGCCGACGTCAAAGCTGTCGACAAGGAACAGCCCGATCCCGCCCTCGGGCACGCGCGCGGTGACGATCAGCTGGTTCGCGCTGTCGCCACCGAGCACCGCGATCTTCTGACCCCGAAGCGTCCACCCGGCACCGACAGGCGTGGCGATCGTGCTCAGGTCGGTGAGTGACCAGCGCGAGCCGAATTCGGCGTGAGCGAAGCCAAGCAGCGTCTCGCCGGCTGCAACGCCCGGCAGGATCGCGGCCTTCTGCTCCGGCGTGCCCGCCGCGGCAATTAGCTGGCCGCCGAGCACTACCGTGGCCAGATACGGCTCGAGCACGAGGGCGCGTCCGAAACTCTCCATAACGACCGCAAGTTCGTCGACCCCCATCCCGGCGCCGCCGTACTGCTCGTCGAAGGGCAGCCCGAGCAGGCCGAGTTCGGCGTACTGCCGCCACACGTCGCGGCTCCAGCCTGTTTCGGAACTAAGCAGGGCGAGGCGCGAATTCGCGTCGTAGCGCTTGTCCAGCAGGCGATCGAGAGTGTCGGCGAGCAGCTGCTGTTCGTCGCTCAGATCTAGTTCCACGTCCGGTCCCGTCTCAGAACTTAAGAATCTGCTTGGCGATGATGGTGCGCTGAACCTCGCTGGATCCGCTGTAGATCGAGGCCTTGCGCCAGTTGAAGTAGGTCGGCATCGCGTCGGTGGCGCCCTCCGGCAGCGCGGCAAAGCCGTCGGGCACGGCGCCGCTCTCGCGATAGGCGAGCCCAGCCGGGCCGAGCGCGTCGACGAGCAGTTCACTGGCCTGTTGCTGCAGCTCGGAGCCCTTCAGTTTCAACACCGAGGACACCGGGTCGGGCTTGCCAGCGCCAACCTTGCCCTCGCGGGCGAGTACACGCAGCACCGACATCTCCAGCGCGCTGACCTCGACCTCCAGGCGGGTAAGCCGGGCACGAAACAGTGCGTTGTCGAGGAGCGGCGCCCCCTCGGACGCGGTCTGCGCGGCGACCCGCTTGATGCGGGCGATCCGAGACTTGATCATTCCCACGCCGGCGACACCGGTGCGCTCGTTGCCGAGCAGGAACTTCGCGTAGTCCCAGCCGCGGTTGACCTCGCCCACGAGCTGATCGCCAGGTACGCGCACGTCGTCGAGGAAGACCTCGTTGACCTCGTAGCCGCCGTCGATCAGATGGATCGGGCGCACGGTCACCCCGGGGCTGGCCATGTCGATCAGGACGAACGAGATTCCCTGCTGCTTTTTCACCGTCGGATCGGTGCGCACGAGGCAGAAAATCCAGTTCGCGTACTGGGCCAATGTCGTCCACGTCTTCTGCCCGTTGACGACGAACGCGTCTCCGTCGCGGACCGCCGAGGTCTTCAGCGAGGCAAGGTCGGAACCCGCGTTGGGCTCGGAGAATCCCTGACACCACCAGATGTCGGCGTTCGCGGTCTTAGGCAGGAACCGGCGCTTCTGCTCGTTGCTGCCGAAGTTCGCGATGACTGGACCGACCATTGCGGTGTTGAAAGCGATCGGCGGCGGGACGTGCGCGAGCACCATCTCTTCGGCCCAGAGGTGGCGCTGCACCGGGCTCCAGTCGCGGCCGCCCCACTCGGCCGGCCAGTGCGGGACCGCGAGGCCGTTGACGTCGAGGATCCGCTGTGTGGTGACGATGTCGTCACGAGTCGGGTGCTCGCCGCGGCCCACCCGCTCGCGGATGTCCGCCGGGATTTCGGCCGTGAAGAACGCGCGCATCTGCTCGGCGAAGGATCGTTCCTCCTTTGTCAGGGCGATGTCCATCGCTCCAGCATGCCCGGTGCGCGGGCGTCAGTGGCACGCGGGCGGCATCTGCGACGCCGTGACGACAAGAGGCTGTGACGATGAAGCGCTGTGACGATGAAGCGCTGTGACGATGAAAGGCTGTGACCATGACACCTGCCGCGCGCACCATCCGCTGGGGCATCGCCGGGCCGGGTCGCATCGCGGACAGCCTGGCAAAGGACTTCGAGCACGTGGACGGCGCCGAGCTGGTGGCGATCGGATCCCGCTCGCAGCAGCGCGCCGAGGCGTTCGCGGCCCGGCACGGCGCTGCGCGGGCGCACGGCTCGTACGCGGCGCTGCTCGCCGACCCCGACGTGGACGTGATCTACATCGCGACGCCGCATCCGCAGCACCGCGCGATCGCGCTGGCGGCGGTGCGAGCCGGCAAGGCCGTGCTCGTCGAGAAGGCATTCACCGCGACAGCCGCGGGTGCGCGCGAGATCGCCGCGCTTGCGCGCTCTGAGGGGGTGTTCGCGATGGAAGCGATGTGGACGCGCTTCCAGCCGGTCATGGTGCGGGTGCGGTCGTGGCTGGCGCAGGGCGCGATTGGCGAGCCGCGCATGGTGCAGGCCGATCTTGGCGTGGTGCGCGACTTCGACCCGAAAGATCGGCTCTTCGACCCGGCCCTGGGCGGCGGCGCCTTGCTCGACTTAGGTGTGTACGTCACGTCGTTCGCACAGATGGTGCTCGGCACACCGGAGCGGGTGCACTGCATCGGGTCGGTGGGCAGCACCGGGGTCGAAGAGGAAGCGGCCCTGCTCCTCGGCTTCCCCAGCGCGGCGACGGCCGTGCTCAGCACGTCGCTGCACAGCCCGATGCCGGGACAGGCGCGCGTCTTCGGCACGGCTGGCTGGATCGACGTGCTGCCGCGCTTTCATCACGCGACCCAGGCGGTGCTGCACCGGCACGGCGCCGTCCCGGAAGCGGTGACGCTGGCCCCGACCGGGGCGGGCTATGCGCACGAGCTGATCGAGGTCAGCGACGGTGTTCGCGCCGGACGCACCGAGAGTGAAGTGATGCCCCTCGCGGACACCGTCGCCGTCCAAGAGGTGCTCGAGGAGGCCGCGCGCCAACTGGGTATCAGCTGGAGCGAGGACCCGGGCGTCCTATAGCTCGCGGAGCTGGGTGATCCGGATGTGATTGCCGGACGGGTCGCGGAAGGCCGCGTCAATGCCGTAGGGCCGCTCCTCCGGGTCCTCTACGAATGCCACGCCACGCTCGACGAGCTCCTTGTGGCTCGCGCGGCAGTCGTCGGTGACGAGGAAGATCGTGCCGGCGAATCCCTTGCCCATCAGCTCGCGTACCTGGTTCGCTGTGGCGTCATCCATGATCGGCTGGCCGGGAATCGCCATCAGCACGATGCTGACTTCCGGCTGCCCGACCGATCCGACAGTCACCCATCGGAAATTGCCCATCTCAGGCATCGTGACGTCCATGCGGACCTCCATGCCAACCTTCTGCGTGTAGAACTCGAGCGCCGCCTGCTGGTCGTGCACCCAGAGTTGCGCGCTGCCGATCGTGATCATTGTCGTCTCCTGTTCGGTTCCGGGCTTCGTTGCCGAGGACGACGGTATTGATCAGACGGCGGGTGTGTCTTCTCCAAACGTGCGGTGTTGCGGGCGGCTGTAAAACCGCACGACACACGCCGGGACGAGGGCGAGATCCGCTGCCGGCGGGAAGCCCGTTCGGTACGCCGTCGGCGACATTCCGTACATACGTCCGAAACTGGAAGTGAATGAGCCAACGCTCTGCAGGCCGACGCCCACGCAGATGTCGGCGACGGTGCGATCGGTCGTGCGGAGCAGCGCGGCCGCGCGCTCGAGACGGCGGGTGAGCAGGTAGACATGCGGGGATTCGCCGAAGGCGCGGCGGAACTGGCGGCTGAAGTGGGCGGGCGAGAGCCCCGCGGCGCGCGCGAGGTCTGCGACGCCGACCGACTCGAAATAGCGAGCGTCGGCGAGGTCTTTGGCGCGCAGCAGGTGTCGGGCCGGTGGTAGGGAAGCCATCGCGGCCCAGTTTGCCCTACCTCCGCGCGCTTGCGGAGGCTGGATCATGCTGATCGTGTTAGCGTTGGGGTGGTTGATTGCACGATTTGCTTCTCGTTTCTTGCGCAGAAAAGACTGCGCCTCGTCCCTCAGTTCGGGGTGAGGCGGGCGGTAGGCACCGACCCGAGGCGCGCCTGATGCGTACCTCATCCGGATCGGACCGGACAACAGTGCAGCGCGGGGTGGACGCGATGTACTGCCGTCACCACGAGAGGCTCGGCCATGATCAATCTCGAACAGCAGATTCTCAAAATGCTCAAGGTCAGGTCTCCGCAGGACCGAGCATTGACAATCAACGACTTCGCCCGGCAATTCGGAGCAAATCCGCAGATCGTGACCTCACTAGCGCGTCAGCTCGTAGAGAGCGCGCAAGCCCGTCCGTCCATGGTGATGGTGCATGGGGTGTCGACGCTGCACGGGCTGCTGCCGCAGGTCGTCGCGGAACCGGTTGCGGAACCGCTGGGCTGAGCTGCTAGCGCCGGAGCGATCTTCCTGCAGCAGGTGGCCCCCTGAGCGCCCCAAGGAATGGACGTCGCCGCGGCGCGAACGCCCGCAGGCATGATGGAACAATGAACCTGCGCTCCCGGCTCGGCAAGATCGTCTTTGAACGCGTGGCGGGGGCCGAAGGGCCCGCCAAGCGCGAACGCATCCATTACACGCAGGGCGAGCGCTGGTTCGCCGACGACCGGCCCATCCGCATGGTGCACGCCGACTCGTCGATGTTCATCGGCGGGCTGAGGGCGTTGCTGCTGCAGTCACTGCACCCGCTGGCGATGGCGGGTGTCGCCGGCCATTCCGGATACCGCGGCGATCCGTGGGGACGGCTGCAGCGCACCAGCTATTTTCTCGCGGTGACAACGTTCGGCCTCGCCGACGACGCGCAGCACGCCGTCGACAAGGTCAAGGCGGTACATGAGCGGGTGCATGGCAGGGCAGCTGACGGCCGGCGCTACGCTGCGTCCGACCCGCACCTGCTGCGCTGGGTGCACGTGGCCGAGGTCGACAGCTTTCTCAGCACCTACCAGCGCTACGGCACGACGCCGCTCGACGCAGCCGGACGCGACGGCTACGTCGCTGACACTGCAGTCGTTGCACGCGCGCTCGGCGTCGCGGACCCGCCGGAGACCGAGGCGCAACTCGACGCACAATTGGAGGCGTACCGTCGCGAGCTGGTGGGCACGCCCGAGGCGCGATCGGCCGCTCGCTTCGTGTTGCTACGCCCGCCGCTGCCGGCGATCGTCCGGGCACCGTACGCGGTGTTGGCGTCGGCGTCGGTCGCGTCACTGCCGGTCTGGGCCCGCTGGCCGCTACGCCTGCCCTACCTGCCGCTCACCGAGGCGACAGTGGTGCGCGCCGCGGGCGCCGGCATCGTCCGCACGCTGCGCTGGGTCATGACGCCACCGCAGGAGTCTGCGGCCTGATCGGTTGTCCGGCCCGATAAGAACGGGAGCAGGTCAGCCGAAGCGACCGTTCACGTAGTCGGCGGTGCGCGGGTCGTGCGGCGCCTCGAAGAGCTGGCGGGTCGGGCCGGCCTCCACGATATGACCGGGCGTGTCATGCGTGGCGAGAAAGAACGCGCAACTGTCCGACACCCGCGCCGCCTGCTGCATGTTGTGCGTGACAATCACGATCGTGACCTGGCCGGCGAGTTCGGCCAGCGTGTCCTCGATGCGTCGCGTCGAGGTCGGATCCAGCGCCGAGCAAGGCTCGTCCATCAGCAGGACGTCAGGGCTTAGCGCGAGCGCCCGCGCGATGCACAAGCGCTGTTGCTGCCCGCCGGAAAGTACATAGGCATCATTGTCCAGAAATACTCGCGGCGCAGCGATCGTTTCGAGGTTCCCGGTGTGCTCGCGCCTGTTGTCCGGGGTTTCGTGATAGCTCATTTACACACCATTTTCTACAAGACATTCGGCAGGACGGTCGCGACGTTCTCATACACATTCCACAACACCGCGAGCGTGACCGGCGCAAGGCACAGGTACGTCGGCCACGGCGCCCAGCGTTGCACTGCAAGGGTCCCGAGCACGGCAACTGCCAGCAGCACCTGACCCCACAGCATCAACGGCACCACAGCGGCGTTCGCGGCACCCTGCATGGCGCGCTCTTCAGCGGCGATGCCCGGCAGGCCGCCCGGCGAAGGCTGTGGATTCGATCGGAGGTCCGCGCTCACGGAGACGCTCGATGACGGCGCGAAAGCGGAATTCGCGGTAACCATAACCAGGCGATCGTTCGAGGTGGCCTTCGCCGGATGCGCTCCTGAACCGAACGAGGACACGACGTAGGCCGCCACGCCCCGCCCGGTGCGGACGGTGATCCGGTCGCCGACCCGCAGCGCCGACAGGTTCGCGAACGGGGCACCGAACAGCGCGCGCCGGCCGTACACGACGCTGACGCCACCTTGCCCGGGCAGCGGGGTGTCGCGACGGTGTCCCGGGCCACGGGTGAGACTGCGGGCGTCGGTGCCCTCCACGATCACCACGTTGTGCAGCCCAAGAGCGGGAATGTCGAGGACCGAGATCGGGTCGCCCACCGGCGCCGGGCCGATCGGGACCACCGCCTGACCGAGATTGTGGGTGAACGTCTTGAACATCGTGTGCTGCGCGCGGGCTTCGGAGAGCCCACTCAACCCGAATAGGTAGCCGACGAATCCGAGAATCAGTAGGCCCGCGAGTAGCAGGCTCATGGTGACCACGCGCAGGCAGTGGGAAGCCGTCCGGCGCCCTGCACGCCTCGCCGAGGCAGCGGGGTGAGCAGACTCTGAGTGGTGCGTGACCGCCGGTGCGGTAGCCACCGGAACTTCCGGTGACGGCGACGGGCACTGCGAAAATCTGGCCCGCGCTCGACGCCTGGGTGCCGCCCCCCGGGCTGAGCGTCTGCCCGGTCTCCGGGTCGATCTTGGGCGCAGTTCGCACCCCTCCCGCGGGCACGGTGCCCGCAGAGCCTGCTTGCTGCCCGCTTCCGCCTGCGCCCGAACCCGCCGAATTTCCTGCGGATCCACCGGACGCGCCGCCACGGGCCGCCCGACCGGTCACCCGTCCGCCGCCCGACCCGCCACGGCTGTTCGACCCGCTGCCAACCCCACAATTCAGTGCGGAACCAAACTTGTCGCATCTGGACGGGAACGGAGCTTGCTTGATCAAGTAGTTCACGCCGTTGTGATAGGTCGGGTTGTTGCAATTGTTCAGGCTGTTCAGATTCGGTGTCGCGACGTGCCCGGGAATGAACGCGGTCTGCCGAAAGCCGCCGACGACGAGGTTCTTGGGTAACGGTGAATACCCCAATGCCGCAGCTACGTTGCGCGCCGGCGGCCACCACTTGTCCGCGATAGCTGCTACGACTAGCGTCACCGCCGTTCGCACAGTCGCGACGGCCACGCTCGTGTGCCGCACGTGTGCGTGTCGGGGGGTTCGGTCATGACCATGTCCTGCTCGCGCAACGGCAAGGTGTTTCTCGCCGCAGCCGCACTGGTCGCAATTCAGTTGACTACGGTCGGCAGCGCGTCAGCGGCTCCGGCGTCTGCGGCAGACGTGACGTTCCGGTCTGTGCCGCTCACCGCGCCCCTGGTCGCGCACCACACCGTCGACCAGCGCGCGCCAGCGCTGGCGCAGACCCAGGCGGCAACGCGCGCGAGCAACTCCGTGCGTGACGTGCCCCTGCTCCGTCCCAAGTCCGCGGCGGTAACCGGTTCGGCGGCGTCGGGGGTCGACCGCGCTCCGTCCACCACAGTGGCGGAAATGCGGGCGACCAAGGCGGCGAGTTTCGCCGGGATGCAGTCATCCAGGTCGATCTGCCCGTACTTCGGCACCGGATGCAACCCGCCGGACATGGCCCTGGCCGCGTCGCCTGACTGGGTACTTCAGGGCGTCAACAGCTCATTCGAGGTGCGAGACACCCAGGGTATCCGTCAGCCGGGTTGGCCTCGCAACGCGCAGACCTTCTTCGGCATCCCCAACGAGCCCGGCAACTGTGACCCGGCTTCGGGCAACCAGCCGTTCCTGTCCGACCCGCGCGCTTTCTACGACCCGGTCGACAAGCGGTTCTGGGCGGCGTCGCTGCAGGTCGAGAGTGCTTTCGGGCTCTCACCGAACTGCCCCTTCCTCAGCGTCTATTACGTTGCCGTTAGCCAGACCGCAGATCCGCGGGGAACCTGGAACGTGTACGAGTTCGACATGTCAGCCGGTCAGGGGCCCGCCGCCGACTTCACCCAGGTCGGTTTCAACGACGACGCGGTGTACTTCTCGGCGAACATGTTCAACCGCGGCGGCACCGCATACCGCTACGCGGAGTTGTTCGAGGCGAACAAGCAACTGATGGAACAAGGTTCCGGCGCCTTCACCGCGTCGGGATTCCGCTCGCTCTCGGCGACCGGACCGGGTGCGAGATCCCTTGCCGATACCGTGCAACCGGTGCTGACGATGAGCTCCGGCGCATCCGGTGAGTACTTCGTCGACACCTTTAACGGGCTCGACCCGGTCACCGGGAACTCGTGCCTGAACAAGGCACATAAGTGCTCAGGCCTTGCCCTGTGGTCGATGCAGAACCCGATAGCGCACGACAGCGGGGGTCCGTCGCCCACGCTGAGCGCGAGCTATGTGCCGACCAAGCCGTACGTGTTCCCGCGGCCCGCGAGTCAGCCGAGTTGCACGCAATGCATCGACTCGTCCGATCTGCGTATCGGCGGCACGCCCGTCTTCCGCGACGGGACGGTGTATGCGGCCTGGGAGACAGCGATCAACAACGGCACGCAGGTCGTTCCCGGCATCGAGTACGCCCAAGTCAACGCCGCAACTCCCGCGGAATCGACGAGCAGCTACTACTTCAGCGACGCCGACAATGCGGTGACCTACCCGGTCGTCATGCCCGACGGTGCGGGGCGGGTCGTGATGCTCTATGACCGAATGGGATCGACGGTGAATCCGCAGACCCGCTTCATCACGACAAGCACGGCAGCCGGCAGTTTCACCGGCGCAGGCCACCTGCTCAAGGCCGGCGAGGCTTCCTACCGGCCGGGAGTGTGCGGCACTGCCGTATTGCCGGTCTGCCGATGGGGTGACTTCTCCGCGGCGTCCAGCGACAGCACCGGCAGTGTCTGGGTCGCGGGCCAGTACGCGAACGCCAACGTCGGCCCGAGCACGGACCCCGATTTCAGCAGCCGCAACTGGGGCACCTGGATCAGTAACATCGTGCACTGACGGACGCGGGTAGCCTCGCGGACGTGCGGTCCGCGAGGTCAGCCGATGGCTGACGAAATTGCTGCAGGGATGACCGCGCGTCTGGCCGCGATGATCGCCGACGTCGGCGAACTGGTGCGGTGCGAGTCGCCGTCCGCGGACCTCGCGGCCTGCGCGGCGGGTGCCGATCTCGTCGCAGCGATGGGCAGGCGTTATCTCGGCGCTGCCGCCGAGCGCATCGTCGTCGACGGCCGAACCCATCTGCGCTGGCGCCTCGGCCGGCCGGACGGACCACGTCGGGTGCTGCTGCTCGCTCACCTCGACACCGTCTGGCCGAAGGGCTCACTCCGCGATCACCCGTGGCAAGTGCTTGCCACGGCAGGTGGGCCGGTACTGCGCGGGCCGGGTTGCTTCGACATGAAAGCGGGTCTGGTCCAGCTGTTCCACGCCCTCGCCGTCCTGCCTGATCCGGCGGATGTCACCGTGCTGGTGACCGCGGACGAGGAGATCGGCTCGCCATCGTCGCGGGCGCTGATCGAGGACGAGGCACACGGGTGCGTCGCGGCCCTGGTGCTGGAAGCGAGCGCCGACGGCGGGTCGCTCAAGAGCGGGCGAAAGGGCGCCTCCCTCTATGAAATCGACATTCGAGGGCGCGCTGCGCACGCCGGACTGGAACCCGAACGTGGTGTGAACGCCGGAATCGAACTCGCGAAGCAGGTGCTCCGCGTCGCCGCCCTCGGCAACGAGGACGACGGGACGACGGTCACGCCCACCGCACAATGGGCTGGCACGACTGGCAATACCGTGCCCGCAGCAGGTCGGCTCAGCGTCGATGTCCGGGCGCGGACCCGAGCTGCCCAGGAGTCGATCGACCGGGCGATCCGCGCGACGGTACCGAGCGTGCCCGGAGCACAGGTCAGCGTGCACGGCGGCATCAACCGGCCACCGCTCGAGGCGTCGTCGTCGGCGGCACTTGTCGAGTTGGCACAACGCTTGCACGCCAACCTCGGTTTCGGCGCGCTGACCGATACTGCTGTCGGCGGCGCGTCCGACGGAAACTTCACCGCCGGCGTCGGCACACCGACCCTCGACGGGCTGGGTGCCGTCGGCGGCGGCGCGCACGCCGACGACGAACACGTGCTCGCTGCATTTCTGCCACAACGCGCCGCGCTGCTCGCCGCACTCGTCCGCGAGCTCACCCGATGACCGACGACGCACGCAAGCTCGCCGCAGAGGCGGCAGCTCGTTCCGGAGTGCGCATCGAACTCGCCCGCGAACTCGACACGTTGCAGGCGGCATGCAACGTCATCGAGTCCATTTGGCGTTCGCCACCCGATGACCCGCCGATGACACCGGGATTGTTACGCGCGTTGACGCATGCCGGCAACTATTGCGCACTCGCGTGGGACGGTGTCGAGCCGATCGGTGTGTGCGTCGGATTCCTGGGCGCCGATCCCGCGCATGTGTTGCATTCCCACATTGCCGGCGTCACGGCGTCTGCAGCCGGAAGGCATGTCGGCCGCGCGCTCAAACTCGACCAGCGCGCGTGGGCGCTCGAACACGGCATCGACGCGATCAACTGGACGTTCGACCCGCTCGTGCGGCGCAACGCCTACTTCAACGCGGCGCGCCTGGGGGCGTTACCGACCCGCTACCTCGTCGACTTCTACGGTGAGATGAGCGACGCCATCAACCTTGGCCATCCCAGCGATCGGCTCGACGTGCTGTGGCGACTGGATGATCCACACGTTGTCGACATCTGCGCCGGACGGGCGCGCGCCGGCTCGCTTGAGGCATTGGTGGCCGACGGAGCGAGCGTCGTTCTCGCCGACGATCATGACCTGCCGATCCGCGCATATCCGGAAACGGCAACCCTTGTGCGGTTGGTGCAGGTGCCCCGCGACATCGAGTCGATGCGCGCCGACGCGCCAGATCTTGCGCGGCAGTGGCGTCTCGAGGTGCGCAGCGCGCTTGGCAGCCTGCTGAACGAAGGCTGGCACGTAACCGACGTCCTGCGCTCGGGGCACTACGTGCTTCGACGCGATGTGATCGGCGACCATTTGGAGAGGCGTGCCGGATGAAGCTCGAAGGTGTCGAGATGCATCGCATTGCCATGCCGCTACGAGCGCCGTTCGAGACCTCGTTCGGCGCACAGCACACCCGTGACGCGATCTTGTTGCGTGTGATCACCGATGGCAGCGAAGGATGGGGCGAGTGTGTCGCGATGTCGGCACCCGTGTATTCCGAGGAGTTCAATGATGCTGCGGCCATCGTCCTGCGCGATTGCTTGATCCCGGCGCTCGCGGCCGCACCGGAGCTCACCGCAGCGCGCGTCGCCGGGTTGCTGCACCGGTTCAAGGGTCAGCGGATGGCAAAGGCCGCGCTGGAGATGGCGGTGCTCGACGCCGAACTGCGCGCAGCCGGTATGTCGTTCGGCAGCTATCTCGGCAGCGTCCACGACACGATCGCGCCGGGCGTGTCGATCGGCATCCAGCGTGACGTAGCGTCCCTCCTGCGCGACGTCGAGGGCTACCTGGCCGAGGGCTACGCGCGGATCAAGTTGAAGATCAAGCCAGGCTGGGACGTCGCCCCGGTGCGCGCGGTGCGCGAGCGCTTCGGCGACGACCTCCTGCTACAGGTCGACGCGAACGCCGCGTACTCACTCGCCGACGCGCAGCACCTCGCGCGCCTGGATCCCTTCGGGCTGCTGCTGATCGAGCAACCGCTCGCCGAGGACGATCTCACCGAACACGCCGCACTCGCCCGCCTCGTCCGCACACCCGTCTGCCTGGACGAATCGATCGTCAGCGCGAAAGCGGCTGCTGACGCGATCGCACTCGGATCCTGCTCGGTGGTCAACGTAAAACCCGGTCGCGTCGGCGGTTACCTCGAGGCGCGGCGCGTGCACGACGTGTGCCGCGCACACGGCATCGCAGTCTGGTGCGGTGGGATGCTCGAAACCGGTCTCGGACGTGCGGCCAACCTCGCACTTGCCGCGCTACCTGGCTTTGTATTGCCCGGCGACATCTCCGCATCGGAACGGTTCTACGCGCAGGACATCACCGAAGCCTTCGTGCTGGTGGACGGGCAGATCACGGTACCGACGGGTCCCGGGCTCGGCGTGGACGTGCTGGCGGACGTACTGGCCGAGGTCAGTCGGAGCCGTGAATGGGTCGCGACCAGTTCAGGTACGCGACGGCGATGAGGTTCCGGTCGAATGAAGCGCGGGTCGCGCCGGTCAACTCACCCGAATCGGAACAGCTGTGTCTCCAGCCGCTCCAAGGCGTCCATGAGCCCACGGCGGAGCCGCTCGGCGTCCGTCCCGGCGACGGCGCCATCGAGGTCGTTCGGTTCGAGGCTTGTCAGGTGTAGGAACACCTCGCGGAACCGCGCCATGTCGCTGCCCTCAGGCCACTGACCTTCGGGCACCCACCGTCCCGGTCCGCGCTCCTCGCCCCGGCGCGCATCGGCCACCTGGTGGGCGATCGGGTTGTGCATCGTGAGCAGCAACATGCCGGCGACGGCCCCGGCGTCCCAGCTCGCTCTCGTGATCTCCCGCCAGGCCCGCTCGGGGTCGCCTGACCTCGCGGCGATCCCCTTGAGGTCGGAGCGCGTCAACTGCAGCGCGTACTCCATTGCCGCCCACAGGTCGCCGGTCGGCATGGCCTTCCTTCGCTCCGCCTGCGGCCCGCCGCCGGCGCCGAACCGTGCGCACGCGGCCAAGTAACCGGCAAGCAGCGCATCCGCGACGGCGCGGACGGTGGAATCCGGCGGGACGAAGCGCGCGTCGTGTAGCCCGACCCCGTCCGCCCCGACAAAGATCATCAACGACGGGACGGTTCGGCAATAGTATGAAAAGTCGTCGGCACCGAAGGAGCGAAAGTCGGACACTGTCGCGTATCCGGCCGCCGCGAGCAGATCCGTCACCCTGGCGGCCAGATCCCGATCGTTGACAAGGGCCGGCTCGCCGTCAACCACGCGCACGGCCACGGTGCAGCCGTGGGCGAGGGCGGTGTGCGTAGCGATCTCGGTCAGCGCGGTCGCCATCCTGGGGCGGTCCTCATCACGCATCAAACGCAGCGTGCCGCGCGCCCGCGCCTGCCCCGCGACGACATTGGTAGCGGAGCCCGCCTGAACCTCGGTGACGATGCATACCGCCCCGGCCACAGGGTCGACGCGCCGCGCCGCGATTTGCTGCAGGTTGACGACGATCGCCGCAAGCGCGAGCACCGGATCGGCGACAGTGTGCGGATACCCCACGTGGCCGCCACGTCCGGTCACCAGAAGCTCGAATTCATCGACAGAGGCGTTGACCAGACCGAGTGTGATCGCTGCGGTCCCGGCCGGCAGCCGAGGCTGCACGTGCGCTCCGACGACAGCGCGGACACCGAGCGCTGCAAGCACACCCGACGCGACGACGTCGCGGGCGCCCGAGGGTGCGCCCTCCTCGCGCGGCTGCAGCAGGGCGGTCACCGGAACGGGCGCGTCGCTACGGGCTATCGCGCGCGCCACAGCCACGAGCGCGGCAAGATGCACATCGTGCCCGCAGGCGTGCATGTGCGACCCGCTCGCGCGCCACGCCACATCGCTGAGTTCCACGATCGGCAACGCGTCGAGTTCGGCGCGCAGCGCGACACTGGCCGTGTTGGGTTCGCGGTTACCGAACAACACTGCGCGACCGGTGCCCGCGGTCACGACGCCAGGGCCGGCCCCGAGCGCGTTCACCACGGCTTCGGCGGTGTCCCCCTCGTAGCCGGACGGGCGCGGGTCGGCGTGCAGTCGATGCCGCAGCGCAATCGCTGCGGGCAGCTCAAGTTCAATGGCGTCGCGCAGTCGCTCCGCGAGTTGGTCGGGGATGTTCACTGGCAACCCCGATCGCACCGGTTCGCTCGCAAGCTTCGCTCACTCCTCGCCGAGGCGGTAGGCGCGTCGCGCATTGCCTGCGCAGATCATCGCCGCGATGCGCTCGGCGTCCGCGGCGGACCAGCATTCCCGCGCGAGGCCGTCGTCGAGAAAACCCGTCAACGCCCGCCGGAACAACCGTGTGCTCACCGCGTATAGCTCGGCCAGGCCGAAGGCGTCACTGGAGAACAGCACCGAGCCGAACGGTGCCAGCTCGAGAAGTTCGGCCAGCAATACTGAGGCGCGGCTGCCGACGTTGTGCAGCGCCAAACCGACGTCGACGAAGACATGGTCGAACACCTGCGCCAAATAGCCGGCCGAACGGTGGAACGGATAGTTGTGCAGCAGCATCACCGGCACGCCGAGACCGGCGGTCGCGCGCAGCAGCGGCGTCAGCAACAGCGGATCGCAGCGCTCCAGGTTTACGTCCGAGTCGCCGTAACCGACATGAAACTGCAGCGGCAGACCGATGTCGATCGCCGTCCAGATAAGGAATCGAGTCAACGTGCGGTCGGCCAGCCGGACGGTGCTTGCGGTTGCAGCCGCGGCCGCCACCTCCGCCGCCGAGGGGCGGGACGGATCGAGATCGAGACCCACGCGGTATGCGGCAACAGACTTGAAGCCGACAGCCGTACCCGCGCGGGCATGCAACTCGGCGCGCACCTGGTCAGCGAAATCCACGGGCCCGGCCGAGGCCAGAACTTGCTCCGCGACCGTCTCGAGGCGAACGATCTCATGTGCGGACGCTCCGGTATAGCTCGCGAGCTCTGCCGGCGCAGTGAGGGCATCGGGCAGAAACCCAGTGTCCACTACGAAGTCTGCGATGCCTGCGTTGCCGAACATACGACGAGCCACCTCGTCGGCGCCCAGCTCAGCGCGTCGCGCGAGATAGTCGTCGGCGGGTGCGAATGGCGCCAGGTCCAACAATCCGGAGCACTCCGCGCGAACAGCCATGCCGACCTGCGTGTCGAACAGCGACCCGTGCAGCGGGCCGGGGCCGTCCGCCTCGGTGAGGAACGCCTCGAACCGTTGACGATCAAGCGTTTCCCGCACAATCCCGTGACAGTGGTGATCGACCAGTGCGACTGCGTCAAGGATTGAACTCACCGCGTTAGCTTGTCCGCCCGCTCGGTGGCGAAACCCTCCTCGGCTGCAAGGCTCGCGCCGAGGCGTGCGGCCGCGCCGCCGGCGAGCAGCACGACGAGCGTGCACAGCGCGATCCAGCCGGCCCCCACGATCGGGAACCAATGTGGGGGCCCGGACTTCGGATAAGGAATGACATTGCGATAGATCGTGTAGCCCAACAGCGCGAGTGCGGCGACGGGGATGACGACCTGCCACATCGGTACGGCCATGCGCCGCTGCACGAACAGCAATCTGATTGCGCCAATGGTCGCGAGAACGTAGGCCACCAGAAGGATCAGCGTTCCGATGGTGCCGGACCAGGCGAACACGTCGGCGGCCTTTGCGCCGAACCCATTGGCACAGATCACCGTGATCGCCGCCATCAATACGGCTACCACGAGTGCTGCACGGGCAGGTGTTCCTTGCCGGGTAACCATCGACATGCCGCGGGTGCCGACGAGATCCCGATTCATCGCGAACAACAACCGCGAGGCGCCGACCATGCATGCCAGGCAACAACCGAATGCGCTGATGGCCGCGCCCAGGCTGACGAGATCGCCGACCCACGAACCGATGTAGGAGCTACCGAGGTCGCCGAGTAACGATCCCGACGAGCTGAAGGCAGCGACGCCTTTCGCGTCGGCCCCGAAGCCCATCATCTCGATCGCCGTGACAACAGTGAAGTAGACACCACCAAAGATGGCGGTGCCGAGAATCGCGCGCGGGATGTCACGGCGCGGGTGCGACGTCTCCTCCCCAAGCGTCGCGGCCGCTTCAAAACCGGCGAAGGACAGGAACCCGAAAACGATGCCGAGGAACAGCGTCGAGCTGCTCGTGCCGTGCGGGACGCTAAACACGCTGAGCGTGAAGTGTTGCGCGCCGTTGTGCGGTGCCGACTTTCCGACGACACGGACCAATACCACTGCGCAAACGACGAGAATCAGCGCGACCGTGGCCCCTTCGATCGCAAGAAGTGTCGACGTGCCGCGACGGGCCGGGACCACGGTCAGCCACAGGGCGCCGACGAGCGCGAGGGCACCGACCAGGAACGGCGCCCAGTCCGGCGGCGCGTTCCACAGCCCGGTCTTGTCAAGGAAGTCTGTGCCGAGGATGCCCGTCGCAGTCGAGGTGACGACGCCGTAGAAGGTATAAGTCGCGAACAGCGCGAGGCCCGAAACGGCGCCGGTTCGCGGGCCAAGGGTCAGACCGACGAACGCGTACACCGAGCCCGAGTGTTGGTAGTACTGGCACAACCGTACGAAGCCGTAGGACACCAGCAGCACGCCCAGGGCTGCCAGGAAGAACGCCATCGGCACCGCGCGTCCGACCAGTCCGGCGGTGGGTTGCGGATTCAGGTTCGCGGCCATGCTGGGTGCCATCAACGCGATCGAAAGCCCGACCGCCTGCCACACCGAAAGATTGGGTCGCAACGAGCGCTGTTGGGTCGGACTACTCGTGTTGCCCATATCGATTGCCGGCATCTCGTCCTCCAGAGTGGAGAGCTGTCCTTTGCTGACAGCAGTGTGCCTGGTATGAATCACAAAGAAAAGCGCTTCGACGATCTGTAACAGACGTTTCACGGCGCGAGATGTGGCGAAGCTGGTGCAATGCCTCGCCCACGGCTCGACGACAGGAGTTCCGGTGGACGAAAGCGACCGCGAACGTCAGGCCGAAGTCGCCGGCCAGGCCCGCGCCGAACTGGAAGCTCGGGGAGTCGTCGGCGTCGCGGCCACCTGGGTCGATAACAGCGGCGTGACGCGGGTCAAAGCAGTCCCCCTGCGGCGTCTGGAGTCGGCCGCAGCCTGGGGTATCGGCGCGTCGCCGGTCTTCGACGCGTTCCTGCCTGACGACTCGATCGTCAGCGGGCGGCACGCCGGCGGTCCGGTGGGTGACCTGCGACTGCATCCGGATCTGTCCCGGCTGACGGTGCTGGACGGGCAACCGGGCTGGGCGTGGGCGCCCGCCGTCCGCTATCGGCAGGACGGCACGGTGCACCCGCAGGATCAGCGCAGCATTGCCCGAACTGCAGCCGATGCCCTGGCCGATTCCGGTTACCAGGCGCTGATGGCGTTCGAGATCGAGTGGGCGCTTTCCACGACCCAGCCTGACTTCACCCCGGCAGCTGTCGGCCCCGCGTACGGGTACACGCGCATGATCGAGCAATCGGATTACCTGCGCGACCTGCTCGTCGCACTGGATCGGCAGGGTGTTTCTGTCGAGCAGATCCATCCCGAATACGGAAGCGGTCAGTTCGAACTGTCCGTAGCAGCCGAGGATCCGGTCGGCTCTGCCGACACGTTCGTGCTGGTACGGGAGACGATTCGTGCAATCAGTTTCCGGCACGGGCTGTACGCATCTTTCTCACCGAAGGTGCTTGCCGACGGCGTCGGCAACGGCGGCCACGTGCACATCTCGCTGTGGCGCGACGGCGCCAATATTTTCACCGGTGGTACAGGGCGCTACGCGATGACCGGGGAGGCTGAGGCGTTCACGGCCGGCGTGCAGGTTCGCCTGCCGGCGTTACTGGCCGTCGGCGCGCCGTCACCGGCGAGTTACCTGCGGCTGATCCCGAGCCACTGGGCAGGTGCGTTCCAGGTATGGGGTCTGGAGAATCGTGAGGCGGCGCTGCGGTTGGTCACCGGGTCCCCGGGCAATCCCGGTGCCGCCAATCTCGAGGTGAAGGCATTTGATCAGGCCGCCAATCCGTATCTCGTCGTCGCCGCGTTGCTGTCCACCGGACTTGCGGGAATCTCGGCGGCGACACCCCTGCCGGATCCGGTCAACGTCGACCCGGAATCCCTTTCCAGCGACCAGCGCGAGCGACTCGGCATCCGCGCCCTCCCGCACACCTTGCAAGAGGCGACCGACGCCTTCGAACGCGACGAGATCCTCGCTGCCTGTTTCGGCGCCGAACTCGCCGCCACCGTCGTTGATCTGCGCCGCGCCGAGTCCGCGCGATTCGCCGAGCTTTCGGCGCAGGACATCGTCGCCGCGGCCCGCTGGAAGTACTGATCGGGTGGCAGCGCCGGGTCGACCGCGGCGCGCATCGTCACGTCCGCAAAAGACGCTGGCGGAACTGCTGCGAGCGCGACGAGCCGAGCTGACACCGGCCGAACTGCGGGTGGCCCAGACGTTGCTGAGCGACTACCCGTCGGCCGGGTTGCAGCCGGTCGCCGGATTGGCGAAGGCCGCCGGTGTGAGCGGCCCGACCGTCGTGCGGTTGGTCGCGAAGCTGGGATTCGCCGACTATGCCGAGCTACGGTCACGCCTGCGAGCGGAGTTGTCGGAGCGAACAGCCGGTCCGGTGCAGCGCTACCCCGACACCACGGCGCGCGGCGACGCGAGCCCCACCCTGCGTCGTTTCCAGCGCATCGTCGGCACCGCGGTCACCGCGAGCCTGCGCGGCATCGATGCCGTGGAATTCGACGCCGCCGTGGGCCTGTGTACCGATCTCCAACGCGGCGTGGTGCTGACGGGGGGTCGCGTGTCGACGGTGCACGCGCTGTATCTCGCACGATCACTGTCGCTGCTGCGCCCTGACGTCCGCTTCCTGGAGGCCGAGCGCGCCGCCAGGGCGGCTGCGCTGCTCGACCTGACTGCTGAGTCGGTGGTTGTCGTGTTCGACTACCGACGCTACGACGATGAGGTCGTCGAGTTCGGACGGGCGGCGGCTTCCGCGGGGGCGTCCGTCGTCCTTTTCACCGACACCTATCTCAGCCCGCTGGCCGCATCGGCGAGCGTGCTGTTGACCTCCTCGGTCGACGGGCCACCGCCGTTCATCACGCTCACCCCCGCACTGGCGATCGTAGAAGCGCTGGTGGCTGGCGTCGTTGAACGATTCGGCGCCCCGCTACGCCGTCGCCTGCAACGATTCGACGCCCTTAACGCGGATCTGTCCTCGAAACGCTAGCGATCGTTGCGCTTCGTGCCGCAGTTCGGCGCTGCACAACGCCCCACGATCGAGGTTCAGCCGTCAACGGCCGAGGAACGCGTCGATCTCTGCCGACGTGGGCGATGTCGCCGGACCGCGCCGGGTCACTGCGAGTGCGGCAGCCGCGTTGGCACGCCGCACGGCCTGATGCAGAGGTTCCCCTCTAGAGAGTGCGGCGCACAGCACGCCGGTGTGCGCGTCGCCTGCGCCGTTCGTGTCGAGGGCTCGAGACGGGAAGCCGTCGACCAGATATGCCCCGCCAGCTTCTGCATCAGCGACCCAGCAACCCGCCGGACCAACCCGCATCAGCACACTTGCCGCAACCAGGTCACGCAGCCGGAGCACGACTTCGGCGCGTTCGGTCGGAGCTTGCTCGGTTGAGGCGATGCGTTGCAGCAGCAGGGTCGCTTCGTGCTCGTTCATCGTCCAGATCTGGACACGTGGACCGATCGTCTCTAACACCAGAGTGGGAATCCTGGCGATCATCGGTGACGTGTCGAACACAATCGGCGTCTGACGCGAGAGCTCCGGTAGCCAGGCGAGTAGCGCGGCTCGACTCGCCGGATGGTGCAGCGTGTAGCCGGTGGCGTAAACGATGTCGCCGTCACGAATGCCGGCGGCGCGGTAGTGCTCAGGCGTCACGCTGACCTCGGCACCTGTTGCTGAAACGAACGTGCGCTCCCCGTCCGGCTCGACGAGCGCGACGCTGAAACCCGCGTCGTGCGAGTCGTTGCGGGGCGAGCGCACGACAACGCCCTCCGCCGCCAGACATTTCTTGACCCCATCGGCAAACACGCCGGTGCCGAAGCCGCCGACGTAGACGACTTCGGCTCCATCGCGAGCCGCGGCGGCCATCATGTTGCAGCCGCCGCCGGGAGCGATCCGGTGACTACCTGCGAATACGTCGCCACCGCGTTGCGGCAACGTGTCGACGTACATCACGATGTCGGCGATGGCCTGTCCGGTGTGAATGATCCGGCGGTTCATATCAATCCCGACCCCGCAGCGCGAGCAGCGCATCGACCAAGGGATCGAGCTCGAGTGCGGACGTGTGCACGACCTTAGCCAGTTCCTCGGACGGCCACGCGTCCACGCCCAGGTGCGCGCCGAGCATCGCTGCAGCCATTGAAGCGATGGTGTCGGTGTCGCCGCCGATGGACGCCGCACACGTCAAGGCGGCGAGTGGCCTCTCCCGATATCGCTGCGTTATCAGCAATGCGGCAACCACGGACTCCTGCGTCTGCACCGAGGTTCCGACGACCCGTTCCAGGAAGTCGGCGAACTCCGCGTCGTTATGCCCGCGGGTGGTGGCCATGGCCCAACGTGTCCGGTCGGCTACCGCTCCCCCGGCGAACCAGTGACCACGTGTACGGGCGGTGTCGGCAAGCTCGAGGCCGAAGGCGATCGAGTCGTTGATAGCGAAAGCTTCAATTCCGGCCGAAACGACGCCCGCAACCGCCGCCGCGCCGGAAATCGCCAGCCCGGTGTTGTGGGTGACCTTGCTGACGCCGACGACGATGTCGAGCAGATTGGCGGCCGGCGCCGGCGGGTATGCGATCCCGACCGGCGCGATCCGCATGGCTGCCCCGTTCGTGGCACCGGTGCGCCCGACGTCATCGATTTGGGCGCCTGCCGCATAGGCCTGGATCGCTACCCGGGTTGACGGGCCCAGTAGATCCAGCGAGCCCCGGTTGCGCATGGACTGTTCCCACTGCAGCAGTGCGTCGGCGAGCACCCGCGGCGGAATCCAGCCACCACCACGCACCAATTCTTGCGCGACAAGCAGCGCCTGCGCGGTGTCGTCGGTGACCGAACCGGCAGGCCTGCCAGCTGCGATCGGCTGCACCCGCGCGGCGTCCACGAGCCTGTCGATGACACCATATGTCTCGGCGATCTGCGTTCGGGACATGCTTTGTGTCGGCATGCCGAACGCGTCGCCCAGCGCCAAGCCGTAGAGCGCCCCACGAGCGCGCTGAAGCTGTCGGTCCGCAGCAGTCACAGCGCACGTCCGGGTGGCGGAGATGAAGTCACCTGAACACGGTCGTGCCTGCCACGCCCACGGTCAAGCTCCGAACCGCTTCGGCTGCAAACGCTGGTTAGGCTGCAATGTGTGTATCTCGAGGATTACCAACCAGGCTCAGTATTCTCCCTCGATCCGGTGTCCGTGCTCCGTGCCGATGTCATCGACTTCGGGACGCGCTACGATCCGCAGCCGTTTCACGTCGACCCGGACGCGGCTGAACACGGTCCGTTCGGCGGCCTGATCGCGAGCGGTTGGCAGACGTGCGCGTTGACCATGCGGGCGCTTGTCGCCGGGTACTTCTCGCCGCTGTCCAGCCTCGGCTCGCCGGGCATCGACGAGATCCGCTGGTCCGCGCCCGTCCGACCTGGTGACGTCCTGAGCGTCAAGGTGACCGTCCTGGAGAGTCGACGCTCGAACAGCAAACCCGACCGCGGGATCATCCGAAGCCGCGTCGAAACCGTGAACCAATCGGGCGTACCGGTGTTGAGCATGACCGCGCTCAATCTCATTCGTGCCCGGCCCTGAATCCGGTCGCCGAACTGGGCCAACCGCAAGCCGCAGCCGGCCGCCGTCTACCGTTTCCAGGGTGACGCGCGCCTCGCCAGATCTCGGCTTCGCCCAGGTCGACGTGCAGCGCGAAGCTCGGCAGGGGCTTCCGGAAGTGGTGTACGGGCCCGGCAAGACGCCGGCGCAGATCGAGGCCATCGTGCGGGTCCTGCTGGACCGCAACACCGGGCCGGTGCTGGTCACTCGTGTCGACACCGACACCGCCGACTTGCTGATCGATGCCGTGCCGGGCGGACGCTACGAACCCGATGCGCGCCTGATGACATGGCGCCCCGCACCGATTCGCGCCTTCGATCTCGTGATTGTCACTGCGGGCACCGCCGACCTGCCGGTGGCCGACGAAGCGGCGGCCATCGCCGCGGCGATCGGGCTGCACGTTGAGCAGATCCACGATGTCGGAGTGGCCGGGCTGCACCGGCTGATGGCTCGCGCACCACGACTGCAAGACGCCGACGCGGTGATTGTTGTCGCCGGCATGGAAGGGGCTCTCGCAAGCGCGGTCGGCGGTCTCGTCGCCGCCCCGGTCATCGCCGTGCCGACGTCAACGGGATACGGGGCAGCGCTCGAGGGTGTGACCGCGTTGCTGGCGATGCTGACCAGTTGCGCTGCCGGCGTCACAGTCGTGAACATCGACTCGGGCTTCAGCGCTGCGCTCGCCGCGTTTCGTCTCGCGCGGGCAGGGGTGCGTCGGTGATCGCGGTTCTCGACCCGTTCGCCGGCCTGGCTGGCGACATGTTCCTCGCGGCTCTCCTCGATGCGGGAGCATCGCTCGATGCGGTTCGCGCGGCCGTCGACAGCACTGGCTTGTCCGGCTGGTCACTCGACGCCGAGCCCGTTGTTGATCACGGCCTGCGCGCCACCAGGGTGCGCGTCGAAGTTAGCGACACCGCGACAGAACGCCTGGCGGCTGAGCTCATCGCCCTGGCCCGGGCGGCGCGGCCGAAACAGGTCGCCGACCGCGCTGTCGCGGTGCTGCGCGCACTCGCAGGCGTCGAGGCACACTTGCATGGCGTCGACATCGATGCCGTGCACCTGCACGAACTCGGCGGCCACGACACCGTCATCGATGTCGTCGGCGTCTGCGCCGCCTTGCATGATCTTGAGATCGATCGCCTCTTCGTCGGCCCACTGCCGATGGGACGTGGCACCGTCCGCACGCGCCACGGTGTCCTGCCGGTGCCGGCTCCCGCCACCGCTGCGTTGCTCACCGGAGCGCGGGTCGTCGGCTCCGATCTTGCGGGCGAAACCGTGACGCCGACGGCCGCGGCCCTGCTGGCGTGCCTCGACGTCGATTGGGGCCTCGTTCCCCCGTCCACTGCCGGACGTACCGGGTACGGCGCCGGCACCCGACGGCTTGACGACCGCCCAAACGTCGCAGTCATCCACCTCGCAGACCCAGTAGCAGCAGCGATTCCGGCCGGCGCCCCGGGTGTGACGCAAATGCTGACCGAGCTCGCGACGACCCTCGACGATGTCACCGGTGAAACGTTGGGATACCTGAGCGACCGGTTGTTTGCTGCCGGTGCGCTCGATGTTTGGATCACTGCGGCGGTCATGAAGAAGTCGCGTCCCGGACACGTGCTGCACCTGCTCGCCCAGCCCGATGACGCGGCCGCACTGCGCCAGATAGTCCTTCGCGAGACTGGCAGCCTCGGGATTCGCTCGCACTGTGTCGAGCGGTACGCACTCGGCCGCGACGCCAGAACAGTTCAGGTTGACGGTCACGTCATCCGGGTCAAGCAAGGGCCGTACGGTCGAAAGCCGGAGCACGACGACGTCGCCGCTGCCGCAACTGGGCTGGGGCGCCCGCTACAGGAGATCGCGCTTCTCGCGGTGAAGGAGGCCACCGACCTTGAATCCCGATGAGCGTGGCGCACAACTAGTCGCGCATTTCAGCGAACCGATAGCGGTTGCCTATTCCGGCGGCGCCGACTCCGCGCTCGTCCTCGCCGCGGCGGTTCGTGCTCTCGGACCCAGGTCGGTGTTGGCGGTCACCGCAATGTCGGCAAGTTTCCCCGCTGCCGAGCTCGCTCCCGCCCGTGCCTTCGCAGAGAACCTCGGCGTCGAGCATGCGCTACCCGCCACCGAAGAACTGGCCGTACCCGGCTATCGCGCCAACGGCAAAGACCGTTGCTATTTCTGCAAATCCGAGGTTATCGATGTGGTAACCGCTGTCGCGCGCAGTCGCGGCATCGGACAGGTCGCAACGGGCACGAACGCCGATGACGCTCGCGATCGGTTTCGTCCTGGCATCAGGGCAGGCGACGAGCGCGGCGTTGACGCACCTCTGCGCGATCTCGGCTTCAGCAAGCGCGAGGTTCGTGCGGTGTCGCACGTCTGGAATCTTCCGACGTGGGCTAAACCGGCCTCCCCGTGCCTAGCCAGCCGGGTCAGGCATGGCGTCGAGGTCACCGCCTTCCGGCTGGTGCGTATCGACCGCGCAGAGATCGCCGTCCGCCGGGTACTCACTCGCCGCGGACTCGCTTGTGACGACCTGCGGGTGCGGGACCTCGGAGATCAGGCTCGCGTTGAAGTGGACGGCAGCCTGCTGACACGCTTGGGCAACGCCGACGACATTCGTCAGGCCGTCCGTGCCGCCGGGTTCGCCGGCGATGTGACGATCGCTGCGTTTTCCTCGGGGGCATTGAGCCGCGAACAGCCGCACTGACAGATATGTTGCAGCATCGGCCACCGTGAAGGTTGTGCGCTGATCGGCGCCGGGACTCAGAGCCCCGCGAGCTTGCGGAAGTCCCAGCTCGCGATTTTGGTCGGCTTGACTCGCACCCATGCGTGCTTTCCGTCGTGCGACACCTGGTCGGTGTTGAAGTACTTCCTGAAGAACTGAGGCTCCATGATGGCCAGGTCGTCGTTTGGCTTGCCAGCACGAGGCTGCTCACCAATGAACTCGACAGTGCCCAGGATCTCGACTCCGCGGAGCTCGAGGTAGTCGACACCGGTGTCGACGACGATCGCGACCTGCGGGTTCCGCTGAAGATCGGCCCAGCGCTGCGCCCGCGTAATCGATTGCATCCAGAAGTGAGTGCCGTCCCAGAGGAACCACAGCGCCGTGTTGTGTGGCCCGCTAGGCCCCACGGTTGCGACCCGACAGATTCGCTCACTGATGAGGAAGTCGTCACGCTCCGCTGCCGTCATCGCGATCTTGTTCCCGCGCTTCTGGGGACGTAGGGCATCAGTCATCCTCGGGAGCTTATGCCGGAATCGCCCGGTGTCTACCTGGGAATGGCCGACAAGCCATTAGATCGTCATGTGCAGGAAGGGCGAGGAATATTCGTCCTCATTGAGCAGCGCGTTTTCAGCATCGGCGCTATCTAGCCGGTCGTGTTCTGCGGCAATGATCATGCCGAGCAACCGAACGTCCCCGGCAGTGGCGAGGCCGGTGATCTCCTCGTGCGCGAGGACCCAACTCACGGCGGCACGGATCCGCGCGGCGTCGTCGAACGGCTCGTACCAGGTGGCATAGCTCTGCTGCGACTCGTCGGGCCAATTCCTTCGCGAGACCGTCTTGATCGTCATCAGGCCGGCGTCCTGACGACGAATCTCGTCGACGAGATTCGCGTAGGCTGCACGGAACTCAGGGTCGCGCCATAGCACTGGGTTCAACGGCGTCAGCACCGTCGCGAACGGGAATCGATGCAGCGCCTCCAGATGGGTCTGCGCAGCCCGCGTGCCGTGGCCAGTGATGCCGACGGCCCCGACAAGTCCTTCCTCCTGTGCACGGGTGGCTGCTTCGAGCGCTCCGCCCGGACCGGTCACGCGGTCGAGCTCATCGAGGTCGCCGACCGCGTGCAGCTGCAAGAGGTCCACATGATCGGTCTGCAATCGCTCCAGCGAGGCGTTTATCGAAGACCACGCGTCCTCGCGCGTACGGTCGCCGGTCTTGGTGGCTAGGAAGATCTCATCGCGGATGCGGGGCATCCACGGGCCGACGCGCAACTCCGCATCGCCGTAACTCGCGGCGACATCGAAATGATTGATTCCAGCGTCGAGCGCCTGCTGAATCGAATTGTCGGCGGCGTCCTGATCCACCTCGCCCAGGGCGGCAGCGCCGTAGAGCAACACCGAGCTTTCGTGCGCGAGCCGGCCTAGCCTGCGGTGTTCCATCGGGTGCCTCCTGGCGTGGTGGTCGATTCTGCATCGTTCTTACCGCGTGCTGTGCCGGGGCATGCGTCCGGGTGGCTAGGTACTTACCGCTCGCACGAATGGTCAATCGCTCCGGCCAGTCGTTGAGCCCCGCCATTTCGGGTTCAGCCTTCACTTCGGACCGTTTCAGTGGCGTTGGAGAGCCGCCGGGCCGACGCGACGGTCTCGCAGGCGTGGGCTCGACGGCAGAGCTAGACAGTTGATTTTCGTCCTCGGACGATTGCCACGTAGATCGCTAACATAGATCGGTATTATCGCTTGTAGCGACGATGTCGGTGCGGTAGAATCGAATACATGGTCGGGACGGTGGTGGATTCGCTGGCTCCCACTGTGTTCTCCTCGACTGTCGGGGCGGCGCGGGCCGCCGCGTATGCCCGGTTGCACGCTGTTCTCGACGAGTTGGATGCTGTCGAGCTGGATCCGTGCAGTGACGAGGAAATTCTGACCGACTGGCGTGAACGGGAGCGGCTGCGCTGCCGGTTGGCTGCGGGTGAGCACGCGATCATCACCCAGGTCGAGTGCCGGTCGCTGCCGTATCGGCACGGTGCCCGCTCGGCGGCGGTGTTCGCCAGCCAGCTGTTACGGATCAGTCCCGGTGAGGCGCATGTCCGGGTGCGGGCGGCGGCA
>JBBQUT010000009.1:0-133725 GCA_038212215.1 Mycobacteriales bacterium
ACCGAGGTCTTCTCCCGCGCCGAAGCGCGGCAGCTGGGCTGGAGCGACCCCGCGTTGTCACGCGCGGTGCGGGCGGGTCGCATCGTGCGGCTGCGCCGCGATCAGTTCACGGTGCCCACAGCGTCGGGGCGGTGTCCGGCGATCGCCGCCGCTCGCGCGTGTCGCGGCAGCGTGATCAGTCACCGATCGGCAGCTCTGTTTTGGGGACTGCCCGTTGTGGGCGCGCTTCCGGTCCGGCCCGAGATCACCGTGGCGCCGAACGGCACAGGTGATGTCGCCGGCGCGGCGTTGCACCGGGCCACCCTTCCGCCGCGGGACATCGCGACCATTGACGGCGTCCGTGTCACGCCGGTGGCGCGAACCATCGTCGACCTCGGCAGGCACCGCCCGGCAGCCGCGGTCGTTGCGGCGGCTGACAAGGCCCTGCACGAATCCATGGTCACCATGGAGGAAATCCAGGACGTGCTGCTCGCCTGCCGGAATTGGCCGCGCATCACGCGAGCGCGCCGGGCACTCCGCCTCGTCGACGCGCGTGCAGAATCGCCCTTGGAATCGGTGAGTCGCCTAATCCTCGGATGGTTGCGCATACCCACACCACGACTTCAGCAACGCATCGCGGACGAGCGGGGTTTCGTCGTCGCGCGCGCGGACTTCTACTGGGACGAGTACGGAGTGCTCGGCGAGGCCGACGGACGCGGTACGTACGACGGACGCGATGTCCTGACCGCTGAAAAGGAGCGTCAGGAACGAGCCGAGGAATTGGGACTCGTTGTGGTCCGGTGGGGCTGGTCGGACGTAACGCGCCGACCACAGTTGCTGCAGCAACGCCTACTGCGGGGATTCGATCGGGGACAACTGCGCGATCGGTCAGGTTTTCCCCGCGGATGGTCGTTGCCGAGCGCGTAAGCGAGCACCAGCGGGGAAAACACCCGGCGAGTACCAGCAGGAAGATCGGCCGGCCAAGGCAAGCGCCGGGCAAGCGTTGGCAAGCGCCGCGTTCGGGACTATCGTCCCGGGTATAAGTTTCGAAAGAAAACAAATAGGAGACGGTAGTGGCGCCTCAACCGACCAAGGACGACAGGTTCACCTTCGGACTCTGGACGGTGGGGTGGCAGGGCCGCGATCCGTTCGGCGACCCGACCCGGCCGGTGCTCGACCCGGTTGAGTCGGTGCACCGGCTTGCCGAGCGCGGCGCGCACGGCGTGACCTTTCACGACGACGATCTGATCCCGTTCGGGTCGTCGGACGCCGAACGCGACAAGCTGATCGCCCGGTTCAAGGATGCCTTGACCGAGACCGGCATGAGCGTGCCGATGATGACGACGAACTTGTTCACGCACCCGGTCTTCAAGGACGGCGGATTCACCAGCAACGACCGCAGCGTGCGGCGTTACGCGTTGCGCAAGGTCGTCCGCAACATCGACCTGGCCGCCGAATTGGGTGCCGAGACCTACGTATTCTGGGGCGGACGAGAAGGCGCCGAATACGACGGTGCGAAGGACATCCGCGCGGCGCTGGACCGCTACCGGGACGGCATCGACACGCTGGCCGCCTACGTCACCGACCAGGGCTACGGTATGCGCTTCGCGATCGAGCCCAAGCCAAACGAGCCGCGGGGCGACATCCTGTTGCCGACCGTCGGGCACGCGCTCGCGTTCATCGCCGAACTCGATCATCGCGACATGGTCGGCGTGAACCCCGAGGTCGGGCACGAGCAGATGGCCGGGTTGAACTTTGCCGCTGGGATCGCCCAGGCGCTGTGGGCAGGCAAGCTCTTCCACATCGACCTCAACGGCCAGCGCAGCATCAAGTTCGACCAGGATCTTGTCTTCGGGCACGGCGACGTGCTCAACGCCTTCTTCCTCGTGGACCTGCTTGAACACGGCACCAACGGTGGCCCGAGCTACGACGGTCCACGGCACTTCGACTTCAAGCCTTCGCGGACCGAGGACATCGCGGGAGTCTGGGCCTCGGCCGAGGCAAACATGGCAACTTACCTGCTGCTCAAGGAGCGCGCCGACGCGTACCGCGCCGACCCCGAGGTGCAGGAGGCGATGCGCGTCGCCGGAGTCGCCAGCCTGCAGGAACCGACGCTCGGCGCGGGCGAGAGCCTTGCGGATCTGCTTGCCGACCGCAGCGCTTTCGAGGACTTCGACGCCGACACGGCGGGCGAACGTGGCTACGGATTCGTCCGTCTCAATCAGCTCGGGCTAGAGCATCTGCTAGGGGCTCGATAGCGCCGCACTATGTCCCCGATTGACCCAGGCGCGTAACAACTTGGTGTCGGTGGACGTGTAATCGACTGGAAAAGCGATATGTTCGCGCACACAACATTCGTAAGGGGCTGACGCGACCTCAAATTGCAGCGGCCTCCCAGGGAAAGGCGTACTGCATGCGCAAGACCACTGTGTCACTCGCCGTACTGGGGGTCACCGCAGCGGTGGCCCTCGCCGGCTGCAGCTCGAGCAAGACGAAAACCTCGAGCTCGCCGACAGCTCCCAGCACGACTGCCGCCAGCAGCACCGTGGCTCCTCCGTCCTCGAGCGCGCCAGCCGGCGGCACCGTCGACGGAAAGGGCGCGAAGATCGGCATCATTCTGCCGGACACGACGTCGTCCCCACGATGGGTAACTGCTGACCCGACGGCACTCAAGGCCGATTGCACGAAGTACAACCTGGTCTGCAACATCCAGAATGCTGGCGGGTCAGCGACAAAGATGCAGACCATCGCGCGCCAGATGGAATCGTCCGGCATCAAGGTCCTCATGATCGTCGACCTCGACGCTGCATCCGGTGCGAAGATCGAGAAGGAAGCCCAGAAGAACGGCGTCATCCCGGTCGACTACGACCGCCTCACCCCTGGTGGCGGCGCGGCGCTCTACGTGTCCTTCGACAATGTCAAGGTCGGCGAGCTGCAGGGCACGACGCTGACGCAGTGCCCGCAGGTCAAGGGTGCCGCCAAGGTGCAGTACGTCGAGATCGACGGCGCAGCGACCGACAACAATGCGACGCTGTTCAACCAGGGATACACCAGCGTGCTGTCCAAGACTCCGGGCTGGACGAAGGTTGCCGAGCAAGACGGTAACTGGGACGCCCCGACGGCTGGGCGGCAGTTCAGCGCGATGCTCGGCAAGACCCCCGGCCTCAAGGCGGTCATGGTCGCCAACGACACGATGGCGGGCGCCGTCATCACCGACCTCAAGCGGCAGAGCCTCAACGGCAAGGTCGCAGTTTCGGGCCAGGACGCCACTGCCGAGGGCATTCAGCACATCCTCGACGGCGACCAGTGCTTCTCCATCTACAAGGCGTCGACGCTCGAGGCCGACCCAGCAATCAAGGCAATCGCTTCGCTGGCTAATGGTAAGGCGCCCGACACCGGCGGAGTCACGATCCTCGACCCGCTGACGAAGAAGAAGGTGCCGGCCATCCTGGCTACGCCTGTGCCGCTCACGATTGCGAACGTCGCGCAGCCGGTGAACGACAAGTACACACCAAAGAGCACGGTCTGCACCGGCAAGTACGTCGCCAAGTGCGCCAAGGCCGGCATCAAGTAGGTTCAGTCCGCCAAGACCCGGATGGCCGTCGCCGCGACGACGGCCATCCGGTCCCTATCAGCTTGCGAAAGGGACGTGCCGCCGGTGGCCGATCAGCCGATTCTCGACATGCGACGGATCAACAAGAGCTTCGGTCCGGTGGACGTGCTCAAGGACGTCGATTTCTCGGCCCGCATGGGTGAAGTCATCGCGCTCGTCGGCGACAACGGCGCAGGCAAGTCGACGCTCGTCAAGTGCGTCAGTGGCACCTACTCGATCGACTCCGGGGAATACTTTTTCGAGGGCAACCCGGTCACGGTGCACTCGCCGCGCGATGCCGCAGCGTTGGGCATCGAGATCGTGTATCAGGATCTCGCCCTGTGCGACAACCTCGACATCGTGCAGAACATGTTTCTCGGGCGAGAGCGGCTCAGTGGGATCGTGCTGAACGAGAGCAGCATGGAGCAATCCGCGCAGGACACGCTGAAGTCATTGTCGGTCCGCACTGTCAAGTCTGTCCGCCAGCGGGTAGCGAGCCTGTCCGGTGGGCAGCGCCAGACCGTCGCGATTGCCAAGGCGGTTCTCTGGAACTCCAAGGTCGTGGTGCTCGACGAGCCGACCGCGGCGCTCGGCGTCGCGCAGACCGCGCAGGTGCTGAGCCTGGTCCGCCGCCTCGCTGACCGCGGTCTCGCCGTCGTGCTGATCTCGCACAACATGAACGAAGTGCTGCAGGTCGCCGACCGGATCGCCGTGCTGTACCTGGGCCGGCTGGCGGCATTGGTGAAGCGCAGCGATGTCAATCAGCAGCAGCTCGTCGAACTGATCACGACCGGCCAACTCGGCGTCAGCGCCGCAGCGAAGGACGGAGCTCACTCATGACCGACCGTCGCTTCGCTCCGGTCGCCGAAGGCCATCCTCACTCGTCATTCGCTCGCGGAGCTCACTCATGACATCCATCGACAAGCAGTCGACTGAGGCTCCCGAAGAGCTCGACGAGTCGCACGAACGCCTCGCCGCCATCGCCACCAGCTCGCCCACAGCGAGCAGCATCGGCGGCTACTTGCAGCTTTACGTGCAGCGCGTGCGCGGTGGTGAGATGGGCTCGCTGCCCGCGGTGGCTGGCCTGATCGCCCTGGTCATTCTGTTCTCCTCCATCCAGGACACCTTCCGGGGCCTCTACAACTTCGGCAACATGCTCACCGAAGGTTCCGGGCCGATCTTGCTGGCAATGGGCCTGGTCTTCGTTCTGTTGCTCGGTGAAATCGACCTGTCGGCCGGATTTGCCGGCGGCGTGTGTGCGGCCGTGATGGTTCGCCTCATGGTCGGTTACGACATGCCGTGGCCGGTCACGATCGGCGCCGCGCTGGTCACCGGTCTGGCCATCGGCCTGCTGATCGGGTTGCTTCGGGCCAAGGTGCGCATCCCATCCTTCGTCGTCACGCTGGCGTTCTTCCTCGCTTTCCAAGGCGTGGCGCTCTACATCGTCAACAACGGCAAGGGCCAGCACGGCGACGTGCGCATCACCGACTCGTTCGTGCTGGCCTTCGAGAACTCGCAGATGCCGATCTGGGCCGGATGGGCGCTCGCGATCGCAATGGTCGTCGGTTACGCCGCGTTGAAACTGGCCGCCCAGGCGTCGCGGCGCCGCCAGGACCTGGCCGGCGAGCCGACCACCGTGCTGGCGCTGAAGATCGGTTCCCTCGCCGTGGGCGCGCTCGGGGTCGTCTACTTCCTCAATCAGAACCGCTCGATCAACACCAAGCCGATCCTGACCAACGTCAACGGCACGATCAAGCTCATCGCCCCGCCGGCAGTAGAGGGCGTGCCGTGGGTCGTCCTGGTGCTCGTCGGGTTCTTCGTGCTCTGGACGTTCGTGCTCTCGCGTACCCGCTACGGCCGGCACGTCTACGCCGTCGGTGGTAACGAAGAGGCGGCACGGCGCGCGGGTATCCCGGTGGATCGGGTTCGCATCTCGGTGTTCGTGCTGTGCTCATTTATGGCTGCGGTGGGCGGCATCATGATCGGCTCGAATGTGGCCGCAGTCAGCGTGCAGAACTACGCGGGCAACACCCTGCTGCTGGCAGTCGGCGCGGCCGTGATCGGCGGCACCAGCCTGTTCGGCGGCAAGGGACGGATCATCGACGCGTTCATCGGCGGTGCCGTCGTCGAGGTCATCCAGAATGGCATGGCCAACCTCGTCCAAGGCAACAATGGCTCGGCGGTGCAGTACATCGTGACCGGCATCGTGCTGATGTTGGCGGCCGCCGTCGATGCGATCTCGCGCCGGCGCGCGGGAGCCAGCGGACTGGGCTGACGCGGTCGAGGGCCCGCGAGTAGCGATGTCACGGTCCCCCGCCGCACGTCCGGATGCAATCCGGCGACACAACCTCGCGTTGATCCTCGATCACGTGCACCACGACGGCGCACTCACCCGCGCCGAGCTCACCCAACGCTTGGGCGTGAGCAGGTCGACGATCGGCGCGCTCGTCGCGGATCTGATGGGCCTGGGCTTGGTCCAGGAGTCAGTACCCAACGGAGGTGACCGGGTCGGGCGCCCGTCCCACGTCGTCGGGCCGCACTCGGACGGCCCGTATGTGATCGCTGTGGACATCGACGTGACCCATCTGACCTCTGCCGCCGTAGGCATCGGCGGTGCGGTGCTGGCGCGATCCTCGGTGGCGTCCGGACACGAACCCGCAACAGCCGAGGTAGCAGCGGACATCATCGCCGCCGCGGTGTCCGAGCTGAGTTACGCCTCCGGTCGCAGCGGCCCGGCCGTTGCGGTCGGTGTGAGTGTGCCGGGCACCGTCGATCGGCGTACCCGCACGGTCGGTCTCGCCCCGAACCTCGGCTGGCGTAACGCCCCACTCGGTGCCTTGCTGGGTGAGCGGCTCGGCGATCAACTGCCGGTGGTTATCGGCAACGACGCCGACCTGTCGGTGCTGGCCGAGCTCAGCCGCGGCAACGCCCGCGGCTGCGACGACGTCGTCTACCTGATCGGACGAATCGGAGTCGGTGCCGGCATCGTCGTGAATGGCGCTCCCCTGCGCGGCTGGGACGGCCGATCCGGCGAGATCGGTCACAACGTCATCGACACCGGCGGCCCGCTGTGCCATTGCGGCAAGAACGGTTGCCTGGAGACCTACATCGGCGACGTCGCGTTGCTCGCGCTGGCCGGCCGGGACGTCGAGCCGAGCGAGGAGAATGTCGAGGCCCTCTTCGCTGACGCGCGCGGCGGGGAGCCAATGGCGATGAGCGCAGTGCGCACCGTAGCGACATCGGTGGGCCAGGCGCTGGGCAGCCTGGTCAACACTCTCAATCCGCAGCGGGTCATCATCGGTGGATCGCTGGCGGAAGTGCTCAAGCTCGCCCGTCGCGAGGTCGAGGACGCGCTCGAGCAATACGCCTTCGATCAGGCCGGCGCCGTCGACCTGGCGCTGCCGCACTTCGGGGTCGATTCGGCGCTGCTCGGTGCAGCCGAACTTGCGTTCGCCAAGCTGCTCACGGATCCGCTGTCGGGCCGGGTGCTACTGCCGCGGTAAAGGATCCGCTCGGCCGCGGCTGCACGCTGACGGCCTAACTTGCCGCACCGGCGGCCTGCCGCTCGAACTGGGTGCGGTACAGCTCCGCATACAGACCGCCCGCAGCGAGCAACTCGGAGTGCGTGCCCGATTGCACCACTCGGCCCTCGTCCAGCACGAGCACCAGATCGGCGTTGAGCACGGTCGAGAGCCGGTGCGCGATAACCAGCGATGTACGGCCGACCAGTGCACGAGCCAGCGCCTGCTGTACCGCGGCCTCGCTTTCACTGTCGAGATGAGCGGTCGCCTCGTCCAGGATCACGATGCCGGGTTCCTTGAGCAGCAGCCGTGCTATCGCCAGCCTGGCCTTCTCACCACCGGAGAGCCGGTAGCCCCGATCGCCCACGACGGTGTCGAGCCCTTCGGGCAGGGAAGCGACAAGCTCGCCGATCTGGGCGGCAGCGACAGCGGCGAGCAGTTGCTCGTCCGTCGCGTCCGGGCGCGCGTAGTGCAGGTTCTCGCGGATGGTGTCGTGGAACATGTGCGCGTCCTGGCTAACCACACCGATGCGCGCGCGCAGCGAGTCCTGCGTGACAGCGCGCACGTCGATCTCGCCGACCCGCACCGCCCCCGACCGCACGTCGTAGATGCGCGGGACGAGCTGGCTGATCGTCGTCTTACCGGCACCCGACGGCCCGACGAGGGCAATCATCTGTCCGGGCTCGGCGCGAAAACTGACGCCGTGCAGCACCTCTTGCGACGAGGTTTGATCGAGCTTGGCGACTGATTCCAGCGATGCGAGCGAGACCTCACTTGCAGTCGGATACGAGAAGCGCACGTCGTCGAATTCGATACTGCGGGCGTCCTCGGGCAGTTCGACTGCGTCCGGACGGTCGGCGATCATCGGCGCGAGGTCGAGAACCTCGAAGACGCGATCGAAGCTCACCAGCGCGCTCATGATGTCCACGCGCGCGTTCGAGAGCGCCGTCAGCGGCCCGTAGAGCCGCGTCAGCAGCAGCGCAAGGGTCACTACGGTGCCCGCGGACAACTGCCCAGTGATCGCGTAGTAGCCGCCGAGGCCGTACACCAGCGCCTGCGCCAGCGAGGCGACGAGGGTCAGCGCGACGAAGAAGGCTCGGCCGTACATCGCGGACGTGACCCCGATGTCGCGTACTCGGGCCGCCCGGCCGCGGAAAGAGTCGTCCTCGTCGCCGAGGCGTCCGAACAGCTTGACGAGTAGCGCGCCGGCGACGTTGAACCGCTCAGTCATGGTCGCGTTCATCGATGCGTTGAGGTTGTAAGACTCGCGGGTGATCGCCTGCAGGCGGGTACCGATACGCCGTGCCGGAAGGACGAAGACCGGGAGCATGACCAGCGAGAGCAGGGTGATCTGCCAGGAGAGCGTGAACATCACCGCCGCAGTCAGCACCAGGCTGACCAGATTGGACACAAGGCCGGACAGCGTCGATGTGAAGGCCTGTTGGGCGCCCAGTACATCGTTGTTGAGCCGGCTGACCAATGCTCCGGTCTGGGTGCGGGTGAAGAACGCGAGCGGCATCCGCTGCACATGGTCGAACACAGCGGTACGCATGTCGAAGATCAGGCCCTCGCCGATACGAGCGGAGTACCAGCGCTGCGCGAAGGACAGCACGGCATCCGCGACCGCGAGGATCGCGATCACGACAGCGATCCAGACCACGACATGCACCGCTTGCCGAGCGGTGATGGCGTTCACCACGCGGCCCGCGAGCACCGGTGTGGCCACGCTGATGAGCGCCTCGGCCACGATCAGGACGAGAAAGGTGCTGATCGCCGAGCGGTACGGGGTGGCGAATCGAATCACCCGCCGCCAGGTGCCCTTCGGAATGGTCGTGCCGCCGTCCGGATCGTCACGGCGCGGCATGGCACGCCATGCGTAGGAGTGCATGGACGACATCGACATCAATTACCTCCGCGGACGGCAACACCTAGAGCTACGTTATGTGTTCCCTCCGACAACTCCCGACACCCGCGAAACGCAGCGGGTAGCAACGATTCGGGTGACAACGGGTGCAGTTCGCAGGGCGCCAGCACCGAGCGGGCGCCACGAACGAGGGTTTAGTCCTCCGCGGCAAGTCCGACGAGACCGCGCAACTGACGGTACTGTGCCTCGCGCTCGGCGGCCTGCTGCTCGTGCTGGGTGTGCCGCGGCGCGGCGAGCAGCAACGCCTTCGTTTCGGCCTGGGCGTCGCGGTCCACGGCGAGCAGCGCGGCGACCGTGCGCTCGACCGCGGCGTCCAACCCAGCACGCGCTACGACTGCCGAGGCAAGCCCAATTCGCAGCGCCTCGTCCGCGCCGACCCGGCGCGCCGTCAGGCAGATCTCGCACGCGCGCGAGTACCCGACAAGGTCCACCAACCTTTTCGTACCGCCCAGATCGGGGACGAGGCCCAGCGCTGGCTCGGCCATCGCGAATTGGGCGTCGTCGGCGAGGATGCGGATGTCCGCGCCCAGAGCGAGTTGGAAGCCGGCCCCGATTGCATGGCCCTGCACCGCGGCGACACTGACCAGGCCCGGTCGTGACGTCCAGTCGAAGGCGGCCTGCCATGCCCCGATCTGCGCGCTAGCTTCGGCCCGGGGCTTAGCGGCGATCGCGCGCAACCCGGCTTCGTCGTTGAACATCGCACGGTCCAGACCAGCCGAGAACGAGCGTCCCGCGCCGCGCAGCACGACGACGCGGACCGTGCCCGCAAGCTCGGCAGCGATCTGGGACAACGCCCGCCAGGTGTGCGGCGTCTGTGCGTTGAGGTGCTCGGGTCGATCCAGGGTGATGGTCGCGACCGCGCCGGCAACCGCCGCGGTGAGCCCAGCCTCCGGGGGAAGCTCGATAATGGTCGCCGGTTCGGTCGCGCTCAGAACTACTTTCCCTTCGCCTTCACGCGGGTCGCCCCGCCGCGGCCGCGCAGCGTGGCACCCGATTCGGACAGGACGCGGTGCACGAAGCCATAGGACCGGCCGTGTGTCGCGGCAAGGTCCCGGATGCTCCTGCCCTTGTCGTACTGCTTCTTCAGATCGATCGCTAGCTTGCTGCGTTCCGTTCCGGTGATCCTTGCGCCGCGCTTCAGGGTAGTCACCACAGCAGGTCCCTTCACATCTGTCGGGCGCGGCGTCCCGACACGTTGAGGGCGGCGCGCCAGGTTGTCCGGCAGGCGATTGATAGCAGGCGCTCTCGACCCTCGCAAGATCAACTGGGGCAATGCGTGCCGTCGCGTTCGTGGGTTATGGGGATATGCGCCAATGATCAGCAAGCGCCCTGCCGACACGGGCAATGCGTGCCAGCTCCTGGATTATTCAGGCAAGTGCCACAAGGTCCGACAGATCAGGACTCCAACTGTCCTCCACCCCGTCCGGTAAAAGAATTACCTTTTCGGGCGAGAGCGCCTCCACGGCCCCCTCGTCGTGCGTCACGAGGACGATCGCACCAGCGTAAGTACGCAGTGCGTCGAGGACCTGGCCGCGACTGACCGGGTCGAGGTTGTTGGTCGGCTCGTCGAGCAGCAGCACATTCGCCGCGCCCGTGACCAGCATGGCGAGCGCCAGCCGGGTCTTCTCGCCGCCCGACAGTACGCCCGCGGGCTTTTCGGCGTCGTCGCCGGTGAACAGGAACGCGCCGAGGATCTTGCGCAGTTCGGTGTCGTTGAGATCGGCCCGTCCGACCGCGAATGCGGACGTTCGCATGTTCTCGAGCACGGTGCGGTCGTGGTCGAGCGTCTCGTGTTCTTGGGCGTAGTAGCCCATCCGCAGCCCGTGGCCCGGCTGGACCTCGCCGGTGTCGGGCGCTTCGATCCCCGCGAGCAGGCGGAGCAGGGTGGTCTTCCCGGCACCATTGAGCCCGAGAACGACGACGCGTGCGCCTCGGTCGACAGCCAGGTCGACATCGGCAAAGACCTCGAGCGAACCGTAGGACTTGGACAAACCCTCTGCGGTCAGGGGCGTGCGCCCGCACGGTGCCGGCGCGGGGAAGCGCAGCCGGGCCACCTTGTCGTGTGTCCGAACGTCCTCCAAGCCGGCAGCAAGCGCATCGGCCCGGCGCAACATCTGGTGCGCGGCACGGGCTTTGGTTGCCTTGGCACGCATCTTGTCCGCCTGCGAGCGGAGCGAATCGATCTTGCGCTCCGCGTTGGCCCGCTCACGGTGGCGGCGCCGCTCGTCGGTCTCGCGCTGTTGCAGGTACGCCGTCCATCCGACGTTGTAAATGTCGACCGTTGCGCGGTTGGCGTCGAGGTACCAGACCTTGTTGACGACGGAGCGCAGCAGTTCGACATCGTGGCTGACTACGATCAGCCCGCCGTTGTGCTGACGCAGGAAGTCACGCAACCAGGTGATGGAGTCCGCATCCAAGTGGTTCGTCGGCTCGTCCAGCAGCATTGTGGTGGGCTCGCCCGCGGTATCGGCGAACAGGATCCGCGCCAACTCGACCCGGCGCCGTTGTCCGCCGGACAGCGTGCGCAGCGGCTGGAGGAGAACGCGGTCCGGTAGGCCAAGATTGGCGCAGATGCGCGCCGCCTCGGACTCGGCCGCGTAGCCGCCTAACGCGGTGAAGCGTTCCTCCAGATTGCCGTAGCGGCGGATCAGCGCATCGTCGTCTGGTGTCTCGGCGAGGCGCACCTGCGCCTTGGCGATGTCGGTGACCAGTGTGTCGAGACCGCGCGCGGACAGCACCCGGTCGCGAGCCAGGACATCGAGGTCGCCGGTGCGCGAGTCCTGCGGCAGGTAACCGACCGGACCGGTGCGCGTGATGTGCCCTGCGTGTGACTGACTTTCGCCGGCAAGCACCCGCATGCTGCTCGTCTTCCCCGCACCGTTGCGCCCCACCAGACCGATCCGGTCGCCGTTCTGAACGCGCAGCGTCAGCGGCTCGAGCAGGATGCGCGCGCCGGCGCGCAGCTCGAGGTCCGTGGCGGTGATCATGATTTCTCCCTGACAGATTGGCCTGACGATGGGCAGCCGGGCGGCGGTCCTACCGCTACGCAGTCACGGGAGACACCAACCTATGGTAACCGGGTGGACTACAACGACAGCGCACAGTTGGACACCTCCGAGATCCAGGACACGCGCGGATCCGGCGGGATGGGTGGGTTCGGTGGCCGCGGCGTTGCCTTTGGCGGCGGTGGTCTCGGCATCGTCGGAGTGCTCATCTACGTTCTGATCTCGGTGGTCGGCGGCGGGGGCTCCGGCGCGAGCACCGACGTCCTGGGTCAGCTCGGCCAAGGCGGCGGCGCCGCGCAGGCGGACAACACCCAGGTGTCGCAGGAGTGCAAGACGGGCGCCGACGCCAACCGCAAGCTCGACTGCGCCGTCGTCGCCGACATCGATTCGATCCAGTCGTACTGGAGCAGGGAACTGCCCGCTCTCGGCCAGACGTACACGAAGGTGCCCACCGTTTGGTTCACCGGCCAGGTGTCGACGGGATGCGGTGCAGCGAGCAGTGGCTCGGGTCCGTTCTACTGCCCGGCTGACAAGCAGGTTTACCTCGATCTGAGCTTCTACGACGACCTGCGCACCCAGTTCGGCGCACAGGGCGGCCTGTTCGTGGACGCGTACGTGCTGGCCCACGAGTACGGCCACCACGTGCAGGATTTGCTCGGCATCGAGCGTAGGGTGCGCGCCGGCGCAACGGGTGCGTCGTCGGCCTCAGTCCGTCTCGAGCTGCAAGCGGACTGTTTCGCTGGGGTGTGGGCCAATCATGCGACGCGCACACCCGGCCCGGACGGACGGATTCTGGTCACGAACATCACGGCGGACGACATCTCACGCGCCCTCGACACAGCCGCGCGAATCGGCGACGACTATATCCAGAAGAATCTCGGTGGTGGCCAGGTCGACCGGTCGAAGTTCACGCACGGATCGTCCGCCCAGCGTCGCAAGTGGTTTACCGAGGGCTATCAGAACGGCGACCCGAAGCGCTGCGACACGTTCAGCGCTCAGAATCTCGGCTAGCGCGCCGCGACTGCTAGCGATCAGGTAAAAGCGCTGAGCCCGGTGATCGCGCGTCCGACGATCAATGAGTTGATCTCACGAGTTCCTTCGAAGGAATACAGTGCCTCTGCGTCATTGAAATAGCGGGCAACGCCGTAATCGAGCAGAATCCCATTGCCACCGAGAACCTCGCGTGCCCAGGACACCGTTTCGCGTAACCGGCTCGTGCCGTAAGACTTGGCGAGCGCGCCCTGCTCGTCGCGGAAGACGCCCTCGTCCTGCAACTGCGCGACCCGCACTGCCATGCCGAGCGAGGCGCTGATGTTAGCCAGCATTCGGGCGAGAAGATCCTGCACCAGCTGGAAACCGCCGATCGGACGGCCGAACTGCATGCGGTCCTTCGCGTACTGCACTGCGACTTCGTACACGGCGATCATTGCCCCGACCGAACTCCATGCCACGCCGCCTCGGGTGTGGCGTAGCACCGAATTGGTGTCCTTGAACGACTTCGCGCCGGCAAGGCGGTTGGCCTCCGGGACGCGTACTCCGTCCAGGACGAGATCGGCATTCTGCACCGCGCGCAGCGCCAGTTTGCCACCCATTTTCGTGGCGCCGAACCCGGGCATATCCCTTTCCACTACGAAACCCTTAACGCTGTCGTCAGCGACGTCGCGAGCCCAGATGATGACGAGGTCGGCGAACGTGCCGTTGCCGATCCAGCGCTTCGAGCCGTACAGAACCCATTCCTCGCCTTCGCGGCGCGCGGTCGTCACCAGTCCCCCGGCGACGTCGGACCCACCGTGCGGTTCGGTGAGGCCGAAAGCGCCGATCTTTTCCATTCGGCGCATCGAGGGCAACCAGCGCTCACGCTGCTCGCTCGACCCGCAGTAGTAGATGCTGCCCATCGCGAGCCCGCTGTGGACGCCGTAGAACGAGGCGAACGAGGCGTCGATGCGCGCGATCTCCAGGCTGACGAATCCGGCGAGCAGGCGTCCCTCAGTGGGTGTGCCAGGCAGGTCGTAGGGCAGCCCGACGACGTTCAGCGTGCTGAAACCCCGCACCAGGTGATGCGGAAACTCTGCCTTGGCCCAACACACGTCGGCCACCGGAGCAAGTTCGCTGCGCAACCACGTACGCAACGACTCCAGTAGCGCCTGCTCGTCGTCGTTGAGCAGACTGCGGTAGTCGAACAGGTCGGCGTCGATGTCGGCGCGAGCGCCGGGGACGGGACCGAATCCAGAATCGCTCATCCTTGCGATCCTGCCGGAATGCGGGGTGCCCAGCCAAACGGCGCGAGCTCAGACGTTGAAGCCCAGGGCCCGCAGTTGCTCGCGTCCGTCCTCGGTGATCTTGTCAGGACCCCACGGCGGCATCCACACCCAGTTGATCTTGACGTCGGTCGCCAGCGGCTTCGGCCCGCCGCTCAACGCGCTGTAGGTCTGATCTTCGATCACATCGGTGAGCGGACAGGCCGCAGACGTCAGCGTCATGTCCAGGGTGATGACCGTGCCGCCGTCAGCGGCGTCGACGCGGACGTCGTAGAGCAGGCCGAGGTCGACGACATTGATGCCGAGTTCCGGGTCGACGACGTCACGCATCGCCTCGTCGATGTCATCGCGCGACGGGAGCGTGTCCTGCGTTGGTGCGCTCATGGCTTGTCCTCCGTATCGGTACCCCAGCCGGCTTCGGCTACAGCGCTGGTCATCGCCATCCAGCCCAGCAGCGCACACTTGACGCGTGCCGGGTACTTCGAGACACCCTCGAACGCGACGGCGTCCTCGAGTTCGTCGGCCTCGCTCTCGCTGAGTTCGGCATTGCCCCGCGACTGCATCAGTTCGAGGAATTTGCGCTGCAGGCTGAGTGCCTCATCGACCGGTTTGCCCACCACCAGTTCACTCATGACCGACGTCGACGCCTGGCTGATCGAGCAACCCTCGCCGTCCCAACCAAGTTCGGACACCTTGCCGTCGGCCAGGCGTAGCCGCAGGGTCACCTCGTCACCGCACGTCGGGTTGACGTGGTGCACCTCGGCGTCGAACTCGGCAGGCAGGCCGCGGTGCTGCGGGTTCTTGTAGTGATCGAGGATGATCTGCTGATACAGCGAATCCATCGAAATGGTCATTGGAATACCTCCTGCACCCTTTCCAAGCCGCGCACCAGCGCGTCAACCTCGTCGGTCGTCGTGTACACACCGAATGACGCGCGCGTGCTCGCCGGTATTCCGTAACGCGCGTGCACCGGCCGCGCGCAGTGGTGCCCGGCGCGCACCGCGATGCCCTGCTCGTCGAGCAGTTGCGCGACGTCGTGCGGATGAATTCCCTTGAGAACGAAAGAGATCGCAGCACCGCGATCGATCGGGACGGCCGGCCCGATGATGCGCAGATCCCGAATCGACTGCAGCCCGTCCAGCGCATGGTCGGTAAGTGCGCGCTCGTGCTCGCGGATCTCGTGCATGCCGATCGCGCTGACGTAATCGACCGCGGTACCCAGGGCGACCGCCTGCGCAATCATCGGCGTGCCGGCCTCGAAACGGTGCGGCGGCGCAGCGAACGTCGACTGCTCCATCGTGACGGTCTCGATCATCTCGCCACCGCCGAGGAATGGCGGCAGCTGCGCCAGCAGGTCGTAGCGCCCCCAGAGCACTCCGACGCCGCTCGGGCCGTAAAGCTTGTGCCCGGTGAACCCGACGAAGTCGGCGCCGAGGGCCTGCACGTCGAGCGGCAGGTGCGGCGCGGCCTGCGCTGCGTCAACGATGGAGATCGCGCCGACCGACTTCGCGCGAGCCACGATCCGCGCTACCGGGTTGATCGTGCCGAGCGCGTTGGACTGGTACACGAACGACACGATCTTCGTCCGCTCGTTGATCACTTCGTCGATCGCAGCGTCGTCGAGGCGACCCTCGTCGTCGATCGGAATCCAGCGCAGGCTCGCGCCGGTGCGCAGCGCAAGCTGCTGCCACGGGACGATGTTGCTGTGGTGCTCCATCTCGGTGATCACGATCTCGTCCCCGGGACGCAGCGCAAACTGCTCGGCACCAGGGAAGCTCGAGGCATTCGAGAACGAGTACGCAAGCAGGTTCAACGCTTCGGTGATGTTGCGGGTGAAGATCACTTCGTCACGCGAGGGCGCATTCAGAAACGCGGCCACCTTGTCGCGTGCGCCCTCATAAGCGTGCGTGACCTCATTGCCGAGGGTGTGCACCGCACGCGCCACATTCGCGTAGTGATTGGCGTACAGGTCGGACTCCGCGTCGATCACGACCTGCGGCTTCTGCGCGCTGTTGGCGCTATCGAGATAGACCAGCGGTACGCCGTGAATCTCCCGTGACAGGATCGGGAAGTCCTTGCGGATCAGCTCGACGTCGAACACTGTCACTAGGCGCTCGCGGTCTCATTCACGCCGAAGCGGGTGTAACCCTCGGACTCGAGTCGGTTCGCAAGCTCGGCGCCGCCGGATTCCACGATGCGGCCGTCGAAGAAGACGTGCACGAAGTCCGGGGTGATATAGCGCAGGATGCGCGTGTAGTGCGTGATCAGCATGGTGCCGACACCATTTTCGCGCACCCGGTTCACTCCGGCGCTGACGGTGCGCAACGCGTCGACGTCCAGACCCGAGTCGGTCTCGTCCAGGATCGCTATCTTCGGCTTGAGCAGTTCCAGTTGCAGGATCTCGTGCCGCTTCTTCTCGCCACCCGAGAAGCCCTCGTTGACGTTGCGCTCGGCGAACGCCTTGTCCATGCCGAGTTCTGCCATCGCGGTGTTGACTTCCTTTATCCAGAGGCGCAGCTTCGGTGCCTCGCCGCGGACGGCGGTGGCGGCCGTGCGGAGGAAGTTCGACACCGACACGCCGGGCACCTCGACCGGGTACTGCATGGCGAGGAACAGCCCGGCGCGCGCTCGCTGGTCGACGGTCATCGCCAGCACGTCCACGCCGTCGAGGGTGACGCTGCCGCTGGTGACCCTGTATTTCGGGTGGCCGGCGATCGAGTAGGCCAACGTCGACTTCCCGGATCCGTTCGGACCCATAATCGCGTGGGTCTCGCCCGAGGACACGGTCAGGTCGACGCCCTTGAGGATCTCGGTGTCGCCGTCGCCGACAGTGACGTGCAGATCGCGGATTTCCAGGGTGGTCATGAAGCGTCGTTCTCCAGTTCCTTCGATGCAGGGGTGAAGCCGAGGCGCGACTCGATGGCCGACATGATCTGCTGCTGCAGGTCCGGCAGGCCGATACGCTCGACGATGTCGGCGAAGAAGCCGCGCACCACCAGGCGCTGCGCCTCCTCGGCCTCGATGCCACGTGACATCAGATAGAACAGCTGCAGGTCGTCGAAACGTCCGGTGGTGCTCGCGTGCCCGGCACCGGCGATGTCGCCGGTCTCGATTTCCAGATTCGGCACCGAGTCGGCACGCGCGCCGTCGGACAGCAGCAGGTTGCGGTTCATCTCGTAGGTGCTGGTGCCGGTCGCGCCCGGCCGGATGCGCACGTCGCCGATCCAGACCGTGCGCGCCGATTCGCCGAGCAGCGCGTTCTTGTAGAGCACGTCCGAGGAGCAGTTGGGCATCGAGTGGTCGACGAAGAGCCGCCCCTCGAAATGCTGGTCGTCGCCGGCGAAACTGACGCCCAACAGTTCGGCGTGCCCGCCGGGGCCGGCGAAACGCACGGTGGGGACGATGCGCACCACCGATCCGCCGAGCGTGACGTTCACGTGTCGGTACTGCGCATCGCGTCCGAGAAGTGCTGCGTAGGACGACAACTGCACCGACCCCTCGTCGGCCCGGTTGACCGCCACCACGGTGAGGCGCGCGCCATCGGCGACGAGAAATTCGATGTTTGCCGCGACCTGAATGAGCCCGGCATGGTCAATGACCAGTGTCGCGTCGGCATTCGCGCCGATCTCGACGATGTGGTGGGTGTAGGAGCGTCCGCTGCGCCCGACGCGCCGCAGCACGATCGGCTCGGCCAATTCGGCGCCGGCGTCGACACGCACGTGCAGCCCACTGGTCGCGTTGTGCATGGCAAGCGCGCTGACCCGATCGGCCGGCACGAGCGCGGTCCCGAAGGCCGCGACGTCGGACGGGGTGACCGTTTCGACGTGCGCACCCTCGGGCACTGTGTTCTCACCCTCGATGACCCCGTCGGCCTCGAACGGCTCGAAGAACTCGCGAATCCGGCGCAGCGGCGTGAAGCGCCACTGCTCCTCGCGACCCCGCGGCACCACGAAATCGTCAGGGTTGTAGGAGGTGAAACGTTCGGCCGGCGAGCCGGTCGGTTTCTTGATAAGGGCGGTCATGCTTTAACCGACCGCTCCTTCCATCTGCAGTTCGATCAGGCGGTTCAGTTCCAGGGCGTATTCCATCGGCAGCTCGCGCGCGATCGGCTCGACGAAGCCGCGCACCACCATCGCCATCGCCTCGTCTTCGGACATGCCGCGGCTCATCAGGTAGAACAGCTGATCGTCGCTGACCCGTGACACTGTCGCCTCGTGCCCCATGGACACGTCGTCCTCGCGGACATCGACGTAGGGATAGGTGTCCGAACGGCTGATCTCGTCGACGAGCAACGCGTCGCACTTCACCGTGGACGCGCTGTGGTGCGCGCCCTTGTGCACCTCGACGAGACCGCGGTAGGACGTGCGCCCGCCACCTCGGGCGACCGACTTCGACACGATCGTCGAGGACGTGTGTGGCGCCAGGTGCAGCATCTTCGCGCCGGCGTCCTGATGCTGACCCTCACCGGCGAACGCGATCGAGAGCACCTCGCCCTTGGCGTACTCACCCATCAGCCACACGGCTGGGTACTTCATCGTGACCTTCGAGCCGATGTTGCCGTCGATCCATTCCATCGTCGCCCCAGCGTCGGCCTTGGCCCGCTTGGTGACCAGGTTGTAGACGTTGTTCGACCAGTTCTGGATCGTCGTGTACCGCACGCGTGCGTCCTTCTTCACGACGATCTCGACGACCGCCGAGTGCAGCGAGTCGGAACTGTAGATCGGCGCGGTGCACCCCTCGACGTAGTGCACATAAGAACCCTCGTCGGCGATGATCAGCGTGCGCTCGAACTGACCCATGTTCTCGGTGTTGATGCGGAAGTAGGCCTGCAGCGGAATCTCGACGTGCACGCCCTTAGGCACGTAGATAAACGACCCGCCGGACCAGACGGCGGTATTCAGCGCAGAGAACTTGTTGTCACCCGACGGAATGACGGTGCCGAAATACTCCTGGAACAGCTCGGGGTACTCCTTCAGACCGGTGTCGGTGTCCACGAAAATGACGCCCTGACGCTCGAGTTCTTCATTGATCTTGTGATACACGACCTCGGACTCGTACTGGGCGGCAACGCCCGAGATCAGTCGCTGCTTCTCCGCCTCGGGGATGCCGAGTTTGTCGTACGTATTCTTGATGTCGGCGGGCAGGTCGTCCCAACTTGCGGCCTGCTTCTCCGTCGATCGCACGAAATACTTGATGTTGTCGAAGTCGATCCCGGACAGATCCGAACCCCAGGTGGGCATCGGCTTCTTGGCGAAGATGTCGAGCGCCTTCAACCGGCGGGTCAGCATCCACTCCGGCTCGCTCTTCTTCGAGGAGATGTCGCGCACGACAGCCTCGGACAAGCCGCGCAACGCCGCGGCGCCGGCGACGTCGGTATCGGCCCAGCCGTAGCCGTAACGCGACAGCGCGTCGATCTGCTCGTCCTGGCTGAGAAGGCGTTCTGGGGTAGTCGTCATGATTATCGGGTCCTCCCGGATGGGGCGGTGGACTTCACTGGTTTGCTCGGCTGCCGAAGGTTGCGTATCTGCGGCGGTGCCGGGACGTAGGTAGTGCAGACCCCGTCGCCATGGGCGATCGTGGCCAGTCGTTGGACGTACGTGCCGAGCACTTTCTCGAACGCTCGGGTCTCGGCTTCGCACAACTGCGGGAACTCGGTAGCGACGTGAGCCACCGGGCAATGGTGCTGGCAAATCTGCACGCCCGCGGAGGCGTTCTCTGTCGTGGCAGCGTATCCGTTCGCGGTCAGCGCGGCAGCCAGCGCACTCGCGCGAACCGCGGTCGATGTGCGTTGCGTCACCTTCGGGCCGAGCGCTTGCGCCAGCGTGTCGGCGCGGTGCTCGGCGAACGCTACGACCGCCTGCTCGCCGCCCGTGTCGCGCAGGTAGCGCAGCGCAGTCGTGGCCAGATCGTCATAAGCGTGCGGGAAGTCCGCTTGCCCGGCGTCGGTCAACGCGTAGACCCGCGCCGGTCGGCCGCGGCCTCGATGCGCGGACGGGCGCGGACGCGACTCGGTGAGCATCCCTTCGCCCACCAGCGCGTCCAGGTGCCGTCGGATTGCCGCTGCGGATAGCTCCAGCTCTGCAGCCAGTGCGGCCGCACTCAGCGGTCCACGTTCGAGGATCAGGCGCGCAACGGCGTCGCGGGTTCCGTCCCTCAATTTCACAACACCAGTATGACGTATTTAGACCCGGCGCGCAGACCCCACCCCCACGACCGGTGGGCCAGGTAGGTTCCCGGTGTGCTCTATCGCGCTCTCGAACTCACCCTGGCACCCGCGCTCCGGGCGGTCTATCGACCGGTCATCACCGGAGCCGAGCACGTCCCGTCGGTCGGCCCAGTGATCATCGCCGCCAACCATGTGTCCTTTGCGGACGAGTTCTTCACCCCCTTGGCCGCGCGTCGCCAGGTCGTCTACTTCGCCAAGGCCGAATACTTCAACGCCCCGGGCCTACGCGGACGCGCCATGGCTGCCTTCTTCCGCGGCTGTGGACACGTGCCGGTCGAGCGATCGGACACCCGATCGGCGGCGGCAGTCGTCGACATCGGCGTCGCCGTGCTCGCAGAGGGCCGCGCCCTCGGCATCTTCCCCGAAGGCACCCGCTCCCCCGACGGCCGGTTGTACAAATTCCGCACCGGAGTCGCCCGCTTGGCGCTGCGTAGCGGCGCGCCCGTCGTACCGGTCGCGCTGGTCGGCACCCGTGAGGTCCAGCCGCCGGGTTCACGCATGTGGCGCCGGGCATCGGTCGAGATCAACTTCGGTCCACCGATGTACTTCGGCGAGCGCGCCGACCAGGAGCGCAGCTCGCGGGTGTTGCGTGAGATCACCGAATCGATCCGTATCGCTGTGCAGCAGCGATCCGGCCAGCACTATCACGACGCCTACGCCGCTTCGGCGAAACAGACTGATCCGGCAACCGACGTGCAGGAGGAACGCCCCGGCGCCGGGCGTTCCTAGACTGGACTGGTGTCCGCCCCGTCCGCAGCTCTAGAGGTTCACGAGCTGGTGAAGAGCTACGGCTCGCTGCGCGCGGTCGACGGGTTGTCGCTGCGCCTCGAACGCGGGTCGCTACTGGCTCTGCTCGGACCGAACGGGGCGGGCAAGACGACAGCGATCGAGATCTGCGAGGGTTTTCGCCGACCCGATTCGGGCACGGTTCGGGTGCTCGGCAAGGACCCGATCGCCGACGCCGCGAAGATCCGACCGCGCGTCGGCGTGATGCTGCAAGACGGCGTTGGCGGCTATCGCGAGGCCCGCGCACTGGAGTTGCTGCGGCTGTTCGCGCGCTATGCGGCGACTCCGCAGGACCCTGCCGAGCTGCTCGAGGTGGTCGGGCTCACCGCCGTGGCAGGCACCCCCGTCAAACGGCTTTCCGGCGGCCAGCAGCAACGGCTCTCTCTCGCGCTCGCGCTGGTCGCTCGTCCGGAACTGGTATTTCTCGACGAGCCCACCGCCGGAATGGATCCGCAGGCGCGCCGGGCCACCTGGGAATTGATTGGCAAGCTGCGCACCGACGGGGTCAGCGTCGTGTTGACAACGCATTTCCTGGACGAGGCCGAGCAGCTGGCCGACACCGTGGTCGTCATCGATTCCGGCCGCGTGGTGGCCGCCGGCACGCCGCAGGAGCTCACCCGGGCCGGCGCCGAGGGCCAGATCCGGTTCAAGGCGCAGCCCGGTCTGGCGCTGTCCTCGCTGCTCGCAGCGCTTCCCGCCGGCACCGCAGCGGTCGAGATCGAGGCCGGTCGCTACCTCGTCAGCGGAAACGTCGACCCGCAACTGCTCGCCATGCTCACTGCCTGGTGCGCGTCGCAGGGCGTGCTCGCCGAGAGCCTGAGCGTCGAGCGACGCCGGCTCGAGGACGTGTTCCTGGAACTCACCGGACGCGGAGCTCGCTCATGACGTCCTACATCCCGGCGGCGGGCGCGGCGCCCCGGACGCGGATGCTCACGGCACAGACGGCCATGGAGTTCCGGCTCCAGCTGCGCAACGCCGAGCAGGTCGGGTTGACCCTCGTCGTGCCGCTGCTGCTGCTCTTCTTTTTCAATCTGCCGCTGCTGTATTCGCTCGGTGTCGCCCGGCGCATCGAATTCGTCGTGCCGAGCATCATTGCCCTGGCCGTCATGTCCGCGGCGTTCACCGGTCTCGCGATAGGGACCGGCTTTGAACGCAAGTACGCCGTGCTCAAGCGCCTCGGCGCGACAGCGTTGCCACGGTCAGTGCTGGTCGGCGGCAAGACGCTGTCGGTGCTGTTGCTCGAACTGGTGCAGGTCGCACTGATCGCCGCCCTCGGGCTGGTGCTCGCGTGGCACCCGCACGGCAATCCGCTCCACGTCGTCGTGCTCGTCGTACTGGGAACTGCCGCGTTCGGCGGTCTCGGGCTGCTCCTGGCAGGCACGCTGCGCGCCGAGGTGACCCTTGCGTCGGCGAATCTCGTCTGGCTGGTGCTGCTGTTCGCCGGCGGCATCGCGATCCCGCTGTCGAAGTATCCGAGCGGGGTGGCGTCGATCTTGCAGTACCTGCCCTCGGCCGCCCTCTCTGAGGGCCTGCACCGCGTGCTGCAGGACGGCGCCGGGATACCGGTGCATGATCTGCTGACCCTTGTCGTCTGGGGCGCGCTCGCGCTGCCAGCAGCTGCGCGGTGGTTCCGATGGGAATGACGACGCAGACTTCGGGAACGGTGGACGTGGGGCGCCGTCCGGTGCGTTGGCTGCCGCTTCGGGCGCAGAACGCAGTGGCGTTGCGCCGGTTGGCGTTGGCGTCGGTCGTGGCGAATGTCGTGATCGTGGTCACCGGCGGCGCGGTGCGCCTCACGGATTCGGGGCTCGGCTGCCCGACGTGGCCCTCCTGCACGACCGGGTCGCTGACGCCGACGAAGCAGTACGCCATCCACGGCGTCATCGAGTTCACCAACCGGCAACTGACCTTCGTGCTCGTGCTCGTCGCACTCGTGACCTGGCTGGTCTCGATGGCGCTGCGCCGCGAACGGCTGCTCGCCAGCCTTGCCGCGCTGGGCATTCCCGCTCAGGCGGTGCTCGGCGGGCTCACCGTCCTCACCCATCTGAACCCTTGGCTCGTGGCGGCGCACTTCTTGCTGTCGATGTCGATCATCGCGGTGACCCTGTTGCTGTGGTGGCGACTGCGCGTTGCCGAGGTGTCACCCGCCGCGCAGCCTGCCGCCAGATTGCTGGCCCGAGCCGCGGTCGCGGTGACAGCAGTCACGCTCGTGATCGGGACGGTGGTGACCGGCAGCGGGCCACATGCCGGAGACAAGAGCAGCACTGGGACGGTGCGCCGAACCGGGCTGAATGTTGCCTCGATGGCCCAATTGCACGCCGACGCGGTGATGGTGCTGGTTGGCCTCACGGTCGGGTTGCTCGCGCTCGTTGTCGCGGTACGTGCCGCGCCGGTCGTGCGCACCGCGACCGGCGCGCTCGTCACGGCGCTGCTGGCACAGGGTGTCGTCGGATACACGCAGTACTTCCTGGACGTTCCGCCGCTGCTGGTCGGGCTGCACATGCTCGGCGCGTGTCTGGTGTGGATCGCCGCGCTGCGGGTGCTGTTCGAGATCGGGTAAGCCTGCCCGGGTGCCCGGTGCAACGAGGATCGTCGCGCTCGTCGGAGTGGCATCGCTCGCAGTGCTCGGCCCGCAGATCGCCGCGTCAGCGCAGACCATCCCGTCCGGCTCGACAACCGCGGGGCGAGCACCGGCCCGCTCCAGTGCACCCGGCACGGTCACCTCGTCGCCCACTCGCTCGGTGGTGCCGATTCTTCCTAAGCCCGAGCCGCCATTCACGACGCACGCGGACGCCAGTGCGCCAGTCGTCTGCCTGCCACGCGACTCCGGCGAGGACCAGCACGCCAAACTCGGTCGCGGTGAATCGACCACCTTCGCGGGCCAAATCGTCAACAACGGCCCGGACGTCGCGGACGCTACGGTCGTCATCACGTTGCCGCCCCAACTCGACGCGCCGAGCGGATCGCGCTCGGTGATACGCGTGGAAATTGGTTCAGGACAAGACCGATTCGACAGCAGTCAGGTGTACCCGCACTCCGGACGGAAGCGTGCTCACCTGCCACGCCGGTCCTCTTCCCAAGGGCACGAACATCCTGATCGGCTTCGAGCTGCGCGTCGACGAAGCAGCGAGGACACATACGAGTGCCACGTTCATCGTTGCTCTCAACCCGATCGCCCCCGACACGTTCCAAGCGACATCAGTCAGGGCCACTGTCGACGTGCTCGGCGCGGCACACCTGCGGCTGAGCATCGTGCCGCGGACAGCGACGGTGATCGTGGGCAAGCAAGCGGACCTCTTCGCGACGGCGCACAACGACGGCCCCGACCCGGCGTCCGACGCCGCGCTTCTCGCGCTCGCCGGCGCCATCGCTCCCAATGAGCGCAGCGACGGGCACTTCGTGATCACCAATGGAACCGACGTTCCCTTCGACCTCGGCGCCGCCCGCAACGCGAGACCGCGGACCCGGATACCGACCACCGTCCCGGACGTGCGCACGATGGTCGAGCGTCGGCTGGCGAACGCCGACCCGACCAGCAGCGTCCGCTTCTGGATGATCGGCACCATCGCTGAGGGGCACACGGCAGTCGTCGACGTGCGGGTCAAAGCAACCTCTGTCGGCAAGAGCACGCTGGTCCTCATCGTGGGCGCCGACACGACCGATCCGCAGTGCCAAGCGGATTTCAGCCAATGCAATGACGTTGCCGTCGCCGGCCTCACCGCCGTCGCCGCCCCCGCGGGCAGCGGTCCTCCGCTGGCGAACACCGGGAGCGGGGATGTACCCGAACTGCTCGCGCTGGCCCTGTTGATGCTGGCGCTCGGCGCAGCGCTGAGTTTCGCCGGCCGCAAGAGCGGGAGCAGGCTGCGGCTGGTGACAGCGATCAGGCGGGCTGGCTGCGCAGTGCCTGGGAGCCCCACTGACGCAGCTCGTCGCGCAACTGGTCAGGGGTGACCGATAGTCCCGGAAGGCGCTCGTTGTCCCTGGCGCGCATGCCGTCGAGCATTATCGACAGCTGTCGTCGCCACTGGTGGGGTGCAACCTCGGCAGTGATCGACATGGTGCCAGCGATGCTGAGCAGGCCCAACAGAAGATCCTCAACAGTGAGGTCGAGCCGCACATCGCCGCTGTGCTGAACCCGTGCAAGCAACTCAGCCATCAATCCGACGAAACATTCGCGCCATTGCGGTCGGACGGCGAACAGCGCGCCGGTCGAGCAATTGACCTTATGATCGCTCAGCATTTCCTCGCAAAAGGTCGCGAAGCCGTGCCACGGATCGGGATCCCCGATCGCGCGCGCTGCCGTAGCCCGTCGACGGGCGAACCACACCGCGAACAGCTCGTCGACGAGTTGCTCCTTGGTGAAGTTACGATGCACGGTCGCATTTCCTACACCGGCTCGCCGGGCGATCTCGATCAGCGAGACGCCAAGCCCGTCCTCGGAAAAGGCCTGTGCGGCTGCCTGGAGGATCCGGGCACGGTTCTCCTGCGCATCGCTGCGCAAGCACTTCCCGCTCTGCCCACTCATTGACCCGTCCCTCATCGGCACCTTCCGGACAGCGTATCCGATTGCGGCCCGCGCACCCTCCAGCTGATTCCACCCACTCCCTGGCCCACCAGTAAGGCACATCCTTGCCAAAAATATTCCCGACAGAGTGTCTTCTCACATCTAACTGGATAGGCCTAACCGAATCGCGCTACGTTCGACTTCCGGGTCGGACCAGCAGATCGGTAGCGCGATGACACTTGCAGTGCATCAGCACCCGCCAGTTCCCGCGCTGTCTGCTCGGCCGGCGCGCACAGGCACCATGACTGCACGCGCTACGCAGCCGAAAGCCGACCGTTTCCAGAACCCATCCCGGCTCCGCATGCCGCGCAGCGCAGTCCGCGCCCTCGTCGCGGCTCCGGTACTGGTTTCGGTGGGCCTGGTGGCCAGCACCTTCGGGCCCTACGTAGGACGCGCTGCACGGTATCTGAGCGACGCCGATCTGCGTTGGCTCGTAGCTGCCGTCGCCGCTGAACTGTGGTCGATGGAGGCGTTCGCCCGCGTGCAGCGGCGGCTGCTCTCCTCCGGTGGCACCAGGGTTTCGTTGCGCGACATGGTGGCGACGTCGTACGCGGCCAACGCACTGAACATGACCCTCCCGGCCGGAACCGCGCTGTCTGCCGGCTACACCTTCCGCCGCATGCGCAAGTTCGGGGCCAGCGCGCCGTCGGCCGGATTCGCCGTGATCGCCGCTGGTCTGCTCAGCACGATGTCGTTCGCGCTGCTTGCGCTCGTCGGAAGTGTCGTGATCGGCCTCGACCAAATAAGCCCCGTGCTTCTCGTAGCCGAGGTTCTCGCTGTGCTTGCGCTGGCCTATGCAACACGCAGGGTGCTGGACGAGCCGACGATCCTGCACCGTGGGACGGATTTCGCGCTCGGCTGGGTCAATCGGGCGATGCGGCGCCCCGTGGGGACGGGCGTTGCCGGCGCGCACGAGTTCCTGCACGCGCTCACCGGCATCCGGCCCCGTCGCCGCGACTGGGGTCGTGCGCTCGCTGCAGCAGCCGGCAACTGGCTTGCCGATCTGGGCTGCCTGGTGGCGTCGTTGCGCGCGGTCGGGGTGGACGCTTCCCTTTCACTGATCATCGTCACCTTTCTTGCCGGTGCCACGGCGTCGAGCCTGTCGTTGACGCCCGGCGGTCTCGGGGTCGTCGACGCCGCAATGCTCGTCGCTCTTACCCACGGCGGGGTGCACTTCGCGCCGGCAATTGCGGCGGTGCTGCTCTACCGGTTGATCACGGTCGTCCTGATCGTCACGCTCGGCTGGCTTGCTTGGGCGCTGAACTGGCGACATGAGCACCTGCCGGCCGAGTCGCGCAACCGCAGGTCGGCGCGTCGCAGATTGTGTGCGGGTTGACCGCAGAGCCAGCTCACCGCGTGCTGCTGCTGAGCACCTGCGAATCAGCGATCTTGAGAATGCCGTTGTCGCGGACCAGGGTGAACGCCGTCCGCTCGTCGACGATCTGCCCGCTGCGGCGGTGGTAGGTGATCGTTGCGGTCACCCGATTGGCCCCGTCGGCGACGACGCTGCCGATGTCAACCTCTGTCATCGCGGCCCAGAAACGGTCGTACGCGCCGCGCCCGCCGGCGTGACTCTGTTGGTACTGGGTCGTCAGCCGCGCCCACCCCTGGTCGGTGCCGCCGGGCAGCAAGGCGTAGTAGTCGGTCACTGCCGAAGCGAGTTGACCCGAGGTCGCGGCCTTGCCCGAGTTACCGCCTGACGAAGCTGTGGCCGGGGAGGAAGACGTTGACCGCGACGAGGTTGACCGAGACGACGAGGAGTGCGAGGACGACGTCGCCGACGACGTGGGAGTGATCCGCGAGGTGGCGGCGGGCGTGGTGTGGCGCGGGATCGCGGATCGGGTTTGGTCGGCGGAGGGCGCACCGCTGCCACCGTTGCCGAGCACGAGCAAGCCGATCACCAACGCGAGCCCGGCCACGAGGAGCGCCGCGAGGAGCGCTAGCAACCCGCCGCGCGGGCGGCGTGGTTGCCGGCGCTGTGGTTCTAGAGCCGGTGGTGGTTCTAGAGCCGGTGGTTCTTGACCCCGTGGTTCTTGACGCTGTAATTCTTGACGCTGTGGTTCTTGACGCTGCGGTGGCGCGGGGCGAGCGATTATCTCCGTCGGCGGGGCGGGGGCGGCTGGGGGTGCGAATGCCTGCGCCGGATGCTTGCCCGGCGCCCGCATCGGCGCAGTCGTCGTCGCCGAGCCGGCCTGCACGTTGGCCAGCCGCGAGGCGACATCGATCATCGGGGGCCGGTCGACGGGGTCGCTCGATAGCATTTGCATGAGCATTGGGGTCAACTCGCCGCTACGTTGCGGCGGGACCATCTGCCCCAGCGCAATGCGGTGCAACAATGCCATCGGGTTCTTGTCTGCCCCGAAGGGCGGGGTGCCCTCGAGCGCCAAATACAGCGTTGCGCCGAGCGAGAACACGTCCGACGCAGGTCCGGAGAGTTCCCCTCGCGCCACTTCGGGAGCCAGGTAGGCGGGGGTGCCGGTCAGCATGCCGGTGGTGGTGAGCGTGACGTCGCCGAGCGCATGCGAGATGCCGAAGTCCGTGATCTTCGCTGCGCCGTCCTCGGTGATCAGGATGTTGCCCGGCTTGACATCGCGGTGCACGATCCCCGCGAGGTGCGCAGCGGCCAACGCCGAAGCGATCTCGCTGCCGATCCGGGCGACGACCGTCGGTTGCAGGACGCCCTTCTCGTTCACGACCTGCTGCAAACTCTTGGACGGCAGAAACTGCATGATCAGGCATGGGCTGCCGTCGCTGTCGACGACGTCGTACACCGGCACGGCATGCGCGTGGTGCAGGCGTGCGGTGATACGGGCCTCGCGCATGGCCCTGTTGTTCGCCAGTTCGGCCTCGACCGCGCTCAGGCCTGGCTGGGCATGCAGTTGCTTGATGGCCACCGGACGGTGCAGCCGCTCGTCCCACCCTTCCCAGACCGTGCCCATTCCGCCGAGGGCGAGCCGCTCGACCAAGCGGTATCGGCCGGCGATCAGATGCGCGCCGTCCTGCATCGGTGGCTTGCCCCTCACGGTCGGCGGATGCGGTCTCGGGGAGGCTACCCGTCGCGGACGGGTGTCATGCGCGCCGGTCTGGTCAGCGACAGCGGCCGTCCGCCACTATCCCCACTACGAGAACTAGTCAGAAAAGTTGTGTAACCGTATAAATCGCTACGCCGGCGAGCGCGCCGACGACCGTGCCGTTGATCCGGATGAACTGCAGATCACGCCCGACCTGAAGTTCCAGGCGGCGGCTGGTCTCTTCGGTGTCCCAGCGCTGCACGGTGGAGGAGATGATGCCGGTGAGGTCGTCGGCGTAGTTCTCGACCACGTGCGCCGTCACCCGCTGCAGCACTTCGTCGATCTTCGCGCCGGCGACCGGATCGTCGCGCAGCGTTTCGCCCGCCCGCGTGACGAGGCGTTCCACGGCGCGCCGCAGGTCGGAGTCCGGGTCGGCCGCGCCGCCGACCACCAGCGCCTTCGCGCGAACCCACAAAGAGGCCAGCCAGTCCCGTACCTCAGGGTGGTCGAGCATTTGCAGCTTGGCCTCCTCGACGCGGGCCTGCTGCGCGGGATCGGTGCGCAGCCGTTCGGCGAACGCGCGCAGCTGATTCTCATAGGCGTGGCGAAGTGCATGGTCGGTATCGAGCGTCACATCGGCGAGGAACGACTGGACGGCGCTGAACCCGCGCGCGAAGACGCGGTCGTCGACCCATTCCGGCACCCACTCGGGCGACTCCTCTGAGAGACGCTCCCGGAACTGGCTGCGATTCTCGTCCAGGAACTTCATCACCCCCTTGAGCACCGCGGTGAGAACCTTCTGGTGCTGCTCGGACTCGACAATCGCGTCGAGGACGCGCGCGAGTAGCGGCGCAGCGTCCAGCTCACGCAGTCGCTTGTCGGCGAAGGTCGCGACGGCATCGCGCAACTCGTTGTCGTGCAGCACCTCGGCCATGCCTCCGACGGCGAGACTCAACTCCTCCGCCACCTGGCGCGCATGGTCAGGCTCGGCCAGCCAGGCGCCGACGCGTTGTGGCACGTGCGCGCCGGCGACTCGCTCGCCGACGATCTCGGTGGTGAGGAAGTAGTCCTGGACGAAGCCGGCTAAGCCCGCCCCGATCTGGTCCTTCTTGTTCGGGATGATCGCAGTGTGCGGAATCGGCAGTCGCAGCGGGTGCCGGAACAAGGCGGTCACCGCGAACCAGTCCGCGAGACCGCCGACCATCGACGCCTCCGCGGCAGCCTGCAGGTAGCCCCAGAACCCGCTCCCGTTCCCCACTGCTCGGCACAGGACGTACACGGCGGCCGCGGCCACCAGCAACCCGCCGGCGATCACCTTCATCCGCCGCAAGGCCCGCAATCGATCGACGCTCGGCGGCGCGAAGCTCATCTGCGTTGCCTCGCTCATGCCCGCGCTCGGATCGCTGCCGCGAACCGGTCGGCCGCCGTCGGGTCGAAATCGAAGAACAACGACGGTTCGACCGCCTCGACCTCTAGGACTGTCGGACCGTGCGGGCCGGGAACCAGATCCACGCGGGTGTAGAGCACGTCACTGCCGAAACGCTGCGCCAATGCCTGCACGGCCTGCGCACCGACGGCGAGTTCAGCGGCGGACGGCGCGCGCTCACCGATGTTTTCCGCGACGAACAGCGCGTCCGAGCGGACGCTGTGACGCGTACCGCCGGTCAGCATCGCGCCTTTGCGAATGGCGTGGCTGAAACGTGCGTCGAAGTAGACAAGCGCGGTCTCGCCGTCGTCGTCGACCGAGGACAGGTAGGGCTGTACGAGCACGGTGCGTCCCTCGTTGTGCAATTCCTCGGCGTGCGTCAGTGCTGCCGAGTGTTCACCGGAGGCAAATCGACCCGCCCCGCGCGAGCCCGCACCAACCGACGGCTTGAGGACGAACTCGCCGGTCGGAGGGAGCGAGAGCGGGTGTCCCGGCGGCGCGGACCAGGTGGGCACCGTGGCGACCCCAGCCTGCGCAAGGTCGGCCAAATAGGTCTTATCCGAATTCCAGCACACGACCTGCGCCGGGTTGAGCAGCCGGGGGACGGTCGCTGCCCAGTCGAGGAATAGCGAACGACGGCCGGTGTAATCCCATGTCGAACGCAGCACGACCAGCGCGGCGGACCAGTCGACGCGCGGGTCGTCCCACACCGCCCAGGACGCGCGCAGCCCCACCGAGCCCAGCGACGCCACGAGGCCCGCGTCGTCGTCATCGCCGTGGGGGTAGGCGGCACAGGTCGCCAGCAGGACGTCGGTCATGCGGCGCTCAACCGATGAAGGTGTCCACGGCGACAGCAACGAACACGAACGCCAGGTAGCTGTTGGACAGGTGGAAAAAGACCATCGGCTTGGCGGCGTGTTCCCGTGCGGTATCGCGGTAGAGGCGGTGCGCACCTGCGATGAGGACCACGCCGGCAGCGGCCGCGAGCGCCCCGTAGACCCACCCGGTCGCCAGCGGCCACAAGGTGAGCGAGGCGCCCACGGTCAGCCAGGTGTAGATCACGATCTCGCGGGCGACACGGATCGGGGTGGCGACCACGGGCAGCATCGGCACGCCCGCGCGGGCGTAGTCGTCGCGATATCGCGTCGCCAACGCCCAGGTGTGTGGCGGGGTCCAGAAGAACACCACGGCGAACAGCGCGAAGGGCGCGAGCGCCAGTGAGTCGGTGACCGCCGTCCAGCCGATGAGCACCGGCATGCAACCGGCGGCACCGCCCCAGACGATGTTCTGCGCGGTCCGGCGCTTGAGCAGCACGGTGTAGACGAGGATGTAGAACGAGATCGCAGCCAGGGTCAGCCCTGCCGCCAACCAGTTGGTGGCCAGACCGATCGCGAGCACCGACACCGCGCCCAGCAGCAGCCCGAACACCAGAGCACCGGTAGGCGACACCTCGTGCCGCGCGAGTGGCCGGCGGGTGGTGCGCCTCATGATGGCGTCGATGTCTCGGTCGACGTAGCAGTTCAGCGCGTTCGCGCTGCCCGCGGCCAGGGTGCCGCCGACCATGGTCACCACGGCTACCCACAAGTCCGGCAGGCCATGTGCCGCGAGCACCATCGCCGGAAGGGTGGTCACCAGGAGCAGTTCGATGATGCGCGGCTTGGTGAGCGCGAGGTAAGCCGACAACCGTGAACGCCGACCGCGGTGCGCCGAGCGCTCGTGTGGGAGCGCCCCTCGATGCCGGGTCGTGTGCTCCTCGTGCGGGCCCGACGTCACGGGCGCGTAGGGAGCCTGCGTCACCGGATCAGACTATCCGCCGTCGGATTCGGTGACGCACGCAGTCTCGCCACGCACAGCGTTTTCCGGCGTCCCGCACGCAGCCGTACATCGCTAGGGTGATCCGGGTAGGACTACTGGGACCCAAACCATCCATACGGCTCAACCCCCGCCAAAGAAGGGACACCGAAACACCGTGGCTGACACGCAGAAGACTGCCGCCGGCATCGACGTCGTGACCGCGCACCCGAAGTGGTGGACCGATCTCGATACGAGGGCAGTCGACACCGCGCGCCTGCTTGCCGCTGACGCGGTGCAGAAGTCCGGCAGCGGCCATCCGGGGACGGCGATGAGCCTCGCGCCGCTGGCCTACCTGCTCTACCAGCGCATGATGCTCCACGACCCGACGGATCCGCAGTGGATCGGGCGCGACCGGTTCATCCTGTCCAACGGGCACTCCTCGCTGACGCAGTATTGCCAGCTCTTTCTCTCCGGGTACGGGCTCGAGGTCGCCGACCTCGAGCAGCTACGCACCTTCGAGTCACGCACGCCGGGGCACCCCGAGTACCACCACACGGCGGGGGTCGAGGTCACAACCGGCCCGCTCGGGCAGGGCGTGGCCAACGGTGTGGGTATGGCGATGGCATCGCGGCGCGAGCGCGGCTTGCTGGACCCGGACGCTGCCGCGGGCGAGTCTCCGTTCGATCACTACATCTTCGTCATCGCCGGTGACGGCTGCATGGAAGAAGGCGTGACCAGTGAGGCATCCTCACTGGCCGGGCACCAGCAGCTCGGCAATCTGATCGTGTTCTACGACGACAACCACATCTCGATCGAGGACGACACCGCTGTCGCGTTCAGCGAAGACGTGGTCGCCCGTTACGAGGCCTACGGCTGGCACACCCAGCGGGTCGACTCCGGCGAGGACGTCGTCGCCCTGGAACGGGCGGTCGAGCGGGCCAAGGCGGTGACTGACAAGCCGTCGTTCATCGCGGTCCGGACCATCATCGGCTGGCCGGCCCCGACCAAGCAGAACACCGGAAAGGCGCACGGCTCGGCGCTCGGCGAGGACGAGATCCGCAAGACCAAGGAGATTCTCGGGTTCAGCCCGGACGTCCACTTCGGGGCGGACCCCGAAACGGTCGCGCACGCGCGCCAGGTCGTCGACCGCGGCCGGGAGGCGCACGCCGCCTGGCAGGAATCCTTTGACAAGTGGGCGGCGGCCAACACCGCCGGCGCGCAATTGCTCGACCGGATGAGCAGGCGCGAGTTGCCGGCGGGCTGGGCACAACAATTGCCGACCTTCGACAAGGCGATCTCGACGCGCGCCGCGTCGGGCAAGGTGCTGGACGCGGTCGCCGACGTGCTTCCCGAACTATGGGGCGGTTCCGCGGATCTGGCGGAGAGCAACAACACGACGATGGGCGGGCAACCGAGTTTCGTGCCGTCCGAGCATCAGACGAAAGCGTGGCCAGGCGGCCCGTACGGGCGCACGTTGCACTTCGGCATCCGCGAGCACGCCATGGGTTCGATCATGAATGGGATCACGGTGCATGGCGGTACCCGGGTGTACGGGGGGACGTTCCTCGTGTTCAGCGACTACATGCGCCCGCCGGTACGCCTGGCGGCATTGATGGGATTACCGACGATCTTCGTCTGGACGCACGACTCGATCGGCCTGGGCGGCGACGGCCCCACCCATCAGCCAGTTGAGCAGCTGGCTGCCTTGCGGGCGATTCCCAACCTCGCAGTCGTCCGCCCGGCCGACGGCAACGAGACCGCGGCGTGCTGGAAGGCGACGCTCGAGCACGGCAGCGGGCCGGTCGGGCTCGCCCTGTCGCGGCAGAACCTACCCGTCCTCGACCCCGCGCGCACCGTCGATGCGCACAAGGGCGCTTACGTGCTGGAGGAGGCGTCCAGCGGCATCCCCGCAGTGATCATCGTTGCCACCGGCTCGGAGGTCGGTCTCGCGATGCAGGCGCGCGAGTCCCTCGAGGCCGAAGGCACGCCGACCCGGGTCGTGTCGATGCCGTGCATGGAGTGGTTCGACGCGCAGCCGGCGTCTTACCGGCAGGAAGTGCTGCCGCCCAACGTCCGCGCCCGGGTGAGCGTCGAGGCGGGGGTCAAGCAAGGTTGGCGCGACATCGTCGGCGATGCCGGTGAGATGATCTCGTTGGAGCATTTCGGCGCGAGCGCCGAGGGCGACGTCCTCTTCGAACAGTTCGGTTTCACGCCCGATCGAGTGGTCGCGGCTGCACACAAGAGCATCGAGCGCGCGGGCGCCACGAGCGCGCGTTAGTCACCACGACAAGGAGAACCGATCATGTCTGACCCATTGGCCGATCTCGCCGCGCAGGACGTTTCCATCTGGCTGGACGACATCAGCCGTGAGCGGCTGCGCAGCGGGAATCTGCAGAACCTGGTCGACAACAAGCACGTCGTCGGCGTAACCAGCAACCCGACGATCTTCCAGAAGGCTCTGGAAAAGGGCGATGCGTATGACGATCAAGTTCGCGATCTGAAGGTCCGCGAGGTTGCGATCGACGGCGCAATCCGATATCTGATGGCCTACGACATCCGCTGGGCCTGCGACGTGCTCCGGCCGATCTATGACCGAACCGATGGCAAGGACGGTCGCGTGTCGATCGAGGTCGACCCACGCCTTGCGCACGACACGGAGCGCACGACCGCCGAGGCCAAGGGCCTGTGGTGGCTGGTCGACCGGCCCAACGTGTTGATCAAAATCCCGGCGAGCGTGGAGGGCCTGGCCGCCATTGCGGCAGCAACGGCCGCCGGGATCAGCGTCAACGTCACGCTGATCTTCGGCTTGGACCGCTACGACCTCGTGATGGACGCCTATCTCAGCGGCCTGGAACAGGCCAAGCAGGCGGGCATCGATCTGGCCGGCATCCAGTCGGTCGCCTCGTTCTTCGTGTCCCGCGTGGACACCGAGATCGACAAGCGGCTGGACAAGCTCGGCACCGAGGAGGCCCAGGCGTTGCGCGGCAAGGCGGGCATCGCCAACGCGAGACTGGCCTACGAGCGCTACGAAAAGGTGTTTGCGTCCGACCGCTGGAAGGCGCTTGCCGCCGCGGGCGCGCACAAGCAGCGTCCGCTCTGGGCGTCCACCGGGGTGAAGGATCCGGCCTATAACGACACGATGTACGTCGTCGACCTGGTAGCGCCGAACACCGTCAACACCATGCCCGAGGCGACGTTGGAAGCAACCGCCGACCACGGCTTGGTCAAGGGTGACACGGTGACCGGCACGTACACCGAGGCAGCCAAGGTGATCGACGCGCTCAACGAGCTCGGCATCGAATACGACGATGTGATCGAGCTGCTCGAAGTCGAGGGTGTGCAGAAGTTCGAGGACTCCTACACTCAGCTCGCCGAGAGCGTCCAGGGGCAACTTGACGCTGCGGGATGAGTCTCTCAGCAACGATCGGAGCCGACCGGTGACCGAACCGACCATCACGCGGACCGCGTCTGACGACGACCCCGTCGTCGCCCCCGCGGCATCCGGCACCGGCGTACCAGAGGTCGTCGAGGGCAATCCGCTGCGCGACCCACGTGACCGGCGGTTGCCGCGGGTACCCGAGCCCTGCGCGCTCGTCGTGTTCGGCGTCACCGGCGATCTCTCCCACAAGAAACTGTTGCCGGCGGTGTACGACCTGGCCAACCGCGGGCTGCTGCCCGCCGACTTCGTGCTGCTCGGATTCGCGCGGCAGGACTGGGGCGAGGGCGACTTCGAGAGCCTTGCGCTCAGGGCCGCGAAGGAGCACGCGCGCACGGAGTGGAAGGACGACGTCTGGGCGCGCCTGTCCGCCAACATCGTCTTTGTGCCCGGGTCCTTCGACGACGACGAAGCATTCGACACGCTCGTCAAGACCCTCGAGGACGTGTCCCGTGCGCACGGCATCAAGGGCAACGCTGCGTTCTACCTGTCGATCCCGCCGTCGCTGTTCCCGGTCGTGTTGCAGCAGATGCAGCGCACCAAACTAGCCGACAACGAGGCGGCCGGTGGCTGGCGACGGGTGGTCGTCGAGAAGCCGTTCGGCCACGACCTGGCGAGCGCGCTCGAGCTCAACAAGCAGGTCGACACCACATTCACAGCGCAGGACGTCTTCCGCATCGATCACTACCTGGGCAAGGAGACCGTCCAGAATTTGATGGCATTGCGGTACGCGAACCAGCTGTTCGAACCGGTCTGGAACTCCAACTTCGTCGACTCGGTCCAGATCACGATGGCCGAGGACGTCGGCATCGCCGGGCGCGCAGCGTTCTACGACGCGACCGGCGCGGCTCGTGACGTGCTGCAGAACCACCTGCTGCAACTACTCGCTCTCACGGCGATGGAGGAACCGGTCGAGTTCACCGCCGAGGCGATCCAGGTCGAGAAACTCAAGGTGCTGCGGGCGATCACACTGCCCAGCGATCTGGAGCGCTACGCGATCCGCGGGCAGTACGACCAGGGTTGGCAGGCCGGCGAGCGAGCGGCGGCTTACACCAGCGAGAAGGACGTGCCCGAGCACTCGAACACCGAGACCTTTGCTGCTGTGCGGCTGGGCATCGACACAAGGCGCTGGGCGGGTGTGCCGTTCTACCTGCGCACCGGCAAGCGGTTGCCGCGTCGCGTGACCGAGATTGCGGTGCTGTTCAAGAAGGCGCCGCACCTGCCGTTCAGCCACACCGACACCGAAGAGTTGGGGCACAACCAACTCGTCGTGCGCGTGCAGCCCGACGAGGGCGTGACACTGAAGTTCGGTTCCAAGGTGCCCGGTTCGATGATGGAGGTCCGGGACGTCTCGATGGACTTCCTGTACGGCGAGGCGTTTACCGAGGCCTCCCCGGAGGCTTATGAGCGGCTGATTCTGGACGTGATGCTCGGCGACTCGACGTTGTTCCCGCGCAACGCCGAGGTCGAGGCCTCGTGGCGGGTCATCGACCCGTTGGAAGCGTTCTGGAAGGACCATCCGCCGCACAAATACCGTGCCGGCGAATGGGGGCCGAAGGAGGCCGACGAGATGCTCGAGCGTGACGGACGCGCCTGGAGGCGGCCGTGACCACCTTGTGGGACACCACAGGAACGGCCGTCGTGAAGGCGCTTGCGGCCGAGCGGCGTACCGGCGGCGGGGTGACCAGCGGGCTTGCGCTCACGCTCGTCGTGGTCATGCAGGAACGCGACGCCGCAGAGGTCGAGCAGGCGGTCGCGATCGCCGCGTCCAGGCATCCGATGCGCGTACTGATGGTGTTGCGGCACAGCATCGATGCAGCCGTCCCACGCTTGGACGCCGAGGTGTCGATCGGCGGACGCTACGGCCCCGGCGAGTCGGTGGTCCTGCGGATGTACGGCCGCCTTGGCTTGCATGCGGAGTCGGTGACCTTGCCGCTGCTCGCGCCGGACGCTCCGGTGGTCGCCTGGTGGTATCGCGAGGCGCCCGACATCATTGCCCACGACCCGCTCGGGGTCTTCGCAGACCGGCGCATCACCAATGTGATCCGCAACCCCGACCCGGCCGCAGCATTGCACCAGCGCGCCGACGACTACGCGCCGGGTGACACCGACCTGACCTGGACACTGATCACGCCGTGGCGGGCGGCACTGGCCGCTGCGTTCGACACCGTGCATGTCGCCGCCAAGGGCGTGGTCGTCCACGGCAACCCGGCCGACCCGTCGGCGCAGCTGCTCGCCGGTTGGATGTCGAGCCGCATCGGCATGCGCGTGCCGTTGGAGCGCGCCGAGGGCAAGTACATCTCGTCGGTCTCGATCGCTTTCGACGGTGGCCACACCGTGGAGCTCAGCAACGAGGGGTACAAGCTCGTCATGAGCAGGCCGAACCAGGAGGACTCGATCGCCCCGTTCCCGCTGCGCAGCACGGGCGACCTGCTCGCCGAGGAATTGCGCCGCCTCGACCCGGACCAGACGTACGCCGAGGCACTGGGCGCGGTGACCGGGCAGAAGGGGCTCAACGACCGGCCCGCCGTCCGCACGCACATCTGGCACGATCCCGCGTTGGCCCAGGACAACTGACGTGGGCGGCCCCGAAGTCGTCGTGCTGCCGAACGCCGACGCGCTCGCCGATGACGTCGCCGCTCGCACGGTCGCCATGCTCGCGACCGCTCAGAGAAATCGCGGGCGGGCCGTCATCGCACTGACGGCGGGTTCGATCATGGAGAAGATCTGGGCCCGGCTGGCGGAGCCCGCAGCAGCCGATGCCGTCGAATGGGGTCGCGTCGACGTGTTCTGGGGCGACGAGCGCTTCGTTGCCCACGACTCCGCGGACCGCAACGACCTGCCCGCCGAGCGCATTCTGTTCGGCCGTGCGCCCTTTTCGGCCGCGCGCCGATTCCCGATGCCCGCGTCCGACGGTGAGTTCGGTGCCGATATCGACGCTGCCGCTGCCGGTTACGCCGACCAGTTGCAATCGGCGCGCCGCCGCGACGATGCGGAGGACATCCCGCACTTCGACGCAGTCCTCCTCGGCATCGGGCCGGACGGGCACTGCTGCTCACTGTTTCCCGAGCATCCTGGTGTGTATGACACCGACGGCACTGTTATCGCGATACGTAACTCCCCCAAGCCGCCGCCGCTGCGCCTGTCGCTCAGTTTCGACGGGCTGAACGCCGCCAACGAGATCTGGGCGGTCGCATCCGGCTCCGGCAAGGCCGACGCGGTGGCGATGGCATTGTCCGGCGCTGGGCGCGTCCAGGTGCCCGCGGCGGGTGCACGCGGACGGCGCCGCACGATCTGGCTTGTCGATCGGGAAGCCGCGGCCAAGTTGCCTGCGTCGATGTATCACCTGCCGATCAGCTGAGTCGGCCCGTTCCACCCGCCGCCAGGTGTCTAGGACGTCGGTGTCGTCGCCATTGGTGAGCGCGGCGCCCAGCGCGTCGGCGAGGGCGCCGACAGCGGCTTTCACAGGCGTCGGGCCATGCGTGCTCATGCTCGTACCTCACGCGATTCGCCACGCGCCGGACTACGCACCCCCCCGCGCGTCCCAACGCCATCGTGGTCGACAGATCGGCCCGAATCAGCGGGCCGGCACCGACCGGGAAAGGCCCCGAGATGTTCAATCGAATTTCCGTTGGCGTGGCAGCGGCCGCACTACTCGCCGGAGGATCTGCTGCTGTTGCAGCAGCCGCGCCGTCCAGCGGCGCAGCAAAAGCCGAGTCCGTACATCTGCGATTGACGCCGTCCTCGCCAGAACTGCGTGCGTGCATGCCCGGTGCCAACGTCAAGGTCGCCGTGACGCTGACCACCGACAAGACCGGCAGCGACGTGTTCCGGATCAGCGGCGACCACTTGCCGCCCAATCGCGCCTTCACCGTGTTCCTGCTGGAGCAGGCGGCCTCGCCGTTCGGCGCCGCGGAGTACATCGGTGACCTTTCGACCGACGCCAATGGCGCCGGTGGGAACACGTTCAACCTGATCGTGCAGGAAGCCTTCGCCTCCACGCTGGTGGACGGCGCGCGGCAACGGGTCGACCTGAACCGAGTCGGCATGTGGTTCGCCGACCCGAAGGACGACGACTTCTGCGCGCAGACCCCGATCACCCCGTTCGACGGAGACAACGAGGCAGGCGTGCAAGCGTTCAACTCGGCCACTGCAGTTGCGCTCCCGGCACCGTGACAACGCCGTAGGCCGATCACGACGGTCACGCCTTGTCGGCGCCGGGGGCAAATCGCGTCATTCGCGCTCGTCGTAGACAATGGCTGAGATGATCAGCTGGCCGGCAACGCGATAGAAGGCGGCCCGGTTCAAGTGCCGCCGTTCGCCCTCGAGGTTTACTGACTCGACGATTTGGCAAGCAACCTGGTCGCAGTCGACCAAGATGTTGTCGATCTGCATAGTCGGCGAGAGCTCACGAATCGCCCAACCGAAAAAGTCAGCGAAGTCGCTCGGTGCTATCACGGTGGCGCCACTCTTGAAGAATGCGTCCGGCGCCAGTGTCGCTAGCATGCGGTCGATGTCGCCGTCGGCGAACGCTTCTAGGTGAGCTCTCACTACCTCGCTCGGTCCTACCTCAGCCACGTTCGTCGACGCTAGCAGGGCCGGCCATTGCGAACGCCGAGCACGATCCACCCACTACTAGACATCGACAAGTAGTTGGTATAGCTTGGCTTCGTGGTCGCCTCGCATGATCCGCAGTTGCTCAAAGGAGTGCTGTCGCTGCTGCTGCTGCGACTGCTCGCAGAGCGCGAGTCTTACGGCTACGAGGTCGTTCAGCGCCTGCGCTCGCTCGGACTGGTCGACATCCTCGAAGGGACCGTTTATCCCGCCCTCGCCCGACTCGAGCGTGAGGGCAGGGTCACCACCCGACTGGTGCCGTCGTCCGCCGGCCCTGCACGCAAGTATTACCGGCCGACTGCCGGTGGACGCGCTGCACTTGAGGAGGCCACGACGCAGTGGCTGTCGCTCGTCGAGATCGTCACCGTCACGCTGGCCCAGCCAATCCCCGTCCACGCACAGAAAGGCGCCTAAAATGCGTCCCGACATCAGCTTTCTGGATCGGTTGCGCATCGAGCGTTTTGTCTGGACGTTCGACTCGCTGCTCGACGACTTGCCGCGGCGCTCGCGCGTCGAAAAGCGGCGCGAGATTCGCCAGAATCTGCTTGCTGCGGCGAGCAGCGTCGGCACCGCGCAAGCGCTTCGCCAGATCGGCAGCAGCGCTCAACTGGCGCAGGAGTACTTGGGCGCGGAGTTCGGCGACCGGCCGCGCCACTCATGGATGGCCGCCGGGCTTTTCGCCGCGAGCGTGACGCTGGTGGCGACGTCGCTATGGACCGAGGCAGCCCTCGCCTTCGGGGACGGCATCAGGCCGCCGACCCCGAAGCGACAGGCACGTACGCCTGGCACGGTATCGCGTATCTACAGAACAGCGTCACCTACACCTTCACCAACGGCCACGGGTCTTACGTCGGCGGTGGCTTCACCCCGCTGTTCTGGGCTCTCTGGATCGGGGGGACCGTGGTCGTCGGACGGCTGTGGCGGATAGCGGCACGCTGGCGCCGCACCGACAGTCGAACGAACGCGTAACTGTCACCACCACAGCGCCGCGACCTGATTCACCTCGGTGCGCGTTCGCTCAGCGTTCGCCGCGGCGGGCCTTGAGCCTCTGCAGAGCTTCTTCGAGCAGCGCGGCGCCGTCCTCGTCGCTGCGGCGCTCCTTCACGTACGCGAGGTGTGTCTTGTACGGCTCGTTACGCGGAGCGTTGGGCGGCGTGTCGGACTGCAGGCCCGCGGGAAAGCCGCAGCGCGGGCAGTCCCAGGTGTCGGGCAGGACGGCATCCTCCGCGAACGCGGGCTGCACCACATGCCCGTTCGCGCAGAAGAAGGAGACGAGTCGTCTGGGCGCGGACTCGCCGCGCTCCTTCTCACCCATCGGACCGGCGCCGACTCGGCTACCCCGGATGGCATTGCCACCAGCCACGTTGTACTTACCTCTCTCAGCTGAACTAGGACGTACTCAGGTATTAGGAGTTCTTGTACAGCAGGCCGAGCCCGATGATGCAGATCGCCCATACGAGGCCCGCGATGATGGTAAGCCGGTCCAGGTTGCGCTCGACCACCGACGAGCCGGACAGGCTCGAGTAGAACGAACCGCCGAACATCGAGGACAAGCCGCCGCCCTTGCCGCGGTGCAGCAGCACTAGGACCACGAGCAGCAGGCTCGCGACGATGAGCACGATGGACAGGGTCAGGATCATGACGGCCCTCGATGGTCGGGATCGGGCATTGCCGGATGAGTGTAACTACTCACCGCGAGTCGGTCGTGCCGACGGCTCCGGAAGCTGCCGCTGCGGCACAGATTCCGCTGAAATCCTCGGTGCTCAGGCTAGCTCCGCCGACGAGGGCGCCGTCGATATCGGCCTCGGCCAGGATCTCGGCGGCGTTTGCGGCCTTCACCGACCCGCCGTAAAGGATCCGTACGCCGTCGGCGATCTCGCGCGTGTAGGACGAGGCGATCGTGTCGCGCAGCCCCGCACACATCTGCTGCGCGTCCGCCGACGTCGCGACCTCGCCGGTGCCGATCGCCCAGATCGGCTCGTAGGCGACGACGAGCGACTGGGCGTGTTCCGCCGACAGCCCGACCAAAGCGGCGCCGAGCTGGGAGCTGCAGTGCCCCAGGTGCCCGTCAGCCTGGCGGATGTGAATCGACTCCCCTACGCACACGATCGGCGTGATGCCGTTGCGATACGCCGCCACAATCTTGCTGTTGACGACCTCGTCGTCCTCAGCGTGGTACTGCCGCCGCTCGGAGTGACCGGCAAGCACGTATCGGCAACCCAGCTTGGCAAGCATCGGACCGCCGATGTCGCCGGTGAAGGCGCCACTGTCATGCGGCGAGATATCCTGCGCACCATAGGAGATGAGCAGGCCGTCGCCGTCGATGAGCGTCTGCACACTGCGCAGATCGACGAACGGCGGCAGCAGCGCAACCTCAGTGCGCGCGAACAGCTTCTCCTCCAAGCTGAACGCCAACTTCTGGGTGAGCGCGATCGCCTCGAGGTGGTTGAGGTTCATCTTCCAGTTGCCGGCGATGAGGGGCTTGCGCCCGTCGTAGGCCGGCATGGGTCCGGTGCTCGCTGCCTTGAAGGCGTTGTCACCGATCTTGGGCAGCTTCACGATCCTGCTTTCTCGCGCATCAGTTCGCAGCGCATCAGTTCTCGTTGAGGACGGCGACGCCAGGCAGCGTCTTGCCCTCGAGGTATTCCAGCGACGCGCCGCCGCCGGTCGAGATGTGCCCGAACGCATGCACGTCCAGCCCCAGCGCCCGGACGGCCGCCGCCGAATCGCCGCCCCCGACGACCGAGAGCCCGCGGACCGCGGCGACCGCTTCCGCGACGCCGCGGGTGCCTTCGGCAAACGGGGCCACCTCGAACACGCCCATCGGTCCGTTCCAGAAGGCGGTGCGCGCGTCGGCGAGAGCCGCCGCGAAAAGGTGCACCGACTCGGGCCCGATGTCGAGACCCTTCTGCCCGGACGGGATGGCGTCCGCCGCGACGAGTTCGGTCGCTGCGCCGTCACTGACCTCTGCTGCGACCACGATGTCGCTCGGCAGCACGATCTTGTCGCCACTCTCCTCCAGCAACCGTCGGCAGGTGTCCACCTGGTCCGCCTCGAGCAGCGAATCACCGACCTCGTGGCCCTGCGCCTTGAGGAAGGTGAAGCACATCCCGCCACCGACCAGCAGCTTGTCCACCGTCGGTAGCAGCGACTCGATGACCCCGAGCTTGTCGCTGACCTTCGAACCGCCGAGTACCACGACGTAGGGACGCTCGGGTTTGTCGGTGAGCCGGGTGAGCACCTTGAGCTCGTCGCGCACGAGGTCACCGCAGTAGTGCGGCAGGAGCGTGGCCACGTCGTAAACAGACGCGTGCTTGCGGTGCACCGCGCCGAACGCGTCCTCGACGAACGCGCCACCCTCGTCGTCGCCGCCGGTCAGGGCTGCCAGGCGGCGCGCGAAATCGCCGCGCTCTGCGTCGTCCTTGCTCGTCTCACCGGCATTGAAGCGGACGTTCTCCAGCAGCAGCAGCTCACCGTTCTTGAGGTCGCCAGCGAGGATCCGGGCGCTCTCGCCGACGGTGTCCAGCGCGAATCCGATCGGACGACCGAGCAGTTGGGCGAGCCGGTCGGCGACCGGGCGCAGCGTGTATTTCGGGTCCGGCGCGCCCTTGGGCCGACCCAGGTGCGCCGTGACGATGACTCGCGCCCCCCGTTCGAGCAGCTTGGTGAGTGTGGGCAGCGAGGCGCGGATGCGGCCGTCGTCGGCGACGTGAGCGTCCTTGAGCGGGACGTTCAGGTCACAGCGAATCAGGATCCGGCGGCCGGTGACGCCGTGCTTGATCAGATCGTCGAGGGTGCGCATGTCCGACCAGCGGCCTAGAGGGACTTGCCGACAAGAAGGGTCAGGTCGACGAGCCGGTTGGAGTAGCCCCACTCGTTGTCGTACCACCCGACGACCTTGACCTGGTTGCCGATGACCTTGGCGAGGCCGGAGTCAAAGATGCACGACGCGGGATCGGTGACGATGTCGGAGCTGACGATCGGGTCGGCGGTGTAGGTGAGAATTCCCTTGAGCGGGCCGTCCGCCGCCACCTGGTAGGCAGCCTTGACCTCTTCCACGCTCGCCTCCGTACGCGTCACCACCGTCAGATCGGTCGCGCTGCCGGTCGGGACGGGGACCCGCAGCGCGTAGCCGTCCAGCTTGCCCTTGAGCTCTGGCAACACCAGGCCGATGGCCTTCGCCGCGCCCGTGCTGGTCGGCACGATGTTGAGCGCAGCCGCCCGCGCGCGGCGCAGATCCTTGTGTGGAGCGTCCTGCAGATTCTGGTCCTGGGTGTAGGCGTGAATCGTCGTCATCAGGCCACTCTCGATGCCGAACGAGTCGTTGAGAACCTTCGCCAGCGGCCCCAGGCAGTTCGTGGTGCACGAGGCGTTGGAGATGATCGCGTGCTTGCCTGGGTCGTAGTCGCCGTCGTTGACGCCCATCACGATCGTGACGTCTTCGTCGGTGGCGGGAGCGGAGATGATGACCTTTTTCGCACCCGCGGCGACGTGCTTGCCGGCATCGGCAGCCTTGGTGAAGAACCCCGTCGACTCGATGACGATGTCCACGCCGAGATCGCCCCACGGCAGCTTCGCCGGATCGCGCTCGGCCAGGATCTTGATCGACTTGCCGGCGACGGTGATTCCCTCGTCGCTCACGCTGACCGCACCCGGGAAGCGCCCCAGGATGGTGTCGTACTTCAGCAGGTGCGCCATGGTCTTGACGTCACCGAGATCGTTGGCCGCCACGAGTTCGATGTCTGCGCCGGCCGCCGTCAGCGCGCGGAAAAAGTTACGCCCGATGCGGCCGAAGCCGTTGATGCCTACGCGTACCGTCACTGCATTGCTCCTTGGGGAAGGTTCGCTCGTCCACGGCACACCATGCCGGGCCCTCGGTCAAACCCTATCGTCGCTCGCTCCCGGACCGAACCGCGCGGCGCTCGTTCGACCGGCAGAGCCCGATCACGCTGGTTCGCTCACTCGCCGAGCATGTCCGGAGTGACGGCGGATTCGGTGTCCGGAATCCTCAGCTCGGACGCGCGTTTGTCAGCCATCGCGAGCAGCCTGCGGATCCGGCCGGCTACCGCGTCCTTGGTCATCGGCGGATCTGACAGCGCACCCAACTCCTCCAACGAGGACTGCTTGTGCTCGATACGCAGCCGGCCCGCCTGCAGCAGATGTTGCGGGGCCTCGGCGCCGAGGATGTCCAGGGCACGACTGACGCGCGCGCCGGCGGCGACCGCTGCGCGCGCCGAGCGTCGCAGATTGGCGTCATCGAAGTTGGCGAGCCGGTTGGCGGTGGCGCGCACCTCACGCCGCATCCGCCGTTCGGTCCACGCAAGCACCGATTCGTGCGCGCCGATGCGCGTCAGCAGCGCGCCGATCATGTCACCGTCGCGGACGACCACCCGGTCGCTGCCGCGCACCTCACGGGCCTTCGCAGCGACTCCGAGCCGCCGGCCCACGCCGACGAGCGCGAGGGCTGACTCCGTCGACGGGCAGGTGATCTCCAGCGCGCAGGCCCGGCCTGGCTCGGTCAGCGATCCGTGCGCGAGGAACGCGCCTCGCCAGGCCGCCTCGGCGTCGGCGACACCGCCGGAGACCACGTGGTGCGGCAAACCCTTGACGGGACGGCCGCGCAGGTCCACCAAGCCGGACTGGCGGGCGAGTCCCTCACCGTCTTTGGTGACCCGGACGAGGTAGCGGCTGCCGCGGCGCAGTCCGCCGCCCGCGACGATCTGCACCTCGGAGCCGTGTCCGAAGATGTCGGCGATCTCCTTACGCAGCCGCCGCGCCACCGACCCGGTGTCGAGTTCAGCCTCGATGACGATGTGACCGCCGATCAGATGCAGTGCCCCGGCGAACCGGAGCATCGTGGCAAGCTCGGATTTGCGGGCCGAGACCTTGGCTACTGGTACCCGGCTCAACTCATCCTTGACTGCGGCCGTCATCGCCATGGGCTGCTCCCTTCGCTTGTTGCATCGAGTGCGCCGGTCGTGCCGCTGAATGCCTCACGGTAAGCCCTGGCCAGGCGAATCGGATCATGGCGTGCGGCGTTGTCATCTGCAGCCAGCTTCGACAATAGGAGACGAGCGCCGATAAGGCGCGTGAAGTCGCTCAGATCCTTGGGGTCCAGCACGGCATCGACGTCCGCAAGGACCGTATCGATCGACAGCCCGCCCGCGGGTTCGGCGTGTTGAAGCAGCAGTTGCAGCAGTTCCGCGGGCGAGTACTCCTCGGTTTCGCCCGGCTGGGGGACGAGGTTGACCGTCACCACGACCCGCGCCCGGGTGCTCGACAATGCGTGGCCCAGTTCGCGCAGGAGTAAGTGCGGGATGACGCTGGTAAACCACGATCCCGGGCCGAGCACCACAACGTCCGCGTCGCGCACGGCATCTACGGCAGCGGCGCAGGCCGGCGCACCGGCGGGCAACAGCCGCACCGAGCGCACTCGCCCGGGGGTCGCGGCGATCGATGCCTGGCCCCGGATCTGTCGTGTTCGCGCGGGATCCTCGGGATCGAAGCGATCGATCTGCCCGATCAGATCGAGCGGCACCGGGCTCATCGGCAGCACTCGCCCGACGCACCCGAGCAGCGCACCCACTCGCCCCAACGCCGCGACCGGGTCATTGTCGCGCTCCAGCAGGCCGGTCAGGACGAGATTGCCGACCGGATGCCCAGCGAGGACGCCGGACCCGCCCAAGCGGTGCTGCAGCAGGTCGGCCCACGCTCGGTGGTCGGCATCGTCGGCGGCGAGCGCGGCCAGGGCCATGCGCAGATCACCGGGCGGCAGCACTGGCAGCTCGTGGCGGATGCGACCTGACGATCCGCCGTCGTCGGCGACCGTGACGATCGCGGTGAGGTCGACGGTAACCAGCCGCAGCGCCGACAACGTCGCGTGCAACCCGTGCCCGCCGCCCAGCGCGACCGCCCGCAACTGTCGCCCGTCGCTGCGCTCACTCACGGCCGAGATCCCGGTGCACGACGGTGGCCCGGACACCGGTCGCCGCAAGCCGGTCGGCGAGTTCCTGCGCCATGACCACGCTTCGGTGCTTGCCGCCGGTACACCCCACCGCAAGTGTCAGGTAGCGCTTGCTCTCGCGCTGGTAACCGGCGCGGATGATCCCGAGAACCGACGTGTACTGGTCGAGAAAGCTGAGCGCATCCTCCTGACCCAGGACGTAGTCCTTGACCTCCTGGTCGCGGCCGTTCTGTTCGCGCAATTCCGCGATCCAGTAGGGGTTGGGCAGGAAACGCACGTCGACCACCAGGTCGGCGTCGACGGGAAGGCCGTACTTGAACCCGAATGACACGACGGTGGCGCGCAAATCCGGGCGGCCGTCGAGCCCGCCACCGGTGGCGAACGCGGCTTCGATAGCCCGGCGCAGGTCGTGCACGGAGCGCCCGCCGGTGTCCAGGACGAGGTCGGCACCGTCGCGCAACGGAGCCAGCAGCTCGCGCTCGGCGCGGATGCCGTCGGTGAGCATCCCGTCGCCCTGCATCGGATGTTCACGGCGCACGTTCTCGAAGCGCCGGACCAGCACCTCGTCCGACGCCTCGAGGAACAACACGCGCGGCGGCATACCGCGCTCCTCCAATGTTCTGATCGTGCCGCGCAAATCGGAGGAGAAGGCGCGGCTGCGGACGTCGAGGACGACGGCGAGCTTGGTCACGGCGCCCTGGGTGCGGCTGCCGAGTTCGATGAGGGTCACCAGCAACTCAGCGGGCAGGTTGTCCACCACGTAGTAGCCGAGATCCTCGAACACCTTCGCCGCCGTGCTGCGTCCGGCACCGGACATGCCGGTGACGACAACTGTGTCGAGGCTGCCGGCGTTCTCACTCACTGCCGGCCCCGAGGATTTCGCCGGTCATCACGTTCACGGCCGGTTCGGGCTTGGCACCACTGCGCAACGCGTCGACGACGGCCTGGGCGGTGCGTGCTCCGACGCCGGGCACGGCCGCAATGTCGTCCGCGGACGCCGTCCGCAACCGTTTCAGCGAGCCGAAGTGCCGCATGAGCGCCTTGCGCCGCGTGTCGCCGAGCCCGGGGATGCCGTCGAGCGCGGAGCTGGTCATCGACTTCGAGCGCTTCTCGCGATGGAAGGTGATCGCGAAGCGGTGCGCCTCGTCGCGGACGCGTTGCAGCAGGTAGAGGCCTTCGGACGTGCGCGGCAGGATCGTCGGATAACGCTCGCCCGGGAGCCACACCTCCTCGAGCCGCTTGGCCAGCCCGACCAGCGCGACGTCGCCGATCGCGAGCTCGTCCAGGACGGCCTGGGCGGCGGCGACCTGCGGTGCGCCGCCGTCGACCACCACGAGGTTGGGCGGATAGGCGAACTTCTTAGGACGGCCGGTGGACGGGTCGATGCCGGGGGAAACCGTGCCCTCCTGGGCCTCGGCGCCGGGATCTGAGTCGGCGTCCGCGCCGTCTGCGACCTGCTCGTCCAGGTAGCGGGCGAAGCGCCGGCGGATCACCTCGGCGATCCAGTCCGTGTCGCCGGTGCCTGAACGCATCGCGAAGCGGCGATACTCGCTCTTGCGAGCGAGACCATCCTCGAAAACGACCATGGACGCCACCACGTTGGTGCCCTGGACGTGGCTGATGTCGAAGCACTCGATGCGCAACGGCGCGCTGGGCATCTCGAGCGCTTCCTGCAACTCCCCCAGCGCGAGCGATCGGGCAGTGAGGTCCGACGCGCGCTTGAGCTTGTGCTGGGCGAGCGACTGCGCAGCGTTGCGCCGGACCGTCTCGGCCAGGGCGCGCTTGTCGCCACGCTGTGCGACGCGAATGTTCACCCGCGATCCGCGCCGCTCGGCCAGCCATTCCGAGAGCGCGCCGTTGTCATCGGGCAGCACGGGCACGAGCACCTCACGCGGGATGTCGGAGCCCTCGTCCTCGAACAGGCCGTAGAACTGCGTCACGAATTGCTCGACAAGATCGCCTGTGGACGTGTCGTCAAGCTTCTCGACGACCCAGCCGCGCTGCCCACGGACCCGGCCGCCGCGGACGTGGAAGACCTGCACCGCCGCTTCGAGGTCGTCGTCGGCGAACTCGACGACGTCGGCGTCAGTGCCGTCGCCGAACACCACCGCCTGCTTCTCCATCGCACGCTGCAACGCGCCCAGGTCGTCGCGCAGCCGGGCGGCCAGCTCGAACTCCAGATTCGCGCTCGCCTCCCCCATCTGCTTCTCCAGGCGACGCATCATCTGGTCGGTCTTGCCGGCCATGAAGTCGCAGAAGTCCTCGACGATGTCTCGGTGCTCGTCGGCAGACACCCGGCCCACACATGGCGCGCTGCACTTTCCGATGTAGCCCAGCAGGCACGGCCGCCCGATCTGGCCGGCTCGCTTGAACACGCCTGCCGAGCACGTGCGCGCCGGGAACACGCGCAGCAGCAGATCGAGCGTCTCGCGGATCGCCCACGCGTGCGAGTACGGGCCGAAGTAGCGAACGCCCTTGCGTTTGGGCCCGCGCATCACCTGCAGGCGCGGGTATTGCTCGTAGAGCGTCACCGCGAGCGACGGGTAGGACTTGTCATCGCGATAGCGGACGTTGAAGCGCGGGTCGAACTCCTTGATCCAGGTGTATTCCAGCTGCAGCGCCTCGACCTCGGTGCGTACGACCGTCCACTCGACCGAACCTGCCGAGGTGACCATCTGCCGGGTCCGCGGATGCAGCGCGGAGACGTCAGCGAAGTAGGAGTTCAGCCGCTGGCGCAAGCTCTTCGCCTTGCCGACGTAGATCACCCGATTGCGCTCGTCGCGGAAGCGGTACACCCCCGGTTCGAGCGGAATCGTCCCCGGCGCGGGCCGGTACGTGGACGGGTCGGGCACGGTCCCAGGTTAGTCGGGCCGACCGACAGTGGGTGCTTCACCGCGGCACGCGCCGGCGGTCAGACTTCGGTAACCGTAGTGCTACGGTAACTTGCACGTTACCGATGGGGAGGCTTTGGATGCGCTACTACGCGGCGAGCGCCGTAATCGAGGCGAGTCCGGAACTCGTGTGGGACGTCCTGGTCGACGGGGCGGCCTGGCCGACGTGGGATTCCGGGGTCGACGAGGTCGAGGGCCGGATAGCGGCTGGGGAAACGGTGAGCGTCCGGTCGCGAGCCGCGCCGGGGCGGGCCTTCCCGGTCACGGTGAGCGAGTTCAGCCCGCCGGTGCGATTGCAGTTCAGTGGCGGGATGCCGCTGGGCTTGTTCCGGGGGGTGCGCACCTACGAGGTGCGTCCGGACGGCGCCGGTAGCTGTCGGTTCGCGATGCGCGAGGAGTACACCGGCCCGCTGCTACGGCTGATGTGGCGGTCGATGCCCCATCTGCAGGCCTCGTTCGACCAGTTCGCCCAGGGCCTCAAGCGGCGCGTCGAGCAAGCGCAGCCAAGGTGAGCTCGCACGCAGTGGTTGGTGACCCGTTCGAGGCGTTGGGGGATGCGAACCGGCGTGAAATCCTTCGGTTGCTCGGCGACGGCGACAAGCCCGTGCAGGAGATCGCGGCGTCGATGTCGATCAGTCGCCCTGCCGTTTCCCGGCACCTGCGGCTGCTGAAGGAGGCCGGCATGGTGGCCGAACGCGCCCAGGGTACCCGCCGGATTTACCACCTCCAGGATCAGGGCCTGCAGGCCGTCCAGACCTATCTCGAAGGTGTCTGGGGCCAAGCCGCCGCACGATTCCGGCTGTTCGCCGAGAACACCGACCAGAAGCCGTCGCCGTGACCTCGCCGCTGCGGCTGTCCTTCGCGCTCGCCTGCCCGGTCGAGCACGCCTTTTCGGTGTGGACCAGCGCCTTCGGCACGTGGTGGCCCCGCGACCACACCGTCACCGGCGGCCAGGACCTTCGCATCGTTCTGGAAGGCCGAGTCGGCGGCCGGATCTTCGAGCGCACCCGCAACGGTGTCGAGCACGACTGGGGCCAGGTCACGGTCTGGGAACCGCCGACCCGGCTTGTGTACCGCTGGCATCTCGCCCAAGATCGCGACGACGCAACCGTGGTCGACATCCAATTCCGGCCAACCGGAGCCACTGCCACCCGCATCGAGATCGAACATCACGGGTGGGAGCGCCTCGGCGCGCGCGGCGCCGCCGTCCGCGACCGCAACCACGCCGGCTGGGAATCCTTGCTCCCGCACTATCTCGCCGCGCTGACCGAACCTGCTCGTGACCCAGATGTAGTGAGCGAAGCGGCACAACAGCCGCGCTCGCGCGATCGATAGCGGAGGATCCCCATGAGCACGATTACCGTGGTGCGCTACACCACCACCCCCGAAACCGCCGGCGACAACGCGGCACTGATTCGCGACGTCTTCGCCGAATTGGCCGACCAGCACGCCGACGGGATCCGATATGCGTCGCTTCTGCTAGACGACGGAGTCAGCTTCGTGCACGTCGCGGCTGTCACCGGCGAGCACAACCCGCTGACGACGTCGAGGGCGTTCCGGGCTTTCCAAGCCGGTCTCGCCGACCGGTGCGTGCAAGGACCCCGCCCGTCCGCCGCCACGCCGATCGGCTCACACCGGCTCAACCTGTGGTGACCGCGAAAACCCAAGGCCCGCCACAAACACGCTGGCTCAGTTCGCACGGTGGAGGAGCTTCGCAGCCACCGCGGTGCTCAAGCGTGCGCGATTCGTACCATCAGCACGTCACGCCCGCACCCGCCAGGTATTCGTCGATCTCGTTGATCAGCCGTGCTTTGCCGGTGGCGTCGAGGAAGGACGCGCGCACCGCGGCGCGCGAGAGCTCGGCGATACCGGCCTCGTCCAGGCCGAGCAGGTCGGCAGCTACCTCGTACTCGTTGGTCAGGGTGGTCGAGAACATCGGCGGATCGTCGGAGTTGATCGACACAAGCACCCCGGCTGCAACCAAGGCCGGTAGCGGGTGCTCGGCGAGCGACGCTACCGAGCGCGTGCAGACATTGGACGTCGGGCAGATTTCGAGCGGGATCGCGTGCTCGCGCAGGTACGCGAGCAGCCGCTCGTCGTGGACGGCCGTGATGCCGTGGCCGATGCGCTCGGCGCCAAGATGATTGATCGCGTCCCAAATCGTCGCTGACCCGGTGGACTCCCCCGCGTGCGGCACGCTGTGCAGCCCCGCGGCGCGCGCGGCGGCGAAGTGCGGCCGGAACCACTCGCGCGGCACGCCGACCTCGGGGCCGCCCAGACCGAAGCTGACCAGGGCGTCCGGACGCAGTCTCAATGCGAGGTCGAGGGTGAGATCGGCTGCCGGTATGCCGGCCTCCCCCGGGACGTCAAAGCACCAGCGCAGCTCGATGCCGAAGTCGGACGCGGCGCGGCGGCGGGCGTCCTCGACCGCCTCGCAGAACGCCTCGGCCGCAATGCCGCGCACCACCGACGAGTACGGCGTCAGGGTCAGTTCTGCGTAGCGGACCTGCTGAGCGGCCAGGTCTCGGGCGGTGTCGTAGGTCAGCGTCCAGACGTCCTCGGCGTCGCGGATCAGATCGACGACCGAGAGGTATACCTCGATGAAGTGGGCGAAGTCGGTGAAGGTGAAGTACTCGCGAAGCTTCGTGGCATCACTTGGAACCTGCGTGGATCCTGCGTGCCGGTCGGCCAGTTCGGCGACGGTCTGCGGTGACGCCGAGCCGACGTGGTGGACGTGCAGTTCGGCCTTCGGCAGGCCGGCGATGAACGCCGAGCGGGCGGTCACCACCGGTCGTGGACGAGCGAGCGGATCCGCTTGTCGTAAAGGTCCCGGATCGCCTGCCGGGCGCCGTCGTCGAGCGCGGGCAAGTCAGCCGCAGCAGCGTTGCCGCGGGCCTGCTCAACCGAGCGCGCCCCTGGGATGACGGTGGACACGCCGGGCTGGTCGATCACCCAGCGCAGCGCCAGTTGTGCGGGCATGGCGCCGTCGGGCACCAATGCCGCAAATTCTTGCGCAGCGTCTACCCCGGTCTCGAAGTCGACGCCGGCGAATGTTTCGCCTACGTCGAACTGCTCGCCGTGGCGGTTGTAGGAGCGGTGGTCGTCGGCGGCGAATGTCGTCTCGCGGGTGTAGCGACCCGACAGCAACCCGGACGCGAGCGGTACCCGCGCGAGAATGCCGACGCCCGCGGCCTGCGCAGCCGGTAGGACCTCGTCCAGCGGCTTCTGCCGGAAGGCGTTAAGGATGATCTGAACGCTCGCCACGCCGGGACGGGCGATCGCGGTCAGCGCCTGCTCACTCGTTTCGACACTCACGCCGTAGGCACGGATGCGGCCCTCGGCTTTCAGGGTGTCCAGGGCGTCGAAGACCTCGTCGCTGGAGTAGACCGGCGTGGGCGGGCAGTGCAGCTGGACGAGATCCACGCAGTCGACGCCGAGGTTGCGGCGCGAGCGGTCGTTCCACGCACGGAAGTTCGCCAGAACGTAGTTCTCGGGTACCTGGTCGACGCGCCGACCCATCTTGGTCGCTACGACGATGCGGTGGCGTGGATGTTCGCGCAAAAATCGGCCGATCAACTGTTCACTGCGTCCGTCGCCGTACACGTCCGCGGTGTCGAAGAGGGTCACCCCGGTGTCGGCTGCGGCTGCCAGGACGTCGAGCGCGCTCGACTCGTCGACGTCACCCCAATCGGCGCCGAGTTGCCAGGTGCCCAGGCCAACGACGGAGACCGGGCGGCCGGTGCGTCCAAGAATGCGTTCCTGCATGGACGACGACGCTAGCGCGCTCGCGCCGCGCGCCATTCGGCACGTCCCAGACGGCACGTCATACACGGCGCGGCCCAGCAGGCGCGCGGCCTCACCGCCCGCTGCGCGCTGATCGAGTGCCACGCGCGCTCGATCTGGGCGGAGCCGGCGCCGCCGCGCGCACCGTTGTTGCCGAGCGCGTCACCGAGGCCGCCACAGAGCGAGCAGAGGCCGACCGCGTCGCGGCGACCCGGCGTTTCTTGGCCGGCGGGCCGAGCACGGTGCTCAGGAACTGGCCGGTGTAGGACTCCGGAACGTCGCGGACGTCCTCCGGGGTGCCTTCGGCGATCACGAGGCCGCCGCCCGAGCCGCCCTCCGGGCCCATGTCGATGACCCAGTCCGCCGTCTTGATGACGTCCAGGTTGTGCTCGATGACCAGCACCGAGTTGCCCTTGTCGACCAACGAGTGCAGCACGCCGAGCAGCTTGCTCACGTCCTCGAAATGCAGCCCGGTGGTCGGCTCGTCGAGCACATAGATCGTGCGTCCGGTGGAGCGCTTCTGCAGTTCGGAGGCAAGCTTGACCCGCTGGGCCTCCCCGCCCGACAGCGTCGGCGCCGGCTGTCCGAGGCGCACGTAACCGAGCCCGACGTCGACCAGTGTGTCGAGATGGCGGGCGATCTTGGTGATCGGCGCGAAGAACTCGGCGGCCTCCTCGATGGGCATCTCGAGGACCTCGCTGATGGTCTTGCCCTTATAGTGCACGTCCAGCGTCTCGCGGTTGTAGCGCGCACCTTTGCAGACCTCGCACGGCACGTACACGTCCGGCAGGAAGTTCATCTCGATCTTGATCGTGCCGTCGCCGGCGCAGTTCTCACAGCGCCCACCCTTGACGTTGAAAGAGAAGCGGCCCTGCTGGTACCCGCGGATCTTGGCCTCGGTGGTCTCGCTGAAGAGCTTGCGGATGTGGTCGAAAACGCCGGTGTAGGTGGCCGGGTTCGAGCGCGGGGTACGCCCGATCGGGGACTGGTCGACGCCCACGACCTTGTCCAGCGCTTCGATGCCGCGGACCCGCTTGTGCCGTCCGGGCGGCAGCTTGGCGCCGTTGATCTTGTTCGCCAGGGAGGCGTACAGGATGTCGTTCACGAGCGTCGACTTGCCCGAGCCGCTGACCCCGGTGATGGCGACGAAGCAGCCGAGCGGAAACGCGACGTCGATGTTGCGCAGGTTGTGTTCCCGCGCGCCTTCAACGGCGACCTCGCGCCCCTTCTGCCGGGGCCGGCGCAACGCCGGGATCTCGATGCGCCGGCGCCCGGACAGGTAGGCGCCGGTGATAGAACTCTCGCTGGCGAGCAGGTCCTCGACCGTTCCGCTGACGACGATCGAGCCGCCGTGCTCGCCGGCTTGCGGGCCGATGTCGACGACCCAGTCGGCGGTGCGGATGGTGTCCTCGTCGTGCTCGACCACGATGAGCGTGTTGCCGAGCTGCTTGAGCCGTACCAGTGTCTCGATGAGGCGGTGGTTGTCGCGCTGGTGCAGGCCGATGGACGGCTCATCGAGCACGTAGAGCACGCCCACCAGGCCCGACCCGATCTGGGTGGCCAGCCGGATCCGCTGCGCCTCACCACCGGCCAGCGTGGCGGCGGCCCGGTCGAGGGAAAGGTAATGCAGACCGACGTCGACGAGGAAGCCGAGTCGCGCGTTGATCTCCTTGAGCACCCGCTCGCCGATGATCGTCTCGCGGCGGTCGAGGGTGAGCTGACGCAGCCATTCGCAGGCCTGGCCTATCGACAGCGCCGACACCTCCGCGATCGAGCGCCCGTGCACCGTGACGGCCAGGATCTCGGGCTTGAGCCGCGTGCCCTGGCAGGTCGGGCAGGGCACCTCGCGCATGTAGCCCTCATACTTCTCGCGCGAGTAGTCGCTGTCGGTCTCGGCGTAGCGCCGCTCGATCCAGGGAACGATGCCCTCGTAGTTGGCGTAGTACGAGCGGTCTCGGCCGTAGCGGTTGCGGTAGCTCACGTGCACCTGGTCACCGGTGCCGTGCAATACGGCCTTCTGGGCGCGGGCGGGAAGCTGATCCCACGGCGCGTCCAGCTCGAAGCCGACCGAGTCGGCCACCCCCTGCAGCAGCCGCAGGAAATACTCGCTGGTCTGACCACTCGCCCAGGGTGCGATCGCACCGCCGGCCAGGCTCAGTTCAGGGTCGGGGACGACAAGTTCGGGGTCGACCTCCTTGCGGGTGCCGAGGCCGGTGCAGACCGGGCAGGCGCCGAACGGTGAGTTGAAGGAGAACGAGCGAGGCTCCAGCTCGTCGATGGCGAGCGGGTGGTCGTTCGGACAGGCCAACCGCTCGGAGTAGCGGCGCTCGCGATGCTCGTCGTCCTCGGGCAGCTCGACGAAGTCGAGGATCACGAGTCCGCCGGCCAGGTTGAGCGCGGTCTCGACCGAGTCGGTGATGCGCTGCTTGCTCGTGGCCTTGGCAGTCAGCCGGTCGACGACCGCCTCGATGGTGTGTTTTTCCTGCTTCTTGAGCTTCGGTGGGTCGGTGAGCGGCAGCACCACCCCGTCGACCCGTACCCGGGCGAACCCCTTCGCCTGCAGGTCGGCGAACAAGTCGACGTACTCACCCTTGCGCTCCCGGATCACCGGCGCGAGCACCTGGAACCGGGTGCCCTCGGGCATTTCCAGGATCCGGTCGACGATCTGCTGCGGCGTCTGCTTGCTGATCGGCTCGCCGCACACCGGGCAGTGTGGCCGTCCGATTCGCGCCCAGAGCACTCGGAGGTAGTCGTAGACCTCGGTGATGGTGCCTACCGTCGAGCGTGGGTTCTTGGACGTGGACTTCTGGTCGATCGAGACGGCCGGCGACAGGCCCTCGATGAAGTCGACGTCGGGTTTGTCCATCTGGCCGAGGAACTGCCGGGCGTACGCGGACAGCGACTCGACATACCGGCGCTGGCCTTCGGCGAAGATCGTGTCGAAGGCCAGGCTCGACTTGCCCGACCCGGACAGCCCGGTGAACACGATCATCGCGTCTCGCGGCAGGTCGAGGCTGACGTCCTTGAGATTGTGCTCGCGGGCACCCCGCACGATCAGACGGTCGTTCACACTCACTCTTTCAGGAGACTCGTTCAGGCGTCGTTCGAGAACTTGACGGCTACGGGTTCGAGAGTAGTGAGCGGCACCGACAACGTGTGACCCGACTGTGTCGGCTCGAGTCGGCTCGAGTCTTCCCCGCTGGTGCTCACCCGGACCAGGCGCAACCGAGCGCAGGCGGGGAGATCAACCGTCTCAGGTGAGCGACCAGTCCAGCCGGCTGCCGCCCCGCTCGACGAGCAGCGCATTGGCTCGGCTGAACGGCTTCGATCCGAAGAATCCGTTCCTGGCCGACAGCGGGCTCGGGTGGGCCGACTCGATCACGGGCGCATCGCCGAGCAACGGCCGCAGAGTCTGCGCGTCACGTCCCCAGAGGATCGCCACGAGCGGCGCATCGCGAGCCGCGAGCGCCCGGATCGCCTGGTCGGTGACGGCCTCCCAGCCCTTGCCGCGGTGCGCGGCGGGGCGGCCCGGCGCGACGGTCAGCACGCGATTGAGCAGCAGCACTCCGTGCCGCGACCACGGCGTCAGGTCGCCGTTAGCCGGCTCGGGCACGCCGAGATCGCTGCCGAGCTCGTTGTAGATATTACTCAGGCTGCGCGGGATCGGGCGCACGTGCGGCTCCACACTGAACGACAGGCCGACCGCGTGACCGGGCGTCGGGTACGGGTCCTGTCCGACGATCAGCACCCGGACGTCCGCGAACGGCTGCGTGAACGCGCGCAGGATGCGCGCACCGGCCGGCAGAAAGGCCCGCCCGGCAGCGACTTCGGCGCGCAGGAAGTCGCCCATCGCGGCGATGTCGGCTTCGACGGGCGCCAACGCCTCGGCCCAACCCTTCTCGACGATCTCGGCCAGCGGACGAGCCATCAGCCGCGGACCGCGGCGATCACCGCTGCGGCAGTGTCACCGACCGGCACGTCGCGGCGCTCACCGGAACGCCGGTCGCGCACCTCCAACGTCCCGTCGGCGAGGCCCTTACCGACGATAACGATCGCGGGCACCCCGATCAGCTCGGCGTCTTTGAACTTCACCCCTGGCGACACGCCGCGGCGGTCGTCATAGAGCACCCGCACCCCGGCCGCCTGGAGCTCGGACGACAGCTGCTCCCCAGCTTCGAACACCGAGTCGTTCTTGCCGGTCGCCACCACATGGACGTCGGCGGGTCCGATGCCGACCGGCCAGCACAGGCCCAGTTCGTCGTGGGTCTGTTCGGCGAGGGCAGCGACGGCGCGGGTGATGCCGATCCCGTAGGAGCCCATCGTCACCGTCACCGGCTTGCCGTCGGGCCCGAGCGCGGTGAGGCCGAACGTTTCGGCGTACTTGGTGCCGAGCTGAAAGACGTGGCCGAGTTCGATGCCGCGTGCAATCTGCAACGGCGCGCCGCAGCGTGCGCACAGGTCGCCGTCGCGGATCTCGACCGCGCCGATCTCGCCCTCTGGCACGAAGTCCCGTCCACGCACGACGTTCATGGCGTGCTGGTCCGGCGCGTTCGCACCCGTCACCCACGCGCTGCCCTCGACCACGAGCGGGTCGACCAGGTAGCGCACCTTCAGCGCGGCGAGCAACTGCGGGCCGATGTAGCCCTTCACAAGCTGGGGTTCTCGAGCGAGGTCATCCGGCCCGGCCTGCTCGACGAGAACGGGTTCCAGCTGGCCGCCGATGCGCTTGAGGTCGACCTCGCGGTCGCCAGGGACGCCGACGACGAGCAGTTCCCAGCCGTCCGCCCCGGGCGCGTGCGTCTTGAGCACGACGTTCTTGAGCGTATCCGCGGCGGAGATGTCGTGCCCCATCGCGCGCATCCGCTCGACGAGCGTGGCGATCGTCGGCGTGTCCGGGGTGTCGAGAACCACGGCGGCGGGTCGCCGGGCGGGGTCCTGCGGCTCGGGCGCGGCGATGACGACTGCCTCGGTGTTGGCGGCGTAGTCGCAGTTCGTGCACTGCACGAAGCTGTCCTCACCGGACGGTGCCGGGGCGAGGAACTCCTCCGACGCCGAGCCGCCCATCGCGCCGGACACCGCGAACACGATGCGGTAGTCGAAACCCAGCCGGGTGAAGATGCGCCCGTACGCGTCGCGGTGCGCGCGGTAGGCCGTCTCGAGCCCTTCGTGTGCCAGGTCGAAGGAGTACGAGTCCTTCATGATGAATTCACGGCCGCGCAGGATGCCCGCTCGTGGGCGCGCCTCGTCGCGGTACTTCGTCTGGATCTGATACAGCGCCAGGGGATAGTCCTTGTAGGACGAGTACTCGCCCTTCACCAGCAGGGTGAACAGTTCCTCGTGGGTCGGGCCGAGCAGGTAGTCGGCGTCCTTACGGTCCTTGAGGCGGAACAACCCGTCGCCGTAGTCGGCCCACCGGCCGCTGGCTTCGAACAGCTCGCGTGGGATCAGCGCCGGGAAATGCACCTCCTGCGAACCGATCCCGTCCATTTCCTCCCGGACGATCCGCTCGATGTTCCGCAGAACAGCCATCCCCAGCGGCAACCACGAATAGATGCCCGGCGCGACCCGGCGGATGTAGCCGGCCCGCACGAGCAGCCGGTGGCTCGGGACCTCGGCGTCAGCGGGGTCGTCGCGCAGCGTCCGCACGAACAATGTCGACATCCGCAGCAGGGCGTTGGTTCGCTCGCGGTCACTCACGCTGGAACCCTATCGGCGCGGGAAAAAATGGGTTGCACGGGCGACGTGCGTGCGGGCAGGCTCAGCATGCCGTGCGGATGAGCACGGGACGAGCGAGACGAGGAGGTGCCCCGATGTCGAAGACCGTTGTCCGGGTGCGCCCCACGCCCACCCGCCCCTATCCGCGCTGACGCCGACCTCCCCGGCGGTCCGCGCGACCCGCCGAGGAGTCCTCAGCAATGCACATCGATCGTCACGACGACTGGCCCGTCGACGAAGAACCCGCCACCGAACCGGCATGGTCGAGCTGGGACGGCGCTACGCACGGCCCCGAGCCGCAGCCGGACTGGGTGGTCACCGAGCTGTCCGCCCTCGACACCGAGCTCGGCGTGCTCAAGACGGGCAAGGAGGCCGACGTCCACCTCGTGCACCGTGGCCTGCCGGATGGGACGGGCGTGCTGCTGGCGGCGAAGCGCTACCGCAGCGCCGAGCACCGCCAGTTCCACCGCGACGCCGGCTACCTCGAGGGTCGACGGGTGCGCAAGAGTCGCGACGCCCGGGCGATGGCCCGCCGCACCGACTATGGGCGGGAGGTGCTGGCCGGCCGCTGGGCGGCCGCCGAATTCGCCGCGCTGTCGACACTGTGGCGCCTCGGCGCTCCCGTCCCCTATCCCGTCCAACTCCTCGGGACCGAGGTGTTGCTCGAATTCGTCGGGGACGCCGACGGCGCCGCCGCGCCGCGCCTGGCCCAACTGCGCCCGGGCGCGGCCGAACTCGCCGACCTCTACAACCAGCTTGTCGACGCGATGCGTGTGCTGGCGCGAGCCGGTTTCGCGCATGGTGACCTCTCGCCGTACAACCTGCTCGTCCACGCCGGCCGGCTCGTCCTGATCGACTTCCCGCAAGTTGTCGATCTGGTCGCCAATCCCAAGGGCCCGGACTACCTGCATCGTGACTGCGAGAACGTCTGCATCTGGTTCGCGCGGCGCGGGCTCGAAACTGCGGAGTTCGAGCATCTGTTCGGCGACCTGATGGCCGAGGCGGTTGGCGGGTGGTGAGGCCGCGCGGGCCGTATCGTCAGGCTGCGTGGCGCACTTCGATCTGGCGATCATTGGCTCAGGTTCCGGGAACTCGCTGGTCGGTCCCGACTTCGACGACTGGCACATCGCGATCATCGAGGAGTCGACATTCGGCGGCACCTGCCTGAATGTCGGTTGCATCCCGACCAAGATGTACGTCTATCCCGCGGATCTGGCCGGATCGACAGGCCACGCCGCCCGGCTCGGCGTCGACCTGACCCTCGATAGGGTCGACTGGCCCGGGATCCGCGACCGAATATTCGGCCGCATCGACCCGATTTCCGAGGGTGGACGGATCTATCGTCGCGACGGGCGTAACACGACGTTGTACGAGGCGCATGCGTCGTTCGTCGGCCCGCACGAGCTCGCGCTGTCGACCGGCGGCACGATCACCGCTGATCGCATCGTGATTGCGACCGGTTCCCGTGCGGTCATCCCGCCACCGGTCACTGCGTCCGGCGTGCCGATGCAGACTTCCGACACGGTGATGCGAATCGACGCGGTCCCCGCGCGGGTCGCGATCCTGGGCAGCGGCTACATCGCTTGCGAGTTCGCCCACATCTTCTCGGCGTTCGGGGCGCAGGTGAGCGTCATCGCCCGCAACGACAGGCTGTTGCGCAAGCTGGACTCGGAGCTCTCCACCGCGTTCACCACGCAGGTCGGCACAAAGTGGGACCTGCGACTCGGTCATCTGCCTACTGCGTTGCGCCACTCGCCGGACGGGACGGTCACCATCGACTTCGCGGACGAGCCGCCGGTCGAGGCCGACCTGCTGCTCGTCGCGGTTGGACGGGTACCGAACTCCGACCGGCTCGGCCTGGACGCAGCCGGCGTCAAGGTGCACCCGGACGCTCGGATCAGCGTCGACGCGCAGCAGCGCACGTCCGTCCCGCACATCTGGGCGCTGGGTGACGTGAGCTCGGAGCACCAACTCAAGCACGTCGCCAATCACGAGGCACGCGTCGTCGCGCACAATCTCGCGCATCCCGACGAGCCGGTCGAGTCCGACCACAGGTTCGTGCCGTTCGCGGTATTCACCAATCCGCAACTCGCCTGCGTCGGGCTGAGCGAGGACGAAGCGCGCGCACAGGGGCGCCGCTACGTCTGCCGAACGCAGGGTTACGGCGGCACGGCCTTCGGCTGGGCGATGGAAGACACCACAAGCTTCTGCAAGGTGCTCGCCGACCCAGACACAGGCCAGTTGCTAGGGGCGCACGTGCTGGGCGAGCAGGCCGCGACCCTGATCCAACCGCTGATCCAGGCGATGAGCTTCGGACTCAGCGCGCGGGACATGGCGCGTGGCCAGTATTGGATCCACCCAGCGCTCACCGAGGTCATCGAGAACGCCCTGCTGGGTTTGGATCTGCGGTGACTGGACCCGCCGGGGTGAATCTGGCGTAACACTTCGGCCGTACCCTGGTGGCGGTGGGGAGCTTTCGGGTCACGACTCTTGGCGCCAACACCGACGTGCTCACGCTGCCGTTCAACGTGCCGTTGACCGAATGGGACGACCCTCGCATCGTCTACGTACCGCGCGGGATCTCGCGCCACGTCGTGCGGTTCGTCGATCTGTCCGGCGAGGTGTTCGCCATCAAGGAAGCCACCGACCGGTTCGTACTGCGCGAGCACGGGTTGCTGCGCTCCCTGGCCGAGCACTCGGTCCCGGTCGTGGAGGCCTACGGCACCGTGATCAATCGGCAGACGATGGACGGCGAGGAACTCGGCGGGCTGCTGATCACGCGGTACCTGCCGTTCTCGCAGCCCTACCGATCGCTGTTCAGTGGTCGTGTCTTGCCGCAGCTACGCACTCGGCTGCTCGACGCTCTGGCCGGTCTTTTCGTCCGGCTACACCTGGCGGGGTTCTACTGGGGCGACTGCTCGCTGTCGAACACACTCTTCCGACGCGACGCCGGTGCGCTGGAAGCATATTTGGTTGACGCGGAGACCGGCGAGTTGCACGAGCGACTCTCGCGCGGGCAACGTCTTTACGACATCGACATCGCCATTCTCAACATTGCCGGCGAAATGCTTGACCTGCAGGCCGCCGGTCTGCTCGACGAGGACCTTGACGTCGCCGTACTCGCCAGCTCCGCACAAAGCCGCTACGAGAGGTTGTGGGAGGAACTGACCCACGACGAGATCGTCCCGCCCGGCGAGAACTACAAGATCAACGCCCGGGTGCGCACGCTCAACGACCTCGGTTTCGATGTGTCGGAGATGACGATCGCCGCCGAGCCGGAGGGCCTACGCCTCGGCTTCGACACCCACGTCGTGGAGGCCGGTCACCACCAACGTCGGCTGTTCGAGCTGACCGGGCTGCGCGTGCAGGAGAATCAGGCGCGCACGCTGCTCGGCGACCTGTCTCGCTTCAAGGCTAAGTGGGAATCCGGCGTCGACGCGGCAATCCCCGACGACAAGGCAGCACGCCGTTGGTTGGACGAGAAGTTCTACGGGACGCTCGGCCTCGTCCCCCCGGAACTCCGCCGCAAGCTGCCTGATGCAGAGCTCTTCCACGAGATCAGCGAGCACCGCTGGCTGCTGTCCGAGGCGCAGGGTCGCGATGTCGGCCGGGCTGCTGCGGTGGCGTCCTACGTCGCTTCGGTGCTGCGGGATCTGCCCGATACCCGGGTCGACCTGTCGTCCGGACCGCCGACGGAGGAGTTCGAGCCGATCTTCGACTAGGTTGCAGCCATGAGCGAGGCAAGCGGTATGGACGACAGCTATTCCGGCGTGGTCGAGGTCGGTGGACCGTGGGACGTGCGTTACCTGCCCGGCCTTACGATCGCCAAGCTGGCCGTCGGGCCGATGAACAACAACGCCTACCTACTGCGGTGCACGCAGACCGATGAGGGCTTGCTTATCGACGCGGCCAACGAGGCCGGCCGGCTGCGGGAACTGATGCGCCTGGACGGTCCGCCGGTGTCGGCGATCCTGACCACGCACCGACACGCTGACCACTGGCAGGCGCTCGCGGAGGCGATGACCGACGCCGACGCCGCCGTGTACGCGGGTGCCGACGACGCCGACGAGTTGCCGGTTGCGGTTGACGAGCGTCTTGAGCACGGCGATCGCGTGACCGTCGGCGACCTGACGCTGGAGATCACCGCGTTGCGCGGGCACACCCCTGGCTCGATCGCCGTGCTCTACCGCGATCCGCAAGGTTCGCCGCACCTGTTTACCGGCGACTCGCTGTTCCCGGGTGGTCCCGGGCGGACGACGAATCCGACCGATTTCACTTCGCTGATGGACGACCTCGAAGCTCGGGTGTTCGCCGAGCTCCCGGACGAGACGTGGTTCTACCCCGGGCACGGCGACGACTCCACCCTCGGCACCGAGCGTCCGCATCTCGCCGAGTGGCGCAAACGCGGGTGGTGATCGCGGCGCCTCACCCTTGGCAAGGCGACTTCTCCAGCCGTGCAACGAACCGCGATCGTCGCGGGCTCAATACTGCGTGTCGGTGACGAGAGGCACGAACCGGACGCCGAGCAACGCCTGCCGACGCCCATGCTGCAAGCGGACCAGTTGACCGGTCCCGTTGACGCCGACCGGGCAGACCAGGCGACCGCCGGTGGCAAGCTGCGTGACCAGACTGGGCGGGATGTCCACAGCCATTGCAGCGACCGAGATGGCGTGGAACGGCGCTCGATCGGGCGCGCCGAGTGCGCCGTCGCCGACGCGCACCTCGACGTTGTCGTAGCCGAGGTCCGTGAGCACGGCGCGGGCGCGCTCGGCAAGGCCCCGGTGCCGTTCGATGGTCACGACGCGGCTGGCGCAGCGGGAGAGAACGGCGGCGGCGTATCCGGCGCCGGCGCCCACTTCGAGCACCTCCACGTCGTCGTCGAGGTCCAGCGCCGCAGCCATGATCGCGACGATCTGCGGCACGGAAATCGTCTGGCCGTGCCCGAGAGGCAGCGGGTACTCCCGGTAGGCAGCCGCTGCGTGCGCGCCCGGCACGAACCGCTCCCGGGGAACTTCAGCCATAGCAGCGAGCACACGCTGATCGGTGATCCCGTTCCGGCGCAGGCGCTCGACCATCGTCGAGCGCTCGGCCAAAGCGGTCGTGCTCCGTCGGATCATCTCGTGCGCCGCCCTTGTCGATGCAGACCCTCTCACGTGCGGTCGATCAGCGCAGGGCTTCTATCAGCGAAGCAATCCCGAACCCCACGAAGACCACCGCTCCGATCCGGTGCAGCACAGGCACCGACACGAAGCGCAACAAATTCTTGCCCACGCTGATCGCGAGGAGGGCGGCCGTCCACAAGGCGAGCGTGGCGCCGATGCCGACAGCGAGAGCGTCGTCGTAGCGAGCGGCCAGGTTGGCCATCGCGATTTGCGTGATGTCGCCCCACTCGCCGACGAAAATCACACCGAACGACGCTGCGGCGACGCCCCACGACGACTTCAGCGACGACGCATCGGCCTCCTCTTGCGACTCGTCATGGCTGCCTGCCGCGAAGAGCATGAGCGCCGCACCTGCGAAGAAGAGGAGGGCGACCGCGAGTCGGACGAAGTGGCGCGGAGCCAGCGCAAGCAGGCTGCCTACGCTCACCGCGATGACGACGTGCACCGCGAAAGCGGCTGCCACGCCGAGAAAGACCCAGCGTGGCGAGAATCGCGTGCCGAGCACCAACGAAGCGAACATGCTTTTGTCGGGAAGTTCGGCGAGCAGCAGGATGCCGAAAGTGATAACGGCAACTACCGGATTCACAAGTGGTACTCCTTGATGTCACCGGCCGGATCGCCAGGCGCCGACGGCAGCCTTCGACCCGGCCATGTACGGCCAGGGCCGAAGGTCTCGTCCACCCGATGTGGGCCTGGCGGCCGGGCAAAAATCGCCAGCATGTCGACGCGCCAGTTTAGGGACTACTCCCCCTCGTATGAATCATTTTAGGCGGAGCTATCCATCGACGCGTGCGTTCGACGCGTCAGCGGCGGTGATGCCGCCCACACCGCGCCGCAGCGCCGAGGGCCGAAGCGGCTGCGGACCGATGTGGTCAACAGCCTGGCCCATCTCGGCCGGTCTCGCGCAGACCGCTGCAGGAACCAGCAGTGTTTGGAGACCCACCACTCCGGCGCCGCGTCTGTCGCAGGACATGACTACCGTGCGGTGAGTCAGTGGCCGAAGCAGTGCGCGCTGAAGTAGTTGATTACGTGCTCGATGGCAGGGCTTACCTGTTGGGCCGCGACCGGGTCGATCTGACCGTCGGCGAAGCCCTTGATGAAGTCAGCAACCTTGTGGGCGTCGGCGCTTATGGCAGCAGGGGCGTCCTGCGCGAGCTTGCTCCACGCGTCCGAGATTCTCTTGACATCGGCTTTGGACGAGTTGTTCGCAGGAATGCCGGACAGGTCACCCGAACTGAAGTCGCTGCAGAATTGCGATTCGCCGCTGTTGCCGCCGCCGCTGTCTGTCGGGTCCGACGACGCAGTCTCTTGCGCGGAGCTCGGATCAGCCGTCGTCGGGCTCGACTGAAGAGCGGTGGGGACCCGGGTGCTGGTTGGCGACGACGTGCCACTGCCCAGGGGAGTCCCGTTGCGGACGCTGCTGCACCCGACGAGCAGCGCTCCGGCTACGAGCACGCCCGCTATCGATCTAGCTATACGACGTGGCATACACACCAATGTCATCAGCAAGGTCCCCCTCCGCAAGCTCGTTGCCAGACCCTACGTGACAGCACCGGGTGCGCGCGTGCTCACTCGCTCCCACCAGTTTCGCCCGTCGGCACGGTCAGCCCGTCCCCATGAGGATCCTCGGGTGCGCGTCCGGCCGGAGCCAGCGCAGGATGCGTACCAAGTGGTCTCGCTCGATCGACACGCAACCCTGAGTGGGCTGACCGACCGTGACGTGCAGGAAGAATGCGCTGCCCTTACCGGCGATCGCCGGGGCTTGGTTGTAGTCGATAACCACGGCGTATTCGTAGTACGGAACCGTGTAATAGAGGTGCTCATTCGGGTTGCCCTGCGTGAACGCGCAACCGGACACGCAGTGCTGCAACGTGTTGTAGAGCGGTCCGGGCTCGCTGATCCACCAGTCGGCCGGCGTCGTACGGGTGTAGGCCAGGGCAGTGCCCGGATCAGCGAAGCGGCCGAAAGCCCTGGTGAGGGTGAAGCTGCCCTGCGGCGTGGCCGTGCTGTTCTCGCTGGCGGGTGTGCTGAATCCCGCGCTGCCGAGCCAGGCCGCGACGGATGGGCCACTGCGTTGCCAGCCGTGCGCGCCGAGTTCCCAGGCCTGCAGGGTGGCGGTGGTGCTCGACGGTGAGTGTGCCGTCACCGTGATCACCTGCCGGGCGTCGCCGGTCGGGTAGCGAAGCGGCAGGGTTCGGGTCGCGGGCGGGTGACTCGGCGCGGTCGGGCGGCTGCGGGGACGGTTCGGGTGTTGCGTTACACGAGTGCTGGCGCTCGGCGCTCGGTGCGCCGCTGCGGACGTCGTGGGTGCGGACGTCGTGGGAGCGGGACTCGTCGCGGCGGACGTGCGCGCCGCCGTACGTGTCGGCACCGGACGCGCGGACGGTGCGCCGGACGTCGCCGAGCAGGCGACGAGCACTACTGCGGCTCCGACGAAGGTAACGGCGGTGCGCACAATCGAGGTCACCACCTCAGGGTGTCATGCGGTGCCGATCAGGATCCGCGGATAGCTGCCCGGCGTGAGCCAGCGCAACACCGACACCAGGTCGCTGCTCGCAATGGCGACGCAGCCCGCTGTGGACGAACCGACCGACACGTGCAGGAAGAAAGCGCTGCCTGCGCCTTGGCGCACCGGTCCGACATTTCGGGTGTTGTAGTCGATGACGACGGCGTAGTTGTAGAACGGAGTGGTGTAGTAAAGGTGCTCGTTCGGGCTGCCCTGAGCGAAAGCGCAGCGGGACCAGCAGTGCTGCATCGTGTTGTAGAGGGCTCCGGACTGGCTGATCCACCAATCGGCGGGCGAGGTCTTGGTGTACGGCAGCGCGGTGCCCGGATCGGCATAGCGGCCGAACGCGCGGGTCAGCGAGAAACTGCCCATCGGTGTGGCCGACCGCGATTCGCTCGGATAACGGGTCATGCCCTGCGAACCGATGTGCGCGGTGATACTCGCCCCGACCCGCCACCACCCGCCGCCCGGCGCCTTCGTCCAGCGCTGGAATTGGGCGACGGTGCTGCCGGTCGAACCGGCGACGACGGTAATGACCCGGGTCGCCGAACCGGTGCTGTAGCCGAGCGGTAAGGCGCCGCCGCGGCGCGGCGCCGGGGTGGGCGTGTGCCGCGCCGGGGTGCGGCTCGCCGGCAATGCGTGACGCAGCGGCGGGGCGGCGGCCGAACTGTGCGCTACCCGGCCGGGATGCGACGCCGTCGAGAGGCTCGGGCGTGGCGCCTCGGTGCGGCTTCGGGCGGCGGCGGTACGGCTCGGGGCGGCGGTGCGGCTCGCGGCTGGGACGCGGACCGGCGCGGCACTGCTCAGCATCCGTCCGGCGTTCACGCGTAGCGCAACGGCGGTCCGAGAGAGGGCCGCCGGCGACACGAAATGAGGCGTATCGGTGGCGGAGAACGACGTCGTGGCGACGCTCTTCGACGGCTGCACCGCGTGGTCGGTGCCGGCCCGCGACATGCCGACCGCGACGGCGGCACAGCCGACAACGGCAGCAACGGCGGTGCAGGTGGAAGCGACACGGGCGAAACCCATGTGGCCAGTGTGACAAAGGTGACTGCGGTAGGCCAATCGAGAGCCGACGCCGGACCGGGGAGTCGCGCGCTGGTGCCGGCGTCTGCCAGGCTCGGCAAGTGACTTATGACGGCGTTCTCGAAGTGGCCGACCTCCGCGTCCCGCCGGGTTCGGAAGCAGACTTCGCCGACGCGTACCGCGGGGTCCGCGAGGTGCTCACCAGCACGCCCGGCTGCCGATCGGTGCGCATGACGCGAGGTGTCGAGACACCTGAGCGATTCGTGTTGCTCGTGGAGTGGGACTCTGTCGATGCTCACGAGCAGAATTTCCGGGCGTCGGAGCGCTTCAACACCTGGCGCGGCGCCATCGGGCCGTTCCTCGCGGCGCCGCCCGTCGTCGAGCACTTCATCGACGTCGAGTGAGGCCTACTCCGCAGCGGTGACCTCGACCGCATTGCCGTCCGGATCGCACACGATCGCCCCGTAGCGACCGCGGCGGTAGATGACCCAGCGACGCGGCGCCGCGCGGCTCGTCCCGCCGGCCGCAACGGCGCTCTCGTGGAAGCGGTCCACCGCCATGCGATCCTCGGCGGCGAACTCGGCGTGCAGTTCGCGGGTGGATTGCGGGCCGGCAACCAGCCAGAACATCGCCGGCTCGTCGGCAGCGGCCCACGCGGCCACCTCGGCAACGGCGTCGCCTTCCTCCTCGTCCCCGAATTCGACGACGCGCGACATGCCCAGCGCGCCGAGCGCAGCGTCGTAGAAGGCGGCGCTCGCGACGAAATCGGACGTGGTGACCGTGACTTGGCTCAGTCGTGCGGGCATCGGCACGACCTCCGCGATAATGGCCGGGTGATCCTGTCCCGCGCCCGGGTGCGCTCTGCCGTCACCGTAGCGAAGGTTGCCGGACGAGCGGCGTGATCGGGGCTACCGCGCTGCTCCGCACGCTCGTCGATGCCGGCGTCGAGGTCTGCTTCATGAACCCCGGGACGTCAGAGATGCACTTCGTGCAATCCCTGGACGACGTGCCGCAGATGCGTGGCGTGCTCGCGCTGTTCGAAGGGGTAGCCACCGGTGCCGCCGACGGCTACGCGCGCGTCGCGGGCAAGCCCGCCGCCGTACTGCTGCACCTCGGACCTGGGCTGGGCAACGGCCTCGCGAACTTGCACAACGCCCGCCGCGCCCGCAGCCCGCTCGTCTGCATCGTCGGGGCGCACGCGACGTATCACCAGCGGTTCGACCCGCCGTTGCAGTCCGACATCGACACCGTCGCACGCAATGTTGCGGCGTGGGTGCACACCTCGGGCCACGCCCGTGAGGTCGGGGCCGACGCGGCCCGCGCGGTCGCCGCGGCCCACGACGGCGGTGGGCGGATCGCGGCACTGGTGCTGCCTGCGGACGTGTCGTGGAGCGAGGGCGCGCACCCGGGCACGCCCTGGCTCACCGCGCCACCGCCGACCGTCGCGGAATCCGCGATCGAGCGGGCGGCCGCGCACGCGATCGGGGCGTCCTGCGTGCTGCTGCTCGGCGGCGCCGCGCTGAGTGAGGCGGGCCTGCGGGCCGCGAGCCGGATCGCGGCCGCGACCGGCACGCGGCTGCTCGCCGAATGCTTCCCGGCGCGGATCGAACGCGGCGCGAGTGTGCCCGACGTGGCGCGGGTCGCTTACCTCGCCGAGGCCGTAGCGCCGCAGCTCGCCGGGGCAACCGACCTCGTGCTGGCGGGTGCGGCCGCGCCCGTGGCGTTCTTCGCCTACCCCGGTCGCTCCGACGACCTGATTCCCTCCGGGTGCACCACGCATACCCTCGCCGCACCGGGTCAGGACGTCGTCGCGGCGCTGCACGCGCTGGCCGAGCAGGTTGCCCCAGCCACCGAACCGGTGCTGGCAGCCGCCGCGCTGCCCGCCTCGCCGGACGGGCCGCTCGACGCCGAGAAAGTCGCTGCCGCGGTCGCGCTCACCCTGCCGCCAGACGCGATCCTGGTGGACGAGGCGATCACCGGTGGCTTCCATCTGCCGAGTGCCACCGCCGGTGCGGCCCGGCACAGCTTGCTGACCTTGACCGGCGGGGCGATCGGCCAGGGTCTGCCCGTCGCGACCGGCGCCGCCGTCGCCGCGCCGCACCGGTCGGTGATCTGCGTGCAGGCCGACGGCAGTGCGATGTACACCGTCCAGGCGCTATGGACGCAGGCCCGCGAGCAGCTCGACGTGACGACGGTGCTGCTGAACAACGCCTCCTACGCGATTCTGCGGATGGAACTGGATCGCGTCGGTGCCGCCGGACTTCGCGAGCGTGCGCGCAAGATGCTGGATCTCGGCCACCCCGTCCTCAACTTCACCGCGCTGGCCCAGGCACAAGGCGTCGACGCGGTGCGGGTCACGACGGCCGAGGCGCTCGTCGGCGAGCTGCGGCGCGCGATCGCGGCGCGAGGCCCGCATCTGATCGAGGCCATCCTCACGCCGCCCTGACGCCGCCGGCCACGGCGACCGGGGTAGGGTCGAGCCGAACACGGGAGCCCGGTGTACCGGGCTGAGAGGGCTGGCTGGGAGCCGCCGACCGTCGAACCTGATCCGGGTAATGCCGGCGCAGGAAGTGATCGCCCAGTCGGCACTCGTCCCACCACCGGACGAGAGGTTCGCCCAGATCCAATGACCGCTATCAAGCAGTACCCGGCCGTCGAAGGCGCTGAGGCGCCGCTCACCCTGGACGACGCGCCCCCGCGCACGTTGCATCTGAGCGACCAGCTCGGGCTATGGGGCAATCTCGGCGTCAGCCTGCTCGGATTCACCGGCGCGATCTTCGTTCTCGTCCCGGTCGACAAGGCGATGTCATTGGTTGCTGCGCTGGTCGCGCTGGCGGTCGGCACCGTGGTGGGCACGCTCATGGTCGCTCTCGCCGCCGTGCCTGGCGCGCAGACCGGCGCACCGTCGATGGTGCTGCTGCGCGGCCTGTTCGGCACCCGCATGTCGTATCTGCCCACTGCGCTCAACGTGGTGCAACTTCTGGGCTGGAGCACGTTCGAACTGGTCACGATCGGCACCGCGATGCATCAGGTTGCGGACGGCATCCCGCGCTGGGTGTACGTGCTGGCCGGTGGGGCGGTGACCACAGGGCTGGCATTGCGGCCACTCGGCTGGATCCGGGTGCTGCGCAAGTACGTCACCCTTGCCGTGGTCGTGGTGCTTGTGTACCTGTTTGTTCAGTTGCTTCGGCACCCGCTACCGGCGTTCGGCGCGGGGAGCTGGAACGACTTCTGGATCGCTGTCGACACCGTCGTCGGCGCCGCCGTGTCCTTCGTGCCGCTCGCCTCGGACTACTCCCGCTTTTCGCGGTCCACGCGTGCTGCGTTCCTCGGTGTCTTCGTCGGATATTCCGTCACGCAATTCGCCTGTTATGCGCTCGGACTCATCGCCCTGCTGACCGTGGCGAAGGGCAACCCGGACCACATCTTCGCCACATTCATCGCGGTTCCACTGGGCGCGCTTGCCTTCGCTGTACTAGCGATCCGAGAGCTCGACCAATCCTTCGCCGACACGTTCTCGACCGCGGTGTCGGTGCAGAATTTCCGGTCGCACTGGGACCGGCGGGTGCTCGCGATCGCAGTCGGCAGCATCGCCACCGTGGCAGCGCTCGCTCTGAGTATCAGCGACTACGAGAACTTCCTGATCCTCATCGGCTCGGTGTTCGTCCCGTTGCTGGGCGTGCTGGTCGTCGACTACTTCGTGGTGTCGCGGCGCATGTGGGATCTCGGCGAGAGCGTCCGCCCGCGTTGGGCAAACCTCGCGGCGTGGGGACTCGGTTTTGTTGCCTACCAGTTGGTCAATCCCGGTTACATCGACTGGTGGGTGGCGGCGTGGGGACACGTACAAGGCTGGCTGAACTTCACGCCGGCGACCTGGATGAGCGCGTCGCTGATCTCGTTCCTCGTCGCGGCACTCACGACCCTTCCGCTCGGTCTGCTGGCTAGGCGACGGGGACGTGCGTGCTGATCGATCCGGAGGTTGCCGACGCGCTTGCGGGCGGACGGGCCGTCGTCGCGCTGGAGAGCACGATCATCAGCCACGGCCTGCCACGCCCGGACAACGTGCGCATCGCCCGCGAGATCGAACGTGCCGTGCGCTCGGGCGGCGCCGTGCCCGCAACGGTTGCGGTGGTCGACGGCATGGCGCGCGTCGGCCTCGACGACGCTGCGCTGCTACGTGTCGCGGGCGACGAGAACGTGGTCAAGGTCAGCGTCCGCGACCTGGCCGGCGTCGTTGCGCTCGGCGGGGTGGGAGCGACGACGGTCGCGGCAACCGCTCATCTTGCGGCGCAGGCCGGCATCGGCGTGTTCGCCACCGGCGGACTAGGCGGGGTGCATCGCGGGGCCGCGCAGACGTGGGACGAGTCGGCAGACCTGACGACGCTGTCGCGCACGCCTTTGCTCGTCGTCTGTGCCGGTGTGAAGTCGATTCTGGACGTCGGCGCGACCCTGGAGCGGCTGGAGACCCTGAATATCGGCGTCCTCGGCTACCGGACGGACCGGTTCCCAGGGTTCTACCTGCGCGACTCCGGCCACTGCCTGGATTGGCGTGCCGACTCGCCCGCCGAGGTCGCCGCCGTGCTGCGTGCGCGGGCGGCGCTGGGCACTGACCGGTACGGCATGGTGCTGGTCAACCCGATTGCCGCTTGCGATGAACTGGACCGCGCCCTGCACGACCGGGTGCTCGCTGCTGGGCTTGCGGCGGCCGCGGCGGCGCAGATGCGCGGCAAGGACGTCACCCCGTTTCTGCTCGATTTCTTCCACCGCGAGACGGCGGGCGCGTCGCTGGCCGCCAACGTCGCGCTCGTGCTCGGCAATGCCCGACTGGCAGCGGAAGTTGCGGTCGCCGCCGCCGACCCGACGTGACATTGCGGGTGTTGTGCGTGGGCGAGTTGATCTTGGACGTCGTGGCGCAACTGCCCGGGGAGCTGACCCGTGGCTCGGACAGCCCGGCCCCCGTCTCGCTGGTCGGCGGCGGGTCTGCAGCCAACACCGCTGCGTGGCTCGTGGCTGCTGGAGCACCGGCGGCATTGATCGCGAGGGTCGGCGACGACGCGCTGGGCCGGATGCTGGTCGGCGAACTCGGCGCCTCGGGCGTCCATGTTGCGGCGAGCGTCGATCCGGTCCGTCCGAGCGGAACGTGCATCGTCCTGGTGGACGCGAGCGGCGAGCGCACGATGATCCCGTCGATGGGCGCCAACATCGAGTTGGGCTGCGCGCCGCTGCCTGAGCTGCTGTTCCCGGACTCGCACGTCCACATCTCCGCCTACGCCGTCTTCGCCGCGGGCTCACGCTCGGCCGCCGACGAAGCGGTCCGCCTCGCGACCGAGCATGGGTGCGGTGTCTCGATCGATGCCGCGTCGGCAGCGCCGCTGCGCGCGTTCGGAGCCGGTGCGTTCCTCGACTGGCTGCCGCGCTGCGTGCTGTTCGCCAACCGAGACGAGGCCCGCGTGCTGAGCGGCCTTGACGACCCGGCCGAGGCGGCTGCTGCCCTGGCGGCACGGTGCGGCGAAGCGATCGTGAAGTGCGGCGCCGAGGGCGCCGTGTGGTCGGACGGGAGCGCCGTCCGGGGTGAGGTTGCGGGCGCTTCCCGCGTCGTCGACAGCACCGGCGCCGGTGACGCCTTTGCGGCGGGGGTGCTGGCGGCGCGGCTGGGCGGCAGCGGGATCTCTGATGCGTTGCGGGCCGGCAATGAGCTCGCTGCTCGGGTGCTCACCGTGGTGGGCGGCCGCCCACCCGCCGCCGGGCGCGAGGTGCGCTACCGGCGGTAGGTCAGGTTCTTGCCGTGAAGATGCAGCACCAGCCCGTCCGGGTCGACGCTCAATCCGTCGACCGAAACGTCGAACGGCAGGCCGTTTAGCGCGACGGTGACCGCAAAGATCCCTGCCAGGGCGTGAGCGAGTTGCGGTAGCTGTTGACCGGCCGCGCTCACTTGCGGGTCGATGAAGCGCAGCCCGTCGGCGGACGAGGCGCGGACCGCCGCGCTGATCTCGCCGGTCAGCGACGTGCCCACCACCGACACGGTGCGCGATGCCTTGACCCGGCCGCCGTCTTTGGGCCCGGCGTAGGAGATAGGGGTGCCGAGCGTGCTCGACACTGCGGCATAGCTGCTCCGGGCGTCTGCGGTGGCAGTCTGCGCCGAGATGGACGTGAAGTCATGCGCCACCGTGACGCCGTGCAGGTGAACTACTATTGTGTCCAGCCGCAGCGGCCTGTCGAGCCGAGCCTGCTTGAGCAACACGCCGTGCGCGGTAATCGTCACGTCGTCGTAGTGTCCAGAAGCCAACTGGGTGAGAAACGGGAAACCGGCGACGTCGACGTTCGGACGCTCGCTCAGATGCTGCGAGTTCTCGATCGTGTCCCCGGCGATGCGCTCCGCGATGACCGCACTCACGCGGTCGGCGCCGACCACCAGCAGCGCAAGCACCACGACCGTGATCAGTAAGCGTCGCGGCCAGCGGCGCCGCGCGCGCGCCTGGCCGGGGTGCGCCGTGCGCAGAGCGCTCATGGCACACAGAGCTCCCTGCACGCCGAACTCGTTCCCTGCGGATCGGGCAGCACGACCTGGAACACGATCGCCATCAGCGGCCTACGCCCGCTGCGTCCATGCCGCGCAACTCCTTCTTGAGCTCGGAGATCTCGTCGCGAATCCGAGCGGCCACCTCGAACTGCAACTCGCGGGCGGAAGTGAGCATCTGCTCGTTGAGCTGCTGGATCAGATCAGCGAGTTGTGCGCGCGGCAGTTCGGCGATGTCCAACTTTCCGTCGGCGTGCGCACCGACCCCGATCACGCCGCCGGAGAAGCCGCGACCGCCGCGTCCGGGAGCCGAGGACTTGCCACGCGACTGCGAACGCCCCGATCCGCCGACCGGCGTCGAGGCGAGCAGCTCGTCGGTGTCCTGGGCTTCGCGTGCGAGCAAGTCGGTGATGTCGGCGATTCGCTTGCGCAACGGTTGCGGGTCCAGACCGTGCGCCACGTTGTAGGCGACCTGCTTCTCGCGGCGCCGGGTCGTCTCTTCGATCGCGGTCTGCATCGATGGTGTGATGCGGTCGGCGTACATGTGCACCTCGCCGGACACATTTCGTGCGGCGCGACCGATCGTCTGGATCAGGGACGTGCCCGAGCGCAGGAAGCCTTCCTTGTCCGCGTCCAGAATCGACACCAACGACACCTCGGGCAGATCGAGGCCCTCGCGTAGCAGGTTGATCCCTACGAGCACGTCGAACTCGCCCAGGCGCAGTTCGCGCAGCAGCTCGATACGCCGCAGCGTGTCGACCTCCGAGTGCAGGTAGCGCACCCGAATACCCTGTTCGAGCAGGTAGTCGGTGAGATCCTCGGCCATCTTCTTGGTCAGGGTGGTTACCAGCACCCGCTCGTTGCGCTCGGACCGCTCGCGGATCTCGCCGACCAGGTCGTCGATCTGGCCCTTGGTCGACTTGACCACGATCTGCGGGTCGACCAGACCAGTCGGACGGATCACCTGCTCGACGAACTCGCCTTTCGTGCGCCCCAACTCGTAGTGTCCCGGGGTTGCCGAGAGGTACACCGTCTGCCCGATGCGCTCGACGAACTCCTCGAACTTCAGCGGGCGGTTGTCCATCGCCGAGGGCAGCCGGAATCCGTGCTCGACCAGGGTGCGCTTGCGGGACATGTCACCCTCGTACATGCCGCCGGTCTGCGGCACAGTCACGTGTGACTCATCGATGATGAGCAGGAAGTCCTCGGGGAAGTAATCGAGCAAGCAGTTCGGGGCGCTGCCGCGTTCGCGTCCGTCGATGTGCAGTGAGTAATTCTCGATGCCGGAGCAGAACCCGACCTGGCGCATCATCTCGATGTCGTAGCTCGTCCGCATCCGCAGGCGTTGCGCCTCGAGCAGCTTGTTCTGGCCGTCGAGTTCCTTGAGCCGGTCGGCCAGTTCGCTCTCGATCCCCCGGATGGCAGCCTCCATTCGCTCCGGCCCGGCAGCGTAGTGCGTGGCCGGGAAGACGAACACCTCGTCCACTTCGCGCACCACCTCACCGGTGAGCGGGTGCAGGTAATACAGCCGCTCGACCTCGTCACCGAACATCTCGGCGCGAATCGCGAGTTCTTCGTACACCGGGAAGATCTCGACCGTGTCACCCCGTACCCGGAAGGTGCCGCGTGTGAACGACATGTCGTTGCGCGTGTACTGCACATCGACGAGCCGGCGCAGAATCGCCTCGCGCTCGATCTGCTGACCGACGCGCAGGCGCAGCGACCGATCGACGTAGGCCTGCGGCGTGCCCAGACCGTAGATGCATGACACCGTCGCGACAACGACGACATCGCGACGGGTGAGCAGCGACATAGTGGCCGAGTGACGCAACCGCTCGACCTCGTCGTTGACCGAGGAATCCTTCTCGATGTAGGTGTCGGTCTGCGGGACGTAGGCCTCGGGTTGGTAGTAGTCGTAATAGCTGACGAAGTACTCGACTGCGTTGTTGGGTAGCATCTCACGCAGTTCGTTGGCGAGCTGCGCGGCAAGTGTCTTGTTCGGGGCCATGATCAAGGTCGGGCGCTGCAACCGCTCGATCAGCCACGCCGATGTCGCCGACTTGCCGGTGCCGGTCGCGCCGAGCAGCACGATGTCGCGCTCCCCCGCCCGAATGCGACGTTCCAGGTCTTCGATCGCGGCCGGTTGATCACCGGAGGGCGCGAAGTCGGAGACCACCTCGAACTTGCCGGTGCTGGGTGTGATGTCGGAGCTGACGCGCATGCCACCACGGTACGGGCGGGGTACGACAAGACCGAGGCTGCTTCGACGTGGGAATTTCGGCTGCGCGGTGTCAGACTTCCCACATGGTGGGCATTCAGGTCGAGTTCGTCGACGATGCCGGGGCATCCGAACCCCCTAGGAACCGTGCTCCCAGGCTCGTCGGCGCGCGCCCGGTCAGCCTTGCGCTCGCCGAACCTGCCCTCTGGATCGCCGCGGCGGTCCTGTCGGTGTTCGCCACTTTCCAGACAATTTTTACATATCGCTTCACCGGCGACTCGATCACGTCCCGCGGCGGCTACGACGCCTGGGGACACGCATTGGACGCACAACTCAACACCGACCACGGGCCCCGCTACGCCGTGTTGCTCTGGCTCTGCGCGACGCTGTTCGCGCTGCTGGCCGCGGCACTGCTGGGTGGCGGATTCAGCGCGGGTCGGGCCGGGCGCTGGACGCAGGCACGGGCCGGCGCGATCGGCTTGGCTGTCGTCGGACTGCTCGCCGGCGTGCTCGCCGGCGTTGCGCTCGGCGTGGAGTCCTCCTTCTCGGTCTACCGCGGGCTGGCGAAAACGCTGAACGACACGCACGGCGGGGTCGAGCTGCTGATCGGGGGCTGCATCTGGTTCGGGCTGGCTTCGCTCGCCTGCGCGCTCGGCGCCGTCCTGGTGCACGCTTGGTCCGGAAAACGCACCCACCTTCGCGAGCGGGAGGACCGCTACTCGCAAGCCACCGGAGAAGGGTGACCTTGCGCACGATGGTCCCCGCGGCATCCCCGTCCACGCTGGGGTGGCGCTGATTTCGACATCGATGTGACCCTGATAACCGGCACACTCTGCGACGCTGTCGTTTCACCGCGCGACGGCGTGGGGAGATTCAGCGCGACGACTACGAAGGAGCCGAATGCAGGTCTGGCCTGGTACTCCCTACCCGTTGGGAGCGACTTACGACGGGTCCGGGACCAATTTCGCTTTGTTCAGCGAGGTTGCCGAGAAGGTCGAACTCTGCTTGTTCGACGCCGACGACAACGAGTCGCGGATCGAACTGCCCGAGGTCGACGGCTTCGTCTGGCACGTGTTCCTGCCCGGGGTGGAGCCAGGGCAGCGCTACGGGTATCGCGTGCATGGCCCTCGGGACGTCGCCCTAGGCAAGCGATGCAACCCGAACAAGCTGCTACTCGATCCGTACACCAAGGCAATCGACGGCAGCATCGACTGGGACGAGTCGCTGTTTGGCTATCACTTCAGTGATCCCGAGCTGATGAACGACGACGACTCGGCCGTCCACATGCCCAAGTGCGTCGTCATCAACCCGTTCTTCGACTGGGGCGTCGACCGGCCACCTAAACATGCCTACGCGGACTCGATCATCTACGAGACGCACGTGAAGGGCATGACCGAGCGTCACCCCGACGTCCCGGAGGAAATGCGCGGGACGTATTCCGGCATGGCCCATCCGGCCGTCATCGAACATCTCAGCGCGCTCGGCGTGACGGCCGTCGAACTGATGCCGGTGCACCACTTCGTCAACGACTCGTTCCTCGGCGACAAGGGCCTATCCAACTACTGGGGCTACAACACCATCGGCTTCCTCGCGCCGGACTGCAAGTACTCCTGGGGCACCAGTCCCGGCAGCCAGGTGCAGGAGTTCAAGGCGATGGTGCGCACCCTGCACGAGGCGAACATCGAGGTCATCCTCGACGTCGTCTACAACCACACCGGCGAGGGAAACCATCTCGGTCCGATGCTGTCGTTCCGCGGAATCGACAACGCGGCCTACTACCGCCTCGTCGAGGACAGCCCGCAGCACTACATGGACTACACCGGAACCGGCAACACGCTCAACGTTCGCCATCCCCACACGCTGCAGCTGATCATGGACTCGCTGCGCTACTGGGTCACCGAGATGCATGTGGACGGCTTCCGGTTCGACCTCGCCGCGACGCTCGCGCGCGAGTTCTATGACGTCGACCGGCTCTCGTCCTTCTTCGATCTCGTGCAGCAGGACCCGATCGTCAGCCAGGTCAAGCTGATCGCGGAGCCGTGGGACGTCGGCCCCGGCGGCTACCAGGTCGGCAACTTCCCACCGCAATGGACCGAGTGGAACGGCAAGTATCGCGACACTGTCCGCGACTTCTGGCGCGGCGAGCCTGCCACGATCGGCGAGTTCGCAGCGCGTCTCACCGGTTCTGCCGACCTTTACGAGCGCTCCGGACGGCGACCGGTAGCAAACATCAACTTCGTCACCGCGCACGACGGTTTTACGCTCCGCGACCTCGTGTCCTACAACGACAAGCACAACGAGGCAAACGACGACGGCAACACCGACGGCGAGAGCCACAACCGCTCCTGGAACTGCGGGGTCGAAGGGGCGACGAGCGACGAGCAGATCGTCGCCTTGCGAAACCAGCAGGAACGCAACTTCATCACGACGTTGCTGCTGTCGCAGGGCGTACCGATGCTCTGCCACGGAGACGAACTGGGCCGCACCCAGCAGGGCAACAACAACGGCTACTGCCAGGACAACGAACTCACCTGGATCGACTGGACGAAGGTCGATGCCGATCTGCTGGTTTTCACCCAGCGCGTCGCCAACCTACGCAGCAAGCACCCGATTTTCCGCCGCCGCAGGTTCTTCGACGGCCGGCCCGTGCGCCGTCGCGGTGCCGACGCCCTCCCCGACATCGGCTGGTTCTCGCCGGACGGCACCGAGATGTCCGAGGAGGATTGGGGCTCCGGATTCGGTCGTGCGATTGCGGTATTCCTCAACGGTCAAGGGATTCCCGATCGGGACGGCCGGGGACAGCGACGCGTCGACGACTCGTTCGTCATGTGTTTCAGCGCCCACCACGAGCCGATCGACTTCCACCTGCCGCCCGACGAATACGCGCCGGCGTGGGAAGTCGTCCTCGACACGGTGCACGCCGACGAAGAGGCAGCACCGCGCACTTTCCGAGCCAAGGACGTCATCTCGGTAGGCCCGCGCGCGATTGTTGTCCTGCGTCGAACGGACTGACCAGCATGCCGGTCCCTTCTTCGACTTACCGCTTGCAGGTGCGCGCGTCTTTTGATCTGCACGCCGCTGCCGGTGTCTGCGACTACCTGCCGACGCTCGGCTCAGGCGCGGCATATCTGTCGCCATTGCTGGTTTCCGAGCGTGGTTCCGATCACGGCTACGACGTTGTCGCCTTCGACTCCGTCGACCCGGCGCGCGGTGGCGCCGACGGGTGGACGCGCCTGCTCGCCGCGGCCCGGTCGCGCGGGCTCGGCGTTGTCGTCGACATCGTGCCGAATCACACCGGCATCGCGACCCCGGCCGACAACCGCGCCTGGTGGGACGTGCTGCGTCTGGGCCGGGAATCCCCGTGGGCCTCGTGGTTCGACATCGAGTGGACCAGCGGCCGAATCCTGCTGCCAGTCCTGGGCGATGAATTCGAGCCGTCCCAACTCGAAGTGGCCGGCAGTGGCGACAATGCGGAACTGCGCTACTTCGAGCACCGCTTCCCAGTCGCGCCCGGCACGGACGGCGGCAGCGCATCGGAGGTGCACGAGCGACAGCACTACCTATTGGTGAGCTTTCGCCGCGCCGACACCGAGCAGAACTACCGGCGCTTCTTCGCCGTGACCACGCTGGCGGGGCTCCGAGTCGAGGATCCTGCAGTGTTCGGTGCGACCCACGAGCAGATCGGCCGATGGCTGCGCCTCGACAATATTGACGGCGTGCGCATCGACCACCCGGACGGTCTGGTCGACCCGCTCGACTACCTCACCCGGCTGCGGGAGTTGGCCGGCTCAGACGCCTGGATCACGGTGGAGAAGATACTCGAGCCAGGAGAGCAACTGCCGCCGGAATGGCCGGTCGACGGCACCACTGGTTACGACGCGATGACCGAGGTTGGCGGCCTATTCGTCGACCCGCACGGGGAGTCGCCGCTCACCTCGCTCTACGTCGACATCACCGGCGACAGCGCCGATTTCGCCGAGCATATGAGCGCGGGCAAGCGTTTCGTTGCGACCACGATCCTGCAGGCTGAGATTTCGAGACTCGCGCGACTCGTGCCCGATGTCGACAACGCCCGCGACGCGCTGCTGGAACTCGTCGTCGCGTTCCCGGTCTACCGCTCCTATCTACCGACGGGTGCCGCCGACCTCGCCACGGCGATCGCGACCGCGCGCGCTGCCCGTCCCGACCTCGGCGAGTCGATCGATGCCCTCGCGCCACGGCTGAACGAGCCTTCCAGCGAGCTGTGTGCCCGCTTCCAACAGACGACCGGCGCGGTCATGGCCAAGGGCGTCGAGGACACCGCGTACTACCGCTACACGAGATTCATCGCGCTCAACGAAGTCGGCGGCAACCCGGCTCAGTTCGGGTTCGCACCCGACTCATTCCACGACGCCCAGCAACGACGGCAGGCGATCGCGCCACGCAGCATGACTGCGCTGGCTACCCACGACACCAAACGCGGCGAGGATGTCCGAGCGCGACTCGCAGTGCTGAGCGAACTTCCCGCCGAATGGTCCGCGCTGGTGCGTGAGCTGATGGCGGCGGTGCCAATCCCGGATCCGTCCTTCGGCTACTTGCTCTGGCAAACATTCGCCGGCGCCGGGCTGATCGAGCGTGCGCGGATGCACGCCTACGCAGAAAAGGCGATGCGCGAGGCGGGACAGTCGACCAACTGGATCGATCCTGTCGCGGCATTCGAGGCGAGCGTGCACACCGCAGTCGATACCGCCTACGACGATGCGGATGTGCGAGCAGCCCTGACAAGCTTCCTCGTTCGGATCGAGCCGTGGGCCTGCTCGAACTCGTTGGCGCAAAAGCTGGTGCAGCTCACCATGCCCGGAGTCGCGGACGTGTACCAGGGCACCGAACTCTGGGATGACTCGCTCGTCGATCCTGATAACCGGCGCGCGGTCGACTTCGACGTCCGGCGGGAAATGCTGTCTCGACTCGACGCGGACGATGCCCCGCCGCCGGTCGACGCGACGGGTCTCGCCAAGTTGTATGTGGTCTCGCGAGCGTTGCGCCTACGCCGCGACCGGCACGATCTGTTCACCGGCTACACCCCGCTGCGGGCCGACGGTTCCGCCGCACAGCACGCGGTGGCCTTCGACCGCGGTGGCGCGGTTACGGTGGCTACCCGTCTGCCGGTGGGGCTGCACCGAACAGGCGGTTGGCGCGACACGACGCTCGATCTGGGCGCCGGCGCGACGGACCTGCTGACCGGCGCGCACCACAAAGCAAACGTCGGGCTGGCTGAACTGCTCGCCGACTACCCGGTTGCCCTGCTCGTGCGCTGAGTCGATTGAGCTGTGTCGGTTCAGCTAGATCCAGTGGAGCGCGCTCAGTGTGGCGGCGCCAGCCGTTTCACGAGCGCCGGAACGTCGAGATCACCCGGCGGGTACTGCGGGCTCATCGTCTCCAGCGTCTCCCGCAACAGCTCGCCGACGGCCCAGTTGCGGTAGGCCTTCGAGTCGGCCGGCACGACGAACCAGGGAGCTACGTCGGTGTCGCACTTCGCCAGCATCGCCTGGAACGCAGCTTGATAGTCGGCCCAGCGCGCTCGCTCGTCGAGGTCGGCCACCTTGAACTTCCAGTGCTTGCGTGGATCCTCGAGCCGACTCAGCAACCGCTCCCGCTGCGTGTCGTAAGAGATGTGCAGCAAGCACTTGAGCACGGTCGTGCCGGCGTCCACGAGTTCCCGCTCGAAGGCGTTGATCGAGTCGTAGCGCGCGTCGAGGACGTCGCTCGGCACGAGGTCGTGAACGCGCGCCACCAGAACGTCCTCGTAATGCGAACGGTCAAAGATGCCGACGACACCCGGCGGCGGCAATTTTCGACGGATTCGCCACAGGAAGTCGTATCGCAGCTCGGTCTTCGTCGGCCGTTTGAACGCCGTGTACTCGACGCCTATCGGGCCGCAGGCACTGACGACATGCTCGATAGTGCCACCTTTCCCGGCGGTGTCGATTCCCTGCAGCACCAGCAGGAGGCTTCGTTTGCTACCGCCGCTGGCCTCCGCCCAGAGCGCCTCCTGGACCTCAGCGATCCGCTCGGCCGCGCCGGTCAGCTCGTCCTGGAGTTGCTTCGGCTTCTTCGCCTTGCCGTTCTTCTTGATCGGCAGTTCCGGGCGTGCTGACGAGTCGATGTCGGCGAGCTGTCCCGAACCGCCGGCGAACGCAAGAGCGGCGCGCATCGAGGTTCCCATTCGCCGAAGCCTAGGCCGTCGAGCGGACGAGGCGCGCCAGGGCGAGGCGGGCCAATGGTGCATAGGCTGCAACGACCGGTAGCGGGCCGTCGACCCGCAGCCACGTCTCGCAGCCGCGCCCGCGCGCGATCACGCCGTGCGTGAGAACCAGGCGTAGCGGCCCGCGCCGCACCGTCCACATCCACTCACGGGTGGCTTCGTCGACCGCGTCCACGACGAAGTCCAGGTGCACGCCGAGCGGCCCGAACACCCGGCCGGTCGCCGCCGGCATCAACCGCTCGGTGCTGCACTGCACTTTGCTGATCTGCGGTGCCCAGGAAGCCCACAGTGCTGGGCGGGCGTAACGCTCCCACGCCACCGCGGGATCGACAGGTCCGCGTACCCGCAGCGTCAACGACCTTCGCAGCACCGCTGCATCATCGCATTGCCCGCAGTGTCAGCGTGTGTCGCGCCAGATGAGCTTGTGCACGCCGAGGTGGCGCGGTAGCGAACGTAGACCCGGAATGAACGGCACGAAGACCAGCACGAGGGTCAATACCATCATCAGTCCCCACACCAGGGCGTCGGCATTCTCTGAAGTGGAGAACGGCTTGACCTGGTACCAGAACGTGTAGAGCCACATCCACGGCTGCCCGGGGAAATTGCCGGTTTCGTTCATCATTCCCCACTGGTCGCCACCCAGGTGGTCCGCGCGCGCTTGCTCCTCGAGGTAGGAGCCGTCGGCCAGCAGCAGCAACGGCTTGGTCTCATTGCTGGTGTAGTAACTGCTGCCACTGAGCAGACTCTGCAGCGAACCGCTTGCGGCAAGCGTCAGCAGTCGCGAGGTGAGCACGGGAACCGGCCCGAACTTGCCAGCTTTCACCTTTGCCGGCTCACCGCCGGGCGCCTTCGCGAGCGCATCGCCGTACGCGGTCGCCCAAGCGGTGCGGTCAGCGTCCTTCGCGGCATTCCATTCCTGTACCGCACTGGCGAGGCCGGGGTCCCCGACGACCTCGCTCAGTGGCGTGATGACCAGGTCTTTCGCTGCATCGACAGGGATCCGAACGCCTCCCCATTGCTGCGTCGCCAGCGGCCCGATCTTCTGCCCGACGGTGGCATGGTTGTATGGGGCTCCGTAGCCTGCGGTTCCGCTCGTGCCCGCGAGTTCCGCGGTCGCTGTCGCTACTACGTCGGTGGGCGCCGCCTTTGCCCAGTCCTGCAAGGAGATTGCCTTGCGGTCGGGCGAGGAGAACACGAGCGCCAGCAAGAGGGTCAGCACGACGACGACCGCGAGCGCGATCACGAATTCCTTCACCAGGTCGTAGGACCGGGTCGGGAACAGGTGGGAGTCGGGAGTCGTGTCACGCCGGCGCTTCACGGCGGACGACCCGGTCATCGCCCGACCCCTGCAGGCGGTGCCGGCTCGGTGACAGGCATGGGGGCGGCGCGGCCGTTAGGTGGTGCGGCTGCGGAGACCGGTGGGGCAGCCCCAGGCGGCACCGCGTCAAACGGCGGAACGATGCCGTGGCGTCGCACGAGAACCACGTGGGCCACCACCAGGAAGCCCACTACCAGCGGAAGCAACACGATGTGCCACAGCAACATCTGGCCCGGATCGAGGACGTTGAAGTAGGCGCCCATGACGACCGCGTTCAGACCGTCCTTCGCCTGCGTAGAAATCCACTGCGAGTCGAAGTTCGATTGCGACAGGTAGCCGGTGAACGCCGTGCCGATCGAACCGATGAATGCCACCGCACCGGTGATCCAGGTGAGCGCGCGCTTGCCGCGCCACGCGGCCATGAAGAACTTGCCCCACAGGTGGACCACCATGAACATGAAGAACAGCTCGACGCTCCACAGGTGCATCGAGTTCACGAAGTGCCCGATCGACGACGAATGCCACCAGGTGGGGCCCTTGACAGTGAGCGCGACGCCGGAGGTGAGCACGACGACGAAGGCTGCCAAGGTAGCGACACCGAAGACGTAGATCCAGGACCGCATGTAGGCAGGTTGGCGATCGGGCAACCATTGCCCGGCCGGCACGGTCCGCCCGATGCGGTTTCTGGTCCGAACCGTCCAACTGCTGGAAACCTGGCGGTCAACGCGTGACATCGGGGCGCTCCTGCGAGTTCGCGGCGTGACTGCCCGGGAAAGGCAGGACGAGTGCGAGCACGAACAGCAGGACCATCACCAAGGCGATCAGGAAATTAGTCAACGAGATGTGGATGACTCCCCACGACAAGAAGTGGGTATGTCCGGACAACAGGCCTAGCGAAGTGATCATCACCGTGGTACACCCCTTCCGTAGGTGACTCAAGTGCACCGTGTATCCGGGCGGGCGGCACAGGGCCGAAAGGCCCTTACGTGCGCTCGACGCTCACCGTCGTTGTTACGGTGCGCCCTGGCCGGGGCAGTCTGATCGAGTGACCTCGATCCGCGTCTGGGCCCCGAACGCCGAGCGAATCGCCGTCCTCGTCGACGGCACCGCGACTGCTCTGGAAGCAGATTCCGACGGTTGGTGGCAAGGGCCGGATCTACTGCCCGGCACCGACTACGCCTTCCTCGTCGATGATGCTGACAAGCCGGTCCCAGACCCGGCTTCGCGTTGGCAGCCGCAGGGCGTGCACGGGCCGAGCCGGGCTTATGACCAGAACGCATTCGCCTGGACCGACCAGGATTGGCCCGGGCGCGGCCTGCCCGCGTCAATCATTTACGAACTGCACATCGGCACGTTCACCGCGGGTGCCACCTTCGACAGTGCCATCGAGCGGCTCGACTTCCTCGCCGAACTGGGGATCACCCACGTGGAAGTACTGCCGGTGAACGATTTCAACGGCGAGTGGAACTGGGGATATGACGGCGTCGACTGGTACGCCGTGCACGAGACGTACGGCGGCCCGGACGGCTTCAAACGCTTCATCGACGCTTGCCACGGCCGTGGCCTCGCGGTCGTGCTAGACGTTGTCTACAACCACCTCGGACCGGCCGGAAACTATCTATCGCGCTTTGGTCCGTACCTGAAATCCGGAAGCAACACGTGGGGCGATCTGGTTAACGTCGAAGAGCCTGCGGTACGCGCTTTCGTGATCGACAACGCAGCGATGTGGTTGCGCGACTTCCACGTAGACGGCTTGCGCCTGGACGCCGTACACGCCCTGCACGACACCTCGTCGCAGCACATCCTCGCCGACATGTCCGAGCGGGTGGACGCCATGGCGAAAGAACTGGACCGTCCGCTGACACTGATCGCCGAGTCCGACCTGAACGATCCGGTAATGATCGAACCGCGACCGCAGGGCTACGGCCTGGCCGCCCAGTGGGACGACGACGTGCACCATGCGCTGCACGCGCTGGTCACCGGCGAGCGGCAGGGCTACTACTGCGACTTCGGCTCCTTCGAGGTTCTCGCCAAGACCTTCACCCGCGCATTCCTGCACGACGGCACCTACTCGACGTTCCGCCGAAAGGCCCACGGCGCACCGGTCGACCTGTCGAACACGGCCGGCTGGCGATTCGTCGTAGCGTTGCAAAATCACGATCAGGTCGGCAACCGCGCGGTCGGCAACCGGCTGCCGGAACTCGCCGCACCGGGTCTGGTCAAGGTGGCGGCCGTATTGCTGCTGACCTCACCCTTCACGCCGATGTTGTGGATGGGTGAGGAGTGGGCGGCGTCGACGCGCTGGCCATTCTTCACCTCGCATCCCGAGAAAGATCTCGGTGAAGCGGTGAGTAAAGGTCGCCTGGCTGAATTCGCCGGCCATGGCTGGAATGTCGATGAGATGATCGATCCGCAAGATCCGGAGGCGTATCGCAGCGCCATCCTGAACTGGGACGAGATCGGCACGCCCAAGCACGCAGAGGTACTCGCCCTGTATCGGCGCCTGATCGCCTTGCGTGCCGCCGAACCAGACCTTGCCGACGGCGACCTTCGCGCGGTGCATGTCGAATACGACGAGGACGAGCGCTGGATCGTCGTGCATCGCGGTGCGCTGCGGGTCGTCGCCAATCTCAACCGCGACGAACGCAGCTTGCCATTGAGCGTGTCCGAGATCGTGCTGGCCACCGGTGACTCGACACTCGCGGCCGGAAAGCTCACCGTCGCAGGGGAATCGGCGTTGGTAGCGCGTGTCTCCTGATCGCTGACGGGAACTACGAATCGTCCTGACGACGTACCCACACCTCGCGCACCAACAGCAATCCTGCAGCGGCGATGGGCAGCGCCAGGAGGGCACCAAGGACGCCGGCAACGGCGCCACCGAGCAGAACAGCCACGATCGTGAGGTATTCGGGTACGTCCACCGACGAGCGCATGACGCGCGGGTACACGACGTAGCCTTCCAGCGTCTCGTAGATCAGATAGAAAATCAGCGCAGCGAGACCCGTCGACAGCGAGTTGGCCAGACACACGACGCAAACAATCGCGGCACCGCTGATCGACCCGACGAGTGGAACCAGGTCCAGCAGCGCCACCATGATCGCCAGCGGCAACGCGTACTGGCTCAATCCCACGCTGACCAGGAACAGCACGGTGACGGTTCCGGCAATCAACGCGACCATCGTCGCGCCGATGACGTAGCGCCCGACCCGGCGCAGGATCTCATCGCCCAGGTGGCCGACTCGATCGCGGCGCGAGGACGGCGCGAGTGAAAATGTGGCACGTTTGAGTTGCGGCAGGGCAGCGAGGAAGTACAGCGTCAGGACGAAGACGATGAGCGTATTGGCCAGTGCCGCAAGCAGATTCAACCCGACGTTGTAGACGCCGCCAAAGGCGTTCTCCGCGAGGTTGGGGTCTTCGAGCTTGCGCTGCAGGCTGGAAATCAGGTGATACTTGCTGTCGATCTCCGCAATAGAGCGATGTCGCAACAATCGGTGCAGCAGCCGCGGCGCACTGTCGATCAAGTTGATGATCTGGTCGCGTAGCACCCCGATCAGCACTGTGACGACGACCGTCACGATGACGATGATGACCAGCGCGACGATCAAGACCGCCCATGCGCGTTTCCAGCCCCGCCGAATGAGGAATTCGACGATCGGATTCAGCCCGACTGCGAGGAAGATGCTGATCAGGATCAGTTCCAGGACCGTCGCCGCTTCACGCACGGACAACGCGACGAGCACGCCGAGGGCCACTCCGATGGTTGTCCAGAAGCCCCGGTAGATCGCCGAGTGGCGTGAGATCGGCAGGCCGGGCCTGCCATACGGGTTGTCGGAGTCGTCCGCTGGGGCGCCGAACAATGACCCCGTAGGCGCATCGGGTACCTCGGCGTCGATGTCCGGAGCGCCGACTGTAGCTTGCGCAGAAATGCCTTTGCTCGGAATAGCGTCCGATCCTGTGGCAGCGCTCGGGTCGCGCGCACGCTTCGCGGTTGCACCATGCTGGTGAGCGATCTCGTTGCCCTGCGCGGCAGTCTCGCGCGCCGTCGACTGCTCCCGCTCGTCCGGCTTCACCATGTGGCCAGTATTCGCCCCGGCCGCCGTTTCACGACTCGCCGACGACAGGAACGTCCACAACCCGGCCGATGAACCGATCGGGGGGCGAGCCGAACACCCGCCGTGCCGCCTTGATCGACACGCGCGCCAGCGCGGCGTTGCCCGCCGCGCCGATACCTGCACCTAGGCCGAGTGGCACTGCGCGACCGATCAGCAACGCGCCCTGGCGGGCGCCGAAGCGAGTGAGCAGCAGGCGACCGAGGCGGCCGTTCAGGCCGCCCGCGCTCTCCTTCGAACCGCGGCGGCCGATCACCTGAGCCCAGTGCTTCGTTCCTCCGGCCAGGCCCTCGATGGCCGCAGCGTCACTCTCGCCCACCAGCACAGCCAGGACCAGGGCTCGCCGGACGTCCGGGTCACTGACCGGGATGCCGTGCAGCTCAGCCAACGCAAGCACGTACATCGCGGTCGCCGACACGAAAGCCGTCACTTCGGCGGCACCGGTCGCCAACGACGCCGCGGTACCGACGCCTGGGATCGCGGCCGCGCCCCCGGACGCTGCGCCGATCCCGATCACCGCCGCGCGGTAGCGTCCCTCCAGTTGTTCGGTCACCTGCGCCGGCGTCGCGTCGGGATTCTTCGCCCGCAGCCGGTCGATGTACGCCTGGACGACGGGCCGCTGGATCGACAGCGCCTTGTCCAGCGCGCTGTCGAGTCGTTCCTCGACGGCCGACGGAATCGGCAACCTGGTCTTGCGTTTACCCATTGCTGACTCCCAGCCGTTGGGCGCGACGAGATCGCTCGATCGCGCCGCGCTCAATGTGACTACCCACTTGCGGGCATCGTGCTACCGACCTCTGTATCGGACCGACCGCCGACGCTACGTGCTCTCCCCGGTGTCGTGTCGTCTGCGCTCTGCGGGCGTGCTCTGATGGGCACCATGCGCGCGCTGCTGCCGACACCGAATGACACCGTCGACGTCCACGAGTGCTACGCGCGGGACTGGATCGAACGCGGCGGGATTCGGGTCAACATGATCAGCAGTATGGACGGCGCCGCTTCGGCCGCCGGGCTGTCCAGTGGCCTGCAGACTCCGGGAGACAACCTCGTCTACGCCGCGCTGCGCGATCTCGCCGATGTCGTCCTGGTCGGGGCAGGGACTGCGCGTGCAGAGGGCTACGGCCCCGTGGTGTTCAATTCCGCGCGCGCGGCGATACGCGAGCGCCACGGTATTGCGCCGCTGCTCCCGGTCGCTCTCGTCAGTCGGTCCCTCAACCTCGATGTGAGTTCGAGACTTTTTGTGGACGCGGATCCCGGCAATCGGCCGATCGTCGTAACGGTCGCCGCGGCTGACCCGGTCCGGCTGGCCGGGCTCAAACGGGTGGCGGACGTCGTGGTGGCCGGGGAGCGCGACGTCGAGCCCCCGTTGGTGCGCCGCCTGCTGGCCGAGCGCGGGCTGACCAGAGTGCTCTGCGAGGGCGGTCCGACCTTGTTCGCGCAGTTGGCCGCTTCCGGAGAGGTGGACGAGGTGTGCCTGTCGCTGTCGCCGATCCTCGCCGGTCCGGGCGCGCAGCGAATCGTCGCCGGCGGGGGGTGGCTAGGCGGCCCTCGGCGATATGCGCTGCTGGGCCTGCTCGAGGACGACGGCGCGTTGTTCCTTCGGCTGGGCGCGGGGTCCCGGTAATCACGTCCGCGCCGCGATCAGGATTGGTCAGCCCGCGGCAACTGTGATGTCGCTTTGGCGCACCAGCGTTGTCAGCACACTGCGCTGCTGGGGTGTGAGGTTCAGCAGCGCGCAGAACTCGCTGCTGGACATCGCGAGCGCACCCTTCGGTGGGTCATTCGCCGCAGCGAACTCGCCGGTGCCGAAGCGTTGTGCGATCAGCGTGTCGACTTCGTCGGCGGTACGCGGATCATCTGGCCCCCAGGCCGCAATGACCGCAATGACGTCCGGAGGAATCTGCAGGAACGCAGCGAGCTGCGCCTGTAGCAGGTCCAAATCAGGCAGCCCGAGCCGCTCTTCAACTGTCGTGAGCCGGTAGCCCGCGTCGAGCTCTTCGTGCTCGGCGATGACGAAGTGCCGACGAGCGGTCCGCATGAGCGCGTTCATCGTCGTGTCGACGTCACCCTGGCGCAACGCGACCCAAACCGCCGCAGGAAGCTTCTCGTCCGCGCCGTCGACCGACGTGTCACCGAATGCCTCCTCGAGCGCAACCCCTCGCGAACGGGCTTCGCGTGCTTGGACCAGCAGCACCATGACGCTCACGGCGTCGCGCGCATCCGACAGGGTCGAGTCGTACTCTCGCATCCGGTCCCGGCGCTGCTGCTCCTTCGTCGCCTGCATCATGCGTGCAAGTGTGCTCCGACGCTGACCGGCGGCGGGGACGTGGTCGCGCTTCGGCACCCGCGCGCCGCGCTGCCGTATGACGATGGCCGCGCACGCCCGGTGTGCGGCGATCTTCACTTATTTGGGCGGTTCAGGAGCTTGTCGCGCAATCAGCACTCCGCTGCCGACGGGCACGGCCGTAGCCGCGCCGGGACGCGATCTGCCGCGAGACGCTGCCGCCGCTCGGCGGATCATGCCGATGAAACAATGGTCCGATGAAGCTGCCCGTGATGCCGCCGGTCGCGCCGATGCTCGCCAAGGCAGTGCCTACCATCCCGCCCGGGGCGTCCTATGAACCGAAATGGGACGGATTCAGGTCTCTCATCTTTCGGGACGGCGACGAGGTCGAGTTCGGCAGCCGCAACGAGAAACCGATGACCCGCTACTTCCCTGAACTGCTCGAGGCGGTCAAGGCTGAGTTTCCCGAACGCTGCGTGATCGACGGCGAGATCGTGATCGCCACCGACGCCGGGCTCGACTTCGAGGCACTGCAGCAACGCATCCACCCCGCGGTGTCGCGGGTGACGATGCTGAGTGAGAAGACACCTGCCTCGTTCATCGCTTTCGATCTGCTCGCCCTTGGGGATGACGACTACACCGGGCGTCCCTTCGCCGAGCGCCGCGCGGCCCTTGAGCAGGCACTCGCCGGGGTCAAGGCGCCTATCCACCTGACCCCGACCACCGCCGACGTCGACGAGGCGGAGCGCTGGTTCGTCGAGCTCGAAGGCGCCGGGCTAGACGGCGTGATCGCCAAACCACTCAACGGCACCTATCAACCGGACAAGCGGGTCATGTTCAAGATCAAGCATGTCCGCACGGCCGACTGCGTGCTCGCCGGCTTCCGCTGGCACAAAACCTCGACCGAGTCGAACCCGCTCGTCGGCTCGCTGCTGCTGGGCCTCTACAACGACGAGCACAAACTGCAGCACGTCGGGGTGGTCGGCGCGTTCACTGCGAAGCGACGGGCTGAGCTCGTCAACGAGCTCGAACCGCTCCAACTGCTCGACGGCGACGAGCACCCCTGGCAGGAATGGGCAAGCGCTGAGGCGCACCAGGGCCAGCGGCTGCCGGGCAACGTGAGCCGCTGGAACGCGACCAAGGATCTGTCGTTCGTTCCGCTTCGCCCCGTCCGAGTGCTCGAGGTCAAGTACGAGCACATGGAGGGCACCCGGTTCCGGCACCTCGCCCACTTCGTGCGCTGGCGCGACGACCGCACCTCCGAGTCCTGCACCTACGAGCAACTCGACCAACCGATCACCTTCAAGCTCGATGACATCGTGCCCGGACTTATCTGAGGTAGGCCGTGTCAGATGACCGTGTTCAGTGGAGGTTCTCGGCACCGACATCGGACGATAGTGTCGCGCCATGGCCGACTGGGACGAGCGCGGACCGGCAGTACCGGCGATCCCCGCCGTCACGCCCGAACCGCTGCGCGTGGCGCGGGCGGGCCTGCCCACGGGTGGCAGCACCATGCACGTCGACGTGCAGCCCGCGCAGGTCGTTGCCGCAGCCGGCAGCGCAATTGCGGCGAGCGCGCGGATGGGACGGTTGTTCGGACGTGCTAGCTGGAAGCTGGCGCGTCAACTGCCAGGCGCGCATGCGGTGGAGCGGGAGGCGCAGCGCCTGCAGAACGTTGCCGCACGAGAGGTCCGGCGGCTGCTGGAGATCCCGCCGACTCCCCTGGCAGTCACGGTGCCGTCAGAGGACGAACACCGGGCGATCACGCTGATCCAGACTGCCGAGCCCGGTCGCGCGCCGTTGCGCAACGCGATGGGCGAGTTGCTCGAGCGGTCGGTTACCGGCACCCGGACCAGCAGTCGCGACTACCTGTACGCGACGATCATCAGCCAACTCGTGCCGGACGAGGCCCGCATCCTCGCCGCGCTGGCCGACGGGACGCGCTACGCCGCCGGGGATCTGGTGACGAGGGGCCGCGGACGTAACGGGCAGCGCACGGTCGTCGCCAACGCCTCGACGGTCGGCCGCGCGGTCGGCGTCGGGACACCGGACAACGTGCCCACGTATCTCACCCGGCTGCGCAACTTCGGACTCGTCGACTTCGGGCCCGAGGACGAATCGCTCGGTACGCAGTACGACATCCTCGGCGCCGACGACACCGTCCGCCGCCCGCGCGACGCCGCCGGATCGGCACGGTCGACGGCGATGCGCCTCGTCCGCAAGACCGTGGCCATTTCATCCTTCGGCCGCGACTTCTGGTCGGCGTCGGACCCTTCCCGCGCGCGCACCTGATCCGGACGACCGGCATGAACAGCGTCCTCGACGATCTCAGCCGGCACTGGTACATCGTCTTCAGCATCCCGGTCGTGGCGGCGCTGATCGGTTACGTGACCAAGCTGGTCGCGATCCGGATGATGTTCGAGCCGGTGGAGTTCGTCGGCATCCGGCCCTTCTTCGGCTGGCAAGGCGTCGTGCCACGGCGGGCCGCGCGGATGGCCAGCATCGCAGTCGACACGATGACTCGCGACCTGATCTCGGCGCGCGACGTGCTCGCCCGCCTCGATCCCGAACTCGTCGCGCAAGAACTCGCTGCGCCGATCGACGCGGCGACTGCCGACATCACTCGCGAGATCATGCGGATCTACCAGCCGGGTATCTGGGACGCGATGCCCGAGCCGCTGCGCGCCATGATCATCGCGCGAGCGCGGGCGGAGGCGCCGACCATGATCCGCGAGGTGCTGGCCGACATAAGGCAGGATCCGGACTCGGTGTTCGACCTCAAATACATGGTCATGACCAATCTGGTCACGGACAAGGCACTGCTCAGCCGGGTCTTTCGGGAAGCCGGCTGGAAGGAGTTCCGCTTCATCGCCCGCTCGGGAATCTATTTCGGTGCCAGCATCGGCGTACTGCAGATGACGCTCTGGCTGCTCTTTCACGAACCGCTCATCATGCCGGTGTTCGGACTATTCGTCGGGTGGTCGACCGACTGGCTGGCCCTAAAGTTGATCTTCAATCCGAAGCGGCCGATTCGCGTGTTGGGCGTCGAGATCCAGGGCCTGTTCCTGAAGCGGCGAAGGGAAGTCGCGGCCGACTACGGCTCGCTGATCGCCGACGAGTTGATCACTCCGCGCAAGGTGATCGAAGCCATCCTCACCGGTCCGCTATCGGATCGCATCTTCGCCATGATCAGTCAGCAGGTGCAGAGCGCGCTGGATCGAAGCACCGGGTTGGTGAAACCACTCGTCGTGCTGAGTGTCGGGGCGAAGCGCTTTCCGGACATGAAACGGTCGATCACCAACAAGGTGATGGACCGCGTGCCGGAGACGATGAGTTATTTCGAGGACTACGCCCGCGAGTCGATGGACGTGCGCAACCTGCTCGTGGCAAGGATGCAGGAACTCGACGAGGTGCAGTTCGAAAGGCTGATCCGGCCCGCCTTCGAGCAGGACGAGTGGATCCTGATCAGCGTCGGTGCGTTGCTCGGATTCGTCATGGGCGAGGCGCAGGCGCTCGTACTCGAACACTTTGCCCGACGCTGACGCAGCTGACGCTCACGCTGACCCGACACTGACCCGACACTGACGAAGCAGCGCTCGACGCGGTCAGTACCGTGACCGGTGTGCGCCGGACCCCCCGCCGCGTCCCAACGACGCTGCTCGCTGTGCCGCTGGTCGCTGTCCTGCTAGCGGGGGCCGCACTGCTCAGCGCCTGCACGCAGTCGGTGGACGGGCGGGCGACCCTCGCTGGATCGACGCCTCGCACGTCGCCGCCGACGCGCCCGGCCACCTCCACGGTTCCGCCGACGACCGCGCCGCCGGCGCCGGCGCCGGCAGCCGTATTCGCCGACTGCAGCCAGGTGCTCCGCCTACCCGGAATCACGATCCCGGCAAGTCTGCGGGGCAAGCTCACCGCCGGATGTGCGCGCTACGACGTCCCGCTGGACTACGCGAATCCGTCCGGGTCGACGACGAGGCTATTGATGATCAAAATTCACGACGTCGACAGCTCGACACCGACGGGGACGTTGCTGATGAATCCTGGTGGTCCCGGCGGATCGGGTGCGGAGCTCGTCCTAGGCGTGCTCGCCAAGATGTCACCGACGATCCTCCAGCATTTCGACCTGCTCGGCTTCGATCCGCGCGGCGTCGGCCTGTCGACACCCATCCGATGCCTCACCGATGCCCAGAAGGACACACTGAACGCTGCCGCGCCGGACGTGACGACTTCATCCGGGTTCGCCGCCGCGAAGGCGAACGCGAAGACCTTCGCAACGTCGTGCGAACAGAAGGTCGGACCGGGACTGCGCTACTACAACACGGTCAACACGGCGCGCGACATGGATCGCATCCGGCAGTCCGTGGGCGATGACAAGATGAACTTCCTCGGCTTCTCCTACGGAACCGAGCTCGGATCCGTCTACGCCCACCTGTTCCCCGACAAGATTCGGGTTGCCGTGCTGGACGGCGCTGTCGACCCGCTCACCAGCGGAACCAGGCAGTTCGCCGATCAGTTGCAAGGGTTCGAGGACGCATTCGACCAGTTCGCGCTGTCCTGTCGCCGGCTACCCGCCTGCAAGCCGATCGGCAATGCACGCGCAGCGGTGGCCGCGATCGAAGCGCGGGCACAGCGATCGCCGCTGATTACCGGATCCGGCCGGCGGCTCACCGCCTCGCTCGTCAGCACCGGCGTTCTGCAGGCCCTCTACTCCAAGGACCTTTGGGCCAAGCTGGCAGCGGCCCTACTCGCGGCCGGACGGGGCGACGGCGCCGGGCTGCTCGCACTCGCCGACGAGTACAACCAGCGCGACAAGTCCGGCCACTACAGCAATATCAACGACGCCAACGTGACGATCAGCTGCAATGACAGCGCGCCGGGACCGAGCGACGCGAGCATCCGGCGGCTCGCGACGGACTGGACGAAACGGTTCCCGCTGTTCGGCAAGTGGGCGGTGCCGTCGGTGTTCAGCTGCCAGCAGTGGCAGCCCGCACGCGTCGTGCCGCCGAAACCAAGCGCGGCGACAGCGACGAAGGTGCTGGTGATCGGCAATCTGCACGACCCGGCAACGCCGTACCAAGGAGCGAAGGACCTCACCGCGACCATGGGAAATGCCGAGCTGCTGAGCTGGAACGGGCAGGGCCACACGTCCTACCTGCAAGGGAGCACCTGCGTCGACAACTACGTCAACCACTACCTCATCGCTGGCCAGCTTCCGCCCGACAACACCACCTGCCCACGATGACCGAACCGGTGTTGAGCGTGCACGAGCCCAAGAGCGGCAGGCCGGTGCGCGGCATCGCGCTCGTCCTGCACGGCGGGCGATCGAAAAGTGTCGCCCCAGTGCAGGCGCGGCAACTGGCGGTGCTGCGCATGCAGCCGTTCGCCAGGACCTTGCGTCGTGCGGGCGCTGACAACGGCCTGGCCGTCGCGCAACTGCGTTACCGGGTGCGCGGCTGGAACGAGGCACAGCAGTCACCCGTCGGCGACACGCTGTGGGCGCTGGACCGGCTGGCCGAACGCTGGCCGGACGCGCCTATCGCGATCGTCGGGCACTCGATGGGCGGACGGGCTGCGCTGTTCGCCGGCGGGCACCGCAATGTGCGAGCTGTGGTCGGGTTGGCTCCCTGGCTCGAGCAGGGCGATCCGTTCGAGCAGCTGGCCGGGCGGCGGGTGCTCATCGTGCACGGCACACGCGACCGGATGACCAATCCGTCGACGTCGGCGGCATACGCCCGTGCTGCCGCAGCCGTCGCCGAATCCAGCACGTATGTCAGTGTGACGAACGAGCGGCACGCGATGTTGCGCCGGGCGCGGCTATGGCACGGGCTCGCCGCTGGTTTCGTTCTCGCCGTGGTGTGCGCAACGCCTCCCCTTGGAACCGCCGACGACGAGCTCACGAACGTCATCGTGAGAGCGCTCGCCGGACAGGCAGCACTCGTCGTCTGATACGCGTTACCGCGCTAAGCGAGGGGTTTGACCATGACACTTGTCGACAGCACGATCATTTCACCGCCGTTATCCGGCGCGATCGACCCTGCCCTGTGGCCCGATGTGGCAAATGTTGCGGAGTGCCCGGTGCGGGCGGCCATGGCCCGTCGGATATTCCGCCACGCCGTGAACACGCTGCCGCTGCGGGTCCGCGACGGCAATGGCCGGACCTACGGCGGCGGACGCACCACCGACCCACTCATGCAGCTCGTCCGCCCCCGGGCCTTCTTCCACCGGCTCGGCGCCACCGGGACTATCGGCTTCGGCGAGGCCTATATGGCGGGCGACTGGATCGCAGAAGACCTCGCCGGCGTATTGGCCGCGTTTGCAGCGAACATGCGCGAGCTCGTCCCCGAAATGTTTCACAAGTTGCGCCACGCCGTGCTGAGCCGCCAGCCGCTGCACCACGACAACACTGTCGATGGCGCACGCGAGAACATCCACCATCACTACGACCTGTCCAATGAACTGTTCAAGACGTTTTTGGACGAGTCGATGACCTACTCCGCGGCAGTCTTCGACGGCGAGCCTTACGGGGCACGTGACGACCTCGCCCAAGCACAATGCCGCAAGAACGACCGGTTGCTCGATGCGGCCGCCGTCGGCGCGGGTACCCGGGTGCTCGAGATCGGAACGGGCTGGGGCGAGTTGGCGATTCGCGCCGCCAGGCGTGGCGCCCACGTCACGTCGCTGACCATCTCAGTCGAGCAGGCCGAGCTCGCGCGCACGCGGATCGCGGCCGCGGGGCTCGCCGACCGGGTTGACGTGCAGTTGCGCGACTATCGCGAGGCGCAGGGCCGCTACGACGCGATCGTCAGCGTGGAGATGATCGAGGCTGTCGGGGCCAACCATTGGGCCGAATACTTCGGCACCATCGACGAGCGGCTCGCCCCCGGTGGCCGCGTGGGCCTGCAGGCGATCCTGCAGGACGATTACACCGTCCTCGCCACACGCGACACATACACCTGGATCCGCAAATACATCTTCCCCGGCGGTCAGCTCGCCTCGGTCGAGGCGATCGAGCGGACGCTGCGAGCACACACCGGGCTCAAGATCTCCGATCGTTACAGTTTCGGACGCCACTACGCAGAGACCCTGCGCCGCTGGCGCGAGACATTCGAGCAACGTGCGAATGACGTTGCTACGCTCGGGTTCGACGAGACGTTCCGGCGGATGTGGTCGCTGTATCTCGCCTACTCTGAGGCGGGCTTTCGCACCGGCTACCTCGACGTGCAGCAACTCACCCTCACCAAGCCGGGTCGGTGAGGCCCCCGATACCGTAGGGCGTGACCGTTGTCTTCGGGCTGGCTGCGGCTGTCCTTTACGGGCTCGGTGACTTCGCCGGCGGGTTTGCCTCGCGGCGCCTCGGCGCGGTGACGGTGCTGCTCCACAGCTACCCGGTGGGCGCCGCGCTGATGCTTGTGATGCTCCCCTTTTTCGGTGGCGATCTCACTGGGCGCACGGTGCTGTTCGGCTCGCTGGGCGGGCTCAGTGGTCTGGTCGGTGTCACGCTGATGTATCACCTCATGATCTCGGCGCCGATGAACGTCATCTCGCCGGTGACCGCCGTACTGGCCGCGATGGTGCCGGTGGTGTTCGGCATCGGGATCGGCGAGCGTCCCGCTGTGGCGGCGTGGATCGGAATCGTTGTCGGGATCGCTGCGGTGCTGCTCGTGAGTCGGACCACCGACGAGCACCCGCACGGCCGCATCGCAGTGCGCGTGCTGCTACTCGCTTTTCTGTCCGGTGTCGGGTTCGGCTGCTACTTCATCTTCCTTGCCCGCGCGGGTGACGGGTCGGGGCTGTGGCCATTAGTCATCTCGCGCATCGCGTCCGCTGTCGCTATCGTGCCGCTCGCCGTGCGGCTGCGCGCCTTCGGCCGGGTAGCCGGCCGCACGCTCGCCATCGTGGTCGTTGCTGGCGCCGCGGACGCCCTGGCCAACCTGTTCTTCCTGCTGTCGGCGCGCGCGGGGCTGCTGTCACTGGCTAGCGTGCTGACCGCGCTGTACCCCGCGGTGACTGTGCTGCTTGCCGTCGTGCTGCTGCGCGAGCACACCAGCCGGGTGCAGCGCGCCGGTCTTGCACTCGCCACCGCGGCCGTCGTGCTGATCACGATCTGACGCGGTTCGTCCGCGCGAAGTAGTGGCCGCGTACCTGTTCAAAGACGATTCCGTTCGGGTATCGGTGAGTTGTCGGACTCGACCGTTTGCAAGCGACCTGCGGAGGCGCGATGAGTCGCAACGGAATTCGGAGAACAATCGCGGCGGCCGCGGCGGCCCTCGTCGTGACTTCGCTTGCGACTGGCTCTTCCGCTCTCGCCACAGGTCGTGCCGACGCTCCGGGAGCGCCGGGTGTGGCCAGCGACTGGGTGACCGGGGACAAGGCCGGCTTCGGCACCGCCCGGGGAACGGCCAGCAAGGTGTGGTTCACCCTGCACGGCGGGGAACTGAGCGAGATCTATTACCCGCGCATCGACACGCCGAGCACCCGGGACAGCTAACTTGTGGTCACCGACGGCCGTACCTTCACCGACCGCGAAGACACCGACACGACTCACCGCGTGCGGCTGCTCGACGCACGAAGCCTGGTCTACCGGCAGACCGACCGGGCGCGCTCCGGCAAGTACCTGATCACCAAGACCTACGTCGCCGATCCGGCGCGCTCGAGCGTGCTTGTGGACATCGGCTTCCGATCACTCACCGGCCAGCCCTACCAGGTGTACCTCTTGCACGACCCGGCCCTGTCGATGACCGGGGACGACGACACCGGTTCAACTCAGCACGGAGCGCTGGTAGCGGGCGATTCGACCAGCAGCGCCGCCGTGCTCGCCTCGAGCGGCTTCGGCAAGACTTCCAGCGGCTATCAAGGCGTCAGCGACGGCTGGACGGACCTGGCGAACGATCATCACATGGACTGGACCTACACTGCTCGCCAGCCGGGCAATGTGGTACAACTCGGGCAGACCCGGTTAACCGGTCTGGCAGGCGGGCGGCAGTTGACGCTCGCAATCGGCTTCGCGAGCACGGCCAGCGCCGCAGTGTCGACGGCGCGCGCGTCGCTCGACACCGGATTCGACGCCGCGCGGAGCTCCTATGCCGACGGCTGGCACCGGTATCTGCGCACCCTGAAGCCAGTGCCACGGTCGGCCGCAGCGTCCGCGACGGAGTATCACGTTTCGCAAATGGTCCTCGCCGGCAGCGAGGACAAGACCTATCGTGGCGGGTTTGTAGCCGCGCCCGGTCGGCCTTGGGCGTGGGCGAACGTCCTGCAGTCACTTGCCGTCTATCACGCCGTGTGGTCTCGCGATCTCTACGAGATCGCCACCGCCCTGGTTGCAATGGGTGACGGTGCGGCCGCCAACCGGGCATTGAACTATCTGTTCACCGTCCAGCAGCGCCCGGACGGCTCCTACCCGCAAAACACCCGACTGTCCGGCGAACCGGTGTTCGGCGGCCTGCAGATGGACGAGGTGTCCTTCCCCACCGTCCTTGCCTGGCAGCTGGGCCGAACCGCGTCGGCGGATTGGGAGCACGTTCGCAAGGCGGAAGACTTCGTCATCGCGAACGGGCCGAGCACTCCCGGCGAGCGCTGGGAAAACGCGGCCGGCTACTCCCCCGCTACCATCGCCGCGGAGATCTCCGGGCTGGTCGTCGGCGCATCGATCGCCCGCCGCAACAGCGACACTGCGCGCGCGGAGCGCTACCTGCGCGTCGCCGACTCCTGGCGGGCTCAGCTCGGCCATTGGACAGTCACCACTAACGGTCCGTACAGCACCCGGCCCTATTTCCTGCGCATCACCGCCGACGGCGACGCGAACGCAGCCACCAAGATCCAGATCGCCGACGGCGGTCCGCTGGTCGATCAGCGCAGGGTCCTGGACCCGAGCTTCCTCGAACTCGTACGGCTCGGCGTGCTGCGTCCCGACGATCCTCGAATCCTCAACACCTTGGCTCTGGTCGACCGCCGGCTGGGCTATACCACCGCGAACGGACCGTTCTGGCACCGGGCCAGCTTCGACGGCTACGGCGAGAAGCGCGACGGATCGGAGTGGGAACCGACCCCAACTGGCTCGGGGATCACCCATGGACGCGGCTGGCCGCTGCTCACCGGCGAGCGCGGCGAGTATCGGCTCGCCGCTGGACAGAGCGCGCAACTCTATCTCGACACGATGGCCCGTGCTGCCGACAACGCCAGCTGGCTGCTTCCCGAACAGGTGTGGGACCACCAACCTCCGGCGGGGTCCGGCCCAGCGTTGCGACCGGGTGAACCCACTTTCTCGGCCACCCCGCTTGCCTGGACGCATGCACAATTCATCCGGCTGGCTTGGTCGATCGACGCCGGCGCGCCGGTAGAGACGCCGCAACCGGTCGCCTGCCGCTACGCCAGCCCGATCTGCGCTCACTGACCCGCGCCTCTGCATGACCTCGACATCCGTCGCCTCCGTCGACGAGAACGCCCACCTCGTCCAGGAGGTTCTCGAGGCAGCCGGGCGCTGGCTCGCTGTGCACGAGCAGCTGTCACCGCTGCCGCCGACCGAAGGTCGCGCCGGTGTCTGACCCGATCGGGCCGCCGGACGCGCAGATCGTCCCCCGCTTCGCCGGGCCCGACACCTTCGCCCGACTGCCACGGCTCGACCAGGTCGAGTCGGTTGACGTCGCGCTGCTCGGCGTCCCCTTCGACGCCGGGGTCTCCTACCGTCCAGGAGCCAGATTCGGACCGCAGGCCGTCCGAGCCGGCTCGAAGCTGCTGCGGCCCTACCACTCCGAACTGGACGTCGAACCGTGGAACCACAAGCAAGTCGCCGACGCAGGCGACGTCGCATGCAACCCGTTCGACCTGATGGACGCAGTCGAACACATCGACGGCGCCGCACGCGCAGTGTTGCAGTCGGCGAATCACCTGATCACGATCGGCGGCGACCACACGATCGCCCTACCGCTGCTCCGCGCTACGCACGCCCGACACGGCCCCGTCGCCCTGATCCACTTCGATGCCCACCTCGACACCTGGGACACCTATTTCGGTGCCCCGTATACGCACGGCACCCCGTTCCGGCGGGCCTCGGAGGAGGGTTTGCTCGCTCTGGACCGCTCAGCCCACGTTGGCTTGCGCGGGCCGCTGTATTCGTCGCAGGATCTCAGCCGCGACCGCGAGCTCGGCTTCGCCGCGATCTCAACGATCGACATCGCGCGCCGCGGTGTGGACGAGGCGATCGACCGGGTGCGCTCACGTGTCGGCAATAGGCCCGTTTACCTCAGCATCGACATCGACGTGCTTGACCCAGCCCACGCCCCCGGCACCGGCACCCCCGAACCCGGTGGCCTGACCACCCGCGAACTTCAGATGATCCTGCGTGGGTTCGTCGGACTCAACCTCGTCGGCGGCGACGTCGTCGAAGTGGCACCGCCCTACGACCACGCCGAACTGACCGCTCTGGCTGCCGCCAACACCGTCTACGAACTGCTCGCCCTGTTCGCGTTGAAGTCCCCCTGAACGCCGACATCACCGCTGGAAACCTCGCAGCAGCTCGCCGTGATCGCCCGCCGCCGATGGGCAGTGGTGCAGGTTCAGATGGGGTGGTCGGGCTGTTGAGCAGGTAATCGCCAGCTCACGGGTGGGCCGGTTCGGGCGCGAGGTGGTCGACGAGTTGTCTGGAGGCATAGAGCCCGGCGCGAATGAGGTTCGGTCCGTGCTGGCCTAGCACGACGCCGACGATCTCGACATTGAATCCGTCAATGGATCGGTAGGCGTGGAACATGAAGCAGCCTCCGGCTGCGTCGTCGGAGCCAGTTTTGAGACCGACGAACCCGCCTGTGCCGAGCAGGGTGTCGGTGTTGTGGACCGTGCCGGCGAACGGCAGCGAGTAGCTGGGGGTAGCGACCATTGCATTGAGGGTGGCATTACCGGTGGCGGCCCGGGCGAGACGCAGTTGGTCGATTGCCGTGGAGACGGTGGATTCGTGGTAACCGCTGGGGTCGGTGTAGTTCGTCTGGGTCATGTCGAGCTGGCGTGCGCGATGGTTCATGGCGGCGACAAAAGCAGGCACGGAGCCGGCGTCCCACCTCGCCAGCATCACCGCGACGTTGTTGGCCGAGGGCAGCAGCACGGCCATCAAGGCGTCGCGTTCGGACAGCCTTTCACCCTCTTGGACAGGCACGACCGACTCGTCACGCGCGCGGCGCCCGATGGTGTCGGTCGCGTCGGCGGCCGTGACCGTGAAGGACGGACCGGCATCGCTGTCAGCCAGCGGGTGGTGCTCGAGGACGAGCAGTGCCGTCATCATCTTGGCAATGCTGGCGATTGGCGTTGGTGTTTGATGTGTGCTGGCATGCGGGGTGTGGTTGTCCACGGCGTAGGCGCCCTGGCCGACGGCGGGCCAGCCGTCGGCGGAAAGGTAGTCGCGCGTGCTCGCATCGGCGAAATGTCGAACGAGCCCAGCCATAACGATTACGGCGATCACCGCCAGCACAATCAGGTGACGACGGCGGCGCGGGGCCGGCGTGCGCAGGGTCGCGGTGGAGTATGGGTGGCGGATTGTTGTCACACTGGGAAGGCTGGCCGGCAGGCGTTATCGTCGGCGTCCGCTCATTGCTTATGGCGGCCTTATCAATCGTGGGGCACGCTCAGCGGCGACATCAGAGGTGAGGAGTTGGCAGGTGCGCGTTCTTCTTGCCGACGACGAGCGGGTACTTGCCGACACCGTTGCCGGTGGTCTGCGCAAGCTCGCGATGGCAGTGGACGTCTGCTACGACGGGGCTGCGGCGATGGAGCGGCTCGGCGTGAACAGCTATGACGTCGCCGTCCTGGACCGCGACATGCCCCACGCCACAGGGGACGAGGTATGCCGCTGGATCATCGACTCCGCCCTCGGCACTCGAATCCTCATTCTCACCGCGGCAGGCAGTATTCGAGATCGAGTGGACGGGCTCGGTCTCGGTGCGGACGATTACCTCACCAAACCCTTTGCGTTCGCCGAACTTGTCGCACGCATCCAGGCACTGGCGCGGCGGCCCCCAGTCGGGGCAGCACCGGTTCTTGACCGGCAGGGTGTCGTCCTCGACATCCCGCGGTACCGCGCATTCCGCGATGGCCGACTCCTCGATCTGACTCCAAAAGAATTCGCGGTCCTTTCGGTGTTTATGCATTCAACCGGCGAGGTGGTGAGCTCAGAAGAGCTGCTGGAGAAAGCGTGGGACGAACACGCCGACCCGTTTACGAACGCCGTGCGCATGGCTGTCATGACTTTGCGCCGCAAGCTGGGCGACCCGCCGATACTGCACACCGTGCCGCGCGTCGGCTACCGGTTCGGCGAGTGACGCCGTGACGCCTCTGACACCTCGCCGCCGCGCCGTGGCGTCTGTGGTGCTGCTGTTCCCGACCGGCTGGTTCTGGATCGAGGTCGCCGCTCACAACGCCTACAGCCTGCTGGACTACTACCAGCACGGCTTCCCGTATTGCGGGGGCAGCTGGCAGCAGTTCGGCAACTCGTGCGACGCAATTGGCTACAGTCCGACGCTCGCGTGGGTCGAGCTCTTCGCCGTCACCCTCTTTGCCTTTGCCATCGCGTACGCGCTGGCGCGCTGGGTGGTGCGGCCGATCGCCGAGATCGCCACCATCGTGGCCCGGTTCGGGCCGAACGCGCTCGGCCTGCGGCTGCGCTCACACGGCTCGAAGGAGGAGACGCGCCAACTCTCAGACGCCGTCGACGCCATGCTCGATCGCCTCGCCGAAGGCTACGAGGCTCAACGTCGCTTCGCCTCCACCGCCTCGCACGAATTACGCACTCCGCTCGCCACCCAGCGAGCGCTGATCGAGGTGAGCCTGTCCGCTGCGCTCACCGACGATCAGCTCGAACTGCTGCGTCGGCAACTGCTAGCGACGAATGAGCGAAATGAGAAGCTGGTGGACGGCCTGCTCACCCTCGCTGAAACTGACCGCGGCCTGATGACAACGACGCCGCTGCGCCTTGATCGCATCGTCGGCGAGGTGGTCGAACTCCACCGCTCGACAGCGAAGGAGCGCGATCTCGACCTGAGCGCAGTGCTCGCGCCGGCCACCGTGCTCGGCGAAGAACCGCTACTCGAGCGACTCGTTGCAAATCTCGTCTCGAACGCCATCAAGTACAACAAGCCCGGCGGATCAGTGGTCGTTCAGGTCAGTCAGAACTGCGCTTTGTGCATCTCCAACACCGGACCGACCGTGGCGCCTGAGCTGGTGCCCGGCCTGTTCGAACCGTTCCGCCGGCTCAGCGGCGAGCGACTCGACTACCACGGTGGAGTCGGTCTCGGACTCACCGTTGCGCGCTCGATCGTCGCGGCCCACGGCGGTGCCATCACCGCACACGCCAATCCCGAGGGCGGCGGACTGACCGTCGACGTAGAGCTCAGGCAACCCGTATAGCGCCTCCAGCGATCCTGGATGGCGCGTGTGACCTCGCCACGATCCCGCGCTGATTCCGGCGGAGGCGGGGGTGTCCGGCCCGCATCGATCCGCGCGGTGCGTGGATCGAGGTCACGAACACCTCGGGCCCCGCTCTCGCTGCTGACGCGAAGTCACGGTCGCACTTCGTGTCGGGTGTTGCCACGATCAATCGCGCGGAGCGGGTGTCGGCGAGGCGGTGCCGCGCATCCGCGTCAGCACCAGGGCGATCGCGGCCAAGCCGGGCAACAATCCGAGCGCCCCGAGGATGATCCCGGTCGTCGCTGCTCCCTTGCTCGCCGCGTCGGTCGTCGTCGCCGCGGGTTTCGCGCCGACCGACGGTGTGCTGCTGGCCGGTGTGCTGCTGGCGCGTGTGCTGCTGGCGGGTGTGCTGCTGGCTGGTGTGCTGCCGGCTGGGCTCAGGTGCAGCGTCGGCGCGGGGAACTCGGGGTCGGTCGTGCTTCCGGGTGCGGCAACCTGAATCCAGGAGACGTCCTTGCCGTCGGAGTAGTGCTGCACCGCCTTGAACGTCAGGTCGGAGACGTTGTCGGGCAGCTTGCCGCCGATGATCGTGAACTCGCCGAAGAAACCCGGCTTGATCCCTGCCCCGGTGGCGGCGGTCCAGTCGACCTCGGACACCACTTGGGCGATGTCCCCGTCATCGGTGTGGATCGGCTTGGCGAGCTTGGACTGCGTGATTGTCGCCGTCCACCCTGGTTGGGGTGCGACGAGAACGCCCGCGATCGGCGTGGCTGTGGGCAGTTGGAGCTTCAGCCCGATCGTGCTCGCGGTGTCGCTTTCGTCAGGGACGCGGAGGGTGATGACGGCATCGCTCGCGCCGGCGGTGACGCCAGGGGCGGCGACCGTCACGTGCGCAGACGCGGCACCCGCAAACCACAACAGCGTGAACGCGGCTCCGACGAGCAGTGCCGTCATTCGCGTTGCATGAGTGAATGGTTTCATTTGGCCCTCCCTGGGCAATTGTCGGGCGCTCACAACCACCTGGTCACGCAGGCAGCTTCGTCCCGGCTTTTGGTTCCAGGTACGCCACCGCTACCACTTCGAGCGGCGGGCTAGCTTCCGTTAGCGGATCGTGGTACCAGGTCGGCGGACCATTTCTGTTCGATGCCGGCGATACGCCAGACGGCGATGGCGATGATCCAGGAAAGGAAGAACAGTCCGACGATGCCGTATCCGGCGTAGTCGAGGTTGATGTTGGCGATCGCGGCTAGCGGCCCGGAGGTGATATTGGCCTGGTCGGCGAGCACACCGACGAGTTCGATGGTGCCGATGATAAGGGCGACGGCGACCGAGATGGCCGTGATGGTGATGTTGTAGAAGACCTTGCGGACCGGCTTGGCGAAAGCCCAGCCGTAGGCGGCGTTCATGAAGACGCCATCGGCGGTGTCCATCAGGCACATGCCCGCGGCGAAGAGGATGGGGAGCACAAGGATGATGTAGAAGGGCAGGTTGAACGCCGCCACGCCGCCGGCCAGCACAAGCAGGCCGACCTCGGTGGCAGTGTCGAAACCGAGGCCGAACAACACACCGATCGGGTAGATGTGCCACGCCTTGCGCACGGACTTGGTCAGCCCGCCGAGGAACCGGTTCATGAATCCGCGCTTGTTGAGTTGGTCTTCGAGTTCCTGCTCGTCGTAGACGCCGGTGCGCATCTCGCGAAACACCTTGAAGATGCCGAGCAGCACGACCAGGTTCAGGATGCCGAGAATCCACAGGAACACGCCCGACACCGAGGCACCGATGACGCCAGTGATCGAGTGCAAGCTGGAGTTGCCGTTCTCGACCTGCCCGGCCAGCGTCTTCACGCCCACCGAGAGCAGGAAGGCGAGCAGGAACACGATCGTCGAGTGGCCCAGGGAGAACCAGAACCCGACCGAGAGCGGCTTGCGAATCTGTTCCGAAGGCGTTCCGCTCGCTTGCTTCTCGGCGTTGTCTGCCAACAGCTTGCGGGTGGCGTTGTCCACGGCTGCGATGTGGTCGGCGTCGAAGGCGTGCCGCAGGCCGAAGGTATAGGCGAGCACGCCGACCCCGATGTTGAACACCGGGTGGTCCCCGCCCAGGTGATAGTGGTGGGGCGCGACGAGGCCGAACAGGATGCCGAAACCGATCACGTGCAGCAGCACGATGAAAGAGATCATCCCGGTCAGCGCGCGCCAGTCGCGGCGGGTGAGCGTCCTGCGGAACTGGGTGATCCGGCGGCCAGGCGTGAATGAGTCGCTCGCGGCGGTGCGGGTTTCGGTGCTCATGACAATCTCCGGGAACTCGGCCGTGCCAGCGGAAGCAGGCTGAACGTAAACCTGCGACTAGCGTTATCGCAAGTAGTTCGCAATAAGTTGCGCCGCCGGTTCCCACGTGCAGAAAGGTGTCGTTGGCCGCATCCGACGGCCGTACTGCTGGCGGCTTCCTCGTCATCACCCAACTCGACCAGACCAGCTCGTACTGGTTGCTACTCATCACGAGCGGCGTTGCTCGGCCTCCGAGCGCGGTGCGTGCTTCGGGCCTCGCGTCGAGAACGTCGCCTGTTGTTCCGGCTCGATCATGGTCAGCGGGCGGCTGTGCTCGTCCCGGAAGCGCCGGGCCAGAGCCGCGAGTTCCGTCTCGATGTCGGCGCGGCGCGATGACCACGCCCGCAGCAACTCCGGCGGGAGTTCGAGGATCTCGCTGACCTCTCGCCTGCCCTCGAACGCGTCGCCGCGCTCGGCGAACCGAACCCCGACCCGCTCGATCAGCCGGGCTTCCCGAGATGATCTTTTCTGTTGGCGCTGGCATGTATCCCAACCGGTGCCGGTTCCTCCCGGCGCTCGCTCGCTTGCCGAGAAAGTTTGGCCTGCGGTGTGAGATCGACCGTGTCCCGCACCATTACTGGGTATGAGGGGTTCCAGTAGCGAGCACGAGCGGTTCGCCGCGATGTATCGCGAGCTGTCACCGCGCGTGTATGCGTTCGTACGACGACGAGCGGACACCAGCACGGCTCAAGAGGTGGTGGCGGACACCTTCTTGGTGGCGTGGCGCCGCTTCGCTGCTGTGCCCGATGATCCGCTGCCGTGGTTGCTCGTGGTCGCTCGCAACACCCTCTTGGATCGGAGCAGGCGTGCCCGACGTCAGGGCAACTTGACTGACAGGGTCGCAAGCCTTGAGCGCTCCGCAGGGCATGGGGCGGGCGCCGACTCCCGATTGTTGGAGCGCGAACAGATGATCACCGCGCTCGCTGAACTCACCGATCTCGAGCGTGAAGCCCTGCTCATGGTTGCGTGGGACGGACTGACCAGCACTCAGGCGGCGCAGGTCGCCAACTGCAGTCTGCGGGCCTTCGAGGTCCGCTTGTCCCGAGGTCGCGCCCGGTTGAGTCGCGCAATGCAGAGTTCGTCGGCAGACCCGCCGAGCTGGGACATCCTTCAATCCGTTTCCTACGCGCAGCGCCGCAGCACGCAGCGCCGGCGGAGCGAGCCCGGATCGGAGCAGGTCGCCAATTACGGTGAAGCGGTTGACGTTGCCGCGGTTGTCGCCGCTGGGATGGGCGTCGATGTAGTTTGCGAGTTGGCCCGGATCGGTCGGGAGCTGGGCGAGTTCTGGCGCGGAAGCGTCTGCGTAGTCGAAGACACCGCCAGAGCTCAAAACGTGCTCGTGTTTGGCGAGGCAGGATTGGCCGCCATCGAGAGCCACTGTCCGCCACACCGTTCCGTCAGGCGCGGTCCACGTTTCGCCCGTGCCCAGCGACAGGTTGCGCACCCGAGTTTCGCCGGGCAGAAGGGGTGTCTGCGCCTCGCCATCGGACATGGTCTGTTCACTGTCCTCGAGGACATAGGCGAATTCGTCGGGAGCTACCGAGCCACCCGCGTGTCCCGCGATCACGGAGAGCGTGTTCAGCGTCGCTGCTGCGGCGGCGTCAGGACCACCTGGACTGCCAGTGGGAAGCAGGAGGCCGACCGCAACCGCAGCCGCTGCGGCGCAGGCGGCCAGCGCGCTGAGCTTTCCCCACTGCCGTCCAGTCGACTGCTTGGACTTCAGGGGAGCCGGTGAGGAACTTGCGAGGATCTCGGTTAGGGTGTCGGCCCGCTGCGCAGGGCCCCATTCGTCATCGAAGTGGGTGATCTCCGGGCGAAACAACATCAACGTCGCAACGTCGGTGCCGGGAATCTGGTGTTCGGCCATGTCTGTCACCTGGACCTTTTTGCAGCGACACCCATCGGGGTGGCTCGTCTTCCGGCTCGGTGATGGCGTGATTGTCTGCCCGGATCAGGTGGGCGCGCCACCCCGCTTTTCTCGTCTTGCGCGCTTGCTGCAGCGGGTCATCGACCGTCAGCTCACCGTCCCCCTTCCGCTCCCCCGCCGTGCACCGATTGAGCTGGAGCGTCAACGCCGGGCGTCCGGGCCTTCTCGGCGATGTCACGGTGAACACTCGAGATTGTGCGGCGGTGACCACCAGGAGCGCAGGCCCCGCTTCTTCATCACATCGAGGTCGTGCTCGCGCGTCAGTTGTGATCGAGTAATGCTTCGCGAGTCGGTGACGCAACAGATTCCTTGTCCGCTTCAAGCACCGCGCGCCGACGCCGCACCCGCGACCCCGGTGATCTCGAAAAGATCAACGACGGGCGTGGTGCCAGTCAGTCGAGCGGTTGTGACTCGACGTCACTGGGCACCGCCGATTTGTCTGCCCAGTTCGCTCTGTTCATCCGGGACGGCTGGACGCGGGGAGGCTCGCCCTCCTGCTTGGGGAAGTTCGGCGGATACGGCGCATCCCCCAAACCCCGGTCGCGCTCGTCCCGGTCGGCCCACTCCAAGAGCGGCTCGATCGACCACACCGCGCCGTCGATTCCGGCGTGCAGGTCACCGAGCTCGGCGAACCGGGCAGGCATCGTGGCGATCGTGAAGTCACTCATCTCCACGTCCAGGAACTCCGCCCAGGTCACCGGAGCCGACACCGGCCCGTGCGGCATGCCGCGCACCGAATACGCAGCAGCAATGGTGCGGTCCTTGGCATTCTGGTTGTAGTCGATGAAAATCTTCGAGCCGCGTTCCTCTTTCCACCAAGCTGTTGTGACCTGGTTCGGGATGCGCCGCTCGACCTCGCGCGCGAACGCCAGCGCGGCCCGGCGCACCTCCCGGAATCCGAAGCGCGCCTCGATGCGCACGTAAACATGCAAGCCTCTGCTGCCGGAGGTTTTCAACCAGCCCTGCGCGCCGAGTTCGGTGAGCACCTCGTGCACCACGAGCGCCACCTGCTTGGCCTCGGCGAGGCCGGTGCCCGGCTGCGGATCGAGATCGATACGCAACTCGTCGGGACGCTCGACGTCCGCACGCCGGGTGTGCCACGGGTGGAACTCGACCGTCGACATCTGCACCGCCCATGCGACCGAGGCCAGTTCGGTGACACACAGCTCGTCGGCGGTGCGGCCGGACGGGAAGCTCACCTCCGCTGTCTGGACCCACTCGGGCGCACCCTTCGGCAAGCGCTTCTGGTAAATCTTCTCCCCCCCAACTCCTTCCGGATAGCGGTGCAGCATGCAGGGGCGCTCACGCAGCGCCCGCACGATGCCGTCGCCTACCGACAGGTAATAGTGGACGAGATCGAGCTTGGTTTCCCCGCGTGTGGGGAAGTAGACGCGATCCGGATTGCTGACCCGCACGTTACGTCCGCCGATCTCCAACTCCACAGCGGGCGAGGCCATGCGCAGACGGTAGCGCGAACTATGGTGGACGCGTGCGCATCGAGGAGCAGCTCTGGGACGACGATCCCGAGCCCATTCGCGTGCCCTACGTCGACGGCGCATGGGGACGTACCGCCAATCCGAACACCGCGGACGGCGAGTTGCAGAATCTCGCTGCGTTCGGCAACGGCCTGGCCCGGCTCTCCGGCCCGCGACGGCGTGCAGCCAAGCTCGTCGTCTGGCTCATCCTCATCGGCGTCGCGCTCACCGTCGTCTACGGCGTCGTCGGCATCGTCACGGTCTGGTAATGCTGTTCGCGCGCCTGCGTCATGCTCGTGGTGGGTACCGTCGGGGCATGCAAACCGACGACCTCCCTACAGCCACCGTCACCAAGACGGACGAACAATGGCGGGCCGAGCTGACACCCGCCGAGTACGCCGTGCTGCGCCAGGCCGGAACTGAGCGGGCCTTTGTCGGCGAGTACACCGACAACCACCGCACGGGCGTCTACCGGTGCCGTGCGTGCGGCAGCGAGTTGTTCCGCAGCGAGACGAAATTCGACTCGCACTGCGGCTGGCCCAGCTTCTTCACCCCGCTCGCAGGTGAACGCGTGATCGAGCGCACCGACACCGCGATGGGGATGAAGCGCACAGAGGTCCTGTGCGCCAACTGCCACAGCCACCTCGGCCACGTGTTCGAGGGCGAGGGGTACAGCACGCCGACGGACCTGCGCTACTGCATCAACTCAATCTCGCTGACGTTCGAGCAAGCGCCGTCACCCTAGGTCAGGGCAGCGCCGTTACCAGTTCGGCGACGCTGCGCCGGCTGCCGGTATAGAACGGGACCTCCTCGCGGACGTGGCGGCGCGCCGTCGAACCGCGCAGGTGCCGCATCAGGTCCACGATCCGGTGCAGCTCGTCCGCCTCGAAAGCCAGCATCCACTCATAATCGCCGAGTGCGAACGACGCCACCGTGTTGGCGCGCACATCCGGGTAGTCGCGCGCCATCTTCCCGTGTTCGGCGAGCATGTGCCGCCGCTCCTCATCGGGCAGCAGGTACCACTCGTAGGAGCGTACGAAGGGATAGACGCACACGTACGCGCGCGGCGGCTCGCCGGCGAGGAACGCAGGGACGTGGCTCTTGTTGAACTCCGCCGGACGATGCAGCGCCATGTTTGACCACACCGGATCGAGGTGCGCGCCGAAGCGGGTACGGCGCAGGCGCGAATAGGCGTCCTGCAATTCGTCGGCACTCGACGCGTGCCACCACACCATCAGATCGGCGTCGGCACGCAGCGCGCTCACGTCGTAGGTGCCTCGCACGACGACATCCTTTGCGCCGAGCTGATCGAACAGGTCGACGACCTCCGCGCCGAGTGCCGTTCGATCCCCGTCACCGAGTGGGCGGGCGAGCTTGAACACCGACCACGCCGTGTAGCGGATGGTGTCGTTCAGTTCCTTCGCTTTCTTGCCGTCGACCATGCCTACCAGTGTCCCCCACCATCACACGGCGCAGCCCACGACCGCGGCAGCAATGCGCGCGGAGGCGATGCAGGCCGGGATTCCCACGCCATCCAACGCGGCGCCACACACGGCCAGACCCGGCACCTCGGCGACGGCGGCGCGGATTCGAGCGACCCGCTCGACGTGCCCCACGGTGTACTGCGGCAACCCGCCGCCCCATCGGGTGACCTGCGCGTCGATCGGCTCGGCCGCGATCCCCAGCAACGCCTGCAAGTCCCGGCGGGCGACGCGCACCAGTTCTTCATCCGCACGCTGCAGCACCTGCGCCTCGCCGGCCCTGCCGAGCGAGGCGCGTAGCACCGTGAGCCCCTCGGTTGCCATCGGCCACTTCTGCGAAGACAGCGTGACGCCTTTCACGGCCAGGCCTTCGCGGGCGCCCACGAGCAGGCCACTTCCCGCCGGCAGCGCGAGCCCGGACGCGAACGCGAATGTCACGATCGCGACGCTCGCAGCCTCGATTCCGGCGAGCTCGGCCGCAGCGGCGGGCGCCACGGCGCCGAGCAAGCGGGCCGACTTCGCCGCCGGGGTCGCCACCACCACGGCGGACGCGTCGATCGTCTCGGTGTCCGGGACCGCGCCACAGTCCAGCGAGAAGCCCGTCGCGGTGCGCCGCAACGCGCGCACGATCACACCGGTACGCACCTCGAAGCGCCCGGACGAGGCGAGGGCGGCGGGCAGGCCGCCGAGGCCGCCCGCCAACGACGCGAAGACCGGCCCGCTCGCTGTTGCCGCGCCTGTCGTCGGCACCGGGCCGGTCACCGCCTGCGCCGCGCCCACCAACGACCCACCGCGGGCCAGTCGCGACGCCAGCGCCGGCATCGTCGCCCGCAGCGACAGGTCGTCCGCGCGGCCCGCGTACACACCCCCGAGCAGCGGTTCGACGAGCCGGTCGGCCACCTCGTTGCCGAGCCGCGAGCGGACGAGCGAACCCACCGAGACGTCCGCATCGAGGGGCGCGAGCGGTGGCAGCTGCGCCTCGCCCTCGACCCGGCGCACCGCATGCTCGGTGAGCGCCCCGGACGCCCGCACGGCCGCCGGGTCCCCTGGGATCCCGAACATCGTGCCCGCCGGGAGCGGGTGCAGCGCTCCCCCGACCCGCAGCTGCGCGGCGCTGGTCAACGGCGCGATCGGGGCAAGACCCAACTCGGCCAGCAGTTGCACACCTTCCGGGCGGCGGGCCAGCATTGCCTCGGCCCCGACGTCCACCCGCAGCCCGGCGATCGAACCCATCCGCAGCTTGCCGCCGACCTCGGGGCCGGCCTCGAGCACGAGCACCTGCGCCCCCGCCCCGGCGAGCACCCAGGCCGCAGTCAGCCCGGCGATGCCGCCACCGACCACGGCGACGGTCACGAGTGGGCCGCAGCAAGCGAGTGGACGAGCGCGACGATGCGCGTCAGCACGTCCGGATCGGTATCTGGAGGCACGCCGTGGCCGAGGTTGAAGATGTGCCCCGCGGCCGCGCGTCCCTCGGCGACGACGCGGCGCACCTCGGCGTCGATCACGGGCCACGGCGCGCCGAGGATCGCCGGATCGAGGTTGCCCTGTACGACCGCATCCGGGCCGAGCCGCCGCGCCGCCTCGTCCAGGGGCACTCGCCAGTCGACGCCGACGACGTCGGCCCCGGCCGATCGCATCGAGGCCAGCAGCTCGCCGGTGCCGACGCCGAAGTGAATACGAGGCACGGTGCCTGCCAGCGGGTGGAGCACCGCGCGGCTGTGCGGCAGCGCGAACTGCTCGTAGTCCCGGCGCGAGAGCGAGCCCGCCCACGAATCGAACAGCTGCACCGCGGACACCCCGGCGTCGATCTGCACCCGCAGGAAAGCACCCGCGATCACAGCCAACCGGGCTGCCAGCGCGTGCCACAACCCGGGATCACCGTGCATCAGCGCCTTCGTCCGGGCGTGGTCGCGCGACGGGCCGCCTTCGACGAGGTAGCTGGCGAGCGTGAACGGGGCGCCGGCGAAACCGATCAGCGGTGTCGGACCCAGCGCGCCCACCAATGCTCGGACCGCCGCGCTGACATAGGTGACATCGGAGGCGTCCAGCGGGCGCAGCATGGCGAGATCGGCGCGCGAACGGATCGGCTTGTCGAGCACAGGGCCAACGCCTGCGACGATGTCGACGCCGACGCCGATGGCGACGAGCGGCAGCACGATGTCGGAGAAGATGATTGCCGCGTCGACGTTGTGCCGGCGCACCGGCTGCAGGGTGATCTCGGTGATCAGCTCAGGGTCCCGGCAGGCGTCGAGCATCGCGTTGCCGGCGCGTAGCGCGCGGTACTCCGGCAACGAGCGGCCCGCCTGGCGCATGAACCACACCGGTGGCGTCGTTCCGGGCTGGGCACGCGCGGCTCGCACGAGCAGCGAATCAGCCGCCGTGGCAGGCTCAGGGATCGACATCACCATCCATCGTCGCACGCTGGTCGGCGCGCCTGCCGTGCAACCCGTGCCGGACGTGACAGGTTAAAAGCCGCTGCGAATCGGACGCGCGTGCGAAGGAGATAACGATGGACGCGGAGTGCTTGCTCGACTGCCCGGTCTGCGGCCAGGCCACCCCCGCCGAGATCCCGCCCTGCTCCGACGGGCATGAAGGCGGCTGCCCCGACCGGATCTGCAGGCGTTGCGAGGCTGCGCTGTTCGTCGACCCGCCGCTTCGACTCCCGGTCCGCGCCGAGATCGACCGCGACCGCGATGCCGCCTGACGATGTCGACTATCCCCACCACACCACCGCCACGTGCCACCCCGCGGCGGAATCCGATGACTGAGCCGACCGACGTCAGCACAGCATCGCCCGACGAGCAGTCGCCTGAGATTTTTCGCGAGGCCGTGACCATCCTGAGCGCGACCAAGGTGCGCCGCGAGGTCCGCGTCGAGCCGTTGCGGCCGCCGCAGCGGCTCGCACCGTGGAGTTTCGCGATCTCCGCTGATGTTCGCCCCGACGGCGGCGAGGAACTGGCCACCGGGCGGCTGGTGCTGCTGCACGACCCGGACGGAATCGAGGCTTGGGACGGCGTGCTGCGCCTTGTCGCGTTCGCGTCAGCCGAGATGGACACCGAGATGGGGGTCGACCCGATGCTGCCCGCGGTGGGCTGGAGCTGGCTGACTGGGGCCCTCGACGACCGCGCGGCCGCCTATCGGGCGGCCGGCGGGACGGTCACCCAAACCACGTCCACCCGCTTCGGTGACCTCGCCGGCCCCAGTACGACCGTCGCGTTGGAGCTGCGGGCCTCCTGGACCGCCGACACGACCGACATGGCCCCGCACCTGCACGCGTTCGTCGATCTGCTCTGTCTGGCAGCCGGGCTCCCACCCGAGGGTGTCACGTTGCTGTCACGCTCGTAACGTGGCCGACGAAGAGCGCAACCCGACGCAGGGTCCCCCGGAAGTCGAGCCGACCCCGCTGCTGCGCGAACCGGCCGACGGCGTCCCCGACCCGGTCGTGACCGCCGACGGACTCGCCGACCTGGTGGCCCGGATGAGCTCGGGCCACGGCCCGGTCGCGGTCGACGCCGAACGTGCGTCGGGTTACCGCTACAGCCAGCGGGCCTATCTTGTGCAGTTGCGCCGCGCGGGCGCACGGACGGCGCTCGTCGATCCGATCCCGCTGCCCGATCTGAGCTCGCTGAACGCGGCACTGGCAGACGCCGAGTGGATTTTGCACGCCGCGAACCAGGACCTGCCCTGCCTCGCCGAGATCGGCCTCGTACCGAACCGGCTGTTTGACACCGAGCTTGCCGGCCGGCTGCTTGGCGAGGAACGCGTCGCGCTCGGGACGATGGTCGAGCAGCACCTGGGTGTGCGACTGGAGAAGGGTCACTCTGCAGCCGACTGGTCCACCCGCCCGTTGCCACGCGACTGGCTCGCCTACGCCGCGCTCGACGTCGAACTGCTGATCCCGCTGCGCGAGGCGCTGGCCGAGTTGCTGAACGCCAGCCACAAACAGGACTGGGCCGCGCAGGAATTCGAAGCAATTCGGACAGCCCCGCCCGGCCCGCCACGTGTCGATCCCTGGCGGCGGACCTCGGGAATCCATGCGCTCCGCAATCCGCGCCAGCTGGCCGTAGTCCGGGCGCTGTGGACGGCTCGCGACGAATACGCCGCGCAGCGCGACGTCGCCCCCGGACGGCTGCTGCCCGATGCCGCAGTGATCGACGCGGCGCGCACGATGCCCAAGGACGCCAAGCAGCTCGCAGCGATGCCGACGTTTCGAGGACCACGCCAGCGGCGGCAGAGCGCCCGCTGGTTCGGCGCCGTGCAGGCTGCGATGCAGCTGCCGGGCGAGGAACTTCCGCCTCCCAACGGCACTGTCGCCGATGCGATCCCTCCGTCCTCGCGATGGCGCGACCGCGATCCCGAGGCGGCGCGCAGGCTGGCGGCAGTACGTGCTGTCATCGCCGAACTGGCTGGGCTGCACACCGTCCTGGCGCAGAACTTGCTCGCGTCCGACGTGCTGCGGCGCCTGGCCTGGGAGCCGCTCACACCCGTCGAGGAAGCGTCCGTCCGGGCCCGGCTGAGCACGCTCGGCGCGCGACCCTGGCAGATCGAGGTGTGCGCGCCACCTCTCGTCGCCGCCCTGCAGGCGGCCGCCGACAGCCCCACGCCTTGACTCAGCTGCGGGCGCTGAGCTGGATGCGTACCCCTTCGCGCACGTTCTCGTCGGCACGCGCCGCCTGCTCCAACGGGCTCAGCCCGCCCGCTCGCGGTAGCTCGATGCGGATGGCCAGGCCACCGAACGGCGGAGCAGCAGCCTGCAGCGTGCCGTGATGCGCGTCCACGATCAACTCGACGATCGCCAGGCCGAGACCCGCACCTCGGGTGGATGTGCGCACCCGGCCGCCGCGGCGAAACGGTTCGAAGAGGGCAGCGACATCGCGGGCCGGGATCACGGCGCCGCCGTTGGCCACGTGCAGCCATACCCGTTCGGCCATCTGCCCGGTCGACACCCGAAGCCACCCATTAGGCACGTTGTGCCGGATCGCGTTCTCGACGAGGTTGCCGATGAGCCGCTCCAACAGTCGCGGATCGCCAATCGTCGCCGCCGGCTCGATGGTCGCCTCGATCGTCACCCGCTTGTCCGTGGACTCCGCCTCGACAGCCTTCAAGACGCCCGGGACCAGCTTGGCGAGGTCGACCGACTCGCGCACCTCAAGCTCACCGGCTTCGACCGCCTGCAGACGAGCCAGGGTCAACAACGAGGACACCAGTCGTTGCGCGCGCTCGGTCGCAGCAGCGACGACGCCGCCCATCCGGCGCAGCTCCGTGACGTCGGCATCCGGATCGGAGAGCGTGACCTCCAACTCTGTGCTGATCACGGCAAGCGGCGTGCGCAGCTCGTGGCTGGCGTTGGCCACGAACAAGCGCTGGCTCGCGAACGCCGAATCCAATCGCGCGAGCATCTCATCGAAGGTATCCGCGAGTTCACGCAGCTCGTCGGACGGCCCACCGAGGTTGATGCGCTGGTCCAGCGTTTCGGTCGACATCTGCTTCGCGGTCTGAGTGAGCTTCGCGATCGGACGCAGCGCCTGCTTGGCGAGCAGGTAGCCGCCGGTGGTGCCCACCACGACAACCACCGCGAAGTAGATGAGCCCGCTGCTCAGCAGGGTGTGCGTGGTGCTGCTGGCCAGCTCGTCGGCGAAGCGGCGTTGCAGGGCGGCGCGCTCCTGTAGGTTCCGCCCGATCGGCACGCCGTTGACGCTGGCGGGCAGGAAGTTGCGCCGCCCGATCGTCTTGTGGATCAGGATGAGCGCGGTGACCACCACCGAAGCTCCGACGAGGAGCATCAGTCCGCCGTACAGCAACGCCATGCGCAGGCGAAGTGTAGGGCGAAAGAGGGTCACGTGCTGGTGGTTCCCTCGGGCGCACCGAGCAGTTCGGGATCGATCCGGTAGCCCGAGCCCACGACGGTGTCGATGATCGCCGGCTCACCGAGCTTGCGGCGCAGCGTCATCATCGTCACCCGCACCGTGGTCGTGAACGGGTCGGCGTTCTCGTCCCACACTCGGTCCAGCAGTTCCTCGCTGCTCACGACCGAGCCCTGCGCCATGAGCAGGGTCTCGAGCACCCCGAACTCCTTGCGGGTCAGATCGATCATGTCGCCGTGCCGGGTCACGGTCCGCCGGGACGGATCGACCTCCAGGTCGCCGGCCGACAGGACCGGGGGCGCGGCCGGCGTCGTGCGCCTGCCGAGCGCCCGTACGCGGGCCACCAATTCGGCGAACGCGAACGGCTTGGGCAGGTAATCGTCGGCACCGAGCGCGAGCCCGGACACCTTGTCCTCGACCGTGCCGCTGGCGGTCAACATGAGCACCCGGGTCAGCTCGTCGCCGCCGGTCAGCTTGCTGCAGATCTCATCGCCTGACATGCCGGGCAGGTCGCGGTCGAGCACGACGACGTCGTAGCGCGTCAGCGTCGCCTTGCGGTATCCGTCGTCGCCATCATTCGCAACGTCGACCGCCATCCCCTCACGACGCAGGCCGCGCGCGACCGCTTCGGCGAGCTGACTCTCGTCTTCGACAACCAGAATGCGCATCGGGTGCTTTCCTCCAGGACTGGTTATTCATTCCGACCTCACCCCATCGGAGGGCAGCTGCGCCACCCGCGAGGCCGAGTTACTGCTGTGGGACGTTGCCACGGCCCATTCCACAATGCGCCGACCGATGTCGGCAATCGTCATCCCGGCCCAGGCTCGCACGTCCGCGACCGAACCGTGACGCGGGAACTCGGCCGGGACACCGATCTGCCGCACCGGAGTATCGATTCTTGCCGCCGCAAGGGCCTGCGCCACCCGGGTTCCGACGCCGCCCGTCACGCTGCCGTCCTCGACGGTGACGACGAGCGCCGCATCCGCTGCCAGTTGCGCCAGCGCCGGGTCAACCGGGCTCACCCAGCGCGGATCGACGACCCGCACGCTGTACCCGGCCCGGCGCACCGACCGGGCGGCTTCCAGTACGCCCGCGGCCAGTGGGCCGATAGAGATGACGAGTACGTCCACGGCGGTGTCCGCGGCGGGCTCGGCGAGCACATCCGCACCGCCGACCCGGCGAAGCGCTGGCAGATGCGGTCCGATCGGGGTCTTCGGGAAGCGCACCACGGTGGGTCCGGTGCTGTGCGACACCGCCTCCCGCAGTTCCGTGCGCAAGGTGGCCTCGTCGCGGGGCGCGGCGATGCGGATGCCGGGTACCAGGCCCAGGATGCTGAGGTCCCAGACCCCGTTGTGGCTCGGCCCGTCCTCGCCGGTGATGCCGGCGCGGTCGAGCACCAGGGTGACCGGAAGGCGGTGCAACGCGACGTCGAGCAGCACCTGGTCGAACGCGCGGTTGAGGAATGTCGCGTAGATGGCGACGACGGGGTGTAGACCGCCCGACGCGAGACCCGCGGCCGACGTCACCGCGTGCTGCTCCGCGATCCCGACGTCGAAGGTGCGCTCGGGGAAGCGGGCGCGAAACGCGCCGAGACCGGTCGGGTCGCACATGGCGGCAGTGACGGTCACGATGTCGTCGCGCTGCTCGCCGAGGCGCACGATCTCCTCGGAGAACACCGACGTCCAGGTCGTTCCGCCGCCGGCGCGCGGAACACCGGTGACCGGATCGAAGCCGCGGGACTGGTGCATCTGGTCAGCCTCGTCGTTCTCGGCGGGCGCGTAACCGAACCCCTTGCGGGTCACGCAGTGCACGATGACCGGGCCGTCGAATCCGCGCGCCAGGGTGAAGGCAGTCTCCAGCGCATCGATGTCGTGGCCATCGACCGGGCCGAGGTATTTCAGGCCGAGGTCCTCGAACAGGCCCTGCGGCGCCACGAGGTCCTTGACGCCTCGTTTCATCCCGTGCAGCGCGTCATAGAGCGGGGCGCCGACGACCGGCGTGCGCTCCAGGGCGCCGCGCACCCGGCCCAGCATCCGCTCGTAGCCGGGGCGGAAGCGCAGGTGGGCGAGCCGCTCGGCGAGGCCGCCGATCGTCGGCGAGTACGAGCGGCCGTTGTCGTTCACGACCACGACCACTGGACGCCCGCCGGCAGCGATGTTGTTGAGCGCCTCCCAGCACATCCCGCCGGTGAGGGCACCGTCGCCGACCACGGCCACGACTGGGCGCCGCTCGTCGCGAATCGCAAAGGCCTTGGCGAGCCCGTCGGCGTAGGACAGCGCCGTCGAGGCGTGCGAGTTCTCGATCCAGTCGTGCGGGCTCTCTGAGCGGTCCGGGTAACCGGACAGCCCGCCGGTCTGGCGCAGCGAGGGCATCCGCGCGGCCCGCCCGGTCACGATCTTGTGGACGTAGGCCTGGTGACCGACGTCGAACAGGATCGGCTCGATCGGCGACTCGAACACCCGGTGCAGCGCGAGAGTCAGTTCCACAGCACCGAGGTTGGGCCCGAGGTGCCCGCCGGTCTGCGAAACGGTCTGCACTAGCAGATCACGGATCTCCACGCAGAGCAGCGCGAGTTCAGCCCGGCTGAGATCACGAAGATCTGCAGGCCCGGCCACCCTGTCGAGTACACGCGTCACAACAGCCCAGGGTACGTGCTCGACGATCGCCGACCTGCGCACGGGCGGGGTGTCGCTCAATCAGTGGGTCCGGGCTCGAGCAGGGCCAGGGACTCGACGTGATGCGTCATCGGGAACGCGTCGAAGCAGCGCAGCAGGCGAAGCTGCCACCCGGCGTCCAGCGCCACCCGGACGTCACGCGCGAGCGTGGCGGGGTCGCAGGAGACGTAGGCGATCGCGCGGGGCGCCAGTTCGAGCAGCGCGGTCATCGTCTCCCGCCCGGCGCCGGCTCGCGGCGGATCGAGGACAACCAGATCCGCGACCAGGTCGAGCGAACGCACCGACTTGGCGTCGACGTACCCGTGCCGGACCTCGGCCCACGGCAACCCTGCCAGATTGGCTGCTGCGTCACCGACGGCGCGCCGCGACCCCTCAATTCCGACGACCCGTCCGGTCGGGCCGACCACGTCGGCCAGGACAGCGGTCAGCGCCCCGGCGCCGGCGTACAGCTCGAGGACGCCGTCCCCGGCGCACGGCCCGAGAGCATCGCGCACCGCCTCGGCGATCGTGGCGAGCGCGTGCGGATGTACCTGCCAGAACCCGGTGGCGTCCACCTCGAAGTCGTGGTCCGCGAGCCGGTGGTGTTGCCGGTGCGGGCCGTCGACGACGCGCACCTGGTCGGGCGGACGACGGCCTCGCCCGCGCCGCCCGGCGCCGGGTCGGTGCGTCAGCAGGGTGATCGCGCCGTCGTCGTCGCACACCGCTTCGATGCCGCTGGCCGCGGGCCAGCGCGCCGCGAGGACGCTGCTGTCGCCGACCCCCGCGGCGCCGAGCGGGCAGGCCTCGACGTGCTCGACCTCGTGGGAGCGATGCCGGTGCAGACCGGGCCTGCCGGCGCGGTCCACAGCGAAGACGATCCTGGTGCGCCAGCCGAGCAGCCCGCCGGGCAGCGCCTCGACCACCGGTTCCACCGCCAGCGCGGCTAGGCGCTCGAACTGCGCGCGAACCACGTCTGCCTTGAGCTTGCGCTGCGCCGGCCCCGACGCGTGCTGCCAGTCGCAGCCGCCGCAACCTCCCGGCCCGGCGTGCGGGCACGGCGGGTCGACCCGGTCGGCGGACGCAGTGAGCACCTCGATGGCGTCGGCGCGCACGTACGTACCCCCGGCGTCCTCAGTGACGAGCGCCCGCACCCGCTCCCCCGGCAACGCGTGCCGCACGAACACCACCCGTCCGCCCGGTGCGTCATCGACGCGGGCGATGCAGAACCCGCCGTGACCGGGCGTGCCGACGTCCACCTCGATGACGGCGCCGAGCAGCCCGTCAGCCACGCGGGGTAGGCGTCCGCGACGGCGCCGACGGCCCGTCCGGGCGATCCATGGCGCGTTCGACAGCCGCTGCGCTGGAATCGAGCTGCCACGGCACGCTGGTGACCATCACGCCCGGCTGGAACAGCAGTCGGCCCTTGAGCCGCAGCGCCTGCTGGTTGTGCAGCAGCTGTTCCCACCAGTGCCCGACGACGTACTCCGGGATGAATACGCTGACGATGTCCTTGGGTCGCTCGTTGTGCAGCTCCCTGATGTAGGCCAAAATGGGCCGGGTCACCTCGCGGTACGGCGACTCGAGGACGGTCAGTTTCACCGGCAGATCCCGGCGTTCCCACTCGCGCATCAATTCCTGCGTCGCATCCTTGTCGATGTTGACCGTGAGCGCCGTCAGCGTGTCGGGATGGGTCGCCTTGGCGAAGGCGAGCGCCCGCAAGGTCGGCTTGTGCACTCGCGACACGAGCACCACGACATTGTTGCGCGCTGGCATCTTCAGGCCCTTCTCGTCGCTGGCCAGCTCATCGGACACCCTCGAGTAGTGCTTGTTGATCGCTCGCATGATCGCGTACAGGATCGGCATCGCGATCAGCACCAGGTAGGCACCCTTGGTGAACTTGGTGACGACGACGATCACAAGCACGACCCCGGATAGCGACGCCCCGAAGGCGTTGATGGCGCGCGAGCGCATGATTCGGCGGCGATCGGCCGTCTCGCTCACGCTGCGCAGGGCACGGTTCCAGTGCCGCACCATCCCGCTCTGACCCAGGGTGAAGGAGGTGAACACGCCGATGATGTAGAGCTGGATCAGCTTGCTGACGTCCGCCTTGTAGATCGCGATCAGTGCGGCCGCGACGATGGCGAGCATCAGGATGCCGTTGCTGTACGCGAGCCGGTCGCCGCGGTTGTTCAACTGACCCGGAAGGTTCCTGTCTCGGGCGAGGATCGCGCCCAGCAGCGGGAAGCCGTTGAACGCCGTGTTGGCGGCAAGCACGAGGATCAGCGCCGTCGTGGCCTGGATGTAGAAAAAGCCGACCGAGTGCGGACCGCCGAACACCGCTCCCGCGACCTGCGCGATGACCGTGCGCTGCGGGGTGTGGGCGCAGTCGGCGACGCCCTTGAGCAGGCAGCTGTCGCCGGTGGGATCGGTGATGTGGACCTTCGTGATCAGAGCCAGCAGGGTGATCCCGACGAACATCGACACCGCGATGGCGCCCATCGCGAGCAGCGTGATCGCCGCGTTGCGGGACTTGGGAGGCTTGAACGCGGGGACGCCGTTGGCGATCGCCTCGACTCCGGTCAGGGCCGTGCACCCCGAGGAGAACGCCCGCAGCGTGAAGAACATCAGCGCGAGGAAGCTCAGCGAGCCGTAGCCCGAATGGGCGTCGATGCCGTATTTCGCGCTCTCGGCGACCGGAGCGTCCCCGAAAGCCGCTCGCACCAACCCCGTGCCGATCATGATGAAGACACCGGTCGCGAACAGGTAGGTGGGCGCCGCAAACGCCAGCCCTGCCTCGCGGAGCCCGCGCAGGTTGACGGCGGCCAGGATCGCCACGAACGAAACGGCCATCACCACGCGGTAGGCGTGCAGCGACGGTGCCGCTGAGATGATGTTGTCGACGCCGGAGGAGACCGACACCGCGACGGTCATCACGTAGTCGACGAGCAATGCGCTCGCGACGATGACGCCCGCGGGCTTGCCGATGTTCTTCGTCGCCACCTCGTAGTCGCCGCCGCCGGTCGGGTAGGCCCGCACCAGTTGGCGGTAGGACGCGACGACGGCCGCCATGAGCACGACGACGCCGATGGCGATCCACGGCGCGAAGTGCAGGTAGGCTACGCCGCCCACCGTGAGCACGAGCAGGATCTCCTGGGTGGCGTAGGCGACGCTCGACAGGGCGTCGCTTGCGAAGATCGGCAAAGCGAGGCGCTTCGCGAGCAGGGTGTGACCGGCCATCTCGCTGCTCATCGGCGAACCGATGATCACGCGTTTGAGCACGCGCGTCACGATCGTCATCGCGGGCCGTTACCTAATTCCGGCCGGCCGGGCGGGCGCGACATCGGTGTGCCTACTCACGTGGCGCAGAATACGCACGCCGGACGGGTCTGTGGCGGGCGCACCGTCGCGATCCGCGCCGCGTTTGTGTAGCGTCCGGCTCGGCCCCTCGGGCAAGTGAGTCGCGAAAAGGAGATGCGCCGGTCGTGCACGTCGTCATCATGGGCTGTGGCCGAGTGGGTTCCTCGCTTGCGTTCCAGCTGGCTCGCCGTGAGCACAGCATTGCGATCATCGATCAGGACCCGCTCGCCTTCCGCCGGCTCGGCGACAACTTCGCGGGCCAGCAGGTCAAGGGCGTCGGCTTCGACCGCGACACGCTGATCGAGGCCGACATCAAGAATGCGGACGCCTTCGCTGCCGTCAGCAGCGGCGACAACTCCAACATCATCGCCGCGCGGGTGGCACGAGAGCTGTTCGGCGTGCAACGCGTCGTCGCCCGAATCTATGACCCTAAGCGCGCAGAGGTGTACGAGCGGCTGGGCATCCCCACTGTGGCCACCGTCCCGTGGACAGCGAACCGGCTGCTCAAGAGCGTCCTCGGCGACGCCACCACCGAGGCCTGGCGGGACCCGTCCGGTGCGGTGATGATGTTGCAGATCACCCCGCACGAGTACTGGGTCGGTCGCGCGGTGCGCGAGCTGGAAACGGCGACCGGCGGTCAGGTCGCCCTGATCACCCGGTTCGGTGCCGGGCAGCTGACCAAGCCAACGACGCCGATCCAGTCAGGCGACACCGTGCATATCCTCACCGACGAGGACCACGCGCGCGAAGTGCGGTTGCGGGCCACCAGTGCACCGGACGGGGATACGGGATGAGAGTCGCCATTGCCGGCGCCGGCGCGGTCGGCCGCTCGATCGCCCGCGAACTGCTCGGCAATCATCACGAGGTCCTGCTCATCGACAAGGAGCCGGGCAAGATCACGCCGGAACGGATCGAGGGAGCGCAGTGGCTGCTCGGCGATGCATGCGAGGTTGCCAATCTGGAGAGCGCCGGCCTGCAGGATTACGACGTGGTGGTCGGTGCCACCGGCGACGACAAGGTCAATCTGGTCGTCTCGCTGCTCGCCAAGACCGAGTACTCCGTCCGGCGGGTGGTGGCTCGCATCAACCACCCCAACAACGAATGGTTGTTCAACGAGGCGTGGGGTGTGGACGTCGCGGTGTCCACACCGCGCGTCCTGGCTGCGCTGGTCGAGGAGGCCGTCGAAGTCGGCGACCTGGTACGCCTGTTCAGCATCCGCGAAGGTCAGGCCAATCTGGTCGAGGTGACCCTGCCGGACAACTCGCCGTGCGCCGGCAAGTCAGTCGGAGAGCTGGATCTGCCCAAGGATGCCGCGCTCGTCGCAATCGTGCGCGGTAACCGGGTGATCGCGCCCACCCCGGAGGAGCCCATGGAGCCCGGGGACGAATTGCTGTTCGTCGCGGCGCCGGACGCCGAGTCAGCGTTGCGCGGCGCCGTCGTCGGCTGATAGTTGCGGCATCGCGCTGGCAGCAGACGTAGCGTCGCCGACGCGGGTCCGGGCCCGCCGCACCACCCAGAAACCGGCGGCGACCGCCACGATCGACAACGGATAGCCCATCGCGATCCGCGCGAACGCCAGCCAGCCGGTGGAATTCGCACCGTACAGCGTCGCCTGCACGACGCCGCGGGCGAGGAACACAGCAGTCGCGATCAGCGTCGCGACCATGTAGGCACCGAACAAGCCGCGCCGTCTATGCCACGGCGTCGCGACGGCGGTGCCCGGCGTTGGGTCGAAGAACTCCCAAAGGACCCCTACGAGCGGGCGCCGGAGCACCATCGAGATCGCGAACGGGATCGCGTACAGAAAGCTTTGCCAGATCCCGAGCAAGAAATAGCCCCGGGCCTGCCCGGTTCGCGCGGCGATCAACGCGGCGATCAGGACACCGAACAGGCCGGACAGAGCCTGCTGGATCGACTGCTTGCGCACGAGTCGGTACGTGGTCAGCACAACCCCGCTCGCGATGGCGGCGATGATCGCCGGACGCAGACCGGCGACGGCGTTGACCACGACGAACACGAGCGGGGGCAGCGCAGCGATCAACATTCCCTGCCACCCGCCGATGCTGGTGATCATCTGCGCTCGCGCACTTTCTCGCAGGTCGACTCGATCGCCTTCGGCGGAGCTCTCGGAGCCGTCGGTGGCGCGACTGTCGTCGGCGGGGCCCTCGTCAGCCGATCCGAATGCGCCGCTCAGGGGCCGCACTGCAGCTCGTACCACGGGTTGTAGATCGCTAACTTGCCGTTGTGGAGGCCGACCCGTCCGCGGGCACGCACCTTGCGCCCCGGCTCGATGCCCGCGATGCGACGACGACCCATCCAGACCAGCTGGATGGCGGCCGAACCGTCCCACAGCTCGGCTTCGAGCAGCGGGACGTTTCCAGTCGGTGTGTAGACGACAGCACGCACCCGCCCGACGACCTCTGCAGGTTGACCGGGGCCGAGCGAGCTGACCTTCGAGCAATCGGGGGTCTTCTCGACCTGCGACTCCAGTTCATCGGCATCGAGGCGATGGCTGCTTGCCGTCAAGCGGTGCAGCAAACCCATCCGGTGTCCCACGCCGTCAAGAATAGCCTCGCGCGCACCGGTTGCAATCTGGCGTCGCGTGCGTCACTGGCATCAGCTCGTCACTGGTGTTACTGGCTTACTGAGCAGGAGGCATTTCCGGCAGCACGACGTCCTTAGGCAGCTGCAACGGCACCGCTTCGCGGACCGGCAGCGGTTCGGTGCCGCGCACGACAACGACGTTGGCCAGCGCCTGTTCCATTCGGGCGCCGCTCGCAGGATCCGCCGCGGCACCGGCCAACATCGCGCGCAAGAACCAGCGCGGGCCGTCAATGCCGATGAAGCGAACCGGCACGCGAGCACCCTCGCCGGGAACGGTGCCGACGAGTTCGGTGCCGAACGCACCGTCCGCGCGCTCCTTGGGGTTACCGCGCCCGGCAGTCAGCGACTCGGCGATCTCGGCCCGCACTTCGTCCCAGATTCCTTCGTTTCGTGGCGCGGCGAACACCCCGAGTTGCATGGTGCCCTCTGGGCCGGCGAGCGTGGCAGCAACGATCTGCTGAGCTTCGTTGAGTTCGACGCGCAGATCGAGGTCGCCCTCGACAGGTATGAGCAACGCGCCCAGGTCGGCGCGAGGCAACTCGTCCACCGGGGCGTCGCGGATGTCCCAGGGCCCCGACGTGGCCTGGGGGGCCGCGCGCACCCGCTCGTCCCAGGGCGGCGTCGCGTCGAGCTTGGAGCGTTCAGTGCGCTTGTGCTTACGTCGCAACGCCATTACTGCCGTCCTTCCTGCCCCGCATCGAGGCCGGGCGGTGGCTCGAGAGCACCGGCCCCGCCAGTGGACCCGTGGCCTGCGGCGCCGCGCTCGGATGCCGGTAGCTCGCCGACCTCCACGAACACCGCACGCTCCACGCGCTGGAACACCAATTGCGCGATGCGCGCGCCGCGCTCGATGCGCACCGGCTGCGCCGGGTCGTGGTTGATGACGATCAACTTGATTTCACCGCGGTATCCGGCATCGATCGTCCCAGGGGCGTTCACGAGCCCGAGACCGGCCCGCGCCGCAAGGCCCGAACGGGGATGCACGAACGCGGCGTATCCAGGCGGCAGCGCGATCGCCAGCCCGGTCGGTAGCACGCGACGCTCGCCCGGCGCGAGAGTCACCTCGTCCGCCGCCACGATGTCGGCTCCGGCATCGCCAGGCAGTGCGTACGTCGGCAAGGGAAGTTCGCGGTCCAGACGCTGCACCAGCACCTCGATTCCCGGGCCGTGTTCGCTGAGATGAACCACGGCCCAGAACGCTACCCTCGAAGCGATGGACACAGGCAGCGAGCGTCAGCCGGCGGTCGGTGCGGCGGTGGTCTACCGCGAGTCGATGCGTACCCCGTGGTGGTGGTACGGCGTCGCGCTCGGCGTCGCCGCCTTGCTCGCCGCAGAGTTCCATATGTCCGGTGTACGCCTCACCGACTGGATTCCGTTCGGTGCGCTCCTGCCGCTCTCTGTCGTCGTGGTCTGGTCGCTCGGGCGTGGGGCACTCGAGATCACCGGCGACGAAGTGCGCACGCGCGGCGCGCACCTGCCACTGCGCTACGTCAGCGGGGCAGTAGCCCTGGACGCGAACACGTTGCGTCGCGTCGTCGGCCGGGAAGGGGATCCGGCTGCGTTCGTTTCGATCCGGGCGTGGATCGGGCCGGGCGTGCAGGTGTGGCTCGATGATCCGGACGACCCTGTGCCGTACTGGATCCTGAGCAGCCGGCACCCGCAGCAGGTCGTGGATGCGATCCGAGCCGGGTCCTGAGCGTCGCTGGCGCAGTTACGCGCGCTCCAGGCCTCGCTACGCTCCGAGCTATGACTGACATTGCTGATCCGGGACGACGTTTCGCCGACCGGACGGCGCTGATCACAGGAGCCAGTCGCGGCATCGGGCTGGCGATCGCGACCCGCATCGTCGCCGAGGGCGGCCGGGTCGTGATTACCGCGCGAAAGCCGGAGGGGTTGGCGGACGCTGTCGCCACGCTGGGTGAGGCGGACGTGGTCCGCGCGGTCGCCGGGCGCGGTGACGACCCCGAGCACCAGGAGGACGCGATTGCGACCGCGGTGAGGGAGTTCGGACGCCTCGACGTCCTGGTCAACAACACCGGCATCAATCCCGCGTACGGCCCGCTGACCGAACTGGACGAGGCGGTAGCCCGCAAGATCATGGACGTGAACGCGCTATCGGCGTTGTCGTGGACACGGCGTGCTCTGGACGCCGGCCTAGGGCGGGAGCGTCAGGGTGTGGTCGTGAACATCGCGTCCATCGCCGGCATATTCCCGTCGCCCGGCATTGCGTATTACGGGGTCAGCAAGGCGGCTCTGATCGGGCTGACTGTTCAATTGGCGGCGGAGCTGAGCCCGCGCGTGCGGGTCAACGCCATCGCTCCCGCCGTGGTGAAGACACGCTTTGCCAGCGCGCTGTACGAGCGGGACGAGGCGGGAGCGGCCGCGGCGTATCCGCTCGGCCGCCTCGGGATGCCGGCGGACATCGGCGCAGCCGCGGCTTTCCTCGCCTCTGACGACGCGTCATGGATCACTGGTCAGACCATCGTCGTCGACGGAGGCTTGAGCCTGCGCGCCTCCTTGTGAGCGCGCAGGCCGGTGACGCCTTGGGCGCAGGCAAAGTTCCCTGTCCTGGCGGGTAGACCAGCGCCTAGGCGCAGTCCCGGCACAGATACTGGCCGTTGCGTTCACGGGCCAACCGGCTGCGGTGATGCACCAAGAAGCAGCTGGAGCAGGTGAACTCGTCGCTTTGTTTCGGTAGTACGCGGACGGTAAGTTCCTCGCCCGACATATTCGACAGGTCGGCACCCGGAAGCTCCAACGACTCGTTGAGCTCGGTCTCGTCGACATCGATGGAGCCGGACTGGGCCTCCGCTCGGCGCGCCTTCAGTTCCTCGAGCGAATCCTCGCCCAATTCGTCGACGTCACCCCGACGCGGCGCGTCGTAGTCAGTCGCCATGTACTTCAACTCCTTCAGCGATCCGTCGGATCGCGACTGGTAGTAGCGTATATGCGAGTCACCGACACCCCGTTGCGTTCCAGGGCTGGGTGCTTCGCGCGTGTAACGGTTCAGACGCGGTATTTGTGCCCGAGCCCGCCGCGGACTCACTCTCCGTATGTGGTCTCGGCGCGGACCGTACCGTGCCGGGCTTTGCGAGAACGCGGAGGCATGTGCCGGCATTCCCGATGTTGCGCGGTTACGCTGTCGCCCACCCGACGAGGAGGCACCGCCTGTTATGTCAGCCGCACAGAGCCGGCGACCGCTACCTGCACTGATCTTCGTCGGAGCGCTCACCGTACTCTCCGTGCTGGTCTGGTTCCGCGTCCTCAATCGCAGCGAGCAGAGCAGCACCCCCAGCCCGTCGGTCTGCAGATCGGCCCCGGTCTCCGCACCGCGGGTGCTGCCCTACCCGGGCAACGTGTCGGTGCTGGTGTTGAATGCGGCAAATCGCAATGGTTTGGCCGCCTTGACGCAGAAGGCTTTGGGGCGCCGTGGCTTCAACGTCGCCCAGATCGACAACGACGGGCCGAAGTACGGCGGGCCGGGCGTGCTCAGGGCGGTCGGCCAGATCCGCTACGGCCCGCAGGCTCGCCTCGCTGCCACGCTGTTGCACTATTACCTGCCCGCGGCCTCACTCAGGACCACTGACTCGCCGTCCGCAACGGTGATCCTGTCGCTGGGCACCAGGTACACGAAGCTGTTCTCAGGCCCGGCTGTCATCGCCCAGCTCAGAGCACACGGCGTCACGCTCAGCTCGAAGGCGCAGGCGGACGCGCGCGGCCCAGCGCGGTCCTGCTGACATCGCGGGCCGGCGACCGCTACGGCTCATCCGTGACGAGGTCGGCGCCCAGTTCGGTCAGCAACGCGAACAACGCCGGTGCCAGCGTCGGCCCGCACGCGGCCGTCATGCGCTCGCCGGCGTCGCGTGCGCGCAAGCCGCTCGTGAGGCAGCCCGCCTCGCTAGCCACGAGGGCCCCCGCGGCGAAGTCCCACCGGCTGAGCCCCGCCTCGTAGTAGCCGTCCAGCCGTCCGCAAGCGACGGCGCAGAGATCAAGCGCCGCCGAACCCTGCCGGCGGATGTCACCTATGCGAGCGAGCAGTTCGGCCACCACCGCGGCTTGGCGGCCGCGGCGGGCTGCGCCGTAGCCGAACCCTGTTCCGATGACCGCTCGCTCGAGCGCGACGTCGCGAGGGCCACGCAGTCTCGCGTCGCCGAGATAGGACCCGCCACCGAGGCGCGCGTGGAACATTTCCTTGGTGACCGGATTGCACACGGCGCCAGCGACCACGACACCGTCAATCTCGGCGGCGACCGAAACCGCATACTGCGGCAGGCCGAGCACGAAGTTCACGGTGCCGTCGATCGGGTCGAGCACCCACCGCACCCCGGACGTGCCGTGCCGCCCGCCACCCTCCTCCGCGAGGACGGCGTCCCCTGGTCGGCGCTTCTCGATCTGCTCGACGAGCCACTGCTCGCTGGCCCGGTCGACCGCCGTGACCAGATCGGTCTGCGTGCTCTTGGCGCTCACCTGCAACTCGCCGTGGCTCGCGCGAGCGACCAGGTCGCCGGCGCCTGCCGCCAACTCCACAGCGAACTGTTCCAGCCCGAACACCTCGTCGGGTCGCAGTACGGTCATGCCGTCATCGGATCACGAGCGCGTCCAGTGCGGAGGATAGGGTCTGCCCGGACCAGCACGGCAGTGAGGAGCCGGACGTGAGAGAGCGAAGCGAGCGAACAAGGGTGATCGGGCTGTGCCGGCCGAACGAGCGAAGCGAGGCTCGGACGTGAAGGCTGTCGAGCAAGCGTTCGGGATCGACATCGGGGGGACCGGCATCAAGGGCGCGGTGGTGGACATCGCCAGCGGCAAGCTGGTCACCCCGCGTAAGCGCATCCTGACTCCGCGCCCGTCCACACCCGACAACGTTGCCATGGTCGTCAACACGCTGGTCACCGGAGCCGAGTGGTCCGGCCCGGTCGGCGCCACATTCCCTGCAGTGATCAAGCACGGCGTCGCCAGGTCGGCCGCCAATGTCGACCCAAGTTGGATCGGCACCGATGTGGACGCGTGTTTCACTGCGGCGACCCGGTCGGCCACGGACGTTTACGTGCTCAACGACGCCGACGCCGCCGGGCTCGCCGAGGCGCGTTTCGGCGCGGCGCGGGGCGTGCCGGGCGTGGTCATCCTGCTCACCTTCGGCACCGGCATCGGCAGCGCGCTGTTGATGAACGGCGTGCTCGTGCCCAACACCGAACTCGGTCACCTGGAGCTCGACGGCCATGACGCCGAGAAGCGTGCGGCTGCTTCGGTCCGCGACGAGAACAAGATGTCGTACAAGGAGTGGGCAGTTCGGGTCGCCCGGTACATGGCGCACGTCGAGCGGCTATTCAGCCCCGACCTGTTTGTGGTCGGCGGCGGTGTCAGCAAGGACGCGAAGAAGTGGGTACCGCGGCTGCGTTTGAACACGCCGGTCAAACCGGCAGAGTTGCTCAATGATGCGGGTATCGTCGGCGCGGCCGTCGCAGCAGCCGAGCGGCACGGCGAATAGATGGGACGTGCGCACGCGCGATGGCGCAGTACAATATCGGTAAGACTGCGCACGTACTGGACTCGAGATTGAGCCGACCAACAGACGACCAGTCACTCGCACATCCTGTTGTCCGCGTGTTGCGGAAGCCCGACCCGCGTCCGGACGTTTCCGCGCACGCCTGTGGTGAAAGGTCATCAGTGGTCTCCAGCCAGAACCAAAAGACCGACGAAATCGAGCACTCCCCCAGCAACGAAACCAAAGCGACGCTGACCGCGGCGAAGACGGCTGGGCGCGCAACGGCTGCGGTTCCCGCCGCCAAAAACGCGAAGACCGCCCATCCACGCGCTGCCAAAACCACGACCCGCGGCGCGGCAGCGAAGGGCGCGTCAGCCAAGTCGGTAGCGAAAGCAGGGAGTGAGCAGCCGACCGGCGCTGCAGGCGGCGGCGTTGCCGTCGAGGGCGGCGTCGTCGCGGACGGCGTCGTCGCGGACGGCGTCGTCGCGGACGGCGTTGTCGCAACGGGCGTTGTCGTAGCGGGTGTGGTAGCCCCAGCGGAAGCCGACGAGACGACCGACGCCGCCGAGGAAGGCGAGGAGGACTCGCCCGAATTCACTTGGGACGACGAGGAGGAGTCCGAGGCGCTGCGCCAGGCACGCAAGGACGCGGAGATGACCGCGTCGGCCGACTCGGTTCGCGCCTACCTCAAGCAGATCGGCAAGGTCGCTCTCCTCAACGCCGAGGAAGAGGTCGACCTCGCCAAGCGCATCGAGGCGGGTCTTTACGCCGCAGAGCGACTGCGCCAGGCCGAGGAAGCCGGCGAGAAACTGGTGCTGCAGGCCCGTCGTGATCTGCGCTGGATCGTCCGCGACGGCGAGCGTGCCAAGAACCACCTGCTCGAGGCGAACCTGCGCCTAGTCGTGTCGCTCGCAAAGCGCTACACCGGGCGCGGCATGGCGTTCCTGGATCTGATTCAAGAGGGCAACCTCGGCCTGATCCGCGCCGTGGAGAAATTCGACTACACCAAGGGCTACAAGTTCTCGACGTACGCGACGTGGTGGATTCGGCAGGCGATCACCCGGGCGATGGCCGACCAGGCCCGCACGATCCGCATCCCGGTGCACATGGTCGAGGTGATCAACAAGCTCGGCCGGATCCAGCGCGAACTGCTGCAGGACCTCGGCCGCGAGCCGACACCCGAAGAGCTCGCCAAAGAGATGGACATGAGCCCGGAGAAGGTCGTGGAGGTGCAGAAGTACGGCCGGGAGCCGATCAGCCTGTCCACCCCGATCGGCGACGAGGGCGACACCCAGT
>JBBQUT010000010.1:0-132926 GCA_038212215.1 Mycobacteriales bacterium
TGTGAGCCGCGGCCACCGCGGCGTTCTCGTTGTTCCACACAAACAATCGATGCTCGCCCGGTGGCCGCCTCACACCCGGCAGAAACGCTGATCACCGCGGCTCCAACATCAAAAATCACGATCTACGGCTGCAGTACTAGACCGACCGGTTGACCCCTGCAGGGGCCGCTTCGGGCGTGCTGGTGGGTGGCACCCTGGCTGGTACGGCGGTTCTGATCACCACCCTGCGGCCGCCTCCCTCGGGATGGCTCGCCGCTGTGCTCGCCGCGCCGGCGCCGCTCTGCATCGTCCTCGCCGTGACGACGATGGTCGTCGTGTCCGCCCGGACTCAGCGAGCCGTCGACCAACCGACATCGCTGCAAGCGCTGGCCCGCATCCACCGCGCCGACGACGAGCGCTAGCGCAGGCTGCCGTCGGCCGCCGCGAAACGCACGACGGCGTCGGGAGCAACGTCGGCGACGGCAGCCACACCCGCCGCGTCGCTCGAGTCGTCGCCGAGCACGACGGCGGCCTCGAGCCCGAGCGCCCCCGAGGAGAGGGCCATCGCAACCGCGACCTGTAACGCGGACAGCTGCAGTGAGGGCAGGGTCACGGTTGCGGCGACGTAGGTGCGCCCGTCTGTGTCGCGCACGGCGGCGCCCTGCTCGCCGCGCGTGCGGGCGCGCACCGAACGGGCCAGCGTGACCAGCTTTGCGTCCTCCGGGCCGAGCGCATCGGTGTCAGGCATGCTGCGCGGATTCCTCGCTGTCCTCACTCGGCGCTTCGGCCAGATCGGAATTCAGCCGGGTGACCAGGACGGTGTCGATCCGATTCCGGCGCCCGCCGGCGCTCTCGGCGACCAGCTCCAGGCCGTATGCGCAGGCCCGCGCACCGGGGATGGGGACGCGTCCGAGCAGATCGGCAAGCAGTCCGCCGACGGTCTCGACGTCGTCGCGGTCGGGGACGTGGACCGCGAACAGCTCGCCGAGATCTTCGACAGCGAGCCGCGCAGTGACCCGCACGGTGTCCTCGTCGATGCGTTCGACCGGCGCCTGTTCCACGTCGTACTCGTCGGTGATCTCGCCGACGATCTCCTCGAGGATGTCCTCGATGGTGATGATCCCGGCCGTCCCGCCGTACTCGTCGATGACGATGGCGATATGGGTGCGGCGCGCCTGCATCTCACGCAGCAGCACGTCGACGGGCTTGGACTCGGGCACGTAGCTGACCTGGCGCATCATCTCCTCGACCGTCGTCGCGCGGGCGCGTTCGGTGTCCTGGGCGCGGCGGGCGAGGTCCTTGAGGTAGACGACCCCGATCATGTCGTCGGCGTTCTCGCCGGTGACCGGAATGCGGGAGAATCCGCTGCGCAGCGCGAGCGCCAAGGCTTGCGGGACGGTCTTGGTCCCCTCGATCCAGACGACCTCGGTCCGCGGAACCATCACTTCGCGGGCGATCGTGTCCCCGAGTTCGAACACAGACTGGATCATCTCGCGCTCACCGCGCTCCACGACGCCGCGTTCCTGGGCCATGTCGACGAGCTCGCGCAGTTCCACCTCGGATGAGAACGGGCCGTCGCGAAAACCCCGGCCCGGCGTGATCGCGTTGCCGAACAGGATGAGCAGCGATGCGAGCGGGTTGAACATCCGGCCGAGCAGCCGCACGGCGCGTGCGCCGGCCAGCGCCACGGCGTTCGGGTGCTGGCGGCCCATGGTGCGCGGTCCGACGCCGACCACGACGTAGGAGATGACGACCATGACGAGCACGGTGATCAGCGAGACCGGCCACCGGGTGCCGAACTGCGATCGGGCCACGATCGTCGCGAGCACGGTGGCGGTCAATTCGCAGAACACGCGCAGCAGCAACAGCAGATTGGTGTAGCGCACGCGATCCTGCATGATCGTCCGCAGCGCCTTGGCGCCCTTGCGCTGTTCGCGGAGGAACTCCTCGACACGCGCCACCGACACGCGTGCCAACGCGGAGTCGACGCAGGCGAGCAGGCCGCCTAGCGGGATGAGGCAGATCGCGACGACGAGCGCGACGATGTCGGCACCCATCATCGACGCGCACCCGGCGTGTCGCGAATTTCCCCGGCCGTTCCGGGCCGCGGCGTGCGGATCGCCGCACTGCCGGTGCTCACCGACCACTGCGTGAGGATCGCAGTTTGCAGCTCGAACATCTCGCGCTCCTCGTCCGCGTCGCCGTGGTCGTAACCGAGTAGGTGCAGGATGCCGTGCGCGCACAGCAGGTGCAGTTCGGATTCGCTCGAATGCCCGGCCGCCGTCGCCTGCTCGGCAGCAACCGCCGGGCACAGCACCACGTCGCCAAGCATCGCTTCCTCGACGCCCTCGTCGGTCGGCGGCGGGGCGGAGGGGTCCAGACGATCGAGGGGTCCGTCGGCGCCGTCCATCGGAAAGGCCATGACGTCGGTCGGTCCGGGAAGATCCATCCATTGCTTGTGCAGTGCCGCCATCGCCTCGACTTCCAGTAGGACGAGTGACAGCTCGGCGAGCGGGTCGACGTGCTGCGCGTCCAGCACGAAGCGGGCGAGCCGCGCCAGCGCGGTCTCATCGACCTCGACACCGGACTCGTTGTTGATCTCGATACTCACGGGTGCACCATCCTCGCCGCCGGCTAGCGGTGCGGTTTGGCGCGTTGCGGGCGCTGCGCGGCGGGCGTCGGCCCGCTCTGCGCCTCACTCGCGTCCCACCGCTCGTAAGCATCGACTATCTCGCCGACGAGCCGGTGGCGTACCACGTCGGCCGAGGTGAGGTTCGCGAAGTGCACGTCGTCGAGGTCGCCGAGAATGTTGCGGACAACCTTGAGACCGCTGCGCTGGTCCCCCGGCAGGTCGACCTGCGTGACGTCCCCAGTGACCACGATCCGCGAGCCGAAACCCAGCCTGGTGAGGAACATCTTCATCTGCTCGGGTGTGGTGTTCTGTGCCTCGTCCAGGATGATGAACGCGTCGTTGAGGGTGCGCCCGCGCATGTAGGCCAGCGGCGCGATCTCTATCGTGCCCGCCTGGGTCAGCCGCGGGATCGACTCCGGATCCATCATGTCGTGCAGCGCATCCTGCAGCGGGCGCAGATACGGGTCGATCTTGTCGTACAGGGTGCCGGGCAGGAATCCGAGCCGCTCGCCCGCCTCGACGGCCGGCCGGGTGAGGATGATGCGGCTGACCTGCTTGGCCTGCAGCGATTGCACCGCCTTCGCGACAGCGAGATATGTCTTGCCAGTGCCCGCCGGGCCGATCCCGAAGACGATCGTGTGCTGGTCGATCGCGTCGACGTAGCGCTTCTGGTTCAACGTCTTGGGACGGATGTTCTTGCCGCGCCGCGACAGGATGTTGAGGCTGAGCACCTCGGCCGGGCGTTCCCCGGTGCCCGCGTTGAGAATGCCCAGTGCTCGGGTCACCGAGTCCGGCGTGAGGTAGGAGCCGGACCGCAGAAGTTCGAGCAGCTCCTCGAAGAGCCGGACAGCGAGCGCGTTGTCGGCGGGCGCACCGGTGATCGTGATCTCGTTGCCCCGCACATGCACGTCGCTGTTGACGCTCTTCTCGATGACGCGGAGCAACTCGTCGCGTGAGCCGAGCAGCGACACCATCGCCTGCTCACCCGGGACGACGACAACGGTGGAAACGCGATCCGTTCGGGACGTGGGATCGGACAAGATCAGCTCTCTGATAGGTGACGGCGAACGTCTTTACTGTACCGGCGCCGTCCGCCGATATCGCGCGATCAGCCCGGCGGCCAGCCCATGCGACGGCCCGCTAGCACGTGGGCGTGCACGTGAAAGACGCTTTGACCGACCTCGGCGCCGGTGTTGAACACGGTCCGGAAGTCGGTCAGGCCCAGTTGTTCGACGAGGCCTCGAATTCCGGCGAGCAAACCGGCACTGGCCTGCGTGTCGCCGCCGAGCGCGACGATGTCAGGGTAGTGGCGCCGCGGCACGACCAGCACGTGTGTCGGCGCCTGCGGGGACATGTCCTCGAAGGCGACCGTGTACTCGTCCGCATACACCGTGGTCGACGTGACATCGCCGGCGATGATCGAGCAGAAGAGGCAGTCGGCCATGGCGAGCACGCTAGCGGGTCGTCGGGCCGCTCAGCCCCACCGGCCCAGACGCGACGAGAGCGCGGCGAGCGCGGCGGCCCCGGCGGTGGAGGCGCGCAGCACCGGCGAGCCGAGCCGCACCGGCTGCGCGCCGGCGGCGACGAACCCGGCCAACTCGTCGTCGCTCACCCCACCCTCTGGGCCGACAACGAGCACGATCTCGCCGACTTCCGGCAAGTGCGCGCGGACCAGCGGCCCGGCTGCGGCCTCGTGCAGCACGAACGCGCGGCCCGCGTGCAGCCGGTGCAGCACCTGCGCCGTCGACGCGACGTCCGCGACGTCCGGCACCCAGGCGCGCCGGCTCTGCTTGCTCGCCTCGCGGGCGGTGCGCCGCCAGCGCTCCAGCGATTTCGCTCCCCGCGGGCCCTGCCAGCGCGGGATCGAGCGCGCTGCCTGCCACGGGACGATCTCGTCCACACCCAATTCAGTCAGCACCTCGACTGCGAGCTCGGCGCGTTCGCCCTTGATCAGCGCCTGCACGACGACCAGTGCAGGCGTCGGACGCGGCTGTGCGCGGCGGGCGAGCACCGCCCCGGCCAGCCCGTCACCCAGTAGCGCGGTAACCCGGCACTCCAGCACCGTGCCGCGGCCGTCGCCGAGCAACATCAGCTCACCGACCTGCATCCGGCGCACCCTGGCGGCGTGCCGACCCTCGTCGCCGGTCAGTTCGACGGTGTCGGCGTCGGGCAGTTGGTCGAGCAGGAAGAGCGGCGGGGTCACGAGTGCAGCGCTCAGCGGCCGCCGAACGCGTCTCTTACCTTGCCGAACAGGCCGCCGTTCTTGGTGACCGAGGAGACGTCCTCATGACGTAGGCCGGCCAATTCGCGCAGCAGCCGCTCCTGGTCGTCGTCCAGCCGGGTCGGGGTCCGCACTTCCACGTGCACGTTCAGGTCACCCCGGCTCGAACTGCGCAGCCGCGGCACGCCGCGGCCGCGCAAATTCAGAACGGTGCCGGATTGGGTGCCCGGGCGGATGTCGAGCTTCTCCTCGCCGTCGAGGGTGCTCAGTACGAGGTCGGTGCCGAGCGCGGCGGCCGTCATCGGCACCACCACCGTGCAGTGCAGATCCGAACCCTCCCGGATGAACGTCTCATGCTGCAACTCCGCGACCTCGACGTAGAGGTCTCCGGCCGGCCCGCCGCCCTGGCCCACTTCGCCCTGCCCGGAGAGCCTGATGCGCATGCCGTCCTCGATGCCGCCGGGAACGTCGACCGCGATCGTGCGCCGCGCCCGCACCCGTCCCTCGGTGCCACAGGTCGGACAAGGGGACGGAATCTGCTGGCCAGTGCCGGCGCACGCACCGCAGGCGCGCGTCGTCATGACCTGACCGAGGAAGGAGCGCTGCACTGACTGGATCTCGCCGGCTCCCCCGCACGTAGCGCAGGTACGGGGGGACGTGCCGGGCGCGCACCCGGAGCCGGAGCACGTGGTGCACAGCACAGCCGTCTCGACGTTGACCTCGCGGCGCACCCCGAACGCAGCCTCCTCCAGGGTGAGGTTCATCTGCATCAGCGCGTCCGCGCCGGGCCGCACCCGGCTGCGGCGATTGCGGCCGCCGCCGGCCGCGCCGCCGCCGAAGAAGGCCTCGAACACGTCACCGAAGCCGCCGAAGCCCGAGAACGGAGCGCCGGCCGAGCCGGCGCCCTGCGAGAGCGGGTCGCCACCGAGGTCGACGATCCGGCGCTTCTCCGGGTCCGAAAGCACCTCGTAGGCAGCGGTGACCTGCTTGAAACGGTCCTGCGCCGAGGGGTCGGGGTTGACGTCGGGGTGCAGCTCACGGGCCAGCTTGCGGTAGGCCCGCTTGAGCTCCTCCGCGGTGGCGTCATTGCGCACGCCCAGCAGCCCGTAGTAGTCGCGGGGGGAATCAGCCACCGGTCGCGTCGTCCTTCACTCGTGGAGTTGGCACTCGACGCCGGGCAGTGCCAGCATCGCCGTTCCAGTGTACGGATTTGCTAACGCTCTTCGAGCATGTCTCCGACATAGCGCGCGACGGCGGCCACGCGCGCCATGGTGTGGGCGTAGTCCATGCGCCGTGGACCGAGCACGCCGACGGCGCCGAGGGCGGCGCCGCGTGGCCCGTAACCGCTGGTGACGACCGATGTGCCGACCAGCCCTTCGTGCTGGGTCTCGTTGCCGATCCGCACGACGACCTGGTTGGTCGCACTGGACTGGTCGAGCAACCGCAGCAGGACCACCTGCTCTTCCAGGGCCTCGAGCACGGGACGGATCGCCGGGAAGTCCATCGCGTTCTCGGTCAGGTTCGCGGTGCCGCCCAGCACGACCCGGTCGCTCTGCGTCTCGATGAGCGTCTCGAGCAGCACGGACGTCAGCGTGCCGAGCAGCACGCGCAGTTCGGGGGCAACCAGCGGCGGCAGCTCGACGACGATCTCGGGAGCCTCCGCGAGCAACCGCTCCCGCAGCTTGCCGTTGAGCGTGGCGCGCAGGTCGAACACCGCATCGTCGCTCACCTGGTCCGCAAGCTCGACAACCCGCTGCTCGACGCGGCCGGTGTCGGTGATCAGCACCAGCATGAGGCGAGTTCCGCTCAGACTGACCAGTTCGAGATGGCGCACCCGTGAGCGCGACAGCAGCGGGTACTGCACCACGGCGACGTGCCGGGTGAGCTGAGCCAGCGTGCGCACCGCCCGGTGCAGCACGTCGTCGAGGTCGGCAGCGCCGTCCAGGAAGGACTGGATGGCACGCTTCTCGACTGCGCTGAGCGGTTTGAGCTGGGCGAGCCGGTCGACGAAAAGCCGATATCCCGCGTCGGTCGGAATCCGCCCGGCGCTGGTGTGCGGCTGGGCGATGAGCCCTTCCTCCTCCAGCACGGCCATGTCGTGGCGAATAGTGGCCGGCGACACGCCGAGGTTGTGCCGGTCACCGAGGGCCTTGCTGCCGACCGGCTCATTGGTCGCGATGAAGTCCTCGATCACGGCGCGCAACACCGACAACCTGCGCTCCTCGACCGCCACGTCGCGCTCCGCTCTGCTTCGCTGCGCCGACTTCATCAGCTGCCTCCCAGCATACGAAGACGGCGGACGCTTCGGGGACGGGCCGCGTGACAGGCTAGGGTCACGGCAGCCGTATCGTCGCAATTGCCGGGAGCCAACGTGATTTTCAAGGCAGTCCGTGACGGGCGACCGTATCCCGACCATGGTCTGACCGCGCGCGATTGGGCCAATGTCGCACCCCGGGCGGTCCGCCTCGCCGAGCTGACCACCACCAAGACAGAGCTCGCACTCGATCACCTGCTCGCCGAGGACTCCACGTTCTACGGCGACCTCTTTCCGCACGCCGTCCAGTGGAACGGCGAGATTTACCTCGAGGACGGTCTGCACCGGGCACTGCGCGCGGCATTGGAGAACCGCAACACGATGCATGTGCGGATCCTCGACCTGGACGCGCTTCGCCGAGTTGGGCGCTGAGGGGCTCGCGCCGTTGCCGGCGCCGAAAGCTGACTGGGTTTGCCACATCGGTGGCCAGGGAGTGCACCCGCGTTCTCGGTCCGGGAGGCTACGGCGGCGTCCAGGTCTCCCCGCCCGCTGACTCGCTCTCGCGGGACTACATCAGCGCCGACGCGCCCATCGAGCACCCCTGGTGGGAGGTCTATCAGCCGGTCGACTACACCCTCGCCGGCCGCATAGGCACCGAGGACCAGTTCAAGCAGATGGTGACGGCCTGCCGCAGCGCGGGCGTCAAGGTGTACGTCGACACGTCGCGCTGGAGGTATTTCCGGGCACCCCCGGCGAGGGCTCGCAGTTCGCCTTCACCCGCGCGGGCGACGTCCTAGGCTTCGACTACAGCTATCAGGTGAAGAACGCGTTCAAGAGCTACCCGGCCGATCACACCGGCAACATCACGGGCCTGCGTGTCTTCGGCGAGGCCGCCGGACTCATACCGAGCGAGAAGTCCCTGGTCTTCATCGAGAACCACGACACCGAACGCGGCAGCGACACGCTGAGCTACAAGGACGGGTCGACCAAGACCATCGCCAACGAGTTCATGCTGGCCTACCCCTACGGCACGCCGCAGGTCTAGGCGGGCTTCGCCTTCATCAACACCTGGGACTCACCCCCAGCGGACGCGAGCGGGCACATCACCAACACGACGTGCGGTAACGGCGCGTGGGTCTGCGTCGACCGCTACCGCGGCGTCACCGGCATGGTCGGCTTCCACAACGAGGCGGCAAGCTCGTTGACGCCGAAATCGATGTCTCTCGGCTCCGAGGGCTACTGGGCGCCGCCGGAGTCATCATCGAGCCGCTCAGCGCAGCCGACGCCGAACTGGCCGGCGCGATGCGATCGCTCGAGGGTGGCCGGTCACTCTCGCTTGGCGACCGATGCTGCCTCGCACTCACCGTCCGCAGCGACCCTGCGGAGGTACCGACGGTTGACCGGGCTTGGGCCGACCTCGACCATCCAGGTTCACCTGATCTGATAGCCGTCGACGTGCGCGTGCGCGCCGGACGGCAGGACGAGCGGCTCAGCACGACCGCGACGTCAGGGCAGCAATTCGCGCACCACGGCGTCGGCGAGCAACCGCCCACGCTGGGTGAGCACGACGCGACCCGCTCCGGCCGCGTCGTGGTCGAGCAGCCCCCAGGACACCAACTGCGGCACGCTGGCGCGGGCTTGCTCGCTGAGTTCGAAGGTCGGCAGGCCCGCCCGCATGCGCACACCCAGCAGCACCTTCTCGGTGTAACGCGCCGCCGGGTCGAGTGTCTCGCGTCCCGCGGCCGGACTTTGTCCGGCCTGCATCAGCGCTGTGTAGCGCGCCGGATGCTTGACGTTCCACCAGCGCACGCCAGAGATGTGGCTGTGCGCCCCAGGTCCGATGCCCCACCAGTTCGAGTCCGACCAGTAGAGCTCGTTGTGCCGGCAACGTCCGCCGGGTGTCCGGGCCCAGTTGGACACCTCGTACCACTCGTAGCCGGCGCGGCACAGAGTTTCGTCGGCCTGGACATAGCGGTCGGCGAGCACATCGTCGTCCGGTGCGGGCACCACGCCTGCCTTGACCTGGCGCGCGAGCGCGGTGCCGTCCTCGACCACCAGGGCGTACGCACTGACATGGTCGGGCCCGGCGCCGATCGCGGCATCCAGCGAGGCCTGCCAGTCCGCGTCGGTCTCGTAGGGCGCACCGTAGATCAGATCGAGATTGATGTGCTCGAATCCGGCGGCGCGCGCCTCCGCCACCGCAGCTTCGGGGCGCCCCGGTCGGTGCCTCCGGTCCAGGATGTCGAGCACACGAGGCACCGCCGACTGCATGCCGAGCGAGATGCGCGTGAAGCCGGCCTCGCGCAGCTTGTGGAGGTAGCCGGGCGCGACGGTCTCCGGATTGGCCTCGGTGCTGATCTCGACGTCCGGGGCGATGCCGAACTGCTCCGCGATCTCGACGATGATCAGGCCGAGGTGCTCGGCGGGCAGCAGGGTCGGCGTCCCGCCGCCGAAGAAGATCGTGGACACCGGCGGAATGCGCTGGCCGAGCACGTCGCCGTCAGCGAGCACATTGCCGGCGAGGCGGATCTCGCCGAGCACGGTGTCGGCGTAGCTGCCGCGGCTCACGCCGCTGCCGAGTTCGGCGGCGGTATAGGTGTTGAAATCGCAGTACCCGCAGCGGGTGTCGCAGAACGGCACGTGAACGTATACGCCGAAGGTGACGCCCGAGGCGGCGTCCAGCGTGGCTCGTCGGAGCCGGCCGTCCGGGGGCGGCGGATCACCGTGGGGCAGCGCGGATGGCACTGCACAAGTGTGCGCCAGCAGGTCCGCGACGCTCAGGCGGCGCGCTCGGGCAAGTCGCGCAGGTGCCGCAGTGGTGACGCGGCGAGCACGGAAACGGGAATGACATTTCCGAGCAGCAGCAACCAGAGCGCCGTCCGGCTGCCGAGGTTCTGAGCGAGCAGCCCGGCGAGCAGCGAGCCGATCGGCATGGCACCGAAGAGCACGAAGCGCATCGTCGCAACTACGCGCCCCAGCATCCGCGCCGGCACGTAGTTCTGCCGGAACGTCAGGATCGTGACGTTGTAGACGAGAATCCCGGCCAGCACCACCACGTTGCCGATCACGAAGAACACCAGCCCTATCCCGCGCGAAGTGAGCGGGATGAGCAGCCCGAACGGCGAGCTCACGAGCATCGACAGCCAGACGGCGCGCGCGGTGCCGACGCGCCGTCCGATCGGACGGGCCAAGCTGGCCCCAAGTACCGCCCCCACCCCCACCGTCGACATCAACAGCCCCACGGCGGACGCCGGCAGGTGCACCGTCCGCACGAGGAAAACGACCACGATCGCCTCGTAGCCGATGAAGAAGAGGTTCCCGACGGCCGGCGCAATCGTCATCACGCGCAGCAACGGGTCGCCGCGTACGTAACGTGCACCCTCTGCAATCTCGGCGGACAGACTGCGCTGTGCGGCCGCCTCCGGTGCCGGCTCGGGTGCCCGGACAGCGGCGATCGCGGCCAGCGAGACGAGGTAACTGCCGGCGTCCACGAGTAGCGCGAACGGCGCACGCAGAGCCTGGGCGAGCAGGCCGCCGAGTCCGGGTCCGACGATGGCGGCCACCGCCTGGGTGCCCTGCAACTTGGCGTTGCCTTCGCCCAACTCGTCCTTGTCCAGCAGGGTCGGCAGGTAGGCCTGGTAGGCGACCTGGAACAGCACGCTGGCGAGCCCCGTCCCGAAGGCCACGACGAACAGTTGGTCGATGCCGAGGGCGTGGTACGCCGCGGCGAGCGGGATACTGGCGAGCAGCACCGCGCGGACCGCGTCGCAGGCGATCATCAGTTGCCTGCGCCGCGACCGGTCGACATAGACGCCGGCCGGTAGCCCGATCAGCAGCCACGGCAACCACTCCAACGCCGACAACACCCCGACCTCGACCGGGCGGGCAGCGAGATACACGACGGCGACGAGTGGGAGCACAACTGCGCTCACTGCGGTGCCGACGTCACCGACCGCCTGCCCGGCCCACAGCAGGCGGAAGTCGCGATGTCCGATGAGGCCCCGGCCCACGATGGTCACGGCGTCCGCCGCCCGCTGATGCTCGGGGTGGGCTCGGGCCCGTGCTGCTCGTCCGAGCGCACTGCGCGAACGGTATAACCGACGATCAGCGCGGCGATCAGCACCATAAGCGCGATGAGTGGGCGGCGGGCGCGTGGCACGTCCGATGACTCTAGACAAACCGGTCGCGACGTGCATGTCGCAACCAGCGACAGTGACCGGTGCGCCGCGCCAAGGGCCGAGCCCAGCCGCTACCGTCGAGCCATGCGCGCCGTCTACGCCGACTCCTTCGACTCCGCCAATCCGCTGGCCGGGCTCAAGGTCGGTGAACGACCCGATCCCGACCCGCCCGCAGGCTGGACGCGCGTCAAGGTGAAGGCAGGCAGCCTCAACCACCACGACCTGTGGACGTTGCGCGGGGTCGGGATCAAGGCCGAGCAACTGCCGATGATCCTGGGCTGCGATGCCGCCGGCGTCGACGAGTCGAGCGGGAAAGAAGTCGTCGTGCACGCTGTCGTTAACGCGCCCGGTTGGACCGGCGATGACACCCTCGACCCGAAGCGCACGCTGCTGTCGGAGATGCACCAAGGCTCGCTGGCCGAGTACGTGATCGTGCCGTCGCGCAACGTCGTCGCGAAACCGCCGGAGCTGTCCTGGACGCATGCGGGGTGCCTGTCGACCGCGTGGCTGACGGCCTACCGGATGCTGTTCGTGAAGTCCGGGCTCCGGCCGGGGCAGTCGATGCTCGTGCAGGGAGCGTCCGGCGGTGTGGCGAGCGCGTGCATCGCGATGGGCCGTGCGGCCGGCTTTCAGGTGTTCGCGACGGCCCGTACGGACGCCAAACAAGCGCACGCGATCGAACTCGGCGCGCATGCGGCGTTCCCATCCGGTGCCCGCCTGCCCACTCGGGTAGACGCCGTGTTCGAGACCGTCGGACAGGCCACCTGGTCGCATTCGGTGCGGGCGCTGCGACCCGGCGGGCGGATCGTCGTGTCGGGCGCGACGTCCGGCGCGGCCCCGCCGGCCGAGTTGAACCGGGTGTTCTTCCTGCAACTCGAAGTGGTCGGTTCGACGATGGGTACCCAGGTCGAACTGAGCGAAATGATCGCGTTTTTGGTGTCGAGCGGCGTTCGTCCGGTGATCGATCGGGTGATCCCCGCCGAGTCGGCCGCCGAGGGGCTGGCGGCAATGGAGGCGGGCGAACTCAGCGGCAAGATCGTGCTGGAGTTCTGAGCCCTGGCCGCGCGGGTCACCGCTGTCGTTTGTGCCGCCTTCGACGAGGTGAGCGAGGCGGCGATCGATTCAGTACGCGCCGGCCTGCTCGCCTCGGATGAGCGGCTTCGCGCGCCGAGGCCGCGCGCGCACCTCACGCTGTCGGCCGCCGAGGTCGAGCTGGGCGGCGAGTTGGAGCGGCTGTCCCGGGTGGTCGCCAGGCTGGCCGACCGGCACGGCAGGCTCGCGATCGAACTCGACGAGGTGGGCCGCTTCGGGCGGGCGCTCTGGTTCGGCATGTCCGCCCGTCCCGCGGCGTTGGATGAGTTGCAGCGCGACGCGTACACGGCCCTGGTTGACGCCGGCTGGCCTCCCGCGTTCGGGGCGCAGAGCGATCCGCGACGGTGGCTGCCGCACTGCACGATTGCACGCAACGCCCGGCGCGTGCCGCCGGCCCGGTTCGCGCCCGTCGTCGCCGAGGTCGACCGGCTGATCACGATTCTGCTGGGACGCGGCGAGGTCGCGTCGGTGCGGCTGGGTCGAACTGGGTACGAACTGGCCTGATGTGCAGCATCTGGTGGACGTGATCAATGGCTCGCCGTTCGGGCCCGTCCTCGAAGCTTTGCCGCGCGGCGAGCAGGACACGATCCGGGGTCCGCTGCGCGAGCACTACCAGCAATTCGATCAGGGGCGGCGCGGTGTCGGTGCCGACCTGGTCGACCATCGCGCGCGCGAGCGCGTAACTACTTTCGCGCGGGCTCGGGAACGTCGCCGGTCGACAGCGCGGCGATGAAGGCCTCCTGGGGCACTTCCACGCGTCCGACCATCTTCATCCGCTTCTTGCCTTCCTTCTGCTTTTCCAGCAGTTTGCGCTTGCGGGTGATGTCGCCGCCGTAGCACTTGGCCAGCACATCCTTGCGCATCGCGCGGATGTTCTCGCGCGCAATCACGCGGGCGCCGATCGCAGCTTGGATGGGTACCTCGAACTGCTGGCGCGGGATGAGCTTGCGCAGCTTCGCCGTCATCGACGTCCCATAGGCGTAGGCCTTGTCCTTGTGGACGATGGCCGAGAACGCATCGACCGCCTCGCCCTGCAACAGGATGTCGACCTTCACCAGATCGGCTGCCTGCTCTCCCGCCCGCTCGTAGTCCAGCGATGCGTACCCGCGGGTGCGCGATTTCAGCTGGTCGAAGAAATCGAAGATGATCTCCGCGAGGGGCAGCGTGTAGCGCAGCTCGACGCGCGTCTCCGACAGGTAGTCCATGCCGCCGAGCGCCCCGCGACGCTGCTGGCACAGCTCCATGATCGCGCCGATGTACTCACTCGGCGTGATGATCATCGTCTTCACGATCGGCTCGTACACCTCGGCGATCTTTTTGCCCGCGGGCCAGTCGGACGGGTTGGTGACGACGAACTCCTCACCATCATCGAGGATCACCCGGTTCACGACGTTCGGTGCGGTCGAGATCAGATCGAGGTCGAACTCCCGCTCGAGCCGATCCCGGGTGATCTCCAGATGCAACAGGCCCAGGAAGCCGCACCGGAACCCGAAGCCGAGCGCGGCGGAGGACTCGGGCTCGTACACCAGCGCGGCGTCGTTGAGGCGCAGCCGGTCGAGCGCGTCGCGCAGCAGCGGGTAGTCCGAACCGTCGATCGGATACAGCCCGGAATAGACCATCGGGCGCGGGTCGCGGTAGGCGCCCAGCGACTGCGCGGCAGGTTTGGCCTGATCGGTGACGGTGTCCCCGACCCGCGACTGGCGCACGTCCTTCACGCCGGTGATCAGGTAGCCGACCTCGCCCACGCTGAGCCCGGACGTCGGCACGGGTTCCGGCGAGATGACCCCGATCTCCAGCAGTTCGTGGGTCGCGCCAGTCGACATCATCTTGATCCGCTCGCGCGGGGTGAACTGCCCGTCAACCACGCGGATGTAGGTGATCACCCCGCGGTAGATGTCGTACACCGAATCGAAGATCATCGCGCGTGGCGGGGCGTCAGCTTCGCCCACCGGCGCGGGCACGTCGCGGCAGATCCGGTCCAGCAACTCGCTGACACCCGCGCCGGTCTTCGCGCTGACACGCAGCACATCGTCGGGCTCGCAGCCGATGACGTGCGCGATCTCGGCGGCATAGAGGTCCGGCTGCGCCGCCGGCAGGTCGATCTTGTTGAGGACGGGGATGATGAGCAGGTCGTTCTCGAGGGCAAGGTAGAGGTTCGCGAGGGTCTGCGCCTCGATGCCCTGCGCTGCATCCACGAGCAACACCGCTCCCTCGCAGGCGGCGAGGGAGCGGCTGACCTCGTAGGTGAAGTCGACGTGGCCCGGCGTGTCGATCATGTGCAGTACGTGCTCGGTGCCTGCGCTGGTCCAAGGCATCCGGACGTTCTGCGCCTTGATGGTGATGCCGCGCTCCCGTTCGATATCCATCCGGTCGAGATATTGGGCACGCGCGTGCCGGGCGTCGACCACCCCGGTCAGCTGGAGCATGCGGTCGGCCAGAGTCGACTTGCCGTGGTCGATATGGGCGATGATGCAGAAGTTGCGGATACGGGCCGGATCGGTACGGCCGACGATGGTCGGCGAAGCGGTCACGTGTTGACTTCCTGGTTTCTTGACTTCCGGGGTCGGGACTTCCCGGTTCGGGTGCACTGCTCCTATGGTCGCACGGCGGGTCACACCGAACCGCCGGAGAGGAACACCGATGAAGATCGCCGTGTACGGAGCCACCGGACAAGTCGGGTCGCAGATCGTCGCCGAGGCGGCTCGGCGCGGGCACGAGGTGCTGGCGTTGAGCAGGCACGAGCCGGGCACGGCACTGCCCGCAAGCTCGAGCTGGCAACAGGGCGATGTGACTGACACCGCAGCCGTGGCGGGCCTGGCGCAGCGGTTCGACGTGGTCGTGGCGGCGTTCGGCCCGTCGCGCGAGCCCGGCGGCGACCCGTCCGCCTACCCCGCGACGGTGCTGGCGCTGGCGGGCGCCGTGCGAAAGACCCGCCTCGCAGTCGTCGGTGGCGCCGGAAGCCTGCTCGATGCCGAGGACCGTCCGCTCGTTGCGGACGCGCATTTCCCCGAGTCGTACCGGCCTGAGGCGCAGGCGCAGGCCGCCGCTCTCCACGCGTTGCGCCAGCTCGATCCGTCCTGCGACTGGACGTATCTGTCCCCCGCACCCGAAATCGGCGACGGCGAGCGCACCGGCGGGTACCGGATCGGCGCCGATCACCCGGTGGGATCGTTTGTCTCGTTCGCCGACTACGCGGTGGCTCTGATCGACGAGTTGGAGCGTCCGGCGCACCGGCGCGAACGATTCACTGTCGCGACCCGGTAGCCAGTGTCGACCGCTGCACGTCGCTGTACCCGCTATCGGCGGTTAGCCTGCTGGCATGCGCGAGATCGTCATTCTCTCGGGGAACGCCCACCGCGGGCTCGCGCAACGCATCTGCGACGAGCTGCAGGTGCCGCTGTCGCCGACCGACATCAAGCGGTTCAGCAACGACTGCCTGTGGGTTCAACTGCAGGAGAATTGCCGCCAGCGTGACGTCTACGTGGTGCAGCCCCTGGTCAAACCGACCCAGGAACACCTCGTCGAACTGCTACTCATGCTCGACGCTGCGCGTGGGGCGTCGGCCGCGCAGGTGACCGCAGTCATCCCGCACTATGCCTACGCCCGCTCGGACAAGAAGGACGCCTCCCGGATCTCGATCGCGGGGCGGCTAGTCGCTGACATGCTGACGACCGCCGGGGCCGACCGGGTGCTGACGATGACCTTGCATGCGCCGCAGGTGCACGGCTTCTTCTCGGTGCCGGTCGATCACCTCACCGCCATCGGCGAGCTGGCGGACCATTTCCGCGGCACCGATCTCGCCGACACCGTCGTGGTGTCACCGGATCTCGGCAACGCCAAGACCGCGACCCAGTTCGCTCGGCTGCTGGGCCTACCCGTGGCGGCCGGTTCGAAGCAGCGGCTGTCCGACGAGCGGGTTGTGATCGACGCAATCGTCGGCGACGTGCGGAACAAGCGGGCGATCGTGCTCGATGACGAGATCGCGACCGGCGGGTCGATTCTGGAACTGCTCGACCGGCTCGCCGAGCAGAATTGCACCAGTGTGGCGATCGCCTGCACGCACGGCGTGTTCGCCGGCAAGGCGATGCCGCGACTGCACGAGCACCCGAGCGTCTCGGAAATCGTGAGCACCGACACGGTCCCGACGCCGCCCGGTGAGTGGTCGCGGCTGACGGTCCGGTCAGTAGCGCCGCTGTTTGCGGAGGCGATCAGCCGGATCCACGGCGGAGAGTCGATCAGCAGCCTGTTCGACGGCGTCGATCCGACGCACGGGCCGCCGCAACCGCAACTGCCGTTCGCTCCGCACTCGTGAGCCGGTGCGGGTGAGCCGGTGCGGGTGAGCCGATGCGCGTGAGCCGATGCGCCATCCGGTCGCCGATCGTCATCCATCCAGGCCGCCCCAGGTCGCCGCACGCATGACAATCACCCGCGGCCCCGCCGATGCGGTCGCTGTGCTCTGGTGGCGCAACGAGCCAGGCGGCGCGATCGTTGCGCTGCGATCCGGGCAATCGCTCCGGCGGTTGGGACGGTACAAACCGGCCGTTAGCCGGCGCCCGACGGCGGGGTTGCAGACTGCAAGCGCGCCGGTCGGGCAGGATGACGGCCATGACCGCACCCATCGACCCGCGCGCCGCCGTCGAATTCCGAATCCCTGCCGTCGAGCTCCAAGTCGGCGACCTGGTGAACACCTCGCCGGGCGAGGACGACTGGCAAGAGGTGATCGGGGTTTACCGCACCGCGTCCGAGGCCGGCGAGCAGGAGGTCCGCTCGCTCGTCGATACCCTGGGTGGCCGGTACGTCGTCGTCCAGCTCACCGATCTGTCGCCTGTCGACACAGGCGTGTACTTCGCCGCGGGCCTCGCGATGACCTACGGGTCCGAGGACACCGCGGACCAATCCGTTCGCGACGTGGTCAGTACCGAAGACGGCGTACGGACCTACCTCTACACGAAGTTCGAACTGGTGACCGCCCGGGCGCCACGTCGATGACGGCGCCGCCGCGTGACTGGGGCGGTGCGACTCGGGCCGCGCCGAAGATTTGGGACCCCCAGTGCGCCGCTGGTAGTGTGACCAGGTTGGCCGGAGGCCAATAGCACAGCACGCACAGCCAGCCCCACAGCAGGCTGAACCCGCTGACCCAGTCCCCAAATTGCGAACGTCGAGGCATTCCTTCGTGGCGAATATCAAGTCCCAGATCAAGCGTATCCGCACCAATGAGGCAGCGCGGCTGCGCAACAAGAGCGCCCGGTCGTCGCTCAAGACGTCGGTACGGCGTTTCCGCGAGGCGGCGGACGCCGGCAACCGTGACGTTGCCCTCACCGCGATGCTCGCCGCCTCGCGTGAGCTGGACAAGGCCGCCGGCAAGGGCGTCATCCACCGCAACCAAGCCGCCAACCGCAAGGCCGCGATGGCGCAGCGCGCCAACGCACTCTGACAAACCACCCCAGCGAAGCGAGCCGCGTTCCGGCGTCCGGCGTCAGCCGCACCAACGGATTCTGAAAGTGCAACACACCGAGAGCGCCCAGCGGCCCAACGCGTTCTGAGACCGCACCCAGCGCAGGTAAGCCAAGCGCGGACATTCAGCGGCTATCCCCCGGCGCGCGCGGCGGCCAATGCCCGGATGGCACGTTCGAGGGCGTACCCGGGGTCAGCCGCCTCGCCCTTCACGTCAGCGTTCAGCCGAGCCACGGTACCTAGCGCATGGCGGACGCCAGGCTCGCTCCAACCGCGAGATTGGCTCTGGGCCCGTTTCACCTTCCACGCTGGCATACCCAGCTGCTTGGCAAGATCGTAGGAACTTCCGCGGCCGGCCGAGGCGACCCGCGCGATCGTGCGAACCCCGTCGGCCATCGCATCAGCTATCACGACGTGCGGCACGCCGACATTGATGGCGTGCCGCAGGGCCTCCGTCGCGCCGGACACATTGCCGACCACGGCAAGATCAGCTACCGCGAACCCGGACACTTCCGCGCGTCCGATGTGATACTTGCGAACCAGATCGGCGTCGATACTGCCGCCGGAGTCTGCGACAAGCTGCGCTGACACTGCTGCCAGTTCCCGCAGATCGCTGCCGACCGCGTCGACCAGTGCCGCGACGGCATCGGGCGAGATGCGTCCGCCGGCCCGGCGCACCTCGGCCCGCACGAAATCCATCCGTTCGTCCGCGCGCACAAGCTTCACGCAGCTGATCTCCAGCGCACCAGCCCTACGGGCGGCGTCTAGCACGGCCTTGCCCTTCGCGCCGCCTGGGTGCTGTAGCACGATGGTCGCGCCCTCGGTCGGGGTCTGCAGGTAAGGCGCGAGCGCAGCGAGGGCCACGATGCGGACGTCCTGCGCGGTGCGGATCACGACCAGCCGGGCCTCACCGAACAAGGACGGCCCGAGCAGTTCGGCAAGCTCCGGGCCCTCGATCTGGACGCCGGCACGTTCGGACTCGTCGACCGCACCGGCTTGCCTACGTACAGCGGCGGCGACCGCGCTGATGGCGCGACCGACGAGCAGTTCCTCGTCACCAACCAGCAGCACGATCGGCGGGACGGGGTCCGGCAAGGAGTCGACGCTGACCGGACGAGCTGGCATCCCGTCATCCTGGCACTCGTGCCGACCGGCCGGTGCGCGGGCTCGCCTACCAGGTCACGCAGGCCTACCGCTAACCGCGCGGAAACCGGACGCGCTACCCCGGTGGGCGGCGCAGCCGCAGCACGGGTCACCGCTGCCCCCCTCACGACCGTAGCCAGTGCCGCGCCAGTACCCACCACGGCGACGTCGCCGTCGAGATCGGTGCGCCGCACCGGAACGCCCAGCCGCGACATCTCGTCGAGCAGCATCGGCGAGGGATGCCCGTAGTCGTTGTGCAGGCCGACACTGATCACGGCGACCTGTGCGTGGACCGCGGCCAGGAACTTCGGATCGGAGTAAGCCGAACCGTGGTGCGGGACCTTGAGCACGTCGGCGCTGAGGTCGGTCCCCGAGTCCAGCAGCGCCTGCTGCGCTTCGATCTCCGCGTCCCCCGGAAGCAACAGTCGGGTCCCGCGCAGCGTCGCGCGCAGGACGAGCGAGGAGTTGTTCGGGTCGCTTCGTGTGCCGTGGAACGGCTCGGTGGGCGCGAGCACATCCAGGTGCACATCGCCTACCTCAAGCGACGCACCCAAGCGAAGGGTCGCGCGTGCCAAGCGATGGGCTCGTAACGCGTCGTCGACAAGGTGCACGCCGCCCTGCGGGTCGAGCAGCGGGCCGGTCACGACGCGCCCGACTCGCCGACCGTGCAACACGCCGACGATCCCGCCGACGTGATCGAGATGGAAGTGCGTCAGCGCGAGCAGTGCCACGTCGCTGATCCCGGCGTCGCGCAGGCAGCGGTCGATGACGACCGGATCGGGCCCGGTGTCGATCTCGACAGCGCTGTGCGCACCGGCGGCCAGCAGCAGCGCGTCGCCTTGCCCGACGTCACATGCGATCATCAACCACCCGGGTGGCGGCCATCCCGGCACGGCCGAACGCAGCGGGATCTGCACCAGCAGGCCAACGACCGCACCGCCGGCGAGCATCCGCCCCAGACCACCCTGGCGGGCCAGCAGCAGCAGCCCACCGGTCGCGCCCAACAAGGCCAGACCGCCGCCGGTCCCGCCGGGCCACGGCACCGCGGCGCCCGCCAGCCCGCCGAAGCGATCGGCCACCCCCACCAGCCAGCGGCACGGCCAGCCGGCCAGTTGCGCGGCCATCGAGCCACCCGTGGCCCAGATCGGCGCCACCACGGCAGCCAGGAAGCCGAGCACTGTGGCGAGCGCAACCGCCGGCTCGGCGAGCGCATTCGCCGGCACCGCGACAAGGCTGATCCGGCCGGAGATCGCGGCGACCACTGGCGCCGTCACGAGATGGGCCGCAGTTGCCACAGCGAGCGCCTCGGCGACACCCAGCGGCACCCGATGTCGATGCAGCGCTTCGGCCAACGGCGGGGCGAACAGCAGCAATGCCGCAGTCGCGAGCACGGACATCGCGAAGCCGGCATTCGCCGCGAGCGACGAATCCCAGCCGAGTAGGACGAGGACTGCGGCGGCCAAGGAAGGTAACGCCTGCCGCGGGCGCCCGACAGCGAGCGACACCAGTGCGATCGAGGCCATCGCCGCCGCCCGCAGCACGCTCGGCGACGGCCGGGCCACGACAACGAACGCGATCAGCAGCACCCCGCCCAGGGCGGCACACAGCCATGGGCGCAGGCGTAGCCGACGCAGCACGAGCAGCAGGGCGCCGATCAGAATCGAGCAGTTGGTGCCGGAAACCGCGACCAAATGGGTCAGCCCGGCAACACGGAACCGCTCGACGAGGACAGGGTCCAGTCCGCTTGTGTCGCCGTCGACCAACCCAGGGAGCAGCCCGCGCTCGGCCGACGGCAGCCCGGCCGCCGCCTGACGCAGCGCGTCACGTACCCGTCCGGCGCCGCGTTGCCACCACGGCGGCGCACCGATCATGGTCGGCTCCCCTTGCGTGAAGAGCGCAACGGCCTGCGACGCGGCATCCAGGGGCGGCTGCAAGACGCCGTCGATCGCCACCCGCTGACCGGGCAATACATCGCGCCACGCAGACGCCGGGCCGAGCACCAGGACCGATCCCGAGGCGACATATCGGCGCCCTGCCGCGAACACGGCCTGCGCGTCGGTGTCCACCACCACGCGAGCCGTTCCCGACACACCCTTGGCGGCCAGCACCCGCGGGTCGCTGATCACAGTGAGCTCGGCGGTGACAGCCGCGCGGGAGCCGGCAAATATCGCCAGCGCAGACCCCCGCGCTCGGGCTTGTCTACCCGCGTAAGGCGCGAGCAGCAGTGCCACGCAGAAGGCCACCAAAGCTGCAGCCCGCAGCCGGGACGACCCGCTGCGCTCGGCGAGGACGCGACGATGAGCCGGTCCGCTCCCGCCGGCCACGACGCCCCCCGCCACAACACCCCCCGCCACAACGCCTCCAGCTACAACGCCTCCAGCTACAACGCCTCCAGCTACAACACGACGGAGGACGACACGGCGGAGGACGACACGGCGGGCGTGCACGACGCGAGCGGCAAGCAGGAAAACAACGCCGAGGCCAAAGGTGGCCGCCGTGACCGAAGCGCAGAATGCCGCCGACCGCCCGAGGCACAGCACGAGCACCAGCCACGCCCCGCCCGCGCCCGTCGCGAGCCGCACGTCGATCTGTGCCCGGGTATCCGTCATGCCACCCGATGTCAGGCTGGCGGTCGCGGGCGGCTCGGAGATCACACCGTCACGATGTTTCGCAACTCGTCGAACTTGACGCCACCTATCCCGGACACGTCGTCGAGTTGCGCGACGCTGTCGAAGCGCCCGTGCTGCGTGCGCCAGTCCAAAATGTGTTGCGCGAGCACCGGCCCGACCCCCGGCAGGGTGTCCAATTGCTCCAGCGATGCGGTGTTCAGGTTGACCGGCGCGCTCACCCCAGCCGTCCCGCCCGCCGTGCCCGCCCCGGTGCCCAGCGCCGTCGGCACCGCCCCGGCAGCCCTGCCGACGACAATCTGCTGGCCGTCCTGCACAGGGGCAGCCAGATTCAGAGCCAGCAGATCGACACCGCGCCGCGCGCCACCAGCTGCGCGGATCGCCTGGAACACGCGCGCCCCCGCCGGCAAGCGGTAGATGCCGGGGCGCCGAACCTTGCCCGCGACATCGACGACCAGCACGGCACCGGCCGATGCCTTGGCGGTCGATCCGCTGGGCGAAGCGCCTGGAGCGACAGGGTGCGTCGGCAGCGGCGACGCCGCGGAGGCGCCGACGACCGAAGGCCGCCTCGCGACGACCGGCACCGCCTGCGGCCGCGAGGTCGACAGCCACCAGATCGTCACCGCGATCGTCACCATCACCGCGACACCCAGCGCGGCGGCACCCCGGTTGCCAGGATCCCAGCGAACGCGAGGCGACGCGCCATCGTCGGCACCGAGCAGATCCCGAACCCGTCCAGCTACTCTTGCCCGCTCATTTCGCACCGCCCCGACGGTAGGCAGCGCGAGCGTCTTGCGCGGGCGAGTCAGCCGCCCTGTGGATGTCCCGGCAAATTGTGGAAACACGCGGGCGAACTGTCGGGCCCATGTGGTACGGCGCGCTCAGCAGGACTCACCCGCCCGACGGGAGTCATTGCGCAGCCGATCAGCGGCGGACGACGACGGTGCCGATAGCGCCGGGACCCAGGTGCGCGCCGAGCACCGGGCCTAGCTCACTGACGTACAACTCGCCGAGCAGCGGCAGCGACGCGCGCAGTTGCTCGGCCACCGACCGGGCGCGCACGTGTGCCGCGAGATGGTGCACGGCCAGATCGACGGGGCCGTCCCCCGCGACCTCACGAGTCAGCCACACCAGCCGGCTGATGGCTTTCGACGACGTGCGCACCTTCTCCAGTCCGACGATCTGGCCTTCGACCATTTGCAGCAACGGCTTCACCGACAACGACGTCGCCAGCAGCGAAGCGGCCATGCCGATCCGTCCGCCACGTCGCAAGAATTCGAGCGTGTCGACGTAGAACAACGTGCGAGTGCGGTCGATGACCTCCGTCGCGGCAACCTGGACCTCGGCCGCGGATGCTCCACCGCGAGCAGCCTCAGCCGCCGCAAGCACCGCCCAGCCCAGACCCATCGCGGTCGCGCGCGAGTCCACGACGCGGACCACTCCGTAACCGAAATCCTGCGAGGCAAGCACGGCCGACTCCCACGTCCCCGACAGCGCGGACGCAAGGTGGATGGACACGATGTGATCCGCCCCGGCCGCCAGGCACGACTGGTACGCCGCAGCGAACTCTGCCGGGGACGGGCGCGACGTGCTGACCCGCACATGCGCGCGCAATGCGGCAACCACATCGTCGGCCGTGATGTCCACGCCGTCGACCGCGGTGCGGGAACCGAGCTGGACGCGCAGCGGGACCACCAGCACGCCCGCGCCGACCGCACCGTTGGGCAGGTACGCCGTCGAGTCGGTGACGATCGCGGTGCTCATCCTCAGACGACCAGGTTGACCAGACGCCCTGGCACGGCGACGACGCGTACGGTGTCGCGCCCAGCCAGCAGCGCGGCGATCTTCGCATCGGCGCGCGCTGCAGCCTCGAGCGCTGCGGCGTCCGACCCCGCGGGCACAGTGATCACCGATCGCAGCTTGCCGTTCACCTGCACCGGTACCTCGACCGTGTCGTCGACGAGTAGCGCCGGATCGGCGACGGGGAACGGCGCCCACGCCAGCGATTGTGCGTGCCCCAGTCGAGACCACAACTCCTCGGCGATGTGCGGGGCCAGCGGAGCCAGCATCAGCACCAGCGCCTCCGCGAGCGCACGCGGCGCTCCACCCTGCGGGTACGCCTGCGTGGTCGCGTTATTCAGTTCAGTGATCCGCGCGATCGAGGTGTTGAAGCGCAGCGTCTCGTTCCCATCGCGTACCGAATGGATCGCCTTGTGCAGCAGGCGATTCAGCCCGTCCGGAATCACCTCGTCGCTGACGTGCGGCGCGCCGGTCGATTCATCGACCACCACCCGCCAGATGCGCTGCAACAGCCGGTACGGGCCGACGATCGCCTTCGCGTCCCACGGCCGCGACTGCTCCAGCGGACCGCTGAACATCTCGAACAACCGGAACGTGTCGGCGCCAAAGCTCTCGATGAACTCGTCCGGCGTCACGACGTTCTTCAAGCTCTTGCCGATCTTGCCGAATTCGACGTTGACGGCCTCCCCGCCGAAGAAGAACCCGCCATCGCGCTCCTCGACTGCGCCGGCATCGACATAGAAGCCGTCGTTGTTCGTGTACGCAGGCAGCTGCAGCATCCCCTGGTTCACCAGTCGGTGGAACGGCTCGGAACTGGTCAGGTAACCCAGATCGAAGAGCACCTTGTGCCAGAACCGCGCGTACAACAGATGCAACACGGCATGTTCCACGCCGCCGACATACAGCTCGACACCACCTAGCGGGCGATCCGCGTTTGGGCCCATCCAGTACCGCTCGACCTCCGGATCGACAAATCGCTCGTCATTGGTGGGGTCCAGGTAGCGCAGCTCGTACCAGCACGACCCGGCCCAGTTGGGCATGGTGTTCGTCTCGCGGCGGTACTTCTTCCGCCCATCGCCGAGATCCAGCTCGACATGCACCCAGTCACCAAGCCGGCCCAACGGCGGTTCCGGGGTCGAGTCGGCGGCCTCGGGCGGGAAGGCCTTCGGTGAGAAATCTTCAGTCTCGGGCAGTTCGACCGGCAGCATCGATTCCGGCACGGCAACCGGCAGATCGTGCTCGTCAAAGACGATGGGGAACGGCTCCCCCCAGTACCTCTGCCGCGAGAATAGCCAGTCCCGCAGCCGATACGTGATCGCGCCGCGACCGTGCGCGGTGGCCTCTAACCAGTCGATGATCGCGGCTTTGGCCTCGGTCATGCCCATCCCGTCGAGCGACAGGCTCTCGTTCGTGGAATTGATCGCGGGGCCTTCGCCGACGTAAGCCCCGCCCGGAAAACCCTCGGGCGGTTGGACGGTGCGCACGATCGGCAGGTCGAACACTTCGGCGAAGTCCCAGTCGCGCTCGTCCTCACCGGGGACTGCCATAATCGCGCCGGTGCCGTAGCCCATCAGTACGTAGTCGGCGATGAACACGGGGATCGGCGAGCCGGTTGCCGGGTTGGTCGCGAACGAGCCGACGAAGACGCCCGTCTTCTGCTTGCCCTCCGCCTGACGGTCGATGTCGGACTTTGTTGCAGCGATTACGCGGTAGGCCTCGACTGCATCGGCGGGGGTCGCATGGCCACCCGTCCAGATCGGCTTGGTGGCATCGGGCCATTGCTCGGCGCACAGCACCGTGACCAGTGGGTGTTCTGGCGCGAGCACGACGTAGGTCGCGCCGAACAGCGTGTCGGGACGGGTGGTGAACACCTCGATGTCGCCGCCGTCGACGGGGAATCGGACGTGCGCGCCACGCGAGCGACCGATCCAGTTGCGTTGCATCGTGCGGACCTTGTCGGGCCAGTCGATGTGGTCCAGGTCGCTGATCAACCGGTCGGCATACGCGGTGATCCGCATCATCCATTGCGGCAAGGGGCGCCGGAACACCGGAAAGTTGCCCCGCTCGCTTCGACCGTCGGCGGTGACCTCTTCGTTGGATAACACCGTGCCCAGACCCGGCGCCCAGTTGACTATCGACTCGGCGCGATACGCCAGCCGGTGGTTGTCCACGACCTGGCGTCGTTCGACGTCGGTCAGCCGGTCCCACGGGCGTCCGAATGGATTGGTCTGCTCCGCAGGGACGCGCGTGCCCGAATCCAGTTCGGCCCCCAGTTCCTCGATGGGACGCGCCTTGTCGAGGTCCTTGTCGTACCAGGCATTGAAAATCTTCAGGAAGATCCATTGCGTCCACCGGTAGAACTGCGGATCGGTCGTGGCCAGCCGTCGGCGCTCGTCATGGCCGAGCCCCAACCGGCGCAGCTGCGCCAGGAAGATCTCGATGTTGCCGTAGGTCGTGGTCGCGGGATGCTGGCCGGTCTGCACCGCGTATTGCTCGGCCGGCAAGCCGAACGCGTCGAAACCCATCGTGTGCAGCACGTTGTCGCCACACATGCGCCGGTAGCGGGCGTAAACGTCGGTGCCGATGTATCCGAGCGGGTGCCCGACATGCAGCCCGGCGCCGGACGGGTAGGGGAACATGTCCATGACGTAGGCGTGACCGTTGATCGCGACCCGGTCGAAACCCTCGCACAGCGGACCACTCGGGTTCGGCGCGTTGAAAGTGCCTTCGCGGATCCACCGATCCTGCCAAGAGGTCTCGATGGAGCCGGCCAGCTCGGCGTTGTAGCGGTACCGGGGGGCGTCCTCGGTGTTCGTCATGGGCTCTGTGCTCCTTGCCGACTTATCGGTGCTGGCTTGCCGTGAGCTGAAATAACTGCTTCGGACAGAACAAAGGCCTCCGCGATATCGCAGAGGCTCAGCCGCGCGGACTCGAGATGTGAGTCAGCGCGGCGGACGAAGCAACAGGCTGGCAGCCATGCACAAATGATACCCGCAGCAATACTTTCTGCATCAGGTGCTCACCCCGCGCCCGCCGTCCGTCGCCGCCGGACGCGGGGGCACCGACTTCCTACTGTAAGCGCTGCAGGTCCGGGGTGCGACAACGGAATCGGTGTGGCGTCAACCACTTGCGGCGACGAAACCCGCCCAGACCCTCCCTTTGGGGACGCACAGATTCCGGTCAGGTCGCGCAGTCAGGCGTCGGCGTCCGGTGCATCCTCACCATCGGGGCTCTCGCGCTTAGGCGCTGGCACGACCGCGCCAGGCGCGCCCAGGTTGTGCCCGCGCAGCCGCCACAATTGCACATCGCGAATCTCCCGCACCCGCACATCGCGCGCCGCCCGCGCCGGCACATCGTGGAACTCGGTTATCAGCTCGGACCAGTGGCAGTTGGCCAACGGTCCGAGCACCCTCAGCCCCTGATCGATACCCAGCAGGGCGTTGCACAGCGCCATCGCCGTCGCGCTGTGGGTGACGAGGATTGCGGTGGCCACATCGGGCAGGTCCGCGAAAGCCGCAAGTGCGCGGGCCGCTACCTGTGCGCGGGTCTCGCCGCCGCGTCGGCTCACGTCGCCGCCGGAGACCCAGTCGGCGAACTCGTCCGGATACCGTTGGGCGACCTCGTCGCGGGTCAATCCCTCCCAGTGCCCGAGGGAACGCTCACGCAGGCGTGCGTCGACCTGCATCCGCAGACCGGTGACGGTCGCCAGCGGCTCTGCGGTCTGGGTCGCACGTATCGCGTCCGAGCAGACCAGGACGTCGGGAGCGAGTGCGGCAATAATTCCCGCCACTTCGTACGCCTGGGCGCGCCCGACGTCGTCCAGCGGCGGATCTGCCTGCCCCTGGAACCGGCGCTCGGCGTTCCAGGCGGTCCGCCCGTGTCGCAGTAGCAGGACGTGCCGGGCTGTCATGCCTTCGCGACACCGTCGCTTAGCGCACCTTCAGCCTTGGCCCGCTCGGTGAACTCGATGAAGGGGCAGTCCTTCCAGAGCCGTTCCAGAGCGTAGAAGATCCTTTCCTCGGCATGCTGCACGTGCACGACGATGTCGCCGTAGTCGAGCAACACCCAACGTCCGTCCCGCCGCCCCTCGCGTCGGATCGGTTTTGACCCGGCCAGGCGGCACTTCTCCTCGACCTCGTCGACGATGGCCTCCACCTGGCGCTCGTTGTTGCCGGTGGCCACCACGAAGACATCGGTGATCGCGAGCCTGTCGCTGACGTCGATGAGCACGATGTCGGTAGCGAGCTTGTCGGCCGCCGCCTGCGCGGCGACGAGCGCGAGCCCGCGGGCGTCGTCGGTGGCAGTCATACCTCTACTCTACGGATCGCGACTATCGGTACAGGCGATGCTTGTAGATGTACTGGACGACACCGTCCGGGACGAGGTACCAGACGGGGCGCCCGTCCTGCACCCGCTCGCGGCAGCCGCTGGACGAGATCGCCATCGCCGGTACGTCGAGCAGAGTGACCGAATCCCGGGGCAAATGCTGATCCGACAGCTCGTAGCCGGGCCGGGTGACTCCGACGAAGTGGGCCATCGTCAGGGCTTCTTCGGCGTTCTTCCACGACAGAATCTGGGCCAGCGCGTCGGCGCCGGTGATGAAATACAGCTGCGCTTGCGGGCGCAGGGTGACGATATCGCGGATCGTGTCGATCGTGAAGGTGGGCCCGCCGCGCTCGATATCGACGCGGCTGACCAGAAAACGCGGGTTGGACGCAGTGGCGATGACGGTCATCAGGTAGCGGTGTTCGGCCGCGCTGACAACGCGTTCGGACTTCTGCCATGGCTGACCGGTCGGGACGAAGATCACCTCGTCCAGGCCGTAGAGCGACGCGACCTCGGATGCGGCAACGAGGTGGCCGTGGTGGATAGGGTCGAACGTGCCACCCATGATCCCGACTCGGCCAGCGTGCTCGTCCGCCATGAGGCGCGATCCTACGGAAGTCCCGACTGCCCGGTCGCCGTGCTACCAGTGCACCCCGCGCAGGATGTGTGCGAAGGCCACACTCTCGCTGGACGGTTCGGGTTGGCGAGCCCGGTCGCCGCGGGCCGCCTTCGAGTCGGGAAACATCTTGTAGCCGTAATTCAGGATCAGGTCCACGCCGCGCGGCGACACCTGATACGCGAGCTCCCCGACATTGCCCAGGGTCGTCCCCATCTTCTTCGGTTTGCGGATCATCGCCTTGCAAATCATGTTCGCCGCGTCGGTCGGCGACATCGTGGGGAAGCGGTCATACATCGTTGTCGGCGCGATCATCGGCGTGCGGACGAGCGGCATGTGGATCGTCGTCACGTAGACGCCGTCATCGATCACCTCCGAGGCGATGCAGCGCGAGAACGCGTCCAATGCCGCCTTCGACGCCACGTAGGCCGAGAAGCGCGGCGTATTGGTCTGCACTCCGATCGAGCTGATGTTGATGATCTGGCCGCCCCGTCGGCCGTCCGGCGCGGTCTGACGCATCACCGGTAGCAGCGTGAGCACGAGCCGCACGGCGCCGAAATAGTTCAGCTGCATGGTGCGCTCGAAGTCGTGAAAACGGTCGTAGGACAGCGCAATCGAGCGGCGAATCGATCGCCCGGCGTTGTTCACGAGCACGTCCACTCGGCCGTGCTCCTGAAGAACCTCTTTAGCCATCCGGTCGATGTCACTCATGTCTGAGAGATCGCAGCGGTGCACGAAGGCGAGACCACCGACGGCTTCGATTTCTAGCTTGGTCTGCTCCAGCTTCTCGACGCCACGCGCAACGAGGATTACTTTGCCGCCCGCCGCTCCGACTCGCAGCGCCGTGGCTCGGCCAATACCCGAGGACGCGCCCGTGATCATCACTGTCTTGCCGGCGATGGCCTGAGCCAGTTCCTTGTCCTTGCGCCGATCCGGGCTGTACGTCCGCTCCCAGTACTCCCAGAGCGTCTGGGCATACGTGGCCAGCGGGGGCACCGAGATACCCGAACCGGCGAGCGCCTGCTGGGTCTTCGTCGAATCGAATCGGGTCGGGTAGTTGACGAGGTGCAGCACCTCGCGCGGGATGCCGAGTTCAGCGAGCACGAGATCGGCGGCGCGCCGCGGTCCCGGCACCCAGCCCGCGAACTGCCGCAATGACTTGGGGATGAGGTCCAGCAGCCGGGTGTCGACACTGAGGGCCGACTGCGGGGCGCCGGCGGCCTTGGCGAAGGCGTTCGTCATCTGCCCGACCGTCATCGGTTCGGGGTCGGTGAGATGGAACGTCTGAGCGTCGAGGCCGGGCTGATGCGCCAGGTAGTCGATCGCGTTCGCGACGAAGTCGACGGGGACGATGTTGATCGGCCCGCCCTCGATGCCGATGTAACGCAGCCAGGACGGTGCTAAGCCGCGCAGCCGCTGGATGGTGCGGAAGAAGTAGTACGGCCCGTCGATCTTGTCGATCTCGCCGGTCTCGGAATGGCCGACGACCGCGCCCGGACGATAGATCCGCCAGGGCACGCGCGTTTCGTGTCGCACAACGCCTTCGGACTCGTGTTTGGTCGCGTAGTAGGCGTTGTTGTCGACGTCGGTCGCCTCGTCGAACATGTCCTCGGTGAAGACACCCTTGTACAGTCCCGCCGCCGCGATCGAGCTCACCTGATGGAAATGACCGGCGTGGACGGCTTCGGCGAGTTCGAGCGCGTGGCGGGTGCCCTCGACATTGGCGACTCGCTGGCTGTCGGCGTCCGCCGTCAGGTCGTAGATCGCGGCCAGATGGAAGAAGTGCTCGATCTGGCCGTCCAGCCGTTCGACCTGCTCGACGTCCTGCCCTAGGCGCGTCTTGTCGAGGTCACCGACGACAGCGACGATCCGCTGATCGTCGGCGCCCAGGCGTTCGCGCAGCTCATCCAGCTTCTCCAGCGAACTCGCGCGGCACAGGACGTAAATCGTGCCCTCGCGTTCGAGCAGCCGGGCCACCAGGAACCGCCCGATGAACCCGGTCGCGCCCGTGACGAAGTACGCCATCTCGTCCTCCTGATCGGCCTGCTGTGAGGATCAGTGTCGTGCAGTCACCCCGCAAAGGCCAGCGAGGTCCCCCTCAGCCCGGGTCAGTTGCGGGCACCTTGTCCAGAAACCCGAAGACCGACTCGATACGACCCTCCGCGTCGGTGAGAACGACGTCGAAGCCGATTACGATCGGTTCCGCGCCGCGCGGACCGAGTCCCCAGGTGAAGCGCGACACCCGGTGATGCGCATCGACCGGGCCGGCCGGCGTGAAGTCGAAGCCGGGGAATTGCTGCTGCACAGCAGCGATAGTCGCGGCGACGGCGTCGCGACCGCGCGCCTCGCTGAGCGGGTCGACATAGCTCGCGTCCTCGCGCCAGTAGCTGTCGAGCAGCGCGCAACGTGCGCGCGGGTCGGTCTCGTTCCAGCAGGCGAGGTAGTTCTCGACCAGATCGGACATCGGATTTCCCTTTCGTAGCAGGGGTTGGAATGTTGACGACGACGAGCCTGGCCGCTTACGCGCCGGGTGTCGATTACCTGGCGGGTCATCGCGCAGCGTCGCGCGGCGGGCTAGCGTCGCTGCCGTGAGCACGACGACAGCGACACGTCCGGTGGGTCAACTGCTTCGCGAGTGGCGTGAGCGGCGCCGGCTCAGCCAGCTCGAACTCTCGTTGCAGGCCGAGATCTCGACGCGGCATCTGAGCTTCGTCGAGACCGGACGTGCTCGGCCCACCCCGCAGATGATCGTGCGGCTCACCGAGCACCTCGACGTCCCGCTGCGCGAGCGCAATCAGCTGTTGCTCGCCGGTGGTTACGCTCCGGCGTACCCGCAACACGGGCTGGACGCCCCGGAACTGGCGCACATCCGCGGTGCGTTGCGCCAGGTGCTGGCAGCGCACGAGCCATTCCCGGCGGTCGTCCTGAACAGGTGGTGGGAGTTGCTCGACGCCAATTCGGCCCTCGCCCCGTTGATCGACGGGTGCGCACCGCAGTTGTTGGCGACACCGGTGAACGTGCTGCGACTGAGCCTGCACCCCGACGGGATGGCGCCGCGCATCCGCAATCTCGGACACTGGCGGGCGCACCTTCTAGAGCAGTTGCACCGGCGGGCGCGCTCGACCGGCGACCAGCGGCTATTCGATCTCGAGACCGAATTGCGCGAATATCCCGGCGGCACCAGCGAGATCCGGCTGTCGGCAACAGATGTCGTGCTGCCGCTACGGATACACCACGATGGCCGCGAGCTGTCCTTCTTCAGCATCACCGCCGCGCTCGGCACGGCTAGCGACGTCACTGTCGAGGAGTTGGCGATCGAGTCGTTCTACCCAGCCGACGCGAGCACGGCGCAAGCGCTGCGTTCAATGAATCGGAGTCAATGACCGCGGGTCTTGCTGATCCGGATGCGCAGCGGCACCGGGTATTGCGTCGCGAAGTCTTCGGGACTGCCGCTGACGCTCGTCATGGCATCGCGGTACTTCGCCAGGTACTCAGCATTGTGATCGGCGCCTGGCACGTCCGGGGCGTGTTCCGCGGCACCGGCGAAGACGACGATGTCCCCGCCGCGGCCGTTGCCGTCGAAGTGCATCGCCACCCGTGGATGTCTTGCGACATGTTCCAGACGGCGAGCGTGTGCACGGTTGTAGACGAGCAACGAGTCGACACCGTCCCACAGGAACCACACTGGATTCGGCTGGGGCGTGCCGTCGGCGCCCGTGGTGGTGAGCCAGATCAGAGTCTCGTCGCGCAGCCGATCGCGCACGCGTCGTCCAAAGCTTGTCGACTGGTCAGGGAGCACGTCCGCCATGGGAGAGAGCGTAGCCAATCAGCGGGTGTGCCCGTCGCCGGTGACGATCCACTTCGTGGAGGTGAGTTCGGCCAGACCCATCGGCCCGCGCGCGTGCATCTTCTGCGTCGAGATCCCGATCTCCGCGCCGAATCCGAATTCGCCGCCGTCGGTGAATCGGGTCGAAGCGTTCACCAGCACCGCGGCGGAGTCGACCCGGGCGACGAAGCGGCGGGCCGTGTCGAGATCCCGTGTCACGATTGCCTCGGTGTGCCCGGACGACCAGCGGCGGATGTGGGCGATCGCCTCGTCGACGTCGGCGACGACCCGTGCGGCCATGTCCAAGGAGAGGTACTCGCGTTCCCAGTCGTCGTCAGTGGCCTGCTGCACCCCGTCCAACGCCATGAACGAATCGTCGCCGTGAACGACGACACCGCTGGACTGCAACGCCGACGTGATCTGCGGCAGGAAGCGGTCGGCCACCGCACGGTGCACCAGCAGCGTCTCGGCCGAGTTGCAGACGCTGACCCGTGATGTCTTCGAATTCACCACGATTCGTTCGGCCATTTCGAGATCGGCGTACTCGTCGACGTACACGTGGACGTTGCCGACGCCGGTCTCGATCACCGGCACGGTCGCGTTCTCGACGACGAACGAGATCAGCCCCGCGCCGCCGCGCGGAATGATCAGATCAACTAGCCCGCGGGCGCGCAGCAGGTGGCCGACGCTGGAGCGATCGGTTCCGGGCACCAGTTGCACGCTGTCGACCGGCAACCCGCTCTTCTCCGCGGCGCGGGCGAGAATCTCGATCAACGCCACGTTCGATTCGTACGCCGATCCGGATCCACGCAACAGTGCCGCGTTGCCGCTCTTCAGCGCGAGCCCGGCTGCGTCAACCGTGACATTGGGACGGGCCTCGTAGATCATCGCGACGACGCCGAACGGCACCCGCACCTGCCGGATCTCCAAACCGTTCGGTTGAACGTAACCGCGTAGCACCTCACCCACCGGGTCGGGCAATGCGGCCACGTCGCGCAAACCCTGCGCCATCGTCACGACGCGCTCGCCGGTCAGCGCGAGGCGGTCGATGAGCCCCTCCGGCGTGCCAGCTTCGCGGGCTGCGGCGACATCGCGGGCGTTGGCCGCAAGCACCGATCCGGCGCCGTCGTCGAGCGCATCAGCCATCGCGTGCAACGCCGCATCCTTCAAAGCCCGCCGCGCCGGGGCCAAGTCGGCAGCTGCCTCACGCGCCCGGGCCGCAACGGCGCGAACGTCGGCTTCGCTAGCGCTCTGTTCGACCATATGCAGCAGGGTATCGGTGCAACATAGTAGCGGCCTGCCGGGATGCGGCCGTTGCGCCGCGGGTCGACCGGGGTCAAGGCTGCTCTGGCGTGATCGGTTGGAGGAGTTGCTCGACCTCGTCGTGGCGGCGCCCCGGGCCGATCTCGTCGCGTCCCTGGCGGCACCAGCCCAGCGGAGTGCTGCCAAACCGAGTGTCGCGTCGGGTTGGGTCGGCACCGCGTGCCAGCAGCAACCGGACGCTGTCCGGCTGGCCACTGAAAGCCGCCTCGTGCAGCGCCGTCGAGCCGTCGCGGTCGACGGCGTCGACGGGAGTCGTGGCAGCCAGCAGTTGCTCGATCACGTCCAATTGCGCGTGTTCGGCGGCGATCCGCAAGGCTGCGACACGCTCGGCTTGCGGTGTTTCGGCGGTGAGCAGGTCGGCCAGGTCTCCGGCAGCTGCGGCGTGAACGATGTCTTTCGCGCCGGCCGTGACTAGGACGTCGACGACGTCGTTCATGCCAAACACCGCGGCGTGCCGAAGGGCGGTGCCGCCGGGAACGCCGCCGGATGTCGGTCCGGCGACGGCATCGAGATCGGCGCCCGCATCGATGAGAACGCGCGCCACCTCCGCGTCGCCGTAGCTCGCGGCGGTCATTAACGGTGTCTCGACTTCGCCAGGATTTCCGTCCACCAGTGCCCCCGCGTCGAGTAGCGCGCGTGCCATGGCCCCAGTGCCGACGATGTCGCGCCAGACGCCCGTCGAAGTGTCGTAGCGCAACATCGCCACGTAGTTCAACGGATCCGCCCCTCCACGGTGATCGCACCAGTTTCGTAGCGGTTCGACGGCCAGTTCCGGGTGCTCTTTCAGCAGCGCCCGTAGGCGTGGGACGTCGACGCTGTCGAGAATGCTTCGCCGCTCGATTTCGATCTTTAGCCGCGGCCAACTGGCAGAGCCGTGTTCGCGGGCAATGGCCAGCTGCGCGGAGGCCAGATTCATTTGAGCCGACACGGCACGCAGCCGTGCCGACGCCTCGCTTTGACCACGCCCGGCCGCTCGCAGAAGCTCCTTCGCCTGTCGCCGAAGTTGGTCAAGATCGGGACGCTGAGGAAGGAAAGCCATCGTATCTCCTCGCCTCCAGCTGGTCCGCGGAGCCGGGCGCAGGAGAATGGCCGACGCGATCGTTTTGCGTTTCGGAGGTGGACTCAGTCCTGCCCGCGGACCCGGCGGCGCCCTCCAGCACCGGTCACGACAATAGCGCAATCCACGATGAACGAGGCGCGGCGATTCCTGGGCGCCGAGCAGATAGTCCGCGCGGGGAGAGTGATGTCGCCGTCGAGCGCCGTCGTCGGGTGCCGGCCTGGGGTCACGGACAGCCGAGGCGAATCTAGTCCCGGCTGCGACGCCCCACCAGCCTGGTGCCAAACCCACCACATCACCGAGCACCGCCACAGCGCCCGCACCAGCGTCGACGACGGCACCCTGCTCTGCGGACACCACCACCGCCACTTCGAACAACACGACTGGCACTGCATCATGACCAACGGCCGACCCCACTGGATCCCGCCAGCATGGATCGACCCGTCACGCACCCCACGGCTCAACACCCGACACCGATAAACTGCCGATCTCTTGGCCGCAGTCGTGCCAATACTCGGGCGTCGACTCATCAAGGATGCGTGAGCACCCACAACGGACGAACCTGCCCAGCTGTCATTGGCCCCGGCATTGTCCGAGGTTGATGAGATCTGGCGGTGCGCCTGCCTAATCTGTGCTCAGCAGCGCCAGGACTCAATTCCTCGCACACCTCGCCAAGTCACCCGACCGGCGGCGGCGCTTGCCAGTGGATCAGCACTCGGCCGAAAAGCAGCCGAGCAACGCGAGCTCCCGGAAGTTCAATCTGGACAATTTCATGAAGCTGACGAAACGTGAGCGCAGGAGGCCAAGCCGTCGGCGCGGTGTGCTCCCATTTTCCGCGCCCTCTATTGGCAATCCCGCGAGCGACGAATGCGGTCGCGGCCCACGGCACGTCGCGCCACTCGGTGCGAGCGAACGTCACGATGGCCACGATGCCGCCGGGACGCGCCAGGCTGCTCAGGCGCCGCAATCCCGTCCGGATGTCAGGCAGATGGTGCAGCGTGGCGTTTGAGACTACGGCGTCGAACGTGCCTGGCGTCACTACGTCGGTGAGGACGTCGCCACGGCACCAAGTCACCGGGGTATCCGGGAAACGCGCTCGCGCACGGTCCAAGACCGGTTGATCAATGTCGACCGCGACGACATTGGGCACCCGCCGCGAGAGCCGCGCGGCAAGAAACCCATCGCCACAGCCGACGTCGAGAACGCTGACTACGCCAGCCGGAACCATGGTGTCCAGCTTCCCGTCGTAGTGAATATTCACGTTCCACGGCTGCGACATGGCCACTGGTGCCCTACAGCACGACGAGGTCGTCGCGGTGCACGATCTCGCGACGGAACTCGGCCGGTAGCTCAGCCGTCCGGTGTCCGAGCAGCGGAGGTAAATCGGTGGCGTCGTAGCCGACCAGCCCCCGCGCGATGGCGGTGCCGTCCGGTGCGATCAGATCCACCGGCTCGCCGGAATAGAATTCGCCGCTCACGGCAGTCACTCCGGCCGGCAGCAGGGACATTCGCCGTTGCACAACCGCCGCGACCGCGCCCGCGTCGAGAACGAGACGTCCCCGCGGGGTGGTGGCGTGGCGCAGCCAAAACAGCCGTGACGCCGACCGGTCACCCGCCGGGTGGAACAGCGTTCCGGTCGCGCCGAGAAGTGCTTCGGCGATCGAGGCGGACGCCGCCAACAGCACCGGGATGCCTTCGCTGGTCGCGATCGCGGCTGCGTCGATCTTGGTGAGCATGCCGCCCGAGCCGAGGTGGCTACCCGATCGGGTCACGTCCACACCGATCAGCTCGGTCATCGAAGCGATCTCCGGCAGGAACTGTGAGCCGGGACGTCCCGGCTTGGCGGTGTACAGGCCGTCGACGTCGGATAGCAACACGAGCGCATCGGCGTGCACCAGGTGCGCGACGAGGGCGGCGAGCCGGTCGTTGTCACCGAATCGGATCTCGTGGGTGGCGACGGTGTCGTTCTCGTTGACGATCGGGATCACCCCGAGCGCGAGCAGCCGCTCGAGCGTCCGGTCGGCGTTGCGGTAGTGACCTCGCCGGTGCAGGTCGTCGGCGGTCAACAGCACCTGCCCGACCCGCAGCCCGAAGCGGGCGAACGACGCGGCATAGCGCTCGGCGAGCAGCAGTTGGCCGACGCTGGCAGCCGCTTGTTGAGTAGCCAGATCGCGGGGACGGGCGCGCAGGCCGAGCGGCGCGATCCCCGCCGCGATCGCGCCGGAAGACACGAGCACCACCTGCTGAGCGCCGATGTGACGCGCCGCAAGCGCCGCGACGATCGCGTCCAACCGATCCGGATCCAAGCGGCCCTGCGAGGTCAACGACGACGAGCCGACTTTGACGACCGTGCGGCGGGCCGAGGCGATCGCCGCGCGCGTCACTCGTCGTCCAGAGGGTCCCCATCGTCGTCGGACCATTCGCCGTCGACGTCCTGGTGACCGCGGCGGGCCTTCTTCGCCGCCAACCTTTCGTCGGCGCGCAGCCGGGTCGAAGACTCCAGGCGGGCGTCGAAGCCGCGCCGAAGCGGGCGGAACTCCGGCTCGTCCACCCCTGCGGTCGGCTCGAAGTCGAAGGTGACATCGCCGATGGTGACCGCGGCTCCGCGCTGCGCGCCGAGCTTGGCCAATTCTTGTTCGACGCCCAGGCGGGCGAGCCGGTCGGCGAGATAGCCCACGGCCTCATCGTTGTCGAAACTCGTCTGCCGGACCCACCGCTCTGGCTTTTCACCACGCACGACGAAATCGTCGCCGAGCTGCTGCACGCGAAAGCCGGACTCGCCGACTCCCTTCGGCTGCAGCACGATGCGCGTGGACTCCGCGGTCGGACGAGCGGCACGGTCCGCCTCGACTGCGGCGGCGAGGGCGAAGGTGAGTTCACGCAACCCGATGTGTGCTGCAGCGGATATCTCGAAAACTGGCAGGCCGCGTGCCTCCAGTTCGGCACGGACAAACTGCGCCAGCTCGCGGGCCTCGGGCACGTCGACCTTGTTCAAGGCGATCAGGCGGGGCTTGGCCAGCAGTTCGCCGAAGGTGCCCTCGTACTGGCCCAATTCGGCCTCGAGCGCGTCGAGGTCGCTGATCGGATCGCGACCCGGTTCCAGCGTCGCGCAGTCCAGGACGTGCAGCAGCACGGCGCACCGCTCGACGTGACGCAGGAACTCCAGGCCCAGGCCCTTGCCCTGCGCGGCGCCCGGGATCAGCCCGGGCACGTCGGCGACGGTGAAGGTCGTGTCGCCCGAACTGACAACCCCGAGATTTGGGACGAGCGTGGTGAAGGGATAGTCAGCGATCTTCGGACGGGCCGCAGACAGCGCCGCGACCAGCGAGGACTTGCCTGCGGACGGGAAGCCGACCAGCCCGACGTCGGCGACGCTTTTCAATTCCAGGACAACGTCGCGTGCCTCGCCCGGCTCGCCGAGCAGCGCGAAACCCGGCGCCTTGCGGCGGGTGGAGGCGAGGGCAGCGTTGCCGAGGCCGCCGCGCCCCCCGCGGGCCGCGACGAAGCGGGTCCCGATACCGGTGAGATCGACGATCACCGTACCGTCCTCGTCGGTGACGACCGTTCCGTCAGGCACCCGCAGGTAGAGATCGCCGCCCTCGGCCCCGCTGCGATGCCCGCCGGCACCCTGCTTGCCGTTGCCGGCGCGCTGGTGCGGATGGTGGTGGAAGTCGAGCAGGGTATGGGCACTGTTGTCGACGACGAGCACGACGTCGCCGCCGCGTCCGCCGTTGCCGCCGTCCGGACCGCCGAGTGGCTTGAACTTCTCCCGGTGGATCGACGCGACGCCGTGGCCACCGTTGCCGGCGGCGAGGTGCAACACAGCGCGGTCGATGAAGCCGGGCATGTCACTCCTCTCCAAGGTCAGAACTCGGGTCCGTATCAACGACCATTCGTGACAACGACCAAGGGCGGCGCCCGGTATCCGGGGCCGCCCTGTATCGCCGGGTGAAGCAGTATCGCCGGGGTGAAGCAGGCTCAGACCCCGGCCACGATGTTCACCGTCTTGCGGCCACGGGACAGCCCGAACTGGACGCTCCCCGGGACCAGGGCGTAGAGCGTGTCGTCGCCACCGCGGCCGACACCGGCACCGGGATGGAACTTGGTGCCGCGTTGCCGAATGAGGATCTCGCCGGCCTTGACCTCCTGGCCGCCGAACCGCTTGACGCCCAGGAACTGGGCGTTGGAATCGCGCCCGTTACGGGAGCTGGACGCACCCTTTTTGTGTGCCATCGGATGTCCCCTAGTTCTCGTTAGCGCTGATGCCGGTGACCTTCAGCTGGGTGTGCTTCTGTCGGTGGCCCATGCGCTTGTGGTAGCCGGTCTTGTTCTTGTACTTATGGATCCGAATCTTGGGACCTTTGGTCTGGGCAAGCACCTCGCCGGTCACTGACACCTTGGCCAGCAGGTCGGCGTCGTGAGTCACTGACTCGCCGTCAACGAGAAGGATCGCGGTCAATGCGACCTCGGCGCCGGGTGCGGAATCGAGCTTCTCGACCTCGATGACATCGCCTTCGGCGACCTTGTACTGCTTGCCGCCGGTCTTGACGATGGCGTACATCTGAGATCAGCTCCTGAAACGGTCTACATAAAAACGGCCACGTTGTGGTGGCCGTCGTTCAGAATACGGCAGGCAGCACGGCCGAGGCAAAACGCTGCCCCCGGCCGGGCCGAGATCAGGCGGTCACGGGCGGTCCCGCGGGACGCGACGCCGCCCGACGTCGCCGCGGACGGGAGTGGCGAGGCGCCTCGTCGGCGAGCACCGACGCTTCCGGTTGGATCTCTTGCACAGCCGGTGACACGTCGTGGACGGGTGCCTCATCGACAGCAGGGTCCGCTCGGTCGACGTCGGGTGCCGGCTCGTCGGTTGCCGGCTCGTCGGCGCCGGTTTCGGGCTCCGCTCGCAATATCGGCTCGGCCGGTGCCTGCGCCTGCGCGATGAGGGCGATCCCGTCCGCAAGATCGTCGCCGAGCAATTCGGGGTCGATCGACGATTCGGAGAGTACTGCCTCGATCGCGTCGATCTCGAGCTCAGCGGGTGTGCCGGCATCGCCGGACTCGGTCGGGTGCGCGGCCCGGTGGATCGCCACCATCGCGGCGAGCGCCTTCTGCTTCTGCTCCGGATCGATGGCCACCTCGTCCTCGACCTTGGTAGCGTCCGCGCCCCGCCCGCGACGGCGTGACGATCCGCCGGACGGGCGGTCCTCGTCAGCTGCGGACTCAGCCGTGTCGGTCTCGACGGGTTCGCTATGCAGGATGACCCCGCGCCCATGGCAGACCTCACACGGCTCGCTGAAGGCCTCCAGCAACCCCTCACCGACGCGCTTGCGGGTCATCTGCACGAGGCCGAGCGACGTGACCTCGGCGACCTGGTGCTTGGTACGGTCGCGCCCCAGACATTCGGTCAGCCGCCGCAGCACGAGGTCGCGGTTGGATTCCAGCACCATGTCGATGAAGTCGATCACGATCATGCCGCCGACGTCGCGTAGCCGTAGCTGGCGAACGATCTCCTCAGCTGCTTCGAGGTTGTTGCGGGTCACCGTCTGCTCGAGGTTGCCCCCGGACCCGACGAATTTGCCGGTGTTCACGTCGATCACCGTCATCGCCTCGGTGCGATCGATCACCAGCGAACCACCTGAGGGCAGCCAGACCTTGCGATCCAAGGCTTTGGCCAACTGCTCGTCCACCCGCAGGTTGTGGAACAGATCGCTCCCGCCGGTGTGTCGGGACACCCGTTCACGAAGATCCGGCGCGACACCGTCGACATATTCCGAGACCGTCGCCCAGGCTTCCGCGCCCTGGACGCTCAGCGTGGCGAAGTCTTCGTTGAACACGTCGCGGACGACCCGGATCGCTAGATCCGGCTCGCCGTGCATGAGCTGCGGGGCCGACGACGATTTCGCGGCCTTTTTGGAGATGGTTGCCCATTCGGCCTGCAGCCGCTCGACGTCGCGGGTCAGATCCTGCTCACTGGCGCCTTCGGCGGCGGTGCGCACGATGACGCCGGCGTCCTCGGGGACGATTTTCTTGAGGATCGACTTAAGGCGGTGCCGCTCGGTGTCGGGCAGCCGCCGGCTGATGCCAGTCATGCCCCCGCCCGGCACGTAGACCAGGAACCGCCCGGGCAGTGAGATCTGGCTCGTCAACCGTGCGCCCTTGTGCCCGATCGGATCTTTGCTCACCTGGACGAGCACGGCGGTACCGGGCTTGAGGGCGTTCTCGATGGCCCGAGACTTGCCCTCCAGGCCGGCGGCGTCCCAGTTCACCTCGCCGGCATACAGGACGCCGTTGCGGCCCTTGCCGATGTCGATGAAGGCGGCCTCCATCGACGGCAGGACGTTTTGTACTCGGCCGAGGTAGACGTTGCCAGCGTAAGAGTCGGCGCGCGCGCGGGTGACGTAGTGCTCGACGAGCACGTCGTCCTCGAGCACGGCGATCTGGGTACGGTCCTCGATCTGGCGAACCGCCATGACCCGGTCAACCGATTCGCGGCGGGCGAGGAACTCTGATTCGGTCAGGATCGGCGGGCGCTTGCGACCGGTGTCGCGCCCGTCCCGGCGGCGCTGCCTGCGCGCTTCGAGACGGGTGGAGCCCTTGACGCCCCGAACCCCGTCGTCGTCCTTGGCTGGTGCGCCGGATGATCCTGCGCCCGATGATCCTGCGCCGGATCGTGCGGGCGCCTTGGCGGTCTTCGGCTCCCCGGTCTTGGGGGTGCGCACATGCACCACGGTGTTGGGCGGGTCGTCAGCCGCGGCGTCGCCGTTGCTGGTGGCGCCGTCCGCTGCGCCCGAGCGGCGTCGTCGGCGTCGGCGGTGGACACCGGTACCGTCGCCTGCCTCGTCCTCTGACGGCTGGCTGGTGCCCTGCTCGCTGGTGCCGGCCTCGCCGGTACCTGCCTCGCCGGTACCTGCCTCGGCGGTACGGGGCTCGGCGGCGGGCCTCTCGCCGTCGACCGCGGCAGCGTCCGGGCGCACAGCGTCGGTGTCGTCGCCGTCAATGACCTCGGTCTCGTCATCGGTGGCCTTGGCGCCTCCGCCGCGTCCACGGCGTCCCCGGCGCCGCCGACGGCGGGCGCCGGTTGCTTCCTCGGCTGCCGCCTCACGGACGTCCTCAGGCTCGGCAGTGTGGTCCTCTGCGTCCTCGGCGACGGTGATGTCGACATCGGCTGGCACAGGTTCGGCGTGCGGCGGCGGTCCGGCGGGCGCCTTCGCGGCACGCCTGCGCCGGGTGGGCTGCTCGGTCGGCTCTGGGGCGACGAACACCACGACTGGTGCCGCACGCTCGGGGCCGTCCTGCGGCTTGGCCACCCGCCTGGATCGGCGCGGTTGGACGACCGGAGTCTCGGCAACGGGCGGGGCTACGGGCGCAGTCTCGGCGGCCGGAAACTCGGCGGCCGGCGTCTCGGCGGCCGGCGTCTCGACGGCGGCGATGCCGGCGCGCACCTGGTCGGCAACGCTCTGCTCCACCGAGGACGCCGCGCTAGTCGCGACATGGCCGAGTTCGCTGAGCCGGGCCAGCACGAGCTTGCTCGTGATGCCGAGCTCCCGGGCGAGCGTCGACACCCGCACCCGCGGGGTGCCTCCTGCTGCTCGGGCCGGGCGGCGTGCCTTGGTGGTGGGGTCGGTGTTCTGCGGCGACGATTCAGTCGGGTCGCCAGGTTGTGTTTCATCGGCGAGCATGTGCTCGGATCACTCCGTTTCTCGGCCCCCGGGCGCGGTTGTCGAGAAGACGACCGCGACCGCACGAGGGCGGTTGCTGCGCGGCGCACCCTTCGAGTCGCCCGCAAAGTCTGCATCGGATCGCACCTGCTGCTACAAGCGCGCCCGGTCTGGGTGGTAGTGCTACGACGGCGCAATCACAGCCATACGGTCGGCGGCCAGCGGATCGCCGACCACTCCCCCGGCGTCGAGCGGTCCCTGCGCCACCCGCACCGCGACAGGCGGTACGACGAGGGCGAGACCGGCGACGCTACGCAGAGCTGCAAGTACGTCATCGGGTCGGACGGCGGGGGTCACCTGCCGCACGACCAACTCCATTGTCGCACGCGGTTGTGCGCCCGGCTCGCCTGCGCTGCTCGACACGTCGACGCTGACCACCGCACCGCGCGCGTCGATGGTGCGCTGACCGTCCTTCGTGAGCCGTTGCACCTCGACGCTCTCGCAGGCGAGGAATGAGTCGACCGACGCTTTCGCGGAGCCGGGCTCGATCCCCGGCAGCTCGATGTGCCAGTGCGACGCCTGCATCCGCTCGGCCAGCGACCCAGGCCCGGCAACGACGGCGTCGACGATATCGAGCCCGTCCGGCAACGCCGCGTCGAGGGCGGCGCGTAGCTCGTGCGGATCGACGGTGCGGGCGAGCCCGATCTCGAGGAACTCCGCCTCGCTGGCGACTCCGGTCGGGGTGGCGCCGATGTAACTGATCTTCGGATGTGGCGAGAAGCCGGCCGAATAGCCCATCGGCACCTCGGCTCGGCGCAGCGCCCGCTCGAAGGCACGGGCGAAGTCGCGGTGCGACGTGAAGCGCAGCCGCCCGCGCTTGGCGTAGCGCAGCCGGATCCGCTGCACCACGGGCGGCGGGGGTGGGCCGGTCGGTACTCGGCGGGCCATCAGTCGGTGCGCCCCGGTCCGGGGGTGATCGGCAGCAGGGCTCGTCCGGTCGGGCCGACCTGGATATCGGTGCCGAGGTTGGAGCACACGCCGCAGTCGAAGCACGGCGTCCAGCGGCAGTCGTCCTGCTCGAATTCGCCCAGGGAGTCCTGCCAGTCGTCCCAGAGCCATTGCTTGTCCAGGCCGGAGTCGAGGTGGTCCCACGGGAGCACCTCGTCGCCGTCGCGCTCGCGGGTGGTGAACCAGGCCAGATCGACGCCGGTCAACTCCTGCGCCGCCGCGGCCACCCAGCGCGCGAACGAGAAGTGCTCCGACCAGCCGTCGAAACGCCCGCCCTCGCGCCACACCCGCTCGATCACCGCGCCCACCCGGCGGTCACCGCGCGAGAGCAGTCCCTCGATCAGCGAGGGCTCGCCGTCGTGATAGCGCATGCCGACGTTGCGGCCCAGCGACCGGTCGGCGTTGATCGCCGCGCGCAGCTTGCGCAGCCGTGAATCGACCGTTTCCGGATCGCATTGCGCGGCCCACTGGAACGGCGTGTGCGGCTTAGGGACGAAGCCGCCGATCGACACCGTGCAGCGGATGTCCTTGGTGCCGGTCGCGGCGCGGCCCGCGCGGATCACGTCGTGCGCCATTTCCGCGATCTCGAGCACGTCCTCGTCGGTCTCGGTGGGCAGACCGCACATGAAGTACAGCTTCACTTGACGCCAGCCCTGCCCGTACGCCGCCGTAACGGTGCGGATCAGGTCCTCCTTGCTGACCATCTTGTTGATCACGCGTCGCAGTCGCTCCGACCCGCCTTCGGGTGCGAAGGTGAGCCCGGAGCGGCGGCCGTTGCGGCTGAACTCGTTGGCCAGGTCGATGTTGAACGCGTCGACGCGGGTGGACGGCAGCGAGAGGCTGACCTTGTCCTCGGTGTAGCGGTCCGCGAGTTGTTTCGCAAGAGGCCCGATCTCGGAGTGGTCCGCGGACGACAGCGACAGCAGGCCGACCTCCTCGAACCCAGTGGCTCGCAAACCCTGATCGACCATCGCACCGATCGTGTCGATCGAGCGCTCGCGCACCGGACGGGTGATCATGCCGGCCTGGCAGAACCGGCAGCCGCGGGTGCAACCGCGAAAGATCTCGACCGACATCCGCTCGTGCACGGTCTCGGCGAGCGGAACCAGCGGCGTCTTGGGATAGGGCCACTCGTCCAGATTCATGACGGTGTGCTTGCTGACCCGTTCCGGCACGCCACGGCGGTTCGGAACGACCGATGCGATCCGCCCGTCGGGAAGGTAGGCGACGTCGTAGAAGCGCGGCACGTACACGCCACCGGTCGCGGCCAAGCGCAGCAGCAGCTCGTCACGCCCGCCCGGGCAGCCGGCCACCTTCCAGGCGCACACCACGTCCGTGATCGCGCCGACGGCCTGCTCGCCATCGCCGAGCACCGCCGCGTCAACGAAGTCGGCGACTGGTTCCGGGTTGAACGCGGCGTGCCCGCCGGCGACGACGACCGGGTGCGTCTCGTCGCGGTCGCGGGCATGCAGCGGGATGCCCGCCAGGTCGAGGGCGGTGAGCAGGTTCGTGTAGCCGAGCTCGGTGGCGAAAGAGACCCCGAGCAGGTCGAAGGCCGCGACCGGGCGGTGCGCGTCAACGGTGAACTGGCCGATGCCGTGCTCGCGCATCAACGCCTCGAGATCGGGCCATACCGAATAGGTGCGCTCTGCCAACGTGTCGGCCCGCTCGTTGAGCACCTCGTAGAGGATCTGCACGCCCTGGTTCGGCAACCCCACCTCGTAGGCGTCGGGATACATCAGCGCCCAGCGGACCTGGACGGCGTCCCATTCCTTGACGACAGCGTTCAACTCCCCGCCGACGTATTGGATCGGCTTGCTGACCCGGGGCAGCAACGGCTCCAGTCTCGCGAACAGGGACTCCACGTCTGCTGATCCTACGGTCGGCGGCTCTGACAGGATCGCGGACGTGCGCAACGTCCCCCCGCAGGTGCTCCTGCTCGGCGGGATCGGTTCGGTGCAATTCGGCGCGGCCTTCGCCAACACGCTCTTCAAGCAGGCCGGCCCCGCCGGTGTGGTGTTGCTGCGCCTGGCGCTGTCGGCCGTGCTGCTGCTCGCCGTCGCCCGGCCAAGCCTGCGCGGGCGCACCCGCACGGACCTACGGGCGGTGCTGCTGTTCGGCCTGGTGCTGGGCGCGATGAACTGGTCCTTCTACGAGGCGCTGCACCGGCTGCCCCTCGGCGTCGCGGTGACGATCGAGTTCACCGGACCCCTCGCCGTCGCGCTCGCCGGGTCGCGGCGCCTGCTGGACCTGCTGTGGGTCTCGCTCGCGGCCACCGGCGTGATCCTGCTCGCGCTGCGCGGCGACCGGCACGGTGTCACGGCGCTCGGGGTGCTGCTTGCCTTGTTCGCCGGCGCCTGCTGGGCCGGCTACATCCTGTTGTCACAGCGGGTCGGGAAGTCGTTCACGACATTGGACGGGCTTTCGCTCGCGTCCGCCGTCGCCACGCTCGTCGTCGTGCCTGCCGGGATCATCGAGGGTGGCAGCGCGCTCGCCAGACCGGGTTTGTTGGCCGGCGGGCTCGCCGTAGCGGTGCTGTCCTCGATCATCCCGTACTCGCTGGAGCTGCGCGCGCTGCGGCTCCTGACGGCGGCGGCCTTCGGGCTGCTGATGAGCCTGGAGCCGGCCGTCGCCGCGCTGGCTGGCGTTCTCGTGCTCGGCCAACCGCTGACGGGCGTGCTGCTGATCGCGCTTGTGCTCGTGGTCGTGGCGAGTGCGGGCACGACACTGACCCAATCGCGCTCGGCGGCCGTCGCCCCGCTGTGAACATCAGCCGCCGTGAACACCAGCCGCCGTGAACACCAGCCGCCGTGAAGCGAGTTGTCATACTTGCGCCATGATCGTCGACCTGGTCCACCGCTTCTACCGCGATCTGTGGAACAGATGGGACGACGCTGCGGTAGACGCGATCCTCGCCCCCGACTTCCAATTCCGCGGGTCGCTCGGGCAGAGCGTATCGGGTCGGGACGGCTGGCGCGGCTATCGCGACATGATCCGCGCGGGCTCAGACGACTTTCACAACGACATCGTCCAAATCATCGCCGACGGGCAACGCGCTGCTGCACGAATCGAATACTCCGGCACACACACCGGGCCGCTGCTGCGCTTCGAAGCAACCGGCCGACGCTTCAGCTACGTTGGCGTGGCGTTCTTCACAGCCTCGCCAGGATCGACGAGCCAATTGAGCGACACCTGGATTCTCGGCGACATAGCAGGTCTCACGCAGCAGCTTCGCTGATCCACTCAGCCTTGCTCGGCGGCGCGGGACGGATCCGCACTCGTGCGGCGCACCGCTTCCAGCACGCCGATCGCCAAGCCCTGCGCAAACATCGACGATCCGCCGTAAGAGACGAACGGCAACGGCAGGCCGGTCACCGGCATCAGGCCGAGATTCATACCGACGTTCTGAAATACCTGGAAACCGAACCAGCAAACGATGCCGACAGCGACGAGCTGGCCGGTGCGATCCGCCCGCCGCGCGATCAGCAGGCCGCGCCAGCACAGCAGCGCGAACAGGGCAATGAGCACTGTGGCGCCGACCAATCCGAATTCCTCGCCGGCGACAGAGAACACGAAGTCGGTGCGCTGCTCGGGCACGAATCCGCCATTGGTCTGCGGGCCGCGGAACAGGCCCGTGCCGAACAGTCCGCCGTTGGCGATCGCGATGTGCGCCTGGGTGATGTTGTACGCCGCACCTTGGACGTCCCTGGTCGGGTTCGTGAACGATGCGAACCGCGCGAGCTGGTAATCGGCAAGCAGGCCGCCCTTCACCACCACAACCGCCGCTACGACCGCGAGCAGCAGCAGCCCCACCGTCCAACGCGCCCGTACCCCGGCCACGAGCAGCACACCGAAGGACGCGGCGGCGAGCACCATCGCCGAGCCCAGATCGGGCTGCAGCATGACCAGCCCCATCGGCAGGCCGATCATGACCAGAGCCAGCAGCACATCGCCCGCAGTCGGCAGGCGATCGGGGTCACGGTCGCGCGCGCGTTGCGCGAACAGCACCGCGAGCCCGACGACGAGGCCCAGCTTCATGAACTCCGACGGCTGCACCTCGAAGCCGGCACCGATCCGGATCCAGGCGTGCGCGCCGTTGATCGTGGCGCCGAACGGGAATACGAGCATCAGTCCGAGGACCGCCGCCACGTAGCAGAGCGGGCCGGACAACCGCAGCAGCCGAGCATCCAGCCGCGCCGCCGCGATCATCAGCCCGCCGGCAATCGCCACATTGAGCAGGTGCCGGTACAGGTAGCCGTTTGGGTTGTAGCCCGCGGCGCGCTCACTGTCGCGGGTCGCTGCCCAGACGAGCACGGCACCGATGAGTGACAACGCCAACGCGGTACCCGCGAGCAGCCAGTCGAATCCGGCGGCGCGACTGCTGCGCGGCCGAGCGATGCCGCCGCTCAGCAGCGGGAACGGAGCGCGCGGATCCCGTGCCGCGAGCAGGCTCATCGGCCGGGACTCGTGATTCGCGGCAACCGGGACACGGGTTCCCGGTTCGCGACGACGGGTTTCTGCCCAACGCCGAAGATGCCGTCCCACACCCGTTTGAGCATCGGGCCGGCACCGAACGCGCCGGTGCCGCCCTGCTCGATCATGCCGACGATCACGAACTTGGCGTGCGGGTTGCCCCGCCGGTCGCTGGACATGGGCCCCCACGTGGCCAGCCAGCCGGTGTCTTTCTTGCCGTACACCTCTGCGGTCCCGGTCTTGCCCCCGAGCAAGTCGCGGTACGGCGACTGCAGGTAGGCGAACGCACCGGAGACCGACCAGCCGCGGCTGAAACTGAGCGATTTCATGATGTAGTTGCGCAGTTTCTGGCTGGTAGGGACGGTGTTACGCACCTTCGCGTGGATCGTGCGGACGAGCTTGCCCTTGCCGTCAACGACGGCCCATGCAAGCCTCGGTTCCAGGATGCGTCCGCCGTTGACCAGCGCCGAATAGGCAGTCGCAAGCTGCAGCGGCGACATCGTCGTCTCGCCCTGGCCGATCGACATGTCGGCGTTGTCGCCGGCGCGGTAGCGCCACCCGTCGGTGCAGTTCTCGGCCGCCAGCAGCGTCAAGTACGCCCGCTGCGTGGCGTCGGTCAGGTTCGGATAGCCGCGCTTGGCGCTTCGGCAGTAGAGCGTGCGGTTGGCCTTCCACCGGGTCAAGCGGGTCTCCCGGTCGGCGAAGGAGCCGCTCGCCTGCTCGTCGGCTGGCAGGTCGATGCCCGGTGCCCGGCCCACGCCGTAGGCCGCGGCCATGTGTTGCAGCCACTCGTGCGCCTTCTCGCCCTGCGCGATGCGCGCCTGGTCGGCGTAGTACTCGGCAGCCGCTGGGGCGTAGAAGAACGTGTCGCAGGAGAAACCCAGCGCGTCCTGCAGCGTGATCGGATAGCCGAACGACTCACCCTCGAAGTTGGTCTTGACACGGCCGTCGATCGTGACCGACCCCGGGCACGGATACGAGCCGTGCATCGAGATCTCGTGGTGCCGCACGATCGAGGAGGTGGTGATCAGCTTGAATGTCGAGCCGGGCGCGTATTGTCCGGCGATCGCACGGCTGAGCAGCGGGTCGTCAGCCGACGGGGCGGTGAGCGCGCGGTAGTTCTTCGTCGAGATGCCGCCGACGAACAATTGCGGGTTGTACGTCGGATAGCTTGCCACCGCAATTACCCGGCCGTTGTTGGGATCCATGACCACTATCGCGCCAGCCGTCGCAGGCTTGCCGTTCTTGCGTAGGTCGTGCAGCTGTTGCAGCAGCGATCGCTCGGCCAATCCCTGTATTCGCCCGTCGATGCTCGTGACGAGAGTGTCGCCTTGGACGGGCGAGGTGTACGTGCCGGCCGCAACCGAGTAGCCCTGCGGGCTCAGGCGCAGCACGCGCGCCCCGTCGACACCGCGCAGCACCGAGTCGTACTGCTGCTCCAGCCCGGCCACGCCGATCGTGTCGGCATCGGTGAGAGTGGGGTTGCGCGCCTTGTCGGCAGCGGTGATCTGTGCGGTGTAGCCGAGCACGTGCGCAGCAAGCGTGCCCCCTGGGTAGTGCGGCAGGCTCAGGGTCTCGATCGCGATCCCCGGATAGTCCTCGCGGTGCTCGCTGATCGCCAGCACGACGCCGATGCCGACGCCGGAGGCAACCGGAACCGGCTGATAGGGCTGCCCCGTCCAGCATGGCGCCGGCACCCTGGGTGAGCAGGTGCGGACCTCGTTGGTCAGCCGCGTCGGGTCGGCGTGCAGCAGGCGGGCGACCTTGGCCAGTACGGCCGCACCGCGGTCCGGCCGCTGGCGCAGCAAGTCGGCGTCGATGGTGAGCACCCGTGTCGTCGTGTTGTCGACCAGCACCTGCCCGGTGGCATCGACGATCAGCCCGCGCGGGGCGGGTATGACGATGGCGCCGTCATGCAGCAGGCCGGCAGTCTGCGTCGGCTTGTTCGGATCGAGCCACTGCACGTAGTACAGCCGGCCGAAAAGGGTGAGGGTCATCGACGCGATCAGCACCACGATCAGGGTGAACCGGCGCGGGCCGGGTCGCCGGCTCACCGATCCGCCCGCACGAGCAATGCAGCCTGGGTCGTGTGCGGGCTGCGCAACGATCCGCTTCGCAGGAACACGCGCACGATCGGCACCAGCACGAGTGCCAGCGCGGCATCACCGAGCAGGGTGGGGACGAAGTCGCTTATCACGCGCCCGGCAGTCGCGCCGTCCGTAGGCAGCATGCTCAGCAGCAGGGTTACGGCACCGGACACGAGGGCGCAGACCAGCGCGGCGACGGCGACGTCACGGCGCAGCGACACCCGGTTGGCGGCAAGCCCGCACGCAAGACCGACACCGAGCCAGCCCAGCGCGAGGACTCCAGCAGGGTGCACCGAGGCGAGATCGGCGATCAGCCCGGCCACGAAGCCGTAAGAGATTCCCGCGCCAGGACCGTCCACGAGTGCGATCGCGGCAACCGTCACGGCGGGCAGACTCACCGGCACCGGCATGGTCAGTGCAGCTATCAGCGTCGTCTGCAGCAGCAGCGCCGTCAGCATCGCGGCCAGCGCGGCGACGACCCGTGAGCGCGTCATCGACCACCCGCCAGTTTGGCCGCCGCGGGTGTCTCGACGATGACGCCGACCAGGTCGAGCGAGGTCGGCGAGCTCTGCGGACTGACGTCGGCCTCGGTGGAGCCGTCAGTGCCGGTATGCACCGACCGCAGCGTGCCGATCGTCAGGCCCGCCACGATGCTGCTGTGGCCGGCCGCGCCGCTCACCAGCCGCTCGCCGACTCGAAGCTTGGCGTGCGGGTCGAGCGGTGCGAAGGTGTAGCCGTCGACGCCCTGCCCGGTGACCACACCCAGCTGACCGGAGTCCACTGCGCGTGCGCCGACGCCGGAGCCGGGATCGACGCCCAGCAGCACCACGCTCGAGGACGTGTCGGCGTGCAACACCCGTCCGACCAGCGCGTACCCGTCGGTCACCGTCTGCCCGGCGCGCACACCGTCCGCGCGTCCGACGCTCAGCGTCGCCGTCCAGTCGAAGCCCTGCCCGGAACCGAGCGCCGACACCCGCGCGGGCAGCACGTGATAGCCGAGCGACGATGCGGTGAGGCGCAACTTGCGCAGGGTCGAGGCGGTGCGGTGGTCCGTACGGGCGTCGGCGAGTTGTTTGCGAAGCTGCGAATTCTGCTGCTGCAGTTCGCGCAGCCGCTGCTCGTCGGAGGCAGCGTGCGGCGCTGCCTCGGCAAAGCGACGCAACGGACCGAGCACGCCGTCGGTGCCCCGATACAGCGAACCCAGCGCGCCGCGCACGCCGCTGTGCGCACTGGATAGCCCGGTTCCGCCGAGGTCGAGGCCGATGAAGCCCAGCGCCAGCGCGGCGAGGATCGCCGCTGCCAGTCGCTGGCGTCGGGTCAGGCGCCGCATCGGATCGGTCGCGACTCAGCGCCGATGGCCGTCGACGACGACCTTCTGCAATTGGTCGAAGTGCTCGATGACCGTTGCCGTCCCGAGCACGACCGAATCGAGTGGACGGTCGGCGACGAGCACCGGAACGCCGATCTCGTGCTGCAGTCGGGCGTCCAGGCCGCGCAGCAGTGCCCCGCCGCCGGTCAGCACGATGCCGCGGCTCACCAGGTCGCCTGCGAGCTCTGGCGGGCACCGGTCCAAGGTCGAGCGAACCGCGCTCACGATGCGGCTGATCGGCGCCTCCATGGCCTTGCGCAATTCGTCCCCGGAGATCGTCACGTTGCGCGGCAGACCGGTGCCGACGTCGCGTCCGCGAATCTCGGCTTTTTTCGGTCCTGCCACCGGGAACGCCGAGCCCACCGAGATTTTGAGTTCCTCTGCGGTGCGGTCGCCGATCATCAGCGCGAACTCGGCGCGGACGTGATCAACGATGGACTGGTCGAGCGCGTTGCCGGCGACCCGCAACGAGGTGGCCGCGACGATCCCGCCCAGCGCGAGCACAGCGACCTCGGTGGTACCGCCGCCGATGTCGACGACCATGGAACCGGAAGGCTGGTTCACCGGCAGACCCGCGCCGATCGCTGCAGCCATCGGCTCGGAGATGATGTGCACCCGCCGGGCCCCGGCTGCGTACACCGACTCGCTGACGGCGCGCTGCTCGACACTGGTGATTCCGGACGGCACGCAGACCACGATCCGCGGCCCGGCGAAGGCGCCGCGCCGGCGCAACACCTTGCGTACGAAATAGCGCAGCATCTCCGCGGTGACGTCGTAATCGGCGATCACCCCGTCACGCAGCGGGCGTACGGCAGTGATGTGGCCGGGAGTGCGTCCGATCATCCGCTTGGCTTCGGCACCCACAGCCACGACCGCGTTCGTGCTGGTGTCCACGGCGACGACGGACGGCTCGTCGAGCAGGATGCCTCGACCGCGCGCGTACACCAGTGTGTTGGCGGTGCCGAGATCGATGGCGAGGTCGCCGCCAAGCAGGTCGCCACCGCGCTGCGACATCGACGACAGCGAGATCGACGACAGTCGACTGCGCGCGGTGATCGTCACGTCAGGCGCCCTTCTGCGAGACCCGGTGACCGAACCCACAGCAGGGCACGGCCTCACCGGATCGTAAAGTCGCGCAGGCCCGAAAGGCTGCTGCGACGCGCGGTGGCGACGTTACGTATGTGACTGATGTGAACGTTATAGAGCGGGACGGTGCGCGCGGAACCAGAGATCGATCTCGCGGGCCGCCGCACTCGGCGAATCCGATCCGTGCACCAGATTCTGCTGGGCGGCCGTACCCCAGTCGCGGCCCAGGTCACCGCGGATCGTGCCGGCGGCCGCGGCCGTCGGATCGGTGGCGCCGGCGAGAGCCCGGAATCCCTCGACCACGCGCTGTCCCTCCGCGACGACGGCGATGACCGGCCCGGACAGCATGAACTGCACGAGCGGGTCGTAGAAGGGCTTGCCCACATGCTCGGCGTAGTGCTCGGCAAGCAGTTCCGCCGTGGCCATCCGCAGTTCGAGCGCCACGATCCGGTAGCCCTTCGCCTCGACTCGGCTGATCACTACGCCGACGCAGCCCCGCGAAACGCCATCGGGTTTGACGAGGATCAAGGTGCGCTCAAGCGCGGGCTGGGTCACCCAAGAAGCCTAGCGGTGTGTTCGGGCCCACTGTAGACGGACAATTCGTGACGGTCGTCGGCCAGTCGACCTATGACACAACGCCCTGAATCGGTAATCTCTGTTAATTGTGGGTGAAAAAGAGCGCTCAGCAGTCGTGATCGAGGATGATCATGATGTCCGCGCGCTGCTCGCCGCGCTGTTGCGGCAGGGCGGATTCGACGTGCTCGAGGCAGCGACCGGTGGCGATGGCGTGCGCCGCGTGCGGGAAATGGATCCCGATCTGGTGACCCTTGATCTGAACCTGCCCGACATTGACGGCATCGAGGTGTGCCGCCGGATCCGCGAGACCAGCGAGGCCTACGTCGTCATGCTCACCGGCCGACCAGACGAGGTCGACCGTCTCGTCGGACTAGAGACCGGAGCCGACGACTATCTCCTCAAGCCGTTCAGCCCCCGGGAACTGCGCGCGCGGGTGGCTGCGATGATGCGCCGGCCACGGTCCAGGGCCAAACCCGAGGCGCTCGACCCGGCCGCGTCCGAGCTGCTGCCCGATTCCGTGCCAGTCTCGGGCCCAGCCGCCTTCGGACCGCCCGTGCCGGTGGTTATCGACGGCAGGCTGCGCCACGGAAAGCTGGAGGTCGACCTCGAGGGGCGGCTGGTCATGCTGGACGGGGTCGAAGTCGAGTTGACGCGCACCGAGTTCGACCTGCTCGCCACCCTGCTCGGCGGCCCCCGGCGCGTGTGGCAGCGCGAGACGCTGCTGCGCACAGTCTGGGGCAACGACTGGGCCAGCGACGGGCACCTCGTCGAAGTGCACATGGGCAACCTGCGCCGCAAGCTCGGCGACGACCCGCGCAACGGCCGTTACATCCGCACCGTGCGGGGGGTCGGCTACCGCCTGGGCGCCGGCTGATTCGGCTCGGCTGCGCGCGGCCGCCTGCTTCGCTCAGCGCTCGAGCAGCTTGCGGACCCGAGCAACCAGTTCGCGGGGACTGAAGGGCTTGGGAAGGTAGTCGTCCGCCCCGGCGGCGTACCCGGCCGCGACGTCCTCGGTCGAGGCGTCGGCGCTCATCAGCAGAATCGAGCTGGACCCGTCCTCTCGGGCCTTGACCGCTCGGCAGACGTCCAGCCCGCTCACCTCGGGCATGCGGACGTCCAGGACGAGCATTTTGCGCTTCTCGAGCTCAGCCGCCGCGAGCGCCTGCCGACCGCCTTCGACCGGCTCGGGGTGAAATCCCGCAGCGCGCAGCGCCACACACACGAACTCGAGTATGTCCGGATCGTCGTCAGCGACGAGGATGCTGCGGGAAGGGTCGTTCACTGCCACTGGGTTCTGCTCTCGCCAAACGATCTCCGGGGCGATCTTGGACCAATCGATCGATCAGCAGGTAGAACTGGCTGTTCCCGCAGGCGGCTGCCTACCTACCCCAGAACAATGACTCACCTAGCTCTACAAATGCCGCATTGACGCCGTAGCTTGACCGCACAGTGGCACAAGATCACTCCCCGCTGATCAGGAGACCAGCAGCCGCACACCGCCGGGCGTACCCACCAGTTCGTGGCGCAGGAGCAGTACCCGCACCCACACCGCGACGAAGATCGCGGCAACCACCAGCAGGGCGAACAGCCACACCCCGGTCAGAAGGAAGGGCAGCTGCAACGCGGAGCCCGCCCCGATGCCGTACGGGCGACGCAGCAGCCCGGCGGCGAGAATCATGAGCACGGCAAGGCCCACCAGCAGGATCGTGCGGGTCGCGCCAAGCCCGGTGCTGGTGAACGCGATCGCCCGCGGCACCAGCAAGATCACCACCGCCTCGAGCGCGAGCAGCGCTGCGAGCACGCCGCGGGTGGCGCGATCGGCGCGCCGGGCGCGTTCGGCGATCTGCTCGGTGCTCGGCCCCGTCATCGCAGCCTCGCCGCGCTCGTCGGGGCTCATCGGGCAGCACCGAGCAGTGCTCGGGCGTCGCCGGCGGTGATCACCGACCCGGTGACCAGCACACCGGCTCCGGCGATGGCGCCGTCATCACTTTCTTCGGCCAGCCGGATCGCGGTCTCGATCGCGTCGTCCAGTCGCGGCTCGACGGTGACCCGTTCGGCACCGAACACCGACACCGCAGCTTGCGCAAGATCGTCGGCCGGTACCGCACGGGGCGAGGAATTCTGGGTGACCACCAGCTCGTCGACGACCGGTTCGAGGTGCTCCAACATCGCCCGGACGTCCTTGTCCTCGAGCACGCCGACGACCGCGACCAGGCGCCGGAAGTCGAACGCGTCGCCGAGTGCGGCGACGGTGGCTGCCATGCCGTGCGGATTGTGCGCCGCATCGAGCAGGACGGTCGGTGCCGAGCGCACCGCCTCCAGCCGGCCGGGCGAGCGCACCGCGGCGAACGCGGCGCGCACCACGTCGGTGTCGATGGCGCCGCCCTCGGCGCCCGCGCCGAAGAATGCCTCCACCGCCGCCAGCGCGCAGGCCGCGTTCTGTGCCTGGTATGCGCCATGCAGCGGCAGGAACAGGTCGCGGTACAAGCCCCCGAGGCCCTGCAACGTCAGCACCTGCCCACCGACTGCGACGCGTCGATCGACCACGCCGAATTCCAGGCCCTCGCGCGCGACGTGGGCGCCTACTGCTACGGCCCGTCGCAACAACTGCTCGGCGGCGTCAGCCTGCTGGGCGGCGAGGATCGCCGCCGCGCCCGCTTTGATGATGCCGGCCTTCTCCGCGGCGATGGACGCGATGTCGGGCCCGAGGTATTCGGTGTGGTCGAGGTCGATGGGCAGGACGACCGCAACCTCGGCATCGAGCACGTTGGTGTTGTCCCAGGTGCCGCCCATGCCGACCTCGACCACGGCGACGTCGATCGGGGTATCGGCGAAGATCGAGTACGCCAGCGCGGTGACGATCTCGAAGAAGGACAGCGGCGTGTCGAACTGGCCGTCCACAAGCTCGATGTAGGGCGCGAGCTCGCGGTAACCCTCGACGAAGCGGCGATCGCTGACTGGTACCCCGTCGATCACAATGCGCTCGGTGACGCTGGTCAGGTGCGGGCTGGTGTAGCGGCCGGTGCGCAACCCGAACCCGCGCAGCAATTCCTCGACCATCCGCGCCGTACTCGTCTTGCCGTTCGTGCCGGTGAGGTGCACGCCGCGAAAGCTGCGCTGCGGTTCGCCGAGCAGATCGACGAGCGCACGCATCCGGTCATTGCTGGGATTGACGTGACCTTCGCCGCGGCGGTTGAAGATCTCCGCCTCGACCTGCCGCAGCAGCGCCGCATACTTTTCCCGCTCGGTACCGGCCACGACGCTCCAGTCTACGGATCAACGCAGTCTCGGATACGAGCGCTCAGCCCGGCGGTAAGGCGGCCAGCGCGGCGCGGACGCGCTCCAGATCGGCCTCGGCCGTGGCCACCCGTTCGCGGACCTTTGCCACTACCGCGTCGGGCGCCTTGGCGGTGAACGCGGCGTTGCCGAGCTTCGCGGAATTGACCGCTTTCTCCTTCTCGGCCGCGGCCAAGTCCTTTGCCAGCCGGGTCCGCTCGGCAGCGATGTCGATCGCGCCGGACAGGTCGAACTCGATCCGCACGCCGCCGGCCGTGGTCAGCGCGGCGGTGCGCGCGAATCCCTCGCCTGGCTCGGTGAGCCGCAGCAGCGCCCGTGCGTCGCGCTCGGACGCGCCGAGGCCGGCGAAACGCGCAGGAACCCGTTGCGACGGCCGCAGGCCCTGGTCGCTGCGGAACCGGCGCACCTCGTTGACGACGGCCTGCAGGGCCTCGATCGCCGCCTCCGCCCCGCGGTCCACGCGGGCCGGGTCGCCGGTCGGCCACGCGGCGATCACGACCGACTCGCCGCCGGTGAGCGCCGTCCACAGCGTTTCGGTAACGAACGGAATCAACGGGTGTAGCAGCCGCAGCAGCGCGTCGAGCACCTCACCCAGCACGCGGCGCGTCGCCTGGGCAAGTTCGGTGTCGGCGAGAGTCACCTTGGCGAGCTCCAGATACCAATCGCACACCTCGTCCCAAGCGAAGTGATAGAGCAGATCCACGATCTTGGCGAACTCGAAGCGGTCGTAGAGCGCGTCGACCTGTGCGATGACGCGGTGCAACCGGGACACGATCCACGCGTCAGCGCCGGTCAAAGCGCCCGCGCCTGGTAGCTCACCCTCAACGGTGGCGCCATTGAGCATCGCGAAACGCGTCGCGTTCCACAGCTTCGTGCCGAAGTTGCGCGCGCCCACCACCCATTCCTCGTTGATCGCCTGATCGGCGCCGGGGTTCGCACCCTGCAGCAATGACAGCCGCACCGCGTCCGCGCCGTATTCGTCGATCCACAGCAGCGGATCGACCACGTTGCCCCTGGACTTCGACATCTTCTTGCCCGAGCTGTCACGCACGAGTCCGTGCAGCACGACCGTCTCGAACGGCACAGCGCCGTCCATCGCGTAGAGCCCGAACAGCATCATGCGCACGACCCAGAAAAAAAGGATGTCGTAGCCGGTGACGAGCACGGTCGTCGGGTAATAGCGGCGCAGATCCTCGGTATCGGCGGGCCAGCCCAGCGTCGAAAACGGCCACAGCGCCGACGAGAACCAGGTGTCGAGGACGTCCTCGTCCTGGGTCCACCCGGCCGGGGGTGTTTCGTCGGGACCGAAACACGCGTCGTCGCCGTCCGGCGAGTACCACACCGGGATCCGGTGCCCCCACCACAATTGGCGGCTGATGCACCAGTCGCGCAGATTCTCGACCCACTGGAAGTATCGCGGCGCCAGCGACGCGGGTTCGATGACCACCCGGCCCTCGCGCACGGCGTCCGCTGCGGCGCGGGCCAGGGTCTCGACTCGCACCCACCATTGCAGTGACAGCCGCGGTTCGACGATCGTGTCGCACTTGGAGCAGTGCCCGACCGAGTGCAGGTAGGGCCGCTTCTCTGCGACGATCCGACCGTCCTCGCGCAGTGCCGCCACGACGGAGTAGCGCGCCTCGAGCCGGTCGAGACCGGCGAACGGCCCGGGCGCGGTGATCACGGCACGCTCGTTCATGATTGTCAGCGCGGGCAGCCCGTGGCGGCGGCCGATCTCGAAGTCGTTCGGGTCGTGCGCAGGTGTCACCTTCACCGCGCCCGTGCCGAAGGCCGGGTCGACGTGCTCGTCGGCAAGGATCGGGATCATGCGATTGGTCAGCGGCAGCGCGACCTCGGTGCCGACCAGGTGGCGGTAGCGCTCGTCGTCGGGGTGCACGACGACGGCTGTGTCGCCGAGCATCGTCTCGGCCCGGGTCGTGGCCACGACGATGGACGCCGCCCCGTCGCCATAGCGGATCGAGACCAGCTCACCAGGCTCCTCGGCGTGGTCGACCTCGATGTCGCTCAACGCTGTGAGATCGCGCGGGCACCAGTTGATGATCCGTTCGGCCCGGTAGATCAGATCGTCGTCGTAGAGCCGTTTGAAGATCGTTTGGACGGCCTGGGAGAGCCCGTCGTCGAGCGTGAACCGCTCCCGCGACCAGTCCACACCGTCGCCGAGACGGCGCATCTGGGCGAGGATCTGGCCGCCGTAGCGCTCCTTCCACACCCAGGACTTCTCGATGAACTCCGCGCGGGGGTAGTCGAAGCGGCCCTTTCCCTCGGTCTCAGCGAGGTGGCGTTCCACGAGCGTCTGCACGCCGATACTGGCGTGGTCCATCCCGGGCAGCCACAACACGTCACTGCCGCGCATGCGGGCCCGGCGGGTGATCGCGTCCATCATCGACTGCTCGAGGGCGTGCCCGATGTGCAGGCTGCCGGTCACGTTCGGCGGCGGGATGACCAGCGAGAACGGCGGCTTGGCGCTGTGCGGATCGGCGGTGAAGTAGCCGCGCTCGACCCAGCGTTCATAGAGCGGGCCCTCTACCTCCGCCGGCCGGAACTGGCTCGGCAGGGGTTCGGGGTCGCTGGCTGACTCGGTCACAGAGCGATTCTAAGGATGCCGCCGTCGACGCCCGCCCGCCAAGTGCCAAACTCGCGGAATCGCACCCGAAGGAGACCCGAATGACCACTCGCTGGGGAATCGCCGCAACCGGTGGCATCGCGCGGTTGTTCGCGCAGGATCTCACCCTGCTGCCGGACGCGGAACTGGTCGCGGTCGGTTCACGTACCCAGGACGCGGCGGAGCGTTTCGGTGCGGAATTCGCGGTGGCGCACCGGCACGGCTCGTACGCCGCTCTTGTCGCCGACCCTGACGTCGACGTGGTCTACGTCGCCACGCCGCATCCCGGCCACCACGACATCACCCTCGCCGCGATCGCTGCCGGCAAGGCGGTGCTGTGCGAAAAGGCGTTCGCGATGAGCCTGCGCGAAGCACAGGAGATGGTCGATGCCGCACGATCGGCCGGGACATTCCTGCTCGAGGCGATGTGGACGCGTTTCCTGCCACACATGGCGCGCGTGCGCGAGATCCTCGCCGCGGGAACGCTGGGCGAGATCGTGTACGTCACCGCAGAGCACGGGCAGTGGTTTGCCGAGGACGAAACGCACCGGGTGTTCGCACCGGAGTTGGGTGGCGGCGCGCTGCTCGACCTCGGCATCTACCCGCTGTCGTTCGCCTCGATGCTCCTCGGCACGCCGAGCGCGATCGTGGCCGCGGGCACACCGGCTTTCACCGGCGTCGACAAGACCACCTCGATGCTGCTGCGCTACCCGTCCGGTGCGCAGGCGGTGCTCACCTGCTCGCTCGCCGCCAGATCGAACAATCCCGCCGTCATCTACGGCACCGAGGCGCGGCTGGAGATCGACGGCTGGTTCTATGCGCCGGGCGGGCTACGGGTGGTGTCGCGCGACGAGGAGGAACTGGAGCGCTTCGACGGGTCGGTCGAGGGCCGCGGCATGCAGTACGAGGCCGCCGAAGCCGCTCGCTGCCTCGCCGAGGGGCTCACCCAGAGCCCGCTGCTGCCGCTGGAGGAAACGATGTCGATCATGGCGACGATGGACGAGATCCGCCGCCAGATCGGCCTGCACTATGCCGGTGATTAACTACTGGCCGGCGACGGAAGCGCTCAGGCGGACTTTTCCCGCGGGGCGCGCTTGGGCACCTCACGCGGGACGAGCGTCGGGTAGACGTGGTCGAGCACCGTCGCGCGGGTGATCAGCACGCGGGCGACGTCCTCGCGAGAGGGCACCTCGTACATCACCGAAAGGAGCACTTCTTCCAGGATCGCGCGCAACCCGCGGGCACCGGTGCCGCGCAGCACCGCCTGGTCGGCGATCGCTTCCAGCGCGTCCTCGCCGAATTCGAGTTCGACATTGTCAAGCTCGAAGAGCTTGGCGTACTGCTTGACCAGGGCATTGCGCGGCTCGGTCAAGATCTTGACGAGGGCATCGCGGTCCAGCGGCCGGACCGAGGTGAGCACCGGCAGTCGGCCGATGAACTCCGGGATCAGTCCGAACTTGATCAGATCCTCGGGCATGACCTCGCCGAACACATCGCGCTGCTCGCGTTCAAATTTCGAATGCAGTTCCGCGCCGAAGCCCAGGCCCTTCTTGCCGATCCGGTTCTCGATGATCTGGTCGAGACCCGCGAACGCCCCACCGACGATGAACAGCACGTTGGTCGTGTCGATCTGGATGAATTCCTGGTGCGGGTGCTTGCGCCCGCCCTGCGGCGGCACCGACGCGGTCGTGCCCTCAAGGATCTTCAACAACGCCTGCTGCACACCCTCGCCCGATACGTCGCGGGTGATGGACGGGTTCTCGGCCTTGCGGGCAATCTTGTCGACCTCATCGATGTAGATGATGCCCGTCTCGGCGCGTTTGACGTCGTAGTCGGCAGCCTGGATCAGCTTCAGCAGGATGTTCTCGACGTCCTCGCCGACATACCCGGCCTCGGTTAACGCCGTGGCGTCGGCGATCGCGAACGGGACGTTGAGCATCCGCGCGAGGGTCTGCGCCAGCAACGTCTTGCCGGAGCCGGTCGGCCCGAGCAGCAGGATGTTGGACTTGGCGAGTTCCACCGCGGACTCGGCGTTACGGGGCTTACTCTCGCCACCGGCCTGAACGCGCTTGTAGTGGTTGTAGACGGCCACGGCGAGCGTCTTCTTCGTATGGTCCTGACCCACGACGTAGGCGTTGAGGAACTCGTTGATCTCGCTCGGCTTGGGCAGTTCGTCGAAGCTGAAGTCGCTGGTCTCGGCCAGTTCCTCCTCGATGATCTCGTTGCACAGGTCGATGCACTCGTCGCAGATGTAGACGCCCGGACCGGCGATCAGCTTCTTGACCTGCTTCTGGCTCTTCCCGCAGAAAGAACATTTGAGCAGATCACCGGTCTCGCCGACACGTGGCACGGTCTACTCGTCCCCTCACTCGGGTTGCGTTGGGCTGTGCTGATGTTGTTTGGGCTGATGTTGTTTGGTCATCGTGTTCGAACAAGGTTGCGATCGCACTCGAATATTGCGCTCAGGCAGCAGACGCTACCCAACTTTGCGCCGGAAGTCCGCTGCAAAGGCGTGTCGCAGGTGCGGCGTTGCGTCGCACCTGCGTCAGCTGTCGACCATCTTGCGGCTGCTGATGACTTCGTCGACGATCCCGTATTCCTTCGCCATATCGGCAGTGAGGATCGTGTCGCGCTCGATGTCAGCGCGAATCTTCTCCTCCGACTGGCCGGTGTGCTTAGCGAGGATTGACTCGAGCAGGGCGCGCATCCGCAAAATCTCGTTGGCCTGGATCTCCAGGTCGGTGACCTGACCCTGCCCTTCGCCGGAGGGCTGGTGGATCAGTACCCGGGAATTCTTCAGCGCGTACCGCTTCCCCTTCGTACCGGCCGCGAGAAGCACCGCAGCAGCCGAGGCGGCCTGGCCCATGCAGTAGGTCTGCACCTCCGGGCGGACGAACTGCAGCGTGTCATAGATCGCCGTCAGCGCGGTGAACGAGCCGCCGGGTGAGTTGATGTAGATGAGGATGTCGCGATCGGGGTCGTTGGACTCGAGCACGATGAGCTGCGCGATCACGTCGTTCGCGACGACGTCGTCGATCGGGGCGCCGAGGAAAATGATGCGTTCCTCGAAGAGTTTGTTGTACGGGTTGGATTCCTTGATGCCGTAGTTCGTCCGCTCGACGAAGGACGGCAGCACGTAGCGCGACTGCGGAAGCTGCAGTCCGCCGGGCTGGTAGAGCTCGCTCATATCGGTGATCCCTCTCAGGCCGGGGCCGGTCCGGCGCCGTTCGGCACCTGGGCCACCCGGCTGACGACGTGGTCGACAAAGCCGTATTCCTGGGCCTGGTCTGCGGTGAACCAGCGGTCGCGCTCGGAATCGGCCTGGACCTGCGCGAGCGGCTGGCCGGTGTGCTCGCTGATGAGCTTGGCCATCTCGATCTTGGTGAGCTTGAACTGCTCGGCCTGGATAGCGATGTCCGAAGCCGTTCCGCCGATGCCGGCGGATGGCTGGTGCATCATGACCCGCGCGTGCGGCAGCGCGTAGCGCTTGCCGCGGGTGCCGGCCGAGAGCAGGAACTGGCCCATCGACGCCGCCAGACCCATCGCGTAGGTCGCGATGTCGCAGTCGACGAACTGCATGGTATCGAAGATGGCCATCCCGGCGGTGACCGAGCCACCCGGCGAGTTGATGTAGAGGTTGATGTCGCGCCCGGGGTCTTCCGCGGCGAGCAGCAACAGCTGCGCGCTCAGCTGGTTGGCGATGGTGTCGTCGACCACCTGTCCGAGGAAGATGATCCGTTCGCGCAGCAGCCGGTCGTACACGGAGTCGTTGAGCGTCATGCCGGAACCCGGGGCTCTCATCTCGAGAACCCGCATCGGCTGGGGGTCGAAGCGACTCACTTCAGAGAACCTTCCTTCGTTGTGTGCTGTTCTTGCTCGACACTAACCAAGCCGCGGCCACGAGCAGTCCCTGAATGTGTGTCGTTCGCTCAGGGCGTTACACCGGACGCTGCCCGGATCAGTGCTCGGTGACCTCGGCGACCTGATCGTCGGCGGCGGGCTCAGTGTCGGATTCGGTGCCGTATTCGGTGTCGGAATCGGTGTCGGACGGTGCGCTTGGCGCAAGCAGCGAGAGATCCACCCGGTTGCCCGACGCGTCGGTGATCGCGGCAGATGCGAGCAGCGCGGCGAGCGCCTTGTTGCGGCGCACATCGGCGACCATCGCTGGAACGTTTCCTGCGTCGACGACCTGCTTGGCGAAGTCCTGCGGCGCTACCTCGTAACGCGCGGCTTGGCGGACCAGGTACTCGGTGAGCTCCTCGTTACCGACCTGAACATTGGTCGCGGCGGCCGCGGCGTCCAGGATGAATTCGGCCCGCACCGCCTTCTCTGCGCCTTCGCGCAGCTCCGCGGTGAACTCCTCACGGGTCTTACCCTGCGTCTTGAGGTAGTGCTCGAACAGGGCGTCGTCGTGATCGAGAGCGTGCACGATTTCGTGCTCGCGTTGCTCGAGCGCCGTGGTGAGCGCCGACTCGGGCACCTCGAAGTCGACCGACGCGATGAGTTGCTCGACAAGCTTGTCGCGGGCCTGCGCCCCCTGCTGCAGGGTCTTGGCCCGTTCGATGCGGGTAGCCAGGTCATCGCGCAGTTCCGCGACGGTATCGAACTCGCTGGCCAGCTGCGCGAACTCGTCGTCCACCGCTGGAAGTTCCTTCTCTTTCACCGAGTGCACGGTCGCATTGATCTGGGCGGCGGTGCCGACCTGGTCGCCCTGCTGGAGGGTGGCGGTGAACGTCACCGTGTCCCCGGCGCGGGCGCCGATCAGCGCGTCGTCGAGTCCCTCGATCAAGTCGCCGGAACCGACCTCGTAGGACATCCCGTTTGCCGTGCCGGCCTCGATCGCTTCGCCGTCGACGGAGGCCGCAAGATCGATGGCGACGTAGTCGCCGGACTGTACGGGGCGCTCGACACTCGTGAGCGTGCCGAACCGGTCGCGTAACTCCTCGAATTGCTCGTCGATGTCTGCATCGCTGACCTCGACGTCGTCGACGGTGACGGCGAGGCCGTCCAGGTCGGGCAGGTTGATCTCGGGCCGGACGTCGACCTCTGCGGTGAAGATGAACGGTTCGTTCTCGCCGAGGGTCGAAACGTCGGTGACCAATTCGATATCCGGCTGGCCCAAAGCCTGGATTTCCAGCTCGCGTGCGGCCTCGACGTACTTGCGCGGGACCACCGCGCTAACAGCCTCCTCGAGGACGGCGAGCCGGCCCACCCGTTGGTCGATGATGCGGGCCGGCACCTTGCCCGGTCGGAACCCGGGCACGCGCAGCTGCGAACCGATCTTCTTGTACGCGGCGTCCAGGCTGGGCTTCAGCTCGTCGAAGGGCACCTCGACGGACAGCCGCACCCGGGTTGGGCTCAAGTTTTCGGCGCTGCTCTTCACGACGCTGTGACTCCTCGTTAGGTAATGCTGGACGGTAGTGCGGCCGGACGGCCCGGCCAGTCTATGCGGCCCGATTCGGCCTATCGCCAGCCGACTACATGCGCGAAGATGTCGCGTGTGACGCCACGAGTGACCGTGATCGGACGGGCAGCCAACTTCGCGTCGAAGCGAATGCCCGCGTTGATGAACCGGTTCTCCCGCTTTCAAGCGCAGCAGTTCGAGCGTTCGGGCGGAATCCGGGGCGCGCGACTACGCGGCAAGCCGATCTTCCGCCTCACGGTCATCGGACGCAATTCAGGGGAGCCCCGTTCGGTCATGCTCATGCTCGTGCGCCAAGGTGACGACCTGCTCGTCTGCGGTTCACAGGCCGGCACGCCCCAAGCGCCGAATTGGTGGAAGAACCTCGCGGCAGCCGGACACGCCACCGCGCAGGTCGGGCCAGAAACCTACGATGTCGACGCCCGGATAATCACTGGCGCAGCCGAGCGCGCCGAGGCATGGTCGCTGCTGACGGCCGCGTACCCCGATTTCGCCAGCTATCAAGCGCTGACAGACCGCGTGCTGCCTATCGCCGCGCTTACGCGACGCGCCATCTGACGCTGCGCTGGCACAGCCGGCGCGCCGCTTGCATCAACCCAGGTTGCCGCGCTCAACCGGACCGGAGCGCAGCCAGACCATCCATGCTTCGCGACCGAGATGACCCATCACGCCAAGGAAGATGTCCTCGTGACTATCAGTGTCGAACCTGCAACCGCAGCGCAGTGGTCCGACATTGTCGCTGCCTTTGATCGGCGTGGCTCGAAACCGGACTCGTGCTGGTGTCAGCGTTTTCGCCCGCACGAACTGTCGAGCAACCGGGCCGCACTGCAGCGCGAACTCGAAACAGCCAAGGTCCCGATCGGGCTCCTGGCCTATGTTGACGACGAGCCCGCCGGCTGGACCCGAGTGGTGCCACGCCACACCTTGGCTGGGATCCGTGGCAACCGAGCACTTCAGCGCATCCTCAACGAGGACGATTCAGCGTGGTGGGTCACCTGCTTCGCGATCCGTAGAAAATACCGCGGGCAAGGTGTCGGAGTAGCTCTGCTGATGGCTGCCGCCAATCACGCCCGCGAGAACGGCGCCTCAGTGCTCGACGGACACCCAGTCGATGTCGAGCGTCTGAAGGCCACAGCCTCACCCTCGGCCCTCTTCACCGGAACCCTGACTATGTTCCGAGCGGCAGGATTCCGCGAGGTCGGCCGCACCTACCCAAGTCGCCCGGTGATGCGGATGAAGCTCGGCTGACACCGCAGGCGGCGAGAATCAGCACATGGATGAGATTCGAGAGATGCGGCTGGTCCTGACCGCCCAAGACCACCAGGCCGTGCTGCGGTTCTACCGGGACGACCTCGGGCTGAAGCAGCTCGCCGAATTCGACTCACCGGATGGTCACGTCACGCTTCTCGAGGCCGGCCGAGCGACTATCGAGATCATGGATCCGGCGAACGCGGCCTTCGTCGACGAGGTCGAGGTCGGACGTCGCGTAGCAGGACCGATCCGGGTCGCCTTCCACGTTTCGGACGCCACCGCGGCCACTCGTCGATTGAGAGCCGCCGGGGCCGAGGTGATCGCAGAGCCGACTCAGACACCGTGGAACTCGCTCAACGCCCGCATAGCCGGGCTCGGCGGGCTTCAACTCACGCTGTTCGAGGACCTCAACGACCCAGCCCACTAGCGACAGGTCCCAGTTCGAGACCGTCGGCGGCAACGGGCGATACGGTCGTCGCCGCGTTGCGGTTCGAACGTGCTCGCGCGCCGCTCGCGCGCAAATTTTGTCCATTCACGCCGGCTAGGGAGGACCCTTGTATCGGCGCGCTGCGGACTCCGGGCCGCCCATGAGGCGCTGGTTGCCGAGGGTGTCTTGACGAGCTGATGGGCAGTCAACCGGACGGGGTGCCGGGCAAGGTCCGCACCGCCTGACCGCCGCGGTGACCGTAGTGCACGCTCGCTTGACGACGCTACGCGCGGCAAAGATGTCGGGGTGGCGGGATTCGAACCCACGGCCCCTCGCTCCCAAAGCGAGTGCGCTACCAAGCTGCGCCACACCCCGGGTGCTGACGCTGACGGAGATTGAGTCTACGGCCACCATGATCGGGCATTCTTGCCCGCGCCACGGCACCCGCCACCCACCACAACTGCTGTGGGCACTGACGTTGCTCGAGTCAAGGTGTCGACGGACCAGGACTAGGACTGGGATCGCTCGGGTGCGACTGCTTCACCCTCAGCGGCGAGTTTGTCGTGCAGCACGGCGCTCTCTGCGCTGTTGATTCGCCAGTCGTTGATGATCGACGGACCGCGATCCGCGGATCTGTCCGGGAAGGTTGTAGCTATAGCCGGCACGAACCGCACGGCGATCGGTGTCTATCAGGATGTTCACCAAGGCGAACATGAATATCCCGCCGCTTACCGCGATACCGGTGAACAACCGAATCCCGAATGGGGTAGGCAGCATTGCCATGATTAGTGCGAACACAGGGACGACAACCATCGCCCAACGGGCAAAGTGGCGCAGCGCCCACGTCCGGCAGGTCACATCGTTCAAGACCCACGTTCCGTGCCGAGCCGGCAATGAACCGCCGTAGCAGTACCAGAGAAACTTCGCCATCCCAGGACGGCAGAGCGGACGGACGGGGCCGTTCTTCAGCCCTGGGTCGTCGAGCACTGAATCAACGTCCACGGTCTACCCGTCCTCTCGTTGTCGTGCTGCACGCGGGCGGCTCGCGGCTCAGCAAGCTCGCATCATCTCTCACTTTTATCTTATCTGATGATATTGTCAGATTGCGACTCAGTTGAAGAATAGACCCGTCGGATCAGTAGGTTCACACGGAGTTGGCCGGATCACAGTCAGCCTCTACTACGCAGGAAGGGAGTACGCGTGTCGACGCCGCTGTATGAGCTCAAGGCCGAGTTCTTCAAGACGCTCGGACATCCGGGTCGGATCAGGATCCTGGAGTTGCTGGCGCAGCGCGACCTGTCCGTCAGTGAATTGCAGGCGGCGGTGGGGTTGGAAGGCTCGCACATGTCGCAGCAGCTCGGTGTGCTGCGCCGCGCGGGCGTCGTAGTCGCGCGCAAGCAAGGCAACTCGGTGATCTACGCGATGGCTTCGCCGGATATGGCCGAGCTGATGGCGGTGGCCCGCACGGTCCTTACCGGGCTGCTCAGTGATCAGATGGGGCTGCTGAAGGATCTGAAGGCCAACGCTCGCGCAGCATCGCGAGCGGCGGGCTGATGGATCAGCACCATCGGCGCAGTGAGCGCTCCACCGAACCGCGCTCCGACAGCTTTGCGCGCCATGACGCCGGTGCGCGGGAGTCGGCCCTGATCTGCCAGGCGATCACACGCGGTTGACCGGCGATCTAGTCAAGCTGGACTAATATCTCACCATGTCCGCCACTCGGCTGCTGGTCCTTGGCGTCATCCGTATCACCCAACCGGTGCACGGCTATGACGTGCGCCGCGAGCTGCTGAGCTGGCGGCTCGAGGATCACGCCAACGTCCGACCCGGTTCGATCTACAGCGCGATCCGCACCCTCGAGAAGGACGGGCTCATCGCGGTACACGCCCGCGAGAGTGAGGAGAGCCGGCCCGAGCGCACCACCTACGTGCTCACCGGGGAGGGCGAGAAGGAGTTCCAGGTGATGCTGCGCGAGGCGTGGTGGACGGTGACGGCCTCGACCGAACCGCTGATTCCGGCCCTGTGTCTCATGGTTTTCATGCCCCGCGACGAGCTGGTCCGCGCGCTGCAGGCGCGGCAGTCTGCGCTCGAGGGCCAGCTCGACTCGATCGGCTTCCAACGGCGCTCGATCCGCGACGGCGCGACCGGCGCGGACGGGGAGATCCCCGAACACGTTCGCGAGATCATGGATTTCCTGTCCGGGCGGGCCCGTTCCGAACTCGACTGGACGCGGCAGTTCCAGAAGCGCCTGCGCGACGGCGCGTACCTGTTCAACGGCGAGGGTGATTTCCGCATGCTCGGGCCGGGCCGCGGTATCAAGGGCTAGCTATCTGAGATAATAGTCAAGCTTGACTATTGTCCGACTCTGCTGGCATCATCGCGGCATGGGCGAGACGGGCATGATCATGGCGCGCGGGCTCGCGCGGAGCTTCAAGACCAAGGCCGGCCCGGTCGATGCCGTGCGGGCGATCGACCTCGACGTCGCCGCCGGTGAGATCGTCGGCCTGCTCGGCCCCAACGGAGCCGGCAAGACCACCACCTTGCGCATGCTGACCACCCTGCTCCTGCCCACCGCCGGCTCGGCGATGGTGGCCGGCCACGACCTCGTGGCCGCGCCGCGCGAGGTTCGCCGCCGCATCGGCTACGTCGCCCAAGCGGGCGCCGCTCCGAGTGCGGGCACGCTCGTCGGCGAGGAACTCGTCACGCAGGCCCGATTGCAGGGGCTCTCCAAGGCCGATGCCACGGCCCGGCTCGCGACCGTCGCGCCTCGACTCGACCTCGGCGGGCTAGAGGGCCGCGCGCTGCTCGAACTCTCCGGCGGGCAGCGGCGCCGCTTCGACGTCGCGCTCGGGCTGATGCACTCGCCGTCGCTACTGTTCCTGGACGAGCCGACGAGCGGGCTCGACCCGCAGAGCAGGGCCAACCTCTGGGCGCACATCCGCTCCCTGCGCGACGACGCCGGGGTCACCATCCTGCTCACCACGCACTACCTCGACGAGGCGGACGCGCTCGCCGACCGCATCCTGGTGATGGACGGCGGCCAGATCGTTGCCGACGACACCCCCGACGCGTTGAAGGCCTGCATCGCGGGTGACGTCGTGACCCTCGCGCTCGCCGATGCCGCCGAGGTCGCTCGGGCCGAGGGCGAGGTGCGCCGCGCGGTCGCGGTGCGCGAGGTCGTCGCCACCGACTCGGCGCTGCAGGTCACTGTCGACGAGGGCGCTGTCGCCGTTGCCCCCATGCTCCGCGCGCTCGACGCGGCCGGGTTGCGCCCAACGTCCATCACCGTCAGCCGTCCGACCCTCGACGACGTGTTCCTCACCCTGACCGGCCGCTCGCTGCGCGAGGGTGCCGAGGGCGAGCCCGTGCCGGCCGAGATCGGCTGAGGAGGCCCGTGCTCACCGAGACGTTCGTCATCTTCCAGCGCCAGATGCGCATCCTGCTGCGCAATCCGGTCTGGGTCTTCTTCGGCCTGACCCAGCCGATTCTCTACCTCGTGCTGTTCGGGCCGCTGCTCAAGAGCGTCACCGGCGGCGGGCTGGGCGGAAACGACTCCTGGCGCATCTTCGTACCCGGACTGCTGCTGCAACTCGCCCTCTTCGGGGCCGGCTTCGCCGGGTTCGGCATCATCCAGGAACTGCGTGAAGGGGTCATCGACCGGCAGCGCGTGACGCCCGCGCGGCGCATCTCGCTCATCTTCGGCCGCACGCTTGGCACGATGGTGACCATCGGCGTCCAAGGCATCGTGCTCGTCATCGTGGCCCTTCCGTTTGGGCTGCACGCCTCGTGGAGCGGGATCGTGTCCTCGCTGGTGCTGATCTGCTTGCTTGCGCTCGGCATCTCGGCGGCGTCGTACGCAATGGGACTGATCCTGAAGGACGAGGACTCGTTCGCACCGTTCATCCAAGGCGTCTCACTGCCACTGCTGCTGCTGTCCGGCGTGCTGCTGCCGATGACCCTCGCGCCGGCGTGGTTGCGCCACATCTCGCAGGCGAACCCACTGACCCACGTCGTCGACGCGACCCGCGCGCTGTTCCGCGGGGACTTCGGCAACCACGACGTGTGGATCGGCGCGCTGATCACGCTCGCTCTCGGCGTGCTGCTGGCGTGGTGGGGCTCGCGTACGTTCGCCCGGCAGAGCGCGTAGGGCGGGCTGCCCGTTCTCGCAGTCCCTCGTCGACTCACCCGTCTTGGGATCGCCGCGTGAGTGCCGGTCCGTACGGAGCCGGGGAGAGCACAGGACGTGCACCGTTTCGCGCCCGCGCGGACGGGGTCTGCTCACGCTGGGGTTTTCAGCGGCAGGGCCGTGAAGGTGGTGCCCTGCCAAATTCTGCGCGACATCTCCTCCGGGTAGGGGACGACGGCTGGTTCGGTGTCGAATACTCGCGTCAGCCGTTCTTGCGAGTGGTACTCGGGCCAGCCGGGGTTTCCGGTGGCAGCGAAGGTCGTCCAGGCGTTCCTCATCTGCGCGGAAAGGATCTCGGCGTCGGTGAGGTCGTCGCCGAGCAGCATCGCGGGCTGGCCGGTGGTCAGGTTGCCGAATACGAGTGGCACGTCGAGTCCGTGGCAGGCGCCGAGGGCGACGCCCATGCCCGGCGCCGGCCACGTGACCTCGTACACGTAGGTGCGGCCGGTGTGTGCCTCGGCCAGGTGTAGCGATGGCATCCGGAACAGCCAGTCGGAGTGGACCAGGTCGTACAGCTCATCCGGGCTGTCGCTGGCCGTGCGGTACTGGGCGACACCGTCTGGGCCGGGCGCGTACAGGCTCAATGCGTTCGCCGCTTGATGTTCGGTGATCTGACCGAGAATGCCGTCAATCAGCGACAACAGACGCTGCTCATGACGCATGTGCCCGGCAATGAGGTCAACGTCGCGAGCCGCACCTCCCGCCAGCGCGTGCCAGGGATCAGTTGGCAGCGTGGCGCCATCGACAATGGGGCCCAACGGGACCCGACGATACGCGGCGAGGCCCCAACGGTCCCCGTACTGGTCGATCTTCGCCATGAACGCGTCAGCGACCGCCGGCAAGTCGCCGGGCGCGATCGTGGCTAACCCATCGGGTTCCAGACCCAGGTCGGCCGCGAGGACGCTGGAAATGTCGTCGGCCAGCTCAGGCGTGAAGAACGTGCCCGGCATGCTCTGCACGATCGCGCGACGGAATAGGCCGTTGGCCCGTGGCATCGCCAGGAGCGCGGCCACGCAGCCGCCGCCCGCAGACTGGCCGAACACAGTGACCCGATCCGGGTCGCCGCCGAATATGTTGATGTTGTCCTGAACCCATTCCAGCGCGGCCACCTGATCGAGCAGACCTCGGTTTGCAGGTGCCCCGTCGATCTGAGCGAAGCCCTCGATCCCCACGCGGTAGTTAAACGTCACGACGACGACGTTGCCCTCCCGCGCCAGCCGACCGCCGTCGTACTCGGGCAGTCCGGACGTGCCGAATAAGTAGCCGCCGCCCTGGATCCACACCATCACCGGCAGGTTCGCGGCCAAATCGGGCGTCCACACGTTGACGGTCAGCCAGCCCTCGGCAGGCGCGGCGATTGCGCCCATGCCGAAGATGCCCGACTGCGGCGGCGGCGGGCCGTAGGACAGAGCGTCTCGCGTCCCGGCCCAGGCCTTTACCCGCTGCGGTACGGAGAACCGAGCCGGTGGCTCGGCGAACGGGATGCCCTTGAATACCATGAGGTCCGACTCGAGCCTGCCGCGCACGGCCCCTGCGGCTATTCGGACCGCCGGCCCGGTAACTGTCACCACACGTCCTTCCATGAGTTGTGCGCATCGACGCTGAGCATCCTTCCTGCTGCCCTGCCGCACGCCAATCGAATTCACCTGCGCTACCGGCTGCGCGGCGCTACGCAGCCCGCTCGAAGGACATTTCTTCTCGCGACCTGTCCGATCCGTATCCGGCCGTTCGTAAGGAGGGTATGAGCGGGTCGCACCCGGCGCCGCTCGCGAGGAAACGGAGCTCGACATGTTCACCACCACGCAGATCCCGACCCGCACGACCCCCAACGTGCCGCCGGCGACCGTGCGGCCGCCGGTATGGAAGCACGGACTCGCCGCTGCCGTCATGGCCTCGCTCGCCACGACCGTCCTCGCGGCGATCGCATCGGCCGCCGGCGTCTCGTTCGCCGACAGCACAGGCGCGAGCATCCCGATCGCCGGGTTCGCGCAACTCACACTCGTCCTTTCGCTCGTCGGCGTCGGCATCGCCGCCGTCATGGCGCGCAAGGCGGGTCGGCCGCGCGCCACGTTCGTGCGGACGGCGCTCGCGCTCACCGCGCTGTCCTTCGTCCCGGATCTCACATTCGGGTTCGACGCCGGCTCCGCAGCTACCCTGATCACGCTGCACACCGTCGCCGCGGCGATCGTCGTTCCGACCCTGGCGAGGCGGCTCGCCAGCGCGCGGTGAGCAGGCTCGAACCGTGTCACTGACTTCTCGCCAGGTCAACCGCCCGTGGGCCCTATCTGGATGCAGCACTCGTCTGCCGCCGACAGAGCCGGATCCGCGATTGAATCGTCGTTCTCGCGCACTTTGGATGGATGCCGGTGTCATAACCGCTGGCTGGCGGCCGTGCGCGGGAGCATGATGTGGTTCGTGTCCGAGGGTCACGGTTACGTCATTCGCGGGGGACGGGCGGGCGCGGACCGCCTGCAGGTTCTGGCCCGCTCGCTGCGCCCAGGTACGGACGCGCTGCTCGACCGCGTCGGGGTGCCGCCCGGCACCCGGTGTCTGGACGTCGGTTGCGGTCCCGGCGACGTAACGCTCGAACTGGCGCGTCGCGCCGGGAAGCAGGGCTTGACCACCGGCGTCGACATGGACGCGATCAAGCTCGACATCGCGCGCGGGCGTGCCGAGGCCGCGGGCCTCGCGAACGTCGAGTTCGTGGTCGCCCAAATTGAGCAACTGCCCGACTTGCCGCCCCAGGATGTCGTCTACAGCCGCAACGTGGTGCAGCATCTGCCCGAACCGGTCGAGGCGCTGCGGGCGATGTGGGCGCGGGTCGGAGCCGGCGGCGTGCTGGTCGTTGAGGACGCCGACTTCCCGGGCACCTTCAGCTATCCGCCCGAGGCAGCCATCGATTTCTGGAACGAGAGGTATTCGCAGGTGCTGCGGTGCCACGGCGGCGATCCGGAGAGCGGCCGCAAGCTGGTCTCGCGCTTTGCCGCCGCCGGCATTCCCGACCCTCAGATCAGCATTGTTCAACGGGCATATCTGAACGACGAAGGCAAGCAGATTCCCTATCTCACGGTCGAAGCCACGGCCGAGGCGATGATTGCTGCGAATATCGCCACGGCGTTCGAGATAGACGAAGCCGCCTCACGATTGCGTGATCTCAGCACTGACCCGTCGGTGCTGTTTGGCATGCCGCGAATCGTGCAGGTCTGGGCGCGCCGACCCTGACCGGGCGGATCCTTCGCGGTCAGTGCGCGCGGCACTCATCCGGCGCAGTAGGCGCCGACTTGGCGGGTGATCAGGACTGGTGCAGCCAGTCCATCGCCAGCGGGCAGGCGTCGAGCACTGATATGTGACCGTCGCGCGGTCGCAGCCACAGCTGCGCGTTCGGGCAGCCCACCCGGGGCTTTCATGCCGGCGAACCAGTCGAAGTCCTCGGTGAGCGGAGCGATCCCGCCCAGGGTCACTACGCCGCTGACCCGGTCGCCCAACAACGCACCGCAGGCGAGCGCGTGCGGCGCGCCGCCCGACGCGCCCATCGTCGCGAACCGCTCGATCCCGAGGGCGTCGATGATCTGAGCGCAGTCGTCGGCGGCGCCCGCGACCGAACGACCCGGTTGCGGAGCACCGCGCCGGTGCCGGCGGCATGGATGAGGTCGACGGCACGTCGCTCACTGACTCGAAGGCGCCCGGCCAGCGCGATCCGGTGAACCCGCGACTCCGAACCTGCCTTCCCGATTGCGCCGCGGGCGAGCGCACTGCCCGCCCCGGGTCACTCAACAGTGCGTAGAGCGTCGGGTTGGCGACGCCGAAGTCAATGTAGGTGTGCCACCGGCCCACCACGCTCGCCGCCACCACCGCGCCGACCTTCGAACAGGTCGCCGCGATCGCGTCCGAGGTCACCGGCCGCACAATCGAGCTCGCGGTAATCGATCGAGACGAATGGCGTGCCGGCCGAGTCGCCGCAGGGCAGCAGGAACTCATGGCCCGCTTCACCCTCGGCATGTGCCAAGCCGCCTACCACGGATTCTTCGCCGGAGTGGACCCGCTGCTGCGCACCCTCCTCGGCCACGAACCGCGCACCGTGCACGACCTGCTCGCGCACAAGAACCCCTCGAAGCCGGGCTGAAACCTCCAGAACGCCAGGCAGTCGCCCGGCCCGGCATGCCACACAACGGGCCAGGATCTCGCACCCTCCGGACGCCGGGGCTACCAGGTGCTGGTCGCGATCACGACACAGACACCGACCTCCCAACTGGCCCTCGCCCGCCGGCTCGGCATCGACAAGAACGCCATGACCTCGGTCATCGACGCCCTCGAATACCGCGGGCTCGTGCAACGTCGCCCGGATCCCGAGGACCGTCGAGCGCGCCAAATCACCCCCACCGACGGCGGCCGCGCGCTCCTGTCCTCGGCGCGACATGCCCTGCGCGCGGTCGAGGAAGCACTGATGGGAGGCCTGCCGACCGATGAGCAGACGCAGCTACGACACCTGCTGGCACGTGTCGCGCTCAGTCCCGGCGACGCCGATTCCTGCATCGCCTGACTCCGACGCTCACCTGCCTCGATAGGTGACACCCGTCGAGGCGCTGAGTTTCAGGCCAGGTCGCGCAGCGCGACATCTGATGATCAGATTTGGCCTCGAAGCCACTGACTGTGTGCCGACACGACCGGCCGCTACAACCGAATGTGGCAGGTGCAACCTTTCTCGGCCCTGACCCGCCTGTAATCGCCGCGGCCGCCAAGGGTGAGTCAGCCGGAGGCCTCCTGCGACAAGGCTCAGTGGTCGAACACGCGCCTGCTAGGTAAGGCCATTCTCGCTCGACGATCCGCAGATTTGTCGCGATCGGGCGATCAGGTTCGGCGTGCTATCCCCGTGCTATCCGATCGGCAGTCTCTGCTGAAGTGGAACGCCCTCTCGCCTGGCGCCCGCCTCTGATGGTCTGCTCAGCCTGCGAGTTCGGGGAGTTTTGGTTTGGCTGCTTGCGATCGGTCAGGTCGGACCGTGTAGCCCTGCGAACACGGGGGGTGGGTGGAGCGGGCGACGGGAATCGAACCCGCGTAGTCAGTTTGGAAGACTGAGACTCTGCCATTGAGCTACGCCCGCGAACGCTCGCCATATTACGGGACGACCGGCGAGGGCCCGATCGAGTTCTCTGCTGTCGCCAGTCGCTGCCGGCCGACGTGACCTACCCGCGCCCACGACACGCTGGCAGGATGCGACTGTGAACTCGTCCCGCCTCTCCGGTCCGCCGATGGCCCTGCACCTCGCGGGTGCTCCACTAACCATGGTCGGCCGGGTGCGCATGTACGTCTGCGGAATCACCCCGTACGACGTCACGCATCTCGGGCATGCGGCGACCTACATCTGGGCGGACGCGGCGGAACGGGTGCTCTCTTGGCACGGGCACTCCGTGACGGTCGCGCGCAACATCACCGACGTCGACGAGGTGCTCTTCGCCGAGGCGCAGCGCCGGGGGGAGGCGGTCACGATGCTCGCGACGCTGCAACGCGCGTCGTTCGAGTCGACGATGGACACCCTTCGGGTCCGCAAGCCCGATCACTCCCCCACGGCGGCCCAGGCGGTCGGGCACGTGGTCCAGCTGGGGATGGCGCTGCTTGCCCGGGGAGCTGCGTACCTGCGCGGTGGCACGGTGTACGCGCGCACAGCCGCCGCTGCCGAGATCGCCGGCCTCGACCACGAGCGGGCGCTGCAGCTGTCAGCCGAGTACCACGACCACCCGGACGCGCCGGACAAGGATGACCCGCTCGACGTGGCCGTCTGGCAAGAGACCGCGGACGGTGAGATCAGCTGGCCCAGTCCGTGGGGAGACGGTCGGCCCGGGTGGCATGCGGAGTGCGCGGCGATGGTGCTGGCGCTCTTCGGTCCCAGCGTCGATCTGCACTGCGGCGGGGCGGACCTCGCCTATCCACACCATGCCTGCGAAAGCGTCCTGGCGCAGCACGCGACCGGCGTCGCACCGTTTGCACGGGCCTGGCTCCGCGCCGGGACGGTCCAGATCGGCGGGGCGAAAATGGCCAAGTCGACCGGCAATCTGGTGCTGGTCGGGGACCTGCTGCGCGACGTGGCACCAGCCGCTGTCCGGCTGATGTGCCTCAACCGCCCGTGGGCAGAGCCGTGGAGCTACACGCCTGACGCTCTGCAGGCAGCCGCCGCGACCCTCGACGATCTTTACGTCGCCGCCGCAAAGCCGAGCGGCTCCACCAGCGGGCTCGCCGCCGTCCCAGCGGCATTGCTGAACGATCTCGACGTTCCGACAGCCGTCTCGATCGCCCTCGAGGACGGCGCGCACGCAGCTCGGTCGCTCATCGAAATTCTGGCGTTGAGCTGATGGACGACCCCGGCGCACCCGCGCGACGGCGCCGCAGACGATCGAGCGCGGGCCAGGGACCCCCACCGACCGCTGCGGCGCCGGCATCATCGCCTGCGCCATCGCAAACGCCGGTGCCCGCGCCACCACATGCCCGGACGAAACGTGACCCGGTTGAGCGTGGGATGCGCGAGCTGGTGGGTTCGGGACATTCCCAGCTCGGGGTGAGCGGCGCCCTGCGCGGACGGGACGTGAACCGGCCCAGCGAGCAGGACCTCGCCGAGGCCGAACGCGAGCTCTCGGTCGTGCGGCGGAACTGGAAACCCGAAAACCCGGCGCGCTGAGTCAGCTCGTCTGGTGCCCGGTGATGGCTCCGGTGCGTTCGTACTCGCTGACCATGTCGATGCGGCGCTGATGGCGTGCGTCCTCGGAGAACGGCGTTGCCAGGAAGATCTCGACGAAGCGCAGCGCGTCTGCCTCAGGATGGTTGCGCGCGCCCAGGCTGACGACGTTCGCGTCGTTGTGCTGGCGGGCCAACCGCGCCGTCTCGTCACTCCACACCAGCGCAGAGCGCACGCCGTGCACCTTGTTCGCCGCGATCTGCTCGCCGTTGCCGGAGCCGCCGATCACGATGGCGAGGCTGCCCGGCGTCGCCACCATCCGCGCGGCTGCGGTGATGCACGGCGGCGGGTAGTCGTCCTGCGGGTCGAAACTCGCCGCGCCGCAGTCGACGGGATCGTGACCGAGCGAGCGCACGTGCTCGACCAGACGGGCCTTGAGCTCGAAGCCGGCGTGGTCGCTACCGAGAAAGACGCGCATGCCGATCATCATGGCAGCCCTGCACGATCTAGGTGATCGAGGCGCCGGGCTGCGACGATGGAGGCGTGTCTGTCCCCCTGCCGCCCCCGTCGCTGAGCGGCCTCGCGACGCAATGGTCGATGCAACCCCTCGCCGTCGCCGGGGCGCTGCTGTTAGGTAGCTGGTACTGGCGCTCGGTCGTCCTGGTGCTGCGCGGCGGCCGGTCGTGGCCGGCGCGTCGCTGCGCGCTGTTCGCTGCAGGGCTCGCTATCGGTCTGTGGACTACGTGCGGCTTCGCGCAGGCGTACCACGGCGCGCTGTTCTGGGTGTGGACGGCCCAACAGTTGACGCTGTTGATGCTCGTCCCGTTCGTGGTGCTCTCGGGCGGCCCGTTGCAGCTCGCGCGGCTACGCGCGGGCGTCGACGGAGGCAGGGTGGCGCGGCTGCTGCGCACGCGGCCGGCGACGTTGCTCAGCAATCCGCTGGTCGGCCCCGCCTTGGTGCCCTTGCTGGCGGTTGTGCTGTTGTTCGGGCCGGTGCCCGGCTGGGCGATCGACATCGCGCCGTTGGGATGGGTCGAACAGTTGCTCGTCCTCGCTGCGGGGGCACTCGTCGTGTTGCCGCTCGTCGGGCTGGACGAGCCGCCCAGCTCGCTGCGCGTCGGCTTGGCGCTGGCAATCGGCGCCCTCGAACTGGTGCTGGACGCCGTTCCCGGCATCGCGCTGCGCCTGCACCGTTCGCTGTCGACGAGCTATTTCGACTTCCGTTCGATACACGACTGGGCACCCGCGCCGCTGCACGATCAACAGCTCGGCGGCGCCATCTTGTGGTGCGTCGCGGAATTGGTCGACCTGCCGTTCCTCGTCATCGTGTTCCGACAATGGTTGCGCGCCGACGCTCGCGACGCCGCGCAGGTGGACGCCGTCCTGGAGGCGGAGCGGATCGCGCGGTTGGGCGCCGCGCCGTCCGAGGATCGGGATCAGCCGTGGTGGCTCAGCGATCCGTCGATGCGCCACCGGATCGAGCACCCGGACTGAAGGTGTAGGCACCGTTCTCGCCACGCTCGAGACGGTGCACGGCGACAGCCGCGGCGGTCGGCACGGGGCCGTACACATGCGGGAATCGGGTTCCGGATCCGTAGCTGTCCTCCACCCGGATGTCATGCACGAGCGCGCCGGAGTCGACCTCGACGACGCACAGCTCGCCGACATCCCGGTATCGGGCATTGGCGACCTCCGCCACCTGATCGGCGAAGGAGAAGTGCACAAAACCCTCGTCGACGAGCGACTGTGGACGGTACTGCCGCCCGACCAGGGCGTCCGCCCAGACGACCGGCTCGACGATGTGGAAAATTCTCATCGGTGCAATCCCAGATAGCTGCCCATCGCTTTGAGCTGGTACTCGAAATAGGCGTCGTAGTTGGTCACGGCTCCGGTCAGCCGGCCAAAGAGTTCGAAGCTGAGCGTGCCGAACAGCTGCGCCCACGCGGTCATGCCGCGGGCGAGGACCGCCGGACTGACGTCGGCAAACTCGGGCGTTGCGATGAGCTGCGCCAGGTCGGCGCGCACGGCGCGTGGCAGCCGATCGTTCACGGTGAGGGTGCCGCTCGCGGCGCCGTCACGCAGAATCGACACGAGAACGAGGACGGGCCGGTTGGCCGGTTCGACGGTGTCGCGCGGCGCCGCATATCCGGGCACCGGGCTGCCGTAAAGCAGCGCGTACTCGTGCGGGTTCGCGCGCGCCCAGGCCCGGATCGCGCGTCCGAGCGCGAACCAGCGAGCCGCCAGATCGCCGCGCGGTTGGCGAGCCTCGGCGACCTCGACATTCGCCCCCAGTGCGTCGTAGCCGTCAACAATCAACGCGGTCAGCAAGTCGTCGCGACTCGCGAAATAGCGATACACCGCCGACGACACGACCCCGAGATCGCGGGCCACGGCGCGCAGGCTGAGATTCGGGCCGTCCTGGGCGAGATGGCGGCGGGCGGTCTGCTTGATGGCCTCGGTCGTGTCGACTCTGGCCTGCGCCCGGACGCCCATAATTGTGCACTCTAGGCGAGAGCAGTGCTCTCTGTGTGAAATTCGGAGTTTCGATCGCCACGTGCTGTTCATAGGCAGGACGCGTGTTCCTGGTACCAGCGCCTCGCCCGACATCAATTCTTGAGGTGTGCGAATCGCACTGGTTTCGGAGTCATTCACGCCGGCCGTTAACGGGGTCGTGAACTCGGTTCGTCACGTGGTCGAAGAACTCGCCGCACGCGGGCACGAGCCGATCATCATCGCGCCGAGCGGCAGCGACTACCGCACCCGTGCCGGGCGCTTGGTCGAGGTCGTGCGCGTCCCGAGTCGGGCAGTGCCTGGCCACCGGCAGATGCCGATAGCCCGTGCCAACGCACAGCTACTCCCGATCCTCGCCGACCTGCAGCCGCACGTCATCCATCTCGCCTCACCTGCGGTGCTCGGATGGGCGGCGGTACGCGCTGCGACCGAACTTGATGTCCCCACTGTCGCGGTGTTCCAGACTGATCTGGCAGCGTTCGCGCGGCGCTACCACCTGGGCTTTGCAGCGCCTGCGATCTGGTCACGGCTGCGCCGGATACACAACTGCGCGGACCTGACGCTTGTGCCGTCGAGCGCGACGGCGTATCAGTTGCGGTGCCAAAGCATCGGTCCCCTCGCCATCTGGCGACGCGGCGTCGACGGGCAGCGTTTCGATCCATTGCACCGCGACGAGGTGTGGCGATTCCGAACAGCCGGCGCGAATCTGGTCGTGGGCTTCGTCGGCCGACTCGCTCACGAGAAGCGGGTCCATCTACTGGAACCGATCAGCCGGACGCCTCGTGTTTCGCTCGTCGTCGTCGGCGACGGCCCGCGCCGGCACGCGCTTGAGCGGCGCATGCCGAACGCGGTCTTCACTGGTCAGCTAACCGGCTCCGACCTCGGTCGGGTCATGGCTTCATTCGATCTGCTGGTGAATCCCGGCGCGGACGAAACGTTCTGCCAGGTCGTCCAGGAAGCATTGTGCGCGGGCGTCGCGGTGATCGCCGCCGCATCAGGGGGCCCGCTGGATCTCATCAGGCACGGGGAAAACGGTTTGCTCTGGGTGGGTGACGATCCAGATGTACTTGCAGCGCAAGTCGCTGCCCTGCGCTACAACCCCGCGCAGCTAGCTCACCTGCGCGCGCAGGCGCGAGCCTCCGTCGTGGGGCGCACCTGGTCGCGGATGACCGACGAATTGCTCGCCCACTACCGGCGCGCCGCAGTGTCGCGTCGCAGCGGGTCGCGCGAAGTTCAGCGCCAAGCGTCGTAATCGCCCGTCGCTTCGCGTCGGTCAGACTTCTGCAGCGACCAGATCCCGGACGTAGAGACCCGGTGCATCATCGCGAGCCGGGTGATCGGCGCTGCCGAGCGTAGCGGGCGCGGCGACGGTCTCGGGCGAACCCGCGGTCACCCAGTCGGCCCAGGGTTCCCACCAGCTCCCGGTGTGCTTCTGCGCACTGTCCAGCCATGCTTGCGCGTCTGCGCCTGGCTTGCCGCCAGTGAAGAACGACGCCTTGGGGTTGCCAGGCGGGTTCACCAAACTCTGGATGTGCCCGGCGTTGCTGAGCACGAAGGTGCTCGGCCCAGACAGTAGCTGGGTGGTGCGGTAACAACCCGTCCACGGAGTGAGGTGGTCGGTCGATCCGCCGGTGACGAAGGTGGGCGTCGTTATGGTGGCCAGGTCGACCGGTGTGTCGAGCACCGACACCCCGCCCGGTTCGCACAACACGTTGCGCTCGAAGATGTCGAGGAACTGACGATGCAGCCTGGCCGGCAGGTTGGTCCCGTCCGCATTCCACGCCAGGATGTCGAACACGGGGGGCTTGTTGCCCATCAGGTAGTTGTTGACCCAGTAGTTCCAGACCAGCTCATTGGGCCGCATCCAGGTGAACACGTTGCCCATGTTGCGGGCGCTGATCACCCCGGTTCGAGAGGAGTTCCACCGGGCCAGCGACAGCAGCTTGGGCGAGGAGAAGGCGCGGATCGGCGCTTCCTGACCGAAGTCGAGCAAGGTGACCGCATAACTCGCGGTGTGCACCCGGTTGTCACCGCGGGCGGCGAGGTGGTTGAGCACCATCGTCTGCAGGATCCCGCCGGCGCAGAATCCGATCAAGTCCACGTCATCGGAACCGGTCACCTCGCGCACCACGTCGATTGCCGACAGGATTCGTCGCGCGTAGGTGTCGAGATCCCAGTCGCGCTGGTTCGCGGTGGGATTGCGCCAGCTGAGCATGAAGGTCTGCAAGCCACGGCTCAGCGAGTACTCCACGAAGCTGCGGCCGGGCCGCAGGTCGAGGAAGTAGAAGCGCCCGATCGGCGGCGGGATGAAAAGTACTGGGCGGGCCCGCACCTTCTCCGTTGTCGGCTGGTACTGGATCACCTCGCCGTACGGATCGCGGTCAATGACAGCACCGGGCGTGAGTGCAAGATCCCGTCCGACCTCGAACGCGTCCTTGTCGACCATCGACGGCATCCCCCCGTTGTGCCGAAGATCGCCGATCATGTTCTTCGTCCCGCGCAGCATGCTCTTGCCACCGGTTTCGAAGGCGCGTTTCACCGCGGCGGGATTGCCGAGCAGGGTGTTCGTCGGAGCTGCGGCACTTTCCAAGACGTTGAGCAGGAAGCGCGCGGCGACCGTCTGGCGGCCGTTGCCACCCAGATCGTCGAGCACCTCGTCGGCGAACCCGCAGCCGGCCAGATAGGACTGCCCGACGCGGCGATAGACCGGGTTGTCCGACCATGCCGGATCCTTGAAGCGCCAGTCCTTCGGATCTGGGGTGATCGTCGACGACCCGGCGATGATGCGCCCGAGTTCGCCGGTCAGCTTTCGGCCTTTGCCCAAAACCGCGACGCGGGTGAATGCTGCACCGAGATCGCTGACCGCCTCCGCAACGACGGGCCTACCTGCCGGCTCGGTGCCTGGGACGGCATCGGCTGAGACCTCGATAATCGGGTCCTCGGTTTCGGCGGCGGGCTGGGAGGCCGCCAGCCGTACCCGGGGGTTTCGCGGCGCGGCCGACCGTCGCGTAGTCTTCTTACGAGGTAGCACAGCTTCGTCGCTGGTTGTCACAACGCCTCCCGGCGAGTTCAGGGTTTGCCTAATACCACGATAGTTCACCAAGTGGTGCAGGAGTCAAGATTGACTTGCGGGTCACACGAAATCGCATCATTTCCGCCGATAAGATTTCGCGCCAATCAGCAGATCCGGATTTCGTTCGCCGCGTTGTCTTAGGCGAATTGGACGAGATACATCCACGGCATTCCGGAGTAGCTCGTTCTCCAGCGGCCCGGGGCGCGAGCGTAGCGGTCGTAGGTCCTACGTACTAGTCCGTCACGCCGGGATGTGGCAGCGCGGCCGCCCGGCTGGGCAGCGCTTCGGCGGCGAGCTGCTCGTAGCGTTGCGCGGCGATGCTACGCGGGGCGTAGTGCGCTACCGGTGCCCGATGCACCGACATCTGCTCGATCACCGACAACGCCGGGATCGACGTGGCTGCGATGTCGTCGCGTTGCCGGGGCAGCTCGTCGACGAGTTCGCGGTGCAGGCGTTTGCGCCGGTCGACCATTGAGAAGAAAGCGAGCAGCCGAGGCGCCCGCTTTACCGACTGCAGGAATTCCGTGAGTTGGTCGAGAGTGCGCACGGACAATGCCGTCGGAATCAATGGGACGAGGACGGTGTCAGCGGCGTGCAGCACATTCTCCGACACCAATGAAATGCTCGGCGGACAATCCAGGATCAGCAAATCGAAATGGGGCGCGAGCGGTTCGAGTACCCGCCCCAACTGGCGGGTCGGACGCTTGGCGGAATCGAGCTGGATGTCCATGTGCCGGTAGGTGAAATCTGCAGGAAGCAGATCCAGGTTGTCGAAATCGGTGCCTTTCAGCGCGGCTTCCAGTGAGCTCTTGCCACGTACGACGCGCTCGCTGCCGCCCTTCACCCGCGGCCGAACCCGGAAGACGTAGGTCGCAGCACCTTGCGGATCGAGATCCCACAGCAGCGTACGGACGCCGTCTCGCGCGGCGAGGTAAGCCAGATTCACGGCGGTCGTCGTCTTTCCGACGCCGCCCTTGATGCTGTAGGTGGCAACGGTCTTCATACCGATTCCTCGACAAGTGCTTTGATCTGGGCCGCCATGGCCGGAGCGCAGAAGCTGCGCAATCGCTCGTCGAGACCCTTGCGGGCGACGACGTCTCGCTGTGCGATGCGCTCGCGCAGCGCGCCGACGGCCAGCATCGTGTCGACCGGAACCTGGCGTCGCTGCAGGCTTGCTGCGGCGACGGCGAGCGTGTCGCGATGGACGACCGAGTCCTGGATGTCGCCGAGGCAGCTCTGCAGTTTCTTCAGCGCTCCCGACACGGCGCGGTGTGGCTCTGGCGCACACACTGACTCGTAGGCGTCCAACACGTAGCGCATCCGCTTGCAGCGCTTACGCAGGTCGTGCAGGTCGTCGGCGACGGTCTCACCGGTGATCAACGGGGCAGCTCGCCGAATCTTGCGATACGCCGCAACGATCTGCGCGCTCGCTACCGACGACGTCGTCGGACCGACGACGTCCGGCGAGGCAATCCGGTCCAGCACCGCGTCCCAACTCCCGAGCAATGACTCGCCTCTCGGTGACTGCAGTTGGCCGCGCAGGTGCCGCAGCGCCAAGCGGCGCCGTTCGGCAACGTGTCGGCGCAACGGTTCGAGGTGTTCCTCGAGCCCGGCAAGGTCGACGGCGCCGCGCCCGTTGAGTTCAAGTTGCTGGACGTCGATGTCGCGTAGCGGCGAGGTCAGCCGGCCGAGCCAGGCAAACTCCTCCGCGAGCCGCGTGACATCAGAAGCGGTGAGCACGCTGTCGCTCAGCTTCAGCAGCGACCTGGTTGCCCGCACCGCGGTGCGTAGGTCGTGCAGGTATTCGGGGTCGATGTCGGTGAGGACGCCGGGCCGGGCGGCCGCCATGATCCTGGCCCAGGTGCGCAGCACCCGCGCTAGCGATTCAGGGGCAGGCGCACGAGGATCGAGATCGGGCATCGACGCCGCGGCCTCGCCCGGTCGGTGCCCTGCTGCGGTCATCGCCGCTGTTGCCGCGTCAGTGCTCCCGGACGTGGCGGCGAGGGCGTCGGTCAACATCTCGACGCAGCGTTGCCCGTCGCGCTCATATCCACGCAGCGGGGCGATGAGCACGCGAAGCGGTACTGCTGCCCGGGTCGTGCCGATCAGGCGCTGCTGGTCGACGCGGACGCGGACCCGGGTCTTGCCGACGTCGTCGAGCAACTGCAGGGGAACTGACCGGATGCCGACGTCAGCGAGCGGCAGCAGCGCGCGGACACCGACGGTGGGTGCTATCCGGTCACGCACGATCGACGGCGGGACGTCGGCGAGCCGGCGCGGCCACGATCGCACCCGCGAACTTGCGGCTACTCGCTCGGCATCGCGAATCTGCAGCACCAACTCGGCGCTGCGGCCGTGGCGCGCGTCGCGCAGCGTCATGCCGGCCCGGTGCAAACGCCAGTCGGCGGTGTCCAGGCAGGTCCAGCGGCGCGTCGTCGCGCTCGCCGCTCGCACCAGGAAACGCGCCGCCAGCACATCGAACACCTGACCCGGATCGGAGGACGCGGCGAACATCAGTTCACGCCGAAGCACCTTGCCTCCGATCGAACACGAAATGGTGAGGAGGTGACTATATGGCCAACGTTTGCCTACTGTGGCCACCCACGCCCGTCCGGTCAGCCGGAAGCTCGTCGTCGCTCCATTGGCTGACCGTTATCGCCGGTGTCTCCCCACACGTCCGATTCTTCTCTTGTGTTGGCGAAGGGCGCACCCAGTTGCCGCACAGCGTCCACGCCCCATTCATGCGCGCTCGAAACGCTCAACGGGCTCAATCCACTCGCAGGGGTCACCCTCACACGGAGGAAACATGCCAGTACCGCGTGCCCGACGGGCCGCATCCGTCGGCGTCGTCGCATCCGCTCTCGTCGCAACGTCGATATTCACTGCATCAACTGCCCAGTCAGCATCAGGTCCCGCAATGTGGACAAACGTTGCGAATGCCAACCCGAAGGCCGAAGGAGTCGTCGCTCCGGACGTACTGTCTCCGCAACTGTCCGAGGTCGCCCTGGCGCAAGGCGCCACGCCGCTGGAGAACCCGACGTCGGCCGTGCCGTACTACGGCTATGACGGCGACCACCCGAACATGGTCCCGTTGCCGAGCGCCCCAACCGTCGAAGCGCACAAAACCGAACCCGACAAGAACACCTACCTGGTGTTCCCCAAGGGACTGCGCGGCGCGGATCCGGCCTACGACTACGGCACCCATTTCCTGTTCCAGGGACACGAGTCGGGGACGCCTGGCTACATCACCCGGATCAACCTCGACGCGAACGCTGCCCACCGGGTGACGCTGATGGCGACCCAGGATGTCGCCGGGGCGAACCTGCCGAACTTCGACGGGTCGACATGGGATCCCTTCGCGAAACGGCTGCTGTTGACGTCCGAGGCGGGTACCAGCGGTGGCGTCTGGCAATCCGACCTCGGTGTGCCTGCCCAGGCGCAGGACATCTCCGGGCTGACCGGGCGCGGCGGGTACGAGGGCGTGCAGAGCGACAACCGGGGCAACGTCTACCTGGTCGAGGACTCCGGCGGCGCGGGTGGCCCGACGACCCCGAACGCCAAGCAACCGAACTCCTTCATCTACCGGGTCGTGCCCACCGACCGCAACGACCTCACCATGGGCGGCAAGCTGCAGGCGCTGCAGGTGACCGACGGAGACCACCCGATCACCTTCCACGCCGGCCAGAACGACGCCGACATCCTCGGCACCGACATCGCCGACCTGCACACCTACGGCAAGACCTTCGCCACCCGCTGGATCACGATCCATGACACGGCGACCGACGGCGACGCGCCCTTTGACGCCAACGCACTCGCCAAGACCGCGTCCGCGACGCCGTTCAAGCGTCCGGAGAACGGCGTCTTCCAGCCGGACGGAACGTTCCGGAACTTCGTGTTCACCGAGACCGGCGACACGAACGCCCTGAGCGAAGCCAACGCCGCCCACGGCGGGTTCGGCGCGTTGTTCAAACTCACCCAGAGCCCGCGCGCTGACGGTGGATCGCTCACAATCGTCTACCGCGGCGATGTGGTGCACACCGCCTTCGACAACATCACCTTTGTCAGCCGGACGAAATTCGCAGCGGTCGAGGACGCAGGCGACCTGTTGCACACGCAGCGCAACGCCTTGGACTCCGGGTACCTCTTCGACCTCTCGACCGACTACTCAACGGGCGCGCAGCCGGTGCGCTTCCTCGCGCAGGGTCGCGACGCCTCGGCGACCATCGACTCCGCTTGCGGGTCGGCCTGCGGCAACGACGGTGACAACGAGATCACCGGGATCCACGCGGCCAACGGCGATCCGAGCACCGGTGGCGTGTTCGGCAAGATCACGCCGACGCTGTTCAGAAACGGCTGGCGGCTCTTCTACACCCGCCAGCACGGCGACAACGTGACCTTCGAGATCATCCCGTCGCACCGCTGATCGCGGCACCCCGACAAAAATAGTGGTCCGTTGACCGGCTCTCAGCCGGTCAACGGACCACTATTTGTCGCTGCGGGACCGGATACCGACCACGGCCGATCGGCATCGGCCGTGGAACTGGATGCCGGACTGTAGCGGCTGCACCCGCGTCGCGAAATACGCAAAAGGTCCCGTCGCCACCTCCCGTGAGGGCGGCGATGCTCGGTTGTGGCCGAAGCGCGCCATGCCTACCAAGGGGCAACGATGAAGAGACTCGTCATGTGTACGGCCGTGGTCCTCACCCTGACCACGGGGCTGTCGCCGGCTATCGCAATGCCTGCGGGCAGCAGATCGGTATCCGTAACGAGCACGTCCGGGGCGGAGGCGGTGGTGGCCTGGAACGAGATCGCGATGACCACCCTGCTGACCGCGGCGATCCCGACCGCCGAACAGCCGCTCTACCTGGCCTATACACACCGCGCCGTGTTCCTGGCCGCCCGGGAGGCGGCGCGTCGGCATGCGTCGCTGGACGCCGCCGTGATCGCGGCGGCACACACCGTCCTGGTCGACCACTTTGCGTCCCAGCAGGCCGTCCTCGACGCCGATTACGACGCAGCGATCGCCGGCGTGCCCGCCGACCTGAGCCGGCACATCGGCGTCACGATCGGGCGGCGGTACGGCACTGCGGTGGTCCGGGAACGCGCCGACGACGGGCGCAACGGCCCACCCCTGCCGAACCCGGCACCCGGGCCCGGCGTGTGGATTCCCACGCCACCGAACACGGCGGGTGCGTCGTCGTGGCTCGGGTCGGTACGACCGTTCGTCCTCTCCTCGGCGGCGCAGTTCCGCCCGGCCGGCCCGCCGTCGCTGACGTCGGCCCAGTGGGCCAAGGCGTACAACGAGACGCGGCTCTACGGGTCGGCCACCTCGTCGGTCCGCACGCCCGAGCAGACCGAGGCGGCCCGCTTCTGGTCGGACCCGCCGTACGCCCAGAACCAGCGCGCCCTGCGCGCACTCATCGCCGGACGGGGGGTCGGGACGCTGCAGGCTGCGCGGATCTTCGCGTTCGTCGACACCGCGGCCGCCGATGCGCTGATCGCCTGCTGGGACACCAAGTACCACTACTGGTTCTGGCGGCCGTTCAGTGCGATCCCGGCCGGCGACACCGACGGCAACCCCGCCACCCCGGCCGATAGCAGTTGGCAACCCCTGCTCGGCACCCCCAACCATCCCGAGTACGCCAGCGCGCACGGTTGCGCGACGGCCGCGATGTTCATCGTGCTGGCCAAGTTGCTATCCACCGGTCCCGCCCTCGACATCGATCTCGACAGCGTCACGACCGGCACGACGCACCACTTCGCCACTGTCGCCGATCTGCTGGACGAGGTCGGAAACGCGCGGGTATGGGGTGGCATCCACTGGCGTTTCTCCGTTGTGGCCGGTGTGCGCATCGGCCGGTCGGTGGCCGGTGAGGTCCTGCGGCACGGCGCGAACCTCGGCTGAGGTGGGCCCACCTGTGGCTCGCGGCGCCGGCGCTGCGAGCCACAGGTACCCGCTAAGGCGCACTCATGCCGCAGAGCGACGGGGACGGCGGGCGATCAGTCGAACTGAGGCGGCTCGGTGCGGGTGCGCTTGAGCTCGAAGAAGTACGGGTAGCCGGCGAGCAACCGGGTGCCGTCCCACATCCGAAGCGCCTCGTCGCCGCGTGGAATCCGGGTAAGGACAGGGCCGAAGAACGCGACACCGTCGATGTGCACGGTAGGGGTGCCGACTTCGAAACCGACCGGATCCATGCCTTCGTGGTGCGACTTGCGCAGAGCGTCGTCGAATTCCTCGGAGTCGGCGGCATCGGCCAGCGACTCGGGCAACCCCGCCTCAGCCAGGGCCTCCACGATCACCGTTCGGTCGAACTCACGGCCCTCGTTGTGCCTGCGGGTGCCGAGCGCGGTGTACAGGGCGCGCAGCGCCTGGGTGCCGGCCTGCTGCTCGGCCGCGATGCACACCCGCACCGGTCCCCAGCCACGTCCCAACATCTCGCGATAGTCGTCCGAAAGGTCTTTTTTATCCTCATTGAGGAGGGACAGCGACATCACCCGAAAGCTGAGTTGCATCGGCCGCTGTTTCTCGACCTCGAGGATCCAGCGCGACGTAACCCACGCGAATGGGCACAGCGGGTCGAAATAGAACTCCACCACGGGATTCTCTGCGGAATTAGTCATGTCAACAATCCTTGCGCGGGCGGGGTGACTGCGCAACTGCATGGGCAACGAGTATGCGATGGCCAGGCATGAAACACTTCTCGCGCCATCCGCCGCGCTGGGACGCCGACCGCGCCGGCACGAGAATCCGGCGCCGAGGAGAGATCGCGCGTGTCCGCCGCCCAAACCGTCCCGAATCTGACCCGCGACGACGCGCGAATCCGCGCCGATCTGCTGCGAGTCGAGTCCTATGACATCGTCCTCGACCTGACTGATGGCGGCGGCAAACCCTCCGAGCGCACCTTCCGCTCGACGACGACGATCCAGTTCGGGGCAACCCGTGCGGGCGAGTCGAGCTTCGTGGACGTGATCGCGGACGCGCTGCACACGGTGACGCTCAACGGCGACGACGTCGACGTCTCCGAATACCGGCCGCATGACGGTATTGCGCTACCGAATCTGCAGGCCGACAACGTCCTCGTCGTCGACGCTGACCTGCTGTACACCAACACCGGCGAGGGGCTGCACCGTTTCGTCGATCCGCTCGACGGTGAGACCTACCTGTACTCGCAGTTCGAAACCGCCGATGCCAAGCGCATGTACGCCTGCTTCGACCAGCCCGACCTCAAGGCCACGTTCACGATCGAGGTGATCGCGCCGGACCACTGGGAGGTCGCTTCGAACTCCCGGCAAGAGCGGGTCGACGACCTGCGCGCCGGCAAGCGGATCCACTTCGCGACGACCCCCCGCATCAGCCCGTACATCACCGCTTTGGTGGCCGGCCCGTACCACGTCGTACGCACCACCCACGACGGCATCGACCTGGGGCTGTGGTGCCGCAAGACCCTTGCCCGCCACCTCGACGCAGACGAACTGTTCGAGGTAACCCAGCAGGGCTTCGACTGGTTCCATGCGAATTTCGGCGTGCGCTACCCCTTCGACAAATACGACCAGCTGTTCGTCCCGGAATTCAACGCCGGGGCGATGGAGAACGCTGGTTGCGTGACTTTCCACGAGAGCTACATCTTTCGCAGCAAGGTCACCGACGCCCGCTACGAGCGGCGCGCGGAGACGATCCTGCACGAGATGGCGCACATGTGGTTCGGCGACCTGGTCACGATGCGCTGGTGGGACGACCTGTGGCTCAACGAGTCGTTCGCGACGTTCGCCTCGGTGCTCTGTCTGACCAGCGCCACGCGGTGGACGGGCGCGTGGACCACCTTTGCCAATGTCGAGAAGACCTGGGCGTACCGCCAGGACCAGCTGCCTTCGACGCACCCGATCGCCACCGACGCACCTGACGTGCAGACCGCCGAGGTCAACTTCGACGGGATCACGTACGCCAAGGGTGCCAGCGTCCTCAAGCAGCTCGGCGCGTACGTCGGTATCGACGCCTTCCTCGCCGGAGTGCGCGACTACTTCCACGAGCACGCCTACGGCAACACGACGCTCGCGGATCTGCTCGCTGCACTCGAGCGCTCGTCCGGGCGTGACCTCGGCGAGTGGTCGAAGCTGTGGCTCGAGACGGCCGGCATCAACACGATCCGCTCTGAGTACACCCTCGACGGCGACGGCAACTACGCGAGCTTCGACATCGTGCAATCAGCGCCCGACGATGTCGCCCGTACCAACACGCTGCGCCCGCACCGGCTCGCCGTGGGGATCTATGCGGACCAGGGCAGCAAGCTGGTGCGCACGCGCCGTCTCGAACTGGACGTCGTCGGTGCCCGCACCCCCGTCCCCGAGCTGGTCGGCATGAAGCAGCCGCACCTGCTGCTCGTCAACGACGACGACCTGACCTACTGCAAAGTCCGACTGGACGATCACAGCATGGCCGCGCTCGGTTCGGGCGGCTTCGCGCAGCTGACCGCTCCACTGCCGAGGGCGCTGTTGTGGAGCGCAGCCTGGGACATGACCCGCGACGGCGAACTGGCTGCCCGCGATTACCTGGCTCTCGTACTGTCTGGCGTCGACCAGGAGAGCGACATCGGCGTGCTGCAATCGCTGACCAGGCAGGCGTTGCGCGCTTTGGAGATCTACGCCGATCCGGCGTGGGCCCCGCAGGGCTACGCAGCCTTCGCCGCCAAGTCCCACGCGGCACTGCAGGCGGCAGAACCCGGTTCGGATCTGCAGCTGGCCTGGGCACACGCTCTGCTATCGGGACTGAGCAGCGCCGAGCACCTCGAATTCGCCCGCGGCCTACTCGACGGTGGGGTGCAGGTTGAGGGCCTGACGGTCGACGACGAACTGCGCTGGGCGATCGCGCAGACGCTCGCCGCGCACGGCGCGATCGACGAGGCGGGCATCGAGGACGAGCGCCGGCGCGACCCGTCGGCCGCCGGTCAACGCGAAGCCGCCAAGGCCCTTGCGCTGCGCCCCACTGCCGAAGCCAAGGCCGAGGCGTGGCATCTGGCTGTCGAAGACGACTCGCTGCCCAACGCACTGCAGGCTGCCGTGATCAGCGGGTTCGCGCACTGGAGCCAGGGTGCGTTGGTCAAGCCCTACATGCCCCGGTATTTCGACGAGGTCGCCGACGTATGGGAGCGGCGCTCCAGCGAACTGGCGCAGAACGTCGTGATGGGACTGGCGCCGACCTGGACTTCGACGTGTAGCGCTGAGACCGTCGCGGCAGCGGACGAGTTCCTTGCCCGCGACGACCTGCCGGCGGCGCTTCGCCGGCTGGTCAGCGAGGCGCGTGCGGACGTAACCCGGGCAATCCGCGCACGGCAGGCCGACGCTGCGAGCGGGTCGCACTGACCTCGCCGTCTGCCGTTGCCGTGTGACACCGCGATCTGCGCCCCCCGCCTGTGTATGAGTTGGCCGCGTGTCAACATGACGGCCATGTTCATTTTGACGCACTCTTGACGTGGGCAAGATATAACGAGGGGACCATGCCAAGGGACGACTCGACACCGTTGCCGCCCGATCGATCACGCCGTCGGCCGCCGTCGCACCACGGCCCGGCGCGGCGCACGGCGCACAGCGAGGCGACGGTGTCCGAGTCCGCGGCATCGACCGGCGCAGCCGTATCGGCCAACACCGGCTCGCGGCGCGATCGACTGCGCCAACCCGCCCGCATCGCCGCCGGTGCTGTGGCTGCGCTGGTTGTGGTGGCCAGCATGACCAGTTCGCTCGCCGCACCAAGCAGGCCCGCGCCACACCGGGCCGAAGGCGCCCAGCCCCGAGCGGCGGCAGCTCGCCCCGCATTGTCGGTCGGCACCTCACCGAGCGCGGCTGGTGCCACGGCCAGCGGGACGTTGACCCCGGCGACCCTGCGGGCCTCGGACGTGCGTCAGGTCACGGCCGCGCCGGCGACACCGGCGGCGATCAGCGCGCTCGCCTCGAACGGGATTCCCCAGGTCGCCCTCAACGCCTACCGCGTCGCCGCCGCCCGGCTGGCCAACGCCGAACCGTCCTGCGGGATCGGATGGTGGCTGCTCGCCGGCATCGGCCGCGTCGAATCCGATCACGGCCGCTTCGCCGGTGCCGTGCTGAACGCCGACGGGACGTCCAGCCCCAAGATCATCGGTCCGGCCCTGACCGGTGTGGGCAACGAGTTCATCCCGGCCCCGCCTAATGGTCTCGCCCTCGACGGCGATGCGGTGTACACCCACGCGCTCGGCCCGATGCAGTTCATTCCGCAGACCTGGGCCGGCTACGCCGCCGACGCGAACGGCGACGGCACGGCTGACATCTTCAACGTGAACGACGCAGCGCTCGGCGCGGCCCGCTACCTATGTGCCGCCGGCGGCAACCTGCGCACCGCGGCCGGCCGGAGTGCCGCGATCCTCGCGTACAACCACTCCAGTGCGTACCTGAACCAGGTCCTCGCCCTCGCTGAGGCCTACCGCACCGGCACTGCGGTCGGCGAGCCCCTGGTCGGGGTCACGACCGGGCCCTTGCCGCCCGTCCGCCACACCGGCGGTGTCCCAGCAGCGAACCCCGGCCCGCCGACTGCTGTCGACCCCAATGTCCGCAAGCGCCACCCGGCGACCGGGTCGTCGCACGCGCCGTCCTCGAGCCGGGCACCCAGCACCCCTGCGGGATCTGCCACACCGAGCTCTGGCGGGTCATCGTCGGGCGCAGGTTCGTCCAGCAGCGCGGCGCCCTCCTGTGGGCCGTCGGACTCTGCGACAGCGACCGTATCGACGAGCGCGAGCGACACAGCGTCCTCGACTGCCGCGAGTTCAACGACGATCGACGCCGCGTCGACTACTCCCGCGTCAACTACACCCGCGTCGACTACTCCCGCGTCGACCAGCCCCGCACCGACGACCAGCGCACCGTGCACGGGCGCGTCGCCGACCGTGGCCGCCCCGACCAGTTGAGCGCCGCGCCGACTACTTGATCAGGCGTTGCCGGCCGCATCCGCCAGCATCCGCAGCCCGATCACGATCCCGCCCGTCAGATCACCGGTCACGAAGGCGGCTCGCATCGCGAGCGCGGCGAGCGCGCAGGCGCGGTTGGGCAGCCGCTTAGCCGACTCCGACCCGGTGACGATGTGCAGGACGCGCTGCCCAGGAGACACTGCGAGCAGCACCGAAGAGTCGGCGAGCCGTTCGAACAACGTTTCGGCGTGACCGCGAGTCGGGGCGTCGAGCTCGCCGACATAGACCGAGAACGTCAGGCCGGACTCCTTGCTGGACAGGGTGAGCGCCTCGTCCAGGCGAGTGAGCTGGCGCGAGTTGAAAGGGCTGCCCGGACGCTGCGCGCCCATCGGCCCGTGCTGCAGCTGCGAACCGGTCGCCGTTTCACCACTCACCGCTGGCACCTCCGATCGCCGCGGTCGGGGTCGTCGATCCCTCGATCGCGACGCGGGGCGATTCGGTGTGGGCCAAGGCGTCCGGATGCGGCACGTACCAGGCAGGCGCGAAGGTCCACGGCCGTCCCGGGCGATAGCGGTTGGGCTGGTGCGTTGCCGAGCGACCGAAAACGCCTACCGCGAGGATCAGCGTGATCGCGAGCGGGATGCCGGCGAAAACCAAGACGGTCTCGACGACGCTCACGTCTGGGCCTCGCTCGGCTCGTTCGGGCGTGCGGAGACGCGATGACACTCGTTCGCTCGGCAAGCCTCGCTCATGCCGAAACCGTAGCGTGCCCGCGCTGAGCGTTCGCTTCGGGCATCACTCAAGCGGCCCAGATCTCCGGGCGCCGCGACGCCCACGGCAAGGCAGCTTCGATGTGCGTCGCCAGCGAAAGCAGCGCGCCGTCCCCGCCCGGACGCCCGACGAGCATCATCCCGATCGGCAGACCCTCCACCGACTCGTACAACGGCAACGAGATGGCCGGCTGCCCGGTCATGTTGTACATCGCGGTGTACGGGGTGAAGCGCTTCTGACGTTCGAAGTCCTCCGCCGGATCGGCCCCGTCCGCCTGGAACCAGCCCACCGGACGCGGCAACATCGCCACGGTCGGAGTCAGGACGGCGTCCAGGTGCGCGCTCGCGAGAAGCCCGCGACGGGCGTAGACGTTGAGCTGACCCAGCGCGGTGGCGAAATCCGACGCAGCAATCGCGCGCCCGCGTTCGCGAAGATGCCGGGTCAGCGCCCGCAGCTCCCCCTCCCGGGCCGCCTCGATCGGTATCGAGGCCGCCGACACCGCCCACACCGTCTCGAACGCGGGCACGGCTTCCGCCGGGATCGGGGCAGAGACGTCCAGCACCTCGTGCCCGAGGCCGACCAGCAGCCGGCTGGCCCGCTCCCAGGCGGCGCGCACCTGCGGATCGAGCTCGGAGTGCATCGGAGACTCGCTGTAGCGTCCGATCCGCAATGACCCCGGATCCCGATCGCACCAGCCCAGAAACGTCTCGCCGTCCGGCAGCGGCGGCAGCGGATCGGGATCACCGGGCTGCGGACCGGCGACCGCGTCGAGGAAGGCAGCGGCATCGCGGACGGTGCGCGCGAGCGGCCCGAACACGCTGAGGCGGGACGCGTCGAAATCCAGCGGGCCCTTCGACACCCGCCCTCGGGAGGTCTTGAGCCCGACCAGACCGCACACGCTGGCCGGGATGCGGATCGACCCGCCGCCGTCGCTGCCCTGCGCGATCGGCAGGAAGCCGGACGCCACCGCCGCTCCCGCGCCACCGCTGGAACCGCCGGCCGACCGGGTGGTGTCCCACGGCGTGCGCGCGGGCGGCCCGATGTCGGTCTCGGTGTAGCACGGCAGCCCGAACTCCGGTGCCGAAGTCTTGCCGAGACTGATCGTGCCGGCGGCGCGCAACAGCGTGACGACGTTGTCGTCGACGTCCGCGACGTTGTCGGCCATCGTGACCGAGCCGAACTTTGTCGCGATTCCCTTGGTCAGGTTGAGATCCTTGATCGCCGTCGGCACACCGAGCAGCGCCGGAAGCGGTGAGCCGTCGGAAAGGGCGCCGGCGAGAACTGCCCGCTCCGCCGCTGCGGCCTGCTCACGCGCAGCGTGACCAGTCACCGTGACGAAGGCCCCGATCTGCTCGTCGAGTCGCTCGATGCGCGCCAGGGCGTGCTCGATCAGTTCGACCGGGCTGACTTCTTTGGTGCGCACCGCGTGCGCAGCTTGCAGGGCGGTGAGATCGTGCAGTTGCGCCATTGCCCGACCGTATCGGCTCAGACGGCAGGCGCGACGCCCGTGGTCCGCCAGTCCGGCTGCAGGTACTGCTGCCAAGAGGGCTCGCGCTTGGCCCACCCCATGACGACAGCCACCGTGGCCGGTGGCTGTACGGGCGGTATCGCGAGGCGCCAGCCGAGCTCCAGCAGCAGCCGGTCGCCCTTGCGATGGTTGCAGCGGGCACACGCCGCCACCACGTTCGTCCACACGTGCAGGCCGCCGCGCGAGCGCGGCCGCACGTGGTCGATGGTGTCCGCCCGGGCCGCGCAGTAGGCACACTCGTGCGCGTCGCGGTCCAGTACGGCTCGACGGGTCAGCGGCACTTCCCGGCGATAGGGGACGCGTACGAAACGGGCCAGCCGGACGACGGTAGGCACCTGGATGCTGGTGGTCGCGGACCGCATGACCGTTTCGCCAGCTTCGACAACGACGGCCTTTTCGGCCAGTACGAGGACCACGGCGCGGCGCAATGGCACGACGCACAGCGGTTCGTACGTCGCGTTGAGGACCAGCGCGCCTCCGCCCACCACACGTTCCCTTCGCGTGTTACTAGTGAACCTGACAACACCGGCGCGCGCACGCATATTCGCCCGACGAACCACTCGTGGCACAGTTGGCGCCCGTGAGAGAACGAAGTGAGCGAACCAATGTGATTGGGCTTAGCCGGTCGAACGAGCGAAGCGAGGCGGCGCAGCTACCGAGCTATGTGCATGACCACAGCCACTGGCTGATCCAAGTCCCGATCCGGATCCTCGTCGTCATCGTGGTGGCGCTGATTCTGCGCGCGATCGCGCGCAGGATGATCGACCGCCTGGTGCACCCGGTGCGCGGCGAGGTGCCGAGCATCCTGCGCCCGTTCAAAGAACGCGTCCAGAACAGCGGCCTGCTGGAATCCACCGGTCTGCTTTCGGAGCGGCGCGCACAGCGTGCGGCGACGATCGGCTCCCTGCTGAAATCCGCGGTGTCATTAGCGATCCTCGTGATCGCGTTCATGGTCATTCTGAACGAACTGGCGATCGATTTGGCGCCGTTCATCGCAGGCACGTCCATCGTGGGGGTGGCACTCGGCTTCGGCGCGCAGAACATCGTCAAGGACTTCCTGTCCGGGATGTTCATGATGCTCGAGGATCAGTACGGCGTCGGCGATGTCATTGACTTCGAGAAGGCGTCCGGAACCGTCGAAGCCGTGGGTCTGCGGACCACTCGGCTGCGCGACGTGAACGGCACCGTGTGGTACGTGCGCAACGGTGAGGTCGTCCGGGTCGGCAACCAGAGCCAGGGATTCGCGCAGGTGGTGCTCGACGTGCCGTTGGACGCGCTCGCGGACGTGACCGCCGCGTCCGCCGCGATGCTGGACGAGGCGCAGCGGATGCGAGCAGCCGACGAGTGGAGTGCGCATTTCCTCAGCGATCCGGAGATGCAGGGTGTCGAGTCGATGACCCGTGAGGAGACGGTGGTGCGGATGGTCGTGCGCACCCGCCCCGGTGAGCAGTTCCGAATCGCGCGGGAACTGCGCCAGCGGGTCCGGGGCCGCCTGGACGAACTGCACATTGCAGCGTCAGAGATCTCGGCGCCAGAGCCGTCCAGCAGCGCGAGCGCGCCAGGGACCCAGCCCGCGCAATAGCTTTATCGCACTGCCGTCCTATTTCAGCGCCAGCAGCGCCTCGAGCAGCGCACGATGCAGCGTCGGGAAGGCGTAGTGCATCGTGAGCAGCGTCCTCGTCGGCACGGCCGCGTGGACAGCGACGCTGAGCATCCCGAGCAACTCCCCACCGTGCGGAGCCACCACGGTCGCACCGACCAGCACGCCGCGGTCAGCATCCTCGACGATCTTGAAAAATCCGTCGTTGCCGGGGCCGTAAATCCAGCCGCGGCTGTTGGACGCAATCTGCTGCACGCCGGTGCGGACAGTGAGCCCGGCGGCGCGCGCCTGCGCCTCGCTCATCCCGACCCGGCCGACCTCGGGATCGGTGAAGGTTGCCCAGGCCAGTGCGTGATAGCCGCCGAAGGACTCCTCGTTGCCGAGCAGGTGCGCCGCGAGAACGCGGGCCTGCCATACCGCGACATGGGTGAACTGGCCATGCCCGGCGACGTCACCGAGGGCGAAGACGCCGTCGAGGGTGCTCCCGTCGTGCCGGACGGCCATGTGGTCATCGACGTCGAGAGAACGCGCTTTCGGGTCGAGTCCGATGCTCTCCAAACCGATGTCGTCGAGGTTGGGTTTGCGCCCGGCCGCGACAAGTACCCGTTCGGCGGTGCGGCTCGAGCCGTCGGCCAAGCTCACCTGCACACCCTCGCCGCCACTGGCGAGCTTGCTGACCCCGACGCCCCAGAGCACGTCGATGCCCTCCCGCGCAAACACCGCCGCGATCACCTCTGCTGCTTCGGGCTCCTCCGGTCCGAGGATGCGGGGGGCGCCTTCGATTACGGTGACCTTCGTGCCGAATCGCGCGAACGCCTGCGCCTGCTCGCAACCGATCGCACCGCCGCCGATCACGATCAGCGAGGCCGGCGCGATCTCGGCGCGCACCGACTGGCGGTTGGTCCACACCGGACCGTCCTGACTGTTGTCGAGATCGGCGAGCCCTTCGATCGGCGGCAGCGCCGGCGCCGTGCCGGTCGCGATCACGACCCGGCGGCTGCGGTAGCGCTGCCCATCCACCTCCACGCGAAGGTGGCCGTCGTCGTCGCGGCCGGCGAAGCGGCCTGCGCCGCGCAGGAACGTGCCACCCGCCTTCTCAAACCGCTCCACGGCAACGCGGTCGTCCCAGTCATCGGTTGCCTCGTCACGTATCCGGCTGTGGACGGGCGCGAAGTCCGGGTGCACCGTCGCAGTGCCGGACATGCCGTCCACCCGCCGCGCATCGGTGAGCAATTCGGCACCGCGAAGCATCATCTTCGACGGGATACATCCGAAGTACGGGCACTCGCCGCCGACGAGGCGCGGTTCGACACCGAGCACCGTCCAGCCGGCGCCCGCAAGGGATTCGGCGACGGCCTCGCCGCCGGGGCCGAGGCCGAGAACGATGATGTCGAGGTCCTTCGTCGCCATGGCTAGAAGGTACGGGAGACTGGACGGGTGCCTGCCGACCCGTCCGCCGATCGCGCGAGCCCCGATCATCTGGTGACGTTCTACGAAGCTGCCGGTGGCGAGGAGACGTTCCGCACGATCGTCGAGCACTTCTACGCGGGGGTCGCCGCCGATCCGGTACTGCGCTCGCTGTATCCGGAGGATGACCTCGGGCCGGCCGCCGAACGGCTGCGAATGTTTTTGATCCAGTACTGGGGCGGCCCGAGCACGTACAGCCGAGAGCGCGGCCATCCCCGGCTGCGGATGCGCCACGCGCCGTTCGCGATCAACGAGGCGGCGCGGGACGCGTGGCTGCGACACATGCGCGCTGCGGTGGATTGCGCGCACCTACCCGCGGATCTCGACGCGACGCTGTGGGGTTATCTGAGCGCGGCGGCGGAGTCGATGCGCAACGTCCCTGGGTAGGCGATTACGATCGTTGACGTGGCTACAAGCGCTTCCGGAACGCCCTGGTGGGCTTCGGCGGTCTTCTATCAGGTGTATCCCCGCAGTTTCGCGGACGGGAACGGCGACGGTACCGGTGACCTGATCGGTCTTCGGCAACGCCTAGATCACCTGGTCGACCTTGGCATCGACGCGATCTGGATCTCGCCGTTCTATCGCTCGCCGATGGCCGACGGCGGCTACGACGTTTCCGATCCGTGTGATGTCGACCCATTGTTCGGCACCCTGGACGACTTCGACCAGCTGCTCGCGGCGGCGCACGAACGCGGCGTGAAGGTCACCGTGGACATCGTTCCCAACCACTTCTCCGACCAGCACCCGTGGTTCACCGAGGCACTGGCCGCCGCGCCCGGCTCGCCGCAACGAGCTCGGTTCATCTTCCGGACGGGGCGCGGCGAGAACGGGGAATTGCCGCCCAACAACTGGCCGTCCCAGTTCGGGGGCCCGGCCTGGGCGAGGGTGCCTGACGGCGAGTGGTACATGCACCTGTTCGCTCCCGAACAGCCCGACTTGGACTGGTCGAACCCCGAGGTGCCGGCAGAGTTCGAGCGGGTGATGCGGTTCTGGCTCGACCGTGGCGTCGACGGCTTCCGCGTCGACGTAGGCCAGGGCCTGGCCAAGCCCCCGGGTTTGCCGGACATGGATCTTTCACGCATCGAGATTGTCGGCGAGGCGTCGATGCCCTCGCCCGCCGACCTGCGCTGGGACCGCGACGGCGTGCACGAGCACCACCGGGGCTTCCGCCGCGTCCTGGACTCCTACCCAGGCGACCGGATGGCCGTTGGCGAGGTGTGGGCCAGTGACGACGAACGACTCGCGCGCTACGTTCGCCCGGACGAGCTGAACCTCGCGTTCAACTTCGACCTGAGCGTCGCCATGTGGGACGCCGACTCGCTACGCAAGGCGATCGAGTCGTCGATGACGTCGATGGCAGCCGTCGGGGCACCCTGCACCTGGGTGCTCGGCAATCACGACATCGTCCGGCCGGTGACGCGCTACGGCGGCGGCCCAGCCGGGGTAGCGCGGGCCCGGGCGGCCGCGCTAATCGAGCTGTCGCTCCCAGGCGCCGTCTACATCTACAACGGCGACGAGCTCGGACTGGCGAACGTGGAGTTGCCCGACGATGCTCTCCTGGACCCGACCTGGAAGCGCAGCGGGCACACGGTGCGCGGCCGGGACGGCGAGCGGGTGCCGCTGCCGTGGTCTGGCACGTCGCCGCCGTACGGCTTCACCACTGGGTCGTCGACCTGGCTGCCGATGCCCGCGGAGTGGGCGGCGAGCACGGTTGCCGCGCAGGACGGCGATCCGGTTTCGACCCTGAACCTCTTCCGGTCGGCGATCGGGCTACGCCGAAACGTCGCCGAGTTCGCGAGCGAGCCTGTCGAATGGATCGACGGCGGACCGGACACGCTGGCCTACCGCCGGGGCGGCGTCGAAGTGCTGGTCAACGTCGGTTCCGCCCCGCTGTCGCTGCCGGCCGGCGAGGTGCTGCTCGCGTCCGGACCACTCGGCGATGCAACGTTGCCCGCGGACACTGCGGTCTGGATGCGAACCGGCTGAGCGTTCCCAGGCGGCGCGTCAGAGCACGGCGAGGCCGAAGCCAGGCCGCTCGGCATAGACCGAGCCGTACTCGGCAGCAACCCGGGTCCAGCGTCCGACCGAATCCAGCGCGACGTGCGAGTCCCGCGGCAGGAAGCCGAGCCGCGTCAGCGCGCTGAGCGTGCGCAGCGCGACCGACGCGGTGCGCCCGGCATCGTCGGACGCCGTCAGCACGATCGAATCGAGCAGCGCATCGGCGACGGCAGCACGCGGCTGGGCGCCGGGGACGCCGTCGCGCACCGCCGCGTTCTGCAGCGTCAAGGCCCCAGTACGGACTAGCTCGCGCACCACACTGTCCGGCACGGTGTCGACGCGGTGCCAGCCATGCGCGGGCGGAAGGGCGCTACGCCATTCTGTGTCCCGGGCAGCCGGCTCGGCGGCGCCCGCAACGTCGAGCCATTCGAGCAGCTCCGACGCGCGAACCGTGACGTCGATCTTGGCCCCGTCGCGCTCGAGTGCGATCGTTCGCGCGGCAAGGACGCCGAACGGCAGCCGGACCAGCAGCGAGAGGCGGCCATCGACCGAGCGCACCCGCACGAGTGCGCCAGGGTCCAGCGACAGCGCCCGGCGAGCGAGCGGGGCAAGCTCGCGCAGGCTATCGCGCTCGACGCCGATCACTTCTCATCCGCGAAGCCGGCCAGGATGGCGCGCTCCTCGTCGGTGATCCGTCGAGGACGGTCGGTGTCGAAGTCGAAGGTGACGCACAGCGTCGCTGCGCGTGCCGCCAGGCGTTCACCGTCGAAAATCTCATACCGCACCGTGAACCGGGCCCCGCCGACCTTCTCGCTCCACAATTCCAGGCGGAGCGGCTCGGGGTGGTACACGATCGGGTGCAGGTAGTCGATCTCGTGCCGGGAGATGACCGTGCCGTCGGAGAATCCATTGTGCCGAAAGAAGAACATCGCCACGCGTGCCTGCTCCAGATAGGCGAGGTACGCGGCGTTGTTGACATGCCGGAAGGCATCCATATCCGACCAGCGCATATGCACCTCGTGCACGAACCTCGCCATCTCGCGCGAGCTCAGTCGCGGGTGAGCTTGCGGTGGGTGACGGCATGTGGACGCGCAGCGTCCGCGCCCAGGCGCTCGATCTTGTTCCTTTCGTAGGAGTCGAAGTTGCCCTCGAACCAGAACCACCTCGCGCTGTTGGTGTCGTCACCCTCCCAGGCCAGAATGTGCGTCGCGGTGCGATCCAGGAACCACCGGTCGTGACTGGTGATCACGGCGCAGCCTGGGAAGTTCAACAGCGCGTTCTCCAGCGAGCCCAGGGTCTCGACGTCCAGGTCGTTGGTGGGCTCGTCCAGCAGCAGCAGGTTGCCGCCTTCCTTGAGCGTAAGGGCCAGGTTCAAGCGGTTTCGCTCCCCACCGGAGAGCACACCAGCCGGCTTCTGCTGGTCGGGGCCCTTGAATCCAAACGCCGAGACGTAGGCCCGCGACGGCATTTCGACGTTGCCCACGTTGATGTAGTCCAGACCGTCGGAAACGACCTCGAACAGCGTTTTCTTCGCGTCGATGCCACCACGGTTCTGATCGACATAGCTGATCTTGACGGTCTCGCCGATGTGCAACTCGCCGGCGTCGGGCTGTTCCGTTCCAATGATCATCTTGAACAGAGTGGTCTTGCCGACACCGTTCGGTCCGATCACGCCGACGATGCCGCCACGGGGCAAGGAAAAGGAGAGATCCTTCATCAGCAGCTCGCCGTCGAAGCCCTTGTCCAGGTGACTCGCCTCGACCACGACGGTGCCCAGTCGCGGCCCTGGCGGGATCTGGATCTCGTCGAAGTCGAGCTTGCGGGTGCGTTCGGCCTCAGTCGCCATCTCCTCGTAGCGCGCCAGCCGGGACTTGCTCTTGGCCTGGCGACCTTTCGCGTTCTGCCGTACCCAGTCCAGCTCGTCGGCCAGGCGCTTCTGCAGCTTCACGTCCTTCTTGCCCTGAACGGCCAGGCGCGCCCCTTTCTTCTCCAGATACGTGGAGTAGTTGCCCTCGTACGGGTAAGCCCGGCCGCGATCCAGTTCCAGGATCCATTCCGCCACGTTGTCCAGGAAGTACCGGTCGTGCGTGACGGCGAGAATCGTTCCCGGGTAGCGCGCCAGGTGCTGCTCGAGCCACTGCACCGACTCGGCGTCGAGATGGTTGGTCGGCTCGTCGAGCAGCAGCAGATCAGGCTGCTCGAGCAGCAGCTTGCACAGCGCCACGCGGCGCCGCTCACCGCCGGACAGGTGCGTGACCCGCTCGTCACCGGGCGGGCAACGCAGCGCGTCCATCGCCTGCTCGATGCGACTGTCGAGTTCCCAACCTTCCGCGTGCTCGATCTTCTCCATCAGATCGCCCTGCTCAGCGAGCAGGCTGTCGAAGTCGGCATCGGGCTCCCCCATCGCAGCCGATACCTGCTCGAAGCGGGCCAGCGTGGCACGAAGTTCAGCTACCGCATCCTCGACATTCCCGCGCACCGTCTTGGTCTCGTCGAGCGCCGGTTCCTGCTGCAGCAGCCCGACGGTCGCTCCCGCGGCCAGCGTCGCGTCACCGTTTGAGGCATGGTCCATTCCTGCCATGATCTTGAGCACGCTGGACTTGCCCGCGCCGTTCGGGCCGACCACGCCGATCTTCGCTCCCGGCAGGAACGACAGGGTGACATCGTCCAGAATTACCTTGTCGCCGTGCGCCTTGCGCACCTTGTACATCGTGTAGATGAACTGAGCCACGTTCCGTCCTCGCTGAACCGATACCTCGGGCCGGCAGCTGCTCGGCCCGATGTACCAGTGTCCCAGCCCGCCGCTACCCGCCGGCCCGCTACCCCGCGGATCGGCGTCGACTCACCGGGCGGGTCATCGCTAGCCCGCGGCGAGCAGTTCGCGCACCTCGCCGGTGTCGAGGTCGATCTCGCTGACCTCCTCGTCGTCGAGGTCGAGGTAGGCCTCGCTCTCGTCGCGCGGGATGCCTTCGACATCGAGTTCGACGTGGGCGGCGAGCGGGGGTCGAACCACCTTCTCAAAGCTCGCGACCCCGCGGGTGAGATCGTGGCCGAGAGCGACCGCTTCCAGTTCGTAGGCGGTGCGCAGCGTCTCGTTCTGCTCGTACTCACGCTGGTAGTAGCGCCCGCTGACGATGACTGGCTGCCCCTTGTGCAGCGAGTGCGCGGCGTTCTCGGCGAGTGCCCGCCAGCAGGTCACCGTCACGAACAGGGTGGCTCCGTCAACCCAAGCCGCCTGCTCCCGGTCGAAGCGGCGCGGCGTCGACGCCACGCGGAAGTTTGCGACGTAGTGCCCACTCTTGGTCCTGCGCAGCTTCGGTGTGTCGACGAGGTTCCCGACAATCGTCATCTGGGTGTCGTTCATGTTCGTGCCCCTTCTCGCAATCCGGCCTCTCCGGTTCCGCCCGCGGTGGGCGGCACAGACAGCACACCGCACGGGAGCGATGGCGCGCTTGCGGATGCGTCGGACTGTGGACAAGAACCGCCTCTGGGGACGGCGAGACCCTGTTTGTCGCAGCGGCGTGCTAGTGGGCGATCGCGGACGGATGCCGGAACGTGCTCCGGTAGCTCGCCGGCGAGACCCCGACGATGCGCGCGAAGTGATGGCGCAACATTGCGCCGGTGCCTATGCCGCACCGCGCGGCGATCGTGTCGATCGGGTCGTAACCTTCCTCGAGCATCCGCCGCGCCATCAGCACCCGCTGGTGCGTCAACCACAGATGCGGCGTGGTGCCGGTCTCGGCCCGAAAGCGCCGGGCGAACGTGCGGGTACTCATCGACGCCCGTCCGGCCAGGGTCTTCGCAGTGTGTTCGAGGTGCAGTTCGCCCTCGAGCATGTCCAGCAACGGCGCCAGAGTGTCGGCCTGCCGGGCGCGGATCGGCACGTCGACGTACTGCGCCTGTCCGCCGTCGCGATGCGGAGGCATGACCATCCGGCGGGCTACCTTGCGGGCGATCTCCGCACCGTGATCGGCACGGATCAGGTGCAGGCACAGATCGAGTCCGGACGCAGTTCCGGCGGACGTGTACACCGGCCCGTCACACACGAATAGCACGTCCCGGTTGAGCCGTGCCCTCGGAAAGCGGGTGGCGAGTTCTTCGGCGTAGCGCCAGTGTGTGGTGCAGTCACGATCATCGAGTAGGCCGGCCGCGCCGAGGGTGAAGGCCCCGGAACAGACGCTCATCACCTTCGCACCGCGATCGACGCTCTCGCGTAGCAACTGCAGCACCGGTTCGCAATGCCGGTCGCGATCGAGTTGTGCCGGGACGACCACGAGGTCGGCCGATCGGGCCCAGTCGAGGCGGTGCGGAGTGTTGATCGTGTACCCGGCCGCCGTCTGGACGCGTGGTGTCTGGGCGACGATCGCGCAGTCGTAGCGAGGCACACCTTCATCGCTGCGGTCGATGCCGAAGCCTTCCCACGCGACGCCAAGCTCGAAGGGCTGCACTCCGGGTAAGGCGAGGATGGCGACGGACCGGATCGGCATCGCCTCAGCATGCCGGTCCGGTGGCAGGATATCAATGGACGTCGACAATAAGTCGCTCGCGCCGCGTCGCATTCGAGCCCATGCTTATCCCATGACCGCGTTGCTGTTCTTGGCCCTACTCGCATTGCTGGGCGCTGCCTCCGCGCTCGGACTCACCCACGACAGCCGCGACCAGGCGTATTCGCTCGGGCTTGTCATTCGTCGCAGCCGCCCCGAGTTTGCCGAGCGCGGGTACTCTCTGGCCGACGAGGGCCCCCGTAGCTCAGTGGATAGAGCAACCGCCTTCTAAGCGGTCGGCCGCAGGTTCGAACCCTGCCGGGGGCACCGCAACTCCCGTGCGCTCGACCGAATGGCGCCAGCGCTAGCCCACGTCGACGGGCTGTACGCGAAATACCGGGAATCCCGATGCGATGGACGCGATCTTCTCATCGGGGGCGTTCGCGTCGAGTCCGTCGAAGAACACGCCGACCTCCCACTTCCACTTGCGCAGGTACGCGCGCAACACGGGAGGTTTCGTCTCGTCGTCGAGTTCCTCCGCGCGGAATACCTCCTTGCGCCGTCCCACCCGCAATTCCCCGGTGCCCGCCGAGCGAAGGTTACGCACCCACTGAGTGGTGCCGCGCGGCGCGACCAGGTAACGAACGCCGTCCACAGTAAGCAGGTTCACCGGCGTCGCCCGCCACTCGCCGCTCTTGCGGCCGCGCACCCGAAGCTCGCGTGAACCCTGGACGCTGATCCCCATGAGCGTCAGGCGCCGAACCGTCCGGTTGAACACATTGGTCGTGAACCAACCCGGCTCGAGGTAGCGCTGCCGATCTGTCATGTCGTTCCTCTCCTGAGTTAGAGAGCACTGCTCTCTGTTTGCGATCAGCATGGCACCACCATCCGGCAAATGCAAGAGCACTGCTCTCTGTTTGCTCGGTGCGTTCCCCCTGGCACGATCGTCACATGGGACAGCGACTGCGGAGCCTGCTCAGCGACCAGTTGGGGGCGCTCCGATACGAACCGACAGCCAAACGAATCCGAGGCGTCATCGACGCCAGCACGGTGCTCGACAGCGCACAGGCAGCACTCGTCTGGGAACCGCGCCGGGTAGTGCCTGAATACGCCGTGCCCGAAGCCGACATCACTGCCGAGATCGTTCTCGCCCCGGGAGCGCCGACGCCGCCTCCCGATGCGCCCATCCTGACGCCGGCCGTCACATTCGACGCGCACACGAGCGACGGGGAGCGGGTGGAGATCCGCGCCGGCGGCCGGATATTGAAGGGACTGCGGTTACGCGGCGAGGAACTCGACGGCTACGTGCTGCTCGACTTCACCGGCGCCGACACCTGGCTCGAGGAGGACGAACCGGCGCTCGGACACCCCCGCGACCCCTTCCACCGGGTGGACACGCGCACCAGTTCGCGGGAAATCGTCGTCTCGCGCGCGGGTCAGACCCTCGCCCGGTCAAGTCGCCCACGGCTCGTGTTCGAAACGAACCTGCCGGTGCGCTACTACCTCCCTCGCGCGGACGTGCTGGTGCCTCTCGAAGCCAGTTCGACCCGAACGCTCTGCGCGTACAAGGGTGAAGCGTCCTACTGGACGACCGTCGTCGACGGCGAGCGGGTCGAGGACATCGCCTGGGAGTACCTGGAACCGCTGGAGGAGTCGATCGCCCTGCAAGGCTTCGTCGCGTTCTACGACGACAAGGTCGACGTGATGGTCGACGGTCGCCCCCTGTAGCCGTCGCGCGCACTTACGCCGGCGCAGCGCCGGTGAGTGTGAGCGAACGCGCGATCGGTACGCCCGGACGGTAAGCGAGGTGCAGATATGTCGGCGCGTCGAGCACGGTCAGCTCGGCGCGGGCGCCGACACGGATCACCCCGATGTCGTCGCGCCGCAATGCGGCCGCGCCGCCCGCCGTCGCCGACCACAGCGCCTCGGCAGGGGTCATCCCCATCTCGCGAACCGCCAGGGCGATCACGAACGGCATCGACGAGCTGAAGCAGGTGCCCGGATTGCAGTCAGTGGCGAGCGCCACCGTTGCCCCGGCATCGATCAGGCGTCGCGCGCGCGGGTACGGCGAGCGGGTCGAGAACTCCACGGCGGGCAGCAAGGTCGCGACAGTGTCGCCGCCGGCCAGCGCGTCGACATCGGCGTCGGCTAGGTAAGTGCAATGGTCGACGCTCGCCGCGCCGAGCCCGACGGCGAGCCGCACGCCAGGGCCCGGCGCGAGCTGGTTGCCGTGTACCCGCAACCCCAGTCCAGCTTGGGCACCGGCACGCAGGATTTCCGCCGATTCCTCGCCGTCGAAGGCATGTGGGCTCGCCGGCTCGCAGAACACGTCGATCCACCGGGCGAGCGGCGCGCACGCGGTGAGCATCGGCCCGGCAACCAGCCGCACGTAGTCCGCGCGGCTCGTGCCCGACGGCACGATATGCGCGCCGAGGAACGTCGTCTCGGTGCTCACCTCGCCGGCGAGACGCAGCGCGCGGACCTCGTCCTCGATGCTCAGCCCGTATCCGCTCTTGATCTCGACGGTGGTCGTGCCCTGCGCAGCCATCTCGGCGACGCGCCCGCGCAGCAGCCCGCGCAGTTCGTCGTCGGACGCCGCACGGGTCGCGGCAACGGTCGAGGCGATGCCGCCACCGTCGTAGCGCTGCCCTGCCATCCGCGCTGCGAACTCGGCCGACCGGTCGCCGGCGAAAACCAGGTGAGCGTGCGAGTCGACGAATCCCGGCACCACAGCTCGCCCACCCAGGTTTTGCCGGGCGTCAGCGGGCGGCGCGTCGCGCACCGGTCCGACCCACGCGACCCGGCCGTCCATCACGATGATGGCGGCGTCACTCAGCGTGGCGAGTTCGCCATCATTGGTCGTCAGTTCCCCGATGTTGGTGAGGAGTTGCGCGCTCATCGCACGTCCCACAGCGGCTCGATCGCTGCCCGCAGCATGGCACCGACATCACCGAGGCGGTGCTGCCCGGCACTCACGACCACGCGTCCATCGACCACGACGGTGTCGACGTCCGCGGCGCTTGCGGCCAGCAACACCTGGCCGGGATCGGCACCAGCGGTGCGCACCGTGTCGAGGCGGACGGCCACCAGATCGGCGCGGGCACCGGGTTCGAGCCGCCCTGCTTCGGGCCAGCCGATCGTGTCGTGAGCGGTGAGCGCGGCGAGTAGCTGCCGCGACTGAAAATTGCCACGCGTCCGGGTGGCCAGGCGCTGGTCCATCTCCAGCCCACGGGTCTCCTCGATGAGATCGACGACAGCGTTTTGGTCGCTGCCGAGCGAGAGCCGGACGCCACGAGCGGCGAGCGCGGTTGCGGGACCGATGCCGTCGGCCAGGTCGCGCTCGGTCGTCGGGCAGAAGCAGGCGGCGCTGGCCGCATCGGCGAGCAACGCGATGTCAGCCGTGCTCACGTGCGTCGCGTGGACCGCCGTCGTCGATGGGCCGATAGCGCCGTGCGCGGCGAGTAGCTGGGTCGGGCTGCGCCCGTAGAACTGCGCGCACACCTGGTTCTCGGCCGGCTGTTCCGAGACGTGCACATGAAGCGGACGCCCCGCCGCAACGCCAGCGACCTGCGCGAACGCACCGGCGGGCACTGCCCGCACCGAATGGATCGCAGCACCGATGCGGAATGCCTGCGAGGGCACAAGTTCCGCGATCCGGTCGGACCACGCGTCGACGGTGCCATCGGAGAAGCGGCGTTGCGTCTCGTCGAGCGGACGATGGCCACTCGCGTCGAGACCACCGCTGAGATAGCAGGTGTCCAACAATGTGACTCGAATTCCGGCATCGGCTGCGGCTACCCGCAGAGCCTCGCCCATCACGTTCGGCTCGCTGTAATGCGCGCCGCGCGCATCATGGTGCAGGTAATGGAATTCGCCGACCGATGTCACGCCGGCGCAGGCCATTTCTGCATATGTCGCACGAGCCAGCGCAAGGAAAGTCGCCGGGTCGAGACGCGCGGCAACGGCGTACATCCGCTCGCGCCACGACCAGAATGTGCCGCCTCGGTCGTGGGTGCGCCCACGCATCGCCCGGTGGAAGACGTGGCTGTGGCAGTTCGCGAAACCGGGCAGCACGATGCCGGGCAGGCGAGTTGCACCGGCCGGCGCGGCACCCACGCTCACCGATGAGAACACGTCTCCTTCGCTGACCAGCAGCACGTCCTGCGCCGGTCCGCTCGGCAACCAGGCGTGCTCAGCGAACCACCTCATCCGGCAAGCTCCGCGAGAACCTCCGCAAGGGCGGCGACCCCGGCGACGCAGTCGGCAGGTTCGGCAAATTCCGACGGCGAGTGCGACACCCCACTCGGGTTGCGCACGAACAGCATCGCCGACGAAATCCCTGACGCTGCAAGGATGCCGGCGTCATGCCCGGCACCTGTCGCGAGGACGGGCGCATCGCCGAGTAGCGCAGCCAGGCGCATCGTGAGTACCGGGTCGAATTCAGTGACGTCGGTCCACGATTCCTCGTCGACCGTGCCGGCGTGCTCGCGGGCGGTGGCCGTCCAATCGGCGACCATCGCGCGCACGGTGTCGGCGTCGCCGCCGCGCGCGTCCAGCCAGGCGGTCACGCGCGACGGGATCGCGTTCACCCCGTTCGGCTCGACGACCACCTTGCCGCACGTCGCGAGACCGTCGTGGCGTTCGGCCGCAGCCCGCGCCGTCTGCACGATCGCGGCAAGACCGATCATCGGATCGTGTCGGTCGCGCAATCGCGTCGTACCGGCGTGATTTGCCTCGCCACGCAGCTCTAAGCGCCAGCGGCCGTGCGGCCAGATCGCCGACGCCAGGCCCACCGCGTGCCCGGTATCGACCAAGCCGCAGCCCTGTTCGACATGCAGTTCGATGAACGTGCCGACCCGGCGCAGGGCCTCCTCGTCGCGGCCGATGTCGGCGATGCGCAGCCCGGAGTGCGTCATCGCCTCGCCCAGCGTCGCGCCGTCGGCGTCGCACAGCGCCAGCGCACGCGACGTGGCCATCGCGCCGGTCAACAGCCGCGAGCCCATACACGCCACGCCGAAGCGAGCCCCCTCCTCGTCGGCAAACGCTGCCACCCCGACCGGTCGCGCGGGCGTGATTCCCTTCGCGCGCAGGGCATCGACGGCGGCGAAAGCGGAGACGACGCCGAGCGGTCCGTCGAATGCGCCACCGTCCGGGACGGAATCCAAGTGCGAGCCGAGGACGACGCCGCGGCCCGCTGCATGGCCGCCCCCGTCTTGGCCGCCCCCGTCTTGGCCGCGGTCGTCGGGATCGCCCCACCACGCCCATTGGTTGCCGGCCCGGTCCACGCATACGTCCAGGCCGCGGGCCTGCGCCTGGGCGCGGAACCATTCGCGCAACTGCGCATCCACGCCCGTCCAGGCGAAGCGGCGGTATCCGCCGGTCCGACGGTCACGTCCGATCGGCTCCAGATCGGCCCACATCTGCGCGAAGCTCGATGTCATCGCGTCAGTTCACCCCCATTCGCGACCGGGGCCATGCCGGCGCGCGGACCTTGCTCAGTTCGCGAGCGGAAGGCGGGCAGCGACCTCGTCCACAATCTGGGCGAGGTGCAGGTCGAGGCCGGTCACCCCGCCGGCACTGTGCGTCGCCAGAGTCACGTCCACCCACCGCCAGCGCAGTGCGAGGTCGGGGTGGTGGTCCATTTCTTCGCAGCGCGGCGCCAGCAAGTTGATGAACTGGACCGCCGTGGTGAAATCGGCGAATTCGATCGAGCGGCGGAGCTGTTCGGTGCCGGCCGACCAATCGCCGTGCAGGCTTTGTGCTCCCGCCTTCACCTGGTCTTCGTTCAGCAACTCGGCAGCCATGAGCAGCACAATAGCGCGGCGCGTAACCTCGGCCCGGTGATCATGCATTCAAGCTTTCGGCGGGCGAGCGCAATGCTGCGAGGACCGGTATGACCGAACGGCTGGTCTGGATCGATTGTGAGATGACCGGGCTGGAACTGGCGCGCGACGCTCTCATCGAGGTCGCCGTGCTGGTTACCGAAGCCGACCTGACGCTGGTTGACGACGGTCTGGATGTGATCATCCACGTAGCCGACGACGTGCTCGACACGATGGTGCCGTTCGTCCGCGACATGCACGCCACTTCCGGGCTGACCGAGGCAGTGCGCAGCGCCACGACGACGCTCGGCGAGGCGGAAAGACTTGTCCTCGACTACGTCAAGAGCCATTTGCCCGAGCCGAAGTCGGCGCCGCTGTGCGGCAACTCCATCGCGACCGATCGCGGTTTCCTGGCTCGAGATATGCCGTCGCTGGATGAGCACCTGCATTACCGGATGATTGATGTTTCCTCGATCAAGGAGCTGGCCAAGCGCTGGTACCCGCGCATCTACCAGGCACAGCCGGCCAAGGGCCTGGCGCACCGGGCCCTCGCCGACATCCGCGAGAGCCTGCAGGAACTCGACTACTACCGGCGCGCGCTTTTCGTGGCGCAGCCGGGGCCCACGTTGCCCGAAGCGAAGGCGATAGCTGCCGAGATCATGGGGGCCCGCCCCATCGGGTAGCCCGCCCGTATACGCTGGGCCGGCTCGGCGCGTGCGCCGAACATGGTGGGTGTAGCTCAGCTGGTAGAGCACTGGGTTGTGGTCCCAGGGGCCGCGGGTTCAAGTCCCGTCACTCACCCCGTAGTGGTTCGGTCTAGCGCCGTGCCGCTGATGTCGGGCTCTCGCGGACGGAACTGTCCGTCCGCGAGAGCACACGGTTGGGGGACCGATGGTCGCTAGCCAAGCAAGCACCGCGGCCGAGGCAGTGACGATGCTCGCCGAACTGGCGGGTGCGCTTGCCGACGCTCCCTCGCTCGATGACATGCTCCAGCGCGCCCTGACGTTGGCGATCGAGATCGTGCCCGGCTGCGAGCAGGCCGGCATTTCCTTGCAAATCGGTCGGCGAATCCAGACGCCGGCGAGCGTGGGGCCGCTCGCCGCAGCATGCGACCGGCTGCAGGAGCAACTCGGCGTCGGCCCCTGCGTCACCGCGCTGCGCGAATCCGACACCGTGCGCATCGACGACATATTGACCGACAATCGCTGGCCGCAATTCCGCGAGGGAGCAATACAGCTCGGCCTGCGCAGTATGTTCGCCTGCCGCTTGGCTACCAAGCTCGACCGGCTCGGGGCCCTGAATCTCTACTCCACCGCCCCGTCTGCGTTCCACGACGACACCGACGCGATCGCGCTCGCGTACGCAACACACGTCGGCTTGGCGTTGTCAGCGCTGGACAAAGAGACGAATCTGCAGCGCGCGCTGGATAGCAGAGAGGTCATTGGCCAGGCCATGGGCATTCTCATGGAGCGCCACCGCGTCACGGCGACCCAGGGTTTCGACCTATTGGTGCATGTATCGCAACTGAGCAACGTCAAGCTGCGCGATATCGCCGACCATCTGGTGCGCACCGGCTCGCTGCCCGCGATGCCCGGTCGTGCCGTCCAGTCCGGTCGGCCGCGTTAGCCAGTTCTGCTTCAGAGTTCGACGGAGCGCCGGCAGCAGCTCTTTTCCGGCCCAATCGAGGAATTCCGGGTGCGTCTGTCCGCCAATCTGCACGATCGCGACATCTGTGAATCCAGCGTCGACGAAGTCCCGCACCGCGGCAACGTGCGCGTCGATGTCTGGGCCACACGGGATGGATTGCGCAACGTCTTCCGGACGGACGGATTGCCTCGCGGCATCGAAGGCAGCTGTGCCCGGCAGTTCGGCATTGACCTTCCAGCCACCTCCGAACCAGCGGAAAAGGTCGTGGGCGCGCGCGATCGCGTCGTCCTTCGAGGACGGATCCCAGCTGATCAGCACCTGGCCGATGCGGCGCTTGCCTGCACCGCCGGCTGCCTCGAACTGGTTGGTAAGTTCTGCATCCGGTTCGACGGCGATCATCGCGTCGGCGTAGTTTGCCGCGAGCCGGATCGACTTCGCCCCGGAGACTGCGACACCGATCTTGGGTGGTTCGAGCGCAACGTCCCAGAGCTTCGCGCTGTCCACCCGCAAGTGTGTGCCAGCGAAGTTGACGTAGTCGCCGCTGAACAGCTCCGTGATGATGTGCAGAGCTTCGTCAAACATCTCGTGCCGTATGTTGGCCGGTGGCCACCCGCGCCCGACGACATGCTCGTTGAGGTTCTCGCCCGCGCCGAGTCCGAGTAGGAACCGCCCGTCACTGAGCAAGCCCAAGGTCGCTGCCTGCTGGGCGACCAGAGCAGGGTGATAACGCATGATCGGGCACGTCACGTACGTCATCAACTCGACGCGCTCGGTCACCTGCGCGACGGCGCCGAGGGTGGTCCAGGCGTTCGGCGCGTGCCCCATGCTGTCCAGCCACGGAAAGTAGTGGTCGCTCATGACTTCGAAGTCGAAGCCAGCCTCCTCGGCCTGCGCGGCGTAGCGCACGACGTCCTTGGGACCGGCCTGTTCGTCATCAACGTGTAGCCGATACGTGTCATGCCGAACTCGTACCGCGGAGACTTTCCAGTTATCGCGGCTGTGGCCACGTCGCTCGACGCTGACCGCTACGGTTCATCGCGCACCGCGTTGAACGTTACTCGTGAAGCTTTCCTTGATCGAACGCCGATGCTCACGCGGGTTGCGATGATTTTCGGTGGCATCACGCCAACTGCGTACCGAACACGTCGAACAGAACGGAATCGACCGATGACGGATCCGCTGCCGAGAGCATCGGTGTGGCGAGATGGGACGTCGTGGGCGCGCCGCCGCTCGGCACCCTTTCGAGCGTTCGTGCAAACCGAATCCGGAAGCGCCGGCATCCTCGTCACGGCAGTGGTCGCCGCGCTCGTGTGGGTGAACGCGGCCGCGTCCTCCTACGAGTCGTTCTGGCACATCGTCTTCTCGATCCGCGTCGGAACCGTCGGGATCAGCCACGATCTGCGCACCTGGCTCAACAGCGGGCTGATGACATTCTTCTTTCTGGTTGTCGGTCTCGAAGCTCGCAGGGAGTTCGACCTGGGCGATCTCCGCGAACGGCGCCGCTTCATTCTCCCGCTCGCCGGCGGCATCGTCGCCATGGTCATCCCGGTTCTCATCTACGTCGCGATCAACGCGGGATACCCCAGTGCGCGTGGGTGGGGGGTGGCGATGTCCACCGATACCGCCCTCGCGCTCGGGCTGCTGGCCCTGCTCGGTCGAAACGTCCCGGATCGGGTGCGCGTATTCCTGCTGACACTCTTCGTCGTCGACGATCTTGCCGCGTTGCTCGTCATCGCCGCCGTGTACAGCGAGCGCATCGCGGTGGCGCCGCTGCTGCTCGCCGTTGCGACCTTCGCGGTTCTGCTCACCGCGACGTCGCTCGGGATACGGGGTCGCTCGCTCTACGCCAACCTCGGGATCGTGATCTGGACGGCTCTGCTGGCGAGCGGCGTCGACCCGGTCGTGGCCGGCCTGGCCATCGGCCTGTCCGCTACCGCCTACACCCCAACTCGTGGCGACCTGGAAGAGGCCACCGGACTGGTGCGGCTGTTCCGCGAACAACCCACTCCGGAACTCGCGCGCTCCGCGACAGCGGGACTCACCTCCGCCCTCTCCCCCAATGCCCGGCTGCAAGTCGTATTCCACCCGCTGACCAGCTACGTCATCGTCCCGCTGTTCGCTCTCGCCAACGCCGGAATCTCTCTAGACGCCAGCTTTCTCGCCCACGCGTACACCACTCCGATCACCCTGGGCGTGATCATCGGGTACGTCGTCGGAAAGCCGATCGCGGTGGTCAGCACGTCCTGGCTGGTCACCAGGCTAAGTCGCGGGCGGGTGCGTGCCCCGGTCGGATGGGCCGCAGTCATCGGCAGCGGCACCATCGCCGGTATCGGCTTCACCGTGGCGCTATTGATCGCGGCGCGCGCTTTCCATGGTGCCGAACTTGCCGAGGCGAAACTTGGGGCGCTGTCGGCCGCTGCGATCGCCGCAGTGCTGACGTGGACGGTGTACCGCCTGGTCGAACTTCTGCCGCCAGCCCGTAAGGCACGCGCGTTGCTCGGCGATGCAAGTCTGATCCAGGACCTCATTCCTGAGGTAGATCCCGACAGTGACCACCTGCGCGGCCCGGCTGACGCCTCGATCACGGTCATCGAATTTGGCGACTTCGAATGCCCCTATTGCGGCCGAGCCGAGGCAGTCGTGCGCGATCTGCTCAGCGATCGCGACGTCCGCTACGTCTGGCGTCATCTTCCGCTCACCGATGTACATCCGCGGGCGCAACTTGCCGCCGAGGCCAGCGAGGCCGCTGCTGCGCAAGGCGCTTTCTGGGCGATGCACGACCTGCTCTTCGCCCACCAGGACCGGCTGAGCCCGGCCGACCTCGTTGGCTACGCCGACGAACTCGGCCTGGACGTCACGCAATTCCGCGAGGATCTGCGACGGCACGTTTACGAGGCTCGGATCGCCCAGGATGTCGAATCGGCCGACCTGAGCGGCGTCGCGGGCACCCCGACGTTCTTCGTCAACGGGCAGCGTCACTACGGCGCCTACGACATCGCAACACTCACAGCGGCGGTCAAGACCGAGCGCGCCAGGGCCAAGATCCATTGACTCGCACCCAGCTAACGAGTGCGAGCCGCCAATTCATTTCGGTCGATGGATTGACTTCGCCCCGGCGCCGAAACCTCCAACGCCCCCCGGAGCGTCACGCTCGACTGCCCTACGAACTTCACTCGTCGGCGAGGACGCGGCCGTAGCGTGCTCGTACCCGGTCGCGCATCTGCTCGTTCTCGCGCGAAACGGGCTGAATGAAGAATTCGTCGATCTCTTCGAAAACGCTGCGCAGATCCTCATCGATCCGTGCACACGCCGACTCCATCTGGCCGGCGCTGACCTCATCGGCGAAGTCGGCCCGCACGCACACGAGCACCTTTCCCGCGCCGGTCAGCATGCTCAGCAGGTCGACGACGTCGACGATCTCTTCTTCGCTCTCCAGCCGCTTCTCGATCGCGCGCAGCAGCCGCGGATCGGCCTGCTTACCGATGAGCAATTCCTGGCAGGCGCGTGCGAGCACGAATGCGACCACGAGCAGAAGCGCGCCGATCACGAGCGAGGCGATCCCGTCCCACATCGCGTTTCCGGTCAGCTGATGCAGGCCGACACCGGTTGCGGCTACCACGAGGCCGATCAGCGCGGCGGAGTCCTCCATCGCAACGCTGTTGGTCGTCGGATCCTCTGGCGCGCGGACGAGGCTTGCCACCGAGCGTTGCTGGGTGCGCGACTGCTGCCGCACCTGGCGAATGGCCTGCGTGAAGGACGTCCCTTCGATGAGAAATGCCAGCGCGAGCACGGGATAGTTGATCCATAGTTCCTTGGTCGACTCGCCGCTGCCGAGGATGGTGCTCAGGCCTTGATAGACCGAAAACGCAGCCCCCGACACGAAGATGGCGCCCGCCGCGAGCAGCGACCAGAAGTAGCGTTCCTTCCCATACCCGAACGGGTGATCGCGATCAGCCGGCCGATCCGAGCGGCGCAGGGCGACCAGCAACAGCACTTCCGTCGTGCAGTCGCCGACCGAGTGCGCCGCCTCGGACAGCAGCGCACCCGAGCCGGAGATGAGCCCCGCAACGAGCTTCAACACCCCGACTGCGAAGTTGGCCGCGAGAGCCAGCACAACGGTGAACCCGCCTTCGCCGCCCTCCTCCTTCTTGCCGGCGCCGTTCTTGCCGGCCCCATTCTGGTTGGCGCTGCCCGGCTTGTGATCGTTCATGAGGGGGCATGGCCTTCGGCGGTCGGAGCGAAGCGAGGAGCGGTCACCGTCTTGCCTTACCCGCGAGCCCCAGCGGCTATCGCCAGGGTGACCGGACCGGCACGCGAACGACATCCGTGCGGACGGTCCCGGCCCCGCCGAAGCGTGCTAACGTCTGTTTCCGGCTCACTTCGGTGGGCCGAATTCGCGCAAAGCGCCGTTAGCTCAATTGGCAGAGCAGCTGACTCTTAATCAGCGGGTTGGGGGTTCGATTCCCTCACGGCGCACAATCCAGGCCAGCAATCTCGAGGCTTCCAAAGTTCACGTTAAGAGCCTTTTCCGATCCCGGGGCGTCATTGGTCACCGATTGGTCACACGAGTCCGCCTCCGCCTTGCCTACGCGGGGCACGAGCGCCGAAGCCCGCTCCGCGGCGTCGCGTCCGATCCCCTCGAACATGTGGCTGTATGTGTCGCTCGTGAGCGCGAGTGTGCTGTGTCCGAGTCGTTTGGACACGACCGCCATCGGGATGCCGGCGGCCAAACCAACGATGCTTGGCCGTGGCGCCGATAGTGAAGCCGGATGTGGCGCAGCCCGGCGGCGGCCGCGAGCATGGAGAACCGCTTGGTTACGCGCTCGGGTGCCGTCGGGTTGCCGTCCTCGCGCGCGAACACTAGGCCGTGATCCGAGTACGTGTCCGCCCAATCAGCGCGCCCGAGATCCTGATGCAGACGGTGTGCCAGGAGAACGCCGATCACTCCCCCGTCGAGGTCGACAATGCGGTCCTAACCGCTGGCCGTGTTCGGTTTGCCGAACGACAGACCGCGGTCGAGGTCGACGTCCGACCAGCGCAAACCCACGGCTTCGCCGCGCCGCAGCCCCGTCGCGGCGATTGCTTCAAAGATCGGGCCGAACTCGTCGGCGAGTACGTAATCGAGGAACGTCCCGAGTTCGCCCGGCTCCCACGGCCGAACCTTCGGCCGCTGAGCGTTGGGCAACTCGACGTCGGTGGCCGGGTTGTACGGGATGAGCCGGCGGCGCTCCGCGCTGTTGAACCCTGAGTGCATCGTCGCGTGGACCCGCCGCACCGTTGTCGGCCGGCCGTCACGCTGCGGAGCACGGCGTCGACGTGACCAGGTCGGACATCGCGCAACCGCAAGTGCCCAATCGTGGGCACAACGAGTACGTCGATGTGGCTACGGTACGAGCGCACCGTCGTCAGCCGCATGCCCTTCGCGATCTTGCCCTCGAGCCATGCCTCGAAAAACACCTTTACGGTCTGCCGGCCGTCGTCGGTCGCCACCCCCTTCGCCGACTGGTCGATCAGTTCGGCGAGCGCGGCTTGGGCCTCGGCCTTGGTGGCAAAGCCGCCCTTCTTGATCTGGCGGCGCTTCCCAGTGGCGGGATCGGGGCCGCCGTCGGCCACGATCGACCACGAGCCGTGCTTGAGCTTGCAGGCGAGGCGAGCGCCGCGGGCGTTGCGGCGCGCAGAGCACTGGCACCGCTTGTACACGCTGCCCTTCACGTCGCCTCCTCGGTGGGTGCGGATCGCTTGATCGCGTCGGCGGCCGTGCGCCCCGGCGTCCCTGCGTTTCGATCAGTCCTTGTCTTCGCCGCCTCAGTCGTGCGCAGCACGTCGCGCGAACAGGGCACCGGCAAGTCGGCGGCGGCGAAGATACTTGGAGGTCTCCTTGACCCATCGCCGGTGCCGCTGCGCAAGGCGCCGCGTGACCCCGAGTCGTGGGTCACCGCTGCGGCCGGGTCGTGGATCGTGGCGGTCGATAACATCTCGACGGTGCCGGGCTGGTTTTCCGACGCGCTGTGCCTCGCGGTGTTCGCGTTCCGCCGTGCGGTGGTCCTGACCGGCATCGACCCCGGAGCGGTGCGCGGCGATCTGGCCGACAGGTTGTTGGTGATCGACCTCGAGGTCATTGACGAGACCCAGCGCCTCCTCGACGCCGAACTCGACGAGGTCTGGCGCGAGGCGCACCCGCGCGTGCTCGGGGCGCTCCTCGACCTCGCTGCGAGTGTTGCGGGGGTCCTTCCCTCTGTCCGTCTTGACCGGTCACCGCGGATGGCTGACTTCGCCCGCGTCCTCGCCGCCGTCGATAAAGTGCTCGGCACCGCTGGCTTCGATCGGTACGCCGGCCGCGGACCCATTCTCGCGAACGAGACCCTCACTGCCGACCCTTTCATCTGCGCCATGGCCGCCCAGCTCGACACCGACTTCGAAGGCCCCGCGGCGGCGCTGCTGAACAAGATCGAGCACGGTGAGTCGCGCCCCCCGAAGGGCTGGCCGACCCACGCGCGGGCCGTCACCCAGTTGCTCAAGAAGCAGGCACCGACCATGCGCCGCGCCGGCTGGCGCACCGACGAGGGGTGGGACGCCCATGCCAAGGTGGCCAGCTGGACAATCACGCCACCGGGGCAAGAGAAGGGCCGTGCTGCAGACCCGCCAGACCCGCACCCCCGCAACCCCATGGGTCAGGCGAGTCGACCCCGCTTCGGCGACGCGGGTGTTGCGGGTCCTGCGGGTCAGGAATCCGCGCCTTCTCTGGCGGATCACCGCGCCGCCCGCGCGTCGGGGTTGGCGCAGGTGGCGCGCCCCACCGCCGGCGTAGTGCTCCCGGCGCCAGCACCTCAAGCCGCAGCGCGTGCGACCAACGGATCGCCGGTCGCCGAGCATGGGATCGGCGCGGGTAGCCCGACCTGCACGGTTTGCGGCAAGCCGAACCTGTACCACCGTGATTCCATCGAGCGCGGCGTCTGCGCTGGCTGCATTGAGCGCGCCGAGCGCAGCGAGGTGGCTTCGTGAGCGCAGCGGGCGGAGAACGGGACCCCAGGAAACTCAGGTTTGAGGTGATCGTGCCGGGCGGCCGATTGGCAGCGGCATCGACCCATGCGGAACGCTGGAGCGGTGCGGTCATCCCCGCCGCCACGGGTTGCGATGCCGGGCGGAGGTTTGCCTGGCTGACGCGGAATATGAAGCGGACCCGTCGATCGCCTCGCGACACAATTCGTTGATGGTTCTGCCGGGGCCGGGTAGCGACGAAGGGATTGGCACGTCAGAACTGCCGATTCGTCTCGCCCCCGTTCCGTCGATCGTTGCCCGAGCCCGGGCCTTGCACGGCGAGAACTTCTTGCGCCGGGAAGTGGCCGATGCCCTCGACGTCTCGGCCACTACCCTCCGCCGGCTGGCCGGCAAGATCGTGCTCCTCGCGCCGGACAGCACAATCAGCTACGGGACTCTCACCGTTCCGGTGTACGACCTGGCAACCGTCGCCCGCCTGCACGCACACCTCGCGGAGCACCGCCCTCCGCGCGGCCGACCCCGGTTGTGGTCTGACGCCGAACGCAGCGCCCGCCGAGCCGCGCATAGTGCTGCGGGGTACCGGCATCGGCGTGCAGCCCTCCTACATGCCCGTGGAGATCACGTTGCTGCGTGGGGGATGCAGGACGCCGCCGCCTGCATCACGGCCATGCTGCGGGCCGCGCAGACGGAGCGCTCGGCAGCGCGGAGCCTGGCGCGATCGGCGACCTCGACGACTGACGTGACGGCGACGCACCTGCGAAGCGACATGGCCCGTGACCTTCGATCCGTTACACGGTCAACAAGGACGCTCCGCGAGCTTGGCACCCACGAGCTTCGTCATGACCGGGCGCTCACTATCCAGGTCTACAACACCGAGGCCCGTCGCGCACCTACATGCATACCTGGCTGAGCATCGTTCTCCGCGCGGTCGGCGCCGCATGGCCAACGAGGGACGCCGCGCGCCCCAAGCCGTCTACAGCGCCATGGGGTACCGGCGACGCAGGGTTGCCGGGATTCGAGAGCGGAGTGATCTGGCAGGCGCCTATCGGGTGGATGGCGAAGCAATCGCGCCGTTGGCAGACTTGGACGGTGCCCGGCTCACACCAGGTCCACCAGGTCGACGGGATCGTCGTGAGGCAGTTCGGCGTCGATGAGGGCGCTGGACCCAGCCGCTCTGCTGGTGACCTCCGCGCATCGGTGCTGCAGCCGCTGCAGTGACTCGGCGTCTCCCAGCGGCACCGTCGCGATCAGGCGATCCTTGCCCTGGACCTCTGGCAGGTCGAGCACCGCGTCGATTAGCTCAGAGCGGCTGCCCGCCGGGATGTGGCCCGACACGGCGTGCAGCACGGCCTGCACCGGCTGCCCTGTATCGGCCGGCGCATGAATTTCGGCGGACGCGACCGCGCGGGCGCCGTCGGTGACTTCCAAGTGGCGGTGGGTGTCGTGTTCGACCATGAGCCGTCCTCGTTGTGAGTTGGGAGAGTGATAGCCGTTGGCACTGTCACTCAACCGCCCCTTTGAAGGGCGCAACACACCCCTAGGTAGGTGACGTCCAGGCGTGCCCGCTGGGGACATGGGAGCTGACCAAGTCGTCGAGCGCGGTGAGCGTCTGCTTCGACGGGCCCGACGGCCACCCGTCGTCAATCCCGGCGCCGGTTACTGCTTCGGAGCAGTACGTTGCCGCGCTGCAGTCGCGACCGAGCGCGCGAACGGGTCCGACCGGAGAGTCTGGTGGTTGCCGGACGGCCGATAGCAGCGCTGACAAAACCGCACGATCCAGATGTCCGCTTTCACGCCCGGGATGCCGAGGTTCATCCCGAGGTACTCCCAGGTGACGTCCCCAAGGCCATACACCGAGGTGTACGCCGCCTTCTGCTGCCTGCGCAGCGCCGGGTCGTCACGCTCGACTCGGCAGAGTGCCGCACCCCGACCCGTATCAGCGCGCCCGCCGCCTGCGTGATCGCTTGGCCTTCAGCACCCCGGCGGTGCGGGTGGTCAAACCTGGCGCACCCGTTGCAAGACTGCCGAGTCGTACTCGGCCAGGCGCGCCAGGTCCGTCCGTGGGCCCGGCAAGCTCGTGCTTGCTGAATCTCAACCAGCCAGTAGACATCGATGCTCCGCATCGTGCGAGGCACGGATAATCTCAACCAACCGGTAGACATCGCCGGTTCCGTCGCTCTCGGAGAAAGGGGTCAGCCACCGGTCCAGCCCATTCAGCTCGGTGTGCAGGCCGTCGCACTCCGCGCGGATGGTGCTGAGATCTGCCTGACCGTCGCGCCGGCCGGCGTTGACCTGGGCGTGCTCGGGGGTGTGTCATGACGGACAATCCATGCCGCACTCGGCCTCGACACGAATCTCGAGCGCGCGGCCGCGGTGCTCCGGTTCGCTGGTCGCGATCCAGCACGCGCTGTTCGGCGAGCGCCTAGGCCAGGCCCTGGGTGATCGAGTGGATGGCGCCCTCGGAGTAGCCCTCCACGCGCAGCATCTGCTGGTAGCGCTCCACCAGATTGCGGGATCGGGACACGCTCACCAGGCCGCTTCTGAAGTGCGGGTGCAATGCAGCGGGTTGGAGTGCTGGCGTGGGGCGCGGTTGCCCGCTACGTAGTTTGATGGAGACGTTGGCTTTCCGATTGGGGCTGCGAGCTCCCGTTGCGGCCAGCCTTATGGTGCGGTGTCAGAGTCGTTCGCCGGGGCGAGCATGGTGAATTTTGGCGGGTCGGGTGTGGACAGTACGAGTCGGCCGCCTTCGGATTCGGCGAGTCGGCGGGCGAGTGCCAGACCGATGCCGGTTCCCTCAGCGTCTGCTGAGCGTCGCCGGAACAGTTCGCGTGAGTCGCCGGTGATCGGCGGACCCTCGTTGGAGACGTCGATGGCCAGCGCCTGTTCGGCGTCGCGGATGGTGACTGTTACCGAGCCGCGGCCATGCCGAATTGCGTTGTCGATGAGGACGTCGAGTATCTGGTTGACGGCGGCGCGTGAGAAGCGGGTGTGCGGGATGTCTGGGTCCACGACGATGCGCAGCGGCCGGCCGGCTGCCGCGAGCAGTCCATTCCACCGCGTCCGCAGGTCGGTCATCAGTGTGTCGATGTCGAGTATCTGGGTTCCGCGGGGCCTGTCTCGCGCGAGCGCGAGGAGCTCGGACACGGTGTTCTCGAGCTGTCGCGCGGTGCCGAGCGCGTCGCCGAGCGCGGCGCGCAGGTCCGCGCCCGGGGTGCTGAGCGCTGCTTCGAGACCGAGCTGCAAGCCGGTGAGCGGGGTGCGTAGTTGGTGGGATGCGTCGGCGGAGAACGCTCGCTCGCGCTCGACGAGGTCTCCCAGACGTACGGCGGTGCGGTCCAGGGCAGTGTTGGCGGTGTCGATCTCGGTAATGCCTGAGGGCATGGTGCGCACGCTGAAGTCGCCGTCGCCGAGCCGTTCGGCCGCGACGGCGAGCCGTTCTACAGGGCCGGCGATCCGCCGTGCCAGGCGGCGGGCGATAACCCAGGCGATTGCCACGGCTGCCAGGGCAAGCGCCAGCATCGCGGTCCAGGTGCGGGCGACGCGTGCGTACACCTGGCCGTGATCCGCGGTCACCAGGACGGCGCCGACGACGGCGTCGCCGTCGGAGATCGCCACAGCCGCGCCGATCCTCCCGTCGAGGTTCCCGGATGCCGCGGCGCCATCCAGGGCTCGTTGGACGAAGCTGTCCGATCGCGTGGGACCGGGCCCAGCGATGCGCGAGCCTGCGGCGTCATAGACGCTCACCTCGAGCCCCGGCTCGTGGCTCGGCAGCGTGGCTGCGTGTCGTGCCCGAGTCAGGTCGCCAGACACGGCAAGTGCGGTGACATCGGCAGTTCGTTCAAGTTCCTGCTGCTCATCGATGACGAAGTAGTGCACCGCCGCGGCCGCAAGCGGGATGCCGAACAGGCAGGTCGCGAGTACCGCCGCGAGGACGGTCAGCCCGGCGATTCTTCTGCGCATCGCGCGCCCTTTCGGTCAGCGAAGCCTCAGTGTCGCGGACGATCAGCTACTCCGAACGTTCTTTTGCGCTGCGTTAACCCTCGCTGAAGGGTCCGCTATCACCGGACTGCATAGCGTCAGCCCGGTCCGGGTCACCGTGGAGAGGCAGCGTCATGAGGCACCAGCGTTACCACCGGCGGCACGCCTTGCGCATTGCCCTGCTCTGCGTGCCGGTCGTGCTTGTCGCGAGCGCCTGCAGTGGCTCCAGCTCCAGTCCCCAGTCGACCGCGCCGGGAGCGACGAGCCCGCCCGCGGGGACGACGAGTGGTGCCGGTACGGGTGGGCCGAATCCGAATGCGACCGAGACACCGCCGCCCGGTGACATCCCTGACAATCAAGCGTTTGTCCCTTACTCGCCGGCCAGCCGCGCGTACTCGATCAAGGTCCCTGAAGGCTGGGCCATGACGAAGGCGGGGCAGGCCACACTGTTCACGGATAAGTTCAACAGCATCCGGGCCGAGACGCGGGCGGTCTCGGCGGCTCCCACGGTCGCCTCGGCGAAGGCCACCGAGTTGCCGGCGATCAAGGCGGCGGCGCACGGTTTCGTTCCCGGCGCGGTGACCACAGTCGCGCGCACGGCCGGCACCGCGATCAAGATCACGTACCGGGCTGACTCCGCGCCGAACGCGGTGACCGGCAAAGTGGTTGTGGAAGCCGTGGAGCGCTACGCATTCTGGCGCCACGGGACCGAAGTCGTGCTGACCCTGTCGGCTCCGGTCGGGTCGGACAACGTCGATCCCTGGCGCACGGTCACCGACTCCTTCGGCTGGCACGCATGACCGCCGTCCTCGCCGAGGCGCCGGCCCCGATCGAGGCGCACTCGCTGTACCGGTTCTTCCGGGCCGGTGAGGAGGAGACGCTCGCGTTGCAGGGGGTGAGCCTGCGCATCGAGCGCGGCGAGTTCGTTGCTCTCGTCGGCCCGTCCGGCTCCGGCAAATCCACCCTGCTTTCGTGCCTGGCCGGCACCGACGAGCCTGACGGCGGAACCGTGCGCATCCGCGACAAGCGGTTGAGCCACCAACCCGAGTCGGTCCGCGCCCGGATGCGCGGCCGCAACATCGGCCTGCTGTTTCAGAGCAATAACCTGCTCGCCCATTTGACCGTGCGCCAGAACGTCGCCCTCGCTCAGCGTCTGGCGCGCACCGCTCAACCGACCTCTGTCGGATCCGTGCTCGACTCCCTCGGCATCACCAGCCGTGCACACGCGTACCCGGGCCAGTTGTCCGGCGGAGAACTGGCCCGCGCAGGTTTGGCAGTGGCGCTGGCCAACGACCCCGTCGTGCTGCTGGCCGACGAACCCACCGGCGAACTAGATCACGCGACCGAAAGCGCCGTTCTCAACCTGCTGCGGGTTCGGGCCGCCGCCGGCGTCGCCGTGCTCGTGGCCAGCCACAGCCCCGCTGTCGCTGCAACTGCGGATCGGGTCGTGCGCATCGCGGACGGGCGGGTCGTGTCGTGAACGCCCGCACGAACGCCAGCGAGTCGCGCCTAGCCACCCTCGCGGCCACACCGTCGGTCGTCTGCGCGGACGTGGCCCGAACGTACGGCACCGGCGCGACGGCCGTCGTCGCGGTCTATGGCGTGACCTGCACGGTCCCATCCGGTAGCCGCATCGCAGTGACCGGCCCTTCCGGCTCGGGCAAGTCCACCCTGCTGCATCTCATGGCCGGCCTGGAGACACCGACCTCGGGCACCATCGCGTGGCCCGCGTTGGACGGTCACCCGAACGGCCACCCCGGGCGGGTGGGAGTCGTGTTCCAAGGTCCAAGCCTGCTCCCCGCCCTCGACGTCGCCGAGAACGTCGCGCTGCCCCTGCTGCTGACCAATGTCGAGGAGGGCGAGGCCGCGCGGCGCGCGAGCGACGCCCTACACCGCCTAGGGATCGACGACCTGGCCGACAAACTCCCCGAACAGCTTTCCGGAGGTCAAGCGCAACGGGTCGCCGTCGCCCGGGTCCTCGCCTCCCGTCCGCGGCTCATCCTCGCCGACGAGCCCACCGGTCAGCTTGATCACCACGCAGCTCAGCTGGTGATCGACGTGCTGTTGCAAGCCAGCGCGGAACTCGGCGCCTCGCTGCTCGTGTCCACCCACGATCCGATCATCGCCGAGCGCCTCGAGCTTCAGTGGACGATGCGCGACGGCCGTATTGACCCACCGCCAACGATCGGAGCCTCGGCATGATCACCACCTGGCTCGGTGGCCTGCTGCGCCGCCGTCCCGCCCGGCTGGCCGCAGCGGCGATCGGCATTGCGATCGCGGTCGCCTTACTCGCCTCGCTGGGCTCCTTCCTCGCCCACTCGAAAGCGACCATGACCGCTCGTGCCGTGCGCGGGGTGGCCGTCGACTGGCAGGTTCAAGTGCAGCCCGGTGCCGACCCGACGGCGATGCAGAAACTCGTGCTCGGCAGCGGCGGGGTACGCACCGTGCAGCCGGTGGACTTCGGCGCGACCAGTGGTCTGAGCGCAACTGCGGGCGGCAGCACCCAGACCACGGGCCTAGGGGTGGTGCTCGGCATCCCCGCCCGCTACACCGCCGCGTTCCCCCAGCAAGTCCGGTTGCTGGCCGGTTCGAATACCGGGGTCCTGCTGTTCCAGCAGACCGCATCCAACCTGCACGCCGCCCCTGGTGACACCGTGTCGATCGGACGCGCCGGACTCCCGCCGGCCCGCGTCGTCGTGGCCGGAATTATCGACCTGCCTCAGGTCAACTCGCTGTTCCAGAAGGTTGGCGCCCCACTCGGTGCGCAGCCCGCCGCGCCGCCGGACAACGTCGTGCTGCTCCCCGCACCACAGTGGCACCAGGTCTTCGACCCGCTCGCCAAGACCCGTCCAGACCTGCTCAGCACTCAGTTCCACGTGCGCCGTGATCATCGGCTGCCCGCCGACCCGGCAAGTGCCTTCTCCGCCGCCACCGCCGCTGCGCGCAACCTCGAAGCGCGCAGCTCCGGCGGGGTGCTGGTCGGCGACAACCTGGGCGCCTCGCTTGACGCCGCGCGCGGCGACGCGGCCTACGCCCAAGTGCTGTTCCTATTCCTCGGCCTTCCCGGCGCAATCGTTGCCGCGCTGCTGACCGCCACCATCGCCTCATCCGGCGCGACACGGCGACGCGGCGAGCAGGCGCTGCTGCGCGCCCGCGGCGCGTCAGCGCGGCAATTGCTGCGCCTGGCGGCCGCCGAGGCAGCCGTGATTGGCGTCGCCGGCGCGGCGCTGGGTTTGGCCGGCGCCGCGCTTGTGGGGCGCGCCGTGTTCGGGACCGCGCGATTCGGCACCACCATCACGACCGCCGTCGGCTGGGCCGGCGCCGCGGCAGTGATCGGCCTGCTCATTGCCGCAGCAGCCGTGCTTATCCCCGCTCGACGCGATCTGCGGGAGACCACCGTCGCGTCCGGCCGCGCTGTCATCGGCACCCGCAGCTACCCTTGGTGGGCGCGAGTATGGCTGGACGTCGTGCTGCTGGTGATCGCCTACGTGGTCTACTCCATCACCAGCCGCAGCGGTTATCAACTCGTCCTCGCACCCGAAGGCGTCCCGACGATTTCGGTGAACTACTGGGCCTTCCTCGGCCCCGGGCTGCTCTGGATCGGCGCCGGGATGCTGGTTTGGCGCCTGTCGGACCTGCTGCTCGGCCGAGGCCGGCCGTTGCTGCGCCAGCTGCTCCGCCCGCTCACCGGGCGCCTGTCCGGACCCGTCGCCGGCGGAATCTCGCGTCAGCGGCGACCCCTGATCCGCGCCGTCGTGCTACTCACCCTCGCCCTGTCCTTCGCCGCTTCCACCGCGACCTTCAACTCCACCTACCGCCAGCAAGCCGAAGCCGACGCGCAACTCACGAACGGCGCCGACGTGACCGCCACCATCTCCGCCGGCACCACGGTGCACCCGCAGACCGCCGCCGACCTCGCCGCCGTGCCCGGCGTGCACGGCGTCGAACCCGTGCAGCACCGCTACGCCTATATCGGCGCCGACCTGCAGGACCTCTACGGGATCCGCCCCGACCGCATCCGCGACATCACCGCAGTGCAGGACGCCTACTTCCACGGCGGCACTGCCAGCGGACTCATGCACACCCTCGCGAGCAAACCCAATTCCATCCTGGTGTCTGCGGAGACCGTGAAGGACTACCAGCTGCACCCGGGTGATCTGATCAAGCTTCGCCTGGTCGACGCACACACCAGGACGCCGCGCACGGTGGCCTTCCACTACATCGGCATCGTGACGGAGTTCCCGACCGCGCCGAAGGACAGCTTCTTCGTCGCCAACGCCTCCTACATCGCCCGCCAGACCGGCACCAACACCGTTGGGTCCTTCCTCATCAACACCGGCGGTCAGAACACCGCCGCCGTCGCGCACCGAGTCCAGTCCCTGCTCGGGCCCGGCGTGAGCGTCACTGACATCGCTACTGTCCGCGGCAACGTCGGTTCGAGCCTCACCTCCGTCGACCTCGCCGGCCTGACCCGGGTCGAGTTGAGCTTTGCGCTGCTGCTTGCTGCCGCCGCGGGCGGTCTGGTCCTGGCGCTCGGATTGGCCGAGCGGCGGCGCACCTTCGCGATCGCCACCGCCCTTGGCGCGAGGACCCGGCACCTGCGCAGCATGATCGCCAGTGAGGCCGTCGTACTGGCCGTGCTTGGCCTCATCGCTGGCGGCGTGCTCGGCTGGCTGCTGTCGCAGATGCTGGTCAAGGTGCTCACCGGCGTCTTCGACCCGCCGCCTTCGGTGATCGCTGTCCCCTGGCAGTACCTGACCGCGCTCGGGGCGGTCACCGTCGCCGCGTTCATCGCGGCCGTCGCCGCGGCGATCGGCGTGGCGCGCAAACCCGCGATCAGTGTGTTGAGGGACCTCTGACGCAACTGTCCAACCGGAATCCGCGACCGCGCAGCGTCACGATCTCCGGTACGGCCGCTCCGACGGTCTGCGCCGCATCCGCAAGCCTGCGGCGCAACGTCGACAGGTGCACGTCCAAGGTCTTCGTCGAACCGAACCAGTGCTCGTCCCACACGTCGGACATCAGCTCGGCCCGGCTCACCGCGATACCCGCGTCGGCGGCCAGGCGCGCCAACAGGTCGAACTCCTTTGCGCGCAGGGCGATTTCCGCACCTGCCAGGTGCACTCGCCGCGCCGCCGTGTCGATCTCAAGTGCGCCCACACGCAGCACCGCAGCTCCGCTCGTCGGCGCTGCCGGCCCGCGGCGCAGGTGGGCCTGCACTCGGGCCATCAGTTCGGCCAGCCGGAAGGGCTTGGTGAGATAGTCGTCCGCGCCGGCCTCCAACCCGAGGACGACATCGATCTCCTCGTCGCGAGCCGTCAAGATCACGATCACGGAGCCGAGCTGGGCGGCGCGGACGCGCTGACACAGGTCGAGACCGTCCATGTCCGGCAAACCGAGATCGAGAAGGACGAGGTCGTACCCTGCGTCACGCAACGCCGATTCCGCGTCGCCGCCGGTCGTCGCCCACGTGACGTCGTGCCCGCTGCGTGCCAAGCCGGCACGCAATGCGCCGCCTATCACCAGGTCGTCCTCAACCACCAGCAACCGACCCACAACCACGACCATAGAGGGCCAACGGCGAACGCACCGCCGGCGAGCGGCGCCTTGATCGATCATCGCTGGAATTCCACGACACTGACGGGTGCGTGGTCGAGTCGTCACGCGGTCCAGGGAACTGGCGGGCGTTCTCGCATCGGACGCGGCTCGCCGGCGATCCGGTGGCGGGTGCGGCGTTTTCCGCACCGAATAGGGGCAGGGGCAGGGGCAGTTCGAGAACCGCACCGCCCGCGGGCCCGTTTCGCCGCGCTCACGGTGCCTCTGTGTGCCCGAATGAGGGTGTCGATGATGGCTCAGCCCAGCCCGTTACCGGCCGCAGCGCTCGCTTGGCTTCGGCCTTGATTGGCGCGCGCCAATCGATCGAAAACGTGGGGCAGGAAGTCGGCGGTGAATCCCGGACCTGCCTCGCAGACGCGGAGCGCAGGACCGCGCGTACACCGCGCACGAACTTCGGCTCGGCGGTGTGACTGGTCGGCGATCGCGCAGCGGACCCGTTACCTCGACGCCGGATCGCGGCCATGGCCGTGACCGTGTGGCTGCAGAAGATCGCCATCGAGCAGGCGCCAGGCCATCGTCGTGCGGTCCCTCGAGCAAGCGTCGCATGCGGTGCATCCGCTAGATCGAAATTGTGAGGGCTCGCCCCCATAGAGACACGAGGCGACCGCGATCCCGCCGTGGTCGAACGCCGCTAGCTTCAGTCCTGACTTCCGGCCGACCCCGTCGCGGCTGTGCGACTGGTGCGATCACCAGGCGCTCTGCCAGGCCTTCGGCGGCATTCGCGCCGCCGTTCCCGACCGAAGCACTCGCGGCGGCCCAGGGCGAGCCGTGTGACACCGGTTTCGTGAACGCCGCGCGTTGCTCGGGCTGGCTGCTGCCGGTTGCCTTTGCGTCGCGGTCAGGAGCTTGCCAGGTGAGCGCGAGGAGGATCGCGAGGTGATCGATGAGCACCGCACGGCGACAGCGCCCGAACCGCGCGAGCGCCTGCCCTCCTGGGCATCTATCGCGTTGCCCGCGCTCGTGATGCTGGCAATGGGTTTCTGGGGTCTGCGCGACGCCTCGATGTACGGCACGGAAGAAGCCACCTACTGGGCCGCACAACTACCGTGGCCGTCCTTCGTGCATCTGCTGGGCAATGTCGACGCCGTGCACGGGGTGTACTACGCGCTGATCAAGGCCGTGTTCGCGATCAGTGGGCCGGACGCTACGTGGATGCGGCTCCCGTCCGTGCTTGCGACGGCTGGCACAGTGGCGCTTACGGCGCTCGTGGCGTTTCGGACGACGGCGTCCACGAGGGTTGCACTATTCAGTGCCTTGATCATGGTGTCCCTCCCGCTGGTCAATGCCTACGCCCAGGCCGGGCGTTCGTACGCCCTCGATGCGCTGGGCGTGATGGCGACCACCCTGGTGCTGCTGTGGGCTGCCGGTCCGGCCGCAAGCAGCGCTGCTTCGACGGGGTCGGGGTTGGGCCGTCCGCAGCAGCACAACGGCGCCCCCAGCCGTTACCGTTGGATCTGCTACACGGCGTTGCTCACCACCACGGCCTACCTGCACGAGTTGACAGTGCTCGTCGCCGTCTGCCACGGGGTGACGCTGGTCGTCACGCGGGCGCCCCGGTCGGTGCTGTCCCGCTGGCTCGCCTCAAGCGCGACAGCTTTCGTCCTGCTCATGCCGTTGTTGGTGCTCAGCAGTCATGAACAGGCGCAATTGTCCTGGATCCGGGCGCCAAACTGGGCCGATGTCGCCGCGCTCGTGCGAAGCATGCTCGGCCCGTCGCCTGCCGCCATTGGCGTCCTGGGCGTGCTGATCGGCGTGGGCGCGCTCGCCCCGGTTCGCAGCCGTGCTGGCGCGCACGGGCAAGTGAGCCACGCGTGGCGCGGCATCAGCCTGCCCGCGCTCGCCTTGCCGCTCGCCGTGCTGCCGTCGATCCTACTGCTGGCAGAGTCGGTCCTCGCAACGCCCCTGTACGGCGGATCGCGGTACCTGCTGTACTGCGAAAGCGGCTTGGCGTTGCTGGCAGCGGCAGGACTGGACCGGTTATGCCGATCCGTCTCCACGCACGGTGCATTTGCGAGCGGCCTCGTCGGGCTCGCCGTCATCGTCGGCCTCGGTGTGTTGCAGTGGCCGGCGCAACTGCGCGTCCGCACGCCCCAGGGACGCCCCCAGGACATGACCGCCGCGGCGGCCTATGTCGGCGCACACAAGATGCGAGGCGACGCGATTCTTTATTACCCGCGGATGTACCAGCAGACCCCGCTCGGCTATCCCGGAGCGTTCCGAGGCGTCGCCGACATCGGTGTCGTCAACTCCCCCGAACAGAACGGGCAGTTCTACGGCAGGCCGAGCGCCCCGGTGCAGGTCCGCCGGGCGATGCGTTCGCACGCTCGTATCTGGATCGTTGGCCAACTGCCGCGACGACCACACGGATCCCTCGCGACCGAACTCGCCGTCCTACGCGCCGGCTATGCACCGGTAAGCTTCCAGCGCTATCACGGAGTGAGCGTCTGGCTCTACGGGCGGCGGTAGCCGTGCGCGCGGCGATCGGCGCCGGTCAGCACGCCGAGAACTGGTATGCCTTGCCGTTGAGCACGACCTGGTGACGGAGGTGGACGGAGGCTCGCCCGCTCTGCGTGATCGTCACCTCGGTGGTGTAGACGCGTCCAGCAAGGTGGAGGTTGTGGACGTGTGCCGAGTTCACGGTGTACCCGGGATCAGGTGTGGTGGTCTTGGCCTTCGGCACAAAGGTGACGCTCTTCGAGCGCGGCACGGTCTTCGCCCCAGGGGCGATGGCGTTGACGCAGCGCGCGAAACCGACGTCGGCACGGTCTCCTGGGTACTGGGTCGCGATGACGGCCCGAACCCCCTCGTCGGGGTTGCGATGAAACGCATGGCTGACCCTGCGGTACATCGCGAAGATCAGTGCCACGTCGCCGGGTCGCACCTGGGCGCTGCCCGGTCGGGTAGTTGCGGGCGGGGTCGTCGGGGCGGCCGGAGTGCTGACCTGCGTCGTGGGCGACGTGCTCGCCCCGTTGGACGCGGACGTGCAGCCCGCCGCGAGAAACATCAATGCGAGCGCTGCAGCTATCAGCCTCGGCACGCCGACTCCCTGCTGTTGCGGACATCTACGCGCGTCCGGCTTCGACTGGACTGACTTCCAGGCTAGCTCGCGCCCGTCAACGGGCTATCGTATGGCGCAGCCTTAGTACCGGCCGTTGGCATCGATCCTTCATGCGACCGACGAGTTCATAAACGATCCACCAACCCGTCGCTCCCCGGGTCGGTCGCCACTAGGTCGACCGCTGCCACCACGTCAGCGGCGCTGGTTCGGTCTCGGTGATGATCCGCCTTCCCGGTAACCCGACCAGGTCCTTGAGCTCGTCCAGCTAGGTCATCCGATCGACCCACGACCGCGAGTTACGGGTCACGCAACCCGGAGAAAAGTGCGTGACGGCACGGGCGCAGGGCGCAGCGCCGGGTCGCGGAGAGCACGACGGTATCGCCGAGATCAAAGAACTCCTGCGCCGCGGTCCACACGGGCCTCGACTCGTTGCGCGGCGCGACCTTCGACGATCGTCGGCATGGCAAGGGTCTACACCACGACACAGAGTCAATGCGATCTCGAGAAGCTCTGTCGTAATCCGTAGCCCAGACGCGTCGATCACTCCTACTTCGAATACAACTTGGACTGACCTTTGGATGGGGACGAGTGCTGTGGCAGCTGTGGACCGTGCCGTCGACGTGCTGCGTGGGCGCATCTTTGCGGGCGAGCGAGCGCCGACAAACCTGAGTCGCTCAGGCTATATGCGCGTCGTGGCTGTTAGGTTGACGCGGTCGCTCAGCATTCGAACACGAGCTTGGAGGGCCACGAATGCAACTCGGGCGATCGACGAGGTGGCGACCCGGCCGGAG
>JBBQUT010000011.1:0-106075 GCA_038212215.1 Mycobacteriales bacterium
GGGCGGGCGGCGCGCTCGGGCCGGGCGGCCTGCGGGCGCGGGGCGGCGCGCGGGCGCGGGGCCGAAGCGGGCCGACGCCGGCGCGCCGCGCGACGATGGGTGATGCTGACGTCCCTGGCCGGTCATCTGGTCCCTCCCGGAAGGGTGCTGTTCGGGGTCGGCAGCGGGCTGCGGCGAGCGCTCGTCGAGCTGGCGGTTCGCGACGCCGCCCCGCGGGTCTTGGTCGACGTGGCGGTCTTGGTCGACGTGGCGGTCTTGGTCGAACTGCTCGTCTTGGTCGACGTCGCAACCGTGGTCGAACTGCCCGTCTTGGACGGCGTCGCGGTCTTGGTCGACGTGGCGCTCGACTTCGTCGGTTTGGGCTTCGGCTTGGTCGCGGTACGGCGCGGCGCGACGTATGTCGGGTGTCCGCTCGCCGGCGCTGGGCTGCCCAGCAAGCGCACCCGCGCGTCCGCGCCGACGATCAGGAACGCCGGATTGCCCGCCGGCACCATTCCGAGCCGACCAGCCGCGTTGGCCAGATTCGCCGGCGCGGCGCTGGCGGCGACGTCGTTCTGTAACTGCGCAAGCTGCGCGGCGACGGCCTCGTCCTGACCGGCGAGCCGATCTCGGGTCAACTCGTTCGCAGCCGCGGCGGTGTTGAGTGCCAGTAGCGCGCACATGCCGCCGACGATCAGGCCGAGCACCACTAACACGAACGGCGTCCTCGGCGCGCGCGGGGCGTGCCGCGGACCGCGGGCCGGGGCGCGCCTAGTCGACTTGCCGGTGTGCCCGGCCCGCGACGGCACCTTTTCGCTCGGCTTTGCCTCGCTCACGCAGACTCCCGGATCCGTTCGGCGGCGCGCATTCGCACGGACGCGGCGCGGGGGTTTGCTGCGATTTCGGCGTCGGTTGCGGATTCGCCGCCCCGCACGAGTAGTCGCAGCTGCGGGCCGTGGTCGGCAAGCTTGACGGGCAGGTCGATCGGCGTGGTGTCGACGGCGAGTTCCGCCATGGCCTGCTTGACGATGCGGTCCTCCAGCGAGTGGTAGGAGAGCACCACGATCCGCCCGCCGGTGCGTAACGTCGCGAGGGCGGCAGGTACCGCGGCCCGCAGCGAATCCAGCTCACCGTTCACCTCGATCCGCAATGCCTGGAAGGTGCGTTTGGCCGGATGGCCACCGTGGCGGCGGGTGGCGGCAGGGATCGCTGTGCGCACCAGTTCGGCGAGCTGGGCGGTCGAATTCAGCGGCGCGGCCCGTCGCGCCCGGTCGATCGCTTGCGCGATGCGTTGTGCGAAGCGTTCGTCGCCGTAATCGCGCAGTACCCGCGCTAGCGCCGGGACGGGATAGCTGTTCACGACGTCCGCGGCGCTCACACCCGACGTCGGATCCATCCGCATGTCCAGCGGTGCGTCCTGCGCGTAGGCGAAGCCACGCTCGGCGACATCGAGTTGCATGGACGACACACCCAGGTCGAAGAGCACGCCGTCGGTACCGGCCAGGCCGAGCGAGTCGAGCACGTCGGGCATCCGGTCATAGACCGCGTGCACCAGATGGATGCGTCCGGTGAAGGCGGCTAGCCGGTGACCGCTGCGCGCCAGCGCGTCCGGATCGCGATCAAGGCCGACCAGCGTCAGACGCGGATGCGCGAGCAGCAACGCCTCCGCGTGTCCGCCCAGGCCAAGCGTGGCATCGACAACGACGGCCGCCTCGCCGTCGATTGCCGGTGCCAGCAGGCCGAGAACGCGCTCGAGCAAGACCGGCACATGCACGGCGGACGGTGCCGTGGGGGGCTTGCCCTGCGTTGCATCCATCGCCGCTGGGTTCCTCGCAAAGCTGTCGGGGTACGGACTGGTGGGGTGTGCTGTTGTTGACGGCGAGATTCGACCTGGTCCCCACCCGTCCGAAACCGGGCATCGGGGAAGTGATGTCCGGGCGGACGGGAGGAGGCCGCACCGAAGCTCGCAGGGATCAGAGAATGCCGGGCAGTACCTCCTCGGCGATGTCGGCGAAGGCCTGTTCGGACTCCTCGAGGTAGCTCTGCCATGCCTCGGCGTCCCAGACCTCGACCCGGCTGTTCGCGCCGATCACCACGCAGTCCTTGCGCAGGCCCGCATACTCGCGAAGCTGTGGTGGGACGGTGATCCGGCCCTGAGCGTCGGGGGTCTCGCGCGATGCGCTGGCGAAGAGCACCCGGCTATAGCCACGCACTCGCCGGTCGGTCACCGGGGCGTTGCCGAGAGCCGAGGTGACCCGGTTGAACTCGTCGGTGGGGAACACGAATAGGCAGCGGTCCTGACCCTTGCAGATCACCAGGCCACCCTCCAGATCCGGCCGGAACCTCGCCGGAAGGGCGAGGCGTCCTTTGTCGTCCAGGCGCGGGGTGTGGGTGCCGAGAAACATCGCCACCCACCTCCAACCAGCGGACCCCCACATTGGGCCGTCCGCCCACACCATTCCCCACTGAGCCCCACCGTACCCCACTTCAGGCCATGGTCAACGGAGCGCGCTCAGTGCAGCCCACAGTCGTCGGACCTCGCCGAGTGCCACTTGTCGGCGCCGTCGTGAATACTCGACAGGCACACGCCGGGCGCGCGCCCGGCTGGGACCCAGGGGTGGTGCAGCGGTGGAGCACGGCGCGCACGAGGAGCGGTCCGGGTACCGTTCCGCGGCTGCTTCGGAAATGGCCGCTGGGCCGCTTGACGTGCGTGCCGTCGGCGAGCGGATCGCCGCGAACATCGATCAGGTGATCGAGGGCAAGCACGAGACCGTCCGACTTGGGGTGGCGGTGCTGCTCGCCGAGGGCCACCTGCTGATCGAGGACGTCCCCGGTGTCGGCAAGACTACTTTCGCCAAGGCGCTGGCGCGTTCCATCGATTGCACCGTGCGGCGGGTGCAGTTCACCCCGGACCTGTTGCCGAGCGACGTGACCGGCGTGAGCGTGTACAACGCCGACGTCCGCGAGTTCGAGTTCAAACCGGGTCCGGTGTTCGCAAACATCGTGATCGGTGACGAGATCAACCGCGCGTCGCCGAAGACCCAGTCGGCACTGCTCGAGTGCATGGAGGAACGCCAGGTCACCGTCGACGCCGTCACCTACCCGCTCGAGCGGCCATTCCTCGTACTCGCCACGCAGAACCCGATCGACATGGAGGGCACCTACCCCCTACCCGAGGCGCAACGCGACCGCTTCACCGCGCGCATCTCGCTCGGCTATCCCGACCGCAGTGCCGAGATCGCGATGCTCAACGAGCACGCCGCGTTCGATCCGCTGGACTCGCTACGACCGGTATCTGACGCCACGCAGGTCCGGGCGCTGATCGCCGGCGTGCGCGCGGTGCATGTGGCCGACCCCATCAAGGCCTACGCGGTCGACCTGTCCGAAGCGACGCGGCGAGCCGCGGACGTGCGGCTGGGCGCGTCGCCGCGCGCAACCCTGCAACTCCTGCGAGCGGCCAAGTCCTGGGCTGCGATGAACGGCCGCGACTACGTGCTGCCCGACGATCTGCAGTTCGTACTGGTCCCGGTGCTGGCGCACCGCTTGCTGCTCACGGCCGACGCACACATCGCCGGACGCTCGGCCGAGGATCTGCTCCGCCAGATCGCCCGCTCGGTACCCATCCCCGGCGTTGCGCCCGCCGGTTCGATAAGCAGACGAACGAGCTGAGCCGGTGGCCGATTCCCGCGCCGGTTTCACCACCCGGGCCAGCTGCCTGATCGCTGCCGGGGTCACTGCGATCGGCTGCGGCCTGCTCCTCGGGATCGTCGACCTCGCCCGTGCGGGCGTCCTTGCCCTCGCTGTTCCGCTGCTCTCGGCGGCAGTGGTGTTGCGCTCCCAGGTGCGCCTGGCCAACCGGCGCAGCGCCGAACCGACCCGGGCCAGCGCAGGTGACACGGTCGTCGTCAACCTGTCCATCACGAATCGGTCGCTGCTGCCCACTGGTGCGCTGATGCTGGAGGACCAACTTCCCGACCAGCTCAGTGGCCGCGCTCGCTTCGTGCTCGACAGCCTGCGCAGCCGCGAGACCCGCACCGTCTCCTACCGCATGCCGCGGCTGCCGCGCGGTCGCTACCGCTGCGGGCCGCTGCACATTCGTCTCACCGACCCGTTCCACCTCGTGGACGTGCGCCGCTCGTTCACCGCGTCCAACGAAGTGGTCGTCGCACCGATCGTCGAGCCGCTGCGCACGCTGTACCCCCCGCGATCGATGGACGTCGGCGACCACGCGGGCAGCCACTCGATCGGGACGCGCGGTGCCGACGATGCGTCGACGCGCGAATATCGCACCGGCGACGACCTGCGCAAGATCCATTGGCGCTCGACCGCGCGCACCGGCGTGATGATGGTGCGTCAGGAAGAGCGACCCTGGCGCGGCGAGGTGACGCTGCTGCTCGATCTGCGCTCGGGCTCCCATGTCGAGGCGTCGGGAGACGATGCGGGCGACGAGCGGATCCGCAGCTCGCTGGAGTGGGCGATCAGCGCAGCGGCGAGCGTGGGCATGTACACACTGCTCAGCGGGCGCGACCTTGCGCTCGTGTGCGATCTGGCAGCACCGGATCGGTTGCGAATGTCGGAACCGGCGAGCATCGCCGACTACCTTGCCTCGGTCCGCCCGTCCGCACGCCGCGAACTGACGTCGCTCTCGGGTGTGCTCACCTCGCTCGCACGCGAGTCGACGGTCACCGCGGTCGTGGGCGATCTCGACGCCCAGAGCCTGCGCATGCTGGCCAGCGTCCACCCTCGCGGGTCGTCCACCACGGCCCTTGCTCTGATCTTGGACACCGCCACGTGGGCCTACGGCCCAGGCGCGCCGGCCTCCCCCATCTCGGCGCCGTGCCATTCCGCTGCACGGGCACTGCGCGGCGCCGGCTGGCAAGTGGGCATCGTTCGCTGCGGCGACAGCGTGGCCCACGCTTGGGGCGCGCTCCTAGCCCACCACAGCGCAACTGCCGCGATGGGGGCAGCTCGATGATGGCGACCGGCACCGCGGCGCCGGTTGCGCCTGTGCTGGGGCGCGGTAAGGCAGCAAACGGACCGTTGACCGAACAGGCGCGCCAGGACGTGCGGCGCACTCTGCTCGCGCTACTTGCCTCCGGCATCGGCGTGCTGCCCCTGTGCGAGCTGCTCAGCGACCGCGCTTGGTTGATCGACGTTTGGCTGAGCATGATCGTGGCAGTCGGGCCGGCCGCCCTGTTGCGCACCCGTCGCCCCCCGGCCGCGTCCCAGATCTGGGTCGGTGTCGCGCTGCTCGCCCCCTGGCTAACCTTTCGCTTCGTCTCAGCGCACGCACTGTTCGGCGTGGTGCCGCTACGAGCGAGTTGGCACGACGTCCACCGGTTGATGACCTCGCTGCAGCACACCACCTCCGAGCAGGCGGCACCGATCCATTCCACGCCTGCGGTCCGCTTGACGCTGTGCGCGCTGTTGGCGCTCGTCGCCGCGCTAGTCGACCTGATCGCCGTCGTCGGCCGCCGCGGGGCGCTCGCCGGCGTGCCGCTGCTCATCGTGTTCACGGTGTCAGGTGCTGTTCCGCGCCAGGTTGTCTCGTGGTGGCTGTTCGCGCTTGCCGCCGGTGCATTTCTGATCCTGTTAGCGCTGGATTCCAGCGACGACTTGAATCGGTGGGGCCATTACGTGCCCCGTCCCGGCCAGGATCGCCGGCGCGCGTCCGGCGCCGCAGGTGCGATCTCGGCCCAGCGTATCGCCGTCGCGGCGATCGCTCTGGCGGTCATCCTTCCGGTGTTCGCCCCGGCAGATTCGCGCAATCTCGTGGCCAACCTCTTTCACAACGGGTCCTCCGGCGGGGGCGACGGTGCCGGATTCGGCGCGGGGGGAAGCGGCGGCGCGATCGACCCGTTCGTCGCGCTGAAGGGCCAGCTGAACCGCAAGAAGCCACTGCGCCTGTTCGACGTCAGCGTGCAACAACTGAGCGGTCCGCGCGGCGCTCAGCCGTTCTACCTTCGGACGAACGTGCTGTCCCAGTTCGTCGGCACGGGCTGGCGGGCGGGCCCATCCGGGCCGAGCGAGCCGGTTGACGCCACCGACTTCGCGAGCGTCCCCGGCACCTCGCTGCTTGCGCAGCCGGTCTCGTTCATCGCCGACATCAACGTCACCGGTCTGTCCTCGAATCCTCCGGTGTTTGCACTGCCCACCCGCGCGGGCGGGTTATCCGGCGATGCGCGCTGGAGCCTACAAGACCAGTTGGTCGTCGGCACGAGCGTCTCCAGCGGCGACCAGTACCAGCTGGCGATCAATCAAGCGGCGCCAACCCAGGCGGAACTGCGCGACTCGTCCGGCCGCGACCCGGCCACCGATCGGTGGCTGCAACTGCCGCCGGTCGCTGCTTACGTCAGCGCGCTCGTTCGGCGGCTGACCGCGGGCAAGCAAGGCGCATACGCGAAGGCCCGCGCGATCAGCGACTATTTCGCCGACCCCGCAAACGGCTTCACATACAGCCTGTCGACAGCCGGCGGCAACTCCGGCGATCAGTTGGTGGACTTCCTCAAGGCAAAGATCGGCTACTGCCAGCAGTACGCCGCCGCCATGGGTGTGCTGTTACGAGTGGCCGGCGTGCCGGCGCGCGTAGTGCTCGGCTACACCCACCAGCCTCCCGACGCCAACGGCCAGTTCAGCGTCACGACTGACGATGCGCACGCCTGGGTGGAGGCGTACTTCAGCGGTATCGGTTGGATCCCGTTCGACGCGACGCCCTTGGCCGGCATCAGCGGGGGGTCGGCGAACGACCTGCCGTGGGCGCCGCACAGGAAGACGACGGCCGGTGGTGCCGAAGCACCCACCGGGCGTGCATCGTCGCGGCCGAGCACCGGCGGAGCGTCAGCGTCCGCGACGTCGAACGCGTCCGCCGGCACCGGTTCGCACGACGGCGGCTCACCGATCTTCGGGTTGGTGCTCACGAGCCTGCTCGCCCTCACCGTTGTCGCCCTGCTCACCCCGTGGGCAGTGCGGCAGCGTCGGCGCCGGTATCGGTTGCGGCTGGCGCGGGGCGGGGACACCGAAGCGATATGGACTGAATTGTTCGACACAGCGGTGGATCTCGGCTATGTGTGGTCACCGGCGCGCACGCCCCGGCAGGTGGCTCGCTGGTTAGCGCCGTCCGCGGGTGCGGCGGCGGGATCGCTGCAGACTCTGGCGGCGGCTGTGGAACTGGGTCGCTACGCCCCGCCTGGCTCCGGCCCTCCGCCGGACGGCCTGCTCACCGACTTTGCGGCGGTGCGGGCCGGCCTCAGCGCTACGCGTCCTACCGGACGCCGGCTTCGGTCTCGACTGTGGCCGGCATCGTTGGGCTGGGTTCCGCGCGGGTTGCCATGGCCGTGGCCGCTTCGCCGCCAGCACTGAGACACCCGGCGTGCGCGGCCTAGGACCCGGCGGGCCGCCCGGAGTCGACTGCCGCCTGGAGTCGAGTGCCCGCCCGGCGTCTTCGCCACTGCCCGTGCCAAGGAAGCAGCCGCTCTCGCTCAGCGAGGTCTCCCCGCTGGTGCTCGGTTGAGCCACGCTGAACCGGTCACCAGGCAGGAAGTGAGCGCGCAGCACTCAGCGACCCGGTGCCGCCATCGGCAAGCCCCGTTGGGGCGGGCAGAATGTCGCGGTCGCTCAGTTCTCGTCGAAACGGCGGCGCATACGCTCTTCCATGCGGGTGCGTAATCCGCCGGAGCGATGCGGGCGCATGGTTCCTGACTGCTGAGCCGGTGTGGTCGACCCGCGCGAGCGTATCGTTTGCGCGGCATACCCGCAGGCACCCACAGCCAGTACGAAACCGACAACGCTGAGCGGGATGACATTCGCAAGCAACCCGACGAGTACCAGGCCGAGGCCCAGCAACACGCCAAGCACGCAGAGCACCAGCGAGCGACGCGCGCGGGTATGTCCACGTGCCGACCGCACAGCCGAGGCGAACTTCGGATCCTCGGCGTAGAGCGCCTGCTCGATCTCGTCCAGCAGCCTCTGCTCGTGCTCGGAGAGCGGCACCGTGCCCTCCTTCGTCGCCGCGGTCGGGTGACCGTCGGCGTGTCTCGTTGTCTCGTGGTTTCCAACCGAGCGCCGGGGCTACTTTCCGCGACATCGTGCCGCCGTGTCAACAGCCCGGTGAACTGTCTATCCCCGAGCATACGAGGCGTTTACCAGGATCTAAAGCGGTGAGCACATGAGGTTGGCCGAAAGATGCTCCCTGCGCGGTGCTATGGGGTCTCTGGGGTGCGCCGCTGCACGTCCGGCGCAGGTTCGTCGACGTTCAACAGGGTTGCATAGCCGAGCGCTGCGCTGCCGAATCGCGCTCGCGCAGCGTCGACAACCGAGTCGGCGCGGCGTTGCATCGGCGGGCCGTCGACATCGTCGAAGGTGAGCTGCTCGGCAACCTGAGCGGCGTCCTCGAGGTTCTCGCACTTGACCCCGACGAGCCTGATACGCGGCCGGTCGAGCCCGAGCGCGCGGTAGAGATCGACCGCGGTGCCGTACACCGTGTCGGTGGAGTCGGTCGGACTAGCGAGGGTGCGGACTCTGGTAATCGTGCGGAAATCTGCGAACCGAATCTTGATCCCCACGGTGCGGGCCGCGAATCCCCGCGCCCGCACACGCTGGCCCACGTCGGCAGACAGCCGCAGCAGCTCCCGCCGGACCTCGACCTCTTCGGTGAGATCAACGGCAACGGTGTGATCGGCGCTGATCGACTTCTCGATCTCGTCGACCTCGACCGTGCGCGGATCGACGCCGTTGGCGAGGTGGTGCAAGTGCTCGGCCATGGCGGTGCCTACCGCGCGCCGCAGTGTGTCGAGCGGGGTCTGCGCGAGATCGCCGACGGTGCGGATACCGAGCCGACGCAGCGGCTCCTCGGTACGGGCGCCGACCCCCCAGAGCGCAGTGACGGGCAGCGGATACAAGAAGTCGAGCGCCTCCGCGGCAGGTACCACGAGCAGGCCATCAGGCTTGCAGCGTGCCGAGGCGACCTTGGCGACGAACTTCGTTGCTGCCACACCGACCGAGCAGGTCAGCGCGAGCTCGTCGGACACCCGACGCCGGATGCCCGCCGCGATCACGGCTGGGCGGCCCTGCCCGCGCACTGCGCCCGCGACGTCAAGGAACGCCTCGTCGAGCGACAGCGGCTGGACGAGCGGAGTGACCTCGCGCAGGATCGACATCACCGCAGCCGACGCCGCCACGTAGGCTGCACGGTCCGGCGCTACGACGACCGCTCGGGGGCACAGGCGAAGCGCGCGGCTCATCGGCATGGCGCTGCGGATGCCGTACCTGCGTGCCTCGTAGGACGCTGCCGCGACGACACCGCGGGTGCCCCCGCCGACCACGACCGGCCTACCACGCAGTTCAGGCCTGCGCTTGATCTCCACGCTGGCGAAGAACGCGTCCATATCGACGTGCAGGATCGGGCAACCCGCGTCGTCGCCGTCCGCTCGGCCGGCGACGCGCGGGATGTCGGCACTTCGTCCCATTCCTGTGCCCGACCGCTTAGCCGGCCACGCGCCGGGCGAGCAGATGTACCCGAACGGCGATATCGGCGAACGGGCTGCGCGTGGCGCAGGCGGCTTCGAGCGCCACCAACTCCTCGCGTGCGCCCGGAGCGTCAAGGGCAGCTCCCGGGACGAGGTCGGTGAACACGCCGATGCCGTGCGCCTGTTCGACGTCAAAGCCGTGCTCGGTGCAGAGGGCGCGAATCGCTGCCGGATCGAGGGCCAGGTCGTCCAGGAGGGCCAGCTCGTCACGAGCAGCGGCGAGCTCCCCCGCGAGCGCCCGCGCCAGCACTACCGCGACGGGGTTACCGATGAGAACGCTCAGCAGCCCGCCGGGACGGACTGTGCGGGCGAGCTGGGCAAAAACGGGCCCGAGCTCATCGACGGCCTCAAGAACGCCGTGCGCGAGCACCACATCGAACGTTCGAACCCCAACCACGTCGGCGAGGCTCTCGATGTCACCCTGTACGGCGTGCACGCGGTCGGCGATCCCGGCCTCCGCAGCCCGGCGGCGCAGCGTAGCGAGCGCATCGGCGCTGATGTCGACCACGGTCACGGTGGCGCCCGCGCGGGCAAGAGGAACCGCGAAGCTGCCGCTGCCGCCTCCGCAGTCGAGCACGGATGGTTTGCCGCCGCTGGATTGCGAGGCGCTGGATTGCGAGGCGCTGGATTGCAGGCCGCTGGATTGCAGGCCGCTGGATTGCAGGCCGGTGGATTGCGGTCCGCCGAAGACGGTGTCGTCGGACCCTGGACCGAAGGATCCGGCGACGCTCGACAGCGATGCGATCGCGTCGTCGAGCACCTGCCCGACCAGGCCGTAGCGGCCGTGCCCGGCAAGGGCGTCCCGGCTGCGTGCCGTGTGGCCGAACCGGCCCGTCCCGACGGCGTCGCTCTGCACAAGCGCAACACTATCGGCCACCACCGACACGCCGGGTCGTCCAGCGTTACTGGGTGGCAGGTCGTCACCGCATCATGTCCTCAGCTCGCCATCGGCGCCGCCAGTAGCCCGAGCGTCAGCTCCACGAGTTCCAAGAACGTGTCCGCCGCGCGCACCTGGTCGTCGGCGCTTCGGGCGGTCACCGCGTGCAGCGCGCCAGCCTCGACCGCAGCCCGTACCGACGCGCCGGATGCGAAGAAACGGGCCCATTCCGCCAACTCCGGCGCGACCACGTCCAGCAGCAACCAGACGCTGACCAGGCGCCGTCGAGCCGCGGCAGGGCGCCCGCGCTCGGCGAGGACGGCGGCGGCGCCGCGCAACGCGGACAAATGCGCGAGGGAGAATCGCTCGCCGGCGTCTGTGCTCTGCCTCGCGTCGGCCAGCACACCACGCGCCTGACCGATGAGGGCCAGCGCAGCGAGCGGCGTCGGAGCTGGTGGCATCGCGTGCCGGTTCGGTGACGACGTGCTGTGCTGTGACGACGTGCTGTGCTGTGACGACGTGCTGGGCGAGGACATGCTTGCCATCTCTGCCTCCTGTCGAACGGGTGTTCTAAACGTAGCGCGCTGGGTGGACGATGTCCAGCATGCCGACGGGGTACGACAAAACTGCCGGCCCTGCGCGGCCGCAATCGACGGTTACCCGATGCCGCGCTGGCCGCTGCAATTGATCGTTGCGCTCCAGGCAGCGCCTGGCCGCTGCGAGAAGGTCAACGACCACTGTGACTCGCGCTACTCTGCGTGGCGCTCGACGCCGTGCTGGGCGCGACGATCGGCACCGCAGCTGAACGCGCTCATCAAACCTGTCCAGCCAGCCGACGCAAACCGGGCAGCCCACCAGGTCAGGTCAATGACCCAGCCCGCCCGTATGCACACCCAGCACATTGACGACCTCGCCGATGACGGTGACGGCGGGCGCGCCGACCCCGCTCGCCTCGACGGCTGCGGCCAACTCCGATAGTGGCGCTCGCACGATCGTCTCGCCGGGCAACGTCGCCCGGTGTACGACCGCCGCCGGGGTGGAGGGCGCGCGTCCATGCCTGATCAGCTCGTCCGCGATCAGCCCGACCCGGTCCATCGACATCAGCAGCACCAACGTGCCGGCCCCGGCGGCCAGTCCCGGCCAATCGACACCTTGCTCGGGACTTCGCCCGGGGTCGAGATGGCCGGACACCACGGTGAAGTCGGACGCCACGCCCCGATGGGTGAGCGGGATCCCCGCCGCGGCCGGCGCCGCGAGCGCGGAACTGATCCCGGGCACCACCGTCACGCTCACGCCGGCCGCGACGCAGGCCAGCCACTCTTCGCCGCCGCGTCCGAAGACGAACGGGTCACCACCCTTGAGCCTGACGACCCGATTCCCCGCACTGGCCCGGGCGACCAGCACCTCGTTGATCTCGGCCTGGCTGAGATTGTGGCGATGCGCCGACTTGCCGCAGTCGATGACCTCGACGCCGTCGGGCAACTCGGCCAGCAGCGCTCGCGGCGCGAGCCGGTCCACGACCACGACATCGGCGTCGGCCAGTAACCGACGCCCGCGCACGGTGATGAGTTCCGGATCGCCGGGCCCGCCGCCGACCAGCGCCACCGAACCCGTTGCCGCCGGGCGCACGGGCCGAGCGGACAGCACGCCGGAATCGAGGGCCAGCGAGATCGCATCACGCAGGGCGCGGGCCCGGCGGGGGTCGTCACCGCCGTTGACCGCCACCGTCACCGCATCGCGGCGCAGCACCGCCGGTGTGCGCGCAGTGCCGCCGCGTGCCGCGTCGGCACGAACGCAGAAGATGCGGCGCTCCTCGGCGTACGCGGCGACAAAAGCGTTCACTCGCTCGTCGTCAGTACACGCAAACACCAACCAGGCGCCGTCCAGATCGGCGGCCGCGAACTCGCGCTGCGTCACCGTCACGTCGAGTTCGAGCACGTCCGGACTGACAATCGGGGACACCACCTCTACCGTCGCCCCGGCATCCACCAGCGCCCGAGCGCGCCGCGCGCCGACCGTCCCGGCGCCGACGACGACGACTCGCCGGCCAGCGACGTCGAGCAACAGCGGGAATCCGGACACCGCGCCATTGTCGCTCAGCGGTGGCGACCGACTCAGCCCGCCGGTGCCCCATCTCACGCTGCACATTTCGATTGCAACTGGGTTGTGTGCAAGCATGGTCGGATGCGACCGACGGACCTCATGCTCACGTCGCGCCGCCACATCGATCTACTGCGGGTTGCCGGCGCAAGCTGTTGACGCGTCCGTAACAGACGTCCACGCCGCACGCCTTTCGTCGAAGGGACACGCGCATATGCCCGCGCGTCGAGGTCAGGGCCAATGGGCCCTTGGATACAAAGAGCCGCTCAACCCGAACGAGCGCACCAAGCGCGACGACGACGGACTGCTCGTCCGTCAACGGGTTATCGACATCTACCAGCACACCGGCTTCGCCGGCATCGATGCTGCGGATCTACGCGGCAGGCTGCGCTGGTGGGGCCTCTACACACAGCGCCGGCAAGGGATTCCCGGCGGGCAGACGGCGACGCTCGAACCGGAGGAACTCGAGGACGAGTTCTTCATGATGCGGATCCGTATCGACGGCGGTGCGTTGACCAGCGAGCAGCTACGGGTTGTCGCGGACATCGCCACCGACTATGGCCGCGATCTAGCCGACATCAGCGATCGGCAGAACATTCAGTTGCACTGGATCCGCATCGAGGACGTCCCTGCCATCTGGGAGCGACTCGAGGCGGTGGGCCTGTCCAGCACCGAAGCCTGCGGTGACACGCCACGCGTCATGCTGGGCTGCCCGCTCGAGGGTGTCGCTGCCGATTCCGTGCTCGATGCCGGGCCCGCCCTGCGGGCGACCGTCGAAAAATACATCGGCGACCCCGCGTTCTCGAACTTGCCCCGCAAGTTCAAGACCTCTATCTCCGGCTGCGCGCAGCACTGCACGAATCACGAGATCAACGACGTCTCGTTTGTCGGCGTGCTCGGGCCGGGCGGCGAGCCGGGATTCGATCTCTGGATCGGCGGCGGGCTATCGACGAACCCGAAGTTTGCGCAGCGGCTGGGCGCCTTCGTTCGTCCGGACGAGGTCAGTGACGTGTGGGTCGGTGTCGTGTCGGTCTTTCGTGATTGGGGTTATCGGCGCTCGCGCAACCATGCCCGGTTGAAATTCCTGATGGCCGACTGGGGGCCGGAGAAGTTCCGTCAGGTGCTGCAAGACGAATACCTGCACCGCGATCTGGCGGACGGCCCGCCACCGCCCGCATCACCCGCGCACCGCGACCACACCGGAGTCCGCGAGCAAAACAACGGGCTGGTCTCCGTCGGCGCCAGCACGCATTCGGGACGCACATCGGGGACGAATCTGCGCCGCGCCGCGGACCTTGCCGAGCAACTCGGCGGCGGCCGTACCGCGTTGACCGCACAGCAGGGCATCGTCGTTCTCGACGTCGCGCAGCACAATGTGGAAAAGTTGAGCGAGGAATTGGACGCGCTGGGGCTGTCAGTCAATCCGAGTGCGTTCCAGCGCGGGGCGATCGCCTGCACCGGTATCGAATTCTGCAAGCTAGCCCTCGTCGAGACCAAGGCACGCTCGGAGACGATTCGCCAAGAACTCGACCGCCGCCTGCCTGGCTTCGACACCCCGATCACGATCAACGTCAACGGGTGCCCGAACTCATGCGCACGGTTCCAGGTCGCGGACATCGGTTTCAAGGGCATGGTGCAAAAGGGCCCGGACGGCGACGAGGACGCATTCCAGGTACATCTCGGCGGCCAGATGGGCAGCGACGCGGAATTCGGCCGCAAGTTCCGCGGTTTGAAGGTGACAGCGGAGCAAGTTCCCGACTACGCCGAGCGGGTGCTGCGGGGCTACCTCGCCCGCCGCGAGGACGGCGAGAGCTTTGCCGCCTACGTGACACGTGCCGAGGAGGCCTGGTTGTTGTGAACGACGACGCGCTGCGAGACAAGTCGTGACGGCGGTGCTGCCCGACACCGACGAACTGCGGCGGGTCGCGCTGAAGGCGGGGGACGAACTAGAAGGCGCCTCGGCGCTGGACGTGTTGCGCTGGGCAGACGAGCAGTTTGGCGCGACCGGCTGGTGCGTGACCTCCAGCATGGCCGACGCGCTCGTACCGCATCTCGCGTCTCGGGTTCGCGCGGGCGTAGACATCGTCTTTCTCGACACCGGCTACCACTTCGCTGAGACCATCGGCACACGTGACGCGGTCGCTGCGACCTTGCCGGTGACCGTCCGCACGATCTTGCCGCGCAAGAGCGTCGAGCAGCAGGACGCAAGCTTCGGGGCGCGACTCTACGAACGCAACCCGAATCAGTGCTGCGCGCTGCGCAAGGTGAATCCGCTGCGGCTGGCTTTGAAGGATTACACCGCGTGGGCGTCAGGCCTGCGCCGTGACGAGGCGATCACCCGGACCGACATCAAAGTCGTCGAGTGGGACGCGCGCCGCTCGATGGTAAAGCTCAACCCCATCGCTGCGTGGACGCAGGACGACGTGGATCGCTACATCGCTGACAACGGCGTACTGGTGAACCCGCTCAGCTACGAGGGGTACGGCTCGATCGGCTGCGCGCCATGCACCCGGCGAATCAAGCCCGGCGAGGATCTTCGCGCGGGTCGCTGGGCGGGGACGTCCAAGACCGAGTGCGGCATCCACGACTGAGTGCCGGCGCTGCCAGCCTCCGACCGGGGGCGGCTTGCCCTGGACACGTCGCAACGACCCTCGTCCACCCGCGCTCGCGCCAGATACGGCACGATCGACGGGTGGCGTCCGCCGAACTGTCCCCCGAAGAGCCGCGGGTCGTGCAATGGTCCAGCGAGCAGTTCGCCGCGCACCTGGACGAGGCGATGCAGATTTACGTCGCTGCGATGGGCTATCCCGCCCACGCCGCCGCGCAGCGGGCAATGACCGCACGCAGGCACGTCCACAACAATGGATTCGCCTGCAGAGCAGCCGTTCTCGATGACGCGACCCTCGTCGGGTTCGGTTATGGGTACACAACCGCGCCGGGGCAGTGGTGGCACGATCTCGTGCGCAGGGCGCTCGCACCGGATCTCGGCAAACAGTGGCTGGCCGACGCGTTCGAGCTGTCCGAACTGCATGTGCTGCCGAGGTACCAGGCCCACGGACTCGGCCGGTTGCTGCTCACCGAGCTTGCCGCCGCGGTTCCCAACGCAGTGATGCTGCTCTCGACGCCGGACGACGACACGCGCGCTTTCCGCCTGTACCGCCGGCTCGGCTTCGTCGATCTTCGCCGCCATTATTTGTTTCCGGGCGACGGGCGTCCGTTCGCCGTGCTCGGCGCGCAACTGCCCCTCGATGCTCGATGACACTGGCGATCCGGGTCCGTACCGCGACCGGGGCGCCGGTGGCACTCGCCGGCTGCGCAGTTGTTGCCCAAGTGATCTACCCGTTGCTGCACGGCAGTGCGCGCGATCAGCTCACTGTCGTCGTCGTCCTGCTGTACGCCGCGACCACCTTTGCGCACGCGGCATTGACCCGCGGCCGGCGAGCCGTGCTCGCAGTCGCCATCGCCTGCGTCGGTGTCGGATTCGCCGTCGAGGTCCTGGGCGTGCACACCGGCTTCCCGTTCGGCGACTACACATACGGCTCGTCGCTGGGGCCGGCACTGTTCGGCGTCCCTGTCGTCGTCGCGTTCGCCTGGCCGATGCTGGCTTGGCCGTCCGCGCTGGTCGCGAGGCGACTCGCCGACACGAGCGGCGCGCGCGTGCTTCTCGGCGCATGGGCGCTCACCGGGTGGGATCTCTTCTTGGACCCGCAGATGGTCTCAGCTGGGCACTGGCACTGGCTCCGGGTAGACGTGCACCTGCCTGGGGTCGCAAACGTGCCGGTGAGCGACTACCTCGGCTGGTTCGCGGTCGCGTTGCTCATGTCGGTGCTGCTGCAGCGCGCCCTCGACCGCGCGCCAGCCGCAGACGACAGGATTGCGTACGGACTGTATCTATGGACGTGGGCGTCGTCCGTGCTGGCGCTCGCGGTGTTCCTGGATCTTCGCGCGGCAGCGTTCTGGGGCGGGCTCGCGATGGGCAGCGTCGCAATTGCGCTGCTGTTCTCGTTTCCGCTGCGGTCCTCCGTACGGCTGCGGTCGCTGCGGCGGTGATCGGGCGTGCGGCCCGCGTCGGTTCCGTGCTGGCAGCGGCGGGCACGGCCCACGCGGCGCTGAACGCCGTGCTGCTTCGCCGCCCGGTGCTCGGCGCACAATGCGTGTCGCGTTTCTCCGTGCTGATCCCGGCCCGTGACGAGGCGCGGCGGATCGGGGCCTGCGTCGCGGCCGCATGCGCACAGCAAGCGAGCGAAGTGCTCGTGCTTGACGACGAGTCGAGCGACGGCACTGCGGCGCTCGCGCGGGCCGGCGGGGCGCGCGTACTTCGCGGGGCTGCGCTACCTGCCGGCTGGCTCGGCAAGCCGTACGCATGCGCCCAACTCGCGGCAGCCGCCGACCCACACAGCGACGTGCTCGTCTTCCTCGACGCCGATGTCGTGCTCGCACCGGGCGCACTGTCGGCCGCAATCGCATTGCTCGAAGCCACTGCGCTCGATGTCGTGTCCCCGCATCCCCGCGAGGACGCCGGCACCGTCGCCGAGCGGCTGGTGCAGCCGCTGCTGCAATGGTCGATTCTCACGTTCCTGCCGCTTCGTGTCGCGGAAAGCTCACCGCGGGCGTCGCTCACCGCCGCCAACGGGCAGCTACTTGTCGTGCGGCGCGACGCGTACCAGCGCGCGGGCGGGCACGCAGCGGTCCGCGCCGCGGTGCTCGACGATCTCGCGCTGGTGCGCTCGATCAAGTCCGTCGGCGGGCGCGGCGGGATCGTCAACGGAACCCTGCTGGCGACGTGCCGGATGTACGCGAGCTGGCCGCAACTGCGCGACGGCTACGCCAAGTCGCTATGGACGGCGTTCGGTTCGCCAGTCGGTGCGGCGGGGGTGCTCGGTGCGCTCGGACTCGCCTACGTAGTGCCGCCTGCCGCAGCGCTGCGCGGCTCGACTGCGGGCTTGCTCGGTACGGCGGCTGCGGTGCTCGGACGGGTGATCACCGCGCGCAGCACCGGCGGTCGGGTCTGGCCGGACGCCCTCGCCCACCCTGCGTCCGTCACGGTGCTCGGCTACCTGACAATCCGCTCCCACGTCCAGCACCGCCGCGGCAGGTTGGGCTGGAAGGGCCGCGCACTGTGAGCCCGCGTCATGCCGCGCGGATCAGCTGACCGAGGCCGACGACGCCGAGGCTCGCCCACACTGCAGCGCAGAGAGCAGGTGGCCATGCCGCGGTCGAAACACCCGCACTTGCAGCGGCGAGCAAGGTGCAGATCACCCGGGTCGGCCGCTCGGCCACGGTGAGGCGCGCCAGCATCAGGCCCCGGCGTGCCGCGCGGATCAGCTCATGCAGCAGCGAGAGCGATCCTGCAACGGCGGCCAGCCACAGCGGCGCACCGCATCGCCAAAGCACCAACGCGAAGCACGAATCCGCGACCCGGTCGGCCAGCTTGTCTGCGAACGAGCCGCGTGCGCTCGCTTGCCGCGACAGCAGTGCAACTGCACCGTCCAGCCCGTCGCACAACGCGGACGCAAGCACCAGCCCGAATGTCACCCACGGCTCGCTCGAGGCCAGCAGGACCGCGTCGATTGCCAGCACCGCGCCAACCACGGTCACCGCGAGCGGCGGGACCCCTAACCGCACCAGTGGACGAGCCAGGCGCCACATCAGCAGCAGCCAACCGCGCAGCAGCGGTACCCGCGACGCGTCGATGCCGTGGTGCAGTGCCGACCAACCCGCCGTCGGATCGTCCAACTGGCTCAGATCCGTGCACCCAGTGCGAGATTCGCCCAGACTTCACGCGTCGCCTTCGAACGGTTCAGCGTGTAGAAGTGGATGCCGGGCACGCCTTCGTCCAGCAGCCGTTCGGCGAGTTTGGACGTTTCGTAGATGCCCATCGACCGGACGGCCTTCGGGTCGTGCGCGACAGCGGTGAAGCGGGCGGCGAGCCGGGCGGGGAACGGGGCGCCGGAGAATTGTTCCGAACGCTTGATAATGCCCATGTTCGTCACTGGCATCAGCCCGGCGATGATCGGCACGTCGCATCCGGCGGCAACGACCCGGTCGCGCATGCGCAGGTAATCCTCGGCATCGAAGAACATCTGCGTGATCGCGTAGTCGGCGCCCGCGCGGCATTTCTCGATGAAGTGTGCAGTGTCCTCCTCAGCCGAGCCCGAGCGCGGGTGCCGATACGGGAAAGCCGCCACGCCGACGGAGAAATCGCCGTGTGCGAGCAGCAGGCGCACCAGGTCGGCCGCGTACTCCAGCCCCGCAGGGTGCTTGACCCAGTCAGCGTTGGGATCGCCGGGCGGATCCCCCCTCAGCGCCAACACGTTCCGCACGCCCACTGCAGCGAGATTGCCGGCGATCGTGCGCAACTCCGCGACCGAATGGCCGACGGCGGTGAGGTGTGCGACGGGCAGCAACGTGGTGTCGGTCGCGATGTGCTCGGTGATGTCGATGGTGCGGGAGCGGGTCGACCCCCCCGCCCCGTAGGTCACCGAGACGAAGGACGGCTGGAGCGGCTCGAGCTCACGGATCGTCTGCCACAGCAGGGTGTCCTCGTCCGCGTTCTTCGGCGGGAAGAACTCGAAGGAGAAGGTCGGCCGATCTTCGGCGAGGCTGTCCCGAACCGTTCGCACCATGTCGATCAGCGTAGTGTCCGAACGGTGCATGGGGCTGCTGATCCGGTCGCCGACCGAGTCGATGCGGCCCTGGCGGCCTTTCTCGACCGACGCGCCGGGTCGCTGCGGACGGTCGGCCCCGAGCTGATCGCCGTCGCTGACGAAGCGCGGCGCTTCGTGCTCGACGGAGGCAAGCGGCTGCGCCCACGCTTCGCCTATTGGGGCTGGCGATCGGTGCAGGGCGCCGACATCGAGGACTCTGGGCTGGTGACCGCCGCAGCGAGCTTGGAACTGCTGCACGCGTGCGCTCTCGTCCATGATGACGTGATGGACGCCTCGGCGACGAGGCGCGGCCGCCCCGCCACGCATGCCTCCTTCGCCGCGTTGCATCGCAGGTCAGGATGGCCCGGCGATGCGGAAGCCTTCGGCAACGCCGCAGCGATCCTGCTCGGCGACCTGCTGCTGTCGTGGTCGGACACGCTGTTCGCCGCAGCCGACCTGCACCCGGGTGCTCGGACCGTGTACGACGACATGCGGCAACTGCTGATGGCGGGGCAATACCTCGATGTGCTGGTACAGGCGCGCGGCGAGTTCTCCGCACGCGACGCGCTGCGGGTCGCGGAATACAAGACCAGCAAGTACACCGTCGAAGGGCCGTTACACCTCGGTGCCGCCGCGGCCGCCGCGCCGCCGGAGGTGCTGCGCACGCTCAGCGACTACGCGATCCCGATCGGCGAGGCATTCCAGTTGCGTGACGACGTGTTGGGCGTGTTCGGCGACCCCGCCGCGACCGGCAAGCCGACGGGCGACGACCTGCTGGAAGGCAAGCGCACCCTGCTGGTGGCCTTGGCGATGCAGCATGCCGCGCCCGCCGACGCGCAGTTGCTCGGCCGCGGCCTCGGTGATCGAGCGATGGACGCCGCGCGCCTGCACGAGCTACGCGAGGTGATCGTCGGCTCAGGATCGCTCGACCTCGTCGAACAGCGCATCGCAACGCGCACCGCCGAGGCTCGCGCCGCGCTTCGCAACGGCGTCATCAGCGATGAGTCCGTGGACGCTCTCGATCTACTCGCGGTCGCTGCCACCCAGCGGGTGGCCTGAAGATCCGACTCGCCTATGCCAGCGCGACGACACCTAATTCCGCGGGCTCCGCGAGCAGATCGTTACTGGGCAGGGCGCGGACCGTGTACCCGAAGGACCCGGTGCGCTCCAGCGGCACCTCGCCCTCGAACCAGTAAGTGCCGTCGGTCGAGTCGGCCAGCGTAAGCGCCACCGCAGTCGAACCGGCCAACCGGTCGTCGGTGTCGACGGTGCCGTACACCGCCTCGACGCACACGTCCTCGGGCGTCAGGCCATTGAGCACCACTTCGGCTCGCAGCGTCAGGGCATTGCCAACCTGCGGCTCGCCGCCGGGCAGTTGCGAGTCGACGTAGCGCACCCGCACTCCGGGCCACGCGGCGAGCACCCGCTCACGCCAGGCCGCGAGGTCGCGCGCACCTCGGAAACCGTCCTCCGACATCCGGCCAGCCGCAGCGGCGGCCGGTGCGTACAGGTCGCGGACGTAGTCGCGGACCATTCGGGTGGCAAGCACCTTCGGCCCCAATGTGCCGAGTGTGTGCCGCACCATCTGCACCCACCGCGTCGGTATGCCTTTGCTGTCGACGTCGTAGAAGCGCGCGGCGACGCTCTTCTCGACCAGCTCGTAGAGCGCGTTCGCCTCGAGGTCGTCGCGGCGGTCATGGTCTTTCACGCCGTCTGCGGACGGGATCGCCCAGCCGTTCTCGCCGTCGAACCACTCGTCCCACCACCCGTCGAGGACGGACAGGTTCAGCGCGCCGTTGAGCGCGGCCTTCATCCCCGACGTGCCACACGCCTCGAGCGGACGCAGCGGGTTGTTCAGCCACACGTCCACGCCCCAGTACAGATATCGCGCCATCGCGATGTCGTAGTCGGGCAGGAATGCGATCCGATGCCGAATCGAGGCGTCGTCGGCGAAGCGCACCATCTGCTGGATCAGCTGCTTGCCGCTGTCGTCGGCCGGATGGCTCTTGCCGGCGATGACGATCTGCACCGGACGCTCTGGGTCGAGCAGCAGCGACCGCAACCGCTGCGGGTCGCGCAACATCAGCGTGAGCCGCTTGTAGGAGGGCACGCGGCGCGCGAACCCGATGGTCAGCACCTCAGGATCGAAGGCGGTGGCAGTCCAGCCCAGTTCGGCTTCGATGGCGCCGCGTTCGAGAGCGGACGCGCGCAGCCGGCGCCGGATCTCCTCGACCAGGCGCGTGCGCAAGTCGTGCCGCACCCGCCACAGCTCGTCGTCCTTCACCTTCTGGATGGCTTCCCAGCCACCGCCGTGGGCCAGCACGGCGCTGCCGACCTCACGCTCGGTGATGTCGAGAATTTCGCGCGCCATCCAGGTCGGCGCGTGCACGCCGTTGGTGATCGACGTGATCGGCACCTCGTCCTCGTCGAAGCCCGGCCACAAGCCACGAAACATCTGTCGACTCACCTCGCCGTGCAGCAACGACACGCCGTTCGCGCGCTGGCCGAGGCTGAAACCCATGTGCGCCATATTGAACATCGCGGGATCGTCCTCCTGCCCAAGGGCGAGAACGCGGTCGACGGGCACTCCGGGGATGCCGCTGAAATGCGCCGCGACCAGCTCGCGGGTGAACCGGTCGATTCCGGCAGGTACCGGGGTGTGCGTGGTGAAGACCGTCCCGGCGCGGACCGCCTGCACCGCCTGATCGAAGCTGAGGCCTGCCCCCGCGACGAATTCGCGAACGCGCTCGACTCCCTGGAAGCCGGCATGGCCCTCGTTGGTGTGATAGACCTCCGGCGCGGGCGCGCCGGTGATCTCGCAGAACGCACGGATCGCGCGCACCCCGCCGACACCCAGCAGCAGCTCCTGCTCCAGGCGGTGCTCGCGGCCACCGCCGTAGAGCCGGTCGGTCACTTGGCGCACCGCCGGGTCGTTCTCCTCCACATCGCTATCCAGCAGCAACAGCGGTACGCGCCCGACCTGCACGACCCAGACCTGCGCATGCAGCGTCCGACCGCCCTGCAGCGCGAGCGCGATGCGCGCCGCAGTGCCGTCGGGATTGGTAAGCGACCGCATCGGCAGGCCACCCGGATCCAGGGACGGGTAGTGCTCTAGCTGCCAGCCGTCCGCGGAGAGCGACTGCCGGAAGTATCCGGCACGGTAGAGCAAACCCACCCCAATGATCGGCACACCGAGGTCGCTCGCGGCCTTGAGATGATCCCCGGCAAGGATGCCGAGCCCGCCCGAGTACTGCGGAAGAACCTCGGTGATGCCGAACTCCGGAGAGAAGTAAGCGATTGAGCTCGGCAGTTTCTCACCGCTTTCCTGCCGCGACTGGTACCAGCGCGGCTGGGCGAGGTAATCGGCCAGATCGTCGTGGACGTCGTCGAGGCGGCGCAGGAATTTGCGGTCCTTGGCGAGCTTCTCGATGCGCGGTGCACTGAGCTCGCCGAGTAACCGGCCTGGGTTCTGCCCGCTGTCAGCCCAGAGGTTCGGGTCGACGGAGTCGAACAGATCGAGCGATTCTGGGTGCCACGACCAGCGAAGATTGTTCGCAATATCGACCAGCTTGGCGAGCTGGTCAGGAAATGCCGCGCGTACGGTCAGTCGCCGAAGTGCCTTCATCCCGAAAATCTAGCATTGCCGAAAGGGCTTACGGCGCGCTCATAGCGGGCGGGGAACGCGCCGCTGACTTGGGTAGGTTAACCCCGTGGTTGGACGCTTTGGACTCACAGACATCATGCCCGTCGTCGGCTCCACCGCTACGGCCGAGTTCGCGGCCCGCGGCGCGGTAGGCGAGCCGATCCCCGTATCTGCAACTGTTTTTCGCGAAGGACACGACGCGGTCGCGGCAACAGCCGTGTTGCGCGACTCGGCCGGCAAGAAGGTTCAGGCGCTCAGGATGACTGGCGGGGCGCCCGGCACCGACCGTTGGCACGCGAGGCTGGTCGCAGATCGTCCGGGACGGTGGTCCTACGCCATCGAAGTGTGGAGTGATCCGCTCGAGACCTGGCACCACAACGTGACCGTCAAAATCGAGGCCGGCCAGGGAGCGGAGGATCTGGCCAACGATCTCGAACAGGGCGCCCGCCTGTTCGACCGCGCCGCGAAGGTTGTGCCGCGGCCGGAGCGGGCTCGTGCGACGGCGGCCGCCCAGAGCCTGCGCGACACCGGCCTCGACGTTGCGCACCGCGTCGCTCCCGCCCTGGATCCGTTCCTGCAGGATCTCGTGCACGAGTACCCGGTGCGCGACATGGTGCACAGCTCACCGCGAATGCCGCTGTGGATCGACCGCGCGCGAGCGCTCTACGGTTCGTGGTACGAGTTCTTTCCCCGCTCGATCGGCGCACAGCTGGCCGCCGATCCGACTGCGCCCGCCAAACCCGCTCGACACGGTACGCTCAAGGACGCCACCGAACATCTGGACTATGTGGCGGCGCTGGGCTTCGACGTCGTCTATCTGCCGCCGATCCACCCGATCGGTGAAGTCAACCGCAAGGGGCCGAACAACACCCTCGTCGCGCAACCGTGGGACGTCGGCTCGCCGTGGGCCATCGGTTCGCACGAGGGCGGTCATGACTCGATCCACCGCGATCTGGGGACGATGGCCGACTTCCAGGCACTGGTAAAGCGAGCGCGCGAGCTCGACCTGGAAGTTGCCCTCGATTTCGCCCTGCAGTGCGCTCCCGACCACCCCTGGGTGACGACACATCCGGAATGGTTCACGACGAAGGCCGACGGCACGATCGCCTACGCGGAGAACCCGCCCAAGAAGTACCAGGACATCTACCCGCTCAATTTCGACAACGATCCGCAGGGCCTTTACGCAGAATGTCTGCGCCTTCTAAGGCACTGGATCGCCGCCGGCGTGACAATTTTCCGCGTCGACAACCCGCACACCAAGCCGCTGAACTTCTGGCAATGGCTGATCGGTGAGGTACGAACCAGCAATCCCGAAATCGTCTTCCTGGCCGAGGCATTCACTCGTCCGGCCATGATGCACGAACTCGCCAAGGTCGGCTTCCACCAGAGTTACACGTATTTCACCTGGCGCAATACTCGCGAGGAGATCGAGACCTACGCTGCGCAACTGGTCGAGTCGGCGCACTACATGCGGCCGAATTTCTTCGTCAACACCCCGGACATCCTGCCCGGGTACCTGGTCACCGGCGGCGCCGCGGCGTTTGCGGTGAGGGCGGTGCTGGCTGCGATGCTGTCACCGACGTGGGGTGTGTACTCCGGCTTCGAACTCTACGAGCATCTCAATCTTCGCCCAGGCAGCGAGGAATACCTGGACTCGGAAAAGTACCAGCTCCGCCCGCGCGACTTCTCCACCGCGACCGCGGAGGGACGCTCCCTGGCACCGCTCATCACCGCGCTGAACCGCATCCGCCGCGCGAATCCGGCGCTGCACCAGCTTCGCAATGTGCACATCCACCGCGGCGGCAACCCGGACGTGACTGCCTTCAGCAAGCGCGACGAGGCCAGCGGCAACACGATCCTCGTGGTATGCACGGTGAACCCGCATGCCTCGAGCGAGACGACGGTGTCCCTCGACTTGCCGGCACTGGGTATCAAGTGGGACACGCCGTTCACCGTGCGCGATCTGCTCAGCGGCGAGCGGTACCGCTGGGGTGAGCACAATTACGTCCGCCTCGATCCGCAGCACCGCGTCGCGCACATCTTCGAGGTACTTGCCGACTAAACCCCGTCTATTCGCCCGCCTGCACCTCAACCGACGCTGCTAGGAAGAAGATGTGATGCAATCCCCGCCACTCACAGACCCCGGCGTCGAGAAGAGCCGCGATCCGCTGTGGTTCAAACGAGCGGTCTTCTACGAGGTCCTGGTACGTGGATTCGCCGATTCCAACGGCGATGGCACCGGCGACCTGCGCGGCTTGACCGACAAACTCGACTACCTGAAATGGCTGGGCGTGGACTGCCTGTGGTTGCCCCCGTTCTATCCCTCGCCGTTGCGTGACGGCGGCTACGACATCAGCGACTACACCGGTGTGCTGCCGGAGTTCGGCACGATCGACGACTTCCGCCGACTGCTCGACGCCACCCACGAGCGGGGCATGCGTGTGATCATCGACTTCGTCATGAACCACACGTCCGACGCGCATCCGTGGTTTCAGGAAAGTCGCAAGGATCCCGACGGGCCGTATGGCGATTTCTACGTTTGGAGCGACGACAACACTCGCTATCCCGACGCTCGGATCATCTTTGTCGACACCGAGCCCTCCAACTGGACGTTCGACTCGGTTCGCAAGCAGTACTTCTGGCACAGATTCTTCAATCACCAGCCGGATTTGAACTTCGACTCCCCCGGCGTTCAGCAAGCGACGATCGACGCGCTGCGTTTCTGGCTGGATCTCGGAATCGACGGGTTCCGGCTCGATGCCGTCCCCTACCTGTTCGTACGCGACGGCACGAACGGTGAGAACCTTCCGGAGACGCATGACTTTCTCAAGCGGCTGCGCAAAGAGATCGACCGCGACTTCCCCGACCGAGTGATGCTGTGCGAGGCGAACCAGTGGCCTGCTGACGTGGTCGAGTACTTCGGCGACCCCGCGACCGGCGGCGACGAATGCCACATGGCGTTTCACTTCCCGGTGATGCCCCGCATCTTCATGGCGGTCCGGCGCTCCTCGCGTTACCCGATCTCGGACATCATGGCGCAAACTCCGGAAATTCCGAAGAATTGTCAGTGGGGCATTTTCCTGCGCAACCACGACGAGCTCACCCTCGAAATGGTTACCCACGAAGAACGCGACTACATGTGGGGCGAGTACGCCACCGATCCGCGAATGAAAGCCAACATCGGCATCCGCCGCCGCCTCGCTCCGTTGCTCGACAACGACATTAACCAGATTGAGCTGTTCACCGCTTTGTTGCTGTCACTGCCTGGCTCACCCGTCCTCTACTACGGCGACGAGATCGGCATGGGCGACAATATCTGGTTGGGGGACCGTGACGGTGTCCGCACCCCGATGCAATGGACCCCCGATCGCAACTCCGGATTCTCCAGCTGCGATCCTGGCCGGCTCTACCTTCCGGTGAACATGGATTCGATCTACGGATATCAGGTCACCAACGTCGAGTCGCAGACGCGCAACACGTCCTCGCTGCTGCACTGGACCCGCCGCATGATCGAAATGCGCAAGCAGAACCCTGCATTCGGGATGGGGACCTTCACCGACATCGGTGGCAGTAATCCGTGCGTGCTGAGCTTCGTTCGCGAATTCGGCGACGACATCGTGCTGTGCGTCAACAACCTGTCCCGCTTCCCGCAGCCGGTGGAGCTGAACCTGCGGCAGTGGGAGGGCGCGCACCCCATCGAACTACTCGGCGGCGCGCAATTTCCAGCGATCGGCGAACTGCCCTACCTGCTGACCGTCGCCGGCCACGGCTTCTACTGGCTGCGCATCCCGCGCCGGCACCAGCCGACAGCCGAGCCTGCGGCTCTCGCCGAGGCGCTCAACACCGCCCACGATCAGCACACCGAAGCAAGCGAGGTCACCGAATGATCGTCCGCGAGGATCTGAGGCCACTCGTCGAAAGCTGGATCGCGTCGCAGCGCTGGTTCGCCGGAAAGGGCCGCGCAGGCGCGGTCGACGTCGAGCACTTCGTCGACCTGTCACCGGACGTCGCGGTGTGGCTGGCCAGGATCGATTACGAGGACGGCGCCGGCGAGCTGTATCAGGTCCCGCTGACCGTCCGCGACGAGCGGCAGGACAATCTCGAGCACGCGCTGCTCGGCAAGATCGAGATCGACGGCGCGTGGCGCTGGCTCTACGATGCGCTGTACGTGAAGGACGTTACCGGAGTGTGGCTTTCGGCCATGCGTGAACGGCGCAATGACGGCGGCGTGCACTTCGCCTGCTACGGAGATCCGGCTGCCCTGCCGGTCGGCCAATCCAGCCTGGTGCTCACCGCGGAGCAGTCCAACACGTCGCTGATGTACGGCGACATCGCGATCATGAAGGTGTTTCGCCGGCTGCAGCCCGGTGTGAATCCCGACATCGAGATCGGCATCGCGCTCAACGAGTCTGGAGCGCGGCACGTGCCTCGGCTCCTCGGGTCCCTGATCGCCGATCATGACGGCGAAAGCTACGCATTGGCTATGGTGCAGGAGTTCATGACCACCGCCACTGACGGCTGGGAGCTCGCAAAGAACAGCGTCCGGGACCTGATGGCCGAAGCCGATCTGCATGCCGACGAGGCGGGCGGTGACTTCGCGGGCGAGGCGCACCGGCTGGGAATCGCCGTCGCCGAGGTGCATGCGGACCTCGCCATTGCGTTCGGCGTCTCGCCCGCGGTCGAACTCAGCGCTCGCGCTGCGGCGATGCACGACCGGCTGGACCACGCCCTGAGCGTCGTCCCGCAACTGGAACCGATGGCAAGCGGCCTGCGCAAGGCCTACGACGACTTCGCCGATGCGGGCTCAGACGTGCAATTGCAGCGCATCCACGGCGATCTGCATCTCGGGCAGGCGCTGCGCACGTCCTCGCGCTGGGTGGTCATCGACTTCGAAGGAGAACCGATGGCAGAGCTTGCCGCGCGCGGGCGGCCCGACTCGCCACTGCGCGACATCGCCGGCATGTTGCGATCCTTCGAGTACGCCGGAAACCACCGCATCATCGAAATCGGATTCCAGCCGCAGCTTGCCTACCGCGCAGCCGAGTGGACGCAGCGCAACCGCGACGCGTTCCTCGACGGCTACGCGGAGGCGGCGGGCCACGACCCGCGCGAACACGCCGTTCCGCTGCGTGCGTTCGAGGCGGACAAGGCGGTGTACGAGGCGCTTTACGAAGCTCGCAACCGGCCGGACTGGCTGGCGATCCCGTTGGCGTCGCTGTCGCGCCTCGCACTCGACGCAACTGAGGCGCGCAGCGCACTCGACGTAACAGACGCGCCCAGCGCGGGGACCGAGGACAACCGATGAACGCGCCTGTCACCTCCGCCGAACTCGGCCGTGTGGTCAGTGGCATCCACCATGACCCGCACAGCGTGCTCGGCGCACATACGAGCACTGACGGCCGGACCGTGATCCGCACCCTGCGCCCGGACGCGACCGCCGTCGAACTCGTCGTCGGAAGCAAGCGCACACCGCTCGCTGTCGTGCATACCGGCGGCGTCTTCGAGGTCACCATCGACGGCCCGGAACCTGACTACCGCCTCGACGTCAGCTACGGCGTCGACCACTACCTGGTCGATGATCCCTACCGCTGGCTGCCCACGCTCGGCGAGGTGGACCTGCACCTGATCGGCGAGGGGCGCCACGAGAACCTGTGGGCCGTGCTCGGCGCACATGTGCGCACCTACTCGACATCGAAGGGACCTGTCACCGGCACGTCCTTCGCGGTGTGGGCCCCGAACGCGCAGGGTGTCCGGCTCACCGGCGACTTCAACTTCTGGTCCGGTAGCGCGCTGCCGATGCGCTCACTCGGCTCGTCCGGTGTCTGGGAGTTGTTCGTTCCCGAGATCGGTGACGGCGCGCGCTACAAGTTCCGAATTCTCGGCCAGGACGGTCAATGGCGCGACAAGGCCGATCCGATGGCATTCGCGACCGAGGTTCCGCCGGCCACAGCCTCGGTCGTGCACACACCCAACTACAAGTGGGCCGATGCAGCGTGGCTCGACAAGCGCGCCCGGACCGACTGGTACGCAGCGCCGATGTCGGTCTACGAGGTGCATCTCGGCTCCTGGCGGATTGGTCTGAGTTATCGCGAACTCGCCGACGAACTGGTCGCCTACATGGGCGAGACCGGCTTCACGCATGTGGAGTTCCTGCCGGTCGCCGAGCACCCGTTCGGGGGCTCGTGGGGCTATCAGGTCTCCTCGTACTACGCGCCGTCCGCACGCTTCGGTAGTCCCGACGAGTTCCGCCACCTGGTGGACGCACTGCACGGTGCCGGCATCGGCGTCATCGTCGACTGGGTGCCTGCGCACTTCCCGAAAGACGCCTGGGCGCTGGGCCGTTTCGACGGCACCGCTCTCTACGAGCACGGTGACCCGCGCCGCGGCGAGCAGCCGGACTGGGGCACGTTCGTGTTCGACTTCGGCCGTCGCGAGGTGCGCAATTTCCTTGTGGCCAATGCGCTGTTCTGGCTGGAGGAATTCCACATCGACGGCCTGCGCGTCGACGCCGTCGCCTCGATGCTCTATCTCGACTACTCGCGCAAGGATGGCGAGTGGGTGCCCAACATCCACGGCGGTCGCGAGAACCTAGAGGCAGTCGCGTTCCTGCAAGAGATGAATGCGACCGTGTACAAGCGCGTCCCAGGCATCATGACGATCGCCGAAGAATCCACGTCATGGCCGGGTGTGACCCGGCCGACACACCTCGGCGGGCTCGGTTTCGGGTTCAAGTGGGACATGGGCTGGATGCACGACACGCTCGGCTACATCGCCCGCGAGCCGATCTACCGACAGTTCCACCACAACGACATCACGTTCTCGATGATGTACGCCTATACCGAGAATTTCGTGCTGCCTATTTCGCACGACGAGGTCGTGCATGGCAAGGGTTCGTTGTTGAACAAGATCGCGGGCGATCGCTGGCAGCAGATGGCGACGCTGCGCACCCTGTACGCCTACATGTGGGCCCATCCCGGTAAGCAATTGCTGTTCATGGGCCAGGAATTCGCCCAGGGCGGGGAATGGGCCGAATCGCGTTCTCTTGACTGGTGGCTGCTGGACGCGCCGGATCACCGCGGGGTCAGCCGGTTGATCACCGACCTCAACCGTGTCTATGGTGAGACATCGGCGCTGTGGTCGCAGGATTGCGTTCCCGCCGGCTTCCAGTGGATCGACGCCAACGACGCGCCCGGGAACACGTACTCCTTCCTGCGCTGGGGAACCGACGGCTCGGTGCTCGCCTGCGTCGCGAACTTCGCATCCGTTCCGCACGACAACTACCGCCTTGGCCTGCCTCTTGCCGGACGCTGGGACGAAGTGATTAACACCGACGCGGCCGCTTACCTCGGTTCCGGGGTCGGAAACTTTGGTTCGGTCCAGGCCGTCGAGGACCCGATGCACGGACAACCTGCCTCGGCGACGCTGCGGGTACCGCCGCTCGGAGCGCTCTGGCTGCGCTACGCGCCCGGGTAAGCGCCGGGAATGATCACGGCATCACCCCGGTTGTCCAGACGTAGTAGTTGTCGATGCAACAGCCTTGGAGGACCGATGCCCGCAATCACCGCTGACACGCTAACCCTGCCCCGGATCGCCGTCGCCACGCTCGGCGACTCCGAGCGCCCAGTACGGCAGGTCACGACCGGCCCGCGCGGCTACGAGGGCGAAGGCTTCCCCGTCGTGCGCGCGTTCGCCGGTGTCTCCACCAGCGACCTCGATCCATTCATCCACATGGACCAGATGGGCGAGGTCGACTACGCGCCGGGAGAGCCGAAGGGCACCGCCTGGCACCCGCACCGCGGCTTCGAAACCGTCACCTACATGATCGAGGGGACGTTCCAGCACCAGGACACCCACGGTGGCGGCGGCGTGATCAACAACGGGGCGACGCAATGGATGACCGCAGGTTCGGGCCTGCTGCACATCGAGACGCCACCCGAGGAGCTGGTGATGTCCGGTGGTCTGTTCCACGGCCTGCAGTTGTGGGTCAACCTGCCGGCGAAGGACAAGTTCAGCACGCCGCGCTACCAGGCCATCGAGGGCGCCGAGGCGGGGCTGGTCAGTTCAAGCGACGGCGGCGCGCTGGTGCGGATCATCGCAGGCTCGATCGACGGCCACGACGGCCCCGGTTCCACGCACACGCCCATCACCATGGCGCACGCCACGATCCAGCCGGGTGCCGAGCTCTCGCTGCCATGGCAGGTCGACTACAACGCGCTGGTGTACGTGCTGTCGGGCAAGGGCAGCGTCGGCGCCGAGCACCGGCCGATCCACGGCGGCCAGCTGGCCGTTTTCGGCGCGGGCGATCGGCTCACCATCGCAGCCGACTCGAGCCAGGATGCCAACCGTCCCGCGCTCGAGGTCGTGCTGCTGGGCGGGCGTGCGATCAAGGAGCCGGTCGCGCACTACGGGCCGTTCGTAATGAACACCCGCGAGGAGTTGATGCAGGCCCTCGAGGACTTCCAGGCCGGCCGTCTCGGCGTGATCCCGGAGAATGCCCTGATGCCGCACACCGGCGTCTGACCGACAGTGATCATTGACCGTTCCGCAGCGCGCCAGCGCTGCAGAACGGCCAACCACCCCAGCTGAGCGCTATAGCTGCACCCGCGCGGCGTGCAAGCGCGCATAGTGCGGGCGGCTCTGCTCGGCCGCGTCGAGGGCACTGCCGTGCAGCGACACCGCGCGCCGTCGGTACGGCTGGAAGCCGGTCGAGGCGCGCACCGAGTCATACCAGTACTTCGCCCAGACGCCGTCGGATTCCCGCGGCCCCGGCGGCCAGCGCAGCATCGCCTCGTCGAACGCAACCCCGGCGTAGCCGCACAACCAGCGCAGGTACGCCGCGGGATCGCGCAGGAAGTCCGCCGCGTCGATCACCGGCAGCCCGCCGCCGAACTGGTCGTACAGCTCGCTCTGCTGCACCAGCCCGATGTCAGCAGCGACGACGCTCGCTCGCGAACGCACGTAGGACGCCACCACTTCAGCCGGATCCCGGATCAGCAGCACGTTGCGCAGCGAAGTGATCCACTCGCGGCGTAGTTGCGGGATCAGGTGGTGCGTCATGTGTTTCTGGTAGTGGACCGCCGGACCGTCCGGCCACGGACCGGTGAGAGTGGCGACCACGGCACGCCAGTCGGTCTCCCCCGCGGCGATCACCTCGTCACGCCCGGGGTGGTCGAGTCGGGTCTGCTGCAGGTAGTAGGCGTACAGCGGCTCATCGGCGACGGCGCAGTCCGGCCGGTTCTCCCACGACCTCATCAGCGCGGTGGAGATGTTGCGCGGGCCGGACCACATCGCCAACCGGACGCTCACGGAGAAGGCGCAGCGTGCGCCGCGACGTCGGCGCCGACCAGTTCGGTGTACAGGCGCTGCAACTGCTCGACCAGCGGGCCTCGCGTACCTGCGCCGATGCGCCGGCCGTCGATCGTGTGCACCGGCACGACGCCGGCAAACGTGCCGGTCACGAATGCTTCCTGCGCGCCGTACACGTCGGTGAGGCTGAAGCTCTTCTCGCGGGTGACGATCCCTGCGTCGGCGCAGATCCGCAGCACGTTCGAGCGGGTGATGCCGCCGAGGCAGTACATACCCGTGGACGTCCAGACCTCGCCGCCGCGAACGATGAAGAAGTGCGTCGAATTGCACGTGGCGACGAACCCCTGCGGATCGAGCATCAGCGCCTCGTCCGCGCCGGCGGTGTACGCCTGGATGCAGGCGGTGATGTCGTTGAGCTTGCTGTGCGCGTTGAGCTTGGGATCAAGGGTGTCCGGTGCAGCCCGACGGACGTGCACCGTGAACAGCGACAGTCCCCGTTCGACCGTTGCCGGTAGCGGATCCTTGTATTCGCAGATGATGACGATCGTCGCCGGCCCGGCGGCCAGGCGCGGATCCTGGTACGGGGTCGACTTCGGGCCACGCGTCACCATCAGCCGCACGTGCACGCCGTCGGTCATCGCGTTGGCGGCGAGTGTCCGATAGATCGCCGCGCTCAGCGCGGCGCGCGAGAGACCGATGTCAAGCATGATCGCCGACGCACCCTCGTAGAGCCGGTCCAGGTGCTGGTCGAGAAACGCCGGATGACCGCCGCTGACGCGCAGCCCCTCCCAGACTCCGTCACCGAGCACGAACCCGGCATCGAACACCGACACGGTCGCCTGATTCCGCGGCCGCAACGCACCGTTCACGTAGATCAGGACGTCGGCGTTGCGCGGATCGTCTGCATAATCGTGCGTGCCGTGCGCCGTCGTCACGGGCTGCGTCGTTACGGGCTGCGTCGTCACCGGCTGCGTCGTCACGGGCTGTATCGTCACGGGCTGTATCGTTACGGGCTGCGTAGCCATGGGCTCAGAACAGCGCCCGCGCCATTTCTCGCCGGGCCGGGCCGACCCGCTCGTCGTCCGGGCCCAGCAGGTCGAAGAACTCGACCAGCCGTTGCCGCACAGCATCGCGCTCCTCGCCACTCGTGCGTACGAGCGCGTCCAGCAAGCGCCGCAACGCAGCCGGGGCGTCGTCGGCGACGAGGGCCATGTCAGCGGCCTCGAACTGGGCAGCAAGGTCATCGGGTGCCGCGTCAGCTCGAGCGATCGCGTCCGGATCCGCGACGTGCACGCGCGCCAGCAAGTCGACCTGGCGCAGCGCCAGGGCGGCGGAGTCGTTCCCCGGCTCAGCGTCCAGGATCGCCTTGAAGCCTTGCCGTGCTGCTTCGAGGTCGCCGTCGGCTAGCGCGGCTTCGGCAGCATCGAAGCGCGGGTCCTCCGACAGTTCAAGCTCGCCCGGCCCGACGGGCTCGCCGTCAGGGCCGGGCGGACCTTCCGAGGTGCCGGAGAGGCCGGACTCGCTGGCCGCCTTCAGCATCGCGGCGAGGAACTCGCGGATCTGATCCTCGGCGATCGCACCCTGAAACCCCGGCACGAGCTGGCCGCCGAGCACGGCGAAGACGGAGGGGATGCCTTGCACCTGCAGCGCCTGCGAAATTCGCGGGTTCGCGTCCACATCGATCTTGGCGAGGACCCACGAACCGTTGCCTTCGTTCGCCAGCTTCTCCAGCACCGGGGACAGCGTCTTGCACGGCTCACACCAGTCCGCCCAAAGATCGAGGAGCACGGGTACCTGGAAGGAGCGGTCGAGCACCTCGGTCTGGAACGTCGCTTCGGTGACGTCGATGATGAACTGCCCGGCGGGGGGCGGCGGTGCGTCGGCCGCGCGGGCCTGGGCATCGGAACGGGCCTTGAGCGCGGCAAGGTCGACCGCGCCGCTCATGGCCGCGACCACCGCGGGGCTCGGCTGGGCGGTGGGGCTGGGATTGGGTCTACCGGGGCGCATGGCATCCAGTTTTGCAGACGGGCCGCCGCGGCGCTTGTAGCGACCGAGCTGCACCCGTGCTACGTCGGCTTCGGCTGCCAACCGCTGCGCGGCAAGGTGCCGTTCATCCAGGCGCCGTATGGCTTGCCTAGCGTGCTCATTCATGAGCGAATCGACCCATCTTTCCCGCCGCCATGCACTCGCGCTGTTGGGCGCTGCCGGAGCCGGCGCGGCTGCGACCCCCTTGCTCGGCACCACGGCGGCGGCCGCGACCGTCGGTCTGCGCAGCCAGGGCGCGAGCAGCACGCCCGTGCAGGGTCTGCACCTGAGCTTCGGCCGCAATCCCGCCCGGCAGATGGTCGTTTCCTGGATCACCGGCCGGCCGGTGGATCATCCACTGGTCAGCTTCGGGACGCTGGCGGGTGGGCTCGGCGATCGCGTCGACGCGGAATCGGTCGTCTACGTCGACGGGACCTCAGGGCGCAGCGTGTACGTCCACCACGCGACACTGCAGCGGCTGCGGCCCGACACCAGCTACCTGTATGCAGCCCAGCACGACGGCGCGGCGCCCGATGCCGGGACGTTCCGCACCGCGCCGACCGGACGCGCACCGTTCACCTTCACCAGCTTCGGCGACCAGGCGACACCCGAGCTCAGCTGGGCTCCCGACGGCACGGTCGGCTTGGACGCCAACTCCGCCCCGGCATCGAAGGACACCGTCACCGGGATCGAGCAGATCGGCCCGCTGTTTCACCTGCTCAACGGTGACCTCTGCTACGCCAACCTCGACGTCGACCGCGTGCGCACCTGGAACAACTTCTTCACCAACAACACTCGTTCGGCGCGCTTCCGGCCGTGGATGCCGGCCGCCGGCAACCACGAGATCGAGCGGGGCAACGGCCCGATCGGCTTCGGCGCCTACCAGACCTATTTCCGGCTACCCTCTGCGGAGAACGGCGAACTGGCCGATCTGTGGTATGCGTTCACGGTCGGCTCGGTACGCTTCATCGTCCTGCAGAACGACGACCTTTGTCTCCAGGACGGCGGTGATGTGTATGTCCACGGCTATTCAGGTGGACGCCAGTTGCGCTTGCTAATGGCAAGCGCACCCCGACCTATGAGAAGGAGCAGGCAGTGTGGAGCGCGGTCCGCGACAGCGAACATCCTTACGGCTTCGCCGCTTTCACCGTCGACCCGGGCCAGGGCCCGGGCGGACGGACTTCCCTGCATGTCACGTACTACAACGTGAACAAGCCGTTCGGCGAGCTTTCAGTGTTCGAGCGCTTCACACTGCACCGCTCCCGCTCGGATGGCGAGGGCTAGAAGCGAGCCGGCTCACGGTACTCCCCCCAGACCGGACGGAATGCATTGCAAATCTCGCCAAGCGTTGCCTCGGCGCGCGCAGCGTCGAGCATTGCCGGCAGCGTGTTCTCACCGGCCGCGGCGGCGGTGAGCATTCGCGCGATCGCGTCGTCGACGGCGCGCTGATCACGCGCCGCGCGGCGCGCGGCGACGACTGCGCGCTGCTCGAGTTCCACTTCGTGCGAAACACGGGCGATCTCCAGCGGTTCGCCGACGTCGCCGGTCAACGTGTTCACGCCGACGATCCTTTTATCGCCCTTTTCCATAGCCACCTGGTAGGTGAAGGAGGAATCGGCGATCTCGCCGATGAACCAGCCGTCCTCGATGCCACGCAGCAGTCCGGCGGTGATCGTGGCGTCGCCGCCGAGCTCCTTTATCCGCTCGAAGATCTTCTCCGCCTCGACCTCCATCCGGTCGGTCAGGGCCTCGACGTACCACGATCCGCCGAGCGGGTCGACGACGTTGAGCACGCCGGTTTCTTCGGCGATCACCTGCTGGGTGCGTAGCGCGATCTGCGCCGCCTTCTGCGACGGCAACGCCAACACCTCGTCGAGGGCGTTGGTGTGCAGCGAATTCGTGCCTGCGAGCACCGCCGCCATCGCCTCGACCGCGGTGCGGACGATGTTGTTCTCCGGCTGCTGCGCGGTCAGCGAAACGCCCGCTGTCTGGGTGTGGAACCGCAGCCACTGCGCGCGCTCGGTCGTGGCGCCGTAGACGTCGCGCATCCAGCGCGCCCAGATGCGCCGCGCGGCGCGCAGCTTCGCGATCTCTTCGAAGAAATCGATGTGCGCGTCGAAGAAGAACGACAACCCCGGCGCGAACCGATCGACGTCCAGGCCACGGGACTTGCCGAGTTCGACGTATCCGAAACCGTCGGCAAGGGTGAAGGCGAGTTCCTGCACGGCTGTCGCACCGGCCTCGCGGATGTGATAGCCCGACACCGACACCGGTTTGTACGCGGGGATCTCGGCATCGACGTACTCCATCAGATCGCCGATCAGCTTCAGATGCGGCTCCGGCGGATAAATCCACTCCTTCTGCGCGATGTACTCCTTGAAAATGTCGGTCTGCAGCGTGCCGTTCAGCTTGGACGTGTCGGCGCCCTGCCGCTCGGCCGCGACGACGTACATGCAGAACACCGGCACGGCTGGTCCGCTGATCGTCATCGAGGTCGTGGTCGCCGCCAGATCGATTCCGTCGAAGAGGATGTCCATGTCGGCGGCCGAGTCGATCGCGACGCCGCAGTGTCCCACCTCGCCGAGCGCGCGTTCGTCATCGGAGTCGCGTCCCATCAGGGTGGGCATGTCGAAGGCCACTGACAACCCGCCGCCGCCTTCGCCGAGGATCATCTTGTAGCGCTCGTTGGTTTGCTTCGCGGTGCCGAAGCCTGCGAACTGGCGGATCGTCCATGGCTTGCCGCGGTAGCCGGACGGATGGATGCCCCGGGTGAACGGATATTCGCCCGGCCACCCGATGCGCTCCATCCGCTCGTCAGCTCCGCTCGGTCCGTAGACCGGCTCGACCTCGGTCCCGGACAGGGTGGTGTAGTCGCGCTCTGTCGTGCGCGCGGCGGCATAGTTCGCCTGCCAGCGCTCGCGTCCTTCGGCAATCTGCTCGGCGTCCATACCGTCAATTTACTTGGACGTCCTAGTAAGTGCCACTGTGTGATCCAGCACCCCTCTACTCTGTAGGGGTGAGCAAACCGGCTGACAGCGACACATCTCGCCAGCGCGTCGTGCTGGTCGTTGTCGCACTGCTCGTCATCGCCGTAGCCACCACAGCAGCGCTCTGGGCGAACCGCGGACGCCCCTCGGCGGCGCCCACCGCCCGCGCCCGAGTCCCGCTGCCCACGCCGGCCACCTTGCCTGCCCGGACGCCGACGCCGACCCCTACGCGCTCGCGCGCGAGGCCCCGGATTCCACACGAGTTCGTTGCCGCCGCCGCACCGACGTCGTTCGCGATCGCCGGACCGAAGTTCACGATCAAGGCGCACGTCTGCGGCATGGACAACGTCCGCCCGCTCGACCCGCCCGGTGAGCAGCATCACACCGTCTGTTGGGTGCAGCACGGCTTCGGCGTGCCCCCCGGCAGCCGGTCCGCGACGACCTACATCCTCGGGCACGCCTGGGCGCAGGACTCCCTGGAAGTGCTGAACAAGGCCTCCGCGCCCGCCACCCGCGAGATCCTGCACGCCCGGCCGGTGTACGTCAGCGGGGTGGCGACCTACCCCGCGCACGCGCTCGACGGCTACGTGATCTCGTTGCGAACGCCGTCCGGGTTGCTGCGTTACACGGTCGACAGCGCCTACGGTGTGGCGAAGTCCCAAGCCGCGTCCGTCGCGCCGCTGATGAACGAGGCCGCCAAGCAACGCGTGGTCATCATCACCTGCGCGGAGCTCAACGGAGTCGACTACGACTACAACGTAATCGTCCAAGCCCGGCTGAGCGCGTCGCTCGCGAGCCGCACGTGAGCGCGTGCGCTACAAATGGTGCACAGCTTGACCGAGCGGCTGCGATCGCCGACCGTGCTAGAAGGAGACGGCCCGATGCAACTGGAATCAGCACGCCTGCAGGAGCTATACCGCTCGCGCTTCGGGGGTGAAGGTGAGCAGCGTGCGGACCTGTGGCAGGTTCTGTGCCACGACTTCTTCCAGAAGTGGGTGCCGACACACTCGACGGTGCTCGACCTCGCCGCCGGTCACTGCGAATTCGTCAACAACATCAAAGCCGGCCGCCGGATCGCCGTTGATCTGAATCCGGACGTCGGCAAGCACGCCGGGGTGGGTGTGGAGACGGTGATTTGTCCGTCCGACGACATGGCCGACGTGGCGACCGCAAGCATCGACCGCGTATTCGTCAGTAACTTCTTCGAACACATCCCGCGCGAGACCATCCTGTCGACGCTGCTGGAAACGCATCGGGTCCTGCGCGCGGACGGACAGCTGCTGATCTTGCAGCCCAATGTGCGCTTCTGTGCCAAGGACTACTGGCAGTTCTTCGACCACATCACGCCAGTCGACGACCGCGCGCTCACCGAGGCCTTGATCGGCTGCGGATACGAGGTCGTCCACTCGATCCCGCGGTTCCTGCCCTACAGCACGAAGAGCCGGCTCCCCAGCGGACCGGCACTCGTACGCCTCTACCTGAAGGTGCCGTTGGCCTGGCGGGTGCTCGGTGCGCAGTCGTTCATCGTCGCCCGTCCCGTATCAAACTCCTGAAACAGCCCCAATACGACAGGGAGAGCTTCCCTGACGGGAAGCTCTCCCTGTTGTCCCCTCCGGACACAACCCTTGTTCGTGATGTACAACGACGCGACCCGGGAGGGGTTACGCACCGGCCCAGGATTAAACGAAGTCGCCGGCCTGTGCGCGCAGCGTGCGCAGGATCGTGAAGATCTCGCCGAGTTGGCCGTCGTCCAGAGCGGTCAAACCGAAGCGCGCGGAGTTGAACAAGGCAGTGGCCCGCTCCGCGACATCGCGCCCCGCGGGCGTGATCGCTGCCAGGGTGCCCCGCCCGTCGCGAGGGTTGGGCTCGCGCCGCACCAGCCCGCCACCTTCGAGGCGATGAATCACGTTCGTCACCGACGTGGCATGTACCTGCAACCGTTCGCCGATCTTCGACAGCGGCAGCGCACCTTCGCGCGAATGCATGAGCAACACCAGCGCCTCGTACCGGCTGAAGGTAATGCCGAATGGCCGAAGCATCGCGTCGAGTTCGGCGAGCAGGATCTGGTGCGCCCGCATGATCGAAGTCACCGCGCGCATCGAGGCGTAGACCGCGGGATCCTGGCCGGGCCACGTGCGCTGCCACAGCTCACCGGCGCGGTCGATCGGATCGAACGCGAGCGGCGGCTGCACCATGCAGGCAGGGTAATCACCCGGGTACCGACTGCGTGCGTGCACCGTCGACAGAATCGGTGAGTAACGTGCCGCACATGAGCGACGCACTCGACCGGTTAGACCTGCTCGATCTCGACGACGAACTCGGTGAAGAGGACCGTCTGCTGCGCGACACCGTCCGCAAATTCTCCGACGACCGGCTGCGCCCGCACATCCGCGACTGGTTCGAGGCGGGCACCCTGCCCGCGCGCGATCTCGCCCTCGAATTCGGCAAGCTCGGGGTGCTGGGCATGCACCTGAAGGGGTATGGCTGCCAGGGCGCAACTGCCTCGCAGTACGGACTGGTGTGCGCCGAGGTCGAGGCCGTCGACTCCGGGCTGCGCTCGCTCGTCAGCGTGCAGGGCTCACTCGCGATGTTCGCGATTCACGCCTACGGCAGCGAGGAGCAGAAGGAGCGGTGGCTGCCGCAGATGGCCGCCGGCGAGGCGATCGGATGCTTCGGCCTGACCGAGCCCGACTCCGGTTCTGATCCCGGCTCGATGCGTACCCGCGCGGTGCGCGACGGTGCGGACTGGTTGCTCTCCGGAAACAAGATGTGGATCACTAACGGCTCCATCTCCGACGTTGCCGTCGTGTGGGCGCGAACCGAGGAGGGCATCCGCGGGTTCCTTGTCGAGAAAGGCATGCCGGGCTTCACCGCGCAGGACGTGCACCACAAGATCTCGCTGCGCGCCTCGATCACCAGCGAGCTGATCCTGGACGAGGTGCGGGTGCCGGCGTCCGCCGAACTTCCCGGCGCGCGCGGCCTGCGCGGGCCGCTCGGCTGCCTGACCGAGGCACGTTTCGGGATCATCTGGGGGGTCACCGGTGCGGCCCGCGACGCGCTCGCCGCGACGCTGGACTATGCCGGTAGCCGCACCCAGTTCGACCGTCCGATCGCGGGCTTCCAACTCACCCAGCGCAAGTTCGCCGAGATGGCGGTCGCGTTGCAGCAGGCCCAGCTCACTGCGCAGCGACTGGGTGAGTTGAAGGACGCGGGCCGGATCAAGGGGCACCAGATCAGCTTCGGCAAGTTCGCGAACGTGTCGGCCGCCCTGGGCATCTGCCGCGAGGCGCGCTCGATACTCGGCGGCAGCGGGATCACCACCGAGTACCCGGTGCTGCGCCATGCGGTGAACCTGGAGACCGTCTACACCTACGAGGGCACCCACGAAGTGCACACGCTGGTGCTCGGATCACAGCTGACCGGGCTGGACGCCTTCCGCTGAGAGCTCTCGCTAGCCGACGACTGCGCTCCTGCAGTCGGTCGGACTGGCGTTGCCAAGCCCGCCGTTCCAGTAAGTCACGCACACGGTGTGTGTGCCGGGCCGCATCTTGACCCAGAAGCTGAACCAGTGCCGCCCGCTGATGTGGAAGATGGCGTTCACCCGCTGCGACCAGAGGTTGGTGCGCGTGCGCATGAGCCACCAACCGTCCGGGCGCGCGGTGTAGATCATCGAGGTGGCGCGGAAGTCGGGGTCGAACGCCCAGCCATAGGCATGCACCGAGTGCGCCCAGCCGTGCACGATCATCGCGTGCAGCGGGTTGTGCGCCGCCAGATTGATCGTCCCCAGCGGGGCAGAAGTCGCGCCCCCGTTGCTCTTGGTCAGGCCGGCGCGGATGCTGCAGACCGGCCACGCACCCGGCCCCTGCCGGTACAGCACGCGCTGCGCGACGGCGATCTGCTCGTCTCGGGTGGCGAGGTCGGCGCGCGAGGCGTAGCGCCCACCGCCGTAGCCCCCCCACGTGGACGAGGAGAACTGCAGCCCGCCGTAGTAGCCGTTGCCGGTGTTGATGTTCCAGCGACCACCGCTCTCGCACGCCGCGACCCGATTCCACACCGCGCCCGCGTCGGCACGCGCAGCGGGTGCAGCGACCAGCGCTGCCGCCGACACAGCGAGGATGGCGAGCGCGGCGCCGGCCGCGCGGGCAGGGCGACGCTTGTGGGCGGGGCGCTGCTGATCGCGGCGCAACGACAGGATGAACATTGAGGAGCCTCTCGGGGCGGGGGTCTCGGGGCAGCACAGGTAACGAACGGGTTACGGGACACCGTAGGCGAGAGTCGTTGCAGGAGCAAATAAGCTCAACCTCGACTTGACCCTTCGCTGCGACCGCCCGCTGACTCGGACAGCTCCCTGATCCGGCGGGTGAGAAACGCGCGCTCCACCGCGTTCTCGCTACACAGCAGTGCCTCCCCGTAGGCGTCGCATGCCTCCCGGTCGCGGCCCAACTGGTGCAGGAACTGCGCTCGGGCTGAGGCGAGGTAGGCGTACCCGGCGAGCTGCGGCTCGCTGCCCAGCGCTTCCAATTCGTCCAATCCGGCGGCCGGTCCGCGAGCGAACCCGACCGCGACAGCCCGGTTGAGCGCCACAACCGGCGAGGGCCAGATCCGAGCGAGCACGCCGTAAAGGGCGACGATCTCGTCCCAGTCCGTCGCCGCCCAACTGACTGCCTCGGCATGCACGGCAGCAATCGCAGCCTGCAGCGCATAACGGCTGGGCGGACGCGCCCGCACCGCCGCGCGTACGAGAGCGACCCCCTCGGCGATCTCGGCGCGGTGCCAGCGGCTGCGGTCTTGCTCGGCGAGCAGGGTGAGCTCACCGGCGGCGTCCACCCGGGTGTCGCGCCGCGCGTCCGACAGCAACATGAGCGCCAGAAGGCCGGTCACGTCGGCCGACGACGGGACCAACACGCGCAGCGTGCGGGCGAGTTGTAGCGCGCGTTCGACCAGGTCGCGGCGCACCAGATCGGGTCCGGACGGAGCGGTGTGCCCGGTCGTGAACAGCAGATGGACGACGACGAGCACTCCGTCCATACGCTCAGGCAGCTGATCGGCGTCCGGCACCCGGTACGGGATGCGCGCGGTCGCGATCTTCTTTTTCGCGCGGGTGATACGCGCTGCCATCGTCGTCTCAGAGACCAGGAACGCGCGGGCCACTTCGGCCGTCGACAGCCCGCACAGCAGGCGCAGCGTCAGCGCCACCTGCGCCTCGAGCGCCAGCGCCGGGTGGCAGCAGGTGCAGATCAGGCGCAGTCGGTCATCGGGGATAGTGCCGAGCGGCGTCGCGTCGTGCGCGGCCTCGTCCATGACCAGTTCGGGCAGCATTCGGCGCAGCGTCTGATCGCGGCGCAGCACGTCGAGCGCACGGCGCCGGGCGGTGGTCGTGAGCCAGGCCGCGGGCCTGGCCGGCACCCCGGCGTGAGCCCAGGCGACGAGGGCGCGCGCGTACGCGTCCTGCACGCACTCCTCCGCGAGATCGATGTCGCGGGTGACGCGCACGGTCGCCGCGAGGACGAAGCCCCACTCGCGACGGTGCGCGTCGGCAACAGCGGCAGCGACCGCGTCCGCATCGGTAATCAGGCGTCGAACACCGCGATCGGTCGGATCTCGACTCCGCCGCGGGGCGCCGGGATCTCTTTGGCCAGCTCGATCGCGGCGTCCAGATCGGGCGCTTCGAGCACGTAGAAACCGCCGAGCGCCTCCTTGGTCTCCACGAACGGTCCGTCGGTGACGGTGACCGTGCCACCGTCTGAGCGCAAGCACGTCGCGGTGCTGGTCGCCTGGAGCGCGTCGCCGGCGAGAACCGCGTCCTTGTGCTCGTCCATGAAACTCCAGTGCTTTGCGTACTCGGCGGCGAGCGCAGGGTCCGGCGCACCGTCGGGTGTCTCGGTCTCGTAGATGAGCACGATGTATTTGGCCATGTCGTCATCCTCACATTTGTGGCCCGCGGGTCGAGCCGTCTCCGATACCCGACGAACAGCATCGGCGCCGATCGACAGTTGCGCCAGATGGCGGGGCAATAAGCTGTCCGGTGATGGACTGGAACCTTCGCACGTGCGCGCGCAAGGGGCACGTGACGTACGCACCGGACGAGCCTGAGTACCAGACCAAACTTAGGGCCGAGACCCCGCTCGGCGACGCGTGGCGCTGCCTGCGCTGCGGCAGCTACGTGCTGGGCGCGCCGCACGGAACCGGACCGGCCGACGACGCGCCGGTGCTGCTGCGCGGCAAAGCGCTGCGCGCGGCCTTCATCCTGCGGGCCCTCGCGATCGAACGGTGGGTACGCGGGGCGATCCTGTGCCTGCTCGCGCTGGCGGTATTCAACCTCAAGAGCACCAAGGTCAGCCTGCAAGATCTTTTCAACCGGGATCTTCGGTCGCTCAAACCCTTCTTCGACCAGATCCACTTCCGGGTGTCGGATTCCACCACCATCGAGTCGATCCAGAAGGTGCTGCACGCAAAGTCCTCGACGCTCAACCTCATCGCGCTCGCGCTGCTGCTGTACGGATTGCTGCAGATCGCCGAAGGAATCGGGCTCTGGTCGTTGAAGCGATGGGGCGAGTACGTTGCCGCGGTAGGTACGACCCTGTTCATCCCGCTGGAAATCTACGAGGTGGCCACCAAGGCGACCTGGCTAAAGATCGTGGTGCTCCTGATCAATGCCGGGGCCGTGGTGTACCTGCTGCTCACCAAGCGGCTGTTCGGCATCCGCGGCGGCGCGAAGGCCTACGAGGAGCAGTTGCACGAGGTGTCGCTGCTCGAGGTCGAAGAGTCCGCCGCCGGCTCGAGCAGCTGACAAAACCCGCCCCGACCAAGTTCAGAGCCGGCAGATGTTACGCATCAGTAGCCTTGAACGGGCCGAACCACATTCGCCGAGGAGGCCTGAGCCGTGGACAGCGATCTTCTGCCACTGCTGCGTACCAGGCTGAACGGCCTCTACTCGCCGCTGCTCGCCGACACCACGGCCACGATCCTGCTTACGGCCGGCGGCCTGGCAAAGTGGACGGTCGAAGTCGATCGCGGTCGCGCGGTGGCCAGCCATGGCGGCCCCCCGCAACCGACGACCACCGTGCGGGCGCCCCTGCGGATATTGGACGAGGTCGTGGCAGGCACGCGCGGCGGCGTGCGCGCCTTTCTCGACGGCGACCTCACCGTGCGCGGCAACCTCGCGCTCGCCTTGCAACTCGACGGCCTGTTCCCGGGAAACGTCGAGGACGTCACCCGCACGACGACGCGCGCGGTCCAAGCCGGCGGTATCGAGACGTTCTACCTCGAATCGGGTCCGGCCGACGCGCCGCCGGTCGTGCTCGTGCACGGCTTGGGCGCGACCAACGCCTCGATGCTGCCGCTGATCCCGGCCCTGTCACGCCAGTTCCGTGTCCTCGCTCCGGATCTGCCCGGGCACGGCGGCACGCAGGCCACTGGGGCGCGACACGCCGCCGCCTACCTCGGCGAGTGGCTTGCCGCGTTCGTCCGGGAAACCTGCGACGGTCAGGTGGTCTTCGTCGGCAACAGCCTCGGGGGACGCACCGCGCTGCAGACCGGCCTGGACCACCCGGAACTGGTGCGTGGGCTGGTGCTGCTGTGCCCAGCGGTCGCCTTTCGCAGGCTGCGCCAGTTCGTGCCGTTCGTGCGACTGGTGCGCGACGAGGTCGCGGCTGTGCCGTTCCGGGTGCCGCGCCGAGTGGTGACCCGCGGCCTGCAGAGCCTGTTCGCCGATCCGTCGCGCCTGCCCGAGGCCTGGTACGACTCAGCTGTGGACGAGTTCTTGCGCGTGCTTGCCGTGCGACGCAACCGGTTGGCGACCTTCAGCGCGATGAGACACATCTACCTGGACGAGCCCTTCGGTGGGGACGGGTTCTGGGACCGCCTGCCCACCCTGCAGCCACCGGCCCTGTTCCTGTGGGGCGACCGCGATGTGCTCGTCCCCGCCGCGTTCGACCGCTTCGTGCGTGCGGCGCTGCCCAGTGGCCGCAGCATCGTCCTGGACGACTGCGGGCACGTCCCACAGTTCGAGCACGCCGAACTGACGGCGCGCTACACGATCGAATTCATCGAGTCCCTGCCCGATCCGTCCGCAGCGAGTCTATGAGCTGCGCCGCCGCTGCGTAGGGATCGGTCTCGCCCGCGACCACCCGCGCTGCCGCCGCGTCCAACGCGGCCGAGCCGTGTACCTGCGTGAAGCGCTGCCGAACAGCGCTGACGGCGATGGCCTCGATCTCCGTCGCCGCGCGGGCCCGGCGCCGCCGATCCAGCTCGCCGTCTGCCGTCATCCAGCAGCGATGCTTTGCGATGGCGGCGACGAGGTCGTCGATACCCTCGCCCCGCGCCGCCACGGTCTTGACGATCGGTGGGCGCCACGCGCCGGCGTCGCTATGGCGCCCACCGAGTGACTGCATGTAGCGCAGGTCCCTCGCTACTTGGTCGGCCCCGTCGCGATCGGCCTTGTTCACGACGAAGATGTCCGCGACCTCGATGATCCCTGCCTTTGCCGCCTGGATGCCGTCGCCCATACCCGGTGCGAGGACGAGCAGCGTCGTGTCGGCCAAGGAAGCGATCTCTACCTCGGCCTGGCCGACACCGACGGTCTCGACGAGCACGACGTCATAGCCTGCGGCGTCCAGCACGCGAAGTGCCTGCGGCACCGCCGCGGAGAGGCCGCCGAGCTGCCCGCGCGAGGCCATCGACCGGATGAACACGCCCTCGTCGGTCGCGTGCTCCTGCATCCGCACCCGATCCCCCAATAGCGCTCCCCCGGAGAACGGAGAGGACGGGTCGACCGCCAGCACGCCGACCCGGTTGCCGTCGGCGCGCAGCCGCGACACCAGCACCGCCGTCGTCGTCGACTTGCCGACGCCCGGCGCGCCGGTCAACCCGATGAACTGGGCGCGTCCCCCGAAGGGGCGCAACGCGGCCGCCACCTCGCGCAGCGTCGGCGAGTCGTTCTCGACCAGCGAGATCAGCCGGGCCGTAGCCCGGGCGTCGCCAACGCGCGTGCGATCGATCAGATCGGTGACATCAGGGCTGCGGCGCGTTCCCGCCACGGGTCAGCCGGCTGCGGGGACGTGCAGGATCAGGGCGTCACCCTGCCCGCCACCGCCGCACAGCGCAGCGGCACCCGTGCCGCCGCCGCGTCTGCGCAGCTCTAGCGCGAGCGTGAGCGCGAGACGTGCGCCCGACATGCCGATGGGGTGGCCCAATGCGATCGCGCCGCCGTTGACGTTGACGATGTCATCGCTGACGCCGAGATTCTTCATCGACTGAATGCCGACCGCAGCGAACGCCTCGTTGATCTCGATGAGATCCAGGTCCGCGATGCTCAACTTCTCCTTGCGCAGCGCGTCCTCGATCGCGTTGGACGGCTGGGACTGCAACGAGGTGTCATCGGGACCGGCGACGTTGCCGTGCGCGCCGATCTCGGCGATCCACGACAAGCCCAGTTCCTCGGCGAGGCTTCGGCGCATCACCACAACCGCCGCGGCACCGTCGGAGATCTGCGACGCTGTCCCGGCGGTGATCGTGCCATCTTTGCTGAATGCCGGACGCAACTTGGCCAGGCCCTCGGCGGTGGTGTCAGCACGAATGCCTTCGTCCTCACGGAATTCGAGCGGATCGCCCTTGCGCTGCGGGATCAGTACGGACGCGATCTCTTCGTCGAACACGCCGTTCTTCTGTGCCACGGCGGCGCGCTGGTGCGAGCGGGCAGCGAATGCGTCTTGCTCCTCGCGTCCAATGCCGAGTTTCTTGTTGACGGTGTCCGTCGCCTCACCCATCGGGATGTGCCCGAGAGGGTCGGTGAGACCGTCGAGGGCCATCGAATCAAGCAGTTCAATGGCGCCGTACTTGTAACCGGCGCGCGATTTCGGCAGTAGGTGCGGTGCGTTCGTCATCGATTCCTGGCCGCCGGCCACGATGATGTCGAACTCGCCGGCGCGAATGAGTTGATCCGCCAGCGCTATCGCGTCCAAACCTGACAGGCACACCTTGTTGATGGTCAGCGCCGGCACGGAGAGCGGGATGCCAGCCTTGTGCGCGGCCTGGCGCGCGGGGATCTGGCCGGCGCCGGCCTGCAGCACCTGGCCCATGATGACGTACTGCACCTGCTCAGGTGCGACGCCGGCTCGCTGCAAGGCTGCCTTGATCGCGACGCCACCGAGGTCCGCCCCGGAGAAGTCCTTGAGTGAACCCAGTAGTCGGCCCATCGGGGTGCGCGCACCGTTCAGGATGACCGATTCGGCCATGGCGAATTCCTCCTCGATGAGTCTTTGCGTGACATTCACTCTAACCGGACCGTCGCCGGCGCACTGTGTGAAACTGCACCTGCGCTCGTCCTAAGCGCTTGCAGTTGAGACCATGGGGCATGAGCCCGCAATCACTGTTCTCCAAGATCGACCACGTTGGAATCGCCGTCCCCGATTTTGATGAGGCGATCGCGTTTTATCGCGACACCTTCGGCATAGTGAGTGTGCACGAGGAGGTGAACGAGGAACAAGGCGTGCGCGAAGCAATGCTCGCCGTCGGCGATGGCTCGACCCGCATCCAACTCCTGGCCCCCCTCTCGCCGTCGAGCACCATCGCGAAGTTCCTCGACCGCAGCGGTCCCGGTCTGCAGCAGATCGCCTATACCGTTGAAGACATCGAATCGGTGTCGGCGACACTGCGCGAGCGTGGCGTGCGGCTGCTGTACGACCAGCCACGCCGCGGCACTGCCGACAGCCAGGTGAACTTCGTGCACCCGAAGGACGCCGGGGGCATCCTGGTCGAGCTCGTGCAGCCTGCGGGATAACCTACTGCCCGGTAACCTGGGACTCGACGAGGACGATCGACGACGGAGGCTCTCGCGTGGACGACATACGCTCGGACGCACTGCGTGATGTGCTCGACGCGATTCTCGGCGACGAGTTGGACGCGATCGCGGGCATGCCGGTGCCCGACACGTACCGCGGCGCCGTCGTTCGTGCCGACGAGGTCGCCATGTTCGAGGGCATTCCCAGCAAGGACAAGGATCCGCGCAAAAGCCTGCACGTGCAGGACGTCCCGACGCCCGAACTCGGTGCCGGCGAAGCGGTCGTGGCCGTCATGGCGAGCGCGATCAACTACAACACGGTCTGGACGTCCATCTTCGAGCCGGTCTCGACCTTCACGTTCCTGAAGCGTTACGGACGCTCGTCCTCATTGGCAGCCAAACACGATCAGCCCTACCACGTCGTCGGCTCGGATCTCGCCGGAGTCGTGCTGCGCGTCGGGCCGGGCGTCACCCGGTGGAAAGCGGGTGACGAGGTCGTCGCGCACTGTTTGTCGGTACAGATGGAGGATCCGCAGGGTCACGACGACTCAATGATGGATCCGCAGCAGCGCATCTGCGGTTTCGAGACCAACTTCGGCGGCCTGGCTCAACTCGCGCTGGTGAAGTCGAATCAGCTGATGCCCAAGCCTGCCCACCTGACGTGGGAGGAGGCAGCGGCGCCCGGGCTGGTCAATTCGACCGCTTACCGCCAACTCGTCTCGCACCACGGTGCGAGCATGAAGCAGGGGGACGTAGTGCTGGTCTGGGGCGCGTCCGGTGGCTTGGGCGGGTACGCGACGCAGTATGCGCTGAACGGTGGCGCCACCCCCATCTGCGTGGTGTCGTCGCCGGAGAAGGCGGCGATCTGCCGTTCCATGGGTGCCGACCTGATCATCGACCGGTCCGCGGAGGGCTATCAGTTCTGGCGCGACGGCGTTCAACAATCCTCGGAGTGGAAGCGATTCGGGGCCAAGATCCGCGAATTGACCGGCGGCGACGACCCCGACATCGTCTTCGAGCATCCAGGACGCGACACTTTCGGTGCCTCGGTCTACGTGACCAAGCGCGGCGGCACGATCGTCACCTGCGCGTCGACAACCGGATACATGCACGAATACGACAACCGCTATCTGTGGATGACGCTCAAGCGCATCGTGGGCTCGCACTTCGCGAACTACCGTGAGTCGTGGGAGGCGAACCGGCTCATCGCCAAGGCTGCGATCCACCCGACGCTGTCGAAGGTTTACTCGCTCGACGACGTAGGGCAGGCAGCGTTCGACGTGCACCGCAACCTGCACCAGGGAAAGGTCGGCGTGCTCTGCCTGGCACCCGCGGAGGGCCTCGGCGTACGCGACGACGCGCTGCGCGCGGAGCACCTCGAGGCGATCAACCGCTTCCGCGACAGGTAACCGGAGCCGCTTGCTCACCCAGCGTGGCGTTTGAGCCGCACACCCGGCGATCGGGCCGCCCTCGACCGAATCAGCCGGCTCCGAGAGACCTGCGCTCGTCCGCCCGCGCAACAGGTTGGGTCTGCGGCCGTTAAATGCGAAAATCGACTTCATGGCGCTCGACAAAGGCTCTGACGCCCTGCCCATCCTCTCCGAGGCGCTTCCGTCGTTCGACCCCGCGATGCGCGGCTACGACCGAGCGCAGGTAGATAGCTACGTCGGTCAGCTCGAAGCCGACCTTCGCGCGACGAATGCCGAACGTGACCGGATCGCCGCGCGTAGCGCTGATCTAGCCGCGCAACTGGCCAGCGGACAGGCGCAGATCGAATCGCTGCGCCGTCAACTGCAGACGGCTCAACAAAACATCACGGCTGACAACGTCGACGAACACGTCGCCCGCCGACTGTCCGAGACGAATGCTGAAGCCGCGCGGATTCGAGCCACTGCGCAGGGCGACGCCGAACGGATTCGGCGTGGTGTGGCTGAGGCGGCGAAGCGGACCGAGGCTTCCGCACTGGCCGCGGCCGAACGCGTCCAGGCCGAGGCGACAGCACAGCTCACCCTGGCCGACGAGACCTATCGCCGCAGAATCGCCGAGATCGACGCCCATCAGGACCGAGGTGCGAAGGAGTTGGCCGAAGCGACTGCCCGCGCCCGGGCGGAATTGGAGCAGGCGACCAGCGAGGCGAGCGCCACTCGGCAGCGATTGAACGCGGCGTCGGCCGCCGAACGCGACCGCCTGGACGCCGAGTCGGCGGCTGAACGGGAGCGCCTGGAACGGGCGTCGGCCGAGGTCCGCACCAGGGCCGACGACGATTTCGACGTGACGTTGCGCGCGCGTCGCTCGAACGCGTACGCCATCATCGCCCAGGACAAGGCTGCGGCCCACGCCGAGGTGACGAAGCGCGTCGCGGACGCCAAAGCCGAGGCGAGCCGGATGATCGAGGAAGCACTCGCCGAGATGCGCCGCGTGCAGGCGCTGCGCGACAAGTCGCATGCGCACCTTCGCGACTTGCACCGCGCCCTCGGCGACGCCCTCGACACCTCCGGATCTGCCGCCGAGTCGATCGACGCGCAGGTTGAGGAAGCCCACCCCCAGCAACGACTGGCGCACTAGCCGCGGCATTGGGCGGATCCGCCTCGCCAGGCATGGACGCCGCGGGCTCGATTTGACAGATCGTTGACGGCCTGTCGCTAACTTCCGACTTTCTTCTCTCGTGGGGGCGCGACGGTGGAAATCTCGCGAAGAAATGTTCTTAAGGTAGGCGTCTTCGGTGGGGCGGCACTGGTGCTGCCCTTGGAGCGAACCGTCGGTGCTCAGACGGCAACACCGCCGAGGCTTGCGGCCAGTCGGTTGCCCCGACCGTTCACGACCCCGTTCGTCGTGCCGCCGGTGCTGAGTCCGTTCCGATCAGACGCAACGACCGACTACTACAAGCTCTACATGCAGGCGTTCCAGGCCGAGATCATCCCGGGCTTGCAGACGACGCTGTTCGGCTACAGCAGGTTGGTAGCCGGTCAGGCGCTGCCTGTCGGCTCATTTCCCGGACCGACGATCCACGTCACGCAGGGCCGGGCCACCGTCGTCCGACAGGTCAACAACCTGCCGGCGAAGCATCCCACGCTGGCGTACACGCCGTGGACGTCGGTCCATCTGCACGGTTCGCCGTCAGACCCGGAGTACGACGGATATGCCAGCGATGTGACCAACCCGGGGCAGTTCAAGGACTACCACTACCCGAGCACCGAGGCGGCGCGGACGCTCTGGTACCACGACCACGGCGTGTTCCACACCGCCGAGAACGTGTACATGGGCCTCGCGGCGCAATACCACCTCTACGATCCACTGGAACGGTCGTTGCCGATCCCGCACGGCGACTATGACGTGCCGCTCATCATCAGCGATGCCATGTTCCAACAGGATGGGTCACTGCTTATCGACACCCATGACGGCTCGGGAATCTTCGGTGACGTGATCCTGGTCAACGGCAGCCCGTGGCCGGTCATGAAGGTCGCACGGCGCAAGTATCGGTTCCGGATACTGAACGCTTCGGTATCACGCTCCTACAACCTGCATCTCGACTCTGGCGGCGTCTTCACCGTGATCGGCACCGATGCCGGCCTGATGCCGCACCCAGTGAATGTCACCAGCCTGCGCCATGGGATGGCAGAGCGCTACGAGGTCATCATCGACTTCAGCAAGTACCCGACCGGGCAGCGCATCGTGCTCGCAAACACCAGCCCGGACAACAACATCGTCTATCCCAACATCGACAAGATCATGGCCTTCGACGTGACCGATGACGCGTTCGATTCGGCCGATAATTCGATTCCTGATTCGCTGAACCCGAACAACCCGACGATGGCGCTGCAAGCCACCGACGCCGTGAAGACCCGTAAATTCAATTTCGAACGATCTGGCGGTCAATTCACGATCAACGGACATACGTGGGAAGACGTCGTCAAGAGCGGGTTCACGTTCATCGCCGCAAATCCGCGCCGGGGCGACGTCGAACTGTGGGAAGTCACCAACAGCTCCGGCGGCTGGTTCCACCCCGTGCACGTGCACCTCGTAGAGTTCAAGGTGCTCGACCGCAATGGCAGGGCGCCCTTCCCCTACGAGGTGGGGCCCAAGGACGTCGTGTACGTCGGCGAGGGCGAGAAGGTCCGCCTGCTGATCCGATTCGACGGTCGCGGAAAGTACATGATGCACTGCCACAACACGGTTCATGAGGACCACGACATGATGACCCAGTTCGAGGTCTTCGATCCGGCCGGAGCCGCCGACGATCCCTTCAGCGTGCCGCCCACCCCGTTGCCTGAAGGTCCGCTGTAGGCCGTTGCGATGGCTCACGCGCTTGTCGATACACGTCACCTCATGGACCGCGCCAAGGTTGCGCGGCAGCGCGCAGTTTGGCTCGCCGCACTTCTGCTCGCGTTGACCGCCGGCATCCATGCGAGCGTGGTTTCCGAGCACCTGCACGAATGGTGGGCCGCCGGCGTATTTTTCCTCGTCGTCGCGGCCGGACAAGGAGTGCTCGCCGGTGCGCTTTTTCGCCGCCCGACGACAGTCGCCTTGCTTGCGGCGATCTGGTCAAGTGTCGCTCTCGTCGGTGTGTACGTGTGGAGCCGAACCGCTGGCATTCCCTTCGCCCCTGTCCACTCGAGCGGCGGACACGGATCCATCGCGTCTCAGGCCGCCCATGCGGTCGGCGGCCACGGCAACGGGATTCCGATCTTTCCCGACGCACCGTCGGCGAGCAGCGTCGAACCGGTCGGCGGGCTGGATCTGACGGCGTTGCTGGCCGAACTGGCAGTCATTGCGATCCTCGTCTACCTACTTCCCGCGAGGTCGCAGCGTTGGACGTGTAACGCCATCCTGGCGTCAGGTTTGACGATGTGGGCACTGCACGCGGTTTCGGTGCTCCCCTGATGCCGTAGGGCGCGCCCTGCCTGACCACGACTAGAACGAGGTGGGTCCGCGACGCGCGCGTGCCGCCCAGCACGAGGTGTGCCAATGCCGACGCCCGCTGGCATCGGTCGACGCGGAAGGCCACACGACAACGTGCGCTACGCCTGCGCGGATCTCCTGCGCACACCCCGGACAGCGGTAGGGCTTCGTCGCCGCCGCGCCGCTGATCGAGCGCACGACGAAGATCGCCTCGCCCCACGACTCGCGCCGCTCGTGGCCGCCGAACACCGGTGGCGCCGACGGCTCAGCGGCGCGCCGGTTACGCCGCGCCATTACGTGTAGTCGCGAAAGCCCTTGCCGGTCTTGCGACCGAGCCGTCCCGCCGTCACAAGGTGTTCCAGCAGCGGCGCCGGCGCGAATCCGGGCTCGCGAAATTCGAGATAAAGCACCCGCTCGATCGCTAGGGACACGTCGTTTCCGACGACGTCGAGCAACTCGAACGGGCCCATCGGATAACCGCACCCGACCTTCATCGCCGAATCGATGTCGTCGGCGCTGGCGTAATGCGCCTCCACCATCTTGATGGCGTCGTTGAGATAGGGGAATAGCAGCGCGTTCACGATGAAGCCCGCCCGGTCGGCGCACCGGACCGGATGCTTCCCGATTCGCCGGGCGACATCGACTGTGGTCGCTTCGACGTCGGCGGCGGTAGCAACCGTCGACACGACCTCGACCAGCTTCATGATCGAGGCGGGGTTGAAGAAATGCATCCCGATGACCTCGGACGCGCGCGTTGTCGCCGCCGCGCAATCGATCACCGGCAGCGACGACGTCGTCGTCGCCAGCACAGTTCCGGGTGCGCAGATGTCATCGAGATTGGAGAACAACGCCTGCTTGATCGCCAGGTCTTCGACCACTGCCTCCACGACGAGATGCACGTCGGCGAGATCGTCCAATGACGTCGTCGCGGTGATACGCGTCAGAGCCGTGTCGCGGGCGTCGGCCGCCAGCTTGCCGCGCTGCACCGCCTTCTCCAAAGAGCGCTCGAGAGCCGCGCGGACCTTGGCCGCCTTCTCGGCGCTCCGCGCGACGAACAGGACGTCGTAGCCGGCTCGGGCGAAGACCTCGACGATTCCGGTGGCCATCGTCCCCGAGCCCACCACTCCGACCCGGGATACGTCGCGATGCCCGACGAGTTCGGCGCCGCCGCCAGGAGTCTGCGCGTCGGCGACTACCTTGGGCGAGCCCGGCGCATCGTAGGTGTAGAAGCCGCGGCCGCTCTTACGACCCAACAGTCCGGCGGTCACCATTTGCCTGAACAACGGCTGCGGTGCGTGCAGTCGATCACGGCTCTGCCGATACATCGTGTCGAGAATCTCGTAGGCGGTGTCGAGGCCGATCAGGTCGCACAGCGCGAGCGGGCCCATCGGCAGCCCACAGCCGAGCGTCATCGCCGCGTCGATGTCCTCACGGCTGGCGTAGCGGGACTCGTATAGAGCGACCGCATGATTGAGGTAGCCGAACAGCAGCGCATTGGCGATGAAGCCCGCGCGATCGCCCACTGTCACATCGATCTTGCCGAGTTTCTGCGCGAACGCCTCGACGTCGCTGACGACGTCCGGCTCGGTGACGACGCTGCGGATGACCTCGACGAGCTTCATCACCGGCGCCGGGTTGAAGAAGTGCAGCCCGACGACCTTTCCGGGGCGAGATGTGGAGACTGCAATCTCGGTGACCGACAGCGACGAGGTGTTGGTGGCGAGGATCGCGTCGGGCTTGCAGATCTCGTCTAGCTTGCCGAAGATCGTCCGCTTGAGGTCGAGTTGTTCGGGCACCGCCTCGATCACGAGATCGGCATCGGCGAGCGTGGAAAGGTCAGTGGTGTAGGAAATGCGCGCGAGAAGTTCCCGGTGCGAGTCCTCAGTGAGCTTGCCCCGGGTCACCGCACGCGCGGTTGAACTCTCGACATGCTCGCGGCCGCTGCTCAGGCTGGCATCGTCCATCTCGACGGCGATGACGGCCAAGCCGTTACGAGCAAAGACCTCGGCGATTCCGGCCCCCATCGTGCCAAGCCCGATCACGCCAACTTTTTGGAACTCACGAGACATCAGGCCGTCCTCCTGGACAATTGCGCGCGAATACGTGCCGACCGTACTCGACTAGGTTCAGAAAAGCCGTTGTGTCGGGTCGTCGACGCCGCGCAACGCGTCGTAGTCAAGCATCAGGCAGGTGATGCCGCGATCCTCGGCGAGCACCCGAGCCTCCGGCTTGATCTCCCGCGCCGCGAACACGCCGCGCACCGGAGCGAGCAGCGGATCGCGGTTGAGCAGTTCCAAATAGCGAGTGAGCTGTTCGACGCCGTCGATGGCTACGGACCTCGCAGCTTCGTCACGACGAGTCAGGAAGGCGCCGCACAACCTCTGTCAAAGTCGCCGCGATGTTGTCAAAGCGGCCGTCGATGTTGTCAAAGCGGCCGTCGATGTCGTCAAAGCGGCGGTCGATGGTCTCGAACCGGCGGTCGATGGTCTCGAAGCGGCCGTCCATGGTCTCGAAGCGGCGAGAGTGCTCCTGCTGGGTTGACCTGATGTCACTGATGCGCTCGTAGATCGAGTTGGTGTCGTTCTCGAGCCGAGACACGCGGAGCTCGATCTCGGGATCGCTGGCCATCTGGCCACCGTAGGCCGCCCGCAGCGGATGCGCCATAAGCACCTCGTGGCTGTGGATACCGGCCGGCTCTGATGATGGATCATCCCGGCGCGGCGACCGACTCCGCAGGTCGAGAGGTGACGCGCTCGTGATCATGCCCGAACGATCGCTCGAACAGGCCGCAGCCGACTACGACCAGGCTGGGGGTACGTTCATCGGGGATCCGCTCCCAAGCAGGTCGTGACGAATTGGCAGACGCTGCTGATGATCTAGAAGAGGCGGTTCTCCACATCGTCGATCCCACGGAGCGCGTCATAGTCGAGGACGACGCAGCGGATGCCCCGATCCTCCGCGAGGGTTCGAGCTTGCGGCTTGATCTCCTGGGCCGCGAAAACTCCCTGGACCGGCGCAAGCAAAGGATCGCGGTTCAGTAATGACAAATATCTGGAAAGTTGTTCTACTCCGTCAATCTCACCTCGGCGCTTGATCTCGACCGCTACGGCCAGCCCGTTCGGGTCGCGCGCCATCAGGTCCACCGGTCCGATCGGGGTCGGGTACTCGCGCCGCACCAGCCGGAATCCGTCGCCCAGCGTCACGATCTGCTCGGCCAGCAGCTTCTGCAGGTGCGCCTCGACGCCGTCCTTCACCAATCCCGGATCGACGCCGAGATCGTGCGCGCTGTCGTGCCGGACCGACTCGATCGTGATCAGCAGTTGCTCGCCCACCTTGTTGGTGACCGTCCAGACGCCCTCGGACTCGACCAACGAACACGGCGGGCTCATCCAGTTCAGCGGCTTGTAGGAACCGCCGTCGGAGTGCACCAGCACCGAGCCGTCGGCCTTGACCAGCAGCAGCCGGGTGGCGAGCGGGAGGTGCGCTGTCAGCCGGCCGACGTAGTCGACGCTGCACCGGGCTATGACGACGCGCACGCACCGCAGATTACCGCCGCGCGGTTGCCGCGCCTCACAGCTGGGTACTTAGCCTGGGAAGCAGCTATCTAGGAAGGTCGATATTCATGACTGATCAGTCAATTGTCACTCTCAACAGCGGTGCCCGGATGCCGCAACTCGGCTTCGGTGTCTTCCAGATTCCGTTGGACGAGACGCGCGACGCGGTCGCGGCCGCTTTCGAGGCCGGCTACCGCTCCATCGACACCGCGGCAATGTACGGCAACGAGGAGGGTGTGGCGCAGGCGATCCGCGATGCCGGGCTTCCCCGTGAGGACATCTTCGTCACCACCAAGCTCAACAACAACGCGCACGGCTACGACGAAGCGCTGGCCGCGTTCGAACAGAGCCGTAAGAAGCTGGGCCTGGACTATCTCGATCTCTATCTGATCCACTGGCCGTTGCCGGCGAAGGACCGCTACGTCGACACCTGGAAGGCGCTCGTCAAGCTGCAGCAGGACGGCGTGATCCGCTCGATCGGCGTCTCGAACTTCCAGCCCGCGCATCTCGAGCGGATCATCGACGAGACCGGGGTAACGCCGGCTGTCGACCAAGTTGAGTGCCACCCATACCTGACCCAGCAGCCGGTGCGTGAATTCAACGATAAGCACACCATCGCGACAGAGGCGTGGTCGCCAATCGCGCAGGGCGGCGTCCTGCTGAAGGACCCGGTCATCACCTCGCTGGCCGACAAGTACGGCAAGTCGCCAGCCCAGGTTGTGATTCGCTGGCACCTCGACATCGGCAACGTGGTGATCCCCAAGTCCGTGACCCCGCAGCGGATCCGCGACAACATCGACGTGTTCGACTTCGAGCTGGACGCCGACGACGTCGAGGCTGTCGGCGAGCTGAACAAGGACGAGCGAACCGGGCCCGACCCGGATCACTTCAACCCCTGATCGTTTCGGTCGCCGACCGGATTGGCGGCCGGACACAGAGCTGACCAGCGTGCGGGAGCGCGGTGTTTGTGCTGCTACGTGCGCGCGGTTATTGGACGAATATCAGCGCGACGCCGCGCAGCGCCACACCCGCGTCACATGCGGGCTTGTTCGATCGCGTCCACGATCTGGGCGAGCACCGCACTGATCTCGAAATCCTTCGGCGTAAACACCCGTGCGACGCCGTTTGCCAGCAACCAGGACGCGTCCGCCGGCGGGATGATGCCCCCGACCACGACCGGGACATCCTCGAGCCCGCCGGCACGCAAGCCCGCGACGACGTCGGGGACGACGGACAGGTGCGAGCCGGAAAGCACTGAGAGTCCTACGACGTCGACATCCTCCTCGATCGCTGCGGCCACGATCTGGGCCGGGGTGAGCCGGATTCCGGAGTAGACGACCTCGAAACCGGCGTCGCGGGCGCGGACGGCAATCTGCTCGGCGCCGTTGGAATGCCCGTCCAGGCCGGGCTTGCCAACGAGGAATTTCAGCGGTCGGCCGAGTTCGGCCCCAAGCGTGCGCACCCGGGACTGCACGCCGCCCAGCGACCCCTCGTGGCCACCGCCGCTTGCTCCGGCGACGCCTGTCGGCGGTCGGTACTCACCGAATACCTCGCGCAGGACGCCGGCCCACTCGCCCATCGTCACGCCGGCCTTAGCGCACGCCAACGACGCGGGCATCAGGTTCTCGTCAGTTTTCGCGGCATCGCGCAGCGAGACAAGCGCCTGCTCTACCTGATCAGGCTCGCGCGCTGCCCGCCAGGTGCGGATCGCAGCCTTCGCCGACTCCTCGACGGCTGGATCGACGGTGAGAATGCCTCCGTCGGCGCCACCCACAAGCGGGTTCGGCTCGGTCTCGGTGTATTTATTGACGCCGACCACGACGTCCTCGCCAGACTCGATGCGGCGCAGCCGCAGCGCCAGCGAGGACACGAGTGCGGATTTCAGATAGCCCGTCTCCACGGCCGCGACCGCGCCCCCCATGTCGAGGATTCGGTCGATCTCGGCGCGGGCACCGTACTTGATCGCCGCGACCTTCGCCTCAACTACCGCCGAGCCTTCGAACAGGTCGTCGTACTCGAGCAGGTCGGACTCGTCGGCCAGCACCTGCTGCATCCGCAGCGACCACTGCTGGTCCCAGGCTCGCGGCAGGCCCAGCGCCTCGTTCCAGGCCGGCAGTTGGACGGCACGCGCCCGCGCGTCCCGCGACAGGGTGACGGCGAGCATCTCGAGCAGGATCCGGTAGACGTTGTTCTCCGGCTGCGCCTCGGTCAGTCCGAGCGAGTTGACCTGTACGCCGTAGCGGAAGCGCCGATCCTTGGCGTCCGAGACTCCGTAACGCTCGAGGGTGATCTCGTCCCACAGCGCCCCGAACGCGCGCAGCTTGCACATCTCCTCGACGAAGCGGACGCCAGCGTTGACGAAAAACGAGATGCGGGCGACGACGTCGCCGAACTTGTCCTCGGGCACCTGACCGGACGCGCGCACCGAGTCGAGCACCGCGATCGCCGTGCACAGCGCGAATGCGACCTCTTGGACGGGCGTCGCACCGGCCTCCTGCAGGTGATAGCTGCACACGTTGATCGGATTCCAGCGGGGCACGTTGGCCACCGTGTAGGCGATCATGTCGGTGATCAGCCGCATCGACGGGCCGGGCGGAAACACGTACGTCCCCCGCGAGAGGTACTCCTTGATGATGTCGTTCTGGGTCGTGCCGGACAGCTTCGCGAAGTCGGCGTGGTGCTCCTCGGCAACGCTGAGATAGAGCGCCAGCAGGTACATCGCTGGCGCGTTGATCGTCATCGAGGTGTTCATCTGCTCCATCGGGATGCCGTCAAACAGCGCCCGGACGTCACCGATATGCGAGACGGGTACCCCGACCTTGCCGACTTCTCCGCGCGCGAGTTCGGCATCGGGGTCGTAACCGGTCTGGGTGGGCAGGTCGAAGGCGACCGAGAGCCCCGTCTGGCCTTTGCCGAGATTGCGGCGGTACAGGGCATTGGACTCGGCCGGCGAGGAGTGCCCGGCGTAGGTCCGCATCAGCCACGGCTTGTCGCGGGCGTCGTTCGTCGGGAATGGCACGGGCACCTCCAGCCTGAGTGTATTTCAGGACGGCGCGCCTGGCGCCCCGGTCTGTGGCCGACCTCGCACACACTCTGCCAGGCTGTGCGCGTGGCGGACCGCGAAACCCTGACCTGGCCGATGTTCGGGTTGGCCAGCCGCGACCTCGCCCAGCAGATCGCCGACGACGGTTTCCGGCCGGACCTCATCCTTTCGATCGCGCGAGGCGGGCTGTTCGTCGCCGGCGCCCTCGGCTACGCGCTGGACGTGAAGAACCTGCATGTGATCAACGTCGAGTTCTATACCGGGGTCGATGAGCGCCTGGAAATGCCAGTGGTGCTGCCGCCGGTGCCCGACCCGGTGGACATCTCCGGCGCCCGGGTGCTCGTCGCCGACGACGTGGCCGACACTGGCGCGACGCTGCACCTGGTCAAACAGTTTTGTATCGAACACGTCGCTGAGGTGCGCTGCGCGGTGATTTACGAAAAACCCCGCTCCACCGTCCGGTGTGAGTATGTCTGGCGGCAAACGGAACGCTGGATCGACTTCCCGTGGTCGCTCGAGGCGCCAGTGGTGGGACGTGCGAAACGTTAGGTCTGAGCGTCCCATTGCGTTGGCCGTAACGGACGATGCGCCTACGCTGGAGCGATGAGCACCGTCGGTCCGTCGCCCAGCGGACCGCAGCCCGGGGTGAGCGCACCGGTAACCGGGCCGACGACGCGAGGCGAGCGCACCAGTGCCTGGGCAGTCCACGGGTTCACCACGCTGGGCATCGTCGCCGCCATGCTGGCACTGCGCGATGTACTGACCGGCCACCCCGACTATGCCATTCTGTGGCTGCTCATCACGCTACTCATCGACGGCGTCGACGGCCCGATCGCGCGGGCTCTTGAGGTGCAGAAGCGGGTGCCGCGCATCGACGGGTTCACCCTCGACCTGATCATCGACTACGTCACTTGTGTGATCGTACCGGCCACTTTTATGTACGAATTCAAGGTGGTTCCGCAAACCAACTTCGGCATCGCCGTCCTCTGCGTGCTGGTGTTCACGTCCGCGATCTGGTTCGCCCGCCGCGACATGATGGGCGAGGACTACTGGTTCCACGGCTACCCGGCCGCATGGAATCTGGTGGCTCCAGTCATGTTCCTGCTCGAGGCGCGAACCAGCACCGGAGCTGTGATCACCCTGGTGCTGTCCGTGCTGTCGCTGACGAACATGCCGTTCCCGCACCTCATGCGCGCGAAGTTCATGCGGCTGCCGACCGTCGTTGTAACGCTTTTCTGGATCGGTGCCATCATCGCGGGAACCTTCGCCTATCCCGGGCATCCGTGGATAGTGCGACCCATCCTGATCCTCGGCGGTGGGTACTTCGTCGCGCTGTCATTCACGAAATGGGCGATGGACGCGCGGGCGAGCCGGCCGGTCGTCGCGAGCGGGTGAACTAATGGCACTGCCCGCCGACGGCTCCGCCGAGGTGGTCGCCCTCGCCGTGGTGGGCGCCCTGATCTTTGTGACGCGCTGGGTGTTCAAACCGTCGCGCAAAACGCATGCTGGCCGACCGGTCAATGCCACCGATTCACGCGAACTCGGCCTGCTCACAGTCGTGGCTACCGTCCCCCGAACTGAAGCGCAAGCGCGCCGCGCCCGGCTGGGCGAGGTCGGCATTCGCTCGTCCTCGTCGCGCCGCAACGACGGCAACGTCGACGTCCTGGTGTTCCATGGCGACGCGGACCGGGCTCGGCGGATTCTCGAAGATCTAGCGTGAGCCGATCTCCACCCGCTCGACCTCGGCACCGAGCGCCCGCAACTGCTCCTCGATGCGCACGTAGCCACGATCGATGTGGTGGATCTCGGCCACCTCGGTGACTCCCTCCGCCACCAACCCGGCGATGAGCAGCCCAACCCCGGCGCGGATGTCGGTAGCGCGCACGGGTGCGCTAGAAAGCCGATCCCTGCCGCGGACGACAGCGTGGTGACCGTCGGTGCGGACGTCGGCCCCCATTCGCGCGATCTCGTCACAGAACATGAACCGTGCTTCGAACAGGTTCTCGGTGATCATGGCGGTGCCGTCGGCGATGGACAGCAGGGCGATCGCCTGAGGCTGCAGATCGGTGGCCAGGCCGGGATAGGGCAGGGTCACGACGTCGAAGCTGCGCGGACGTTGCGCCATCGAGATGCGGAACCCGTCCGCGCGCACGTCCACGCTCGCACCTGAGCGCACCAGCTTGTCCAACGCGAGGTCGAGATGGTGCGGGTTGGCGCCGCGCACGACAACATCGCCAAGGGTGGCAACGGCTGCCATCGCCCAGGTGCCGGCCACGATCCGGTCCCCCACCGCGTCGTGGCTGGTGGGGCTCAGCCCGTCCACCCCGGTGATCTCGATCGTGGACGACCCGATGCCTTCGATCCGGGCGCCCATCGACACCAGCATCCGGCACAGATCCACGATCTCGGGCTCGCGCGCGGCGTTGTCGATCACCGTGGTGCCTGCCGCCAGAACCGCCGCGGTCATGATGTTCTCCGTCGCACCCACGCTCGGAAAATCCAGCCAGATGGACGCGCCATGCAGGCGCGGAGCCGCTGCGACGATGTAGCCGTGCTCCACATGGATGTCGGCACCCATCCGCTCCAGGCCAGCCATGTGCATGTCTAGCGGACGCGAGCCGATCGCGTCGCCGCCGGGCAGCGCCACCTTCGCGCGTCCGGTGCGAGCGAGCAGCGGGCCAAGCACGCAGATCGACCCGCGGATCTTGCGCACGAGCTCATAGGGCGCTTCGTACATAGGCAGGTCGGGCACCTTCACCCGAACCTCGTCGGTGCTGGCGTCCAGGCTTTCGCTGACCTCGCACCCCAGTCGCTCGAGCAGTTCGCGCATGATCCCGACGTCGGAGATTGCCGGAAGGTTGCCGAGCGTGGTCTCCCCCGGTGCGAGCAGCGAAGCTGCCATCAATTTCAGGACGCTGTTCTTCGCGCCGACCACCGAGACCTCGCCGGCCAGTCGCGCACCGCCGGTCACCCTGAAAACCTGCATGGCGAAAAGGCTATCGTCCGGCTGCGCCGGAGTCGGTCTATCCTCGCTTGGATGGCCGTTCACCTCACCCGCATTTACACCAAGACCGGCGACGACGGGACGACCGGGCTCGGTGACATGTCGCGGGTCCGCAAGACCGATCCCCGCGTAGCGGCGTACGCCGATTGCGACGAGACGAACGCCTCGCTCGGCATCGCACTGGCGCTCGGCGGCCTTGCCGAACCCGTCAGCGCGGTCATCAGGGTGCTCCAGAACGACCTGTTCGACGTCGGGGCGGACCTGTGCACCCCCGTCCGGCCTGACCCGGAGTACCCGCCGCTGCGAATCGAGGTGGCCTATGTCGAGCGCTTGGAGCGCTGGTGCGACGAGTTCAACGAGAACCTGGCTCGCCTCGACAGCTTCATCCTGCCGGGCGGCACCCCCGGCGCGGCGCTGCTGCACCAAGCGCGCACCCTCTCGCGCCGAGCCGAGCGCAGCGCCTGGGCGCTCTATGAAGCCGAACCGGACGCGACCAACAAGCAGGCGATGCTGTACCTGAACAGGCTCTCGGACCTGCTGTTCATCCTGTCCCGCGTTGCCAACCCGGACGGCGACGTGAAGTGGAAACCCGGCGGGGAGCGGTGACCCAGCAGCCGGTGCTGGTTCTGATGGGCGTATCCGGCTGCGGAAAGTCGACGGTGGCCGCTGTGCTGGCCGGTCGGCTGCGGTGGGACTTCACCGAGGGCGATGACCTGCATCCCCCGGCGAACGTGGCCAAGATGGCGGACGGTCGCCCGCTTACCGACGCTGACCGCATGCCATGGCTAGACCGGGTCGCGGCGTGGATCTGCGAGCACACCGACGACGCGCGGCCCGGGATCGTCACCTGCTCGGCGTTGAAGCGCGCATACCGCGACGTGCTGCGCGGGGCGAATGTCGTCTTCGTGCTGCTGGACGGCACGAAGGAGCAAATCGCTACGCGATTGGCTGCCCGGCACGGGCACTTCATGCCTGCCGCATTGCTCGACTCGCAGTTTGCCGATCTGCAACCGCCCGGGCCGGACGAGCGGGCGCTGCGCATCGACATCAGCCCGTCTGCGCCCGAGCAAGCCGCCGAGATCGTGAAGAGGTTGCGGTTGGGATAGTCCGTCCTATGCGATCAGCAAGCCTCGGCGTCTGGGGGGCTCAGCGCCTGCCCGAAATCGGATAGCACCGTGCCGCAGTCGCGTCGGTTTGCATGTGAAACCGTCGCTATCGGCGTTGTCATGTCGCGGCGCGACAGCGGCACTTATGACTGCAAACCATCGCGCCGGCCGCCCAGGCTCGACCCGTGGGGCGCGGCTGGGCGCGCATTCGACTCTGTCGATCACCATCGTCAGGTTGTCGGAGCGGACGCCTCAAGCCACGATACGAAACCGGTGTACGCGCTCTCGCCCAGTGCCAGCAGCGCGTCTGAATCGCCCACCCGGCATTGCACGATCACCGCGCCCGAGGGCAACGATTGCAGCTCGGCGGCGACCGGCGCCCGCCGGCTGAGCACCGCCAGTTGCGAACGACGCAACACCCGGCTGGGCCTCGTCGCGAGGCCGAGCGAGCGGTACCAGCAAAGCTCGCTGCCGGAGTAGCGCGCCACGCCGTATTGCCATCGGCTGGAGCGCGCGCGGATCGCCAGCGGAATCGTGCCGGGCGCGCGCAGCATGAACCGCTGCCGTGCCAGCACCGACACGACGGCGATACACAGCGCAACAATCACGCACACCGCAATGACGTCGACGGCATGCACGGCTGCGCCCCAACTCAGCGCAGGCTAGACCGGTTCGCCGACGGCGCGCAGTCGCGACGCGGCTCGGTTGTGCGCCGACACGGCCTCCGGGCTCTCGTCGTCCTTGGTCCGGTCGAACGCGGCCCGCGCGCGGGACACATCGATATCGTCTGCCTCTTCGGCCATTTCGGCGAGAACAGACACGCCATCCTTGCGAACTGACAGGAAGCCGCCGTGCGCCGCGACACGCAACGGCTCCTCACCCTCACGGTCGATCCGGACGACCCAACCAGGCTCGAGCGCGCCCAGTAGCGGCGTGTGCCCCGGCAGGATGCCGAGTTCGCCGACCGGAGTGCGCGCGAACACCGCGGTGGCTTCGCCCTCCCAGATGGCTCTTTCCACCGAGACAAGTCGCACCGGCATCGTCGCCATGGCTATCCCACCCTCTTCGCGCGAGCGCTCATCGCCATGCTCGCTCCGCTCCTCAGGCCTTCGGCCCTACGATGCTCACTCGCCGACCCCACCCTCTTCGCGCGAGCGCTCATCGTTACTCGGAATCCTTGAGCTCGTGCGCCTTGCGCTCGAGGTCCTCAATGCCGCCGCACATGAAGAATGCTTGCTCGGGATAATCGTCGAAGTCTCCGGCGGCGAGCCGCTTGAAGGCGTCGATCGTTTCCTCGACCGGGACGAACGAGCCGGGAATACCGGTGAACTGCTCGGCGACGAACGTGTTCTGCGACAGGAAACGCTCCATCCGACGCGCGCGTCCGACGATGATCTTGTCTTCTTCGGACAGCTCGTCGATACCGAGGATCGCAATGATGTCCTGCAATTCCTTGTAACGCTGCAGGATCTCCTTGGTGCGCTGCGCCACCTGGTAGTGCTCCTCGCCGACGTACGCGGCGGCAAGAATGCGCGAGGTCGAATCGAGCGGATCCACCGCGGGATAGATGCCTTTCTCCGAAATCGGTCGGGAAAGGACGGTTGTGGCGTCAAGGTGTGCGAACGTAGTGTGCGGTGCCGGGTCGGTGATGTCGTCGGCGGGCACATAGATCGCCTGCATCGATGTGATCGAGTGCCCCCGCGTGGACGTGATCCGCTCCTGCAACTGACCCATCTCATCGGCCAGCGTCGGCTGGTAACCCACTGCGGACGGCATCCGGCCGAGCAGGGTCGACACCTCGGATCCGGCCTGGGTGAATCGGAAGATGTTGTCGATGAACAGCAGCACGTCCTGCTTCTTCACGTCGCGGAAATACTCCGCCATCGTCAGCGCAGACAGCGCGACTCGTAGCCGGGTGCCCGGCGGCTCGTCCATCTGGCCGAACACGAGTGCGGTCTTCTCGATGACACCGGACTCGGTCATCTCAGCGATCAGGTCGTTGCCTTCGCGGGTGCGTTCGCCTACCCCGGCGAACACCGACACGCCGCCGAAGTTCTCCGCGACACGGTAGATCATCTCCTGGATGAGCACGGTCTTGCCGACGCCCGCACCGCCGAACAGACCGATCTTGCCGCCGACGACGTAGGGAGTCAGCAGGTCGAGCACCTTGATCCCGGTCGCAAACATCTCGGTCTTGCTCTCGAGTTCGGCGAAGGGCGGCGGCTCGCGGTGGATCGACCAGCGCTCACTCAGATCGAGCTTGTCGGCGGCGATGTCGAGTGGTTCGCCAAGGGTGTTGAACACATGGCCGAGCGTGACGTCGCCGACCGGGACCGTGATCGGTGAGCCGGTATCGGTGACCTCGGCACCACGCACCAGGCCGTCTGTCGGCTGCAGGGCGATGGCACGAACCATGTCGTCGCCGATGTGCTGCGCGACCTCGAGCGTCATGGTCTTGGACAGCTCGCCGAGTTCGATCTCGACCGTCAGCGCGTTGAAGAGCGCGGGGATTGCGTTGCGGCCGAACTCGACGTCGACCACCGGACCGATGACGCGGACGACCCGGCCGGACGTAGTGCCCGCCTCGCCCTTGTCGGTGTCGCTGTCGAACAAAGAAGTCGTCATTCGTCGCTCCCTGATGCGGCAAGTGCGTCGGCACCGCCGACGATCTCGCTGATTTCTTGGGTGATCTCGGCCTGACGCGCCTGATTCGCCAGCCGGGTATAGGTGTTAATGAGGTCGTTGGCGTTGTCACTCGCCGACTTCATCGCGCGCCGGCGCGCTGCTGACTCCGACGCCGCAGACTCCAGTAGCGCGGAGAAGATGCGCGCGCTGATGTAACGCGGCAGAAGTGCACCGATGAGCGCATCGGCTTCAGGTTCGAACTCGTACATGACCTGCGCGTCGCGGTCCTCGCCGCCGTCGTCGCCATCCCCCTCGGCGCTGTCGCGGATGCCTTCGACATCTTTGACCGGCGCAAGTTGCACGGCGACCGGAATCTGCGACACCGAGTTCTTGAACGTCGTGTAGACGATGTAGAGCTCGTCGAGACCTCGGACGTCGTCGGTGTCGTTCTTCGACGTTGCCGCGAGCGCGACCTCCAACTCGTCGGTGAGGTCGTGGATCTTGTCGAAGGAAGGCTGCTCGGAGAAGCCGGTCCACGAGCCGGCGACGTCGATGCGGCGGAATCGATAGTAGGCAACGCCCTTACGCCCGATCACATAGCGTGCGACCTCGCGGCCGTCGGCTTCGAGCTTGCGCGCGAGCTCGTTCGCGCAACGGATCGCGTTCGCGCTGTAGCCACCCGCGAGCCCGCGGTCGCTGGTAATCAGCACGATCCCGGTGCGCCGGGGCTCGTCCACACCGGTAAGCATCGGATGCTTGAGCGAGTCGTCCTGCAGCACCGCTCCGAGTGCGCGGGTGAGCTCCTCGGCATACGGCCGGGCCGCCTTGATCCGGGCCTGCGCCTTGGCGATGCGCGATGCGGCGATGAGCTCCATCGCCTTGGTGATCTTGCGCGTCGACTGGACGGAGCGGATCCGCTGCCGGTAGACGCGAAGCTGGGCACCCATCGGCTAGCTCGTCTCGTCGGACGGGTTGTCGCTGCCGCCCTGCTCCGACGCCTGCGGGGAATTGGTCTGTCCCTCGTTCGCGCCACGGCCAGGTCCGCCGGTCGACGACGCCGAACTGTCGTCGGTCGGCTGGAATTGCTTCTTGAAGTCCACAACGAGCTTTTCCATCTGCTCGTTGAGCTCGTCGTCGAACTTCTTCGCCGTCGCAAGGGTGTCGAACAATCCGTCCGCGTTGTGTGCGATGTAGTCCAGGAACTCGCCTTCGAAGCGACGGACGTCACCGATCTCGATGTCATCGAGGTGTCCGCGCGTGCCCGCCCAGATCGACGCGATCTCGCGACCGACCGGGAACGGTGACGACGCCGGCTGCTTGAGCAGCTCGACGAGACGCGCACCACGGGCGAGTTGCTGCTGGCTAGCTCGGTCCAGGTCCGACCCAAACGCCGCGAACGCCTCCAGTTCGCGGTACTGGGCGAGGTCCACACGCAACCGCCCGGCGACGTCGCGCATCGCCTTGGGCTGCGCGGCACCGCCGACCCGCGACACCGAGATGCCGACGTTCACGGCCGGACGGACGCCGGAGTTGAACAGGTCGGTCTCGAGGAAGCATTGGCCGTCAGTGATCGAGATGACGTTGGTCGGGATGTAGGCCGACACGTCATTGCCCTTGGTCTCGATGATCGGCAGGCCGGTCATCGAGCCGCCGCCGAGGTCGTCGGACAGCTTTGCGCAGCGCTCCAGCAGCCGGCTGTGCAGGTAGAACACGTCGCCGGGGTAGGCCTCACGTCCCGGCGGACGGCGCAGCAGCAGCGACACGGCGCGGTAAGCCTCAGCCTGCTTGCTGAGGTCGTCGAAAATGATCAGGACGTGCATCCCCTGATACATCCAGTGCTGGCCGATCGCCGACCCGGTGTAGGGCGCGAGGTACTTAAACCCGGCGGAGTCCGACGCAGGCGCCGCAACGATCGTCGTGTATTCCATGGCGCCGGCTGCGTCCAGGGTCTGGCGGGCGGCTGCGATCGTCGAGCCCTTCTGTCCGATGGCCACATAGATGCAGCGCACCTGCTGCTTCGGATCCCCGGTCTTCCAGTTGTCGCGCTGGTTGATGATCGCGTCCAGGCAGACCGTCGTCTTGCCAGTCTGCCGGTCGCCGATGATCAGCTGGCGCTGACCGCGGCCGATGGCCGTCATCGCATCGATCGCCTTGATCCCCGTCAGCAGCGGCTCGCGGACCTCTTGGCGCTGCACGACGGTAGGCGCCTGCAATTCCAGCGCACGCCGCTCGTCCGACTCGATCTCGCCCTCCGCGTCGATGGGATCGCCCATCGGGTTGACGACACGGCCGAGGTAAGCGTCGCCCACGGGCACCGACAGGATTTCCCCGGTGCGCTTGACTTCCTGGCCTTCCTCGATCTTGGACGCGTCGCCCAGAATGACCACACCGATGTCGCGGACGTCGAGGTTGAGGGCAATGCCGAGCGTGCCGCCGCCGAACTCGAGTAACTCGTTTGTCATGGCGCTGGGCAGCCCCTCGACCCGCGCGATGCCATCTCCGGTCTCGGCAACGACGCCGACCTCCTCGCGAGAGGCGTCGGGCGAGTAGGAGGAGACGTAGCTCTCGATCGCTCCACGGATCTCGTCTGCGGAGATCGTCAGCTCTGCCATCTTCTATGTCCTCTGCTATTCGGTCTGCGTATGTCGATGAAACTTTTGCCGTCAGCCGCTGAACGCGCTGCGCGCTCGTGTCAGCCGAGCCGAAATGCTGCCGTCGATGACCTCGTCACCGACCCGAACGATCAATCCCCCGCGGATACCGGGATCGATGGAGTAGCGGACGTCGATGCGCCGGTCATAGAGCCGTGACAGCGATGCGCCCAGGCTCGCTTCCTGCTCCTCGGTCAGATTCACTGCCGAGATGACGCGCGCCACCGACCTGTCGCGACGCTGCGCCGCCAGTTCGATCAGGTCGTCGATAGCGAGTAACACGCTGCGCTTGCGATCACTGGAGACGGCGTGCTGCAGCAGGGCGAGGGTGATCGGGTGCACCTTTTGCCCGACGATGCTGTCGAGCAACTGCCGACGCCGATCCCCGGTCGCGGTCGGTTCGTCGAGTAAGGCAGTCAGGTTGGACTCGCTGTCGAGGATGCGCTCGAAGCGGAACAGCTCGTCCTCGACGGTGTCCATCGCGTTCTCGTTCTCAGCGGCGGCCAACAGGACGTCATCGCCGGCCACCTCGATCGCGTCGAGCAGATCCCATGGCCCGGACCAGCGCAGCGAAACGGCGGCGCGTACGAGTTGCATCGCCGGATCGCTGATCTTGCCTTCGAGCAGCGCGGATGCGAGCCCGGCGCGCGCGTCGGCGGCCGTTGCCGGATCGGCCAGCATGCGCCGCAGCCGGGGCTGGGCGGACAGCACCGCCGCCACCGAGTACAGCTCGGCTGCGAAGCCGGAACGGCGCTCGGTCGAGTCAAACTGCTCGATCGCGGACGCGACCCGTGGGCGCAGCGTCGCGAGCGCTTGGCGGCTGGCAGCGTGCATCATCGTGACGGGCCCGCCGAACTCTCGGCGTCTGACCGGGAGGCCGTCACGTCGTCGTTAGCTTCCAGGCCGGCGATGAAGGCGTCGACGGTCGCGCGCACCTGCGCGTCGTCGGACAACCGCTGGTCGAGAATCTTCTCCGACAGTTCCACGGCCAACGTGCCGATTTCCGAGCGCAGTTCGCGAACGATGGCACCGCGCTGGCGGGTCAGCTGTTCGTCACCGCGAGCGACGATTCGCGCGGCCTCTTCCTGCGCCTGCTGGCGCATGTCCTCGACGGTGCGCTGCGCCTCGGCACGAGCGTTCTCGCGGATCTGCGCAGCTTCAGTGCGTGCTTCGGACAGCGCCCGCTGGTAGGCCGATTGCGCTTCGGCGAGCTTTTCGCGGGCGTTGTCGGCATCCTCCATCTGCTGGCGGATGATCTGCTGGCGCTCACGCATCGCCTTTTGGGCAGGCGGCAGGATGTAGCGCCAGATGATCGTGAGGATCAACAGGAACGCGATGAATTCGGCAATGAACGTCGCGTTGGGCACCAGGAAGTTGTCTGCGGCGAGCACGGGCTGCGGGTGTGCCATGGCGTCGGTGTCTCTGTCGAATCAGGCTACGGGAATGACGAAGACGAACAGGACCGCGAAGGCGAGGTTGATGAAGTACGCCGCCTCGACCAGGCCCACAGTAAGGAAGAACAAGGTCTGCAGCTGACCTTGAGCCTCGGGTTGGCGAGCCACACCCTGGATCAGCGAACTACCGGCCAGACCATCACCGATGGCGGCGCCGACCGCGCCACCGCCGAGCGCCAGCCCGCCGCCGATCAGACCACCGGCGATCTCCACTGATCCGTGTATTGGTGCCGTTGCCATTGAGTTCTCCTCTAGTCCGTCAGGCGGAGCGAACGATTGTCGTGAGTAAGTCTTGTCGGTCGTGCGAGCACCTCTGTCGAGAGGTCAGTGCGCGCCCTCTTCCGAGGGCCTGATAGAGCTGAAGTACAGCACGGTCAGCAGCCCGAAGATAAACGCCTGGATCAGCCCGATGAACGCATCGAACAGCTTCCAGATGATGTCCGGCGCCCAGAGCACGTAGGCCGGAAGCAGCGCGATCAGCGACACCATGATGACGCCGGAAAAGATATTGCCGAAGAGTCGCAGGGCGAGCGTGACGGGTCGCATGATTTCTTCGATCAGGTTCAGCGGCAGCAGCCACGGTGTCGGCGTGACGAGGTGGTGGTAGTAGCCGCGAAATCCCTTCTTACGAACTCCGGCGATGTGCATCCAACCGATGACGAAGATGGCCAAGGCGTAAGTGAGGTTCACGTCCGAAGCCGGCGGCGGCACGTACTCAGGCTTGTGCCCGGTGGGGATGATCGCCAGCCAGTTCGCGATGAGGATGAACAGGAACAGGGTCATCGCGAGCGGGACGACGAACGGGGCCGTGCGGATACCCATCGAGCCCTCGACCTGCTTCTCGACCTGATCCACGACCGTCTCGAAGAACAGTTGGATTCCGCCCGGCTCCCGAGCACTGATCCGGCGGCGCATCAACAATCCGAGCGCGACGATGATGGCGCCGGCGATGAGTGTGCCGGTGATCGTGTCGCCGTTGAGCGTCACCCCGAACACGTGCCATTCGATGTGCTTTCCGACCTCGATAGTGATGGCCGTTGGCATCGTGCTCATACCGTGGGACGCAGACTACGAAACACCGGAAGCGCCGCCCCGACGAGCATCATCACGTGGAAGACGGCCAGGCCGACGAACACGCCGATGCCGTCCGGCCGAACGAGCATCGCGATACCGATCGCCAACAGCGTGACCGCACCGAGTCGCACCATCACGCCGCGGCGTAGGCGCGCCTTACCCTGCGCGAAGTCAGCCGCGGCCTGCAATACCGAGCGCTGCAGCAGCCAGTTGTTGGCTGCGCCCAGCGCGAGACCGATCGTGCCGAACACACCCATCAACGGGTGCCCGGCGAGGGCGAGCACGATGATGCTCACCGCACCCAGCACGGCGCTCAGCATCGCCGATCTGCGCAGATTCGCAACGGCGGACACCGGGGTGAACACGGCCGGTTCCACTAGTCAGTTCTCCAGTCAGCTCAAGTAAGTACGGATAGTCATGACGATATAGGCGACGGCCCCAGCAATCCCGGCAAGCAACCCGACGAAGAGGAATATCGGAAGTGTGCCCAGAATGTGGTCGGCCAACCAACCCGCGCCGACACCCATGGCTACGGAGCCCGCCGTCACCGCTCCCATTCCCAGCAACTGCGACCAACCGAGTTCAGCGCGGGCCATCGCTCACCGATCGCCTAATGGCTCGTCGACGCCTGTGCTTCGGGATCACTCACGGGCGGCTCCTCGAGTACGCAACGTCCGGAATTAAACACCTTGCCGCTCGCTCGGAGGAGTACTTCTCCCCTGTTTCGGCAACATTGTGAAAATATCACAGCGCTCAGGCGCTGCTTATGGCGCACCCCGCCCCGCGCCGGAGCGGCTCGCGTCGGCGCGCCACTGCGCCTGATCAGGGAAATGCGCGACGCGACGGCGCCGCTGCACACGAGGCACGATGAGCATCATCGTTCCGACCGCAACGGCAGCCATCACCAGCACGACCAAAACCCAGGTGTCGTGCAACAGCGAGTAGGCCGTGGAGCCGAAGGCGAGCAGGAAAGTCCAGAAATACATGAGCAGCACTGCACGGCGGTGACTGTGCCCGAGTTCGAGGAGCCGATGATGCAAGTGGCGCTTGTCCGGCGCGAAGGGAGACTGCCGGCGACTCATTCGCCGCACCACCGCAAGCATCAGGTCGATGAGCGGAATGGCGAGCACAGCGGCGGTGAGCAGCAGCGGCAGCGCGATGGGCAGGTACTTACCGGCATTGTCGAGCGTCTGTGGGTCGGTGCTGGTCGTCGCGGTGGTCGCGGCCGCCGCGAGCATCAAGCCGATCAGCATCGATCCGGAATCGCCCATGAACACTCGCGCGGGCACGAAGTTGTGCGGCAGGAAACCGATGCACGCGCCGACCAGCACTGCGCTGAGCAAGGTGGGGGCCGCCGCGACGTCGATGCGATGGTTCTGCGCGAGGTTGTAGGAGAACACGAAGAACGACGCTGCCGCGATCGCGGTCACCCCGGCCGCGAGACCGTCCAGGCCGTCGATGAAGTTGATCGCGTTGACCGTCACGACGATCAACAGGATCGTCAGCGGGATGGCGATGTCACGGCTCAGGATGAAGGTCCCGTTGTCCCCGAAAGGCAGGTAGAGAAAAGCGAGCTGCACGCCACCGCGGGTCACCATCAAGCCGGTGGCGAGCACCTGCCCGGCGAGCTTGGTGATCGAGTCGAGCTCGTATCGGTCGTCCAACGCCCCGATGAAGCAGATCAGCACGGCCGACGCCATGATCCACTGGAATTCTGGGCCTTTGTCGAAGGCAGCGCTCAGCGTAGGAAGCTGTCGGGCGACAAACACCGCCAGCGACAGTCCGGTCAGGATGGCCAACCCGCCCAGGCGCGGGATCGCGACAGCGTGCACATCACGGTCACGCGGACGCGCGATCGCGCCCCAGGCAACGGCGATCCCGCGGGCAATCGGGGTGGTGAGGAAGGTGCCGGCGCCCGCGACCGCGGCGACGAGCACGTACTCGAGGCTCGGATGGGTGCCGGCTGAGCTCATCCGGAGATGTCCGCAACAACCGTGCGCAGCTCGTCGATGCTCACCGCGCCGGCGCGCAGCACCTTGGGTACTTGTCCGGTCACGTCGACAATGGTGGACGCGATGCCGGTACGGGCGACGCCGCCGTCGAGGTAGACCGCCACGTCGTCGCCGAGGTGCAGCTGCGCGTCTTGGGCCGTCAGCGCCGGCGGCTGACCAGTGCGGTTGGCGCTCGACACGCCCATCGGGCCGGTGCTTTCGAGCAGCTCGATCGCGACCGGGTGCAGCGGCATTCGCACCGCGACCGTCCCGCGCGCGTCACCGAGATCCCAGCTGAGCGACGGAGCATGCTCGATGACCAGGGTCAGCCCGCCGGGCCAGAACGCTTCGATCAGATCCCAGGTACGCGTGGTGACGTTGCTCGCGAGGCCCTCGATCGTCGACCACGACCCGACGAGGACGGGCACTGGCAGGTCCCGGCCACGTCCCTTCGCGGCGACAAGTTCGGCGATCGCCACCGAGTCGAACGCGTCGGCCCCGATGCCGTACACGGTGTCGGTCGGTAGCACGACGAGTTGACCGGACGCGACGCAGTGCGCAGCCGACGAAAGCGCGGCGCTGCGCACCATCGCGTCGTTGCAGTTGTAGTAGAGCGCCACCGGACCCCCTCGTAGGTCATCCTGCCTCAGCCGGCTGTGCTCGGTGCGGCAACCCGGCGGGCCGTGGCGAACCGGGGCCGTGCGGCGAGGTCGGTGTGCCCGGCGATCCGCCGCCACCGACCGTCCGCGCGCAGCAGTTCGAGCACAGCCACGGCGTGCGTGTCGTCGTGTTCGAGGGCCAGTTCGCCCCCCGCACGCAGCAACTCGGCGGCGCGGGCGATGACGGCCGGGATCACGCTCATCCCGTCTGTGCCTGCGAAAACTGCCTCGGGCGGGTCGGCGTGCACCTCGGGTTCGACGACTGTCGTGCGCGGGACGTAGGGCGGGTTGCTGACGATTGCGTCCACCTGCCCGCCGAGCTCCGACAGGAGTTCCGAGTCGGCGACGTCCGCAGCCACGACCGTCACCCCCGCGCGCGCAGCGTCGACATTGCGGCGCAGCCACTTCAGCGCAGCCGTGGCACATTCGACGGCGTAGACGCGGGCGCCGGGGTGCTCGGTCGCGATCGCCAGCGCCAGCGCTCCCGACCCTGCGCACAGATCGACTACGAGCGGACGCGCGAGGTCGGCCAGCCCCGGCAGTACGGCGTCGACGAGCAATTCAGTCTCCGGCCGCGGCACGAACACGCCCGGCCCGACGGCGAGATCCAAGTAGCGAAACGGTGCTCGCCCGACGATGTACTGCAGCGGTTCGCGCGCCACGCGCCGGCGCACAAGTTCGGCGAATCGCTCGTCGTCCGCCGGTTCGAGTTCGTCGATCAGCGGTAGCCGCGGGCGGGCGACGCCGAGCACGTGGGCCAGCACCAGTTCGGCGTCGACGCGCGGCGAGCCGACCCCCGCCGCCGCGAACTGCGCGATCGCGTCGGCCAGGGCCGCGCGGGCGGCGGTCATCCGCCGCCGGCCAGCAATGCTTCCGTCTCCGCGCGGGTCAACGCGTCGATCACGTCGTCGAGTGACCCGTCGAGCACTTGGTCGAGGTTGTATGCCTTGAAGCCGACTCGATGATCGCTGATCCGGTTCTCGGCGAAGTTGTAGGTGCGCACCCGCTCGGAGCGATCGACGGTGCGCACCTGCAGGCGGCGCGCGTCCGACGCTGCGGCGTCGGCGTGCTCCTGGGCTGCGGCGAGCAGCCGGGCGCGCAGCACGCGCAGCCCCGCCTCGCGATTCTGCAACTGGCTCTTCTCGTTCTGCATCGAGACGACGGTGCCGCTCGGCAGGTGCGTGATGCGCACCGCCGAATCGGTCGTGTTGACGCTCTGCCCGCCGGGACCTGACGAGCGGAACACATCGATGCGCAGGTCATTCGGGTCGATCTGGACCTCGACCTCCTCTGCTTCGGGGAGCACGAGCACGCCGGCTGCGGAGGTGTGGATGCGCCCCTGCGACTCGGTGGCCGGCACCCGCTGCACGCGATGCACGCCACCCTCGTACTTCAGCCGCGCCCAGGGTGAGGGACCCGCGCGCCGCGCGCGGACCGCGACCGTCGCCGACTTCGTGCCGCCGAGATCGGTGGGTTCGTCGTCGAGCACCTCGACCAGCCAGCCGTGCTGTTCGGCGTAGCGCAGATACATCCGCAGCAAATCGCCGGCGAACAGCGCCGACTCGTCACCGCCCTCGCCCGCTTTGATCTCGAGGATGACGTCCTTGCCGTCGTTGGGGTCCTTGGGCAGCAGCAGCTCGCGCAGCCGGGATTCCAGCTCTGCGGCGTGCGCGCTCAGTTGGGTCGCTTCGGCGGCGAAGGATTCGTCGTCTGCGCCGAGTTCGGTCGCCGTGGCGAGGTCACCGCGCACCGCGTCGAGTTCGGCGGACGCGGCAGCGATCGGTGCTAGTTCGGCGAAGCGCCTGCCGAGGCGCCGTGCGGCATTCTGGTCGTTGTGGATCGCCGGGTCGGCGAGTGCCATCTCGACCTCGGCATACTCCCGGAGCACTTCGGGCAGCCGTCCTGTCGCCTCAGCCACCTGCTTGCCTCCTATCCGCTCGGCCTCCTGCGCGCACGAGAACGGCGCCCGCCGCCGCCCCCGTTGCGGGGCGGACGGCGGGCGCCGTCGGTAGAGCTAGGAGCTGCGGACGCGCTTGCCGTAGCGCTTCTCGAACTTGTCGACGCGACCGCCGACGTCCATGATCTTCTGCTTGCCGGTGTAGAACGGGTGGCAGGCCGAGCACACGTCGGCGTGCAGCACGCCGGACTTGGCGGTGCTGCGCGTGGTGAAGGAGTTGCCGCAGGAACAGGTCACCTCGGTGACCACGTACGCGGGGTGAATGTCGTTCTTCATGCTGGATCCCTTCGACCGCTGCGGCGCTTGCGAGCCGCGCGATGAATCAGTGGCTCCGGGTCGTCGCGCCTGAGCGGCGGACGTGAACCGGAACCGGGTGATGTCTGCGTTCAGTCTGCCAGTCGCAACGGTGGTATCCAAAACCTGGCAAGCCAAACACGCCATGGGAACGCGAGAGCCGGCCGGGGCATTCCCCGGCCGACTCTGGCGTTGCGAGCTGCTTTCGCGTGGTGAGCTGGTCAGCCCTTGACACCACCCGCGGTGAGGCCGCTGACGATGCGCCGCTGGAACAGCAGCACCACGATCACCAGCGGAACAGTGACGACAAGACCCGCCGCCATCGTTTGAGTATTGGCGACGATGTGCGGCCCAGCGGTGAAGTTCACGATCCCGACTGTCGACGGGGCGACGTTGTTGTTGCCGTTGGACAGCACGCTGGACAGCAGGTACTCGTTCCACGAAGCCAGGAACACCAGGATGGAAACGGTGAACATCGCGGGTGCGGCGAGCGGCAGGATGACCAGCCGGAATGCCTGGCCGGGGGTCGCCCCGTCGACGCGGGCCGCCTGCTCGAGTTCCCACGGCATGTCGGCGAAGAAGCTCGTCAGCGTGTAGACCGCAAGCGGCAACGAGAACGAAATCTGCGGCAGTATTAGACCCTGGTAGGTGCCGAGCCAGCCGAGATTGGTGAATAACTGGAAGATCGGCGTCAGAATTGCGACGCCAGGGAACATCGAGGCTGCCAGGATTCCGGCAAGCACGATGCTCTTGCCACGAAAAGCCAGCCGCGCCAATGCGTACCCGGCGAAGACGCCGATCGCCATCGCGAGCACGGTCACGCAAGTGCCGATAATCAGGCTGTTGACGAGGTTGCGGCCAAAGTGGTTGTTCACCGTGTCAAAGGCGAAGCGGAAGTTCTCCAACGTCGGATGGACAAACCACGGCGTGTTGTCGTAGGTGTAGGCGTTGTCTCGGAAGGCCATCACGACCATCCAGTAGAACGGGATCAAGCACCAGAGCACGATCAGGACCAGGACAGCTCCGCTACCGACGGGCGCCCACCGAAAACCCGGCTTCGGAGCGGCAGTCGGCTGATCCTGTGCCGCGGGTTGCTTCGGAGCGTCGGCAAGTGTTGTCGCCATGACTACTTAGCCTCCTTCACTGGCTTCTGCGCGCCGACGATATTGGCATTGAACAACTTCACCAGGCCGAGTGAGATCGCGAAGATGAAGATGAACGTGATCGTGGACAGGGCCGACGCCGAATTCAGGTGCGTGTCGTTCAGTCGCCTGACAACGAGAATCGACATCGTCGTCGTGCCATTGGCTCCACCGGTCAGGATGTAGGGCAGATCGTACATCCGCAACGCGTCCAGAGAGCGGAAGATCACTGCCACCGCAAGCGCCGGCTTGACGAGCGGCAGCGTGATCTTGGTGAAGCGCTGCCACGCTGACGCGCCATCGAGCTTGGCCGATTCGTACAGATCCGCGCTGATGCCCTGCAGCCCCGCGAGGATCAGCAATGCGATGAACGGCGTGGTCTTCCACGTGTCGGCGATGACGATCGCGAAACGCGCCGGCCATTGCGCCGAGGTCCACTGGTAGTGCGTGCCGAGCACGTGGTTCAGGATGCCCTGCGGGTCGAACACCACCCCCCACAGCTTCGCAGTGACTGCCGTGGGAATGGCCCAGGGGATGAGGATGACGGCGCGAACGATCGCGCGGCCCTTGAAGGCCTTGTTCATCACCAGCGCGAACACCATGCCGATGATCGTCTCCAGGCCGACCGTCACGACCGCGACGAAGAGGGTGAAGAACACGGAGTCATAGAACTGGGAACCCAGCGTGCCGGGCGGGCACGAGGCCGTACCGCCGCCACTCGGGCACTGTTGCAGCAGCCAGTACTTGTAGTTCGAAAGGCCGTTCCACGCGCCACCCGCGTTGAAGAACCCGGTTGTCGGGTCCAGGCCTTTGTCGGTCAGAAACGACTGGTACACCGCCTTGACGATCGGGTACCCGACCACTGCACCGAGCAGGATGACAGTCGGGGCGATCAAATACAGCGCCAGCCGACCCTCACCGGCGGTGCGCCTCGATCTCTCACGCTTGGGCGCTTTAGTAGGTTCGGTCGCCGTTTCCTCGACCGGTCCAGCGAGGGTCATAGGGCCTCCTTCGGACAAGACAGCCAACTCTGTGGCTCACAGTGGCACGGTCGGCGAAGCGATTCAAGACTGACTTGACGTCGCTCCGCCGACCGTCGATCACTTACTTTGCTTCACTCATACGCGCACAGAACCGTCGGCTCTAGCCGCCGGTCGCGGACTTGATCGCCGCCTGCATGTCCTTCAGCGCCTGGGCGGTGGATTTCTGGCCTTGCAGCGCTGCATAGGCGTTGACCTCGATCGCCTGGGTGACGCTCGAGTAGAACGGCGTGACCGGCCGCGGCACGGCCGTCTTGATGCTCGCCAGCAGGGTCGGCAGGTAGCTGAACTGCTTTACCAACGCCGGGTCGGTGTAGAGCGACTGGGTCACCGGCGCGAGCGTACCGATCGTGAGGTCGTCCTTCTGGATCTCCGGCGACTCCAGGAACTGGAGGAACTTGAAGGCGCTGCCCTGGTGCTTGCTGTAGGTATTGATCGCGACGCTGTGCCCACCGAGGCTCGACGCACCGTGCCCGTTCGGGCCGGGGAGTGGCGCAATGCCGAACTTGCCGGTGACCTTCGAACCCTTTGCATTGAGCACCGCGACTGCGTACGGCCAGTTACGCATGAAGACCAGCTGGCCGGCCGAGAACGCGTTCAGGCTTTCCGTCTCCTGGAAGCCCAGCGCCTCCTTCGGGATGTAGCCCTGCTTGAACCCGTTGACCAGGAAGTCGAGGCCCTTGGCAGCCTGCGGGCTGTCGACCGACGGTGTCTTGCCGTCGGCCTTGACGATCGTGCCGCCCGCTGCGTTGATCGCCTCGGCGGCGTTGACGGTCAGGCCCTCGTACTGCTTGAACTGTCCCGCGTAGCAGCCGGGCTTCGACCCGGTGATCGAGTTCGAGGTCTTGCCCTTGCAATCGGCGATCAGCTCGTCCCAGGTCTTGGGTGCGGTGGGCACGAGATCCTTGCGGTAGTACAGCAAGCCCCCGTCCGAGGCGTACGGTGCGGCGTAAAGAGTGCCGGCATAAGTCGCTGCCTTGACCGTCGCTGGGAGCAGCTTGCTGGTGTCGAGCTGCTTGTCGCCCTTCAGCGGCACCAGCCAGTTCTTGGCGGCAAACTCCGCGGACCACACCACGTCGACGGTGACCACGTCGTAGTTGCCGTCCTTGGCCTGGAAGTGCTGTTCGAGGTCCGACAGCTGCTGGTCTGCCTGGTCAGACTGCTGCTTGATCGTCACCTTCTCCTTCGGGTGCGCAGCGTTCCACTTCTTGGCGATGTTCGGCATCGTGCCGCTGTTGTCCTTACCGGTCACGAACGTGAACGGTCCGGTGCCCGTGTTGCCGCCGCTACCACCGCCCCCGCTGGACGAGCAGGCCGCCACTGTCGAGGCGCCCAACGCCAGCACGGCCAGCGTTACTGCCGCTCTTCTAACTCGCATTGACAAGTTCCCTTCTGGTCCATGCGCCCGAAAGCCTTTACGGGTCGCGCCAAACAGTTTCACTCATCCTCTTAGTTGGGAAGGGTTTGACACAGCGTGGATACGTAACCGTTACCTGGCGAGGGATCAGCCCGTAACGGTCGTGTTGTTCTGCCTACGAGGCGGGACTGGCGAGGGCTGCTCGTATGCTGACCCGATGCCAGCGCCCGGGTTTTCCTCCACTCCGGAGCTGCCACAGGAGTGGCGCATCCCGCCGTGGCAGCCTGCTGGTCTGCTGCTCGCCGTTTCCGTGCTGGCCGCTTTGGACATTTACGGCGATCCGTCCACGGCTGTCAAGATCGCCGCAGCATTCCTGGCGCTGGTGCTCCTCGTCGGCGCGGTGCTCGCGACTCGCTATCTGTTGGTCGCGGACGAGCAGGGCATCTGGGTGCGCAACGTGTTCGGTGAGGTCGGTGTGCCGTGGAGCGACCTGCGCGACGTCGATGTCATCGACTCCAAGCGCGGCGCCTCAACGGTGCGCATCTACCGCCAGGACGGCACCTTCGTGGACGTCCCACCGGCACTGCTGCAGCCGACGTTGCCAACCAAGATCGAGAAGGCGCGCGCCGTGGTGCACGGTGTCGGGGCGCGGCTGGAACACCTCGCCGCGACCCGACGACCGGGCTGAGCGGCCGATTCCGCTCAGCTGTAGCTGGCAAGCGGGGTCGCGGCAGTGGCAGGCCCAGCCGTGATCGTTGGCCACTGCGCAGCGGCGAGGCGCTGCACAGTGGCCATCGACAGAGCGGCAGCGATCTGAGCGAGCGCGGGTTACTCCCCGGGCGTGCTCTTGGCGATCTGCATCAGGAATTCGATGTTGGTGCGCGTGCGGCGCAGCCGGTCCAGCAGCAGATCGAGCGCCTGCTGCGACTCCAGCGCGTGCAGCACGCGCCGAAGCTTGATCGTGACCGCCAACTCGTCCGGCGAGAGCAGGATTTCTTCCTTGCGGGTGCCGGACTGGTCGACGTCGATGGCCGGGAAGATGCGCTTGTCGGCGAGCTTGCGATCCAGCTTGAGCTCAGCGTTGCCGGTGCCCTTGAACTCCTCGAAGATCACGGTGTCACCCGCGGACCCGGTTTCAACCAGGGCCGTGCAAATGATCGTCAGCGAGCCGCCGTTCTCGATGTTGCGTGCTGCGCCGAGGAAGCGCTTGGGCGGGTACAGGGCGGTGGAATCCACGCCACCGGAGAGAATGCGCCCGCTCGCGGGCGCGGCCAGGTTGTAGGCGCGTCCGAGCCGCGTGATCGAGTCGAGCAACACCACGACGTCGTGGCCCATTTCGACCAGGCGCTTGGCCCGCTCGATGGACAACTCCGCGACCGTGGTGTGATCCACCGGCTTACGGTCGAAGGTCGAGGCGATCACCTCGCCCTTCACCGAGCGCTGCATGTCGGTGACCTCTTCGGGACGCTCGTCGACGAGCACCACCATCAGGTGCACTTCCGGGTTGTTGATTGCGATCGCGTTCGCGATGGCCTGCAGCACCATCGTCTTACCCGCCTTGGGCGGTGACACGATCAGCGCTCGCTGTCCCTTGCCGATCGGCATGACCAGGTCGATGACGCGCGTGGTGAGGATGTGTGGCTCGGTTTCCAGGCGCAGCCGCTCCTGCGGGTAGAGCGGGGTCAGCTTGGTGAATTCGACCCTCGACTGGTTCTGGTCGGGATCCTTGCCGTTCACCGAGTCCAAGCGCACCAGCGGGTTGTACTTCTGCCGTTCGCCGTCGCCCGCCTGCTTGGTCGCGCCGGTGACCGCGTCGCCGCGGCGCAGGTTGTATCGGCGCACGTAGGAGTTGGCCACGTACACGTCGTCGGAACTCGCGTAGTAACCGCTGGTGCGGATGAACCAGGTGTTCTTGTCCTCGATCGCATCGAGGATGCCCGCGACGGGCACGAGCACGTCATCGTCGGAGACCAAAGGTTCGACCTCCTGGCCGCCGCCACCCTGGCCGCCCTGGGCGGGGCGTTCCCGGTTGCGCCCACGCCGGTCGCGGTAGCGGCGCCCACGCCGCCTACCGCCTTCGTACTCGTCGTCGTTCAGGTTCTGGGCGCCGCCAGGGTTGCCCTGGTTGGACGAGCCGTTCTGGTTGGACGAGCCGCCCTGGTTGCTCTGGCCACCCTGGGTGGACGAGCCGCCCTGGTTGCTCTGGCCGCCGCCTTGGTTGGACGAGACGCCTTGGTTGCTCTGGTTGCCCTCGTTGCGGGTGCCCTGATTCTGCTGGCCGGCCTGGTTCTGCGTGGTCTGACGCGGGCCACGGTCCTGGCGGGCGGCGCGGTCCTCGCGCGGTGCACGGCCTTCGCGGGGTGCACGGTCCTCGCGTGCGACGCGATCCGTGCGCGGGGCGGTGTCGGCCTGTGGCGCGTCCTCTGCCTGCGCAGCCGCTTGCGGGCGTGCTGCAGCCCGCTCTTCCCGGGGCTGGTTGTCAGTCTCATGGCGCGAGCCGTTCGACGCCGCGGGAGCCGCGTCCGGCGCCGACGACCGTGTCGCGGCCGTGGGTGTTGCGGCAGGGCGTGTCGCGGCCGTCGTTGTCACGGAAGCTTTGCCACCCCCGCGCGCTGCCTGGATAGCAGCGATCAGGTCGCTCTTCTTCACCTTGGTGGTGGGGATGCCCATCCCGCTCGCGAGTTGCTTCAGTTCGGGAAGCAACATCGAGTTCAGCGAAGCGCGCTTGGCGCGGGGGGCGGCGGTTCCGTTTGTCGCCGAGTCGGCGGCAGAGCTCGAAACCTGCTCTTGAATATCGGTCACGTGGTTCTCGGATCCTTCCGATGCGTCCGGTACGTCCCTAGGTTTTCTGGGCGACCGGTAGGTGGGAAACTCCGCCGGCATATCGGCGGGGATCCCGTCTTCCCGGACACGAGCCGGAAAGGTTTGGGGTATGCAATCAATCCGGCGCCCGTCACGCGCGACGTGGATTGTCGGGGAACGGGTTCGGCGCGTACCAACGTCGTAGCGCCTGGACTGATCGAGATGAGCGTAGACGGTCTTCTCATGGGCGGCAACACCGAGGGCGCTCAGGGCATTCCGACCGGCACCGCGCGAGCTGGATCCGGGTCGATCCGCAGCGCCGCTGCGTGCCAGAGCCGCGGGCACATGGCCCGAGCCGCGCCGACCTCGGCCTGATTTCGAGCCAGCACGAGGACGGACGGTCCGGCACCCGAGATCACGCTCGCGAGGCCGGCCGCGCGCAATTCGGCCACGAGACCAGCGGCCTCGGGCATGGCGGGTGCACGGTAGGGCTGGTGCAGGCGATCCTCGGTAGCGGCGAACAGGGCCTCTGACGCGCCGCCGAGGGCAGCCACCAGCAGCGCACTGCGACCGGCGGTGAACGCCGCATCGCGGTGCGAGACGGTCTCGGGCAGCAAGCCGCGGGCCTGCGCAGTAGACGCCTCGAACGGCGGCACGAAGACGACCGGCACCAGCGAGTCGTCGCTCGGCACGCGGATGGCCCGCGCCGTTGCGGCTTCGGTCCACGCGACAGTCAGTCCGCCGAGCAGGCACGCGGCGACGTTGTCCGGGTGGCCCTCGACGCTTGCGGCCAGAGCGAGCACTACGTCGTCGGGCATCGCGTCGTCCCCACCGGCGACGAGAGCACGGGCCAGCAGCACGCCGGCGACGATGGCCGCCGCCGACGAGCCGAGCCCGCGTCCGTGCGGGATCCGGTTGGTGCACGACAGTTCCAGACCGGCAGGCTGGCCACCGAGACGGTTGAACGCCTCGCGCATGGCGCGAACGACGAGGTGAGTCTCATCGCGCGCCAGTGCCGCGCCCTCCCCGCTCACCTCGACGACGAGGCCCTCGTCGGCGACGCGTGCTTGCACGTCGTCGTGCAGCGTGAGCGCGAGTGCGAGTGCGTCGAATCCGGGGCCAAGATTGGCACTACTGGCAGCGACTCTCACCCGGACGCCACCGTCTCGAAACGTCGGCGTCATGCCAGCCCGAGCTGCGCCGCCGCGGCATGAGCGTCGATGGGCACGGTGATAGGTCTGGGCGCTCCGGTGATCGCCCACTCCGGATCCTTGAGGCCGTTGCCGGTAACCGTGCACACCACCGTCGACCCGCTGGGCAGCCGTCCGTCAGCGGCGGTGAGCAGCAAACCGGCAATGCTTGCCGCCGAAGCGGGTTCGACGAAGACCCCTTCGCTTCGGGCCACCAGCCGATAGGACTCCAGGATCTGCTTGTCGGTGACCGCGTCGATGAGGCCGCCTGATTCGTCGCGGGCCTGCTCGGCAAACATCCATGAGGCGGGGTTGCCGATTCGGATCGCGGTCGCGATGGTCACTGGCGCGAGCACCGGGGCCCCGTTGACGATGGGCGCGGCGCCCGCGGCCTGGAAACCGAACATTCGCGGCGTTGTTTCGATCACGCCGTCGCGGGCGTACTCCAGATAGCCCTTCCAATACGCCGTGATGTTGCCGGCGTTACCGACCGGGATGCAGTGGACGTCCGGCGCGCGCCCGAGGACGTCGCAGATCTCGAACGCCGCCGTCTTCTGCCCCTCGATGCGGAACGGATTGACCGAGTTGACCAGCGCTACCGGGTAGTCGATCGCGAGCTTGCGGGCGAGTTCGAGACAGTCGTCGAAATTGCCGTCGACCTGCAACAGCCGGGCACCGTGGACGAGTGCCTGAGCCATTTTCCCGAGCGCGATCTTCCCGCTGGGAACGAGCACCGCGCAGGTCATGCCCGCCCGCACCGCGTACGCTGCCGCGCTCGCCGAGGTGTTGCCGGTGGAGGCGCAGATCACGGCTTTGGCGCCGTCCTCGGCGGCCTTGGAAATGGCGACCGTCATGCCGCGGTCCTTGAACGACCCAGTGGGGTTGGCGCCCTCGACCTTGAGCCAAACGTCGCAGCCGGTGCGCTCGGAAAGCACCCGCGCTGGCACGAGCGGCGTGCCGCCCTCGCACAAGGTGATCACCGGCGTGGCGTCGGTCACGGGCAGCCGGTCACGAAACACTTCGATCAACCCGGGCCAGGGCAGGATCGCGGTGGGCGTGCCAGGTTGCAGTTTCATTTAGTGAGCCGTCATCTCATGCGCCGCCATCTAGTCCGCCGACATGCCTTCGACGCGCATGACGCTGGCACCGCGAACGTACTGCATATCGCTCAGGTGCGCGACGGTCTCAGCGAGGGCGGCGTCGGCGGCACGGTGGGTCACCAGGACGAGGGTTGCGGCGTCGCCGCGCCCCTCCTGCCGAACGGTCTGGATGCTGACTCCGTGCTCGGCGAAGGCGCCGGCGACTGCGGCCAGCACGCCCGGCTGGTCGGCGACGTCAAGCGCGACGTGATAGCGCGTGGTGGCGTCGCCGATCGGCAGGATCGGCAGTTCGGCGTAGGCGCTCTCCCCCGCGCCCCGGCTGCCGCTGACCCGGTTGCGGGCCACCGCTACCAGATCGCCGAGCACCGCGCTCGCGGTCGGGTTGCCCCCGGCACCGCGTCCGTAGAACATCAGCGACCCGGCTGCCTCGGCCTCGACGAACACCGCGTTGAATGCGTCGCCTACCGACGCGAGGGGATGGGTGCGCGGAATCATCGCCGGGTGGACCCGCACCGAAACCTGCTCCTTGCCGCCGTCCGGCGACGCGACCCGCTCGCAGATGGCCAGCAGTTTCACGGTGCAGCCCATGACGCGTGCGCCGGCCATGTCGGCGGCGCTGACGTCCCCGATGCCTTCGCGGTGGACGTCGCCCGCAGTGACTCGGGTGTGGAAGGCGAGCCCGGCGAGTATCGCGGCCTTAGCCGCCGCGTCGAAGCCGTCGACGTCCGCGCTCGGGTCAGCCTCCGCGTAGCCGAGCGCGGTCGCCTCGGCGAGCGCCTCGTCGAACCCTGCTCCGGTCGCGTCCATCCGGGAAAGGATGAAGTTCGTCGTGCCGTTCACGATTCCCATGACCCGACTGATGCGATCGCCCGCCAAGGATTCGCGCAGCGGGCGCAGCAGCGGGATCGCTCCGGCGACGGCGGCCTCGTAATAGAGATCCACACCCGCCCGCGCCGCGGCGTCGTGCAGGGTCGCGCCGTCCTCGGCCAGCAACGCCTTGTTGGCGCTGACCACGCTCTTGCCGCTGTTGAGCGCCGCCAGAAGCAGGGTGCGCGCGGGTTCGATTCCGCCGATGACCTCCACCACGATGTCGACGTCCGCACGTGCCACCAACGCCGCGGGATCGGTCGTGACGAGCCCGGCCGACAGGTCGGCGTGACGTGCCGGCCGCCGGACCGCGACGCCGACGAGTTCGATCGGCGCTCCGATCCGGGCGGCGAGTTCGTCGGAGTTCACGTCCAGCAGGCGCACGACTTGCGAACCGACGACGCCGCAACCGAGCAGCGCCACACGTAATGGCGCGCTCATACCCGTGCCTCGCTTCGCTCGTTCGGGCACGCAGACACGCGATGACATTGGTTCATCAGCGAACCCCCATGTCCAGCCGCAGCAGGTCGTCCTCGGTCTCGCGCCGCACGAGTACCTGAGCCACGCCGTCGAGCAGCGCCACGACGGGCGGACGCGGCACGTAGTTGTAATTGCTGGCCATGCTGCGGCAGTAGGCACCGGTGGCCGCGACCGCGATGAGATCGCCCGGGGTGATGTCGGCGGGCAACCAGGTGTCACGCACGACAATGTCGCCGCTCTCGCAGTGCTTTCCGACGACGCGCGCGAGTACAGGCGACGAAGTCGACGCACGGTTGGCGAGCGTGCAGGTGTACTGCGCGTCGTAGAGCGCGGTGCGGATGTTGTCGCTCATCCCGCCGTCGACCGACACGTAGGTGCGGACCAGCCCGCCGTCCAAGCTCACTCGCTTCACCGTGCCGACCTCGTACACGGTCACCGCGCTCGGCCCGACGATCGCGCGGCCCGGTTCGACCGACAATCTGGGCCGGCGCAGGCCCGACGCCGCGCATTCACGTTCCACGATCGACACCAGCCGATCGACAGTCTGCTTCGGGGTTTCCGGGTCGTCGCCGTCGACGTAGGCGATGCCGAGCCCGCCGCCGAGATTGATCTCGTCCACCTCGATACCGTGGACGTCGCGAAGCTCGGCCGCCAACCCGACGACCCGATGCGCGGCGACTTCGAACCCTGCCGTCTCGAAGATTTGCGACCCGATGTGCGAATGCAGCCCGGCGAGTTCGAGGGTGTCGCGGCCGAGCACGGCCGCGGCCGCCCGGGCTGCCGAGCCGTCGCGCAGCGAGAAGCCGAACTTCTGATCTTCGTGAGCGGTTGCGATGAACTCGTGCGTGTGCGCCTCGACGCCGACCGTCACGCGCACCAGAACTCGCTGCCGAATCCCTGCAGCGGCTGCGATCTCGGCCAGCCGGTCGATCTCGTCGAACGAATCGACGACCACGTGCCCTACCTGGGCGTCGACCGCGCGACGAAGTTCCGCGCGGGACTTGTTGTTGCCGTGCAAGGCAATTCGCTCGCCGGGAAAGCCGGCCGCCAATGCGACGGCGAGCTCACCGCCGGTGCACACGTCCAGGCCGAGGCCCTCCTCATTGATCCACCGAGCGACCGTGGTGCACAGGAACGCCTTACCTGCGTAGTAGACGTCCACGCGATCGAGCGCGCAGCGGTAGGCCCGGGCGCGTGAACGTAGGTCGTCCTCGTCGAGGATCAACACCGGCGTGCCGTGTGCGCGCGCGACATCGGTGACGGCGGCACCCCCGACGTGGAGGACCCCGGCGACGCGCTCGGCCGAGGTGGGCCAGATCGCCGGGTCGATGACGTTGGCGTCCGCAGGCGCGGCGGCGTGTCCGGCTTCGGGCAACACGTCGGCGTGCCGCGGACCCGCCGGATGTGCGGACCTGCTCACGACCGAGCCTCGCTTCGCTCGTTCGCCCGGCAAAGCCCGATCACCCCTGTTCGCTCGCTCACATGCGCTCCGGGGCAGAAACACCCAGCAGGGCTAGGCCATTCGCAAGCACGACCCGGGTCGCCTCGCACAACCACAGCCGGGCTCTGGTCAGCTCCGTCGCCGGTTCGTCACCCATGGGCAGCACCCGGCAGGCGTCGTAGAAGCGGTGGTAGGTGCCGGCCAGCGACTCGAGGTAGTGCGCGATGCGGTGCGGCGCTCGCAGCTCGCCGGCCGATGCCACGACGCGCGGGAACTCGCCGAGCGCGCCGAGCAGATCCGTCTCACGGTCGTGGACGAGTAGCCCGAAATCCGGATCGCTACCCCGGACGATGCCGAGATCTGCCGCGTTTCGCTGCAACGAAGCCAATCTCGCGTGCGCGTACTGGACGTAGTACACCGGGTTGTCGCTGGTCTTTCGCGCCCATGCATCCAGGTCGAGATCGATGCTTTGCTCGACCGCGTAACGCACGAGCGCGTACCGCGCAGCGTCGGCTCCGATCGCGTCGACCAGGTCGGCAAGGACGACGACATTGCCGGCGCGCTTGCTCATGCGCACCGGCACGCCGTGACGGACGAGGTTAACCAGTTGCCCGATCAGGATCTCCAGCGTCTCGTCCGGGTCGTCGCCGAAGCAGGTCGCGACCGCCCGTAGTCGACCGATGTAGCCGTGGTGGTCGGCGCCGAGCATGAGCACGACCCGGTCGAATCCGCGTTCACGCTTGTTCAGGTAGTAGGCGCAGTCGGCGGCGAAATAGGTCCAGTCGCCGGTGCCGCGGACCAGTACGCGGTCGCGGTCGTCGCCGAACTGCGACGTCCGAAGCCACGTCGCACCGTTGGCCTCGAACACGTTGCCCTGCTCGCGCAGTCGCTCGAGCGCCGCACCTAGTGCACCGCTGGTGTGCAGCGTGCGCTCGTTGAAGTAAACGTCAAACGAGACGCCGAATTCGGCCAGCGACTCGCGGATCTCGGCGAACATCAGCTCGACGCCCGCGGCGCCGAAAATCGCGGTCTGCTCGTCGTCCGGCTGGTCGAGCACGCCGGGACTTCGCCCGACCACAGCTGTCGCGATGTCGTCGATGTAGGCGCCGACGTAGCCGTCCTCGGGCACCGGACGCCCGTTGGCGACCTCACGCAACGTGCGCGCGAACCGCTCGATCTGGCTTCCCGCGTCGTTGAAGTAGTACTCGCGAGTGACCTCGGCACCGTTGGCCTGCAGCACTCGCGCGAGGGCGTCACCGACCGCTGCCCAGCGGACGGCCCCAATGTGCACGGGGCCGGTCGGATTCGCCGACACGAACTCCAGATTGAGATTGCGCCCCGCCAGCGCCGTGCCACGGCCGTAGGCGGCGCCGGTCTCGACGATAACGCCGGCGACCGCCCCGAGGGTGCCGGCCGCGAGGGTGATGTTCAAAAAACCCGGCCCGGCGACGTCGACCTTCGCGATTGCGTCGTGGCTGCGCAGCCGCGCGGCGATGATCTCGGCGACCTCGCGCGCCGGGCGCGCGGCAGGCTTGGCCAGTCGGAGCGCGATGTTGGTCGTGTAGTCGCCGTGCTCAGGGTTTTTCGGCCGCTCGATCACCGCCTCGCCGGGCGCTGCGCCGCCGAGTTCGCCCGCCTCGATACTGGCGCCCACGGCAGCCAGCACGGCAGCAGACAGCTCGGCAGGGGTCACTGCTCAATCCTAGAGGGCGACGTTAGGCGGTATCCGGGTCCGTCGGCACCAGCCGCACACAGCTTGGCGACCTAGACTGGACGGGTTTCGCGTCGTCGTCAGCCCACTCGTCCGGAAGAACCCGAGAGCCCATGGCCCAGCGCAAGCCCGCAGCAGTCCCGTCGAAGAAGGCAACCCCCGCAGCCAAGCGGGCCGCCCCGACGACCACATCCAGTACGGCAGCGCGACCGCCGAGCCGTCCGCCGACAAAGAAGCCCGGCAAATCGATCGTCAACCAGAAGCAGACGCCGTGGGGCTTGATCATCACCACGGTGGTGCTCGTACTGTTCGCGGCAGCGATCGTCACCTACGCGATCGTGAGCCACAAGGACAGCAGTTCGTCGGCGTCGTCGACCACGACAGGCGGGCAGAAGGTCAGCGGCGCGGACCCGTACCGTCAACCGGAACTCCCGGCAGCGAAGGCGATCAATGGCATCACCTATACTGTCGAGGGGGAGCACAATCACGTCCAGGGCACTATCGCCTACGACCACACGCCGCCAATCGGCGGCAATCACAGCCAGTATTGGGCGGACTGTGCTGGCACGGTCTACGACCAACCGATAGCCAATGAGAACGCCGTCCACATGCTCGAGCACGGTGCCGTCTGGATCACCTACAACGCAAAGACACTGCCCGCCGACCAGCTGGCCACGCTGAAGAAGTTGGTCGACGGTCAGGACCGGATGGCACTCTCCCCGTATCCGAACCTCAAGACCCCCATCTCGCTGCAGAGTTGGGGTTACCAGTTGTTCGTGCAGAAGGCGACCGACGCCCGCATCCAGAGGTTCATCTCGCTGCTGCGATACAACAAACACGTCACCCCCGAATTCGGAGCGACCTGCTCAGACCCGAGCTTCAAGACGCACCCGAGCACATTCGGGCATCCGCTCTCGGCGCCGACGGCTTGATGGTGAGCGCCGCAGCGACGACGGAGCCGGCCCAGGCCGCGCCGGCGCCAGCGCCTCGGCGTCTCGCGGTCACTCTCGGCGCTGTGCTCGTGCTGGCGGCGCTGGTGATTGCCGCGACCGGCGGTTGGCTGCTACGCGGGGGGAGTGCGTCCCGAGCCGGCGTGAGCGAGTCGTCTGTGGACGCGGGGTTCGCGCGCGACATGTCGACGCACCACACCCAGGCCGTAACAATGGCCAACTACGAACGCGACAACACGACGAATTCCGCTTTGCAGGTGCTGGCCTATGACATCGAGACGTCGCAGCAGTTTCAACTCGGCGAGATGCAAGGCTGGTTGGACGCGTGGGGGTACAACCGCGAGTCCGCGCAGCAGTTTATGTCGTGGATGAGCGGCATGCACATGAGCGTCGGTTCGAATGGGCTGATGCCCGGGATGGCCACGCCCGAGCAGATGAACGGGTTGCAGACATTGCAGGGCAACGCACTGGACGTGCAGTTCCTTCAGCTGATGATCCACCACCACCAAGGCGGCCTCCCGATGGCTAGCTACGCCCTCGCGCACGCCAAAACTACCTACGTGCGCGACATGGCTCAGTCGATCTACAACGGCCAGACGGCCGAAATCGTGGAGATGGAGCAGCTGCTGCGCCAGCTCGGTGCCTCCCCGTTGCCAGCGCCCTAGAGCTGAGTTCTGCGCTGCTAGGCTGACCGGGTTTGCCGCCCCCGTAGCTCAGGGGATAGAGCACCGCCCTCCGGAGGCGGTGGCGCAGGTTCGAATCCTGCCGGGGGCACCACGTCACAGGCTACATATTACGGGGCCTGTAGCCATTCCGGACTCGTTCCATGATCACGATTTTGGCCGCGGGTACACGTCGGGTACACATCAGGATCAAGCTTGTTCGACACGTCCCGCGTTTCGCTCGGCCCGTGTTCGAATCGCGCCAGGGTGCCCGCAAGCGACAGCGCACGCTCCGACCGAATAGCTCGTGGGCACGACATCGTCGCACGGACTACCGACGAGCACCGCCCGCGGCCCGGTCTCCTCGTGCCAGCAACTCGATGCTCGGGCGGATGCCCACGCCAGGCGCGGCTCACCGCAGTTGCAATGCCACGGCGCACTCGCTAGTAGGTGCGTTGATTGGATGTCGGTCGTGGAGAATGGCCGATCGTGCTCCTTTCGATCTCAACCACTCTTGCCCCTGCGACTGATCTTGGGTTCCTGCTGCACAAGCACCCGGGCCGGTTGCAGTCCTTCGAGGTGTCGGTCGGGACGGCGCAGGTGTTCTACCCGGAGGCGACCGAGGAGCGGTGCACGGCGGCGCTGTTGCTCGAGGTCGATCCGATCGAACTTGTGCGTGGTCGCCGGGGACCGTCGGGTGAAGGCTTTGCGTTGGGCCAGTACGTCAACGACCGGCCCTACGCGGCGTCGTCGATGATGTCGGTGGCCCTGTCGAAGGTGTTCCGCACGGCGATGACGGGTCGCTGCGACTCGCGGCCCGAGCTGGCTGCGGCAGCCATCCCGCTGGAGGTGCACGTCCCGGCTCTGCCGTGCCGGGGCGGCGCTGATCTGGCGCGCCGGGTGTTCGAGCCGCTCGGCTGGGCGGTCGAGGTCGGCACCGCTGTGCTGGATCCGGCGTTCCCGGCGTGGGGTGACTCGCGCTACGTCGATCTGCACCTGACGGGCGAGGTGCGCCTGGCCGACGCGCTCAACCACCTGTACGTCCTGCTGCCGGTGCTGGACGACGCCAAGCATTACTGGGTGAGCCCGGATGAGGTCGACAAGCTGGTGCGGGCCGGCGGCGGGTGGCTGGCCACGCATCCGGAGAAGCAGCTGATCACCCGCCGCTACCTTGCACATCGAGGAGTGCTCACGAAGGACGCGCTGGCTCGGCTGGCCGAGGTCGACGACACGGAGGTGGAGCAGATCGACAACGCGGCGGACGCGCCGCTGGTCGGTGACGAACCGCACCGGCCGGTCCCGCTGGCCCAGCAGCGTCGCGGAGCGGTGCTCGCGGCAGTGCGCGCGTCCGGTGCCCGCCGGGTCGGTGACTTCGGTTGCGGCGAGGGTGTGCTGGTCGCCGATCTGCTGGCGGATAAGTCGATCGAGCGGGTCGTCGCGGTCGATGTCTCGGGCCGGACGTTGGAGATGGCCGGGCGCAAGCTGCGGCTGGACCGGATGACCGAGCAGCAGCGCGGCCGGTTAGACATCTTCCAGTCCTCGTTGACCTACCGCGACGACCGGCTGGCTGATCTCGACGCTGCCGTGCTGATGGAGGTCATCGAGCATGTCGACCCGCCGCGGCTCGGCGCGCTGGAGCGGGCCGTGTTCGGCCACTCCGCGCCGGGGACGGTGATCGTGACGACGCCGAACGTCGAGTACAACGTGCGGTTCGAGACGCTGCCCCCGGGGGCGAAGCGGCACCGCGATCATCGCTTCGAATGGACCCGAGCCGAGTTCCGTGGCTGGGCCGATGGGGTCGCGGCCGTTTACGGCTACGGCGTGCGGTACCTGCCCGTCGGGACCGACGACGCCGAGGTCGGACCCCCGACTCAGATGGCCGTCTTCGCCAAGACCTCGGCCGGCACGGAGCACGCCGCATGAGCCGGGAACTGGCCGTGCCCGAACTCAGCCTCGTCGTGCTCATCGGCGTGAGCGGGTCCGGGAAGTCCACCTTCGCCCGAACGCACTTCAAACGGACCGAGGTCATCTCCTCGGACTTCTGCCGCGGCATCGTGTCCGACGACGAGAACGACCAGGCCGCCACACCGCGGGCGTTCGAGCTGTTGAACTACATCGTCGGGCTGCGCTTGGCCGCCGGCCGCCTGACGGTCGTCGACGCCACGAACGTGCAGCCCGACGCCCGCAAGAAGCTGGTCGCGCTGGCCCGCGAGCACGACGTGCTGCCGGTCGCGTTCGTCCTCGACCTGCCCGAGCGGCTCTGCCTCGATCGCAACGCCGGCCGCCCGGACCGCGACTTCGGCGCGCACGTCATCCGCCGCCAGCGCGACCAGCTGCGCCGCGGCCTGCGGGGCTTGCAGCGCGAGGGGTTCCGCAGCGTGCACGTCCTCACCTCCCCGGACGAGGTGGCTGACGCCGTCGTCACCCGCACGAGGCTCTACAACGACCTGCGGCATGAGAGCGGGCCGTTCGATGTCATCGGCGACATCCACGGCTGCCGCGCCGAACTGGAGACGCTGCTCACCGACCTCGGCTACACCGTCACCCACGACGAACAGCACCACGCCGTCGGCGCGCACCAGGACGGTCGCCGCGCAGTGTTCGTCGGCGATCTGGTCGACCGCGGCCCGGACACCCCTGGCGTGCTGCGGTTGGTGATGGGCATGGTCGCCGCCGGGGACGCGCTCTGTGTCCCCGGCAACCACGAGAACAAGCTGCTGCGTGCGCTGCGCGGCCGCAACGTGCAGGTCACCCGCGGTCTGGCCGAGTCGCTCGAGCAGCTGGCCGCCGAACCGGACGACTTCCGGGCCCAGGTCGAGCAGTTCCTCATCGCCCTGATCAGCCACTACGTGCTCGACGGCGGCAACCTCGTCGTCTCCCACGCCGGGCTCATCGAGCGCTACCAGGGCCGGGCGTCGGGCCGGGTCCGCGAGTTCTGCCTCTACGGTCAGAGCACCGGCGAGACCGACGAGTACGGCCTGCCCGGGCGCTACCCCTGGGCGCAGGAGTACCGCGGCAAGGCGATCGTGCTCTACGGCCACACCCCGGTACCGACCTCGGAGTGGATCAACAACACCCTCTGCCTGGACACCGGCTGCGTCTTCGGCGGCCGCCTCACCGCGCTGCGCTACCCCGAACGCGAGATCGTGTCCGTGCCCGCCGAGCAGGTCTACTACGAACCGGCCAAGCCGTTCCGCACCAACCCCGACGCAGCCACCGGCCCGTCCCGGCGCGGACCCGACGTCCTCGACATCACCGACGTCACCGGCAGCCGGGTCATCGAGACGACCTACCAGAAGCGGATCGGCGTGCGGGAGGAGAACGCTGCCGCCGCCCTGGAGGTGATGAGCCGGTTCGCGACCGACCCGCGCTGGCTGCTGTACCTGCCGCCGACGATGTGCCCCGTCGCGACATCGACCCGCCCGGACCTGCTCGAACACCCCGAGCAGGCGTTCGATGCCTTCCGGACCGACGGGGTGGACGCCGTCGTCTGCGAGGAGAAGCACATGGGCTCCCGCGCCGTCGCGCTCGTCTGCCGAGACCTGGACGCCGCGCGGGCCCGCTTCGGTGCACCGGGCGACGCGATCGGCTCGGTATGGACCCGCACCGGCCGTCCGTTCTTCGACACCGACCTGACCGGCGAACTGCTCACCGGGCTGCGGAATGCCGTCGAGCAGGCCGGGCTGTTCGACGAACTTGACACCGCGTGGGTGTTGCTCGACGCCGAGCTCCTGCCGTGGAGCGCCAAGGCCGAGCAGCTGCTGCGCGACCAGTACGCCGCCGTCGGAGCCGCCGCACGGGCGTCCCTGCCCGTGGCGGTGTCGGCTCTGGAGCAGGCAGCCGCGTCCGGGGTGGACGTAACCGACCTCCTCGCGCGGACGCGGTCCCGTGTCGACAACGCCGACGCGTTCACCGCCGCCTACCGGCGCTACTGCTGGCCCACCGAGGGACTCACCGGTGTACGGCTCGCACCGTTCCAGGTGCTGGCCACCGAGGGCACGACCTACCAGGATCGGCCGCACGCCTTCCACCTCAGTCTCGCCGACCGGCTCGTTGCCGCAGCGCCGGAGCTCATCGCACCGACCCGGCGGCTATTCGTCGACACCACCGACCCGGCCTCAGTCGCCGAAGGGACGGCGTGGTGGGACGAGCTCACCGGTGCCGGCGGCGAAGGCATGGTGGTCAAGCCCGCAGCGAACCTGACCCGGGGCCGCAAGGGACTGGCTCAGCCCGGCCTGAAGGTCCGCGGCCCGGAATACCTACGCATCATCTACGGCCCCGACTACACCGAACCGGACAACATCTCCCGGCTGCGCCAGCGCAACCTCGGCCACAAGCGATCCCTCGCGCTACGCGAATACGCCCTCGGGCTGGAAGCCCTCGACCGGGTCGCGCGCGGCGAGCCGTTATGGCGCGTCCACGAGTGCGTCTTCGCGGTGCTCGCCCTGGAGTCCGAGCCGGTCGATCCCCGGCTGTAGGAACTTCTAAAGCTCGGCCAATCGACTAGGCGCACAGGGCGGAGCGACCGGCCGCCTTCCCACTTCGGACGCTTCGCCCTCAGGACGCTGAAGGCAGCTACGCGCAGTCGCGGGTGAGATGCGTCGTCTCGAACGACGCGGTGTGCTGCACCGACTGGCGCACGGCTACTACGTGGTCGTGCCGCAGGATCAGACCGGCACCGGGTGGATGCCCGCGCTCGAGGCCGCGGCGGCCGGCATCGCCACCGCGGACTTCGGTCCGGCGAACGCGATCTTGATGGGAGTATCGGCGGCTCGGTTGCACGGAGCGATCCCGCGCGCGATCGGTATAGCCGTCGTCGCCGTGCCCGCACAGCGCAATGCGATCACACTGGCTGACCGGGCAGCGACCGTTCGGTTCGTCAAGCGCGACACTGCCCGCCTCGATGCCGAACACATGAACACCGAGCTCGGCGCGACCATGGTGACCACGCCCGAGCAGACCGTCCTTGACCTGGCGCGCCGTCCCAACCTCGGCGACGCAGAGGACGAGGTGCGGGATGCGGTCCGCATCTTGATCGCTCGCGCAGACGTCGGACTGCTCGACGCGCTCGCGACCGCGCAGCGCGCACGTGCCTCGCTCCGCCGTGCGCGGGACTGGGCACGCGCGTCGTGACCGAGTTCTTATCCTGAACCCGAGCCTCTTTGTCGAGTCGGACGTGGCGCACGCTGGCCGGGCTACTCGGGCAACCCTCGCAACCGTTCCAACGGCTGATCAGTGATGTCGGCGATCAGGTCGAAGTCCTTGTCGACATGCAGGACGGTCAGACCGGCGAGCTCTGCGACGGCGGCGATGACGAGATCCGGGATCGACGGCGCGCGATGCTTGCCCTTTCCCGCCAGCGCGAGCTGCACCTCTACCGCGCGATCCTCGATGGCAGGCGTCAAATACTCAACCGGCATCGACGAGATCGGGGGCGTTCGGAACAGCGACCGTGCCTGTGCCGCCGTGCGGGCCGAGTAGCCGACCTCGAGCCGCGTCACCGTGCTGATGCGAACGAGACCGCGTTCGACGCGGTTCGCCCATGCGCCGGCGTCTGGTGAATCGGCGAGCCGGACCAGGGCGGACTTGTCGATCAGCCAGTCAGTCACCGCCACGCGGCGTCCATCACCTCGGGATCAGCAAGATCAGCGACCTTGATGGCGAACGCGCGTAGCTGCGCGACGGACACCGGCTTGGTCGTCGTGGCGGCGTCGGCCGCCAGCCGCCGCCGGATGTACTCGACCCGGGACAGGCCCAGCTTGCTCGCACGCACGTCGACACCGGCGAGCACGTCGTCCGGCACGTCACGGATGAGGACGTCGGTCACGTCGTCACCGCCTGTTCGTTGTGGGTTCCAGTGAGCCTAAACTACCACGTTCGATAACACATGATATCAGAAATGATCTTCGCGGGTACACATCGGGTACACACCAGAACTGAAAACGGCCGATGTTGATCAATCACAACAAACGCATGTAGGCCAGCAGTCCGAGGCCTGCAAGCAGTTTTCAATGATCTTCGAAATCGCAAGAATGGCTCTCCCGAGGCGGTGGCGCAGGTTCGAATCCTGCCGGGGGCACCATCCAATAAGCTCGATGTTACTGGCCTGCAGCGCCTGCGCGGCCGATGAAAGACTCCGCGTTCGGCTCGCTGGTCCGCAGCTGGTCCGCAGTTTCTTCACGCGCCACTGCTGCGGCGTCATGCAAACGCTGCGCGACGGCGTCAAGGTCGTCGTCGAACAGGTCGGCGTAGGTGCCCAAGGTCATCGTGACCGATTTATGTCTGATATGCGGGTGAACCGCCTTCACGTTGGCGTCGGCGGAGATCGGCAGGCTGGCCGCGGTGTGGCGCGCGTCCTTCGGCACGAGCCCCTCGAGGCCGACCTCGGTCGCGGCCTGGACGAAACAGCTCCGGCGGAAGATTCGGTTCCGCAGGACCCCTCCCCTGCGGATGTGGTGAACAGCAGGTCCTCGGGGCCGAATCCGTTGATGTGGGCATCGAGCAGTTCGGCGACGAATCGCGGCAGGGGAACTGATCGACGTTCGTGCGTCTTCGGATGCCCCAGACAAGCCGCCCGTCGACCTCGACCACCGAGCGGTCGATCTCGATCCGGCGACGGAGCAGATCGAGGTCCGACACCCGGAGCGCTGCCGACTCGCCCCAGCGCAGTCCGCAACTGGCCTGGACCAGCACGACGAGACGGTACTGGGCAAACGCTGCCCGCTCGCCGGCGGCGGGGCGACCGCCGATCGGCGAAGTGCCGGCGGCGTCGGCCAGCGCCGCTGCCTGCCCGTGGGTGAGGTACCGGCACGCCCCGACGGTCACCCCGGTGTTGAAGTGTTGGTCGTCCATTCGGGACGCGAGAACCGCGAGGCTCGACCCTGCAGCGTGGCCGCCCGCGGCTGATGACTTGACGCTGCGGTCGCGCATAGCGCTTCGTACTCCGGCGAGTTCACCATCGCCTCAAGGACGACGAAGGGGATCCTGCCCATCGTCGTGGCGGTCAGTTCCGCCTTCATCCCGTCGACGAACACTTCGCGTACCGTCCACCGCTGCCGCGCATTGCGACAGAACCGCAGGTACGCAACGCCCGGAAGATCGGCGGCCTGGTAGCGAACCCAGCCGGAGCGCCCGGTGACCACGTCAGCCTGACCCCGAACGATGTGGCGACGATGCTGCGCACCTCGACCGAGACCCTGCGCTACTGGAAGTACAAGGGCACCGGGCCGCGCTGCTGGACGGCCGGCCGCTGTACTCGCGCGTTGATGTCCAAGAGTGGATCGACCAGCATCGTGGCTGCCCTGACCGTGCGCGGGCTCAAGAGGCAGAGGGGGCCTCGACAAGACAAGCTGTGGGGTCGTAGGCGGTTGGTTAGGCTTCGGCGGCTGGGTGAGCCGCTTGCCTGCGGACGGGAGCCACGGTGGACGAATCGGATGGGACCGGGCAACCGATTGCGAGGCTGCTACGCGCTCACCAGTCTGCGGCTCCTGACAGGTTCGTCGAGACGATCGCGTACGCGATCTCGGCGATGGGTGGACGGGACGTCGTCCTTTTCCTGATTGACTACGCCCACGTCGAGCTGACACCGCACCCGGATGTGCTTGCGCACGGCGAAGGCCCCGGTATTGCATCGCTGGATGGCTCCATGGCGGGCCGGGCGTTCACGTCTCAGTCACCGTTGGCGGTCGAGCGGGACGACGGCTGGCGTGTCTGGGTACCGGTCAGTGATCGAGCCGATCGTCTCGGCGTGCTGGCGATGACGTTGCCGGTTTGGGACGAGCCGACTGAGACATGGTGTGTCGAGCTCGGGCTCGCGGCGGCGCCGCTGCTGTTGGCGAGCGCCAGCTACACCGACTTGCTGCATCTGCTGCGGCGCCGCCAACGGATGGACCTGGCGGCTGAGATGCAATGGTCGCTGCTGCCCCCGTTGTCCTTCACTGAGGCCGGCACCTCGGTCGCCGGCCTGTTGGAACCGGCTTATGAGGTCGGTGGGGACTCTTTCGACTACGCCTACAACGACGGCCAGCTGGACTTCGCAATGTTCGACATGATCGGCCACGGTCTGCGCAGCGCAGTGCTGGCCGCGTTGATGATCGGCGCCTACCGCCACGCACGCAGAGCCGGCCTGGACCTACCAGGACTTGCCAGCGCGATCGACACGGCAGCGCGCACGCACCCCGGCGGCATCGTGTTCGCCACGGGTGTCCTCGCCCGCCTCGACGTGGCCACCGGCCACTTGAGCTGGATGACCTGCGGGCACCCGCACCCGTTGATCGCCCGCCGCGGGTCCATCCTGACCGCGGCGCCGGTCACTCCGGGACTGCCGCTCGGCTTGGGCGCATACGGCTCCGTGGTAGGTGACATCGTCGAGGTCGATCTCGAACCCGGCGACGGAGTCCTGCTCTACACCGACGGCGTAACCGAAGCCCGGACACCCCGCGGTGACTTCTTCGGCGAGGAACGGCTACGTGACCTGCTCGCCCGCGAACACGTCGCCGGCGACTCCCCCCAAGAGGTCGTCCGGCGACTGGTCCGCACCACTATCGAACACACCGCCGACGCCGGACTCCGCGACGATGCCAGCATGATGTACATCCACTGGGCGGCCACCACCGAGTAAGACGGCGACCGTCTACCTCCACGCATCCGACCCACCTCGCCGCGAGCGACGCCAGCAGATTGTTGTGGCATTCGACAAACGATCTTGAGACGCAACGCCTTACGGCCCGCACCAAGGAAGCACTGCGGCAAGCTTGCCGGGTTGCCGCGTTGCCGGGTTGCCCGCTACGCCCGCAAGACGCTGAGGGCGTCTACGCGCAGCCGCGCGGAGAGGTGCGTCGTCTCGAACGGCGCGGCGCGCTCCACCGGCTGTCCCGAATCTGGGCCAACAGTTTCGGACGAGCCATGTATGAACTCCCCAGCGACGAGGATTTCGAGACGAGTGTGATCTGTTCGAATAGCGGCTGGCGCGGTTTGACATGTGTGCCCACATCCCGCTGAGCTGGTGCGGTCACTTCGCCGCAGTGACAGTAATGGTTCCGTTCATCGCCGGCATCTCGGCGTGGTAGTAGCAGAGGAAGGCGTACTTCCCTGGTTTCTTGAAACCGGCGAAGGTAGCCTGTTGGCCCTTCTCCAGGTTGCCGGAGGTGTATTGCCATCCCGCGGCGGGTGCCGCGCTCCACGTGTGCGCCGCGGTGTCGTCGTTGACGATCCGGATGCGCTGTCCAACGACGACGACCGGTGTCGGGGGATGGTAGGCGAAGCCGCGGATGTGGATCACCAACACGGCGGGGCTGGGCTGCGCGAATGACGACGACACCTGCGGCGTCGTGCCGGACGTGGCGGAACCGCCGGCCGTTGGCGACGGCGCGGAGCGCACCGCGGAAACGGGTGACCGGTTCGGTGAGGGGCTTGATCCACCACAGCCGCTGACGGCGAGGGCTGCGACAACCGCCACCGCCGCGATCGGCGCACCGCGGTGATTCACCGAGGCACCCCGTACACGACGATATTGTCGGCATAGTTTCGCGTGCTGTGGTTGAACGTGCCGCCGCAGGTCACGAGCACGAGGCGGGGCTTGACGTCCTGGCTGAAGATCTGAGCGGCCGGTAGCCAGGTCTTCGGATAGCTCCGACGCGCGACCGCCAGGTACACGGTCGACATTCCCGTGCTGCTAGAGATGATCATCCGGTCACCCGGTCTGACCTCGCTGAGTCGAAAGAGCGCGCCAAGCCCGCGCGTCGCGCTATCGACGTGCCCGTCGATGACCACGCTGCCCGAGCTTGCGCCCGGCCGCGCGCTGCCCTTCCACCATCCGGTCACGCGCGGGTTGTCGGGCACGTTCAGCGACCCGGTGTGATCGACCGAGACTGGGGTTATCTGGGCGTCGATGTGCAGCCGCGTGATACGCAACCGAGCCGGCCGGTCGGCTGCGCGCGGAACCGGTCGCGGACCAGGGCGCACATCGGGTAGCCCAACCCGCTGCGCCGGTTCGAGCCGAGCCTGCGGGACGGCGCCGACATCACGCACGGCGGGTCGTCCTGGTGCGCGGGTCAGCAGCGCGATCCCGCCACCGACGAGGCACACGACACCGACGAGAAGGACGACCCACCACACCCGGCGACCGGTGCCGGCCAGTTCGATCGACTGGCGCAACGTCAGCGCCGCGCGAGACGCCAGCCCGCAGCACCGACAAGGCCCGCTCCTGCCGCAACGACGAGGATCAGCGTGAGGTCACCGCCGGAACCAGTGCCTGCCTGCCCGCCCGACCCGGCAGCCACGCCGGTCGGCGTCGCCGAGACCGGCGCCGAGGCCGCGGCTGCCAACTGACCGCGGAGGGCACCGTCCGGGTGCGTCGGGGTGTGGATGTTGACGTAGAACCCGCTCGGGTCTGCCGCGAGCTGAGCGGCAACACCCTTGGCCGTCACGCATGCCTTGCCTGCGTTGATCTTCTTCGCGTCGAGGGGCACGACGACCGGGCCGTTGGCGCCTGCCGCGCCCTTGTGGATGTGCATGGCGACGGCGCCCTTGATGTCGCTGGTGACGGTGGCGCACACCTGGCCGGAACCCGCGTCGGCAGTCACGGAGGCGGAGCCAGTCGCCTTGGCGTCGCCCGGCTTACCGACCTCGGCCGACCCGCTGAGCGTCGCACTGGAGGAGGACGTCGCAGCCAGAGCGGGACCAGCTGTGAGAAACAGCCCCCCCGCCAACAGTACGGGCGCGGCAATCGCGATCATGAGCGCCTTCGTGGTCATCGGAAGCCTCCTTCGGGAACCGCGCGGGGGACAGGTGTCCCAACGCGTCATCGCGGTAGCCCGCATCCGTGCATACGTAGCCGAAGGGGTGGCGGTTCAACGACCGGTCCCTCCACCCGAATGACCGAGGCCAGGACATGGTCGTCGGGTTCCTCGCCTCGTGCCGGCTGCCCTGTGCAGGCCTTCCCGACGTCATTGACGCCGTCATCGATCGGTGCGTAGGGGTTCGAGTGCTATTCGCCATTGCCATTGGGCGACCGCCGGAGTCAATGTGAACTTCGACCGCCGAGCATCAGTGCCGGGATCCGTGGGTCGTTCATATGATCCGACCGGTGCCCGGGCTAGACCTATCTGGGCCCGAGCGGCACTTCACCATTCGTGAGTTCAATCTTGGCCCGGTATGCCAAGATCGCCGGCGCTCGAGCCAGGCAGCGCAGCGGGTCCGGGTCAGGCCCGTAACCACACGGACCCGTCCGAGCCCGGCAGCGGGATGGCGAGGATTCCCTCGTCGTGGCAGAGACCGAGCAGGTGCGGATCGGACGTGGCCAGCGGCTCGCCGGTGACTCGTGCTGTAGCGGCCAGCACGCAGTCGGCGATGGTCACGGCTCGAGTGGTGCGGTGGTAATGCTGGGCGCGTAGTCGTCCCGCTAGGACGCTCGTCGCTGCGTCGAGCGGAGTGGGTGACTCGAGACCGAGCGTGGCGATGTCTACAGCTACCTCGTCCGGTTCGGCGTCGTATAGGCGAGCCATTCGGTCGATCACCTCCGCAACGCCGAGCGTCGTCATACGACAGTCACTTCGGCGGACCAGCACGTCGACGTCGTCCGCGACTGGCTCGCCGGCGAGGAGACCGATGACGGCGTACGCGTCGAGCAGGGTCACGAGGTACGTCGCCGGCTAACGCCGCGGGCCTGCTTCCGTGAGTTGGCCTCGTCCCCTTCACGCCTGCCCCTACGTCGCGCGTCATCCACCCGGGGGCCGCGTCCGGCGTACTTGCCTCGCAGCGCGGAGACCGGATCTTCGAAGACGGGAGCGACGACGATGCGGTCACCAAGATCGACGATCCGAACCTTGTCGGCCACGACTCGAGCGTCAGCGCGCCACCGCGCTCGCACCTCAGCCGGAATCGATACCTGCCCGTTTCCGCTCACCGTCATGATGTGGTCGCTCCTGCTCATGCACGAATTGTATATCGTGCTCAACGCGTTGTATGGCTCAATGGCCGCCTTCATCGCGCCAGCGGGGCGTCAGCAGGACGAGTCCTCGCCCACGCGTTGCTCATCACTGCAGCATCGGCGAGATCAGCCGCGGCATACGAGCCGTCGTTGGTGTTGTCGATCATGCCCGTCCTTCGTTCGATAACGATGTTGAACACATACCGATCGCGCCCGTTCGATAACGGTGATATCAGAAATGATCTTCGCGAGTATGCATTTGGTACCCATCAGAACTGAAACAATCGATGTTGATCAACGACAACAAGCCCCTCTAGGCCAGCACTCCGAGGCCTGCAAACACTCCAGTGATCTTCCAAGATCGGAAACCGCTAAAGGAGGGGTGGCGCAGGCTCACATCCTGCCGGGGGCCACCACGCTGCTTCATCCGGTCGAGGCACAGGCGGCAGGTCAACAGCGGCGCAGACAATGTCGGGATTCAGGCGACGTCGACAACCAGCGGGGAAGTCAAGCGACCGAGCGGCCGAACGCAAGATGCGCGAGCAGTACCTCAATTTTTCTGTCGAGAAGTTGTCAGTTTTCCTCAAGTTCAGCTGCCGACGACCGAAGTGAAGGGTGAGCGGAACACGCGGGGGCCCTGCCTGTGCCGCTCGATCAATCTCAGCAAAGGTCGTCCCCGATGATCACCAGCGCAGTTCGCTCGACCTTCTCCACCTCCTCTGCCGAAGCAAGCACCACGTTCGGTTCCGAGCTCAGCCCCAGGAACGCCTCGCGCCCGATCTCGTACGCTGGGCGTCAAGCCGTCGTTGGAGGCTCACGATGATTCCTGCCGACACCGACCAGACCGCCCAAGAACGTCTCCTTCGCACCTTCCCCGATGTACCAGTGCGGATCATCGCAACGGTCTTCACCGCCTACCGCCAGGTCGAGCCCACCCTCGCCGACACGGTCCACGCGGTCCGAGCCCGAATCGCGGACGCGTGTGCCCTGGAATGAATTAATCGACAATCACCAAAACCCGCCGGCAAAGAAGGTGCCGCGCACGCACTGAACCGCCCGCTCGACACGATTTGGACTCGGTTGCCGACGACGCCCTCGGCCTGGTGGCCGGGTTGGCTGGGCTGTCGCGCCTTGTCGCGGGCGCTGGAACGCTTGAGCAACTGCTGACCGAGGTCGCGAACTTCGCCAAACTCGCCGTGCCCGACGCCGACGGGGTCCGGGTGACGATGCTCGAAGCGGGTGAACCCGACCATCGTCGCCTCGGCGACGTTCGTACGCGACAGTGGACGCGGTCCAGTACCGCCTCTCGGCGAAGGGCCGTGCATCTCGGCGGCCGCGTCCGGTTCGACGAACATGTCGAGCGGGATGGGTGAGGATTCGGCGTGGCCGACATTCGGCGCGCCGCGCTCAGGCCCATTCTCGGCCGGTCGACGGCGTTGATGCTTGATCAGGGATTGGCATGGCATGAAAATTGTGTAGGCTAGCAATTGCTGACAAAGCAGCCACCCGGGAATGTATCCGCCTTACCGCGGATCGAGCATGAGCTCACAGCCGGGACGTCCAGGTATCCCCCTGACGCTTTCGGGAGAAGTGAACCGGACACCGGCAAGCACGCGCCGGAGCCGCCAGGCATGCAATTGCCTGCATACTCCGGCGGCTCGCAACAACCTCCGGCCACGACGCCTCGGTCCATCGCGCAGCTGCGAAGGCTGGCGCACCCGCAACGAATCAGTTCAGTACAAAGTCGTCCACTCGGTCGGGCGCTACGTGTCCCGACCGACACCATCGTCTTGATGCTGCGCCCGTGGCGCGTTGTCGAGCGGTCGATCCGTGGGGGAGCGACCTGGCGGTGGCTGCGGTGTGTTCGTCGAACGAGCGCCTGAAAAGCCATGGCTGAGTTCGGCCCGACAATGAGCACACCGCGGTCGTCGGGGTTAGTTGTGAAGCTAACGACGTCGCGACGGGCTTGTATCAACGTCGAGTCGGGCACAGTGACGCCACGCGCAATCAGAGGACAATCGATGACAACCACGATGATCGCCGCCATGAGTCACGACATTCGCCTGATCCATCGGGGGCAATTGAGTTTCGGAACCTGCAGCTGTGGCTGGGAGTCACCAGAGCATCCTGCGCCCGCGCCGGCAGCGACAGCAGCCGTGCGACACGGCACCAGCTGCGCCGGGATGTCGTCGATGGCAGCCTCGCCGGTCTGACCGGTTGCTCTATCGACGTCGCGGGCGATCGGCATCTGTTCGACCAAGCCGGTCGACGGTGGCGCCCAAGCGCTCACCGCCGCCGAGAACGAAGAGCGCAAGGTCCTGATCCTCGATGTCGAGATGCCTGAGGTCGGCGGCCCGGACGTCTGCTGCGAGGTCACTTCAGGCGTCGTTCAGCGTCGTTCAGCCTCCGATGTCGCTGAGGGAAGCCTCGTATCCAGCATCGGCCAGAAGGTAACGAGATCGTTCCGGTCACTCTTACGGTTTATAACGGTTCGTACCATTTATGCTAACCGTTACTCCGACCGACCCGACGCGTTCGACGCCGAATCCGAGAACGTCGGGCTGCTGCTCGCCGCAAATGCCGGCGCCGCGCTCGCGAGTCACGGATCGAGCCAACCTACGCATCGCGTTGAGCCGCGCGAGATGGGCAGCAACCCGTAGGCCTGTCGCGCAGTTCGGCCACGCTTGAGTTCAACGGCCGCCCAGATACCGAGTGCCGAGTCGGCGGCCTCCTGGCGCGACACACCCGTCGCCACGACACCGCGCGGCGTTCCCCGCCGCAGCGCCGCCGATCTAATTCGCGATTCTCAACAGTGAGCGATACCTCAAATTTGGTGTCGATAAATGTCAGTTTCTCCGCAAGGTCAGTTAGGGGTGACCGAAGGTACGGGTGAGCGGAACACGCGGGGCCGTGCCTGTACCACCCGATCTACCTCAGCAAAGGTCGCCCCCGATGATCACCAACTCAGCACGCACAACATCCACCACTACCTCCTCCGCCCGCACCGCTGAAGCGGCAAGCACCGCGTTCGGCCCGAATCGTTCCTTCGGCCGGCGCGGCTTCCTCGGCGCCAGCGTCGCCGGTGTCGCGGGTGTGGGTCTGGCCGCCTTCGGCGCGCCGAGTCTGGCGAACGCGCGCAGCCCGCGCACCCTGTCCGGCGCGCGCACGTCGAGCGCCCAGCGCGTCACCGCCCCGGTGCTGTCCCTGCAGTTCGGGCTGGACACC
>JBBQUT010000012.1:0-102371 GCA_038212215.1 Mycobacteriales bacterium
TGGCAGCCGCGACAGCGGAACCGGCGCCGACAGCGACAGTGGCGATGCCGACACCGACGCGAGCGGCCGCGATACCCGCACCGCCGGGCAACGCCGCCATGACGCGCTGCTCGACATCCTCACAATGGTGGAACGCGCCGAACAGCTCCCAACGCCGGCGGCATCAGCACCACGATCCTGCTCCATGGACGCCGACACCTACACCACCAGCACCACCAGCGCCCCGGCCGGGAACGGCACCGACCCCTTTGCGAGCGACACCGCTCTGTTCGCGAGTGCGCTCGACCCGTCCCCCACCACCGGCACAGCGACCCGGCCCGGAATGGCGCGCACCGGGCACGGCTACCTCGTACCCGCCCACCTCGCGAAACGCTGGGCCGGCAGCGACACCCGCATCATCGCCGTGCTGCTCTCCACAACGAAAGCAATCACCGCCTACTCCAGCACCCAACGCATCTTCACCGAACAACAACGCCTCGCCCTCATCGCCCAGGGATCTGGGTTGCAGCTTTCCCGGCTGTGACGCCCCACCAGCCTGGTGCCAAACCCACCACATCACCGAGCACCGCCACAGCGGGCGCACCAGCGTCGACGACGGCACCCTGCTCTGCGGACACCACCACCGCCACTTCCAACAAAACGACTGGCACTGCGTCATGACCAAGGGCCGACCGCACTGGATCCCGCCAGCGTGGATTGACCCGTCACGCACCCCACAGCTCAACACCCGACACCGATAGCTGCGGGCCGGCCGACCCTACGTCCGAGCTGGCAGGGGGGTGCGGCGGTTGGCCCGCGGCAATGCCCCGGTGATCCTCGCCGTCGACAGCCGCGCGCACCGGTCCGGGTTGGGTGCGTAGGCGAGCAGCTCGAGGACGTCGCCGGCGTCGAGGTCGGCGAAGGCCTCCAACGCGGCCGCGAAGACCTCCCATAACACCCCACGCAGGCGTAGACGTGCCGGGTCATTCCCAGACCAGGCTCTAGTGACTGCGAGCCACCAAGCTTGATCGCCTCGCTCAGGTCCGAGTCGCCGGCATCCGATTTCGCACCCGAGGTCGAGCGCCGCCCCCGGTAGCGGCCACCGACATCGGTTAGTTAGATCGCGACACGTCATACTCAGCCGCGATCGGCGCCGCCACCTACTGCCCACGATCGGCCTCGATCCCGACCTTCACCCCGCGAGGCCGCCTCAGCAGGCGGCCCAGCTCATCGACGACATCCGCATCATGATGATCCTCAGCCCCGTCGTTCCAGACGAACAACACCCTTAACGTCTCGTGTACCCGGGCATGGTCATCGATCAGCGGAGCGGAGGAGACACCAACGTCCTGATGGTCAAGTGCTCACCGACAACAACACCCGGGGCACACAGTCTGTTGCAAGCCCTCGACGAGGATCGGAGCCTCTGAGTGCTGCCCGCCAGCCGCAACCAGGCCGAGCCTGCCAAACGGGCGCCGCAGAAGCCATTGGAGTCTTGCGGTATTACGAGTCCGCGATAATTAGCGATCCGCATTGGGCGTTGCCAGTAGGTGAAGTGCGTTCATGCGGCTAACTTCACCCCAATAGGGTTTAGCTCGCCCACAAGGAGAACAATATGACTTTCCAGCCGCCGCCGCCGCCACCCCCCGAAGGCCCGCCGCCGGGTGGCTACGGGGCTCCACCGCCGCCGCCACCGCAGGGACCGCCACCGGGCGGCTATGGCACACCGCCGCCGCCGCCACCGCCGGGTGCGGGTTACGGCGCGCCGTCCCCGCAGGGACCGCCGCCGGGATACGCGGGCCAGCCCACCGGCCAGTGGGGACCACCACCGGGTCAGCCCTACGGAAGGTCCGGAGGCAGTGGCTCGTTCGATCCGAAGAGCGTCAACCAGTTGGACTGGGGAATTCTGGGCGCGGGGGCGCTGGCGTTCATTTTCAGCTTCGTTAGCTATTACACCTATTCTTACGGCCCCGTCGAAGGCAGCCTGGACGCCTGGAACGGCTTCTTCGGCTGGTTCGCCATGCTGCTCGCGCTGGTCGGGTCAGCTGCGGTCGCGCTGGAGATTTTCGCGCCGCAGATCAAGCTGCCGTTCCCGAATCGGCTCGTCGGGCTCGCGGCTTATGCACTGTCGCTGCTGTGCGTACTCCTGGCGCTGTTCATCACGCCGGGCCCCGACCTGACCGGCACCGGTATCGATGAGGGTCACGGCTTCGGTTATTGGATCAGCCTGCTTCTCATTGCGGCGGGAACGGCGCTGTCTTTCCTCCGCTTCCAGCAGACCGGCGGACAGCTTCCAGGCGGCATGGGCGGCCAGCGTCCCGGTGTCGGGGGCACGTCACCTCCGCCGCGGTAGCCATAGGCCCGCCTGAATGCGCCAAAACGGGGCTGGGATACGCGCAACTCGCGTATCCCAGCCCCGTCGGCGCGTAATGCGTCAGACCTGAGCGCTACGGTTCCAGCTACGCAACCGCCAGACAGCTCGGCGCCGCGAATGCGGAGAGGATGGCACTCAGATGACTTACGGTCCGCCCGGAGGCCAGCCGCCACCACCCTCCGACCCGCCTGGTGGACAACCCCCCGGTCAGTACCCGCCGCCGGCGGGCGGTGGGTACGGGCCGCCACCGAGCCAGTACGGATCACCGTCGGGTCAGTACCCGCCACCCCCGGCCGCTGGTTATGGCGGCGGTTATGGCGCATCGCCGCTCGGCGGTTCGACGGCACCAAAGCGAGGCTTCGACCCGAAGTCGGTGAATCCGCTGGACTGGGGCATCCTCGGCGCCACCCTGCTGGCTTTCATCTTTTCGTTCTTCAGCTATTACACCTACGACGTCAAGAACACGACCGCAAGCGAGTGCGCGCTAGCTTCGGATGCACTGAGCGGCCCGTTGCGCAGCGCGACGCGGAACCTCTGTAACGGTGACGCAGCCGGCGCGTGGAACGGTTTCTTCGGTTGGTTCGCGATCCTGCTGGCTTTGATCGGTGCCGGGCTGGTGACGCTCGCTGTCTTCGCGCCGAAAGTGAAGCTGCCCGTCCCTGCGCGGCTCGCCGCCCTTGGCGCATTCGTGTTGTCGGTGCTGGGCACCCTGCTTGCGTTGCTCTTCGTGCCGGAATGGCCATCGTGGTCGCTTTTTTCGGCAAGTGACACCCAGTACGACACGAGCGTGGACGAGGGACACGGGTTCTCGTACTGGATCGTGTTGATTCTGCTGCTGGTCGCCACGGCGCTGTGCTTCCTCCGTTTCCAGCGGACCGGCGGCAAGTTGCCTGCGCTGGGGCGCTCGAAGTCGTCGGCCCGAACCGGCTCGCAGCTGCAGCACGGCGACCCCTCCGCAACCCAGTGGTCGCAGCAGCAGAGCTACGGATCGCCCGTCCAGGGGCCACCTCCGGGATACGGCCAGCCACCGCCGGGGTACGGGCAACAGCAGGCACCGCCCGGGTACGGGCAACAGCAGCCACCTCCGGGATACGGCCAGCCACCGCCCGGGTACGGGCAACAGCAATCGCCGCCCGGGTACGGGCAACAGCAGCCGCCGCCTGGCTACGGGCCGCCGCCCGGCTACGGCGAACCGCCGCCACCACCGCCACCACCACAGGGACCGCCACCCGGCTACGGCGAACCGCCGCCGCCACCACCACAACCACCACCACCACAGGGGCCGCCGCTCGGCTATGGGCAGCAGCCCCCGCAGGGGCGTCCACCCGACTAGTTCCGGGTTCGGAACCCGGCGATCCGGCCGACCGGTGATCCGGGCCGACGGGCGCGTCGGAGCGCGCGGCTCGTCACCGTCCTGATTGTCGCCCCTGCTGATATGTCGCTGCCGCGATCGCAGTCCACAGCTGCGACCTCGGCGCGTCTGCGCGGGATCGCTCGCTGAACTTGCGAGCCTGGGAACGTGGCCGAGGTTCCCGACGACGACGGTGCCCGGCGGCAACCGTTGCGTCACAGCGTCGTGCCGGAGGCCGCCGGCCGTTCGCTGTGGCTCTCCGCGGTGTGGACGGGCGCCGGAGTCGCCGTCGTGTGCGCGACGCTAGCGCTGGTGGCAGTGGCGGTGTGCTGGCTGCCGGTCTCCGGCAGCGGGCACCACGCGTCCGCGACCATCAAGGCAGGTTTGCTGAGCTTTCTCGCCGCGCTGCACGCCGGGGTCACCATCGACGGCACTGCAGCTGCCTGGGTGCCGCTGGGCATGACCTTGATCGTGGCGGCGGTGGCATGGCGGGCGGGTTCCGGACTCGCCGATGCGGCCGCCGTACTCGGCGAGAGCGACCCCGTGCGGCTCTGGCTGGCAGGTGCCGCGCAGGCGGGCGCGTTCGCGCTCTGCTGCCTCGTGGCCGTCCCGTTGGCCTCGCTGGGCACGAGCCGGGCTCCGTTCCTCGGCGTGGGAGCGGCGGCGCTGCTGCTGTTCGCGGCGAGCGGCGTGCTCGCGTTCGTGCTCTCGTCCCCATTGCGGGACTGGTGCGCCACCCGAATCCCCGCCGTTGTGGCCGGGGCTGTCCGACCAGCCGCCGCCGCGGTCACGGTCTATGTCGGTGGGGGCGCGGCACTCGTCGCCGCCGCATTGCTTGCCCACCATGACGCCGTCACGACCATCTCGCGGCAGGTGGGCGGCGGCTGGGGCGCCGTCCCGGTGCTGTTGCTCTGCGTCCTCGCCGCACCGAATGCAGCCATCGCCGCGGCGTCGTACGTGGCGGGCCCGGGGTTCGCGGTCGGGACGGGGACAACCGTAAGCGTCGCAACGACCGCGAACGGCACGCTGCCGGCGTTTCCGGTGCTAGGTGCGCTGCCCTCCGGGCACGGCGCCACCTGGCCCGCATGGGCGCTCGTGATCGCCGTCGCGCTGCTCGCCGCCGCCGCAGCAGCGCGCCTCGCCCACCGCGCGGCGACTTGGGCCGGACGGCTACAACGCGCCGGCGCTGCGGCCCTCGTCTCCGGCCTGGGCATGCTGGTGCTCGCTTGGCTGGGCGGCGGGGCCATCGGCACCGGACGGCTACACGTCGTCGGCGCCTCACCGTGGCAGGTCGGCGGCGCGGTCACGCTCGAAGTTGGCGCATTGAGCTTGGCCTGGCTGGGCCTCGGCGCGGCGTGGACCTGGCTCCGGCGCCCGATCGATGACGACGACGAGGTCGGCTTCTTCCTCTCTGCGAAACCTGCGGACGCGCCAGCCGACGGAGCCCTGCGAGTCGTGACCGAGCGCGTCGAGGAGGTCGACGGCTCCAGCCAACTCGCCGGGTAGGGTCACAGCGTGCCAGCGCGGATCGTCGTCCTCGCCTCCGGCGCGGGCACCACGCTGCAGGCAATTCTTGACGACCCCGAGCTGGTACGCGCCGTCGTCGCTGCGGGCACCGACGTAGCCGGCTGCGCTGCGATGCGCCGCGCCGAGGCCGCCGGTCTGCCGACCTTCGCCGTGCCATTGCGCGATTTCGCCGACCGGGTCGCCTGGGACGAAGCGTTGGCGCTGGCGATCGGGCGGCACGCTCCCAGCTTGCTGGTGCTGGCCGGGTTCATGCGCCTCATCGGCCGGGCGACCCTCGACCGATTCCCTGTTGTAAACACTCACCCGGCGCTGCTGCCCGCGTTCCCCGGCGCGCACGCGATCCGCGACACGCTTGCGGCGGGCGCCACGACCACCGGCGCTACCGTGCACTGGGTCGACGAAGGCGTCGACACCGGCCGGGTGATCGACCAGGTTGAGGTGCCCGTCCGCGCCGACGACGACGAGGAGAGCCTGCGCGAGCGTATTCAGGCCGCCGAGAAGCCGCTGTATTTGACCACCCTTCGCAAGCTCTGCCAGGAGACATCGACGTGACCCAGATCGCCGTGCGCCGCGCGCTCGTCAGCGTCTACGACAAGACCGGCCTCGCCGAACTCGCCCGTGGCCTGCACGACGCCGGGGTCGAGATCGTCTCGACCGGCTCCACCGCCGCGCATATCCGCGAGCTCGGCATACCCGTGACCGCGGTGGACGCCGTCACCGGATTTCCTGAAATCCTCGGCGGACGGGTAAAGACGCTGCACCCGCACGTCCACGCGGGGCTGCTGGCCGACCAGAACGACCCGGAACACGTGGCGACGATCGGCGGCCTCGGGATCGGCGCCTTTCAGCTGCTCGTCGCGAATCTGTACCCATTCCTCGAGACCGTCGCCAGCGGCGCGTCCCACCCGGAGGTCGTCGAGCAGATCGATGTCGGCGGCCCGGCGATGGTGCGCGCCAGCGCCAAGAACCACGGCTCGATCGCTGTGGTAACCGACCCGGCCCGCTACGGCCAGGTGCTGGACGCAGTGCGGGCCGGCGGATTCGACCTGGCCGCGCGGCAGCGTCTTGCCGTCGCCGCGTTCCGGCACACCGCCGCGTACGACATCGCAGTCGCGTCGTGGCTCGGCAGTGTGGTCGCGCCCGACGACGAGGTGGACGGCGTCGCTAGCGGATTCCCGGGCTGGATCGCAGCGTCCTACGAGCGGGCGGCGGTGCTGCGCTACGGCGAGAACCCGCACCAGCGCGCCGCCCTGTACGTGACTCCGGGCGGACGCGCCGGGCTCGCCGGAGCCGACCAGCTCGCCGGCAAACAGATGAGCTACAACAACTACGTCGACGCCGACGCCGCATGGCGCGCGGCCTACGACTTCGCCGAGCCATGCGTGGCGATCATCAAGCACGCCAACCCGTGCGGTATCGCCATCGGCGACGACATCGCCCAAGCGCACCGGCTGGCCAACGCGTGTGACCCGGTGAGTGCTTACGGCGGCGTGGTTGCCACCAACGGGCCGGTGACGGCGGCGCTGGCCGACCAACTCGCCGACATCTTCACCGAGGTCGTCGTGGCACCGGCGTTCGACGACGAGGCCCTGGCCATCCTGCAGCGCAAGCAGAACCTGCGGCTGCTCGTCGCTCAGGCCCGGCCGGACCACCCCTCGCCGGAATCGCGCGCGGTCTCCGGAGGTGTGCTCCTGCAGAGCGCCGATCGCATCGACGCACCCGGCGACGACCCGGCGACGTGGACGCTCGCCACCGGGGAACCGGCCCAACACTCGACCCTGGCCGACCTCGCCTTCGCCTGGCGAGCGGTGCGCTCGGTCAAGTCCAACGCAATCCTGCTTGCCACCGGACGGGCGACGGTGGGCATCGGCATGGGCCAGGTGAACCGGGTCGACTCGTGCCGGCTGGCGGTGTCGCGGGCGGGGCAGCGAGCAGCAGGTTCGGTGGCAGCCTCGGATGCCTTCTTCCCGTTCGCAGACGGCGTGCAGGTGCTCATCGACGCGGGTGTGCGCGCCATCGTCGAGCCGGGTGGCTCGATTCGCGACGCGGACGTGATCGCCGCCGCAACGGCCGCGGGCGTCACGCTGTACTTCACCGGCACCCGGCACTTCGCCCACTAACAAATGATCTTGGACGCGCCCGGCGAGAGGTGGGACAAGCGCACCTACGAAGAAGAGGACTTCACCGAGGCCGACCTTGAGGAGCTCGCGACCCTCGGCTGTAGCTTCCTCGATTGCACCTTCACCGGCGCCAACCTGTCGCTGTCGCGCCACGAGCGATCTGCGTTCGTAGCGTGCAGCTTCCGTGGCGCCCGGCTCAGCGATGCGAGCTTCATCGGGTGCAAGCTCACCGGGTCGACCTTCCTCGACGCTCAACTGCGCGGGATCACGATCCGTGGCGGTGACCTGTCCTCGGTGTCGCTCGGCGGTGCCGTGTTGCGCGAGAAGGATCTTTCCGGCGTCCGGCTGGTCGAGGCGAACCTCGTCGATGCGGATCTGAGCGGATCGTCGCTGGCCGGTGCGGATCTGCGCGGGCTGCGGATCGGCAACACGACGCTGCGCGACGTGGATCTACGCGGCGCCCAGCTGGACGGGTTCGACCCTCGTCGCGCGGATTTGCGCGGCGCCCGCATCGACATCGAGCACGCGATCGCGTTCGCGGCCGTATTCGGTGTACGGATCGGTTGAGCCGGCGCTATTTGTGGCGGGTGAGGGTGCGGCTGCCGGGCACGGGCCGGTTCTTTGGCAGGATGGGGGCTCGTGACGGCGATCATCCTCGACGGCTCGGCCACCCTCGCCGCGATCAAGGCCGAGCTTCGCGCGCGGGTGCAGCGGCTGGCCGACGCAGGCGTCGTCCCGGGTTTGGGGACGATCCTGGTCGGCGACGATCCGGCCAGCGCGTGGTACGTCAACGCCAAGCACAAGGATTGCGCCGAGATCGGGGTCCGCAGCATCCGGCGGGACCTGCCGGCCGGCACCGGGCAGGCCGACGTCGAGGCCGCCGTCGACGAGCTGAATGCCGACCCGTCCTGTACCGCGTTCCTCGTCCAGCAACCCACCGGCCTGGACGAGAACGCGATTCTTGCCCGTGTCGATCCGCAGAAGGACGTCGACGGGCTGCATCCGCTCAATCTCGGCTGGCTTGTGCTCGGCAAGCCGGCGCCGCTGCCGTGCACCCCGACCGGGATCATCGAACTGCTGCGCCGCTTCGACGTGCCGATCGCCGGCGCGAATGTCGTGGTGATCGGCCGGGGGATCACGGTGGGGCGTCCACTGGCGCTCATGATGACCCGGCGCAGCGAGAACGCCACGGTCACGGTCTGCCACACCGGCACGCGCGATCTGGCCGAACATGTGCGCCGTGCTGACATCGTGGTTGCGGCTGCGGGCTCGGCGGCTCTCGTAACGGCGGACATGGTGAAGCCCGGCGCGGCAGTCCTCGACGCCGGGGTAAGCCGGGTCAACGGCAAGCTCGCCGGGGATGTGGCGGCCGCGGTAGCGGACGTGGCCGGCTTTCTCAGCCCGAACCCCGGCGGCGTCGGCCCGATGACCCGAGCCATGCTGCTGACCAACGTGGTCGATGCGGCCGAGCGCATGGCCGGCTGACATGCTGTTGCGGGCGCTACGGTGGCTGCGCGCGGAGACCGCTTTCGTCCTCGTCATCGCGATCGCGGTGTCCGCGGTCGCGTTCCTGTTGCTCGATCCGGGCAACTGGCGCCCGGGCGCCGCCATTATCGCCGCAGCGCTGTTGCTCGCCGCCGGGTTCCGCATCGTCCTGCCCGCGCCGGCCGCGGGGCTGCTCGCCGTCCGCGGGCGGTGGCGGGACGTGGTGTTCTACCTGGGAACCGGGGCGGTGATTCTCGGCGTAGCCCTCCGCCTGCGCACCAACGGGTCGACGGGCTAGCGTGACCCGCAGAGCACAAGTCATCGCATTCGAGGAGAGCAATATGTCCGACAGCGTCCGCCACGGCAAGGTCACCGTCGTTGGGGCCGGCTTCTACGGCTCCACCACCGCACAGCGGCTGGCCGAATTCGACGTCTTCGAGACGGTCGTGCTGAGCGACATCGTCGAAGGCAAGCCGGAGGGTCTCGCCCTCGACCTGAACCAGTCGCGTCCGATCGAGGGCTTCGAGACCACTGTCGTCGGCGCCACCACCACACCCGATGGCGCGGGTTACGAGCCGACCGCGAACTCTGACGTCGTCGTCATCACGGCCGGCCTGCCCCGCAAGCCTGGCATGAGCCGAATGGATCTGCTGGGGGTCAACGCCAAGATCGTGCGCGGCGTCGCCGAGAACATCGCCAAGCACTCGCCCAACGCGGTGATCATCATCGTGTCCAACCCGCTGGACGAGATGACCGCGCTCGCGGCGCTCGCCTCAGGTTTTCCGAAGAAGCGGGTGTTCGGCCAGGCGGGCGTACTGGACACCGCGCGCTTCACCAACAACGTTGCGACGACGCTGGGCGTGCCGGTCGCCTCGGTGCAGACGCTGACCCTCGGTTCGCACGGCGACACGATGGTGCCGGTGCCCTCTGCGTGCTTCGTCGACGGCAAGCCGCTCGCCGACGTCATGGACGAGGCGACCATCGAGGAACTGGTCACGCGCACCCGTAACGGTGGTGCCGAGGTTGTCGCACTGCTCAAGACCGGCTCGGCGTACTACGCGCCGTCGGCGGCAGCGGCCCGGATGGCGCGTGCCGTCATCGAGGACACCGGCGAGGTCATCCCCGTGTGCGCGTGGGTGGACGGTGAGTACGGCATCAGCGGTGTGTACCTGGGTGTCGAGGCCGAGATCGGACGTGAGGGCGTCAAGAGGGTCGTCGAGCGCGACCTGTCTGAAACGGAGCGGGCCGGGCTCAAGGCCGCCGCCGACGCCGTGCGCGCCAAGCAGGCGGACGTAGCCGACCTGTAGCGCGAGCTTTCGGGCCGGGGAGAAGCCCGAGCGGGTCAGGAGAGCGGAGTACGGCGCTGCAGATGCCGCAACGCCGCTGCATCGCCGGGCCCGCCGCGCTCCGCGAGCTTCTCGGCCACGGCGGCGCGATGCGGCTCATCGGCGTTTCCGCCGTACTTGAATTTCGCGCGTACCGAGCGCACCGACAGCTCCAGCGCGCGGATGCTGTGCAGGGTGCGGCCGTGTTCGATCGGGTCGGCTGCGCCCGAACCCGGCTCGGTGACCGCGAGCTGCGCCCGCAGGATCGCCGCCTTGTCCTCGGCCACGTCGACGATCCGCGCGGCGGCGACGAGTTGCACCGCGGCGTAGTACGTCGTGGGGACGCCGAGGCGCGGGTCCTCGTCGCCGATCGCCTTCCAGGCGGTCGGTACGTAGCTCCAATCGCCGGCGATGCTGAGTAGCACCAGCGGATTCTGCGCTATTGCCGCCCAGATCGGATTCGGACGCGCCAGGTGCAGCAGCACCTGGGTGGGCGAGGTGAGCGCGAACTGGGTCGGCACCACAATCGGGACGTCGCGATCGCGCCCGGCGGCGACGAGATGGCCGAAGCCTTGGGCGCGCACGAAGCCCACCCACTCGTGTTCGGACATCGCAGCGTCCCACGGGTGGATCAACATCAGTCGAACTCTGCGAGCATTGCGCCGCGCAGTACGTCCAGGCCGAGCGAGCCCACGTCGAGTGCGCGGCGGTGGAAGTCCTTGAGATCGAAATCGGCGCCTTCACGCTCGCGGACCTGTTCCCGCAGCTGCACCCAGAACCGCTCGCCGATCTTGTAGGAGGCCGCCTGTCCGGGCCAGCCGAGGTAGCGGTCCAGTTCGAAGCGCAGCGTGGCGGGTGTCTCGTGGACGTGCGTCGAGAGCATCGTCCACGCCTTGTCGTAGGTCCAGTCCCCGCCGCCCACCTCGTTCGGAGCCGGGAAGCCACAGTGCATGCCCACGTCGATGACAACTCGGACCGCCCGCAATGCCTGGGCGTTGAGCATGCCGAGGTAGTCGCCGGGATCGTCGAGGAAACCTAGATCGGCCATCAACCGCTCGGCGTAGAGCGCCCAGCCCTCACCGTGCCCGCTGACCCAGGACCCCTTTCGGCGCCACCGATTGAGCAGTTCCCGGCGGTAGGCGGTCTGGGCCACTTGCAGGTGGTGTCCGGGTACTCCTTCGTGATAGACCGTCGACAGTTCGCGCCAGGTGGCGAAGTGGGTGACGCCCGCGGGCACCGACCACCACATCCGTCCGGGACGAGTGACCAGGTCCTCGCTGGGACCGGTGTAGTAGATGGCGCCGTCGTGCGTCGGGGCGATGCGGCACTCCAGGCGACGGATCGGCTCCGGGATGTCGAAGTGCGACATGGCGAGCGCCGCCATTGCGGCGTCGGAGCGTTCCTGCATCCAGGCCTGCAGTGCGTGCGTGCCCTCGACGTTGCGGGCCGGGTCGGCGTCAAGAATGCTCATCGCCGCCAGCACCGACGCGCCCGGCTCGATCCGCTGCGCGGTCAGCGCCGCCTCGTCGACGATGCGCGCCAACTCTTGCTGCCCCCACGCATAGGTGTCTTCGACGTCGATCCGCGTGCCGAGGAATGCTCGCGAGTAACGGACGTAGGCGTCGCGACCAACCGCGTCGCCCGCCGGCGCGAGCGCCATCAGTTCTTCGCCGAGAAAGCTCGCCAACGTGGCGTAGGCGTCGGCAGCCCGCTCGGCGTTGCGCTCGAGTTCGGTCTGCAACGAGGCCGGTAACGGCCGGTTGTCGTCGGCTGCCGCCTCGCGTGCGAAAGTGGCGAAAAACCCGGCCGGGCCGAGGTGCTGCTGCACCTGAGTGATTACCGCAGCGACCTGGCGCGCCGGCGCGACGACCCCGCGCGCCGCGGCGGAGCGCAACGAACCGAGGTAACCGTCGATCGCGCGCGGGACGGCAGCGAGCCGGGTGGCGATGACCGACCAGTCGTCCGGCGTCTGGGTCGCGTTGAGATCGAAGCACTCCCGGATGGTCTGCGCGGGTGAGGCGATGTTGTTCAGTTCCGCCTCCTCCACCCCGAGTGCTCGGATGGCCTGCGCGGCCTCGAGTTCCTCGCGCAGGGCGGCGGCGGTGATCCGGTCGGTGGCGTCGATCGCCTCGGTGGCATCGAGTTCGGCGAGCACACGTCGGCGTAGCGTGGCGCGCTGCTCGTACCACTGCGGGCTGAGCTCGGGCAGTTCGTGGTCGTGGCCGGGCAGACCTACATCGGTCGCCACCCTCGGGTCCAGGGCAGCGGCGTCGGCAAGGTAGCGCTCAGCGACCGCGTCCATGGCGGTCGAAGTCCGCAACGTACTCATGCCTCGAGCCTATGGGCCGCTCACGACAGAATTGTCGAATCAAGCTAACTTGATCTCAAGAGAACTGACGGCGACGGTGAGGCATAACCATGGCGAAGATCGACGCACCGAAGATCAAGGTGCAGGGGACGGTCGTCGAATTGGACGGCGACGAGATGACCCGCATCATCTGGCAGTTCATCAAGGACAAGCTGATCAATCCCTATCTCGACGTCAACCTCGACTACTACGACCTCAGCATCGAGCACCGCGATGCCACCGAGGACCAGGTGACCGTCGATGCGGCCAATGCAATCAAGCGGCACGGCGTCGGCGTCAAGTGCGCCACGATCACGCCGGACGAGGCGCGTGTCGAGGAGTTCGGTCTGAAGAAAATGTGGCGCTCACCAAACGGCACCGTCCGCAACATTCTTGGTGGGGTGATCTTTCGGGAACCGATCATCATGAAGAACGTGCCCCGGCTCGTCCCGGGCTGGACCAAGCCGATCGTCATCGGCAGGCACGCCTTCGGTGACCAGTACCGCGCCACCGACCTGCGGATCCCGAGCGAAGGCACCCTGACGATGACGTTCACCCCCAAGGACGGCAGCGAGCCGACCGAGGTCGAGGTCTTCGAGTTCCCGGGCGCGGGCGTCGCGCTCGCCATGTACAACCTCGATGACTCGATCCGCGACTTCGCCCGCGCATCGTTGCGCTACGGGCTCAACCGCAGCTACCCGGTGTACCTGTCGACCAAGAACACCATTCTGAAGGGCTACGACGGCCGGTTCAAGGACATCTTCGCCGAGGTCTTCGCGGCGGAGTTCGAGGCTGATTTCGACGCCGCCGGGATCACCTACGAGCACCGTCTGATCGACGACATGGTCGCGGCGTCGCTGAAGTGGGAGGGCGGCTACCTCTGGGCGTGCAAGAACTATGACGGCGACGTGCAGTCCGACACCGTGGCGCAGGGATTCGGTTCGCTCGGGCTGATGACCTCCGTGCTGATGACGCCGGACGGCAAATGTGTAGAGGCCGAGGCGGCGCACGGCACCGTCACGCGGCACTTCCGCCAGCACCAGCAGGGCAAGCCCACCTCGACCAACCCGATCGCGTCGATCTTCGCGTGGACGCGCGGACTGGCCCACCGTGGTGTGCTCGACGGCACGCCGGAGGTCACCGCCTTCGCCGAGACGCTGGAACGGGTCTGCATCGACACTGTCGAGGGCGGCCAGATGACCAAGGACTTGGCACTGCTGATCAGCGCGGACGCCCCGTATCTGTCCACCGAGGAGTTCCTCGACGCGATCGAGGCGAACCTGCAGCAAGCGATGGCCTGACCCGGACGTCGCCAGACCCGCACGGCAACGGGCCGAACGAAGCGGGTAGGTCGGTAGCTTTACAACTGTGGCCGGACAGACCCTGATCAACGTCGGCATCGTCTTGCTGCTCATCGCCATTGAGGGACTCTTCGTTGCTGCCGAGATCGCGCTCGTGTCACTGCGCGAGGGGCAGGCCCGCGCCATGGCGGAGACCGGTCGCCGTGGTGCCGCGGTGGCCCGGCTCGTTGGGGACCCCAACCGCTTCCTCGCCACGGTCCAGATCGGCGTCACCTCGACCGCGCTGCTGTCCAGCGCGTTCGGTGCCGTGACGCTGTCTGACGAACTCAAGGTCTACCTCGTCGCTCAGGGCTGGGGCGACGGCCTGGCCGGCGCGACCGGCGTCGTCGGCGTCACGCTGGCCATCTCGTTCGTGACCCTCGTCATCGGCGAGCTCGCCCCCAAGCGGCTTGGGCTGCAGCGCCCCGAAGCGACCGCGCAGCTCTTCGCCCCGACGCTCGCGCGGATCGCGGTCACCTTCCGCCCGGTGATCTGGCTGCTCTCCAAGTCGACCAACGGGGTAGTGCGGGTGCTCGGCGGCGACCCGTCCGCCCGCAGACAGCCGATCAGCGAGGAAGAACTGCGCGGCCTCGTCGCCGCACACGAGTCGTTGTCCACGGACGAGCGGCGCCTCATCGACGACGTATTCGCCGCCGGCGAGCGGACGATCAGCGAGGTGATGGTGCCACGCACCGACGTGTGCTTCCTGGACGGCTCGCTGACCGTGAGCCGTGCCGTGAAGCTCGCCGCCGAACAACCGCACGAGCGTTACCCGGTGTTCGGACGTGATCACGACGACGTACTAGGTGTGGTGCACATCCGCGAACTGATGTTTGGCGGCGCGCGGGATGGTCGCGACCGCACCGTCGCGGACCTCGCACGCGAGGTGAAACAAATGCCCGGCACCAAGCGAGTCCTGTCGGCGCTCTCGGAGATGCGCCGCGAGGGACACCATCTCGCCATCGTCGTGGACGAGTACGGCGGCACAGACGGCATCGTGAGCCTGGAGGATCTCGTCGAGGAAGTGATCGGCGACATCCGCGACGAGAGCGGTATCGGCGGCGGCGAACCGGTACGGCTCTCCGGCGGGGTGATCGAACTCGACGGCAAGGAGAACCTGGACGAGGTGGCCGAGCTCTCCGGGCTGGAGCTGCCCGAAGGTCCCTACGCGACGCTCGGCGGGTACGTCATGGCGGCCCTCGGCCGGCTACCGAAGCTCGACGATCACATCTCGTACGAGGGGTACCTGCTCGACGTGATCGAGGTCGACGGTCGCCGTGCTGCGCGGATTCGGCTCACCCCGCCGACCGGCCCCGCGAGCGACGATCCACCGGCAGTGTCAGAATCGGTACGTGCCCCCGAACAGCGAGGTGCCGGACAGCGACGTGAGTAGCTCTGCGGCCGAGCGAAAGCCGCGTGTCCTTTCCGGGATCCAGCCGACTTCGGACTCATTCCACCTAGGCAACTATGTCGGTGCGATCAAGCAGTGGGTGAATCTGCAGGACAGCCACGAAGCGTATTACTGTGTCGTCGACCTGCACGCGCTCACCCTCGAGCCGCCGGCGCCCGAGGATCTGCGGCGGCGCACCCGCACCGCCGCGGCGCAGTTGCTCGCGGCCGGTCTGGATCCGAAGCGCTGCAGCCTGTTCGTGCAGAGCCACATGCCGCAACACCCGCGCCTTGCCTGGGTGCTGGAGTGCCTGACCGGATTCGGCGATGCCAGCCGGATGACTCAGTTCAAGGACAAGTCCACGCGTCCGGGTGCCGAGCATTACTCGGTGGGCCTATTCACCTATCCGGTGCTGCAGGCCGCGGACATCCTGCTGTATCAGGCTGATCACGTCCCGGTGGGTGAGGACCAGCGCCAACACCTGGAACTCACCCGCAATCTCGCGCAGCGCTTCAACTCCCGCTACGGCGAGACGTTCACCGTGCCGGAGGCGTTCGTCCCCGGCCGGATGGCGAAGGTGCTCGACCTGCAGAATCCTTCGGCGAAGATGAGCAAGTCGCTCGGTGACGCTGGGACCGTGAACCTGCTCGACGCGCCGTCCGCCATCGTGAAGAAGATCAAGCGGGCGGTCACCGACACCGGCAGCGAGGTGCGCTACGACCCGCAAGCGAAACCGGGAGTGTCCAACCTGCTGGCTATCCTCGGCGCGGTCACCGACCGCCCGATCAGTGCAGTCGAGGGCGACTTCGTCGGTCAGGGTTACGGCGCGCTGAAAGTCGCGGTGGCTGACGCCGTCGTCGCATTTGCCGAGCCGTTCGCCCGCCGTACGCGCGAATTGCTCGAGGATCCGGCGGAGCTGGACCGGCTGCTGGCAGGCGGCGCCGACCGGGCCGGCGCATTGGCGTCGGTGACCCTGCGCACGGCGTACGACCGGGTCGGTTTCCTGCCGGCGCCGCGCTGATGGCCGACGAGGTCACGCTGGGGGTCGCCATCGCCATCCCGCAGCCGCACGCCACGGTGCTCGCGAATTGGCGCAAGCGGGTCGGGGATCCGGCGGCCGAGCTGGTCTGGCCCCACGTCACGCTGCTGCCCCCGACTCCGGTGCCGACCGAGGCGATGCCGGAGATCGAGCGGCACCTCACCGATGCTGCCGCCGCGTCGCGTCCGTTCGTCATGCATCTTGCCGGAACCGGGACGTTCCGGCCGACGTCGCCAGTGGTCTTCGTGCAGGTGGCCCGCGGGGGCGGCGAATGCGAGGAGCTCGAGGCGGCGATCCGGCAGGCCCCGCTGGATCGGGCATTGCAGTTCCCGTACCACCCGCATGTCACGATCGCGCAGGGGCTCGAAGACGATGCGCTCGACAACGCCTATAACGGGTTGGCCGATTTCGTGGCGCGGTTCCGGGTACATCACATCGTGTTGTTCTCGCGCGATCCCGACGGCAGCTGGCACTGGCGCACGGAATTCGTGCTCGGCGGCGATTTCGAGTCAGAGTGAACGCAGCCCGGCGCCCGAGTGAGCTGCGCGCGCGCAGTGAGTAATCATGGCGGGGTGGCCGACACCGCTGAGCAGCCCGGACTCGTCGCTCGCCTGAAGGCGCGATGGAGTGGCCTGCAGGATTCGCACCCGGGCGTGCGACACCTGACGGCGGCATGGCGGCGCGTCGACCAGACCAACGGCAACCAGTACGCCGCAGCGATCACCTTCTTCAGCTTCCTGGCGCTGTTTCCGTTGCTGCTGCTGGCGGTTTCGATCGCCGGTTTCGTGCTTCGATCCAACCCGGACGCCCTGCGTCGGCTGTTCGCCAACATCAGCTCGGCGGCGCCAGGCGCGGCGGGAAAGACCTTGCGCACGGCAATCACGTCGGCGATCAATGCCCGGACGTCGGTCGGGATCATCGGTCTGGCCGGCGTGTTGCTCACCGGTCTGGGCTGGATCGCCAACGTACGCAGGGCACTGGACGCGGTGTGGAAGGTGCGTGCGCCAGCGCAGAACTTCCTCACGCAACGGGTGACCAACCTCGGTGTTCTGGCCGGGCTCGGCCTCGGGGCGATTGTGTCGGTCGGCTTGACCGCGGGCGGGACGGCGCTCACCGGACGTGTTGTCAGCCTGCTTCACCTGGACGGGATACCGGGTACGTCCGTGCTGATCAGGGTTGCCGGTTTACTGCTCGCTGTCGCCGGTGACGTGCTGATCTATTCGTGGGTGCTGATCCGGTTGCCGCACGCGCGCGTCCCCAAGCACATCGGCACCCGCGGTGCAGTGCTTGCCGCGATCGGCTTCGAAATACTCAAGATCGTTGGGACGTACACCATCGCCGCGTCGTCGAGGAGCCCGACGGCGGGACCTTTCGCGGGACTGCTCGCCGTGCTGATCTGGATCCAGCTCGTGGCGCGATTGCTCGTGTTCGCTGTCGCCTGGACCGCGGTAGTTGCAGACGACGAGGCCGAAGCCGCGCGGGTCACCCCCTCGGTGCCCGTGCCGTCGCCGGAGCCGATGCGTCAGATGACACCGGTGAACCCGGTCGCCGTCGGCGCGTCCCTCGTCGGAGCGGGCGTGGTGGCGGGCGCGGCAGTCACCGCTGTCGCGCTGCGTGGCCGGCGGCCCTCGTGAGCGAAGCTTGCGAGCGAACAAGTGTGATCGGGCTTGGCCAGCCGGTCGGCGCGCTGCACTTCGCGATCACCGCCCGACCGCGTATCCCTGCATGCCACGCGGATTTGCCGCAGCCCGCAGATGCCCCGAACCGTCGCGGCACACGGCACACATCCGGCCGAGGGACCAGTCGGCGGCGACGACCACGCGATGCCCGCGCCGGCGCAACTCGTCCAGCACCGCGGCATCCATCCGCGCTTCGACGACGAGTTCTCCGGGGTAGGACTCGCGCGGGTAGAACGAGCTCGGGAAGTGTGTCGAATGCCAGGCCGGCGAGTCGATCGATTCCTGCAGGTTCATCGCACCCAGCACGTGGTTGAGGAAGAAGCCGAGCTGCCACTGGTCCTGCTGATCGCCGCCCGGCGTCCCGAATGCCAGCGTCGGCGCGCCGTCGCGCAGCGCGAGACTCGGCGAGAGCGTCGTTCGCGGCCGTCGCCCAGGCTGTAGCGAGTTCGGCAGCCCCTCCTGCAACCAGGCCATCTGCAGGCGGCTGCCGAGCGGAAAGCCGAGGGGGCCGACGACCGGGGACGAGTGCAGCCAGCCGCCGCTGGGAGTCGCTGCGACCAGGTTGCCGAACCGGTCGGCCACCGCGACGTGGCAAGTGTCACCGCTCGATGATGAACGCCTAGATGTCGGACGCTGCCGCGTCACCGTTGGCTCGGACGTGGTCGGGTCGTACTCGGCCGGAGCGTCGGCGCGGGCGGCGGCACCGGCAAGCAGGTCGGGCAGCCGTGGTGCGCGCCCGTCCGGGCTGCCGGGGCGAAGATCCAGGTCCGCCTGCTCGCCGACCAGGCCGCGCCGCGCGTCGTTGTAGGGCGTGCTCAGCAACGCCGCCAGCGGCACGGGCGCCGCATCGCCGTACCAGGCCTCGCGGTCGGCGAAGGCAAGCTTCGCGCATTCGACCACCGTGTGCACGAACTCGGCGGTGCCCGGTCGGAGGTCAAACCCGTCCAGCAGCGCAAGTTGCTGCAGCAGCACCGGCCCCTGCCCCCACGGCTGGGTTTTGCACACCGTCCAGCCGCGGAAGTCCAGTACGGCCGGTGATTCGTAGCTCGGCTGCCACGCGTCGAGATCCGCAGCCGTCAGCACGCCCGGGTGCCGCTCGCCGGAGGAGTCCCACAGTGGGGTGCGCACGAATCGGTCGATCTCTTCGGCGACGAAACCGGCCGACCACGAGCGCAGTGCATGCTCGAGCTGGCTATCGCGATCGCTGCTCGCGCCTTCCGCCTCGGTGACCAGGCGTGCCAGCGTCGCCGCCCACGCCTCATTGCGCAGCCAGCTGCCCGAGTGCGCGACTTTGCCTCCGGGCAGCCACGTCGCAGCCGAGGTCGGCCATTCGGCGCGGAACAACTCGGCGACCCCGGCGATGGTGCGCTCGATCTGCGCGAGCACCGGAAAGCCGTATTCCGCATAGTGAATCGCAGCCTCGGTAACTTGCCGCAACGTCGCCGTGCCGTGGTCGCGCAACACGGTCAGCCAGCCGGGCACAGCGCCGGGGACGACCGCCGCGAGCAAGCCCGATCCGGGGATCAGCTCCATGCCCAGCCCGCGGTAGTGCGCGGCGTTCGCCGCAGCCGGCGCGGGACCCTGTGCGCACAACACCCTTGGAGGGTGACCCGGCCCGGCAAAGATCAGCGGCAGGTCACCGCCGGGGCCGTTCAGGTGCGGTTCCACGACCTGCAGGGTGAATCCGGCGGCGACGGCTGCGTCGAAGGCATTGCCGCCCGCCTCGAGTTGCGCCATGCCGGCGGACGAGGCGAGCCAATGCGTGGAGGAGACCATGCCGACGCTGCCCTGCAGTTCCGGTCGCGTCGTGAACATGCCCTGGGACGTTGACACCGGCCGACCTTAACAGCTTCGCGAGCTAGTCGAGCAGCAGCACGTCCAAAGTGCGGGGGCCGTGCACCCCCTCGACCCGGCGGAGCTCGATGTCGCTGGTCGCGCTGGGACCGCTGATCCAGGTCAGGGGACGCACCGGATCGAGCAGGGCCACGGCGTCGGGAACGATCGCGGTGACCTGGTCGGCGCGAATGACGACGAGGTGGTAGTCCGGCACGAGCGTCAACGCCCGCGGACCCTGGCCGGGCCCGGCGTCCAGCACGATCGTCCCGGTCTCAGCGACACCGAGCGCGCACGTGGTGAGCACCGCGCTGATCTCGTCGAGCTGCGCGATCGTGACCGGTTCACGCACGACGTCGACCTTCGGCAACAGCTCGGCGGGGAAACCGTCGGGAACGACGATGCGCGTGATCGACCGCCCGGCAAGGATGTCGTCCACCGTCGCGTTGCGGTGCACCGTCGCACGGTAGTCGGCCACCCGTTCGACGAACTGGTCGAGGTCGACGGCGATGCTGCCTGAGCGACGGTAGTCGCGCGGTACCGCCGCCGCCTGGGGATGATCGGACAGCGCGGTGCGGATGCGGGCCAAGATCTCCTCACGCGCCGCCATCATGCTCTCCGCTCTCGCCCCACCAGTCCCGCAACGTCTGCTTCGGCGGAGCCGGGAGCTCGCGCGACGCCGTCCACGCCGACAACGGCGGCGGCACCTTGCGTCGGCCGCGCAGCAGCCTGCCCAACCGGACCAGGCGCAGCGCGCGCGTCCAACGACCGGGCTTGCTCATCGTCCACGCAACGGCCTTCATCGCGGCAGCTTCCGGCGTGCGGCCCTTGTCGTCAGTGACCCGCGAGCGCAGGTGCACAAGCATGCTCGGTATGTCAATCGCAACGGGGCAGGCGTCGAAGCAGGCCCCGCACAGCGACGATGCGAACGGCAAAGTCGGGTTGTCGTGCACCCCGGTGAGTTGCGGCGAGAGCACCGCTCCGATCGGGCCGGGATATACCGAGCCGTACGCGTGGCCGCCGGTGCGCTCGTACACAGGGCAGACATTCAGGCACGCCGAACATCGTATGCAGCGCAGCGCCGATCGCCCGCGCGGGTCGGCGAGGGTCGCGGTGCGTCCGTTGTCCAGCAACACCAGGTGAAACTCCTGGCCCTCGGTGGCACCGGTCCACATCGAGGTGTACGGGTTCATCCGCTCGCCGGTGGACGAGCGGGGCAGCAGCTGCAGGAAAACTTCGAGGTCGGTCCAGGTTGGCAGCAGCTTCTCGATGCCCATCACGGTGATCAAGGTGCGCGGCAGGGTGAGGCACATCCGGCCATTTCCCTCAGACTCGACCACCGACAACGTGCCGGTCTGCGCGATCGCGAAGTTGGCGCCACTGACAGCGACCTCGGCGCTCAGGAACTTGTCGCGCAGGTAGCGCCGCGCGGCTTCGGCGAGCACCCGCGGTTCATCGGTGAGCTGTGGATCGACGCCCTCCATCTCGCGCAGGAAGATCTCGCGGATCTCCGAGCGATTGCGGTGGATCGCCGGGACGAGGATGTGGCTGGGTTGATCATGCCCGAGCTGGACGATCAGCTCGGCAAGGTCGGTCTCGGTGGCGATGATGCCCGCCGCCTCGAGCGCCTCGTTGAGCTCGATCTCCTGGGTGGCCATGGACTTCACCTTGACGACCTCGCGAGCCCCGTTTGCGCGGACCAGCTCGGTGACGATGCCGTTGGCCTCGTCGGCGTCGCGTGCCCAGTGCACCGTGCCGCCGCGTGCGACGACCTGTTCTTCCAGCTGCACCAGGTAGTGCTCGAGATTGGCGAGAACGTCGTCCTTGATGGCGGCGCCGGCCGCGCGCAGTTCCGCCCAGTCGGGCAGCTCCGCGACGACCGTCGCACGTTTGGCCCGGATCGTCGCCGTCGCGTTGCCCAGGTTGCGACGCAGCTGCGTGTTGGCAAGGGCTTCGCGAGCCGCCTCAGGAGACGGGCGTGCTGCCCTGAGCTTGCCGGTGGTGCCCGCGGTGGGCATCCCGAGGAATGTCATGCAACCACCTGCTCGATCGGTGCCGGGGGACCCACGGTCGCGGACTCGGTGGCCGCGAGTATCTCCGCAAGATGCACCGTGCGTGCGCTGCTGCCCGCCCGCGACAGGCCGCCACTGATGTGCATCAGGCAGGACGCATCGCCCGCCGCGCACACGCTCGCGCCAGTGTTGTGCAGCGCTTGCATCTTGTCGGCAAGCATCGCACTCGACACATCTGTGTTCTTGAGCGCGAACGTGCCGCCGAAGCCGCAACACGACTCGGCGTTCGGCAGCTCGACCAGATCGATGCCGCGAACCGCGCGTAGCAGTTGGTAGGGCCGCTCCCCGACACGAAGTAACCGCAGCGAATGGCAGGTCGGGTGATAGGCCACCCGATGCGGGAAATACGCCCCGACGTCCGTCACGCCGAGAACGTCCACGAGAAACTCCGACAGTTCGTAGGTGCGGGTCGCCAGTTCGCGGGCCTGCTCGGCCAAGGCTCTTTCTCCGGCCTGGTCCGCGATGTCGGCGTGTTGGTGGCGGATCGCCGCGGTGCACGATCCGCTCGGCGCTACGACGACCTCATATCCGGCGAATGCGTCGACATGATTGCGCACGAGCGGCAGAGCCTGGCGTGGATAACCGGTATTGACGTGCATCTGGCCGCAGCACGTCTGCTGCATCGGCAGCTCGACATGGTGCCCGAGCCGGCGCAGCAGCGTGATGGTTGCCTTGCCGACGTCGGGGTACAACCCGTCGACGAGGCAGGTCGCGAAGACAGCGACACGCATGAGACCTCCGATACATACCGAGCAGCGAAGTCCGTTACCGAACAGCTAAGCCGTCGAATCGCGAACGATCAACTCCGGCTCGAAGACGACCTGTCGGTGCCGGTGCTGTTCCGGGTCGACAACCTCCTCGAGCAGCAACTCCATCGCGGCGTGGCCGAGTTGCGAGCGGGGCTGGCGGACAGAGGTGAGCGGTACCGCGGCAGCGCCGGCGAACTCGATGTCGTCGTAGCCCACGATGGCGAGATCGCTCGGAACTGACAGCCGTCGACGGGTCATGTCCTGCAGCAGTCCGAGCGCGAGCAGGTCGTTGGCGCAGAACACCGCAGTCGGGCGCAGGCGCTTACCGATGGCGAGAATCCGCTCACCGGTGGACCGTCCCGACGCGACGTCGAGGCGGGGTGTCTCGATCACGGTCAGTGCACTTTCGGCGCGGCCTGCGGCGCGAAGTGCCGATCGTGCCCCGGCCAGCCGCTCGGACACCTGCTTGATTGACACCGGTCCGCCGACGAAGCCGATGCGTCGATGACCGCGTTCGAGCAGATGGGTGACCGCGAGTTCTCCGCCCACCCGATCGTGGACCGCCACAGAGCACTGCTGCCGGTTCGAGCCGCGGTCGACAAGGACGACGGGGGTACCGGCCCGGCGCAAGATCTCGATCGCCGGGGTCTTGTTGGCGACCGGCGTGATGAGCACCCCGTAGGCCCGTTGCTCCTGCAGCATGCTCAGGTGGTGCCGCTCACGTGAGGTGTCGTCGTTGCTGTTGCACAGCACCACCGAAAGACCTGAGCGTTGGGCGGAGGCTTCCACGCCGGCGGCGAGATCGGTGAAGAACGGGTTGCCGATGTCGAGCACGACGAGGCCGATCGTGCGGCTGCGCCCGGCCCGCAACTGGCGTGCCGCCTCGTTGCGCACGAAGCCGAGTTCCTCGATGGCCCGCAGCACTCGCGCCCGAGTAGCGGGAGCCACCCGTTCCGGACGGTTGAGCACGTTGGACACCGTGCCGAGCGAGACACCGGCGCGTCCGGCGACATCGATCACGCTGACCGTTTCGCTCATGTCCGAGCCTCGCTCATCGCCCTGCTTTCGCCGCGTCACCTATTGAAACGTGTCACCACCAACTGCCCGACCCGGTAACAAACTCGAAACGAAACCTTGACGTCGGAAGGATTTCCAGATTACGTTACGAGCCGAGGAAGTGAAAGGTTTCATTTTCGGGGGTGGTCTTTGGTGGCACCGGCGGCTCGACTCGCTCTCACCGGGGCGACCAAGAGCTTCGGCGCGGTACGCGCGCTCGAAGATGCGTCGATCACACTGTTCGCCGGTGAGGCGCACGCGTTGCTCGGCGAGAACGGGGCCGGCAAGTCCACGCTCGTCAAAATTCTCGGCGGTGTTTACCGCGGTGACGCCGGCGCGCTGACGCTCGACGGCCAGTTGGTCGACTTCGCCGGACCGGCGGCTGCGCAGGCTGCCGGCGTGTCGATCATCTACCAGGAACCGTCGCTGTTCGCCGACCTCAGCGTCGCTGAGAACATCTTCATGGGACGACAGCCGGTGGGCACGGGGCGGCGCATCGACCGCCGCGCGATGGAGCGCGGTGCTCGCGACATCTTCACCCAACTCGGCGTCCAACTCGACGCGTCCCGGCCGGCTCGCGGTCTCTCGGTTGCCGACCAGCAGATCGTCGAGATCGCCAAGGCACTGTCGTTCAACGCGCGGGTGCTGGTGATGGACGAGCCGACGGCAGCGCTCACCTCAGTCGAGGTGCTGCGCCTGTACGAGGTCATCAAGACATTGCGTGCGCGCGGCGCGGCGGTGCTGTTCATCTCGCACCGGCTGGAAGAGGTGTTTGCCTGCTGCCAACGAGCCACCATCATGCGCGACGGACGGTTCGTGCGAACCGCGCCGGTCGAGGAGCTCACTATCGATTCAATTATCCGCTCGATGGTCGGGCGTGACCTCGACGCGCTGTTTCCGAAAACCGTCACCGAGCGCGGCGAGGTGGTGCTCGAGGTCGAGAACCTATGTTCGGCGTTGGTATTCCGCGACATCTCCTTCACCGTGCACAAAGGCGAGATCGTCGCCTTGGCGGGCCTTGTCGGGGCCGGGCGCACCGAGGTCGCCCGAGCCGTGTTCGGCGTCGACCGGCGCAGTTCCGGCACGGTGCGCGTGAACGGGAAAGAGTTGCCCAACGGCAGTCCACTCGCCGCCATGGCAGCGGGGATGGCTTTGGTGCCGGAGGATCGCCGTCAGCAGGGCCTGGTCATGGATCTGGGGATCGACCAGAACGTCGCGCTGGCGTCACTGTCGCGGCTGAGCCGCCTCGGCCTGATCCGGCGCAGTAGTGAACGTGATCTCGCAACGACATGGGCCGCCAGGTTGCAGCTGAAGTACGGCCGGATGCGCAACCCCGTGTCGATGCTGTCCGGCGGAAACCAGCAAAAGGTCGTCCTGGGCAAGTGGCTGGCCCGTGAACCGCTGCTGCTCATCATCGACGAACCCACGCGTGGCATCGATGTCGGCACCAAGGCTGAGGTGCATCGCATCCTGGACGAACTCGTCGCCAACGGCATGGCAGTGCTCATGATCTCCTCCGAACTGCCGGAGGTGCTCGGGATGGCCGATCGGGTGCTGGTGCTGCGGGAAGGTCAGCTCATTGCCGAGTTGACGCGTGATGAAGCAAACGAGCAGTCGATCATGCGGGCGGCCACCGGGCAGACAACAGGGGTGCCCGCGTGACGGCCGTGGTCGAACGCGACCGCATCGACCCGGGTGCGCGGCTGCTCGGCCTGCTGCGTGCGCGGGAGTTCGGGATCGCCCTGCTGATCGTCATCGTCGTCCTGGTGACCGCGATCAACAATCACAACTTCATCAAAGCTGACAGCATCCAGCAACTGCTCAGTGGCGCAGCGCTGATCGCGCTCCTCGGCGTAGGCGAGACGCTCGTGATCGTCACCCGCAACGTCGACCTGTCAGTCGGGTCGGTGCTCGGGCTATCGGCCTATCTCGTCGGAGACCTGTTCAAGTACCACCACATCCCGGTGTGGTCCGGCTTTGCGGTCGGCATTGTCGTGGGCGCCGTGTGCGGCGCGGTCAACGGGTTCATCGTCACCGTCACGCGGGTACCCAGCCTCGTCGTGACACTGGGCATGCTCTACGTGATCCGCGGCGTCCTCGGCGTGATCGTGAACGGTCACCGAATCGCCTCCGAGGCGATCCCGAACACCTTCAGCGCCGTCGGCTACCGGAGCTTTCTCGGACTGCCTTGGCTTGCCATCATCGTGGCGCTGGTCGTTGTCGTTGTCGGATATGCGATGCGCAGCTACCGACCTAGCCGCGATTTCTACGCGATCGGTTCAAACCCGGACGCCGCCGTGCTCGCCGGGGTGCCTATCGGGCGCCGGGTGTTCACGGCATTCCTGATCAGCGGCATGCTTGCCGGGCTGGCGGGCGCGCTGTTCCTCGCGCTGCACACGCAGATCGACAATAGCGGCGGGACTGGCTACGAACTGACCGTCATCGCAGCTGTGGTCGTCGGCGGCGTCGCGATCTTCGGTGGCAGCGGGACAGTGGTAGGCGCGGCACTCGGTGCGCTGCTGCTCAACACGATCAACCAGGCGCTCGTCGCTTCGCGGATCTCAGCGTTCTGGAATCAGGCGATCGCCGGAGCGTTACTGCTGGCCGCGATTGCTTTCGATCGGTGGCTACTACTGCGCAACACTCGCAAGCTGCAAGCGGCTGAGGGAGCGCACCGTGACCTCTGAGACATCTGCGCTCGCCGTGTCGCCTGTCCGCAAGGATCCCGAGCGCAGCCCCGGCAACGCCGATCGGCAACCGCTGTGGCGCGCCGCCGCACGATGGGAAGCCGGGCTGGTGCTCGTCCTCATCGGGGTTTTGATCTTCGGGTCGGTCGAGTCGCAGTCATTCACGGATCCGAGCACGGTGTTCTTCCTCGGGATCAACATCGGCTACATCGCGATCATGGCGCTGCCGATGACTCTTGTGATCATGACCGGCGAGATTGACCTGTCGGTGGCGTCGATGCTCGGGCTCTCCGGCGCCGTCGTCGGTTACCTATGGCATCACGGGTGGTCGATCTGGCCGGCGATGTTCGTAGCGCTGGCCGTCGGCGGCGTGGGTGGTCTGCTCAACGGGTTCCTGGTTGCCAGGTTGGGATTGCCCTCGATCGCAGTGACTATCGGGACGCTGACGTTGTTTCGCGGTCTGGCCGAGGTGCTGCTCGGTTCGCTCACGATTCCGACCGTCGGTGACCGGCAGTTCCCCGAGTCGCTCACCAACATCGGCGCCCAGTCGATCCCCGGCACCCAGTTCTCGTACTCGCTGCTGATCTTCGTGGTGATGGCGGCCGTGTTCGCGGTCGTGCTGCACGCCACCCCGCTTGGCCGCTCGATGATCGCGATCGGGTTGCAGCCCGAAGCTGCCGCGTTCGCGGGCATCCGCGTCAACGCGATCAAGCTGTGGCTCTACGTGTTGACCGGCGTGATCAGCGCCTTCGCGGGGATCCTGTTCACCCTGCAAAACGCTTCGGTGAGCTTCAACGCCGGTACCGGGCTGGAGCTCAACGTGGTCGCGATCGTCTTGTTCGGTGGGGTTTCCATCTTCGGCGGACGCGGCACCGTCTACGGCGTAGTGCTGTCGGTGGCCATTTTCGGCAGTCTAAAGATGGCGCTCACTCAGATGAACGTGTCAGCCGAGAAGCAGAACATCATCACCGGCCTGCTGCTGCTCGTCAGCGTCATCGCGCCAAACACCGGAGCGCTGTTGCGCCGCGTGGGGCTGCGAACCAGGCGCGCACGAGCGCAACCCTGATCGCTATGACGTCTGCGCGACTCCTCGTACCACCCTCGTCCGATCCAGATCAACTACCAGAAGGGCACGACATGACCAGACTCCGGACGGTGCACAGAGCCGTTGCCGTTGCTACTGCCGCGGTACTCGTGAGCGGGGCACTTGCCGCCTGTGGATCGACGAGCACGAAAGCGAAGCAGAACACCGGTTCGCCGACGGCGAGCACGGTGAAGAAGGGTCTGACCGTGTACTACATCCCGAAGGACACGCAGAACCCTTACGAGGTCCTCGCCGACCAGGGTGGGCAGAAGGCACTGAAAGAACTCGGCGGCAAAGTCGTTGTGAGCAGTGGGACCGAGGACACCGCGGCGGCGCAGCTGCCCTCGATCCAGGCGGCCATTCAGGCCAAGGCAGATGCGATCGTCATCGCGGCGAACGACCCGTCGGCGCTGTGCCCGACATTGAACCAGGCGGCGAAGGCCGGCACCGCAGTCGTCGCGTTCGACTCCGACATCAACTGTGGTACTGCGCCGAGCCATCTATTCATCAATCAGGCCGACACGAAGACAATCGGGACGTCGGAAGTCGATCTACTGGCCAAGCAGATCGGCTCGAAGGGCCAGATCGCGATCCTGTCGGCCGCTGCGAGTGCGACCAACCAGAACGCGTGGATCAAGTACATGAAGGAGCAGCTGAAGAAGTACCCGAACATGAAGCTGGTCTCGACTGTCTACGGCAACGACGACCCGCAGACCTCGCTCACCGTGCTGACGGGCCTCCTGTCGGCGTACCAGAACCTGAAGGGCATCATTTCGCCGACAACGGTCGGGATTTCGACCGCGGCCCAGTACCTGTCCACGCACAAGGACGTCGCGAAGCGGGTCACTCTTACCGGGCTGGGCCTGCCGTCGGAGATGCGCAAGTACATCAAGGACGGCACCCTGCAGTCCTTCGAATTGTGGAACCCGTCGAACCTCGGCTACCTCGCGGGGTACGCGGCCTCGGCGCTGGCCTCGGGCAGTGCCAGCCTGCAGGCCGGATCGACCTTCAAGGCCGGGTCGCTGGGCTCGTACAAAGTGCTCCCCGGCGCCGGCGCGTCCGGCCCGTCGGTGGTGCTCGGGCCACCCACCGTGTTCGATAAATCGAACATCGACAAGTTCAACTTCTGATCGTCCGGAGCGGGCGCCCGCCACGGCGCCCGCTCCTGGCCCGTCGGTGAAGGGCAGCTATGGCCCGGTACTGCTTCCTGCTCCAGGTCCGTCCTGAACTGCTGGACGAGTACCGCGAGCGGCACGCTGCCGTGTGGGCGGACATGCTGCATGCGCTGCACGACACCGGCTGGCGCAACTACTCGATATTCGCTCGTCCCGACGGTTTGCTGGTGGGCTACGTCGAGGCCGACGATCTCGATGCCGCGCAGCGAGCCATGGCTAGCACCGACGTCAACGCGCGGTGGCAGGCTGAGATGCGCCGCTACTTCGTCAATCTCGAAGGTCGCGGCCCGGACGAGTCGTTCGTACCGCTGGCCGAGATTTTCCATCTCGAAGACCAGCTCGACCAGCTCACCTGAGCACAGGAGGTAGCTCGATGACCGCACTTGCCGACGCACCCGGCCGCACATCGCTGGGTCGGGTCGCGGCCCGCCGCACGAAGGTCGGCCTCGTCGCCGGCGGCCTCGGTGCGTACTGGCCGCAGTTCCCCGACCTGCTGCCGCAGTTGCAGGCCTCGGCGCGAACGGTGGCCGCGCGCATGCAAGAACTCGACTGCGACGTCGTGGACGTCGGATTTATCTCTGACGCCGAGGACGGTGCACGCGCCGCGGAGCAGTTGCGGATCGCCGGATGTGACCTCATCGTCGGCTTCCTCACCACCTACATGACGGCGTCGATGCTCGTGCCGGTTGCGCAGCGCAGCGACGCACCGGTCCTGCTGATCAACCTGCAGCCGTCGCCGAAGATGGACCACGCCAATTTCGACACCGGGCAGTGGCTCGCCTACTGCGGTGCCTGCCCGCTGCCGGAGATGGCCAACACGTTCCTCCGCTGTGGCATCCCGTTCCGCTCCGTCTCCGGATACCTCGACGACGAACGGGCCTGGGCAAAGATCACCCGCTGGATTCGGGCAGCGGGCGTGCGCGGCGCGTTGCGCACCGGGCGGCACGGACTGATGGGTCACCTGTATCCGGGGATGCTGGACGTATCGACCGACCTCACCCTCGTCACCGCGAACCTCGGCGGCCACCTCGAGGTGCTCGAATTCGACGACCTGCGCGAGCGCGTCGCTGCCGTCACCGACACCGAGATCGACGAGCGCATGGAGCTGACGCGCGGGGTGTTCGAGCTCGAAGACACCGTCCAGGACGAGGATTTTCGCTGGGCCGCCAAAGTGTCGGTCGGCCTGGACCGCCTCGCCGAGGACTTCGCACTCGACAGCCTCGCCTACTACCACCGCGGCTTGGCGGGTGAGCAGCATGAGCGTCTCGGCGCGGGAATGATCCTCGGCGCGTCGCTGCTCACCGCTCGCGGTGTGCCGGCGTGCGGCGAGTACGAACTGCGCACCTCCCTTGCGATGCTGGTTCTCGACCGGCTCGGCGGCGGCGGATCGTTCACCGAACTGCAGGCACTCAACTTCGAGGACAACGTCGTCGAGATGGGCCATGACGGGCCCGGGCATCTCGCGATCAGCGATCGGCGCCCGCTGTTGCGCGGACTCGGTGTGTTCCACGGCAAGCGGGGTTGGGGCGTGTCAGTCGAGTTCCAGGTCAAACACGGACCGGTCACCCTCCTTGGCATTGCGCAGCAACGCGACGGGTCCTTTCGTTTCGTCACGTCCGCCGGGCGGGTCGTGCCCGGTCCGATGCTGCAGATCGGCAACACGACGTCACGCGTCGATTTCGGCTGCGACCCCGGGGAGTGGACGGATCAGTGGAGCGCCACCGGCATCTCACATCACTGGGCGCTCGGGGTAGGAGACCTGCGCCCGCAATTGCGCGCCACGGCCGACCTGCTCGGCATCGACCTTGTGGACGTTGCGCCGTGAGCGCCTTCCGCTTCGCTTCGGCCGCCGAAGGCCATGCCCCATTGCTGATTCGTCACTCATGAGCGAGCAGACGGAGATCGAGACGGTCCTGCGCAGGCAACGCATCGAACTGCCCTCGTGGGCGTTCGGGAATTCGGGCACGCGCTTCAAGGTGTTCGCGCAGCCCGGCGTCCCGCGCGACCCGTTCGAGAAGATCGCCGACGCCGCGCAGGTCCACCGCTACACGGGTGTCGCGCCGAGCGTCGCGCTGCACATTCCTTGGGACAAGGTCGAGGACTACGGCGAACTCGGCGCGGCAGCGAAGGATCTCGGCATCGAACTGGGCACCGTCAACGCGAACGTGTTCCAGGACGATGATTACAAACTCGGAAGCGTCACGAATCCTGATCCGCGCATCCGTCGCAAGGCACTCGGGCATCTGCTCGACTGCGTCGACGTCATGGACCAGACCGGATCGCGTGATCTGAAGCTGTGGTTTTCCGACGGCACCAACTACCCGGGCCAGGACAACATCCGGGCCAGGCAGGACCGTCTCGCCGAGGCCTTGGCCGCCGTGTACGCACGCTTGGGCGGCCATCAACGGATGATCCTGGAGTACAAGCTGTTCGAGCCCGCCTTCTACACGATGGACGTGCCGGACTGGGGCACCTCCTTCGCGCACTGCCTGCAACTCGGTGAGCGGGCGATGGTGTGCGTCGACACCGGGCATCACGCTCCGGGCACAAACATCGAGTTCATCGTGGCATTCCTGTTGCGTGCCGGAAAGCTGGGGGCGTTTGACTTCAATTCCCGCTTCTACGCCGACGACGACCTGATGGTGGGAGCGGCCGATCCGTTCCAGCTGTTTCGTATCCTGTTCGAGGTCGCCACCGCCGGCGGGTTCGCCACCGACACCGAGATCGCGTTCATGCTCGACCAATGCCACAACATCGAGCCCAAGATTCCCGCCCAGATTCGCTCGGTCATGAATGTTCAGGAAGCCACCGCGAAGGCCCTTCTCGTCGACCTCGACGCGCTGGACGCGGCGCAGCGGACAGGTGACGTGCTCGGCGCGAACGCTGTGCTCATGGACGCCTACAACAGTGACGTCCGCCCGCTGCTCGCGGACCTGCGCGAAGCGCAGGGCTTGGATCGCGACCCGATGGGGGCCTACGCCCGCTCCGGCTACGGAGCGCGCATCGTCGCTGAACGCGTGGGCGGCACGCCGGCCGGCTGGGGTGCCTAGATGATCGAGGCGAACGCCGCCGTCGACGAGCTGGTTGCCCGCTCGAACCGGCTCGGCGCGGACCCGCGCAACACCAATTACGCCGGCGGCAACACCTCGGTGAAAGCGAGCGCGATCGATCCGGTCACTGGCGAACCGGTCGAACTGCTGTGGGTAAAGGGCTCTGGCGGCGATCTGGGTACGCTCACCGCGCCAGGGCTGGCGGTGCTGCGACTGGACCGGCTGCGCGCGCTCGCCGGGGTCTATCCCGGCGTCGAGCGCGAGGACGAGATGGTCGCGGCATTCGACTACTGCCTGCACGGCTCGGGCGGCGCTGCACCGTCGATCGACACGGCGATGCACGGTCTCGTTGACGCCCCGCACGTCGATCACCTGCACCCTGATTCCGGCATCGCGCTCGCCACCTCGGCTGACAGCGAGCAACTGTGCGCGCAATGTTTCGGCGACCGCGTCGTCTGGGTGCCGTGGCGGCGCCCCGGCTTCCAGCTCGGCCTGGACATCGCGGCGATTGCCGCGGCGAACCCGCAGGCGATCGGGTGCGTGCTCGGCGGTCACGGCATCACCGCGTGGGGCGTAACGAGTGAGCAGTGCGAGGCAAATTCGCTCGAGATCATTCGAAGCGCCGAGCGGTTCATCGCCGAACAGGGCGTCGCCGAACCGTTCGGCCCTGTGCTCGACGGCTACACGAGGTTGCCCAACGACGAGCGTCGCGCCCGTGCTGCTGCGTTCGCCCCGGTCCTGCGCGGGCTCGCCTCGACCGATCACCCGCAGGTCGGGCACTTCACCGACTCCGACGTCGTGCTCGACTTCCTCGCTCGCGCCGAGCATCCCCGGCTGGCGGCGCTCGGCACGTCATGCCCGGATCATTTCCTGCGCACGAAGGTCCGGCCGATGGTGCTCGACCTGCCGCCGTCGGCGTCGGTTGCGGAGTCGATCGCCCGGCTGGGCGAATTGCACGCCGCGTATCGGGCCGACTACGCCGCCTACTACGAGAAGTACGCCGCACCGGATTCGCCGCCCATGCGTGGCGCGGACCCAGCAGTCGTCCTGGTGCCCGGCGTCGGCATGTTCAGTTTCGGCAAGGACAAGCAGACCGCGCGCGTCGCCGGCGAGTTCTACGTCAATGCCATCAACGTCATGCGAGGGGCGGAAGCGATCTCGCGTTATGCGCCGATCGACGAGTCGGAGAAGTTCCGGATCGAGTACTGGGCGCTGGAGGAGGCGAAGCTGCAGCGCCGACCTGCGCCCAAGGCGCTCGCGACGCGGATCGCTTTCGTGACCGGAGGGGGATCGGGCATCGGCCGGGCGATCGCACATCGCCTCGCGGCCGAGGGTGCCTGCGTCGTCGTCGCTGACCGCGACGCGGACAGTGCCTCGGCAGTCGCCGCCGAGATCGGCACGCACGATCGCGCCGTGGCAGTGACCGTCGACGTCGCCGATGAGACGCAAATTCGCGCAGCGCTGGCGGCTGGGGTGCTGGCCTTCGGTGGCGTCGACCTCGTCGTGAACAACGCGGGGCTCTCGGTGTCCAAGCCGTTGCTCGACACGACGCTGGCCGACTGGGACCTGCAGCACGACGTGATGGCCCGCGGTTCCTTCCTCGTCGCTCGCGAGGCCGCTCGGGTGATGCAGGCCCAGGGGATGGGCGGTGACATCGTCTACATCTCCAGCAAGAACAGCGTGTTCGCCGGCCCGAACAATGTCGCCTACGGCGCCGCCAAGGCTGACCAGGCACATCAAGTCCGGCTGCTGGCCGCCGAACTCGGTGCGCACGGCATCCGCGTCAACGGCGTCAACCCGGACGGTGTGGTGCGCGGTTCAGGAATCTTCGCCGGCGGTTGGGGCGCCCAGCGGGCGGCCGTCTACGGCGTCGCAGAGGAGGACCTGGGCGCGTTCTACGCGCAGCGCACACTGCTCAAGCGTGAGGTGCTGCCCGAGAATGTCGCCGACGCGGTGTTCGCGCTGACCGGCGGTGAGCTGTCCCTGACCACGGGCCTGCACATCCCGGTCGACGCCGGCGTCGCCGCAGCGTTCCTACGCTGACCCGCTGCGTGCAATGGGGCATTACGCGGCCGTCGACCTGGGTGCCTCCTCAGGACGGGTGATGGTGGCCGACGTCGGCCCGCATGGCGTCGAACTGCGAGAGGTGCACCGGTTCGAGAACCGGCCGGTGCGCGTACGAGGCACCCTGCACTGGGAAGTGCTGGCGTTGTGGGCCGGCGTGCTGGACGGGCTGCGCGCGGCCGGTCGCGCGGCCCGTCCACTTGCCGGTATCGGCGTGGACTCGTGGGCTGTCGACTATGCATTGCTCGACAGCGACGGCGGGCTGCTCGGCAACCCGGTGCACTACCGCGACGCACGTACTGCCGGGGTGGCCGCATCGGTGGCTGAGGTCGTCGCGCCGCGCGAGATGTACACCCGCACCGGGGTACAAATCCTGCCGTTCAACACGGTGTTCCAGTTCGTTTCTGCGCGCGGGAGCCACGCCATGCGCGCCGCCGCCCGCGCACTGCTGATCCCCGACCTGTTCGGCTACTGGCTCACCGATCGGCAGGTCAGCGAGCTGACCAACGCCTCTACCACCGGTCTGCTGGACATCCGCACCCGCACATGGTCGCTCGAATTGGCGACGCAACTGGACATCCGAAGCGACCTGTTCCCCGCCGTGGTCGAGCCGGGTTCGCTCATCGGCGCGCTGCGACACGACGTGGCAACTGATTGCGAGCTGGGCGCGACACCGGTGTTCGCCGTCGGGTCGCACGACACTGCCTCCGCGGTGCTCGGCGTCCCCGCACGCGAGCGCCGCTTCGCCTACATCTCGTGCGGCACCTGGTCGCTGGTCGGGGTGGAGCTCACCGAACCGGTCACCACGGAGGGGGCTCGCGCGGCCAACTTCAGCAACGAGCTCGGTGTGGACTCGACCGTACGTTTCCTGCGCAACGTCATGGGCCTGTGGCTACTGCAGGAATCTCTGCGCACCTGGCAGCAGCGGGGCCGCCGCGTCAAGCTGGCAGCTCTGCTCGACGAGGCGGCGTCGGTGCCTGCGGGGCGCAGCGTCATCGACCCGGACCGGCCCGAATTCCTGCCCCCCGGCGACATGCCGGCTCGGATCCGCGACGAGTGCCGGCGCATGGGCTGCCCCGTGCCCGAGTCGCCGGCCGAAGTCACCCGCTGCATCCTGGACAGCCTCGCCGCGGCATATCGGCGCACCGTCCGGGAGGCGGCCGAGCTGTCGGGGCAACCCGTCGAGGTCGTGCACCTCGTCGGCGGCGGCGCGCAGAACGCCCTGCTCTGCCAGCTCACTGCCGACGCGTGCGAAATGCCGGTTGTAGCCGGACCGGTCGAGGCGGCGGCGTACGGCAACGTGCTGGTCCAGGCCCGCGCCGCCGGCGAGATCACCGGCGGCCTCGCGGAACTGCGCGGGCTGATTCCGGACGCCGAAACGGTCACCTATCGCCCGCGGACGTGACGCGCCCAGCGGACGTTGCGCAATCGGAATCCGGAATTGTCGGCCTGCCGTGCGATCGTTGCGCCACGCTGGACTAGGTTTACCGCTCAGGCTCCACGCTTCGTTCAGCGGCCCGGACGGGCATGTCGCCCGGCTGCCGGTCTTTTCGAGAGGATGATCAACTTGCGTGCTCCGCGTACCAGTATCGCCCTGGCCGGTCTGGCCACATTCGCGCTGGTTCTGTCCGGCTGCGGCAGCAAATCCAAGAGCAGCACCTCGACCACGCCGACCGCGGGCGGCGCAACGACGACCGGCGGCGCACCCACCAGCGCCTCCAGCGCGCCACCAGCCGGCAAGAAACTGAAGGCGTGCATGGTCCTGGACACCGGCGGTGTCGATGACAAATCCTTCAACCAATCCTCCTACTCCGGCATGCAGGCAGCGGCAAAGAAGAACCCCAACATTCAGATTTCCTACGTTCCGTCGAACTCGGGCAACGACTACACGCCCAACCTCAAGGCCGAGGTCACCAAGGGTTGCCAGGCCGTCATCGCCGTCGGCGGGTTGATGACCGACAACGTCAAGGCCGTCGCCAAGGCCAGCCCCAAGGTGCAGTTCGCCGAGGTGGACTCCGGATCCACCGGAGCAAACGTTTACGGGCTGCAGTTCGACACCGCCCAGGCCGCGTTCGTGGGCGGCTACCTCGCCGCCGGCATGACCAAGAGCGGCAAGGTCGCGACGTGGGGCGGGCTCAACATCCCACCCGTGACGATCTACATGGACGGGTTCTGGGAAGGCGTCCAGTACTACAACAAGCAGAACAAAAAGAGTGTGCAGGTGCTCGGCTGGACGGAGAAGAACCAGAAGGGCGGCACATTCTCACAGTCGTTCACCGACCAGAACAAGGGCAAGCAGATCAGCCAGACGCTCGTCCAGCAGGGCGCTGACATCATCTTCCCGGTCGCCGGCGGTGCGGGCCTCGGTGCTGGTGCGGCCGCGCAGGCCTCGGGCGGGCGTGCCAACGTCATCTGGGTCGACACCGACGGATGCGTCTCGCTCGCGCAGTACTGCAAGTACTTCATCACCAGCGTGACCAAAAACCTGGCCGGCTCCGTCGAGACCTACCTGAATGCGGCCGCCACGGGGAAGTTCCCGACCGGGTCCTACGTCGGCACGCTGGCCAACAACGGCACCGGTCTCGCCCCGTTCCACAACTTTGACTCCAAGGTCTCCTCGTCGCTGAAGAGCCAGCTGACGCAGGTCAAGGCCGACATCACCAGCGGGAAGATCAAGATCACGTCCCCGAGCCAGCCGACGGGCTGAGGCGCAGCCAGAGGGCGCGAACGGGGCGCACCGTGAAACTGGAGCTTCGGGCGATCACTAAACGCTTCGGTGCGTTCACGGCGAACGATGCGGTGGATCTCGTCGTCGAGGCGGGCGAGATCCATGGTCTGCTCGGCGAGAACGGGGCGGGCAAGTCGACTCTGATGAACGTCCTGTACGGGCTGTACAGCCCGGACGAGGGCGAGATCCTCATCGATGAGCGCGTGGTGAGCTTCCGCGGGCCGGGTGACGCCATCGCCGCGGGGATTGGCATGGTGCACCAACACTTCATGCTCATCCCGGTCTTCACGGTTACCGAGAACGTGATGCTCGGCGCCGAACTGGCCGGTCCGCTGGGCTGGCTCAACCGGCGCCGGGCCCGCCGTGAGGTCGCGGCGATCTCGAAGCGCTACAACCTCGACGTGCCGCCCGACGCGCTGGTCGCCGACCTGCCCGTCGGCGTCCAGCAGCGGGTGGAGATCCTCAAGGCGCTCAGCCGCGACGCGAAGCTGCTGGTGCTCGACGAGCCGACCGCCGTGCTCACGCCGCAAGAGACCGAGCAGTTGATCATGGTCATGCGTGGATTGCGCGATGCCGGCACGTCCATCGTGTTCATCACGCACAAGCTCAACGAGGTGCGCCGCATCGCTGACCGGATCACGGTCATCCGCCGCGGCGCGGTCGTGGGCACCGCCGATCCCAGCGCCTCGGCGTCGGAGCTGGCGGCGCTGATGGTCGGCCGACCGGTCCGACTCGACGTCGACAAGGCCCCTGTCGAGGTAGGCGACGTAGTGCTGGACGTGCGTGAGCTGTCCGTTGTCGATGACGAGGGGATGGTGTTGGTAGACGAGGTCTCGCTTTCGGTGCGTGCCGGCGAGATCTACGCGATCGCCGGGGTGCAGGGCAACGGTCAGACCGAGCTCACCGAGTCCCTTGTCGGCCTGGTCACGCCGACGAGCGGCACGGTGACGATCGCGGGGCGCACGGTCAACAGCCTCAGCACCGACCAGGTGCTCGAGCTCGGCGTCGGCTACGTTCCGGAGGACCGGCTGCACGACGGGCTTGTCGGCTCGTTCTCGGTCGCCGAGAACCTCGTGCTCGACATGCACGACAAGGCACCGTTCGCCAGCTTCGGCTCGCTGAACCTCGCGGCGATCGAGCAGAACGCAACCGCGCGGGTGGCCGAGTTCGATGTCCGGCCGCCGGCGCCGTTCGCCGCGGCCGGCACGTTGTCGGGAGGCAACCAGCAGAAGGTCGTCCTCGCCCGGGAGCTGTCGCGACCGCTGAAGCTGCTGATCGTCGCGCAGCCGACGCGCGGGCTGGACGTCGGCTCGATGGAGTTCGTGCACCGGCGCATCGTGCGCGAACGTGAGCAAGGCACCGCCGTCGTGCTTATCTCGACGGAGCTCGACGAGGTGCTCGGCCTCGCCGACCGGATCGGTGTCATGTACCGCGGCAAGATCGCCGGCGAGGTGCCCGCAGGCACCTCCGCCGAGGACGTCGGGCTGCTCATGGCCGGCGCCACCCCGTCGGCGGCGGATCCATCGGCGCCGGATCAGGCGGCAGTGTCGGCGCCTGACTCGACCGGTCCTGGAGCATCATGAGCACGACCGCCGAGGAAGAGCTCGCCCCAGCCCCACGCGCCGCGAGCCCGCGCGCCGGGTGGGCCGACGAGGTGCTGGTCACCGCGCTGGCATTCGTAGCTGCGCTGGTGTTCGGCGCTGCGCTCATCGCGGTGTCCGACGCGCCTACCCGACGCTCGCTGGGGTATTTCTTCCAGCACCCCACGGACACCCTGAGCAGCGGTTGGAACGCCATCTCGGCGGGCTACGCGGCGCTGTTTCGCGGCTCGATCTTCAACTCGAACTCGCTGTATTCAGACGGCGGCGTCGCGATCCTCGGCCCGATCTCGGACACCCTGGTCAACGCCGCGCCGCTGATCCTCGGCGGCCTCGCCGTCACCGTGGCCTTCCGCGCGGGACTGTTCAACATCGGCGTCCAAGGTCAGCTCATTGTGGGCGCGATCTTCGCGGGCTACGTCGGGTTCGCCTTCTCCTTGCCCCCGGGATTGCATCTGCTACTTGCGCTTTTCGCCGGGGTGCTCGGCGGTGCGCTCTGGGGCGGGTTGGTCGGCTTCCTCAAGGCCCGGACCGGCGCCCACGAAGTCATCACGACGATCATGCTGAACTACGTGGCGGTGTACCTGCTGGGCTATCTGCTCGGGCTCGACGGATTCCAGAAGCAGCGCTCGTCCGAGGCGATCTCGCGTCCGGTGCACTCCAGCGCACGGCTGCCGCACCTGTTCAATGACCTGCACTCCGGGATCATCGTGGCGCTGCTCGCAGCCGGCGGATGCTGGTGGCTGCTGTCACGTTCCACGCTGGGCTTTACGCTGCGGGCCGTCGGGGCCAACGCGTTCGCTGCCCGCACAGCCGGAATGAAGATCGAGCGCAGCTACCTCACCGTGATGGTCATCTCCGGTGCGCTGGCTGGCCTGGTGGGCTGCTCGCAGATCCTCGGCACGCGCTCCGCCCTGACCCAGGACGTCGACGCCGGCTTCGGCTTCGACGCGATCACGGTGGCGCTGCTCGGGCGCGGCACTCCGGTCGGCACCGTGCTGGCCGGGCTCCTGTTCGGGGCCTTCCGCGCTGGCGGAGTCGTCATGGCCACCGATACGAGCACCCCGGCCGACGTCGTGTCGGTGATGGAACCGGTGATGGTGCTGTTCATCGCCGCGCCGGCCCTGATCCGCGGCATGTTCCGGCTGCGCGCGACAGGCACCGGCGGCGTCGGGCAGCTCGCAAAGGGGTGGAACGGATGACGACGACCGCCGAGCCGGAACTGGTCATCACGCACGGGGTCGTCGAGGTCGCGCAATCGGCCCGGCGCCGCATCGGCACAGGTGCCGCCCTCGTCCTCACCGGCCTCGTGTGCGCGCTGGCATGGGGTGTCGGCGCCAGGAACGGCGAGGCCGCGTTCGACCTCTCGCAATTCGGCGACAAGTACACGATCCCGACCGTGCGGTTCCCTGGCGGCGCGGTCGCGATGATCTTCGGCGTGCTCATCATCGCGATGGGCATCGGCCAACTCGTACGCGGTTACTCCAGATCGCAGATGCGTGTCGTGCTCAGCAGCACGCTGCTGCTGTTCGTGCTGAGCTTCTTGTGCTGGGCAGCCACCGGCGACCCGACTACCGCGATCAGCGTTGCCGGTCTGCTGCAGCAGTCCGTTGTCGCCGCGATGCCGTTCATCCTGGGCGCACTTGCCGGCATCATCTGCGAGCGCTCCGGAATCATCAATATCGCCATCGAAGGCCAGTTGCTCGTCGGCGCGTTCGCCGGTTCGCTGTTCGGCTCGGTCGCGCACAATCTCGGCGTCGGTCTGATCGGCGCCGTGCTCGCCGGGGCGGCGATCGGATTGCTGCTCGCGGTGTTCGCCATCCGCTACCTGGTCAATCAGGTAGTGCTCGGTGTGGTGCTCAACACCTTCGCGCTCGGGCTGACCAACCTCGGCTACCACGCGATCATGCAGAGCAACCCGGACCTCTACAACGCGTCCAACACTTTGCCGCAGATAAAGATCCCGCTGCTCAGCGACCTGCCGCTAGTGGGGTCGGTGCTCTTCAACGCCAACATCATCGTCTATCTCACCTACGCGCTGATCGTGGTTGTCGACGTCGCGCTGTTCCGCACCCGCTGGGGATTGCGCACCCGCGCGGTTGGCGAGCATCCGAAAGCGGCCGACACGGTGGGTATCAAGGTGCGACGCACCCGCTACCGGAACGTGTTCATCGGCGGGCTGATCGCCGGTCTGGGTGGCGCGATCCTGACGATCGGCGGCTCCGGGCAGTTCAACAACAACATCTCCTCCGGACGAGGCTTCATCGCGCTCGCCGCCGTGATCTTCGGACGGTGGAGCCCGCGTGGGGCGGTCGCTGCTGCACTGCTGTTCGGGTTCACCGACCAACTGCAGACGACGCTGTCCATCGTCGGCACCCCGGTCCGGATTCCGTCCGCGTTCCTGTCGATGGCGCCCTACGTCGCTACCGTGTTCGCTGTGGCCGGACTCGTCGGCCGCGTGCAGGCCCCGGCCGCCGACGGCGCGCCGTACACGAAGGATTGAGAAGACGATGGCGATCGACTGGCCGGCACTGCGCCGTGCTGCACTGCAGGCGATGGGCAACGCCTATGCCCCGTACTCACAGTTCCCTGTCGGCGCGGCGGCACTGGTTGACGACGGGCGCATCGTCAGCGGCTGCAACGTCGAGAACGCCTCGTATGGGGTGGGCCTCTGCGCCGAGTGCGGGCTCGTGTCCGCGCTGCACGCGGGCGGCGGCGGCAGCCTGGTCGCGTTCGCTTGCGTCGATTCGCGCGGCTCGATCCTGATGCCGTGCGGCCGGTGCCGGCAGTTGCTGTGGGAGCACGGCGGGCCGGACCTGCTGGTCGACACCAGCGAGGGCCCGAAGCCGATGACCGAGATCCTGCCGCTGGCGTTCGGGCGTGAAAATCTTGGTTGAGGCGCTCGACGTCGTCGATGTGATCCGCACCAAGCGCGACGGCGGCCTGTTGTCCGGTGCGCAGATCGATTGGGTGATCGATGCCTACACGCGCGGCGTTGTAGCCGAGGAGCAGATGGCGGCGCTGGCGATGGCGATCCTGCTGCGCGGGCTCAGCTCCGACGAACTGTCGCGCTGGACGGCGGCGATGATCGCGTCCGGGCAACGCCTCGATCTGTCCACCGTCACTCGTCCGACGACCGACAAGCACTCGACCGGCGGCGTCGGCGACAAGATCACGCTGCCGCTGGCGCCGCTGGTCGCCGCCTGCGGCGCTGCAGTGCCGCAGCTCTCCGGACGCGGGCTGGGCCACACCGGCGGCACGCTCGACAAGCTCGAGTCGATCCCAGGCTGGCGGGCCACCCTGTCCTCGGCCGAATTCCTGCGCCAACTCGAACAGGTCGGTGCCGTCGTATGCGCGGCCGGCGACGAACTCGCCCCGGCCGACCGCAAGCTCTATGCCTTGCGTGATGTCACCGGCACGGTCGAGTCGATCCCGCTGATCGCCTCGTCCATCATGAGCAAGAAGATCGCCGAAGGGTCGTCGGCGCTCGTTCTTGACGTCAAGGTCGGGTCCGGTGCGTTCATGAAGGACGCCGCCACGGCGCGCGAGCTGGCCGAGCGGATGGTCGAACTCGGCAGTGCGCACGGCACCCGCACGATCGCCTTGCTCACCGACATGTCCACTCCACTTGGCCGGACCGCTGGCAATGCCCTTGAGGTGGTCGAGTCGGTGCAGGTGCTTGCCGGCGGCGGGTCCGCGGACGTCGTCACGCTCACCGTGACGCTGGCCCGCGAAATGCTGGCCGCAGTCGGGCTCGACGCGGTCGATCCCGCTGACGCGCTGCGCAACGGGCGAGCGATGGACGTATGGCGCCGCATGATCGCTGCGCAGGGCGGCGACCCGGATGCCGAGCTGCCGCTCGCGCGGGAGCGGCACGTCGTCACCGCACCCGCCGACGGCGTGCTGACCCGGCTGGACGCGCTGAGCGTCGGAGTGGCGGCGTGGCGACTGGGTGCCGGCCGGGCTCGCAAGGAAGACGCCGTGTCGGCGGCGGCGGGCGTGGTCATGCTCGCCAAACCCGGCGACGAGGTCCGGGCCGGTGAGCCGCTTCTGGAGTTGCACACCGACGACGCGTCGCGCTTCGCGCGCGCGCTCGATGCCCTTGAGGGCGGCTATAGCATCGGGGCGTCGCACGAGTCGGCGCCGCTCGTGCTCGACCGGATCGGCTGAGCACAGCCGTCCTGGCCCCAGGGGCTCGATACCGTTGGCGCCATGCCTACCCTCGCCGCGCCCACCCCGCTCGACGACGAAGCGATCCGCCGCGCCCCCAAGGTGCTGCTGCACGACCACCTGGACGGCGGATTGCGGCCGGCGACGATCGTCGAACTCGCCGAGCAGATCGGTTACCAGGCGTTGCCGGCAAAGGATCCCGACGTGCTCGCCGAGTGGTTCCGCGCCGCGGCCAACGCCCGCTCGCTGGAGACCTACCTGGAAACCTTCGCGCATACCGTCGCCGTGATGCAGACCGCGGCGGGGATCAGCCGCGTCGCCCAGGAGGCGGCCGAGGATCTCGCGGACGACGGGGTTGTCTACGCCGAGATCCGGTGGGCGCCCGAGCTGCATGTCGACGGCGGGCTGACCCTTGACCAGGTCGTGGACGCGGCCCTTTCGGGTTTCCGCGCCGGCGAGGCCGCTGCGGCCGGACGCGGCCACCGGATCCGCGTGGGCGCGATCCTTACCGCGATGCGGCATGCGGCGCGCTCGCGCGAGATCGCCGAGTTGGCCGTGGCATACCGCGACGTCGGCGTGTTCGGCTTCGACATCGCCGGCGCCGAGGCCGGCTTCCCGCCGAGCCGGCACCTGGACGCCTTCGAGTACGTTCGTCGCGAGAACTTCCACTTCACCATCCACGCCGGCGAGGGATTCGGGCTGCCCTCGATCTGGGAGGCGATCCAGTGGTGCGGCACCGACCGGCTGGGGCACGGCGTGCGCATCGTCGACGACATCGCCGCGGACGGGTCGTTGGGGCGCCTGGCGCAATACGTGCGCGACAAGCGCATCCCGCTGGAGATGTGCCCGTCGTCCAACGTGCAGACCGGCGCCGCAGCTTCGATCGCCGAGCACCCGATCGGGGAGCTTCGCCGGCGGCGATTCCGGGTGACCATCAACACCGACAATCGGCTGATGAGCGCGACCTCGATGTCGCGGGAAATGACTCTGCTCGTCGAAGCGTTCGGCTACGGCTGGGCGGACCTGCAGTGGTTCACCATCAATGCGATGAAGAGCGCGTTCCTGCCTTTCGACGATCGCCTGGACATCATCGACACGCAGATCAAACCCGGCTACGCCGCGCTGATGGTGTGAGCGAAACGCGTCCAGGACGTTGCGGATGAATGAAGATCACCGGGCCAACGCGGCAAGTCAGTACACCAAGCCGTGGGCCTGCTTCGCCGCCAGCACCCGCAGCGCTGCCGCGTGCACCTGCCGGGTGAAGCTCGCCGATGACCGCATCCGATCCAGAATCGCCGACGTCATCGCGCCCGCCTGGGAGGCGTTCACGGTGAGCACGATGTCGCCGCCGGCCCGGATGAAACGCCACGCCCGCTCGCCGGGCGAATAGCCGCTGACCTGCCGGGCATTGCCGAGGTCGTCGCTGATCACGATGCCGCGAAAGCCCAGCTTGCCGCGCAGCAGGCCGGTGACGACCGCCGATGAGAACGCCGCCGGCCCCGCCGGGTCGATGCGCGGGTAGATCGCCGTAGACATCATCACGAACGCGACGCCGGCCCGGATTGCCGCCGCGAAAGGTTGCAAGTACGGGTCATCGGCGGAAGTCGTCACGTCGGTGACTCCGCTCGTGGTGTCGGTGTTCTCGCTGACCCGGCCGAGACCCGGAAAGTGCTTGACCGTCGCGATGAGGCCCGCGGCGGCGAACCCGCGAAGCACGGCCAGGCCGTGTGACGTGACCGTCGCGGTGTCGTGCCCGTACTCGCGATCCAGGTCGCCGATCGGCGGGTTGTTCGTCGTACCCGGGGGGACGGTGTCCAGCACCGGGGCCAGGTCGACGTTGACTCCGCCCGCACGGAGTTCACTTGCCCAGGACGTCGCACGCGACTGCAGCGTCGCGGTCGACCAGCCGCCCTGGGTCAGCGCGCTGGGCATATCGGTGAAGTCCGGGCCGCGCAGCCGCCGCACCAGCCCGCCCTCCTGGTCGGTCGCCACGAACAATCCGGTCTGCGCGGGTGCAATGTGCTGCAGCGCCCTGGTGAGCGTCTTCTCCTGGCTGATGCTGAGGCTGCTGTTGCCGTCGAGGATCACCGAGCCGACGTGCTGGGCCTGGATTGCGGTGGCCGTGGTGCTGCTCAGGTACGTGCTCGGGCAGTCGATCATGAGCAGCTGACCGACCCGTTGCGCGTCGCTCATCGCGTTGAAGATCCGGCGCGCTGCCGTCGTCGGGACGTGCGAGGCAGTCGCGCTGCTGCTCGACGGCGACGCGGACGACGAGGACGAGGACGCGGACGTGGACGACGATGACGACGAGGACGATGAGGCCCGCGACGACGACGGCGACGCGCTGGACGGTGCTGTCTTGGAAGGCAGCGCGCTGCCACTCGGCGTCGGGGACCCGGAGCTATGCCCGGCTGTGTTCGAGGAGCACGCCGCGAGCAGCGCGATTGCGGCGGCGACTATCGGGCGGCGCATCTGTCCATGGTGGCGCACTTGGGCTCAAAGCTGTCCCAAGCCGAGCGGGAGCTCCCCGAACAGTTCGCGCACCAGTTCGTTCGAGCGAGCCCGGTCCTTGGCCGAGTGCACCATCGTGGAGATCATCAGCTCGTCCGCGCGGGTCGCTTCGAGCAGCGCGGCCAACGAGCCCCGAACCGTCTCCGGGCTGCCGATCGCCTGGCCGTCGCGGCGTTGCCGGGCGAAGTCGCGCTCGATGCTCGTCCATGGGTACTCGGCGGCCTGTTCCGGGGTCGGTAACCGCCCCGGACGGCCCTGCCGCAACTGGATGAACGCCAGCGCCCCTGGCAGCGCGAGCCGCTCGGCCTCGGCGTCGGTGTCCGCGCAGATTGCCTGCACGCTGACCATTGCATACGGCTCGTCCAGGACCCGTCCGGGGCGAAAGCTTGAGCGGTACCGCTCCAGCGCCGGCAGCGTGTTGACACTGCTGAAGTGATGGGCGAACGCGAACGGCAGGCCCAGCAGCCCGGCCAGCTCCGCGCTGAATCCGCTGGAGCCGAGCAGCCAGATGGGCGGGGTCTGCTCCGCGCGGGGCACCGCACTGATCGCCGCGTTCGGATGTCCCGCGGGCCACTCGCCGGCGAGGTAGCAGCCAAGCTCGGCCAGCTGCTCCGGAAAGTCGTCGGCGCCCGGCTGGGCGACCCGGCGCAGCGCTCGGGCAGTCACCTGATCGGTGCCAGGCGCCCGGCCCAGGCCGACGTCGATGCGTCCGGGGTAGAGCGAGGCCAACGTGCCGAACTGTTCGGCTACTACCAGCGGCGCGTGGTTGGGCAGCATCACGCCGCCCGATCCGACGCGCAAGCGGGTCGTCGCGGCGGCGAGGGCGCTGATGAGCACCGGCGGCGCCGAGCTCGCGATGCCGGGCATGTTGTGGTGCTCGGCGACCCACAACCGGGTGAATCCGAGATCCTCGACGGTGCGGGCCAGATCGAGACTGGCATGCAGCGCCTCGGTGGTGTCGCTTCCCTCGCCCACCGTGGCGAGGTCGAGCACGGACAGCGGGACGGCAGGAAGGCTCACATCACCCTCCAACCCGCGCCGCCCACGCGGTGTTCCGCGCACGCGCGCCTCGCTTCGTGTCGCTCACGCCCAGTCGAAGGTTCGGGTGACCGCCTTCTTCCAGTTCGCCAACAGCTCGGCGCGGCGCTCCTCGGCCATATTGGGCTGCCACTGCTTGTCGGCCCGCCAATTCGCGACGATCTCCTCCGTCGAGGACCAGAAGCCCACCGCGAGCCCGGCTGCGTACGCCGCACCCAGCGCTGTCGTCTCCGCCACGACCGGACGCACGACCGGCACGTCGAGGATGTCGGCCTGGAATTGCATCAGCAACTCGTTGACGACCATGCCGCCGTCGACCTTGAGCCGGGTGAGCGCGACACCGGAGTCGGCGTTCATCGCCTCGACCACCTCCCTCGTCTGGAAGGCCGTCGCCTCCAGTGCGGCGCGGGCGAGGTGGCTGCGGTTGACGAATCGGGTGAGTCCCACCACCGCGCCGCGCGCGTCCTGGCGCCAGTAGGGCGCATAGAGCCCGGAGAACGCGGGCACGAAGTAGGCGCCACCGTTGTCGCCGACCTCGCGCGCGAGCTGCTCGATCTCGCTGGCGGAGGAGATGAGCCCGAGGTTGTCGCGCAGCCATTGCACCAGCGATCCGGTGACTGCGATCGAGCCCTCCAGCGCGAAGACCGGTGCCTGTTCGCCGATGCGGTAGCAGACGGTCGTCAGCAGCCCGTGCTCGCTGAGCACCTTCTCCGTCCCGGTGTTGAGCAGGAGGAAGTTGCCGGTGCCGTAGGTGTTTTTCGCCTCGCCGGGCTTCAGGCACGCCTGCCCGAAGGTGGCTGCCTGCTGGTCGCCGAGGATGCCGGCGATCGGCACCCCGGCAAGCGGGCCGCGCTCGCGTGCGTTGGCATACACCTCGGCCGACGAATGGATCTCGGGCAGCATCGACAAGGGGATGCCCATCTCGTCGGCGATCTCCGGGATCCAGCCCAGGGTGTCGAGGTCCATGAGCAGTGTGCGTGAGGCGTTGGTGACGTCGGTGACGTGCACGCCACCGTCCGTGCCGCCGGACAAATTCCACACCAGCCACGAATCCATCGTCCCGAACGCGAGCTCGCCGTTGTCGGCGCGAGCGCGGGCACCGTCGACATTGTCGAGGATCCAGCGCAGCTTCGGTCCGGCGAAGTAGGTGGCAAGCGGCAGTCCCGTGCGCTGCCGGTAACGTTCCGGCCCGCCGCCGAGCGCGGCCAGCTCGTCGCAGATCGGCTGGGTGCGGGTGTCCTGCCACACGATGGTCGGGCCGACCGGCTCGCCGGTCGCGCGATCCCAGACCATGGTCGTCTCGCGCTGGTTGGTCACCCCGATGGCGACCACGTCCCCGCGATTCACCTCGGCGCGGGCCAGCGCGCCGGCCAGCACGCGGCGGGTGTTGGTCCAGATCTCGGTGGCGTCGTGCTCGACCAGGCCGGCCCGCGGCAGGTGCTGGCTGTGCTCGACCTGCTCGCTGGCGACGACGTGCGCTTCGTGATCGAACAGGATGCACCGGGTAGACGTCGTGCCCTGGTCGATGGCTGCGATCACAGCTGGCGTCTGCCTCATTGCGCTAGCGTGCCACTAGTGGACCCTTTGCCTGTGGACCCCGTCGATCCGCAACCGGCGCACCTGGATGATCCGGAGCCGCGGTTGCCGCGCGGCGGCGCGGCGGCGCGGCTCGACGGGGTCTACCGGCGAGCGGCCTGGCGCCGGCTGAACTCAAGCGATTTCGACGTGGTGGTGGTCGGCGGCGGCGTGGTCGGCGCCGGCGCCGCGCTGGACGCCGCTACGCGTGGGCTCTCGGTCGCGCTGATCGAAGCGCGGGATTGGGCCTCGGGCACCTCGAGCCGCTCGTCCAAACTGTTCCACGGCGGATTGCGCTATCTCGAGCAACTCGAGATCGGGCTCGTGCGCGAGGCGCTGCGCGAGCGCGAGCTGATGATGACCCGCATCGCGCCGCACCTCGTCACGCCGGTCGCGTTCCTGTACCCGCTCACCCACCGCGGCTGGGAGCGCCCCTATGTCGCGGCAGGCCTCGCGCTCTACGACTCGATGGGTGGGCACAGCAGCTTGCCCGGCCAGAAACACCTGTCGCACCGGGCCGCGTTGCGGATGTTTCCCGGCTTGCGCTCGGACGCGCTCGTCGGCGCCGTTCGCTACTACGACGCGCAGGCAGACGACGCCCGCCACACTCTCACCGTCGTGCGCACCGCGGCCCGCTTCGGCGCGGTCGTCCGCTCGTCCACCCAAGCCGTCGGATTCGCTCGCGAGTCCGATCGGGTAGTGGGCGTGCGCGTACGCGACACCGAGGACGGGCGCGAAGCGATGGTCGGCGCCGGCGTGGTGTTGAACTGCACCGGCGTCTGGACCGACGAGTTGCAGGCGCTGTCCGGCGCGCGTGGACGATTCCGGGTGCGCGCGTCCAAGGGAGTGCACATCGTTGTCCCGCGCGACAAGATCTCCGGCGATGCGGGGCTCATCCTGCGCACTGTCAAATCGGTCCTGTTCGTGATCCCCTGGAAGAACCACTGGATCATCGGGACGACCGATACCGACTGGACGCTCGACCTGGCCCACCCCGCGGCCACGCGCGCGGACATCGACTACCTGCTCGAGCAGGTGAATTCGGTGCTCGTGGCGCCGCTCGAAAATGCCGACATCGAGGGTGTGTACGCCGGGCTTCGTCCGCTGCTGGCCGGGGAGTCCGAGGACACCTCGGCGCTGTCGCGCGAGCATGCCGTGGCGCGCGTCGTGCCCGGCCTGATCTCGATCGCCGGCGGTAAGTACACGACCTACCGGGTAATGGCAGCGGACGCCGTGGACGAGGCCAGCGAGGATCTGCCGCGGCGGATCGCGCCGTCGTGCACGGATAAGGTCCCGCTGCTCGGTGCAGAGGGCTTCTACGCGATGCGCAACCAGCTGGATTCACTCGCCGCCGAGTACGGCCTGCACCCGCACCGCATCCGGCACGTGCTCGGCCGTTACGGCTCGATGATCCGCGACGTCCTCGACCCCGGCCTCGGCGAACCCGAGTTGCTGCAGACGGTGCCCGAAGCGCCGGATTACCTCTTCGCCGAGATCCGCTACGCCGTCACCCACGAGGGCGCTCTGCATCTGGAGGACGTGCTCACCCGCCGCACCCGCATCTCGATCGAGTACCCGCACCGCGGCGTCGACTGTGCGGACGTGATCGCGGACCTGATGAGCGCGATCCTCGGCTGGGACGATGCGACGCGCGCCGGTGAGGTCAGCAGTTACGTGACGCGCGTGCGCGCCGAGCGGGAATCGCAGGCACACGACGACGACGCGGCCGCAGATGAGGTCCGCACCTCAGCTCCCGAGGTGCGCGGGCGGCTGCGCGAGCAGGCGGTCGGTTCCTGACAGCTGGCCCGGCTCAGTCCTGCAACTGGAGAGCGCCGCGGACCTCGCGGACCAGGCTGCGCCAGTCGTCGCGATCGACGCCCGCATCGTCCAAGACCGAGGTGTCGACGTCGAGGCGGCAGAACGCGATCAGTTCGCGAATCAACTCGTTGGCGGCCGTGGAGGGCTTGCGCAGGTCGTAGGTGGCGTCCAACGCCGGGTTGAACACCTGGTCGTCCTCGACGTCGGCGAGTTCGGACCACCACTCGAGACCCAGCAGCGCGTGATCGTCGGCCACCCGGCAGAAGCGGGCCAGGTCGATGACCTCGGTGAACACGGCGACGTTCTCCTCGTCGCCGAGAAACATCGCGCTGGGCCGTTCCTGGGTGTCCTCTGCGAGGTATCCGCGCACGGTCAGGTAGGTGGCGTCAGGAAGCGTGATCCGGATCGGTTCGGCGCCGATGCGGTCCCACACCGACTCGGCATCGAGGTCGGAGGAGGCGAAGTCACCCTGCCAGCTCAGCCACGACTCGACGCGGGCAATGGCACGCTCCCAACTGTCGGCAATCACGTCGCCGAGTTCGTTCCAGCGTTTGCGGCCTTCCTTGCCTTGGTAGCTGACGTCCTCGTCGACCAGTTCGGCGTACTCGGGTGTGTCCTCGACCAGGCGGCGCAGCGCTCCGTCGTCGCAGCAGTCGGCGATCTTGGCGGCGATGTCAACCACGTTCGCCAACGCCGAGACGTGTACCGGATCCGGTTCGCCCGCTGCCCACTCATAGACGGCGTCGAGGTCGTAGCTGTCCTCCCCCGCAGGGCGCAGCTGGTCAGGAGTCATCGTGGCGACGTATCCCCAGGCAGGATGATCGGACAGGTCGTTGTCCGTGCCGGACGCGATGAACTCGCCCAAGTCGCGGGTGTTCGGGTAGAGCAGGATCTTCGATCCGTCTCCGAGGAAGCCCTGCCACTCCTCGCCGTCCTCATCCGTCCATGGCGGCGCCCATAGGGTCAGCCCGATCCGGCCGTTGACGGTGAGCGTGATCGGGATGATCGCGGCGGCATCCTGCGAGCTGGTCATAGCCAGAAACTACCGGCACGGCTCGCTCCGACTGACCGGCGCGTGCGGATCAAGCGCTCAATTACCGATCGGATGCCAGACGGTCTTGGTCTCGACGAACGCACTCAGCCGAGAAGTCCCGGGGTCAGCGCTCCAGTTCAGCGAACGCGGGACGAAGACCCGCTTCACGTTGTCAGCCGCCGCGACCTGCAGCGCGACCTGATCCGCCGCGTCGACACCGGACAAATCCAGCGCGTTCACGTCGCGGTGCGCGGCCAGCCAGGGAGCGAGCTCCGCGGTGAAACCGGTCAGCAGGTTCACCGCACCGCCCGGGATGTCGGAGGTCGCGAGCACCTCGGCGAACGACATCGCCGGCAACGGATGCGGTTCGGACGCCACCACTACGGCGGTGTTGCCCGTCGTCAAAACCGGGGCGAGCACGCTGACGAGGCCGAGCAGCGAGGAATCGGCGGGCGCGAACGCGGCGACCACGCCGCTCGGCTCGGGCAACGAGAAGCTGAAGTACGGTCCGGCGACGGGATTGGTACTGCCGACGACCTGCGCGTACTTGTCGGCCCAGCCGGCGAAGTACACCCAGCGGTCGATCGCCTCGTCCACCTGAATCGATGCTGCTCGAGCGGTAATCCCTTCGGACGTGCGCACCTCGGCCGCGAATTGCTCGCGCCTGCCTTCGAGCATTTCCGCGACTCGGTAGAGCACCTGCCCGCGGTTGTACGCCGACGCCGCAGACCACGCACCGAAGGCCTTGCGCGCTGCGACCACTGCGTCCCGGACGTCCTTGCGAGAAGCCTGGGCGGCGTGCGCGAGCAGCTCCCCCTTCGCCGTGCAAACCGGGTACGAGCGTCCGGACTCAGAGCGAGGGAACGCACCGCCGATGTAGAGCTTGTAGGTTTTTCGGACGGCAAGCCGATCCGCCGCAGGCTCGTGCGTCGATTTAGGCATCGAGATAGGCCTCCAGGCCGTGGCGGCCGCCCTCTCGTCCGAAGCCGGATTCCTTGTACCCGCCGAACGGTGCAGTCGGATCGAAGCGGTTGAACGTGTTGGCCCACACGACGCCGGCCCGCAGTTTGCCTGCTATAGAAAGGATTCGGGAACCCTTCTCCGTCCACACACCTGCCGACAGGCCGTACGGCGTGTTGTTGGCCTTCGCGACCGCCTCGCTCGGCGTGCGGAACGTGAGCACGGACAGCACTGGGCCAAAGATCTCCTCGCGGGCGATGCGGTGGGCCTGTGAGACACCGGTGAAAATGGTCGGAGCGAACCAGAAACCGCGCTCGGGCAGGTTACAAGGCGGCGACCATCTGACAGCGCCCTCGTCCTCGCCTGCGGCCGACAGTTCGCGGATGCGGGCCAGCTGTGCCGCAGAGTTAATCGCCCCGACGTCGGTGTTCTTGTCCAACGGATCGCCGACCCGAAGGGTCGTCAGCCGGCGTTTCAACGCAGCTGTCAATTCTTCGGCCACGGACTCCTGGACGAGCAGTCGCGACCCGGCACAACACACTTGACCCTGATTGAAGAAGATGCCGTTGACGATGCCGTCGACGGCCTGGTCCAGCGGTGCGTCGTCGAAGACGATGTTCGCCGCCTTGCCGCCAAGTTCCAGCGAGAGCCGCTTGCCGCTGCCCGCGACCGTCCGGGCGATGATCTTGCCGACCTCGGTCGAACCGGTGAAAGCGATCTTGTCGATGCCGGCATGCTCGACGACAGCCTGACCGATCGACGGGCCGCCGGCGAGGATGTTCACGACACCGGGCGGGAGGTCGCACTCGGCGATGATCTCGGCGAGGACGAGCGCGGTGAGCGGCGTCGTTTCGGCCGGCTTGAGGACGACGGTGTTTCCGCATGCGAGTGCCGGCGCGATCTTCCAGGCGGCCATCAACAGCGGGAAATTCCAGGGGATTATCTGACCGGCAACCCCGATGGGACGCGGCGCAGGCCCGAAGCCGGCGTAACCGAGCTTGTCTGCCCAACCCGCGTAGTAGAAAAAGTGCGCGGCTGCGGTAGGGATGTCGACGTCGCGCGACTCGCGGATCGGCTTGCCATTGTCGAGAGATTCGAGCACCGCAAGTTCGCGGCCGCGTTCCTGGATCGCGCGGGCGATCCGGAACAAATACTTACCGCGCTCCTTGCCGGGCAGCGCCGCCCACTTCGGTGCTGCGCGCCGTGCGGCACCGACCGCGTCGTCGACATCGGACACTGCTGCCTCGGTCACTTCGGCCAGTGGCGATTCGTCCGCCGGATTGACCGTCTTGACGGCGTCTCCCCTGCCGTCGCGGAAGGTGCCGTCGACGAAGATCTGGTAACTGGCCCGTAGCCGGGCGATGTCGCGGGACTCGGGCGCGGGTGCGTACTCGAAGACGGCCATCAGTCGACAGTCACGTAGTCGGGGCCGTCGTAGTTGCCGGTGGCCATCTTGTGTCGCTGCTGCAACAGGTCGTTGAGCAGGCTGGACGCGCCGAAGCGGAACAACCGCGCGGTCAGCCAGGTCTCACCAGCCACCTCGTTGACCAGGACCAAATAGCGCACGGCTTCTTTGGACGTGCGAATGCCGCCGGCCAGTTTCACGCCCCGCACGTCGCCGGTCAGCGCCGCGAAGTCGCGCACGGCTTCGAGCATCACGAGTGCTACCGGCGGCGTCGCCGATGGTGTGATCTTGCCCGTGGAGGTCTTAATGAAATCGCCGCCCGCGAGCAGCGCGAGCCAGGATGCGCGCCGCACGTTGTCCAGAGTCGCGAGCTCGCCGGTCTCCAGGATCACTTTCAGGTGTGCCGATCCGCAGGCCGCCTTGGTGGCCACGATCTCGTCGAACACCTGCTGGTAGCGCCCGGCGAGGAAGGCGCCACGGTCGATCACCATGTCGATCTCGTTCGCGCCGGCGCGCACCGCGTCGCCGACGTCATACAGCTTCGTCTCCAGCGATGCTCGTCCGGACGGGAAAGCTGTCGCGACCGAGGCAATCTGCACGCTCGCGCCGCGCAGCGCGTCGACCGCGGTGGCGACCATGTCGGGATACACGCAGACGGCGGCCACTGCAGGAACCGAAGGGTCACCAGGATCGGGACGCGCCGCCTTGGCGCACAGCGACCGTACTTTTCCCGCGGTGTCGGCACCCTCCAGCGTGGTCAGATCGACCATCGAAATCGCTGCGTCGATGGCCCACGCTTTTGCCGTCGTCTTGATGCCGCGGGTCGCGAGCTGACTCACGCGCGCCTCAGCGCCGACCTGGTCGACGCCGGGCAGACCGTGCAGAAACCTGCGCAGGGACGAGTCGTCTCGGCTCACGCCGGCCAACTCCGTCGCTTCGATGACGCTCACAGGCTTCAGTCTAGGTTCGCGCAGACAGGCCACAGCGTTCCCGCCCCGTTCATGCCGGGCCGCGATGATCATTCTTATGCATCTACTCGGCGTGCTGCGCATCCTGTCGGCGCGCCTGGTCGTCCGCGGCACGCATGTTCATTCGGTTTCGCTCGCCAGCGTCGCTCACGGTGACATGGGTTCGCTCGCCAGCGTCGCTCACGGTGGCCGCCGCCGTGCGGAGCGCCGGCGCGGCTAAGGTCTCGGCATGCCAGCTTTGCCGACGACAGTCGTGACTCATCCGATCGTGCAGGCGCGGCTCACCGTGATGCGCGATGAGACATCCAGCAATGCCGAGTTCCGCGCCGCATTGCGCGAGCTCGCCACGTTGCTCGTGTACGAGGCCACGCGCAACCTCGCGACCGTGGGCAAGCCGATCCGCACGCCGGTCGCGCCGACGGAGGGACTGGGTATTGCGAACCCGCCGCTGCTGGTGCCGGTATTGCGCGCTGGCCTGGGCATGGCCGAAGCGGCATTCAACCTATTGCCTGAATCGCAGATGGGTTTCGTCGGCCTGGCCCGCGACGAGCAGACCCACGAGCCGCACCCGTACATGGCCTCGTTGCCCGACTCGTTGACCGGACGTCCGGTCATCGTGCTCGATCCGATGCTGGCGACAGGCGGGTCATTGCTGCACTGCCTGCGCCTGCTAGCCCAGCGCGGCGCCGACGACTTGACCGTCATCTGCGCCCTCGCTGCGCCGGAAGGCATTGCCCGGATCGAGTCCAGTGGCCTGCCCGTTCGAATCTTCACCGCAAGCATCGACGACGAACTCAACGAGAACGCCTACATCGTTCCTGGGCTCGGCGACGCCGGCGATCGGCAGTTCGGACCGCGATAGCGGGTCCGAACCGTGTCGCAGCGGGCGCCGCGCCGGCTGGCGTTTGCGCGATCGTCCTGCTCACGGTGGCTCAGGAGCGTCCCGATGAATGAAGATCGCGCACCACCCACGAGTCACCAACCGAGCGTGGCACGGCCGCCTTTGAACGGCCCGACGACATCGGAGGTGATCCAACCTGCGTAGAAGCCGCCTTCCTGCGAGCGCACGTGCTCGCCGTCCACCTCGCAATGCAACCGCGACGGAGAAAAGGCGAGATAGTCGGTGATCGCTTCGAAGCCGGCCGTCGGATGCTCGTAACACCACGCGGCCGCCTGGAGGCCGAGCACGTCGAAGTAGGTGGCCGAGCCCTTCCACTCGCAGAAGGTCGACCGGGCGTCGGACCGCTCGATCGTCCCCGGCCAGACGTCGCCCGGCGGCACGTACCAGGTCGGCGGGTGGCTGGTCTCCAGCACGCGGTAAGCGTGCCGCGTCTCGGCGACGACCTGATCGCCGAGACGCACCACGACGAGCCGGTCGGACGGGACGCATGCGGGTGGGCGGGGGTAATCCCACACGGATTCCTGGCCCGGTCCGGGAGCATCTCGCTGCTTTGCCTGCACGCACCCATCGTGCACGACGCGACAACCGAACGCCCTGTGCGCCAGATTTGGTGAATGTCGTATCACAATTTGGGCGCGCCGCGCGACAAACTCCCCCACTCGTGCGTCCCTATGGCAAGACACCAAATTCTTTCCTCGCCGGAGGCGATTCGTGACCAAACTCGGCTTCATGAGCACGGCGCGCGAACGCGTAGCAGTTGTTGCGCTGGCAATCGCTGCTGCCGTGCTGGTTGCCGGGTGCGGCAGCACGACCAGCACCGGCGCGGGGCAGCCGCCGCGGACCTCCGTCGGGCGAACGGCAACCTCGCCGAGCACGATTGCGTCGCCGGCGACGCAAGCGCGTATCTTCCGAGCTTTCCGTTCGGACGGCAGTCCCTCGGTCGTCGTTTCTGGCACGAGCAACGGGACGTGCTGGACGTCGTCGGTTGCCGCGCCCGTGCGCGGCGCCTACCGCTGCTTCTCGGCGAACAAGATCCTCGACCCGTGCTTCGTTGCCGACGCGCATGCGAGGACTGCGCTGTGCATGCTGAACCCCTGGTCGGACGCGCACCGGTTGCGGCTCACGGCGCCGCTGCCCAACGCTGCTCCGTTGCTGGATCCCGCACGTCCCTGGGCGGTGCAACTGGCCAACGGCGCCCGGTGCGTCGCGGTGACCGGCACCGCACCCTCCGTCGCCGGAGTTTCGCTCGCCTACAGCTGCGGGCACGGCTACGGGGCAGCCCTGATCACGACGCGGGCCACGGTGATGACTGCGCACTACGCGAGGGCGGGCGCCGCGAGGTTGCAGACGGTCGCGGTGGCCGAGGCCTGGCGGGTGCGGTCGAGCTGAAAGCCAGAAACGGCGAGCTAAGAGACCGAGCACCTCAGAGGCCGAGCACCGCAGCGACCTCGATCCGCAAGCGGTCCAGCAACGCTGCCGTGCGTTCGGCAGAGCCGCCGGGGTCGATGACCTCGAGGTAGGCCTTCAGTTTCGGCTCGGTACCTGACGGGCGCACGACCACTCGTCCACCGTCCCAGGACAACCGCACCACGTCGGCGGCGGGCAGCAAATCGCTGACCTGCACCGGGATGCCCAAAAGCATGACAGGCGGACTCGCGCGCAGCCGCCGCATCGCATCGGTGATCTGAGTGCGGTCTTCGACGCGCACCGCAACCTGATCCGTCGCGTAGCGGCCGTATTCGGCGGCCAGCTCGTCGAGCCGGGTCGTAAGCGACGAGCCGCGCGACTTCAGCAGCGCCGCGTACTCAGCGAGGAGAAGGGCCGCGCTCACGCCGTCCTTGTCGCGGACGAGATTCGGCGCCACTGCGTAGCCGAGCGCTTCCTCGTAGCCGAAGACGAGATCCGGCGCGGCGCGGGCGATCCACTTGAAACCGGTAAGCGTCTCCGCGTACCCGACCCCGTGCCGTGCGGCCATCACGCCGAGCAATGACGACGACACGATGGTCGTCGCGTAGGTGCCGCGAATCCCCTTCTGCAGCAGGGCATCGGCGAGTAGAACGCCGGTTTCGTCGCCGCGCAGCCGCCGCCAGGTGCCGTCGGCCGACGGTGCCGCGCACGCGCATCGGTCGGCGTCCGGGTCATTTGCGATGACCAGGTCGGCACCTTTAGCGCGAGCCACGGCGAGCGCTAGATCCAATGCGCCCGGCTCCTCGGGGTTGGGGAACGCGACGGTGGGAAAGTCGGGGTCAGGCTGCTCCTGCTCGACGACCGGGGCGGGCGAGGCAAAACCCGCCGCTGCGAAGACGGCGCGCAGCAACTGCGCGCCGACGCCGTGCATCGCGGTGTAGACGGTGTTCAGTACACGCGGCCCAGGAGTGACGAGCCCGGCGACGGCACGGACGTACGCCGCCACGACGGAGTCGTCGAGGGTGGTCACCGACCCCGCGTCCAGTGCTATTGCTCGCGCCGAGCCGACTGCCTGGATGGCGCGCTCGATCTCGGCGTCGGCGGGTGGGGCGAGTTGCCCGCCGTCAGCGACGTAAACCTTGTAGCCGTTGTCCTGTGGCGGGTTGTGCGAGGCAGTCACCATGACTCCTGCGGCGGCGCCGAGGTGCTGGACGGCGAAGGCGAGGACGGGTGTCGGCAGCGGCGCCGGCAACAGGCGGGCGTCGAACCCGGCTGCGGCGAAGATCGCCGCGGAGTCGGCCGCGAAGTCGTGTGAACCGTGCCGGGCGTCGTAGCCGACGATGACCGGTAGCCCGGCATTCCCGTGCTCGCGCAGCCACGCGGCGACTCCCGCCGCAGCGCGGCGAACGACGGTGCGGTTCATGCCGTTCGGCCCGGCCCGCAACGGGCCGCGCAGACCCGCGGTACCGAACGTGAGCGGGCCGCTGAAACGGTCCGCCAGCGCCGCCTCGTCCCCCGCGTCCAACAGTCGCTGCAATTGCGCGGCAGCGGACGGATCGACGTCGTCAGCGATCCAGGCCGACACCTCTGCAAACAGGCTCATGCGCGCGCGCCGCTGCACGCTGCGGCGTTCACAGCTGCGGCACCAGTCGCGCGAGCAGCGCGCCCATCCGCGACGCCGCGGCCTTGCCGGCTGCAAGGACCTCTTCGTGCTCGAGCGGAGCACCGAGCCCGGCGGCCAGGTTCGTCACCAGCGAGATGCCTAGCACGTCGCACCCTTCGGCGCGCGCCGCAACGGCTTCGAGCACGGTGGACATGCCGACGAGATCCGCTCCCAGCACACCTGCCATGCGTACCTCGGCGGGCGTCTCGTACTGCGGTCCGGGGAACATCGCGTACACGCCCTCCGTGATGGAAGGGTCGATGTCGCGGACGAGCGCGCGCAGGCGCGGGGAGTAGAGATCGGTGAGATCGACGAAGCGGGCACCGACCAGCGGCGAGCGCCAGGTCAGGTTCAGGTGATCGCTGATCAGCACCGGATCCCCGACAGCCATCGCGGGCCGCAGGCCACCACACGCGTTGGTCAGCACGACCGTGCGGCAGCCCGACGCCGCGGCGACCCGGACGCCGTGCACTACTGCTTCCACGCCGCGGTTCTCGTACAGATGCGTGCGCCCGAGGAACGCGAGAACTGCCACGCCGTCGACATCGATGGAGCGGATGCGTCCGGCATGCCCCTCGACGGTGGGCGGCAGGAACCCAGGAACGTCAGTGACCACGATCTCGGCCACGGTGTCGCCCAGCGACTTGATGGCCGGGACCCACCCCGAACCGAGCACGATCGCGACGTCGTGCTTGTCGATTCCGGTCCGGCGCCGGATCTCGGCTGCGGCGTAGCGCGCGAGCTGTTCAGGGTCTGCGTTGTGCTCACGGTCGGCCACGTGCGGTGAGCCTAGTGGTCGGCTGCTATGGGCGCCGCAACCTCAGTGCCGGCCCTGCGCGTCGAGCTCGACGACGCTCGAGCCTCGCTGCGCTCGATCGGGCGGACAGGCCCCGATCACGCCTGTTGCTCACTACGTTCGCTCATGTGCTGGCAGGGCATGCACATGGCAACCTGCGGCAGCACCTCGAGGCGATCGAGTGGGATAGCGCCGCCACATGACGTGCACCGCCCGTACTCTCCGTCGTCCATGCGCCGCAGCGCGGCGGTGACGTCGCCCAGTGCGCTGCGCGCGGCGCGCATCAGCGAGATGGTGATTTCGCGGCTCGTGCGGTTCGCGCCGGCGCCCGAACGGGCGGCGCGGGCCAGGCACAGCGACCGGAGCTGGTCGACACGAAACCCGCGCTGTTCCTCGAGTTGCGCGCGCAAGTCAGCCAACTGAGTTTCCTGCGCGATCGGATTCCACCTTCGCTTCGAGGTGGGGACGGAGGTCATCACGGACTCCTGACGAGTCGGAGGATCGCAGCTCGCATATGTACTAGACGCTTGTGCCCACCGTTTCGTTGCACCGGCCGCATAGGCTTTGGCTATGTCTGCGGTAGTTCCAGAACCCGACGCGCCAACCCACCTCGAGCTGGCAGGCGGGTTCCCGCCCGCGACGCAGGACGAGTGGCGTGCGCTGGTCGCGGCGGTGCTGGCGCGCTCGGGGCTGCCGCAGGGCAGCGACCCCGTCGACGCGCTCAGCTCCACCACCTACGACGACATCCGGCTGCGGCCGCTCTACACCGCCGAAGATGCCCCGGCTGCACCTCCCGCGCCCGCTACCCGGGGCGTGCGCGGCGGCGATGTGGCCGGTTGGGACGTCCGCCAACGACTTGCCGATCCCGACGCGACGCGGGCAGCCGCGTCCGCGGTCGCCGATCTGGAAGGCGGCGCCACGTCCTTGTGGCTGGTGGTCGGCGACGCGGGTCTGCCGGTCGCCGATCTGCCCGCTGCACTCGAGGGGGTCTATCTCGACCTTGCGCCGATCGCGCTGGACGCCGGCGCGGACACGGCGGCGGCGAGTGCCGCGTTGCTCGGTGTGGCAGCCGACCGTGGCGTTGCGCCGGGCGAGCTTCGCGGTGCGCTCGGTGCCGACCCGATCGGGCTCCGTGCCCGCACTGGCGACGACGCCGACCTGGGCCTGCTCGCCGAGCTGGCCGACCGGGCGAGCGCCTGCCCGGACCTCCGCCTGGCCACGGTGGACGCGACGACGTACCACGACGCCGGCGCCGGCGACGCTGCGGAAGTCGCGATCGCGACGTCGATCGGCGTCGCTTATCTGCGCGCGCTGACCGCCGCCGGGTTGTCCATCGACCGAGCACTGGACGCCGTCGAGTTCCGCTTCGCCGTTACCGCCGAGCAGTTCGCCTCGATCGCCAAGCTGCGCGCTGCCCGGCGCATCTGGGCTCGGGTGGCAGAGCTCAGCGGAGCGGTCGAGGACCATCGCAGACAACGCCAGCACGCAGTGACCTCGGCGGCTATGTTGACCCGCCGCGATCCGTGGGTGAACATCCTGCGCACGACGATCGGCTGCTTCGCCGCGGCATGCGGCGGCGCCGACGCGATCACGGTGCTGCCATTCGACGACGCGACGGGACTCTCCGACGGCTTTGCCCGGCGCATCGCCCGAAACACCCACGCGATCCTGCACGACGAGTCGAGTCTGGCGCGGGTGGCAGACCCCGCAGGTGGCTCGTGGTACGTCGAGTCCTTCACCGAGGCGATGGCGAGTGCGGCCTGGCAGCAGTTCGTCTCGATCGAGCGGGCTGGGGGAGCGTTGCGCGCGCTCGACGACGGTGTTGTCGACGAGCTGGTCGCGGTGGCCCGCGACGCGCGCACCGAGGACGTGGCGCACCGCCGGGTTGCGATCATCGGGGTCAGCGAGTTCGCGTTCCCGGACGAGCAGGCCCTCGCCCGCGAGCCCGCGCCGCCTCGCCCCAGCGGCGGCCGGCTGCAGGCGCGCCGCTACGCCGAGCCCTTCGAGCAGTTGCGCACCCGCGCCGACGCAGCTGACCCGCGTCCGGCCGTCTTCCTCGCCACGCTCGGGCCGGTTGCAGCGCACAGCGCGCGGCTCGGGTTCGCGACGAACCTGTTCCAGGCGGGCGGCCTGCGCGTGGTGAGCGGGCCGCCCGAGGACTTCGCGGACAGCGGTACCTCGGTGGTCTGCCTCTGCGCGTCGGACAAGCTGTACGCGAAGCAGGCACCCTCGGCGATCGAGAAATTGTCGGACGCGAAGCTGGTGTGGCTCGCCGGGAAACCGAGCGACATCGCGCGCGTGGACGGCTACGTCCACACCGGTTGCGACGCGCTCGACGTCCTGCGCACAACCCTCGACGCATTGGAGGTGCCCGCATATGAGCATTCCTGATTTCGGTTCCGCGACGCTGGGCGGTGAGCCGGTCACTAGCGCCGCTCTCCCAGAGACAACGGCCGCTGCCTGGCAGACCCCGGAAGGTATCCCGGTCGCGCCGCTCTACACCGCAAACGATCTCGCCGACGTCGATTTCCTGAACACCTATCCCGGCATCGCGCCCTACCTGCGTGGCCCGTACGCGACGATGTATGTCAATCAGCCGTGGACGATCCGCCAGTACGCCGGCTTCTCCACGGCGACAGAATCCAACGCCTTCTATCGGCGCAATCTCGCGATGGGCCAGAAAGGCCTGTCGATCGCGTTCGACCTGCCTACGCACCGCGGCTACGACAGCGACAACCCACGGGTGACCGGCGACGTGGGCATGGCCGGTGTGGCGATCGACTCGATCTACGACATGCGCCAACTCTTCGACGGCATTCCACTGGACCGGATGAGCGTGTCGATGACGATGAACGGCGCCGTGCTTCCCGTCCTCGCGCTCTACGTCGTCGCGGCCGAGGAACAGGGCGTCGCGCCCGAGCAGCTCACCGGGACCATCCAGAACGACATTCTCAAGGAGTTCATGGTCCGCAACACCTACATCTACCCGCCGGCTCCGTCGATGCGCATCATCAGCGACATCTTCGAGTACACGTCGCAGAAGATGCGGCACTTCAACTCCATCTCGATCTCCGGCTACCACATCCAGGAGGCCGGCGCGACCGCCGACCTGGAACTTGCGTACACCCTGGCCGACGGCGTCGAGTACATCCGTGCGGGCATTGCCGCTGGCCTTACCATCGACGTTTTCGCGCCGCGGTTGTCGTTCTTCTGGGGAATCGGGATGAACTTCTTCATGGAGGTCGCGAAGCTGCGCGCCGCTCGGCTGCTGTGGGCCAAGCTGGTGCAACAGTTCGACCCGAAGAACAAGAAATCGCTCTCCCTGCGCACGCACAGTCAGACCAGCGGCTGGTCGCTCACTGCCCAGGACGTGTTCAACAACGTGGTCCGCACCTGCGTCGAGGCGATGGCCGCCACCCAGGGCCACACCCAGTCGCTGCACACCAACGCATTGGACGAGGCGCTGGCGTTGCCGTCGGAGTTCTCCTCGCGCCTTGCCCGCAACACCCAACTGGTGCTGCAGCGCGAGTCGGGCACGACGCGGGTCACCGATCCGTGGGGCGGTTCGTACTACCTCGAGAAGCTGACCTACGACCTGGCGCGGCGGGCGTGGGCGAACATTCAGGAGGTCGAGCAGGCGGGCGGGATGGCCAAGGCGATCGAGCAGGGGTTGCCGAAGCTGCGTATCGAGGAGGCGGCAGCGCGCACCCAGGCGCGCATCGACTCGGGGCGGCAGCCCGTCATCGGGATCAACAAGTACCGCCTTGCCGAAGAGGATCAGCTCGACGTGCTGAAGATCGACAACGCTGGCGTGCGCCGTGGCCAAGCGGAGAAGTTGGAGCGGCTGCGCGCCGAGCGCGACGGCGATGCGGTGCGCGCGGCACTCACGGCGCTGACCAACGCGGCAGGGTCGGACGGTACGGGTCTCGATCACAACCTGCTCAAGCTTGCGATCGACGCCGCGCGGGCGAAGGCCACGGTCGGGGAGATTTCCGATGCCATGGAGGCGGTATACGGTCGGCATTCGGCGACGATCCGGACGATCTCCGGGGTGTATCGGGAGGAGTCCGGCAACAACGTGGAGGCGATCGAGCAGGCGCGCGCGGCGAGCGCGCAGTTCGAGCAGGACCAGGGCCGCCGGCCCCGCATCCTGATCGCGAAAATGGGTCAGGACGGCCACGACCGCGGCCAGAAGGTGCTCGCGACCGCATTCGCGGATCTTGGCTTCGACGTCGACGTCGGCCCGCTGTTCCAGACGCCCGCGGAGGTCGCGCGGCAGGCGGTGGAGGCCGACGTCCACATCGTCGGAGTGAACTCCCTCGCCGCCGGTCATCTCACGCTCGTCCCGCAGTTGCGCGACGAGCTGATCGCGCAGGGCCGCGGCGACATGATGATCGTGGTCGGCGGGGTCATTCCGCCGCAGGACTACGACGCGCTGCGCGCGGCCGGCGCGTCCGCCATCTTCGGTCCTGGCACCGTCATCGCGCAGTCGGCGCTGGAAATGCTGCAAAAGCTGAACGAGCAGCTCGCGCACGCCCGATGACCCCACGCGCGACGCCGTCGGTCGGCGAGTTGGCCGAGGGCGTACGCGCCGGTGAGCGGGCAGCGATCGCGCGCGCCATCACGCTGGTCGAGTCGCGCCGCGCCGACCACCGCGAACAATCTCAGCTGCTGCTGGCCCGGTTGCTGCCGCACACGGGCGCCGCCCGCCGGATCGGGGTCACCGGCGTGCCCGGCGTCGGCAAGTCGACGTTCATCGACCAGCTAGGGGTGAACCTGATCGCCGAGGGGCACCGGATAGCCGTGCTGGCCGTCGACCCGTCCTCGGGCAAGACGGGCGGGTCGATCCTCGGCGACAAGACCCGGATGACCCGCCTGGCCGTGGACGAGCATGCCTTCGTCCGCCCGTCCCCCAGCGCCGGGACGCTCGGCGGCGTCGCGAAGGCGACCCGCGAGACGATGCTGGTGATGGAGGCCGCGGGCTATGACATCGTGCTGGTCGAGACGATGGGGGTGGGGCAGTCGGAGTACGTCGTCGCCGACATGGTCGACACGTTCCTCTTCCTCACCCTCGCCCGCACCGGCGACCAATTGCAGGGGATGAAGCGCGGCATCCTCGAACTGGCCGACGTGATCGCCGTGAACAAAGCCGACGGCGAGCACGCCGACCCGTCCCGGGCGGCGGCGCGCGAGCTGTCGGGCGCGCTGCGCCTGCTGCGCGGCGCGGCAGAGGACTGGCAAGCGCCCGTCGTGACGTGCAGCGCGCGCGACAATATCGATCTCGACCGGGTGTGGGCGCACGTGCTACGCCACGAGGAGTGGCTGCGCGGGCAGGGCGAGTTCGAGGCGAAGCGGCACCGGCAGCTTGTCCAGTGGACCCGGGCGATGGTCCGCGATCGGTTGCTCGCCCGGCTGGACGAACAGCAGCTGCGCGCCATCGTCTCCGGCATCGAGCAGCGGGTGCTTGCGGGCGAGGTGACGCCCGACCAGGGCGCCACGCAGATCGTCGCGGCAGTCGACGCCGGCGGGCAGGCGGCGCAAAACTAGGCTGAGGTGCGTGGGGGCGCCTGGAGTCGAGACCACCCCGGAGCTCCCGGACGCCGGGCAGGGTCGCTGGCTCGCCCGGTTGCTGAGACAGCACGCCGTCGATACCCGCCCCCTTGCGATCCACGCCTACCGTCGCCTGCTGATCGGTCAGGGCACGTCCTTCGTCGGGTCGATGCTGACCCAGGTCGCGGTGCCGGTCCAGATCTATCAACTCACCCACTCCTCGCTGTACGTGGGCTTCTTCGGCCTGGCCGGGCTGGTGCCGATCATCGCGTTCGGCCTGTACGGAGGCGCCATTGCCGACGCCGTCGACCGGGGCCGGCTGTACTTCTGGTCCTCGGCCTTCACCTGGGCGACCACCCTCTGCCTGCTCGCTCAGACGCTGCTCGGGATCGGCAACGTTTGGCTGATTCTCGGTCTGGTCGCGGTGCAGGCCGCGGCCTGGGCGATCGCCTCGTCGGCGCGCGGTGCGATCATCCCGCGGATCGTGGACGAATACCTCGTCCCTGCCGCGAACACGTTGAACTTCACCGTCGGCAACGTGGGACAGGTGATCGGGCCATTGATCGCCGGGGTTCTGGTCGGCCTGCACAACGGCTTCGCCTACGCCTACGGCATCGACGCGGTGCTCTTCACTGCCGCGCTCTATTCGGCGCTGCGCCTCCCGCCGCTGCCGCCATTGCGCTCCGGTTCGGGCACCCTCGGGCTGCGCTCTGTCGTCGAGGGCCTCGCGTTTGTCGCCACCCGGCCCGTCCTGCTCATGTCGTTCCTCGTCGACATCGCGGCGATGGTGCTCGCGATGCCGCGCGCGCTGTTCCCTGCGGTCGCGGACGAGCGGTTCAGCGGCAATGTCGGTCCGCTGTACGCGGCGATCGCGATCGGCTCGGTGCTGGCGGGGCTGTCCAGCGGCTGGATCGGGCGGGTGCGGCGCCAGGGCCGGATGCTGGTGTTCGCAATCCTCGGCTGGGGCACCGCGGTCGCACTGTCGGGTCTCGCGCATCAGTTGTGGCTCGTCGTGGTGTTGCTGGCGGTGGCCGGTGCCGCTGATCTGGTGAGTGCGGTGTACCGGCAGACGATTCTGCAGACCTATGCACCGGACGAGATGCGCGGACGCATGCAGGGTGTGTTCATCGCCGTGGTCGCGGGCGGCCCGCGCCTGGGTGACGCACGAGCCGGCGCGACGGCCGCGGTGTCTTCCGTCGCGGTGTCCTGGGTCGGTGGTGGCATCGCCTGCGTGCTGGTCGTGCTGATCGCGGGCACGCTCGTACGTCCGTTCTGGCGCTACGAGTCCAACCAAACGGGCGACGAGCCGGTTACCGTCGAACCCTAGGTACCGTGCCCGCTACATACATGTGTCCACTAGATACTGTCTCCATGGCGCTGAGCGGACAGCAGTACCTCATCCGGGCGGGCGAGCACGAGGCTGTCATCGTCGAGGTCGGTGCCGGACTCCGCTCCTACAGCGTCGCCGGTGTCGACGTCACCGGCACGTACGGCGACGACGTGCTGGCGCCGAAATGCTGCGGCGCGGCGCTGGTGCCCTGGCCGAACCGGCTGCGCGACGGGGTTTACACCTTCGAGGGCACCAGGTTGCAGTTGCCGCTGAGCGAACCTGACAAGCACAACGCCTCGCACGGACTGGGCCGATGGGTGCGCTGGCGGGTCCGCGATCACGGCGTCGCGTCGGTCACGATGTCGCTCGACATCGTGCCGCAGACCGGTTGGCCGTTCGAGGTCAGGGTCGAGGTCACCTACGCATTGGACGCGCTGTACGGCCTGTCGGTCACCGCCGTTGCGCACAATCACGGCGCTCGCCGCGCCCCGTTCGGCGCGGGCTTTCATCCCTACCTGGCATTGCGCGGCCACTCGCTGGCCGACGTCACCCTGCTACTGCCGGCTCGGCAGCGGTTGGTGCTCGACGAGGTGCAGGTGCCGATCGGCGTGCAGTCGGTCGAGGGGACAGAGTTCGACTTCACCACTGCCCACCTGCTCGGCGACGTCCGCCTCGACGACGGTTTCGCCGACCTGCACACCGAGCAGGGTCGCGGGTCGGCCGAACTCAACACCCCGTCCGGCGGTGCGCGGGTCTGGTTCGACGACACCTACCGCTACCTGCAGGTGTTCACCGTCGACGCCCTGACCGTCGACGCCCTGACCGACGCGCCTCCGGCGATCGCGCTCGAACCGATGACGTGCGCTGCGGACGCGTTCAATTCCGGCAACGGGCTGATCGTGCTCGATCCGGGCGGCACCTGGACCGGCGCCTGGGGCATCCAACCCCTGGCGCAATGAGCTTGCTCAGCTGCGCATCTGGTTGTACCGCTCCAGCGCGACAGCGCGCTCCTTCTGGTGATCGACGATGGGCGCGGGGTAGTCGGCTGGCGGATCGGGCAGCGTCCACGGTTCGTGCACCGCCTTGCCCTCGACCCCGGCCAGTTCGGGCACCCAGCGGCGCACATAGGCGCCGTCAGGGTCGAACTTCAGCCCCTGGGTGACGGGGTTGAACACGCGGAAATAGGGCGCCGCGTCCGTGCCGGTGCCGGCGGTCCACTGCCAGCCGTGTTGGTTGGAGGCGAGATCGCCGTCGACCAGGTGCTTCATGAAGTGCCGGGCCCCATGCGTCCACTCGATGTGCAGGTCCTTGACGAGGAACGACGCGACGATCATGCGTACCCGGTTGTGCATCCAGCCCTGCGCGAGCAGCTGCCGCATGCCGGCGTCGACGATCGGGAACCCCGTGTCGCCGCGCTGCCATGCCCCGAACGCGGCCGAGTCCGCTGGGGCGTAACGCATCGCCGCCATCGCGGTCTGGAAGTATTCCCGCGCGCTATCGGGCCAATGATGCACGACGTTGGCGTAGAACTCGCGCCACGCGATTTCCTTGCGAAACGTCTCGTCGCCGGGGCCGAGGTCGGCGAGCATGGTGCGCGGATGGATAGCGCCCCACTTCAGATACACCGACATCCGCGAGGTGCGATCGAGGTCCGGGCGGTCGCGGTCTTCGGCGTAGCTCGCGAGCGTCTGCGTGCGGTAGGCCCGCCAGTTCGACAACGCAGCGTGCTCCCCCGCCTCGGGCAGTTCCAGACCCGAGGGTAGGCGCGGATCCGGCGGGATCTCGATACCGGACAGGTCCCGGTGCCAGTCGAGCTCGGGCACCGGACCGGCTGGGGCGCGCCACCCGTGCGCGAGCCAGGCACGGTAGAACGGTGTGTAGACCTTGAACGGCTCGCCGTCGTTCTTGGTCACGCGCCCAGGTGCGACCGCGTAGGGCGAACCGGTGCGCACGAGCGGGACCTGGCCGAGTGCCTGCTCCACGGCCCGATCGCGCGCCGTGCCGTACGGGTTGAAGTCCGCGCTGATGTGTACTGCCGCCGCCTCCGCCTCCCGGACGACGCCTGGCACCACTCGCGCCGGTGTGCCGCGGCGCACGAGCAGCGCGCCGCCGCGCTCGCGCAGCGCGGCGTCCAACACACGCAGCGTGCGGTACAGAAACGCGACGCGCGGCGGTCCGGCCGGTTTCACCAGTGCCGGGTCGAGGACGAACAGTGCTACGACCGGGCCGTCCTTCGCCGCCGCGTGCAGCGCGGGATGGTCACCCAGCCGGAGGTCACGCCGGAACCACAACACTGAGGTCATGCCCGTAGTCTGCCCGTGACTCCCGACAACCGAGCGAGCATGCTTGCGCACATGAGCGAATCGGATGATCTGTACGTGGGCGGGTTCCAGGGCAGCGACCAGGTGGACCCGTCTGAATCCTTGACCGGCGACAACACCGAAGATCCGTTGGACGCGGGCTATTCGCCACCCGAACGCGAGTCGCACAGCTGGCGGGGTGACACGGCCGGCGAAGCGCGCTCCGGCGAGTCACTGGAGCGCCACCTCGCTGAGGAAGAACCCGACGTCGTGCCCGACGCTGCCGACGCAGACGACGGTGACATGACCGACGACGACATCGACGACATCGACGACATCGACGACAGCATCGACGACGATGACAACGCGCCCGACCGCCGCGCCGGGCGTCTGGTAAGCCCTGACATGGGCGCCCTCGAGGACACCGAAAGAGACGAGATCGCCACCGATGTCGGACGCGCCGGCTACGCGGCCAGCGCCGAGGAGGCCGCCATGCACATCCTTCCGGACGACGGCATCTCCCCGGACGACGGCATCTCCCCGGACGACGGCGGCGATCTGCGCGGGCGACCCTGATGCAGCTCACCAAGTTCACGCACTCGTGCGTGCGGCTCGACGACGGCGACCGCGCGCTCGTGTTCGACCCGGGCACGTTCAGCGAGGTTGAGCAGGCACTTGACGGCGCTGACGCCGTCCTGATCACACATGAGCACCCCGATCACATCGACGCCGACCGGCTGCGCGCCGCGCTCGCCGCGGATTCGCGGCTGCGGGTGTGGGGGCCCGCCGGCGTGACCGGGCAGCTGGCCGACTTCGGCGACCAGGTCGTCACCGTCGAGCGTGGCGCCTCCTTCGACGCAGCCGGGTTCGCGGTGCGGACTTTCGGCGGGCAGCACGCGCTCATCCACCCGGCCGTCCCGACGATCGCCAATCTCGGCTATCTCGTCGAGGACTCGGTGTATCACCCCGGCGATTCGTTCACGGTCCCGAACGTGGCCGTCCGGACGCTGCTGTTGCCGACGAACGCGCCATGGTCGAAGGTGGCCGAGGTCATCGACTTCGCGATCGCGGTTCGTGCGCCCAAGCTGCACCAGATTCACGACGCGCTGATCAACGACGTGTATGCGAGCATCGTCGAAAGGCACCTCACCATGATCGCCGGGCCGTTCGGCGTCGAACTGACGCGGCTCGCGCCCACCGAGGTCGTGGACGTCTAAGCAAGCTCAAGTCGCCCACCGCTGCGCGCGTCGGCCTGGTTGGCTCGACGGACTCGCCAGTAACCCGCTCGATACGAGAGGCTCATGCCATGGCGTCTGGTCAGAATGACAACGGTGCACCCCGCGACGGTGCCCCACTGCAGGGTGCACCCATGTTCAAGCGCATCGCGATCGTCAACCGTGGTGAGGCCGCGATGCGGCTCATCCACGCGGTTCGTGACATCAACGCCGACCATGACATCACCGCGGGCGGTGACATCACCGTGGCCGGGAGCACCACCGCGGGCGGCGACGTCACCGCGGAGGGGAGCGAGCCCGTCCGCACGATCGCGCTCTACACCGACGCCGAGAGCGACGCGAAGTTCGTCCGCGAAGCCGACCTGGCCTATCCGCTTGGCCCGGCGGCCGAACGGCCGTACCTGAACTACGACGTGCTCGAAAAGGCGCTGCTGGAGACCAAGGCCGACGCGGCATGGGTCGGGTGGGGCTTCGTCGCCGAGGACCCGAACTTCGCTGACCTTTGCGCGCGCATCGGGGTCACGTTCATCGGCCCGAGCTCGCAGGCGATGCGCAAGTTGGGTGACAAGGTTGGCTCGAAATTGCTCGCCGAGTCGGTCGGCGTCCCGGTAGCGCCGTGGAGCCGGGGTCCGGTCGAGACGTTGGACGCGGCGAAGACCATCGCCGCGGAGGTGGGCTATCCGCTGATGCTCAAGGCAACTGCCGGTGGCGGCGGCCGCGGCATCCGGGTCGTCACCAGCGAGCAGGAGCTGGCCGAGGCCTACCAGCGCACACGTGACGAAGCCGGCCGGGCGTTCGGCAACGATGTCGTGTTCCTGGAGCGCCTGGTGACCGGCGCCCGGCATGTAGAGGTCCAGGTGATCGCCGACGCCCACGGGACGGCATGGGCGCTCGGCGTGCGTGACTGCTCGGTGCAACGGCGTAACCAGAAGGTGATCGAGGAGTCCTCGTCCCCGCTGCTCACCTCGAAGCAGACCAACGAGCTCAAGGCGGCGGCCGAGCGGCTCGCGCGTGCAGTCGAATACTGCGGTGCCGCGACGGTCGAGTTCCTGTACCAGCCCACGGAGGACTCTTTCTCCTTCCTCGAGGTGAACACCCGCCTGCAGGTCGAGCACCCGATCACCGAGATCACCACCGACGTCGATCTGGTCCGCGCGCAGCTGCACGTCGCCGCCGGCGGCGCGCTCGAGGGCGAGAAGCCGGCCGAATCGGGGCACGCCATCGAGGCCCGCCTCAATGCCGAGGACCATGATCGCGACTTCGCGCCGGCACCGGGACTCATCGAACTGCTCGAATTGCCGTCCGGGCCTGGTATCCGCGTCGACACCGGGGTCAGCGAGGGTGACACGATCCCCGCCGACTTCGATTCGATGATCGCCAAAATCATCGCCCAGGGCCGCACTCGTGCGCAGGCGCTTGCCCGGCTTCGCCGCGCCGTCGGCGAGACCGCCGTGATCATCGCGGGCGGCGCGACCAACAAGAGCTTCATCCTGGATCTCCTCAATCAGCCGGAGGTGATCGACGCAAGTGTCGACACCGGCTGGATCGATCGCATCCGGACCGAGGGACGCCTCGTCTCGGACCGGCATTCCGGCGTCGCGCTCGTCGCGGCCGGTATCGAGGCCTACGAGGAGGACGAGCGCGTGGAGGTCAGCCGGTTGCTGCAGACCGCGCGCGGCGGGCGTCCGCAGATTCGGCACCGGGTCGGCCGTCCGGTCGATCTGAAGCTGCGCGGGCGCGACTACCGCGTTGCTGTCTCGCGGACCGGGACGCGACGCTTCCACGTGACGGTCACCGCCGAGAGCGGGCCGAACGTCGTGGACGCAGAGATCGAGCAGATGGGCAAGTACCGCATTCGGCTAGTCGTCTCCGGCCGAAGTTTCCGGGTGCTGACCGCCGTCCACGGCCCGGTCCATTTCGTCGAGGTCGACGGCGTGGCGCACCGGATCAGCCGCGACGAGGGCGGCGTCCTGCGCGCTCCTGCGCCCGCGCTCGTCGTCTCGACGCCGGCGGCGCTGCACAGTCGGGTGGAGGCGGGCGCGGCGGTGATCGTGCTGGAATCGATGAAGATGGAGACCCGACTCAACGCTCCGTTCGCTGCGACCGTGCGCGAACTGCACGTGTCGGCCGGCAGCCAGGTCGAGACCGGCGCCCCGCTCATCCGGCTCGAACCGATCGCGGACGAAACCAGCGAGGCGCCGGAGAGTCCGGCAGCGATCGACCTCGATCTGCCCGTTCCCGGCGAGACGGCGGAGGACTCGGTTGCCCGCGGTTTGAGTGATTTGAGTGCTGTGCTGCTGGGTTATGACATTGACCCGGGCGATGATGGCCGCACGCTTGCTAGCTACCTGCGCGTCCGTGACGAGTCGGCGGCCAGCGGGGTGGACGTGCTGCCCGGCGAGATCGCACTCTGCCGCCTGTTCGCCGATTTCACTGAGCTCAGTCGCAATCGCCCCGCGGACGAGGAGATGCATACCGAACTACGCGTCCACAGCCCTCGCGAGTATTTCCACAGCTACCTGCAGAGTCTGGACGTCGAACGCGGCGGCCTGCCGGAGATGTTCCGCAGCAAGCTCGAGACGGTACTGGCGCATTACGGCATCGCGTCGCTGGACAACACCCCGCAACTCGAACAAGCGGTTTTCCGGATCTTCCTCGCCCAGCAGCGCTCCGCGCCGGATCTGCGGATCGTCGCCGCGATCCTGCAGCGCTGGCACACCGAGCCAGCGCCGGACACCGGCACCGACCTAGCTGCTCACGATGTCCTGGACCGGCTCGTCCTGGCCACCCAATTGCGCTTCCCCGCAATCGGCAACCTCGCGCGCAGCGTCCGCTTCCGCTGGTTCGACGAACCGATCGTGAACCAGGAGCGCGCCGCCGTACTCGCCGGGATTCGCGTCCAGGTCGAAGCACTCGCAGCTGACCCGGACGCGATCGATCGCGGCGAGCGGATGGACGCGCTCGCCGGGAGTCCGGAGCGAGTTGTCAGCTTCCTCGCCGAGCACCTCGAGGACGGTGTGCCAGCTGTCGAGCCGTTGCTGGAGGTGCTCATCAGGCGGCACTACCGCGAGTTCGAGATGCAGGATCTGCGTTCGCTGCAGATTTCCGGCCGTCCATTCGCGGTGGCCGACTACGTGCTCGACGAGCGCCCGAGCCACCTCGTCTCCACGCTGGGAACTTTCGACGAGCTGGAACCGGCGAGCACGCTCGCGCAGGCACTCACCGAGCAAATGGCCGGCCGACGGCCGGACCAGCAGGGCGTGGTCGACCTGCACATAGCGTGGCCAGACGCGCCGCAGGATCTCGACGAGTGCGCCCGAAAGCTTTCCGTTGCATTGACCACGATCCCGGTCACGCTCGAGATGCGTCGAGTGGCAATCGGCGTCTGCGCCGGTGGCGGGCGCGCTGTCTCGTACTTCACGTTCCGCCCCGGCAAGGGCAGCATGGTCGAGGATCAGTTGGTCCGTGGCCTGCATCCGATGGTCGGCCGGCGCCTCGCCCTGTGGCGGCTGCGCGATTTCGACATCACCCGTATCGACGCACCGGTTGACGTCCTGATCTATCACTGCATCGCGAAGGACAATCCGGCCGACCAGCGCCTCGTCGCGCTCGCGCAGGTGCGCGAGCTGGCAGTCGTGCGTGACGACGACGATCGGGTCAGCTCGCTGCCCCAGGTGGAGCGGGTCATCGCCAATTGCGTGGAGGGGATCCGGCGTGCGCGAGCCCAGCTCGCCACCCGCTCGGTCGCGCTCGACATGAACCACGTGTGGGTCTACATCTGGCCGATCATCGATGCGCAGATCGATCAGCTCACGGCGCTGCAGCGAGGCATCGCGCCGCTGACCGTCGGCGCCGGGATCGACGAGGTCATGGCGCAGGGCCTGGTGGCCACACCGGACGGCTCGATCGTCCCGGTCGCCGCGCGCTTCTACTACCAGCCCGGCTCCGGTGTGCAATTCGCCGTCGGCCCGCAGCCCACCGAGCGACTCAAGCCGTTGGACGACTACGCGCAGAAGGTGTTGCGAGCTCGTCGGCGTGGCACGGTCTACCCGTACGAGTTGCAGTCCATGGTTGCCGGATCCGGTGGCAACGTCGTCGAGCACGACCTCGATGACGCCGGCCAGCTCGTCCCGGTCGACCGTCCGCCCGGTCTGAACAAGGCGGGCATCGTTGTCGGCGTGGTGACGACTCCCACCGACCTGCACCCGGAGGGCATCAAGCGCGTCATCCTCAGCGGTGACCCGACAAAGGCGCTGGGAGCGGTGGCGGAGGCCGAGTGCGCGCGCATCATCGCAGCGCTTGATCTCGCCGAGGAGCTCGCCGTACCGCTGGAGTGGTACGCGCTGTCAGCCGGCGCACGCATCTCGATGGACTCCGGGACGGAGAACATGGACTGGGTCGCGCGCGGGCTCAAGCGAATCATCGAGTTCACCCAGGCCGGCCAGGAGATCAACATCGTGGTCGCCGGGATCAACGTCGGCGCGCAGCCGTACTGGAACGCCGAGGCGACGATGCTGATGCACACCAAGGGCGTGCTCGTCATGACTCCGGACAGTGCGATGGTATTGACCGGCAAGCAGTCCCTCGACTTCTCCGGCGGAGTATCGGCCGAGGACAACTTCGGTATCGGCGGCTACGACCGGGTGATGGGCCCCAATGGGCAGGCGCAGTACTGGGCGCCGGACCTGAGAGGGGCCCGCGACATCCTCATGCAGCACTACGAGCACACCTATGTCGCGCCCGGGGAGCCGGGCCCGCGCCGCGTCCGCACAAGCGACCCGTCCGACCGCGACGTCACCACCGTGCCGCACCACATTGCCGACAGCGATTTCCGGACGGTCGGTGACATCTTCTCCGACGCCACCAACCCGGACCGCAAGAAGGCCTTCGACATCCGGACGGTGATGGTGGCCGTAGCCGATCAGGACCGGCCGACGCTGGAGCGGTGGGCCAGCATGGCCGACGCTGATACAGCGGTCGTTTTCGACGCGCACCTCGGTGGCTGGCCAGTGTGCCTGCTGGGCATCGAATCGCGCAGCGTCCCACGCCGTGGGTTCCCGCCCACTGACGGACCTGACGTCTACACCGCGGGCACGCTGTTCCCGCGCTCGTCCAAGAAGGTGGCACGCGCGATCAATGCCGCGAGCGGCAACCGTCCGCTGGTCGTGATCGCGAATCTGTCCGGGTTCGACGGCTCGCCGGACTCGATGCGCAACTTGCAGCTGGAGTACGGCGCGGAGATCGGCAGAGCGATCGTCAACTTCGACGGCCCCGTCGTCTTCTGCGTCGTGTCGCGCTATCACGGCGGAGCGTTCGTGGTCTTCTCAAAGGCGCTCAACCCGCGCGTCACGGTGCTGGCCATCGAAGGCTCCTACGCATCTGTCATCGGTGGAGCACCGGCTGCAGCCGTGGTGTTCGCGCGTGATGTCGACGCACGGACTACCGACGATCCTCGGGTAAGGGATCTCGAGAAACGGCTGCGCGCGGCCGAGGAGGGCGAACGAGCACCGATCGCAGAGGATCTGGCCGAGGTCCGGACCGCCGTGCGCTCGGAGAAGCTCAACGAGGTGGCAGCGGAGTTCGACGCCGTCCACAACATCCATCGCGCGGTCGACGTCGGCTCGGTGGACGCAGTCATCGACGCCCACGAGTTGCGCCCACGGATCATTGCGGCACTGGAATCAAGCAGACAGATAACTTGATCGGTTTGGCGAAGCCCTTTGTACGGTTTTGGGCCCCCTTTCATCGTTATTGTCGAGGTCGTGCACAGCTGTGGATAACCCTGTGGACGGGGACGTGTACAACTTTCGTTGGCTGGGGACGAGCGGCGGTTTTTGTGGATTAGTGGTGAAATGCGAACTTTTTAGGGTCTTAGGTCCCTTGACCCCACTAGGAGCGAGGGTTATCCGTCTCAGGACCCGCTGGGATGACGGAAAGTACTGCCGTGCACAACGGCTCGAGGTTGCTGCGCCCAGCCGACAATGTTGCTGCCGACAATGATGCGAGTTGCACCCAAGGCAACGGTGCTGCGTAAAGTGCGCGTTTAGGCAGTACCGAATCCCAGGGAGCTGTGCCATGTCGTCGATCGCGCCGCGACGATCGGACGTGTCGCTGGGTGACGACTACGCCGGGATCCGCTTGTTGGGGGTTGCCGACGGGGTCGCCCGTTACGCCGCCGTGGAGCAGAGCACCCGCCGGCACGTCGTGCTGAAGATGGCCGAGGTCGACGCGCCCGAGCACGTGCGGGCAGCGCTGGAAGACGAGGCCGCCATCCTCGCCGCGATCGGCGGCCATCCGAACATCGTCACCATGTTCCAGCAGACCCAGACCCGCGACGGGCGCCACGTGCTGGTGCTGGAACGCTGTTGCGGCACGTTCGCCGAGCTGTTCGGCTTCGCCACGACCCCCGTGCCGCAGGCGCTCACGCTCGCGGTCAAGCTCGCCGGGGCGCTGGCGACAGTGCACCGTGCGGGAGTGGTGCATTGCGCGCTCGGCCCGTCAACCATGATGCTCAGCGAGTTCACCGAGCCGGTGCTGGCCGACTTCGACGCAGCCATACCCCGCTCGGATCCCGCTCGCGCGGCCTTTCTGATCCGCGATCCGACGGTGCATACCGCGCCGGAACTGTTGCTTGGCGAGCCCGCAACCGAGGCCACCGATGTGTACGGGCTGGCTGCCACGCTTTACCAGCTCGTGTCCGGACACGCGCCGTTCCGCTCCTACGCAGGTGATTCGGCCGCGACTATCAGCGCCCGCGTGCTGTGCGGCACCGTTGCTCCGCTCGCGGACGGCAGCGTGGCGCCAGATCTGTCTGACCTGCTGCTCTGGGCGCTTGCCCCCGAGCCGACCGCACGACCGCTCAGCGCCGTCTGGTTCGCCGAGGAACTCGGACGCCTCGAGCGGCGCTTCGGCTGGACGCGCACCCCCTGCATCATCGGTGTCGCGAGGGCGCACGGTCCTGCGCTGCCCCGGCCGAGGTAGCTGACCGGCTACGCCACCGCTCCGGGGGGATCCATGTGACGATTAGGCTGGGTTTGTGAACAAGGGGTCGAGCGAGCACGGCGAGGTTCGCGTGCGCGATGACGGCCCCATACTCGCGTGGGAGAGCGCCCAGACGGTGCAGCGCAAGCGCGCAGCCTTGGCACTGGGCGGGCTTGCGCTCGCTGCGCTATTGATCGTCACTGTGATGCTGATTGTGCTCAGGCCCGGGCACGGGAAGCAGGCCGCCGATCCCGGGACGCGCGGCATCGGTGTGCGCACCCCGGCGTCCTCGACCGCGACGTTGCCGAGCAGCCACCCGCGCAGCCGGTCCACCGCCCCGTCCTCGACGCCCACCCCGCTGCACGCCGTGCTGCGCTGCAGCGGCACCCCCGCCTGCATGCTGCCCGGCGATCCCGGGAACGCGATCAAGGCGGTGAACAGCTACCGGGTCAGGCACGGGCGCGCGCCGGTCCGTGCTTCGGTGAGCCGCGCTGCACAGGTATGTGCCGTGCACAGTGGCGACGGCGCGTCGTGCCCGCAGTCGTATTTCTGGGAGCCGGTCAGCGGGCATGATGGGGCGTCTGTCGTCGCCAAGATCGCTGCGAAGGGGACCGGTGGCCAGTTCCTGCTCGACCCTCGGGTCAGGGCCGTCCAGATCGGCTGGGCCTACCTCCCCAGCTCCGGCGGATACGAGTGCGTAGTCGTCAATCTCTACTGAGCGGCGCCGGCGGCGTCGTCATGGCACTGCTACTCAGCGCGTGCAGTACCAGCCCGCCCACGCCCGGCCGATCGCCGTCGCACCCTGTTAGCGCGGCGGTGTCCACTCCGCTGACGTCCACTCCCGTCGGGTCCATCCCGGTGAGGTCCACCTCATCGATGCGGCCGGTGAGCTCACCGGCGCCGCGCCCGGCACTGCCGCCCGTCGCTCGTCGACGGATGACGCCGCAGCGGATGTGGTGGGGCGTGGACTCGACGACGCCGATGAGCGAGCAGGTGCTGGACAACGTCCGCGGCTGGTACCGCGGTGCCCAGGTTCCGGCCGTGTGGGGCCGCTACGTGAGCGGGCACTGGGCGCTGCATCCGAGCGAGCTCGGCTTCGCGCGCACGCACGGGATCTACCTTTACGTCCTCGTCCCGGACGCGAATTGTTCGGTCTGCTCGGGTGGTGGCGACCTGTGCGGCAACGACCGCACGTCCGCCCAAGCCACCGAGGACGCGCGGGCCGCGATCCGCGCCGCAACGGCGCTGCACCTCCCGAGCGGCACGATGTTGTACAAGGACGTCGAGCAGATCGGCTCGTGTACCGGTGAACTGACTGCGCAGTATCTGCTCACCTGGTATCGCGTCGGGCGGGCGAGCCCGTACCGGGTCGGCTTCTACGGCAACGCCTACTCCCAGCACTACGACTTCGTGCACGCGTACTGCCAGCTCGTGCGCCACCACCCAATGTTCACCCGCGAGGTCGTGCTTGCCGACGATGAGCCCGAGCCCGCGATCGGGGCGGCACAAGGCACGATCGGACCGGCTGATGCGCCGCCGTTCAAGCCCGACGCGCCGTACTGCGCACCAGACACGGCAACCAAGATCTGGCAGTACGGGGAGTCGATCTCCTCAGGCAATCTCACCGACGTCGACGAGGTCATGCCGGACACCCCGGGGCTCATCGCTCCGGACGGATCCGTCACGCCGTAGCGACGCCCTAGCGTCTAGGGTCGGCCACCGTGACCTATCTGCGCTTCCCACATCTGGTGGGCGAGGAGATCGTGTTCGTCGCTGACGACGACGTCTGGCGAGTCGCCGCTTCCGGCGGTCGCGCCGAGCGGCTGAGCTCCGATCGCGTGCCGGTGGCCCGCCCGCGCTTGTCGCCGGACGGCACGCAGTTGGCCTGGGCGAGCAGGCGCGACGGCAATCCCGAGCTCTACGCAGCGCCCGTCGCGGGCGGCCCCGCGACCCGGCTGACCTACTGGAACCACCTGCGCACCCGAGTCCTGGGCTGGGCGTCGGACGGCCGCGTGCTCGCGACCAGCCCGGCGCTGCAGCCGTTCCGCTCGCGGTCCTGGGCGTACGCCCTGCCGATCGACGGTGGGCCGGCGGAGCGGCTGCCGTACGGCCCGGTGAACGGCGTTGCCCGCCGCCCGGACGGCGTCACTGTGCTGCAGTCGACGCTCAGCGGCGAGCCGGCGATGTGGAAGCGTTACCGTGGCGGCACCCGGGGGAAATTCTGGATCGACCCGCTTGGCAGCGCCTGGTTCGTGCGCATGCTCGCCGACCTGGACGCGCAGCTCGCCGACCCGGTGTGGGTGAGCGAGCGGCTGGTATTCGTCTCCGACCACGAGGGACACGGCAACATCTACTCGGCGCTTGCCGACGGCAGCGACCTGCGCCGCCACAGCGACCACACTGGCAATTATGCCCGCGACCTCTCCGGCGATCTCGAGGGCGGATCGAGCCGGTTGGTCTACCAGCGCGCCGGACAGCTCTACCGCCTCGACTCCTTCGATGCTGTCGCCGAACCGGTTCCGGTCGAGGTGTCGCTGCCCGGAGTTCGTGTCGCAATCCAACCGACCGTCGTCCCGGCGTCCCTGCACGGCGCCGAAACGCTGTCGGTCGACGACACCGGTCGCGCGAGCGCGATCGAGGTGCACGGCACGGTGCAGTGGCTGACCCACCGCGACGGCCCGGCTCGAGCGCTCGCGGACACACCGGGTGTCCGCGCTCGGCTGCCACGGGTGCGCCCGAACGGACGCGGGGCGGTATGGGTCACCGATGCCGATGGCGACGACGCGCTGGAGTGCAGCGACGGCGCCGTCGCGACGCGGCGAGTCGCGGGCGGCGAGCTGGGTCGGGTCCTCGAGCTCGTCGCCGCACCCGACGGTGAGCAGGCCGCGGTCGCCTGCCACGACGGGCGGGTGCTGCTGGTGGAACTGGCGACCGGCGCGGTGCGCCAGATCGATGTCAGCGACCAAGGTGACGCGACCGGGTTGGCGTTCGCGCCCGACGCGCGCTGGCTCGCCTGGTCGCACCCGCACCGCTCCGGGCTGCGTTCGATCCGACTGGCCGATCTCGGCTCAGGGGAGGTGTTCGATGCCACCGCCGAGCGCTTCGTCGATACCGAACCCGTATTCACACTCGACGGGCGGCACCTGGCGTTCCTGTCCGCACGCACCTTCGACCCGGTTTACGACACGCACAATTTCGACCTGTCCTTCACCGTCGGAGTGCGGCCATATGTGCTCCCGCTCGACGCCGAGACGCCGTCGCCGTTCGATCCGGAACCGGCCGGTCGCAGCGTCGCTCCGCCGACGCCCGATGCCGCGCCTACGGCGCGGACGCCGACGCCGCAGACCCGGGTGGACATCGACGGATTGACCGAGCGTGCCGTCGTCGTCCCCGTCGCCGCTGGGCTGCACACCGACCTGCGGGCCGCGAACGGCGGACTGCTCTGGCTCACCCACCCGGTCACGGGCGTCCTCGGCGCGGGCCTGCCCGAAGGCGGCGACCCGCCGCGGCCCGCTCTGTGGCGTTGGGATTTTGCCGCCCGGCGAAGTCTGCAACTGCTCGAGCCGCTCGACTGGTACCAGGTGTCCGGCGACGGTTCGCGCATCGTCGTCCGCGACGGCACCGAACTCAGCGTCGGTCCTGCCGATCACCCGGTCAAGACAGCTGACGGCGACGAGCCCTCCGAGGTCGTCACCGTCGACCTGGCGCGGATTCGCGTCGTCACCGACCCACCTGCGCAGTGGCGCCAGATGCTGGTCGAGTCGTGGCGGCTGATGCGCGATCACTTCTGGATCGAGGACATGGGCGGTGTCGACTGGGACGACGTCCTGGCCCGCTACCTGCCGCTTGCCGAACGCATTGCCACCCGTGACGACCTGTCCGAAGTGCTGTGGGAGATGGTCGGTGAGCTCGGTTCCTCGCACGCCTACGAGCGGCCGGTGTTCCCCGACCCGCCGGCTGGTCGCACAGCCGCGTTTCTCGGCGCCGACCTGGAGCGGCGGGGTAGTGAGTGGGTGCTCGCGCGCGTCCTGCCCGGAGAGTCGTCTGTTCCCGCCGCGCGCTCACCGCTGCGTGCCGCCGGGGCGAACGTGGCGGACGGATCGGTGCTGCTGGGCGTCAATGCGCACCCGGTTCCTGCGGCCGGTCCGGGTGTACTGCTGGCCGGGCTCGCCGGAAAGCCGGTCGAGCTGACCGTCTCGCAGGGCGGTGTCGTGCGCACCGTCGTCGTCGTCCCGACCGCGGACGAAACCCCGATCCGCTACCAGGAATGGGTTTCGGGCCGGCGTGCCTACGTTCACACGCAGAGCGAGGGACGGATCGGTTACCTGCACGTGCCGGACATGATGTCGTCGGGCTGGGCCGAGTTCAACCGCGACCTGCGCCGCGAACTGCAGTGCGACGCGCTCGTCGTCGACACGCGTGACAACTCGGGCGGGCACGTGTCCGAGTTGGTCATCGAGCGGCTGGCCCGCCGGCCGCTCGGCGCCGGTCATGCACGGCACTTCGCCGACGAACACTGGCCCAACGGTGCGCCGCGCGGACCGATGGTCGCCCTGGCGAACGAGCACGCGGGTTCGGACGGCGACATCGTCAACGAGGCATTTCGCGAGATGGGCCTCGGCCCGATCGTGGGGGTGCGCACGTGGGGCGGTGTCATCGGTATCGACGGTCGTTACCGGCTCGTCGACGGCACCGAGGTGACCCAGCCGCGTTTCGCTTTCTGGTTCCGCGATTCCGGCTGGGACGTCGAGAACTACGGCGTCGATCCGGACGTCGACGTGCCCTTCCCGCCGCAGGCTTGGGCCGCAGGTGAGGACCCGCAGCTCGCCGAGGGTCTGCGGATCGTCACGGCGGCGCTGGCCGACACCGAACCGCTCGCGGAGCCGCCGATCAGCACCCGCCCGGACCGCCGCGCACCGCCCCTGCCGCCGCGCCGATAATGATCCACCTGACACGATGAGCACGTGCGTCGAGCGCGATGGGTGAACGATCATGGTTGACGTACTGACAAGCACGCTGGACGGCGTACTGAACCGGGCGGTGTCGGCGAGCCCCGGCGTGCCGGGCGTTTCGGCGGTCGTGACCGATCCACGGCGAGAGCCGTTCGGCTGAGGACGGGAGTTGGAGATGGCCGAGGTAGTCCTGTTCCACCACGCGCAGGGACTGACGCCGGGGATCGCGGCGTTCGCCGACGAACTGCGCCGCGCTGGACACATCGTGCATACGCCGGACCTGTTCGACGGGCGCAGATTCGACAGCATCGAGCAAGGGATGGCCTTCATCGAGCAGACCGGCTTCGAGGACTTGGTCGAGCGGGGGGTCCAGGCTGCGGAGGAGCTACCGGTCGAACTCGTTTACGCCGGCTTCTCCTTCGGCGTCGTCCCCGCGCAGAAGCTGGCCCAGACGCGGCCAGGCGCCCGGGGGGCGCTGTTGTTCTACTCGTGCGTGCCCACCTCCTTCTTCGGACCGTGGCCCGCCGCAGTGCCGGTCCAGATCCACGGCATGGACGCCGATCCGATCTTCGTCGCAGAGGGCGACATCGACGCTGCCCGGGCGCTCGTCGACGAGGCAGATGACGCGCAACTGTTCCTCTATCCCGGCGACCAGCACTACTTCGCAGATAGCTCACTGCCGTCCTACGACGCGGCTGCCGCCGCCCTGCTGACGCAGCGCGTTCTCGACTTTCTCGCCACACGATGACCAAGCAGCCGCGGCCAGCAACTGGCGAGAGTACGGTCGAACACCCCACGACAGCGAGGACGACGGTGAGCCAGGACGACACGCCTGCGGATATGGTGGTGCTGCTCGACGATGAGCGCCGTCGCTACGCCACCATGGCGAAGTCAGACGTGCATGGGGCCGACACCCCGCTACACCTTGCCTTCTCCGTGTACGTGTTCAACCTGGACGGGCGTCTACTCGTGACGCGTCGGGCGCTGAGCAAGCGCACCTGGCCGGGGGTCTGGTCCAACTCGTGCTGCGGTCACGTCCAACCGCACGAGGATCCCGAGACTGCTGCGCGGCGACGCCTGCAGCAGGAACTGTCACTCACGGCGTTGTCGATGAAACTCGTCCTGCCCGATTTCGCCTACCGGGCGACCGCACCCGACGGCGTCGTCGAGAACGAGGTGTGCCCGGTCTACGTCGCCCGCGTCGACACCGATCCGGTCGCTGATCCCGACGAAGTCGTGCAATGGCAGTGGACCGACTGGGCGGGCTTTCGCGATCTGGCTGCGAAGGCGCCATGGGCGATCAGCCCGTGGGCTGTGTTGCAGGTGCCGCTGCTGCCCGCGACGGTATGACGGCTGCGGGAGCGGCTACGCGGCCAGCGTGATCAGCAACGCGACGTCGAGCAGCGCTACGACCAGGGTGATCCGGAACGCGGCGGGGCTCGTCGGTGCGCGCGTGGCCACGGTGGCGACCGCGAGCGCACCAGCAACGCCGAGCAGTGCGGCGCCAAGCGCTATCGGCACCGAGCGTTGCGCAGGACCGAACCCCAGCACCACCGCGGCGGCGGCGAGGGTCCCCGCCATCACGATCACGCCCGCCCGCGGCCCGAGCCGGTGCGGCAGGCCGCGGATTCCGGCAGCCGCGTCCTCGCGCAGGTCAGGCAGCACGTTGGCGAAATGCGCGCCGAGGCCCAGCAGCGCTCCGGCAACCGGCACCCACCACGGCGGCCACGGATGGCCGGGTCGGGCCAGGTATGCGGCCGCGGGAAGTGCGCCGAAACCCAGCAGGTACGTAGCGCCGGACAGCCAGGTCGCCTTGAGGCCGAGGTTGTAAGCCCAGCCCGCCGCGACAAGTGTCAGCAGCGCCAGCGCCGCGGGGACGCCGAGCGGCACGGAAAACCCGACTGTCGCGAGCAGCGCCGAGCCAGCGGCGACGGCGACGGCGTCGAGTGGCACCCGGCCGGTGGCGAGCGGCTTATCGGAGCGGGCGGACGCGATGTCGCGCGCGGCGTCGATGCGGTCGTTCGACCAGCCGATCGACAATTGCCCGGTGAGCACGGCCGCCCCCAGCAGCGCGACACGTCCGGCAGAGAGGCCCACCCCGGCCGCGAGCAGCATCGAGACGGTCGTCACAGCGACAGTCGGCACCGGGTGGCATGCCCCGGCGAGCCCGCGCACAAGGCCCCCGCGCCGGACCACACTGGTCATCTCGTTCATGCCCGAACTGTAAGTCTGATCCGTAAGTTAGTGAGGTGACCACTCTCGCCGCTGTGCGTGGCGTCTTGCCGCCGCACCGCTATCCGCAACAGCAGCTGACCGAATTGTTCGCCGACCTGTGCGTTCCTGATCGCACCTCGCATGCGCTGGTGCGCCGCCTACACGACAGCGCGCGCGTTGCGACCCGCCACCTGGCCCTGCCGATCGAGCGCTACAGCGAGCTCGTCGGGTTCACCGACTTCAACGATGCGTTCATCGAGGTTGCGGTGGAACTCGGCGCCGAGGCGGTGCTCGGGGCACTCGAGGACGCGGGCGTGTCCGCCGACGAGGTCGACCTGATCATGTCGACCACCGTGACCGGCATCGCCGTTCCGTCCCTCGAGGCGCGGATCGCAGCCCGGATCGGCCTCCGGCCAGACGTGAAACGCGTCCCGCTGATGGGCCTCGGCTGCCTTGCCGGGGCGGCGGGGATCGCGCGACTGCATGACTTCCTGCGCGGCGACCCGGCCGCGGTCGGCGTGCTCGTGGCGGTCGAGCTGTGTTCGCTGACGGTGCAGCGTAACGATCGCAGCGCGGCGAACATGGTCGCCTCCGGGTTATTCGGCGACGGCGGCGCGGCCGTGGTCGCCGTCGGACCGGACCGTCCCGGCACGACGGTCGGACCCCGTGTCGTGGACACCTGCAGTCATCTCTATCCCGACACCGAACGGGCGATGGGTTGGGACGTCGGAAGCACCGGGATGAAGATCGTGCTCGGTGCGGAGGTACCAGAATTGGTGCAGACCTACCTAGCTGACGACGTCTCGCACTTCCTGAAGGCCAACGACCTGGTAATCGGTGACATCTCCCGCTGGATCTGTCACCCCGGCGGTCCCAAGGTCATCGAGGCGATCCAGTCGGCGCTCGAACTGGACGAAGACGACCTGGCGATGACCTGGCGCTCGCTGAACCGCGTCGGCAACCTGTCCTCGGCCTCGGTGCTGCACGTCCTGCAAGACACGCTGCGCGAGCGGCCGGCCGACCCTGGGGACTGGGGCGTGCTCATGGCGATGGGTCCTGGGTTCTGCGCGGAACTGGTGCTGCTGCGATGGTGAGTGCGGCCTGGTACTCGGTGCTGGTCGCGCTGGTAGCACTGGAACGGCTCGCCGAACTGGTCGTCGCCAAGCGCAACCTCACCTGGAGCCTGGCGCGCGGGGGCCGCGAGTCCGGCTTCGCGCACTACCCGTTCATGGTCGTGCTGCACACCGGCCTGCTCGCCGGCTGCCTTGTCGAGGTATGGCTCGGCGACCGGCACTTCGTTCCCGCGCTCGGCGTGGCGATGCTGGCGCTCGTACTCGCTTCGCAGGCGCTTCGGTGGTGGTGCATCCGCACACTCGGCCACCAATGGAACACCCGAATCGTCGTCGTCCCAGGCATGGCGCGCGTGACCGGTGGCCCGTACCGGTTCTTCGAACACCCGAACTATGTCGCCGTGGTCGTGGAGGGCTTCGCGTTGCCGCTCGTGCACGGCGCCTGGATCACCGCTGCGGTGTTCACAGTGCTGAACGCGGGCCTGCTGAGCGTCCGGATCCGCGCCGAGAATGAGGCGCTGCAGGTCGTTCATGCATGACGTCGTAGTGGTGGGCGGCGGGCCGGCTGGGCTCGCTGTCGCCCTTGGCGCGAAACGCGCGGGTTTGGACGTCGTCGTTTGCGAAAAGCGAGGTGGCGCCGTCGACAAGGCATGCGGCGAAGGGCTCATGCCCGGCGCGCTGCGTGCCCTGCACCGCCTCGGTGTCGATCCGCCCGGCCACGACATCCGTGGCATCACCTACCGGCAGGGCGCCTTGGCTGCGCAGGCCCGGTTCCGAGCCAACCCTGGGCGGGGGGTGCGCCGCACGGATCTGCACGCTGCGCTGCGGGCCGCGGCCGAGTCCGCCCGCGTCCCGGTGCTCGAGCGCCGTGTCGACGGGGTCGTCCAATGCCCGGATTATGTCGAAGCTGCGGGCTTGCGGGCGCGCTATCTCGTCGCGGCGGACGGGCTGCATTCCCCGCTGCGGGCGTCGCTCGGGCTGGCCGGCCAGCGCCCCGGCCGCTCGCGGTGGGGCCAGCGCCGGCACTTCGCGATGGCGCCGTTCTCCGACTACGTCGAGGTGAGCTGGGCCGAGCAGTGCGAGGCCTACGTCACCCCAGTGGGCCCGAATCTCGTAGGTGTTGCGCTGCTTTCCTACGCGCGCGGCGGCTTCGATCAGCAGCTCGCGGCGTTCCCCGACCTTGTCACGCGGCTCGCCGGTGCCGAAGCGGTCTCGTCGGTGCGCGGCGCCGGACCGCTGCGGCAGGGTGCGCGGGCGCGCGTGGCCGGCCGGGTGCTTCTCGTCGGGGACGCGGCGGGTTATGTCGACGCGCTCACCGGTGAGGGTCTTGCGGTGTCTTTCGCCGCGGCCGAAGCTCTCGTCGACTGCCTCGAGCGCGGGCGCCCCGAGCTGTACGAGCGGGCCTGGGCGCGGGCGTCGCGCCGCTCGCGCTGGATCACGTCCGGCTTGCTCTGGGCTCGTGGACGTCCGGCGACGGCTCGACACGTCGTGCCGCTCGCCGCTCGGGCACCGGCGCTGTTCTCGCTCGCCGTCGGCCAGTTGGCCCGCTGACCCGTGGCCGGCGATGACACGTGGGACGTCGCTGTCGTGGGCGCCGGTCCGGCCGGAGCCGCCGCCGCGATCGCTGCACGGCGGGCGCGCCCCACGGCGCGGGTGCTGCTCCTGGACGCGGCGCAGTTCCCGCGGGACAAGGTGTGTGGCGACGGCATCGCCGTGCACGCCCTGGACGTGCTAGCTGGGTTGGGCGTCGATACCGCCCGGCTCGTCGCCGGCACCACGCCGATCACCCGACTGCGGCTGCGTTCGCCCCGCGGTGTCGAAGCGGCGCGCTCGCTGGCTCGCCCCGTCCATGTCGTGCCGCGCGTCCAGTTCGACCACTTGCTGGTGCAAGAGGCGACGGCTGCTGGAGCGGTGCTGCAACATCGGCGCGTGCGCAGCGCCGAAGAGCTCGTGGACGGCGTGCTGCTCGACGGCGCGGTGCGGGCGCGGATCGTGATCGGGGCAGATGGCGCGGAGTCGGCCCTGCGCCGGATCAGTGGCGCCCGGCCGCCACGGCCGGGCTCGGTGGCGCTCGCGTTGCGCGGCTACGCTCCCGTCACCGAACGGACACCCGGCGAGCAGTTGCTCACGATGACGAAGTCGCACTGGCCGGCCTACGCGTGGGTCTTCCCGATCGGGGACGGACGCGCCAACGTCGGCTACGGGGAGCTGCTCAAGGGTGCCCCGCCGTCGCGGGCGCAGCTGGTGCAGCGCCTGCACGAGCTGCTGCCCGACGTGCGCCCGCAGTCGTTGCGCGGGCACCGTCTGCCGCTCTCCACCGGGCGTCCGGACGTCGGTCTTGGTCGCATCTTGTTGGCCGGTGATGCCGCCTCGTTGATCAATCCGCTGACCGGCGAGGGAATTTTCTACGCGGTGCTGTCCGGATCGCTCGCGGGAGCCGCCGCGGCCGGAGCGCTCGACCCGGCGCGCGCTTACCGCCGCGCCTTGCGTGCCGCGCTCGGCGCGCACCTGCGCCAGACCGACGGGCTGGCCTGGCTCGGGCGCTGGCCGTCCCTTCTCGATGTCGGGATCGCGGTGGCGCGGGACTCACAGTCGACTTTCGACGCATTTGTGGAGGTCGGCTTAGGTGCTGGTCGCTTCGATCGCGGCACCGTCGCCTTAATCGTGCGGCGGCTCCTGTCGAGCGCATCCTGACGCTGAACAATTGCCGCTGAAACTGACGCTGAAACTGACGCTGACAATGACCCCACTGACATCGCTGTGCGGGTCGTCACGAAGGTGGGGAAACGGGGCCTACCGGTGGGTAGCCATTAGGTGCACGCGATTCAGATCCCAACGCACACCCGTGACACCGCTTACCTAGGAGAACTACTCGATGGCATCGCAGGACAAAGCAGCAGAGGCCCGTAAGGGTCTGCTCGACACCGTTACCGGCAAGGCCAAAGAGGTCGCCGGCGCGATGACCGGCAACGACGATCTGGCCCAAGAGGGTCAGCTGCAGCAGGCTGACGCGAAGGCACGTAAGGAGGCTGACGCGCGCGAGGCTGTCGCCGACGCCAGCCGCGCAGACACCGTGCAGGAGCTACGCAGCGAGCAGCAGAGCGCCACCGAAACTCGGCATGCCGCCTATGCCGACGCCGGTCAGCGTGAGCAAGCCGTCGTGGCGCAGGCTAATGCCGAGAAGGCGAACGCGGAGGCCCAGGCCCGCGTGCAGGAGCAGACTGACCGCACCCGCGCCGAAGCCGAGGCCAGCCAGGTAGCCCGCGAAGGTGCTGCAGAGGCCCGCGAACTGCGCGCCGACGCCACCGCCGATGAGATCGCCGCGGCACGCGACCGGCACCAGTTGGAGGCCGAAGCGGCCGCCGACGAGCGCCGGGCAGCAGAGCTACGCGACGAAGCCCACACCAACTGAAGGAGCAACAACATGCCAGCACGAAGCGTCATCACCTTGCCCTACCAGCTCGCCCGCACCCCGCTGGCGATCTTTGACATCAAAGTAATGCATCGTCTTGCCGACGACTCGCCCCGTCGGCTCGCCTTCGACCGCGCGTTCGGTTCACTGGATCTGATGGCGGGACGGCTGCTGAAGGACACCGGCCTCAAGCAGCAGGGCACCGAGCGGATGGACCGGGCCGGCCAGCTCGCCCGCGCCGTCGATCTCGAGCAGGACGCCGCGGCTCGCCGCCGAACGGCACGCGAGACCGCGCGAGAGGCCGAGCAGAACGCGGAGCACAAGCGCGAGGAGGCGCAGGATCGTGCGGCCGCCGGCCTGCGCGACGCGGCGAAGACCGCAGCTGACGGCAAGCGGGGCGCCGCGAGCAAGGCGCGTACGCAGGCTGCCAAGGCCAAGCAGCAGACCGGTGCGCGCGCGAACCAGAAGGTCGCGACGATCCGGCAGAACCTCGAGCAGACCGAAGCGGTCACCGAGGCTCGTGAAAACCGGGCGCGCGAGCAGGCGAAGGCGCAATTGCACACCGCGGCGCAGCATCAGTCCGAAGCCAATGCGCGGCGCGGCGACGCCGACCGGCTCGGCGAGCTTGCCGATGCCAAGAAGGCGCAGCGCAAGGACGCCTGACTAACACGATCGAAGTCCGAGCAGAGCCGGGCGGTGCTGACGCACCGCCCGGCTCTGTGCTTCCCAAATCAAGTCGACGACCGTCATTCGAACGGGCGGCTGAGTGCGCGCGCCGGCGGCAGAGAGTTTTCGCCGGATTTGCAGTGATCCACTCCTTGGGCACGAAAACAATCGGCCGGATTTCATGACAGCCGACCCAACGTTGGTCTAAGTTGCCGACAGCACACCCATAATCCGGCCAAGGACCTCGCGAGCTGTTCCCTCCGCAATGTCGGGACAGCTAAATTCAGCGAACCCCGCCAGAATATGTCCACCTCACGGCGCGCGTAGGGGGAAATCATGACGGCAGATCGCTACGATTTCGTGATCGTCGGCGGCGGCTCGGCAGGCTGTGCGCTCGCGAACCGGTTGTCAGCAGACCCTGGCAACCGAGTGCTCGTGCTCGAAGCCGGTCGACGCGATTCACGGTGGGACGTGTTCATCCACATGCCCGCCGCGCTCACGTTCCCCATCGGAAGCCGTTTCTACGACTGGAAGTACGAGTCCGAGCCAGAGCCGTTCATGAACGGTCGGCGCGTTTACCACGCCCGCGGCAAGGTGCTCGGTGGGTCGAGCAGCATCAACGGGATGATCTTCCAGCGCGGCAACCCGATGGACTACGAGCGGTGGGGCGCGGACCCCGGCATGCAGAGCTGGGACTACGCGCACTGCCTGCCGTACTTCAACCGGATGGAGGACTGCCGCGCAGCCTCCGCCGATGACAAGTTCCGTGGCCACGACGGCCCGCTCACCCTGGAGCGTGGCCCGGCCACGAATCCGCTGTTCCAGGCATTTTTCGACGCGACCGTCGAAGCAGGCTATCCGCGTACCGATGACGTGAACGGCTACCGGCAGGAAGGCTTCGCCAAGTTCGACCGCAACATCAAGCGGGGACGGCGCTGGTCCGCAGCCCGCGCCTATCTGCACCCTGTGCTCGGCCGCAAGAACCTCGATCTGATCACCGGAGCTCTCGTCACCCGAGTGATCTTCGACGGGACGCGCGCCACCGGGGTCGAGTACGAGCGAGGTCGGGGCAAGAGCACGCTGGTGGCGAACGCCGGCACGGTTGTCTTGTGCGGCGGAGCGATCAACACCCCGCAGTTGTTGCAGCTGTCCGGGGTTGGCAACGGCGCGGAACTCGCGTTGCAGGGCATCTCCGTGCGCCAGGATCTGCCCGGCGTCGGCGAGAACCTGCAGGACCATCTCGAGGTGTACATCCAGTACAAGTGCCTCCAGCCGGTGTCGATGCAGAAATACATGAAACTGCGCTACCGGCCGACGATCGGTGCGCAATGGCTGTTCCTGCGCCGCGGCCCCGGCGCCACGAACCACTTCGAGGGCGGCGGCTTTGCGCGAAGCAACGACGAGGTCGCCTACCCGAATCTGATGTTTCACTTCCTCCCGATCGCGGTGCGCTACGACGGTTCGGCCCCGGCGTCCGGCGACGGGTACCAGGTCCACATCGGCCCGATGTACTCCGATGCCCGGGGCTCAGTCAAGATCAAGAGCAGGGATCCGCGCGAGCACCCGGCGCTGCGCTTCAACTACCTGTCCACGGAGCAGGATCGTCGCGAGTGGGTCGAGGCGATTCACGTGGCCCGCAACATTCTCAGCCAGCCGGCGATGGATCCGTACAACGGCGGCGAGACCTCGCCCGGCCCGTCGGTCGAGACCGACCAGCAAATCATGGACTGGGTGGCCAAAGACGGCGAGACAGCGCTGCACCCGTCCTGCACCGCCAAGATGGGTACCGACCCGATGTCCGTCGTCGACCCGCTGACGATGGGAGTGCATGGTCTGGACGGGTTGAAGGTCGTCGATGCGTCCGTCATGCCCTACGTCACCAACGGCAACATCTACGCGCCGGTGATGATGGTGGCTGAGAAGGCCGCCGATCTGATCCTCGGTAACACGCCGCTCGCTGCGATGAACGTCGAGTTCTACCGGCACCAGCCCAGCAATCGCGCCGAGGGCATGACATGAGCGGGGCAAGCCGTGCGAACAAGCCGCACTGCGTGAGGCACCACCCATGAGCCAGCTCTTCATCGGCGGCGTCTGGCGCCCCGCGAGCGACGCCGGGGTGCGCGAGATCCGCTGCCCGGCCGACGGCGCGCTCGTCGCAACTGTGGCCGAAGCCACTGCCGACGATGCTCGCGCCGCTGTCGCCGCGGCCCGTGAGGCGTTCGACGCAGGTCCATGGCGCGCCACAACAGAGCGGGCGCGCGCCGACCTGCTCTTCGGTCTCGCCGACATCATCGAGCGCGACGCTAAGAGTTTCGCGCGCGCGGAAGCCATGGACACCGGCAAGCGGATGGTCGAGGCCGAGTTCGACATGGCCGACGTGACCGCCTGCATCCGCTACTACGCCGGCATCGGCGGCACTGACGCCGGCCGGGTCGTGGATACCGGACGCACGAATGCGATCAGCCGGATCGTCCACGAACCGCTCGGGGTCTGCGCGCTGATCACACCGTGGAACTACCCGCTGCTGCAGGCGTCCTGGAAGTTCGCGCCAGCCTTGCTCGCCGGGAACACGTTCGTGCTCAAGCCGAGCGAGCTGACCCCGTCCACGGCGATCTTGTTGATGAAGGCGTTGCAAGAGTTGGGACTGCCCGACGGGGTGGCCAACTTGATCCTCGGAGCCGGCGCGGTCGCGGGGGCCCCGCTGGCCGACGATCCGCGGGTCGACATGATCTCGTTCACCGGCGGTTTGCAGACTGGTCAACGAATCGCCGCGGCCGCGGCCGCGAGCGTCAAGCGGGTCGCGCTCGAACTCGGCGGCAAGAACCCGAACGTCGTCTTCGCCGACGCCGACTTCGAGACAGCGGTGGATTTTGCGCTCACCGCGATATTCCTGCATTCCGGCCAGGTGTGCTCGGCCGGCGCGCGGCTGGTGGTCGAGGAGTCGCTACACGATCGATTCGTGGACGAGTTGGTTCGCCGCGCCGAGCGGATCCGCCTCGGTGGCCCGGATGACGCCACCGCGGAGACCGGTCCGCTGACCTCGCACGCGCATCGCGACAAGGTCGAGGCTTACGTTGCCGCCGGGCTCGCGGAAGGCGCGGTGCTGCGCTGCGGTGGCGCCCGCCCGAGCGAACCGGACTTGGCGCAGGGCTGCTACTACCGCCCGACGATCCTCGACCAGTGCCACAGCGCCATGTCCGTCGTCCAGGACGAGTCCTTTGGTCCGGTCTTGACAGTCGAGACATTCCGGGACGAGGACGAAGCAGTGCGCATCGCCAACGACACCGACTATGGCTTGGCCGGCGCGGTCTGGACCCAGGACGCCGGCAAGGCGCAGCGAGTCGCAGGCCGGCTGCGCCACGGCACGATCTGGATCAACGACTACCACCCCTACGTGCCGCAGGCCGAATGGGGTGGCTTCAAGCGATCCGGAAATGGCCGCGAACTCGGCCCGACCGGGCTCGAGGAATACCGCGAAATAAAGCACATCTGGCACAACATCGATCCGCGTCCTGAGTACTGGTTCGCCCGCTAGCCGACCGTCAGTTCACTCCAACATCAGGGGTTATCCATGACATCTCTACATTCCGACCACGATGAACTCGCGAGCTTCGGCTACAAACAGGAGCTCGACCGCTCGCTCGGTAAATTCTCCACATTCGCCGCCGGGTTCAGTTACCTGTCGATCCTGACCGGCATCTTCCAACTTTTCGGTTTCGGCTTCCTTTTCGGCGGACCCGCTTTCTGGTGGACCTTCCCGATCGTGTTTGTCGGACAGTTCCTCGTTGCCATGTGCTTCGCCGAGATGGCGGGTCAGTTTCCGCTGGCTGGCAGCGTTTACCAGTGGTCCAAGCAGATCGCCCGCCCGCTGACGTCTTGGATGGCAGGGTGGATCATCTTGATCGGAGCGATCGTGACGGTCGCCGCCGTCGCAGTCGCCTACCAGGTGATCCTCCCGCAGATTTCGGACAAGTTCCAGATCGTTGGCACGAATGCGGACATCGGCCTCTACACCACTCCGGGCGGCGCGAAGAATGCCGTCGTGCTTGCATTGTTGCTCGTCATCTTCACGACCGTCATCAACATGATCGGCGTCAAACTAATGGCGATGATCAACAATGTCGGCGTCATGGTCGAATTGGTCGGCGCCACGCTGCTCGTCATCTTCCTTGCCTTCCACATCAAGCGGGGACCCGGTGTTGTCATGCACACCATTGGCACGGGCGACGGCCGAAGTTGGGGTTACTTCGGCGCCTTTCTCATCGCCTCGCTGACGAGTGCCTACATCTTCTACGGCTTCGACACCGCCGGTTCGCTGGCCGAGGAGACCAACAACCCGCGCAAGTACGCGCCGGGCGGAATCTTGCGCGCTGTCCTCGCCGCTGCCGTGCTCGGCGCTGCGCTGATGCTGGTCGCAATGATGGCGGCGCCGGACATTTTCAGCGCCAAGCAGATCGCGGCGATTGATGCCGGCGGGTTGCCCTACATTGTTAAAACCGTGCTCGGCAGCACACTCGGCAACATTTTCCTGCTCTGTTCGGCAATCGCGATCACCGTGTGCGCCCTCGCCGTGCATACGGCGGGCATCCGGATCATGTTCACGATGGCCCGCGACGGCCGGCTCCCGTTCGGCTCGTCCGTGGCTCGTGTTTCTGGCAAGTCGCGGACGCCGATCGTGCCGGCCATCGTCATAGGTGCGCTCACAATCGTCCTGCTGCTCGTCAACATAGGCAATCAGCGGGTCTTCCTGGTGCTGACTTCGGTCGCGATCATCATGTTCTACCTCGCCTACATGTGCGTGACGGTGCCACTGTTGATCAAGCGCGTGCGTGGGGAGTGGCCCCGTGCGAACCACGGACCGTATTTCTCGATGCACGGCGCGGGTCTCGCCGTCAACGTGGTGGCTGTCATTTTCCAGACGCTGGTCGTGATCAACCTGGCGTGGCCGCGTCCCGATGTGTACGGCGCCGACCACTGGTACTTCCAGTGGGGCGCCTTCGTGTTCGTGGGAGGTGTCATCGGCCTCGGTGCCGTGTACTACTTCACCACGCAGCACGGCCGGGTGAGTGAGGTGCTGGCCGAGCACCGGGCGTTGCCGGCGGACAACAACGTCGGAGCGAAGGCGCCTTCCGCCTGATTTGATGCCGCCGCGCCTGTTCCATGGGTAGGCGCGGCGGGGGTGGAGATCAGCGCCGATTGCGGTGGCGATTCCTGCCGCCGGACTTATTGCTCAGCGAGCCCGTCCCGACGGCGTAGAACAGACCGAGTAGCAGTGCGCCGATGATCGTCACGGTCACCGCCGCCGCGCCCGGCAATATCAGGAATGCCGCGATCACGACGATGCCGTAGACCATCGGCGCGAACCGGCGCGTTCGTTGCATATCCATAACAAGCTCTCCATCTGTCGGGGCATGGGTGGCACAAACTGGCCGCGCCCGAACATAGCGTGCCCGCACGCAGCGGTGATGCGAGTCACTGCGAATTGGCAGGTGGATGCGGGCATACCAGAGACGTCCGCGCGGTTGCCAGGTGAACACGGACACCTGCGCGGGCCTACCGGACCGGGGCCCGCCAACATGAAAAAAAGGACTTGAGAATCCATGACTGCCAGCACCACATCGTCCACGCGCCAGGACGTACTGACGGCGCGGTTGCACGAGCTGTACGCCGAGCGCGAGCAGGCGCGCCGCGAGCTGGTCAGTGACAGCTCCGGCGATGCGGCCGATCGCGCCACGAACGTCGACGCGAACGTCCGCTTCGCAATGCTGCAGCAGCGCATTGCTGACCTCGAGGTGGAGCTGAGCGTCGGGGAACTGCCGCGCAGCGGCGGGAGCGGCGTGAGCGTAGGGGACGTCGTCACCGTCGACTTCGGTGACGGACCCGAGACCTTCCTGTACGCGTCGGTCGAGCAGGCCGTTGGCGGTCTCGAGGTCATCACGCCCGGCAGTCCGTTCGGCAAGGCGTTGCGTGGTGCGGCATCCGGCTCCACCGTGACCTATACGACTGCGGCTCGGCGGAGCATGACAGTCACTGTCGTGGCAGTCAGCTGACTGCCCCGGCTCAGACTTTTCACAGCTGGGCCACGACGCGCTCCTACCTCATCTTGGGCTCGACTTGATCCTGGGATGAGGCACCCATGACGACGGTCGGTTCATGCTCGATGGGCATCGTGCACCGACGCAGTTTGTGGCGTCGGATATCCGAGGAGCTATCGCATGAAACACCTCTTGTCCACCGTTGGCATCAAGATCGCCCTGGTCGGCGCCGGGCTGGCCGTCGGGGTGATCGGCGCGAGCGCGATCGGGGCAGGGGCGCAAACCACCTCTGGGTCCCCGTCGAGTCCGGCCTCGACCGCAGCGCCTTCCAGCCCTGACCGCGCCGGCGAAGGGCCGGGACGCGGCTTCGACGGCGACCATGACGGCCCGCTGGGCGACCCGCGAGGCGACCACAGGGGGCCCAGACCCGTTCGCGGCGACGAGAAGGCGCTGAGCGCTTCTACCGCGGCCACCCTGAAGGCGGCGGCCCTGAAGGCCGTGCCTGGGGGCACCGTCTATCGAGTGGAAACCGACTCCGGTGACGCTGCCTACGAGGTCCATATGACCAAGGCGGGCGGCACCGAGGTGACAGTCAAGTTCACCAAGGCGTTGAAACTCATAAAGGTCGAAGCGGGCATGGGTCGCTAAAACTCGACCCACCCTGAGCTTGGGTGGGTCGGAAACGGACCAGGACCGCGCGCTGCACGCAGTGCTTGCGGCGACGACTACGGTCTAACAGATGCCGAGCCAACAGCCGATCGCACAAGCTACAGCGAGGACCGACGTCGAGGGAACCGCGTACGTCGGCCCGCAGCGTGGCCGGTTCACGACCCGGCACACAGCCGGAGTGGACGTCGTCGAGTTCACGCCCACATTTGAGCAGTACGCGTTCACTTTCGGCGGCGTCGCGCCGGTGCGCCGCATCGCCCCCGGTACGGTGCTGCGGCTCTGGTCCGACGACGCGTTCTGCAGCGCGCTGCGCAGCACCGCAGACCTGTCCAGCGAAAGGGTCGATCTGCGCTATGTGAATCCGCAGACCGGTCCTTTCTACGTCGAGGGCGCCGAGCCCGGCGACGCGTTGGCCCTCCATCTGGTGAGCTTGGAACCCGCACGCGACTGGGGCGCGTCTGCGGCCATCCCCTTCTTCGGTGGTCTCACGAGTACCGACCGCACGGCGATGCTGCAGGCGGCACTGCCCGACACGACCTGGATTTATCATCTGGACGCCGCGAAGCGCACCGTCGAGTTCGCGGCCCGGCACAGTGATCTCCGCATCGAACTGCCGCTGGAGCCGATGCTCGGTACCGTCGGTGTCGCCCCGGCCGGTAACGAGGTGCGCAGCTCGCTCGTCCCGGACAGGTTCGGCGGCAACATGGACACCCCGCAGATGCGCGCCGGAGTTACCTGCTACCTCAGCGTCAACGTCGAAGGTGCGTTGTTCTCGATCGGTGACGGGCACTACCGCCAGGGCGAGGGCGAATCGTGTGGGACGGCCGTCGAGGGCGCGATGATCTCGACCTTGATCGTCGAGTTGGTCAAAGGTGGCGCGCCCGGTTGGCCTCGCCTCGAGGACGACGAACACTGGATCACCATCGGCTCCACCAGGCCGCTGGAAGACGCCTGGCGGGTGTCACAGGTCGAGATGATCGCGTGGCTCATCGAGTTGTTCGGGCTGCACAGCATGGACGCCTACCAGCTGCTGTCGCAAATCTCGGAGGTTCCGCTGGCCAACGTGGTCGACGCCAACTACAGCGTCGTGTCCAAAGCACGCAAATCACTGCTGCCGAAGGCCGAGGCGTTCGACGGTCTGCATAAGGATCTTCGAGCGCGCGCAGCGCACCTGTTAGCTGGCTGAATTCCCCGCATTCAAAGGAGATCAATCGTCATGGATTTGCGACTCGCTGGGCTGCGTGCCCTCGTTACCGGCGGTACTCGGGGCATCGGCCGCGCGATCGTAGAAACCTTCGTCGCCGAGGGTGTCGACGTCGCATTCTGCGCCCGCGATGAGCATGCGGTGAAGGCCGCGCAGGACGAACTCGCAGCCGGCGGAACGCGGGTGTTCGGGTCGCCACTCGACGTTTCGGACGCCGCGGCGCTGACTGCCTGGGTCGATGCCGCAGCGGATCAGCTCGGCGGCATCGACATCGTCGTATCGAACGTCAGCGCGCTCGCGATCCCGGACACGCCGGAGAATTGGAATGCGTCCTTCGAGGTGGACCTGATGGGTGCGGTGCGGCTCGTGAACGCCGCGTTGCCCTACCTTCGCGCGAGCACCGCCGCGTCCATCGTCGCGGTGTCGAGCGTGTCCGGACGCGAGGTCGACTTTGCTGCCGGGCCGTACGGAACGATCAAGGCCGCGCTGATCCACTACGTTCAGGGCATCGCCAACCAACTCGCGAGTGACGGAATCAGGGCCAATTCCGTGTCGCCGGGCAACGTCTATTTCCCAGGCGGAGTGTGGGAGTCGATCGAGAAGGGAAACCCGGACTTCTTTGCGACAGCTGTAGCGCTGAATCCGACCAAGCGGATGGCCACGCCGGAGGAAATCGCCCGCACCGTCGTCTTCGTCGCCAGCCCGGCGTCGAGCCGTACCAGCGGCGCCAACATCTTGGTGGACGGGGCGCTTTCTCGCGGCGTGCAATTCTGAGTTTCGCGAATGCTCGTCGAGCACGGCGAAACAATCGAGGTAACCGACCGCGGGTCAGATCCGCACTCGGCCCTTGATGTGGTTGGACAGGCCGCGTTCGATCTCGCGCCGAGCGTCGCGCTCGGCGAGGTCGTGGCGCTTGTCCCACGTCTTCTTGCCCTTTACCAAGGCGAGTTCGACTTTCACCCGCCCGTCGCTGAAGTACATCGAGAGCGGCACTATCGACAGGCCGCTGTCACGCACCCGTAGCTCCCATTTCAGAATCTCGGATCGGTGCAAGAGCAGCTTGCGCTTGCGGCGGACGGCGTGATTCGTCCAGCTGCCCATGGCGTACTCGGCGATGTGCAGGTTGTACATCCACACCTCGTGATCATCAACCGTCGCGAATGCGTCGATCAGCGAGGCCCGCCCGAGCCGCAGACTCTTCACTTCGTTGCCCACCAACACGATGCCCGCCTCGACGGTGCCCAGCACCACGTAGAGATGCCGCGCCTTGCGATTGGTCGCAATCGCTCTCCGCCCGCGTTCCTTGCTCACCGTGCTGACTGTAAAGGCGCGTCGAGATTGACAGCTCACGGACTGCGGATACGGATAGTGGTGAGATGGCGCAATGAGTCTTCATGACGGTGACGTCGCAGATTTGGCCCGCGAGGCTGTGGACCAGAGGGACCCTCAGCTGCCGATCCGCATTGACCCGCTCGGCCAGAACGATCCGTACCGGCTTGGCGCGCAAGCGTGGACGGTGACCGCAGGAGGCAGGACGAGCTACATCACCGCGTCGATGACCTGGCACCAGGCGCTGGACAAGCTCATCGCAGACCTCGCCACATAAGTCACGCCTTCGCGACGATTCCGTTCGTGCCGCGGTTCATAGCGCGCGGCTTTCGACACAGGACGCGGCGATCGCCTGCAGGTGGCGCACATCCGTACCGCAGCACCCGCCGAGAATCGTCAGCCCCTGCGCGGCGGTGCGCAGCTCGCGGTATTGCCGGCCCAGTTCGTCGGGGTCACCGTCGTCCAGGTCGGCGGACTCGTCCAACTCGGCGTGGGAGCGGCGCGACGCATTGGCGCGCAGGGCGCGCAGCCGCGACATCCACGCCGCGCCCGGCTCCAGCGCTGGACGAATGTGGTCGGGATGCGCGCAGTTGATTCCGAAGTAGGCCGCCGCCTGGTCGGTGACCTCGTCCACGGCTGCGATGGCGTCGCGCAGCGTCGTCCCGTCCGGCAGCCGTCCGTCGGTCTCGAGCGTGAACGACACCGCGGCCGGCACGCCGGTATCGACGGCAGCCTGGACGATGCCGACTCCCTCGGCCGGATAGGTGAGCGTCAGCGCCGACACCATCTCTGCCCCGCCTGCGTACAGCGCCTCGATCTGATGGCGGTGGTATTCGCGGGCCTCGTCGGCGCGCATCTGGGTGGCCGGACGATAGCCGTCCTCGCGCGGGCCGAGGCAGCCACTTATCACCGCTGGAAGCCCGGCTGCAGTGACCGTCTCGGCCAGTCCCCTCAGCATGGCGACGGCGTCGCGATTTACCGCGACGAGGGCGTCCGGGCGGTATCCCACCCGCTCACCCCAGTCGCGATTCGCGCGCCAGGTCGCAGTCTCGAAGATGAATCCGACATGCTTATCCACGGCGATGGCCGAATGCGCGCGGAAATACCGCTCCAGCGTCTCGCGGCCGCGCGGATCAGCGAGCAGCGGGAACGCCGCAAACTCTGGCAAGTCAATGCCATGGTGAAAGATCAGGTCAGTCTCCAGGCCGGTATCGCACAGGAATACCTCGTCGGCGAGTTGCGGTAATCGGACGCGCGCGGGGCCCGTGCCGCTGGCAACCATGACGACACACGGTACCCGTCCGCGCACCCAAATGACTCGCTGCGGCGAGTTCCGGAGACGCGACGTTGACGGAAACTAACTCTTCATTCGCGTCGCGGTGACAACAGTGAAGGCGGCGATGACGCGGCCGACTCGAGCAACCCTTCGAGTCGGCTGGTGTGCTCCGCCTCGGCGCTCTCAGTTGTTGCGCGCGGCGCGGGCGGCGCTGCGCAGTGATAGCGCCAGCGTGATCAGCACGGCGAGGGGCACGATCCACCAGGCCGGGAAGGACGTGGTGGCGACCGCGGCGGTGGCGGCGAAGGCGATCACGATGGCGGCCGCGATACGCCAGTCGTCGCCGACGATGAAGTCCCACCAGAACGCGGCGAAGCCGCGCAGCGCCACGGCGACCCGCGTCATCGGGTGCTTCCTGAGGTTGCCTCAGTCGCCCGGGTCGGGTCGGTGCGCGATCGGGCCGTCTGCCTGTTGTGCACGCGGCGCAGGTGCCAGACCGCGGCGAGGGCGAATGCGAGCACCGCGCCGATGATGGGCAGCAAGGCCACATCGCTACCGGGCCAGTGCCCGTCGGCGCCTTCGACGCCCCAAAACGTTCCGAACGCAGTCAGCAGGACCCCGACGGCGAACTTGAGGGTGTTCTCGGGGACGCGGGCCAGCGGGGCACGCAGGGCCAGCCCGGCAACGGCCACCAGGATCACCGCGGCTGCTGCGCCGACGGTGGCCAGCGGGATGCTGTGCTGGTTCGCGCCGAAGCTCAGCACGATGAACACCACCTCGAGCCCTTCCAGCAATACCCCCTTGAACGCGAGGGTGAAGGCATAGGAGTCGCCGAAGATGCCGCCGGGGCGGGCATGTTCAGCCGCGGCAAGCTGCCGCTGGTAGATCGCGTCCTCATCGTGCAGGCCCTTGAACCCCGACGCGCGCAGGATCGCCTTCCGCAGCCAGCCGAGCCCGAAGACGAGCAACAGGCCACCGACGACCAGGCGCAGCGCGTTGATGGGGATCACGGTCAGCGCCGGCCCGAGCGCCGCGACCAGCGCGGCGAGCACGATCAGCCCTGCGGCCACCCCGCGCATCGTTGCGTGCCAGCCGCGGGTCACCCCCACGGCGAGCACGATCGTCAACGCCTCGACCGACTCCACCACGCAGGCCGCGAACACCGCCAGAACCAGCAATGTTGTGTGCATCAGCGATCTCCCGATTCAAACGCCGAGCGTATCTCGCCGTAGCTGAGCGGACACGCGGTTGCCGACCCTACGCTGACAGGGTCTTAGTACCTGACTAGTCGGACCGCGGTGCTTTTCCCCGAACCGGCAGTTCCGGATATCGTGCAAACGAGGCTGAGAATCGCAGTCGGTCCGGACGGGTTCGGCCGCCACGCTGCCGGGCCTTCGAGCACGATGCTTCCTGCCGGCACCCCTGGCATTTGCGCTAGCTGGAGCCGTCATGATCGAACTCAGCCATGTGACGCATCGCGACGAATCCTCCTGCCTCGCACTCCACGGCATTGGCAGTTGCCGTTGCGTGGCCGGTCAATGAATGCCTCGGAGGCTGCCCCGATTCGGCCGCCGACACACCGGCCCGGGTCTGGTTCTTACGCCACCTCGCGGCCGTCGCGGCTCCTCGCCTCGGGCGGGATCGCCAGCACCAAACCCCAACCCCGAAAGCAGGAACTATGACCGTCACCCGTCGCAACGCCCTCGCCGCCGCATCACTCGGCGCCGGAGGGCTCCTTCTCGCTGCGTGCTCAGGGAATTCGACCGCGGTGTCGCCATCAACCACAGCCGCCGACGCGAGCGATTCCGCCGCTGCGGACCCGACCGCGAATGCGGCGAACGCCGGCACTGTGCTCACTGCGCTGTCCGCCGTGCCGGTTGGCGGCGCGGTCTCAGCCACCGGCAAGGGCGGCGCCAAACTCATCGTCGCGCAGCCGACAAAGGGCGAAGTCGTCGCGTTTAGTGCCATCTGCACGCACCAGGGCTGCACGGTCACGCCCGCCAAATCCACACTTTATTGCGGGTGCCACGAGGCCGTGTTCAACACCGACACTGGCGCTGTCATCTCCGGCCCGGCGCCCAGTCCGCTGCCCAAGGTCGCGGTGACGATCTCGGGAACGAACGTCGTGCAAGCATGACCACGGCGCGTCACGGTGTCGCGACGCAGTGACAGACCGACAAGGTGCCAGGCGATCTCGTGCTGTCGACAGCAGTGTTGTGTTCTCTTGGACGCCCGGCGCGGAGATGCCCGGTGCTGCTGCCTCGCTGGCAGTTTGCCGGTATGGCGGCGTCAGACTAATCAAGGGATCGAACGGCGCCCTGCTCGTGGCCGGTGTCGCTCCGCGGTGATGGCCGCTTCGACAGGCCCGGCATCCGTTATGTGCCTTCGTCAGAGTGTGCTGAGTGTGACCGCGCGTCGCCGCCTGTAGTCGCTGTGTCGACCGGACGATGGTCGCGAAGATGGCTGGACAGTGACGTCTGGATAGCAGGACGGTCTGATTCAGCTGCGCCGCGGGATGAAGACCTATAGCGCTGCTCGCGGATCCAACCTTGCGCGCCCAGCAGTCGGACCGACTCATCGCGGAACGCGAACTCTGGCAGATCAGCCGCGACATGACGGCTCTCGCATTGAAGTCGTCGACCATCCCGAGGTCGAGCTTCCCGGACGTCCACGGGGTACGCCGTGCTCGTGCCGTTGATCCCGCATCGGATCCTTTCGCTGGAGCAGGCGCTGGAATTTTGCCGGGACGACGAGTGCGTCGAGGTGACCCCTGCCGCGGTGCGGATGCGCAAGGTCGCGCTGCTGTCCCAGGACCGCGAGAAGCTGCGCGGGCGGGCCAAGAAGAACGGCTGAGCGTCCGCCGCGGTTCGGGTTGGTCGCCTGACGGTTGGTTTGCATGTGCAGCGGTCGCTAACGCGTGCTGACAGCCTCCGCTAGCGGCTGTTAGGGATACAACGGCTTCCCGGCGCGTGCGCCGAACGGGTTTTGGCGCCCGGATGGACGCAGGATGCCCCACCGACGTTCCGGGGAGCCCGCCGAGCGCCACGCCGAAACGCCGTTTCGAGCCGCTGCTTGACTGCCCCGAATTCGTGCAGGTCAGCCCAGCCCCATCGCACGACGATCAAGCCGGTCGCCTCCAGCTCCTGGTGTCGCTGCCGCTCCTCGATGATCGCGACCGCGGCCACTTCTGGTTTGTACTTGAGCTTTCCGTCCGCCTCACCCACGACGCCGAACTCGTCCCAGTAGAAGTCGCAGCCGCGAAGGTATCGGCCATGCTCATCGCAGATCGAGGCATCCCATGCAGCTATTTCGTCAAGCTGCGAGTCGGCCGGGGGCGGTTCGGCTCGGTGGGAATGCGATGGATTTCTGCGTGCCCCCGGCCAGAATCGAACTGGCGACGCCCGGCTTAGGAGTCCGGCGCTCTATCCCCTGAGCTACGAGGGCGGGGAGTGCTGCAGGCCCCAGATTACGGGGTTGGACGAACGTCGATGAGCCCCGGTCTGCCGCTGCTGGTGTCCCGCTGGGGACCGTGTGGGACGGTCGCTGGACGAACACGAGTGCGGCCCGGTGGCGTCACGGGCGTGCGGAGGTCAGCAATCGCGGGGCTCTGGGCGAATTGCGGAGGAGTTGAGCAGTGGAAATCCGGCCGGGGCGTCACGGACGGAGTTTGGACGAGAACCGGTCGGGGGCGGGCACGGTCACGCGACGCGGAGTGAGCCCACTGGCTCGCAAAGCGGTGCGTAACTCGGCGCATGCGAGCCCAGCCTCACAAACGGCGTCGGTTGCGGGCGCGTCCGTCTGCTTGCATGATGTAAGCATGCCGAATGTGTTGGTCCGCGACTTGCCTGAGC
>JBBQUT010000013.1:0-102321 GCA_038212215.1 Mycobacteriales bacterium
CACGCCTACCGCGACAAGCACCGCGACCTACGCCGCACCCGCCGCCCCGACGGATCCGCGCACCTGTCCGGGGACCTCACCCCCGAATGCGCCGAACACCTGCACACCCACCTCGACGCCCTCACCCGCCCCCGACCCACCCGACCCGCCGACAGCACCAGTCACGCCGACACCGACCGTGACGAGAGCGGGCGTGACGGGAGCGGGCGCGATACCCGCACCGCCGGGCAGCGCCGCCACGACGCGCTGCTCGACATCCTCACAATGGTGGAACGCGCCGAACAACTCCCCAACGCCGGCGGCATCAGCACCACGATCCTGCTCACCATGGACGCCGACACCTACACCACCACCAGCAGCACCACCACCGGCACAGCGACCCCGCCCGCGATGGCACGCACGGCTACCTCGTACCCGCCCACCTCGCGAAACGCTGGGCCGGCGGCGACACCCGCATCATCGCCGTGCTGCTCTCCACAACGAAAGCAATCACCGCCTACTCCAGCACCCAACGCATCTTCACCGAACAACAACGCCTCGCCCTCATCGCCCGGGATCTGGGCTGCAGCTTTCCCGGCTGCGACGCCCCGCCAGCCTGGTGCCAAACCCACCACCTCACCGAGCACCGCCACAGCGGGCGCACCAGCGTCGATGACGGCACCCTGCTCTGCGGACACCACCACCGCCACTTCGAACATAACGACCGGCACTGCATCATGACCAACGGCCGACCCCACTGGGTGCCACCAGCGTGGATCGACCAGTCACGCACCCCACGCCTCAACACCAGACACCGATAGCGGCCGGCGCACCGGATCGAAAAAATCCCGCATCGAAACGATTGGGACCGTCCCGGTCCTCCGCGTTGACGCATCAGGGGTGCGTTGGTGCCGCGCAACACCGTGTTGGCAGCATTCGTTGTCCCTCATTCGGCTACGAGCGGGAAATCGCAGACAGCAGCCACCGGCGATTGAGCGCTCCAGCTAGCCGGGCACGGGTTTGAAGCTGGCACGGGTGAAGCTGGCACGGGTTTGAAGCTGGCACGGGTTTGAAGCTGGCATAGTGTCCTAGGCGCGTGCCAGGCTCCATGCCATGACCGACGTACTGCTCGCCATCGGCACCGCGAAGGGCCTCGTCCTTGCCCGCAGCGCCGACCGGCGCACCTGGCAGGTGTCAGATCTGCGCCTACCGATGAATGGCGTCTATGCGGTGTTGATCGACACCCGCGCGTCCGTGCCCCGCATCCTGGTCAGCGCCGACACTTCGCACTGGGGCCCCACGCTCGTCCACAGTGACGATCTCGGCGCGACGTGGAGCGATCCGGATGCGATGACAATCGCGTTCCCGCCTGACACCGGGGCGGCTCTCACCCGGGTGTGGTCACTTGCCGCCTCAACGATTGAGCCGGAGGTCGTTTGGGCGGGGTCGCAGCCCAGCGCGCTGTTTCGCTCAGCAGATCGCGGCGCGCATTTCGAACTCGTCCGCCCGCTCTGGGATCACCCGCACCGCAGCGAGTGGGGCGCAGGTTTCGGCGGGCAGGCGATTCACACCGTGCTGCCGCATCCCGGTGACCCGTCCCTGCTGACTGTGGCGATGTCCACCGGCGGCGTGTACCGCTCGCTGAACGCGGGCGCGTCCTGGGCACCGTCCAACACTGGCGTCAGCGCTTATTTTCTGCCCGATCCGCTGCCCGAATTCGGGCAGTGCGTGCACAAGGTCGCGCGTGACAGCGCCACGCCGGAACGGTTGTACCTGCAGAATCATCGAGGCGTTTATCGCAGCGACGACGACGGGGCGACCTGGACGTCGATCGCCGACGACCTGCCGTGCGACTTCGGGTTCGCGATGGTGGCCCATCCACGTCGCGGCGACACCGCATACAGCTTCCCGATCGAGTCCGACGGCATGCGGCTGCCGGCGGGGCGCGCGTGTCGCGTGTACCGGACGCAGGACGCGGGTCGCAGCTGGAGCGCCCTCGCCGACGGCCTCCCCGATGGTCCGTACTACACGAGCGTGCTGCGCGATTCGATGTGTGCCGACGACTGCGACCCGGCCGGAATCTACTTCGGTACCCGCGACGGGGAGGTCTACTGCAGCCCGGACGAAGGGGAACATTGGAGCCTGGTTGCCTCGCACCTCCCCGACGTCCTCTGCGTCCGCGCGGCGGAGTTGTCATGACCGCGGAGTTGCCATGACCGCGGACTCGCCGTGACCACCGTGGTGCTACCCGGCTCGCTGCGCCAGTACAGCGACGGAGCATCGACGCTAGACGTCGACGTGGGGTCAGGTGCCACGCTGGGCGACGTCCTGGACGCAGTCGAACTGCGCTGCCCTCGCCTTGCGCTGCGTATCCGCGACGAGCAGGGCGCGCTGCGACGCTACGTGAACGTCTACCTCGATCGCGTCGACGTGCGCGAACTCGGTGGCATCAGCGTTCCGGTCGGATCGAGTGCGGAGGTGCTGGTGCTCCCGTCCGTGGCCGGCGGGTAAAGAGGTCTAGCCCGACGTGCGGGATCAGCCCGTCACCGCGGCGGAGAAGGCCGGGTAGTAGCCGCCTGACTGGCCCGATGCGGTCGGGTGGTAGCTCTGCTCGAGGTCCGTGAAGTCCACCGCGTGCAGCCAGGACGAGTCGCCGTCGCAATTCTCGTGGTCGGCAGCGAATCGGGCGCGAACGTCGGCGAAGAAAAAGCCCTGCCGCAGCGTCGCGGCCCGGATCACGGCGTCCAGGACGTCGGCCCCCTCGTTGATCTTCTTGCGCGACGTGCTGCTCAACCCGAGGCAGAACCAGACGCCGGTGTCGTAGAAGCGCGGATAGCCCAACACGACTACCCGCGCCGTCGGCGCCCGCTCGGCAATCTGAGCGTAGAGGTGGTCGAGCCGGCCCGGCAGCGTCGCGCGAGCGGTGGTCTCCGCCGCGTCGATCTCGGACACGCAGGTGTCCGTGCCGCGCAGCACGCAGTCGCGCATAATCGAGGCGAAGCCGACGTCGTTGCCGCCGACAGTGAGGCTCACCAGGTTCGTCCCAGACTGCAGGGCCGAGAGTTGGGTGTCGAGCACGTCGCTAGTGGTCGCGCCGGCGCACGCGAGCGACCTGTAGGAGGCAGGTGCATGGTCGCTGGCCCAGAGCTCCGGGTAGGCCAGCGCGCTACGCCGGCAATCTGCACTCTCGGCCAGGTAGTGACCAGACCCGACTCCGGAGGTGTAGGAGTCGCCGAGCGCGACATAGCCGGTGGCGTACATCGCCGTCGAGGCAGCGGTGCCGGCAAGCACCAGCCCCAGCGCCGCGAGCAGGACGGCCGGACCTCGCAGATGACGCAACGCCAGCCTCCCTTGGTGGCGGTGCGGGGGCCGCGCACCGCTTGGTGATCAGTATTGTGCCCGCTGCCCGCACCTACGCCCAGAGGCCGTTGAATCGGCCCGCTGCGCGCGGCACTACGTGCCGAGCGACCAATGAAATGCAACGATGGTCGTCGTGAAGCCCCGTGTGCTGGTTGTCGACGACGACGCTGCTCTGGCCGAAATGCTCGGCATCGTCCTGCGTACGGACGGGTTCGAGCCGGCGTTCGTCGCCGACGGTAGCCGTGCGCTGCAGGCGTTTCGCGATACGAAGCCCGATGTGGTGCTGCTCGATCTCATGCTGCCCGGATTGTCGGGCATTGACGTGTGCCGCGCTATCCGCGCCGAGAGCGGCACGCCGATCATTATGCTCACTGCCAAGAGCGACACGGTGGACGTCGTGCTGGGGCTGGAATCGGGCGCTGATGACTATGTGGTGAAGCCGTTCAAACCCAAGGAGCTGGTCGCGCGGATGCGCGCCCGGCTTCGCCAGCACGAAGACCTTGCCAGCGAGACGCTGACGATCGGCCCGTCCGACGCACCAGTTTCCATCGACGTGCCAGCGCATCAGGTGCTGCGCAACGGGTCCGCCATCGCCTTGACCCCGCTCGAATTCGACCTGCTCGTCGCGCTGGCGCGAAAGCCGCGGCAGGTATTCACCCGTGAGGTGCTGCTCGAGCAGGTGTGGGGCTACCGGCATGCGGCGGACACCCGCCTGGTCAATGTCCACGTCCAACGGCTGCGCTCGAAAGTGGAGCGCGATCCCGAGCGACCCGAGGTGGTGCTGACCGTCCGCGGGGTGGGATACAAAGCCGGCCCGCCATGACCGAAGCGCCGTCGCGCCCGGTGCCGAGCGCGGCCGTTCGCGAGGCTGCGCTGGTACCGCCAGTCCGGCAGGCGAGCGCGCTGCGCGCGGCGTTGCGCACGCGAGCGCAGGCAGGGATCCGGGCCTTCATCCGGGCCTGGCAACGCTCGTTGCAGCTGCGCGTAGCGACGATCACGCTGCTGGTCACCGGCGTCGCGGTCGTGGTCATCGGCGTATTCATCGTGGACCAGGTGGCTGGCGGCATCCTGCGCGCCAAGCGCGAGGCGGCGATCAGCCAGGCGAATGTCGGTCTGGAATCGGCTCGATCGGTACTCGCCGGCATCGACGCCGGGGTCGTCGCCGACGTCGCCGACGCGCAGGAGCAGATCACCGCCAATCTCACCGCCAGCGGGCGCAGCGCCGGGCTTTTCAGCATCGCAATCGAGTCGGGCGCGACTGCGTTCGGTCGAGGCGCTACGACCGAGGTCGTCCCGGTGGGTCTGCGTCGCCTCGTCCAGCAAGGGAACCTGGCCGTGCAGTACAGCCCGTTGCGCGGTCCCGGCACGGCGCAGCGCGTGCCCGGCCTGATCGTGGGCGAACCGGTACCCGCGCGCTCGGGCTTGTTCGAGTTGTACTACCTCTTTCCGCTGACTGCCGAGCGGCAGACCATCGCACTTCTCCAGCGCACCGTGCTGCTGTCCGGGCTCAGCCTGCTGCTGCTGGTCATGGCGATCGCGCTGCTAGTGACCCGCCTGGTCGTGCGTCCGGTCCGAGTCGCTGCCAAGACCGCGGGCCGGCTGGCCGCCGGGGACCTGTCGCAGCGGATCTTGGTGCACGGCAGCGACGACATCGCCCGGCTGGGACGCTCCTTCAACGACATGGCCGTCAGCCTGCAGCGACAGATCCGGCGACTGGAGGATCTGTCGCGCGTCCAGCGCCGGTTCACCAGCGATGTGTCCCACGAGCTGCGCACCCCGCTGACCACGATCCGGATGGCCGCCGAGTTGCTCTACGCCAATCGGGACGACTTCCCGCCGGAACTCGGGCGCTCGGCCGAACTGCTGCGGGCCGAGCTGGACCGTTTCGAGGCCCTGCTCGGCGAACTGCTGGAAATCTCGCGCTACGACGCGGGTGTCGCCAGCCTGGAGTCCGAAACCGCCGACATCCGGGGGGTGGTGGCAACGACCGTCGCGGGCTCAGCGCTGTTGGCCGCCCGGCACGGCAGCGAGGTGGTGGTGCATGCGCCGCCCGTGGCGGTGCCAGTCGAGATGGACTCGCGCCGCGTCGAGCGAATTCTGCGAAACCTGCTCGCAAACGCCTTGGACCACGGCGAGGGACGACCCGTCGAGATCGCCATCGGCTACGACGACGAGGCGGTCGCGATCACGGTTCGCGATCATGGCATTGGCCTGCGCCCCGGAGACGCCGGTCTCGTCTTCAACCGGTTCTGGCGCGGGGACCCGTCGCGCAGCCGGTTGACCGGAGGCACCGGACTGGGTCTGGCCATCAGCCTGGAGGACGCCCGGCTGCACGACGGTTGGCTGCAAGCGTGGGGCGAGCGAGGAAACGGCGCCCAGTTCCGCCTCACCCTGCCGCGTCGGGCGGGGCATACGTTGATGTCCTCGCCACTACCGCTGGCGCCGGTCGGGTACGCAGGGGAGGAGGAGGAGTGACGCGGCGCGCGCCGGTCCTGGTGGCCTGCCTGTTGACGATGCTCGGGTGCGCCTGCACTGGCATCCCGGAGACCTCCAGCCCGCAGGCGGTCAAGACCGGGCTGGATGTGCAGCCCGGTGTGCAGGCAGTGGTCACGCCGCCCGCCGGCGCCGACCCCCGCTCGATCGTCCTCGACTTCCTGCAGACCAACGCCGCCAACGATCCGCACCACAATGCCGCGCGCACCTTCCTGACTGCGGAGGGCAGTAATCGCTGGTCGGACTCACGGGTGACCGTCATCGACAGCCCGCAGGTCGGCCAGGTCGGCACCGGGAACACGATCCTGGTCACCGGGCAGCGCATCGGCCGGGTCGACGCGTCGGGCGTGTACACCCCGGAAACGCAGGGCGACGGAACCGGCCGAGGTGCCTTCCAGGTGCGTTCGACCTACACGATGAAGAAGGTGAAGGGCCAGTGGCGCATCGATTCGCTGCCAGCCGGCCTGCTCATCAGCTATGCCCAGTTCCAGCAGTACCAGCAGCCGATCGTCTACTTCTACGATCTGTCGGAGCGCCACCTCGTCCCTGACCCGCGCTATAGCCAGCTCACCGATTCGTTGGCGCTCGCTGACTGGCTGATCGGGCGTTTGGTCCTTGGGCCGCGCGACGCGCTGCAAAATGCCGTCACCACTGAACTGCCGGCTCAGACCGATCCGAGCCGGGTGCTCGTGGACGTCAGCACGTCACCGGTTCGAATCAGGATGCCGGGGGCGCAGCAGCTCGACGCGCCCACCCGAAATCGGCTCGCCGCCCAGATCGCGCTCACGATGGTCCAGGTCGGGCAGATTGCACAGATCGGCTCGATGCAGATCGTGGACGGGAACCGCCCCGTCGCCGTGCCTAGCGTCGGGGGGACAGTCTTTCGGGCAGCGGACTTCAGCAACCAACTCGCGCTTCCCCGGGTTGGGTCCGGCCTGTACTTCCTGAACAACGGGGCCGTATTCAACGAGCGCGGTGCCCGGCTGCCCGGGCGGGTCGGCAACGGGTCATACCAGCTCAGCTCGGTCGCACTTGCCGACCGCGGTAACCCGCGCAATCTGCTCGTCGCCGGCGTCAACGGCCCCACGGGCGACGCGCGGCTCGTCGTCGGACACGCCAACTCCGCCCTGATCACCACGAAGATCCGGGGGAAGCTCTCGCGCCCCGCCTTCGCGCCGAACGTGAAGGAAGCGTGGATCGGAGCCGGCCCAGTGCTCTATCGCTCGAACATAAGCGGGCGGGTGGCATCCGTCCCGGTCACCGCCGCCAGCGGCAAGGCGACCGGACGCGTGATCGCGGTGCGCCTGAGCCCGGAAGGCTCGCGGGTGGCGCTGGTTCTCGCTGGCCCGGAGGGTTCCCAGGTGTGGGTCGGCGCCGTCGTCCGCGACTCGACCGGCAAGGTGCGCGTCGACAGCCTGACTCCGATCAGCCCACAGGGCATCACCGCCATCGACGTGGCGTGGAACGACGAGAAGAAGCTGTTCGCGACCGGTCACGACGCCGCGACCGGCGCACCAGGGGTGTACGAGGTGTACTCGGACGGCTCGCTGTGGACCTCCCGCGGCATCCGCAACCTGCCCGGAGCGCCGGACAACATCACCGTGACCTACAAGAATGTGGCGGCGGTGTCGGTCGGGTCGACGGTGTGGAAACAGCAAGCTGGCTCCTGGGTGAGCCCGCACGGCGACGAGACGCGCGGCACCAACCCCGTGTACGTGGAGTAGCCCCCGCACTCAAGAGCCGTCGTCCACAGCCGCTCGGCGGCCGCTGCACGCGGATGCGAATACCCGGCATGGTGGGGCCGTGCTGCTCGCTGCGCTCGTCGACACCCTCGTTGAACTTGTGCTGCCACGGCCGTGCCTGGGGTGTGGCGCACCGGACGGCCCGCTGTGCTCCGGCTGCCTGCCCGCGACGCTCCTGCGGGCGGAGGCCAATCTGCCGGTTACCGCCGCCGGCGCATACGACGGCGCGCTGCGGACTGCTCTGCTCGCCTACAAGGAGCGGGACCGCCGTGACCTGGCGCGTGTATTGGGACAGCAACTCGCCCGGGCGGTGGATGCGCATTCGGCGGCGATGGTGGTACCGATCCCGTCCAGCGCGGCAGCCCGACGCGCACGCGGCGGTGACCATGTGCTGCGCCTGTCCCGCGTCGCGGCCCGCGACTGCGGGTGCGCACTGGCGCAGCCACTTCGGCTCGTCCGCGCCGTCCAGGATTCGGCTCTGCTCGACCCGCTGGCGCGGGCAGCGAACCTGCGCGAAGCGATGGTGGCGCGCCCGGGCGCAGGCGTCCCTGTCGTTATCGTCGACGACATCGCCACCACCGGCGCGACGCTGCGGGAGGCGGCCCGCGCGCTTCGCGCCGGCGGTTGGGACGTGCGCGGGGCTGCGGTCGTCGCTGCTACGCTGCGCCGCTCCACACCCAACCGGTGTGGCGCCCTGCCGGGCACCGGGCTAGCGTGGGAAGACCATACCGAGTAGGCCGACTCGACCCAGGCGTTGCGCGAGATGGGCATTCCTACCCGCGGGCGTACTGGTCGGGCCGTGCCACCGAATGAGGTGGAGAGCGCATGGATAGTGCCGTGGGCCAGATGGAAATCGTCGTTCGCGGGCGCAACGTCGTCGTTCCCGATCATTACCGCGTGCATGTGTCGGAAAAGCTGGCAAAGGTCGAGCGGTACGACCAGAAGATCATCAGGGCGGACGTCGAACTCCAGCACGAGCGAAATCCACGCCAGAACGGCATCTGCCAGCACGTCGAGATCACCTGTCGCACGCGCGGCCCGGTCGTGCGCACCGAGGCCTCCGCAGAGGATTTCTACAAGGCGCTCGACATCGCCGCCGAACGCCTCGAGCGCCGGCTGCGGCAGGCAGCCGACCGCCGGCGCGTGCACCACGGGCGCCGCACCCCCGAGTCCCTCACCGAAGCCGCCGCCGCTCAGGAGGCCGCCCTGGCGATCGACCGGGTCGTCGAGGACCAACCCGACGACGAGCCCGCCACCGATGGACCGGGCCGCATCGTGCGCGAGAAGGAACACACCGCCAAGCCGATGAACGTCGATGATGCCCTGTTTGAGATGGAACTCGTCGGGCACGACTTCTACCTGTTCAGCGACTCCACAACCGGTCGAGCCAGCGTCGTCTACCGGCGCCACGCCTACGACTACGGGTTGATCCGGCTGGCCGAGAGCTGAGGCAGATCGCCTCCGCCCCGGCACGTGAGCCGCGCAATCTTGTCGGGACCGTAGGATTGGCGCCGTGGTAATAGCCAGAATGTTGCGCGCCGGTGAAGGCAAGACCGTCCGGCGCCTGTCGAACATAGCCGAACACATCGAGAAGCTCGAGAACGATTACGTCGAGCTCACCGATGCCGAACTCCGCGCGCTGACGGACACTTTCCGCGCCCGCTACGCCGATGGCGAGACGCTTGACCAGCTGCTCCCGGAGGCGTTCGGGGTCGTGCGGGAGGCTGCTCGGCGCACCCTCGGGCAGTTCCACTACAAGGTGCAGCTGATGGGTGGTGCCGCCATGCACCTGGGCAACATCGCCGAGATGAAGACCGGCGAGGGCAAGACGCTCGTGTCGACGTTGCCCGCCTATCTCAACGCGTTGACCGGCGACGGTGTGCACGTGGTGACGACCAACGACTACCTCGCCAGCCGCGACGCGGACTGGATGGGACGCGTACACCGCTTCCTCGGCCTGACGGTCGGCAAGATCCTCAACGACCTGCCGCCGGAGCGCCGCCGTGAGTCCTACGGCTGCGACATCACCTACGGCACCAATAACGAGTTCGGATTCGACTACCTGCGCGACAACATGGCCTGGTCGAACGAGGATCTCGTCCAGCGCGGCCACAACTTCGCGGTCGTTGACGAGGTCGACTCGATCCTGATCGACGAGGCCCGCACCCCGCTGATCATCAGCGGTCCGGCCGAGGAGAACCAACGCTGGTATCTCGAGTTCGCGCGGATCGTGCCACGGATGAAAAGGGACGAGCACTACGAGGTCGAGGAGGGCAAGCGCACGGTCGCGGTCACCGAAGAGGGCGTCGCTTTCGTCGAGGATCAACTCGGCATCGACAACCTCTACGAGGCTGCCAACACCCCGCTCGTCGGGTATCTGAACAATGCGCTGAAGTCCGAGGAACTCTACAAGCGCGACCGCGACTACATCGTCACCGAGGGCGAAGTCCTTATCGTCGACGAATTCACTGGACGTGTTCTCCGCGGCCGGCGCTACAACGAGGGCATGCATCAGGCGATCGAGGCCAAAGAAGGCGTGCAAATCCAGCAGGAGAACCAGACGCTGGCGACGATCACCTTGCAGAATTACTTCCGCCTCTACGCCAAGCTCTCCGGCATGACCGGCACGGCGCAGACCGAGGCAGCCGAGTTGCACCAGATCTACAAGCTGGGCGTCATCCCGATCCCGACGAACCAGCCGATGATCCGCGCCGACAACACCGACCTCATCTACAAGACCGAGGACGCCAAGTTCGCTGCGGTCATCGACGACATCCAGGAGCGCCACGAGGCCGGCCAGCCGATCCTCGTCGGCACGGCGAGCGTGGCGAAGTCCGAGCGGCTGGCGTCGTTGCTGTTGCGCAAGGGCATCCCGCACGAGGTCCTCAACGCCAAGCAGCACGCCCGAGAAGCAGCGATCATCGCCAATGCCGGCCGTAAGGCGGCGGTCACGATCGCCACGAACATGGCCGGCCGAGGCACCGACATCATGCTCGGCGGCAACCCCGAGTTCGCCGCGGACGCGGAACTGCGCGAGCAGGGGTTGAGCCCGGCCGATACCCCCGAGGAGTACGAGGCCGCTTGGACTGACGCGCTGACCACGGCGAAGCTTGACACCGCCAAGGAGCACGAGGAAGTCGTCGAACTCGGTGGCCTGTACGTGCTCGGCACCGAGCGGCACGAGTCGCGGCGCATCGACAACCAGTTGCGCGGGCGCTCCGGGCGCCAGGGCGACCCCGGGGAGTCCCGCTTCTACCTGTCCCTCGGCGACGACCTGATGGTGCGCTTCAACGGCGAGCGGGTCGCGGCGATGATGAACTTCCTGAAACTGCCCGAGGACGTCCCGATCGAGGCCCGTCCCGTCGCCAAGGCGATCCAGTCCGCGCAGACGCAGATGGAAGCGCAGAACTTCGAGATCCGCAAGAACGTGCTCAAATACGACGAGGTCCTCAACAAGCAACGCACCGTCATCTACGAGGAGCGCAAGACCGTCCTCGACGGCGCCGACCTGTCCGACGAGATCCACGCCATGATCGAGGACGTCGTGCGCGGGTACGTCGAGGCCGCCACCTCGGCGGGATACGCCGAGGAGTGGGACCTGGATCAGCTGTGGACGGCGTTGAAGACCCTGTATCCGGTCGGGCTGACCCACCAGGAAGCGATCGATCAGGCCGGCGGGCACAAGGCCGACCTCACCCGCGACTTCCTGCTCGAAGAACTGCTGGCCGACGCCCGCGCCGCCTACGATGCCCGCGAGGACGATCTGGGCGCCGAGGTGCTGCGCGAACTCGAGCGGCGCGTGCTGCTGTCCGTGCTCGATCGCAAGTGGCGCGAGCACCTTTACGAGATGGACTACCTGCAGGAGGGCATCGGGCTGCGGGCGATGGCGCAGCGCGACCCGCTCGTCGAGTACCAGCGCGAAGGCTTCGACATGTTCGCCGCCATGATGGAAGCGATCAAGGAAGAGTCAGTCGGATTCCTGTTCAACCTCGAGGTCGAGGTCGAGGACGGCGCGGGTCCTGCTGTCGCGGACGAAGAGCCGACCGATGCGATCGCGGCGGGTGGCGAGCCGCAGCTCGATCCGGTGCTTCTGGAGAAGGCGCAGGCGGCGCACGGGGCGATGCACGACAACGCACACGACCGTCCGCACATCAGCGCCAAAGGCTTGGATCGCGACAACACGGCCAAACCACTTGTCTATAGCTCCCCGGAGCTCGGATCCGACGCCCCTTCGGTGCAGACGACCACATCTGGCGACGGCGCCGGCAACGCGAACCGCGCCAAATCGAGCGCCAACGTGAAGCGGCCGAATCCGAATCGAGGTAGCCGCGGCAACAAGGGCAAGCGCAAGCGCTGATCCTCGGCGCGCGGGTAGCTCAGCCGAGCACCAGGCGCGTGCAACACCAGCGCCCGTGCCGGACTTCCAGGCGCATCGCTACTGCCCGCACCCGCCTGCCCGTGCCCACTGTGGCGCTCAGCTCGGCGACTCCGTCTGCCGGCTCGCTGACCCGCATGGACCGGACGAGTGCGCCGCCCAACCAGTGCGGGCAGCCGACGCGAGCCGCCTTGTCGAAGTCCGCGCTCAGCCCGGACCGGACGCCCGGACTGAGCAGCGCCGCGACCTGATGTAGCGGCCGCTTGCCGGCGGCGGACTCGACGATCCCGATCAGCAACCGGCGCGCCCACGTCGCCGGATCGGGCTGGACCGCACGCAGCGGGGTGAGCTGGCGCTGGTGTGTTCGCAGCGCGGCAGTGCGATGCCACTCGAGGGGCAGCGCGCGGTCGTGCGGGCCAGCGGTGGCCGCCAGTGCGAGTTCGTCGTCGAACGGCGGCTCACGGTGCGGCGCGGGCCGCAGGCTCGGCCCAGTCGAGCCCGCGCTGACGAACGGCAGGGACGGCGCTTCGAGGTCGGCGAGTGCAGCGGTCACGGCCGGCCCCCCTCTGTGCTGGAGTGCGTCCGCGCACCGGTCGGGGTCTGCAGGATCTCTCCGGGGCGTAGGTAGGCGGGGTCGGCGCCAATGATCGAGCGGTTGCGGTCGTACCAATGCGGCCACGCGCGTGCGGTGCGGGCGGCGCGCGCGCCCGGATGCGTGGCAGGCAGGTGCGTGGCAGGCAGGTGCGCGGCGGCGATCGACCAGAGTGAGTCGCCCGCTAGGACCCGCACTGCAGTCGCCGCGGGGACGTGCGGCCGATGTCGCGGGTGCGCATCTGGCGTTCTCGGCCACACGGGGGCGGGCACCGAAGCGTCGCTGGGCCAGACGGGTGCCGGAGTGCCGGCTGTCGATAGGCCGGAATTGGCGGCCTCGACAACAGCGCCGAGCACGGGCGGCGCGGCGGCGGGGGGTGCCGCCGCGCCGGCCGCAGCCGGCGCAAGAGCGATGCCGACGCCGGCTGCGCCCGCGATCGCTCGGCGCACCGCGGCAGGCAGCACCTGTCGGGCGAGGTGGTGTGCATAGCTGCCGAACCGCCCGGGCAAAACGGTCGCGCCGGTGGCGAGCAGGCCGAGCGCGAGCCACGCCGCGGTAAGCCAGAGCGCGGCGCCGGCGAGTTCAGCCGAGGCTGCATCGACGCCGACCCGTGCGATCCACCCCTGCGGATCGGCGCCTGCCGCTATCAACCGGGCAGGGCTCGGTGCCCCGAACGCCAACACCACGGCGTCGACAACGCTGAGCGATGCAAATCGAATGATCGAGTTCACGGCCGTAATCCTTCGTTTGATTGTGTTTACCTATGAACGCATCTACTTGCTCGTGCTGTCAAGAGGTGCTTGCATGTGTGCCATGCGTTGGGACGATCTGTTCGCCGACCTCGATGCGCAGGCCGTCGCGCTGGAGGTAGCCGAACGCGCGGGGGAGATCGCCGAGCGCACCCGCATCGAGGTCGGCGCCCTCGGCCTCGGCGAGCGCCTGCGGGTGGCGATCGGCACCTCGGTTCGGGTGCGAGTGCCCGGGGAGCTGACCGTGGCCGGGTTGCTGATTCGCACCGGCCCGGACTGGCTGCTGCTGGACGAGGGGGGCGGTCGGGAGGCGCTGGTGGCCCTCGCAGCCGTGCTGAGCGTCGGCGGGCTGACACGCGGGGCGGCCGTGCCAGGTAGCGAAGGTGCAGTGCTTGCCCGCTTCACACTGCGGCACGCGCTGCGCGGTATCGCCCGCGACCGTTCAGCCGTGCGCCTGAATCTGCGCGATCGCAGCGTGCTCGATGCCACCCTCGACCGGGTGGGCGCCGACTACGTCGATGCCGCATTGCACGCGCCGGGGGAGGCGCGCCGCCGCGGCGATGTCCGCGAGGTGCAGCTGGTCGCGGTGGCGGCGATCAGCGTCGTCCGACGCGGATAGTCGCCCGCCAGCCGAGATCACACGGGCGTGGGCCGCAAACTGTGCCTATTCGGCCTCGACCCCAGGCTCTGCCTCGGCGAACGGATGGGTATCAACGAACTGCTTGGTCTGGTCGTACATGCGAGAGATGAAGCCTTCGAGCTTGTCGCGCTCGACGCGCCACTGGCCACGGCCGCCGATCTTGATGGCCTCGAGGTCGCCGTTGCGGACCAGGGCGTAGGTCTGCGACGCCGAGATATTGAGGATGTCGGCGACGTCGGCAAGGGTGAGGAACCGGTCGGATGCCATGGTCGCCCAGTGTGACACCAGCCGCGGGCGAAGGAGACATCATCCACAGGTGCCTCGTCCGAGTCGCCATGCGCAGCCTCGAACGCGCAGGATGGGCGCGTGAACTTTCCGTCGCCGACGCCTCGGCGTGTGACCAAGCCGAGCTGGCTCGACCTCCGGCTGGTTCTCGGCGTCGTTCTGGTCATCGGGTCGGTCCTGCTCGGGGCGAAACTGCTCGCGGGCGCCCGGCACACCGACAAACAGCTGGCGACCACCCGCAGCCTCGCCGCGGGCACGACGCTGCGCGCCGAGGACGTCGTGCTCGTCGATGCGCAGCTGCCCGGTGCGGAGCGCGTCGTCTATCTCGGCACAGCCTCCGCCGCCATCGGCAAGGTCCTCAGCCGCGCGCTGGCCAATGGTGAGCTGGTCCCTGCTGCGGCGCTCGGCATCGCGCACGCCCGCACGACGGTGAATGTTCCATTCGCTGCAGATGCCGCCCCGCGGTTGAGCCGCGGCCAACGCATCGTTGTATGGCTCTCGTCGCCGACGTGCCCGTCGGTCGTCCTGCTCGCGGACGTGACCGTCCAGGACGCGCGCTCCGGCGGAAGCGGGACGTTCTCCTCCGGTGGCACCGGCCAGCAGGTCGTCCTCACCATCGACGCCGCGCTCGCCGACCGCGTGGTCGGCGCGCTAGCCATGCATGACGCCACGATCCGGGCTGGGGTGCTGACCGGAGCAGCCGCTGCGGGGGCTCCAGCGCAGTTGCCCGCGCTGCAGCGCTGCGCTGCGCCGTCGTCGTCACCGTGATCGGCCACAGCGTCGCCGTCGTCAGCGCGCCGCGCAGCGTCGTAAGCCCATGAAGCTTGCGGTTCTCATTGCCGCGGGCGGCGCAGGCTGGGAGGCCGCGTTGCTGGCGGGTCTCGAGCGCGGGTCCTCCGGCATCACCATCGCGCGCCGGTGCGTGGATGTGGTGGATCTGCTCGCGGTCGCCGCCAGCGGCCAGGGCCGGGCTGCGCTTGTCGCCGCATCGCTGCGGCGCCTGGATGCCGACGCGGTGGACCGGCTGGTCGCAGCCGAGGTAGTGCCGGTCGGCGTCGTGCCGCGCGGGGATACAGCGACCGAGGACAGGCTGCATGCGCTCGGCATCGAGCATCTGGTGCCCGACGACGCGGCCCCTGAGGTCGTCGCCGCGGTGCTGATCGAGGCGGTCCGGGCCAGCGAACTCGCCGAGGCCGGCGTACGCACCACTCGCGCCTTCGGCGACCCGTCGACGTCGATGCCGGTCCCGCCTGGTGCAGGACGACCCGCGTCCGCCGCGGAGCTGCCGTCGCGGCACGGCTCAGTCGTTGCCGTGTGGGGACCGACAGGTGCGCCGGGACGCACCGTCGTGGCGATCACGCTCGCCGACGAGATCGCGCGGTTGGGTGCCGCGAGCCTGCTCGTCGACGCAGACGTGTACGGCGGGACTGTCGCCGCCGAACTGGGCCTGCTCGACGAATCGCCGGGCCTGGCGGCGGCGTGCCGGCAAGCTTCCGCGAGTCGCCTGGACGCTGCTGGACTCGCCCGCCTCTCCTGGCAGCTCAACCCGACGCTACGAGTGCTTACCGGCGTGCCGATCGCCGCGCGATGGCCGGAGCTGCGGCCGCCCGCCGTCGCCTCAGTGCTCGCCGCGGCCCGCGCACTGGCCGACGTCACCGTGGTCGACTGCGGATTCTGTTTGGAGAGCGACGAAGAACTTTCCTTCGACACGCTGGCGCCACGGCGCAACGGCGCCACGCTGGCCGTTCTCGACGATGCGGACCTCATCGTCGTGGTCGGCGCCGCCGATCCGATCGGCATGCAGCGCCTCGTCCGCGGGCTGGCGGACCTGCGTGACGCCGAGGTCAGGGCGCCGCTGTGGGTGGTGCTGAACAAGGTGCGCCGTGGTGTGGTGCCGGGCAATCCGGAGGCGGAACTGACGGGCGCGCTGGAGCAGTTCACCGGTCGCTCGGCGGCCGCGTTGCTGCCTTATGACCGTGCGGGGCTCGACGCCGCGCTGGCGACCGGCCGCACCTTGGGTGAGGAGCGCCCGGCCAGTCCGCTGCGCAAAGTTGTGCAGGGCCTGGCCGCGACGCTGTCCGGTCGGCCGGTTTCGGCGCGCCGGGCTCGGCGCTGATGCAAGCGAGTGGCGCTCGTCTGGGATAGTTGGGATGTCGTATCCCAGGGAGTCCAACCCAATGAGCGAACGTGTGTCCTCGGCCGATGTTGCGTTCTTCCATCTCGAGAAGCGCAGCACTCCCCAGCATGTCGGTGGGCTCGCCGTGTTCGAACCACCGCCCGGGGGGTTTGACTACGACCGCCTGCTGGGTTTGCTAGAGGAGCGCATCTCGCTCGTTCCGAGGTTTCGCCAGAAATTGCGCAACGTCCCGTTCGGCATTGCCAAGCCGGTCTGGGCGGACGACCCGAGTTTTGATATCACCTACCACGTCCGCCGCTCGGCGCTGCCGCAACCTGGTACGCACGACGGGCTGCTCGAATTCTGCGCCCGCATTCAGGCCCGCCTGCTCGACCGGAGCCGGCCGCTCTGGGAGATGTATCTCGTCGAGGGACTGCGCGGGGGATACGTCGCGGTCGTGACCAAGACGCATCCGTCCATGGTGGACGGCGCCGGCGCTATCGACATCGGCCAGGTGCTGCTCGACGCGTCACCCGAACCACGACGTACCGTCGGGCCGCTCTGGATGCCGGAACCCGAGCCCAGCGGCGCGCGCCTGGTCGGTGACGCGCTGCTGCGGGCGGCCCGGCGGCCACTGACGCTTGCCGACGCAGTCGGGCTCTCCTCAACTGACCTGGGTGCGAATGCAGCCCGTATGTTCGCCGCCGCCGAGACGGTCGCGGGTGTCGTCACCGGCGCGGTGCGTGGCACGAACCCGGCCCAACTGGTTGCGGGACCCGGCGAGCACCGACGGCTAGCCACCGCGCAGGCCGACCTGGCGGATTTCCGCCGCGTGCGCTTGGGTCTGGGCGGAACGGTGCATGACGCGGTCCTGGCCACGGTGACCGGTGCGCTGCGCAGCTGGATGCTTTCGCGCGGGCAGCGGTTGCATCGCTCGTCCAGCGTGCGGGCCCTCGTCCCGGTGAGTGTGCAGACCGCTCGAATCGGCAACGAAGTGGTCGGCATGGTGGTCGATCTGCCGGTGGGTGACCCCGAGCCGGTGAGCGCCCATGCGCGCATCGCTGCCTCGATGGCCGCCCAGGTCGCGCGGCGGCGGCCGATCGGCGCCGATGTCCTGATCGCCTCGAGCGGGTTCGCCCCGCCCACGCTGCATTCGTTGGGCGCGCGCGCCGCCAACTCCCTGACCCGGCGCACCTATGCCCTGGCAGTCACCAACGTGCCCGGCCCGCAGCACCCGATGTACGCGGCTGGAGCCCGGATGAGGCAGATGTTCCCGTTCCTGCCGCTGAGCAAGGGGCAGGCGCTGTCGATCGCCACCACGTCCTACGACGGGGCGGTGTTCTTCGGTATTACCGGCGACCGCGATGCGATGCCCGACGTTGCCGAGATCGGCGGGTACATCCGCACTGCGCTGGCCCAACTCGTCGAGCTTGGTGGTGGCTTCGAGCCGGCCGAGCCTGCGGCGCAGCGCGCTCGCCGGCGCGGACGCTCGTGAGCGCCCTCCGCTTCGCTACGGCCGCCGAAGGCCATGCCCATTGCGCACTCGCTCGCGGAGCTCGCTCGTGACGCGGACCGCCAAGCCGCGCAGTGGCAGTTCCGCGGCTCCGCGCCGCGCGCTCGTGCTCGGCGGTGGCGGAGTGCTCGGTTTTGCTTGGATGCTCGGCGCGCTTGCCGCGCTGGAGCACGAGACCGGCTTCGACGCGCGCGACGTGGACGTGGCAATCGGGACGTCGGCAGGCTCGGTCGCGGCCGCGCTGCTGAGCTGCGGTCTGCCGGTTGAAGTGATCATCCGTCACCAGCAGGGCATCCCGGCCCCGGAAGATCCCCCGCTGAGCTTCGCGTACGACTCGGCAACCGGTGGCGCATTACCGCCGCGCCCGGGCTGGCGGCCGGCCTCCCCAGGGCTCGTCGCGAGCGGTCTGCGGCACCCGCGCACGATCTCGGCTGCGGTCGCGCTGACCGGGCTGCTTCCGACCGGGCGAGGGTCATTGCAACCAGTACACGACCTGATCGCCGGCGTGTCGGCGTCTGCCGGTTTCGCGGCGTCGTGGCCGCAACGCCCGCGACCCTGGGTGGTCGCGGTGGACTACAGCACTGGGCGCAGGATCGCGTTCGGGCGCGATCGGCTCGGCGCGCATCCGGATGGCACTGCGCGTACGCCGCGCCGGGCCACACTCGCCGATGCTGTTCAAGCGTCTAGCTCGATCCCGGGTTGGTATCCGCCCACGGTCATCGACGGCGTGCCCTACGTCGACGGCGGTGCCGTGTCGAATGCGTCTGTCGACCTCCTGCGTCACACACCAATCGACGAAGCATTCGTTCTCGTTCCGATGGCCTCGCTCGAACCTGACCAACCGCGCACCGCACTGGCGAAAGTCGAACGCCGGATTCGGCGCGCCATTACCAAGCGGATCGTTGCTGACGTCGCGGTGCTGCGCTCCTCGGGCGTGCGCGTCTGCCTGGTCACACCAGGCCCCGCCGATCTGCGAGCGATGGGAGCCAACTTGATGAACCCGGCGCGACGCACCGATGTGCTCGCCAGTGCTCGCGAGAGCGCCGGCCTACAGATTCGTCGCCAGCTAGCCGCCGACCAAGGCTTGGGACGCCGCAGCGACCAGTTCAGCCGCACCGCGCCGCGCGCCGCGGCGCAGTGACGGTATCGAAGTAGTGCGCGTCTACCTGCCCGCGACCTCCGTCCTACTGCGCGAGCTCGCGCTCGAGCAGCGGCTGGCCGGGCCGCTGACGGCGTTCGCAGTCACTCCGGGCCTACGCGAGTGGTATCTGGACGACGACGAGGAAGCGCTTGAGTACGCGGCACTGCTCGAGGCGGCGCGAGCCTCGCTGCGGCTGCTCGATTCCGACCAGTCGGCGGCACGCCGGCGCGTGGTCATTGCGCTCGACAGTGCCGAGAAGTCCGTCACGGTTCGTGACGATCTGGACCGCGGAGTCGTACGCCTCGGGGCTGTCGACTTGGCGCAGGTCGCGGCGGTGCACGTCGACGATGCCGAGGCCGAGCCGTTCGTTGAAGCCGCGGCGGCCGCCGTGATCGCCGCTGAACTTGGCGATCAGGCCTCGATGGACGCCACTGACGACGTGGAGGGCTTCGAGCTCTGCTGGTACGCGACTCAGGAGATCGACGCGGTTCTCGGCGTGCTCGGCTGAACCCAGCCCGTGCGTACCGGGGTTGTTCGCTCGCGCGGACAAGGTGGCACCATCGAGTGCATGGACGCCATCACCCATCCACCGGTGCCGGTCAACGAGCCGATCCGGTCCTACGCTCCAGGCAGCGCCGAACGTCGCAGCCTGGCTGCCGCGCTCGAGGAGATGGCTTCGCGCACCGCCGAGCTGACCATGACAATCGGCGGTGTGCAGCGCATGGCCGGTGGAGAGCGCATTCGGGTCGTCGCCCCCCACCAGCACAAGTTGCTGCTCGGCGAGAGCGCGCAAGCGAGCGCTGCCGATGTCGACTCGGCCGTGCAAGCCGCCCTTACGGCAGCGCCGGCCTGGCGCGAACTGCCTTTCGACGAGCGCGCGGCGGTATTCCTGCGTGCCGCCGATCTGTTGTCGACGACTTGGCGCGACCGCATCAATGCCGCGACCATGCTCGGCCAGTCCAAGACCGTTCAACAGGCCGAGATCGACGCTGCCTGCGAGCTCGCCGATTTTCTGCGCTACAACGTGCACTATGGGCGCGCCATCCTTGAGCAACAGCCGGTGAGCTCGCCCGGCGTGTGGAACCGGATGGAGTACCGCCCGCTCGAAGGATTCGTCCTCGCCATCACCCCGTTCAACTTCACCGCCATCGCTGGAAACCTGCCGTCGGCTCCCGCCATGCTCGGCAATGTCGTCGTCTGGAAGCCATCGCCGACCCAGCAGTTGGCGGCGCATCACACGATGCGGCTGTTCGAGGCCGCCGGGCTCCCGCCGGGCGTCATCAACCTGGTGACCGGAGACGGTGCCGCCGTCAGTGACGGCGCGCTGCATCATCGCGCGTTGGCCGGAATTCACTTCACCGGCTCGACCGCGACATTCCAGCATCTGTGGCAGAGCGTCGCCAGCGACATCGCGTCGTTCGCCACCTACCCGCGCCTGGTCGGCGAGACTGGTGGCAAGGACTTCGTAGTGGCACACCCGTCGGCCGATCCGGCCGCGCTGGTGACCGGCCTGGTGCGCGGCGCGTTCGAGTATCAGGGTCAGAAATGCTCGGCCGCGTCGCGGGCGTACCTGCCCAGGTCGCTGTGGAACGCCGGTGTGCGCGACGAACTGGCCGCCGTCACCGAATCGCTTACTTTCGGCGACGTCTCCGACTTCAGCAACTTCGGTGGTGCCGTTATCGACGAGCGTGCCTACCGCCGCTTGTCGGGGGCGATAGAACGAGCCTCCGGGACGGCGTCCGTCCTCGCCGGTGGCACGTGCGAGGACAGCATCGGCTACTTTGTCCGACCCACCGTCGTGCAGTCCGACGACCCGACCGACGAGCTGTTTCGCCGCGAATACTTCGGGCCGCTGCTCGCGGTGTACGTCTATGACGACGCGGACTGGCGCGCCACCCTCGACCAACTGGAATCGGCGTCGCCCTATGCGCTCACCGGGGCGGTCTTCGCCACCGAGCGAGCGGCCATCAACGAGGCCGCCCAGGTATTGCGCTTCGCCGCCGGGAACTTCTACATCAACGACAAGCCGACCGGGGCCGTCGTCGGCCAGCAGCCGTTCGGGGGCGCGCGCGCGTCCGGTACGAACGACAAAGCGGGATCGCTGTGGAATCTGATGCGCTGGGTATCCCCTCGCGCGATCAAGGAGACCTTCGCGGCACCAACCGGACACCGCTACCCACACATGGACTGAGCGGGGACGCAGGGGCGCGGTCACGGCAGCGCTACCTGGATCGGTACCGGCCCGCGGTCATTCGCAGCCAGGCCGTCGCGGATCGGCGCGATCTTCCACGCAGGGTCAGGCACTAGCACCCCGCGGCCCGGAGGATCCGGTTGCCGCGTGCGCGGCACTCGGATCCCGAGCAGCTCGCCATCGACCGGCCCCGGCTGCAGAAGCAGTCCGCACCGCACCCGGCGAAGCTCGGTCGCGATCCCGCGAAAGGTGACCGCGAGGTCGGCGCTGCGGGCGGCGGCGACCACAGCAAGCGCGGCACGCTCACTTCGGGCGCAGTCGGCGAGCCAATCTCCTAGTGCGGTGTCGTTGAACGCCTCGCTGTCGTCGACGACGAGCAGCACTCGCTGATCGCTGCGAAGTGGTTTCGGGACCGCGTCGCCGGGACCGAGTATGTCGATTCCGCAGACGGACGCTGTCGTCCGCAGCGGTGACCGGGCGGGCGCGGCGAGACTGAGCGCCACACCGGCCCGTTCAGCCTGAACCACGATCGACTGCAGCAGGCGGCTCTTGCCCGACTGCGGCGGTCCGGCGACCAGCAGCCGAGCTGCCCCGGCGAACAGGTCGAGCTCGATCGGCTCGGCGTTCGTACCGCCGACGCCCAGGATCCAACGATCGCGCGCCGGAGTGAGGTCGGTCAAGCGAATCCGCGCCGGCAGCGGGCGCACGCGCACCGGCGCACCGCGCGGAGCATCGTCCCAGCGCTGGGAGCAACGTTGCAGCGCTTCGTCGAATTCGCCCGCCGACGCGCCCGCGATCGCGAGTTGCAGTTCGGCGCCGTCAGGCACACGGTGCCCACGACCGGGCGCCGCCGAGCCATATGCAGCCGAACGGTGCGTGGCCGAACTGTGCGCCGCCGAATGGGGCACACCGGCGACCAGCAGATCGGCGGCGTCTGCGAAGGGCAGCACGACTCGGGTACCGAAGTGGCCGGCGATCCGAGGTGCGAGCGTCGCACGTCCACCGGCGACGACCACAGTGAACCCGTGCGGCGGACCGTCGCGCAGCAGCGTGAGTAGGCGCTCGAGCGGCCGGCCGTTGTCATACTCCGTCGCGGCGTCGGCAAAGGCCTCCCAGCCGTCGAGTAGCAACACTCGAACCGGTCCGACCGGTTTCGGGCCGCTATCGCCGGCGAGGTCGCCGAGCTGCCGCAACAGCACGTCCACGACGCTCATGTGCTCGACGGCGCTGACTACAGCACCGGTGTGCGGCAGTCGGGCGAGAGCCGTCAGCGCGCCACCGCCGTCGATGCCGTACAGCTCCAGATCGGTGGGGGCAAAGCTGGTCGCCGCGGCTAGTGCCAGCGACAGCAATCCCGAGGTGCGACCTGAACGCGGACCACCTGCGAGCAGTAGCGAGCCTCCGGCGGCGAGATCGAGAGCGAGCGGGCTCTGTCGTTGCTCGTCGGGCAGATCGAGCAGGCCGATGCACACGCTCCCTGTTGGCGCCACGGCACTGCCGCGCGCGTCGGCAGTGCTGAGCACCGCCGGCAACGGCGCGAGCCACGGACGATGAACCGGTGGGTACCCGCCTTTCTCGGCCGCCTGGACGGCTGCGTCCACGAGCAGGCAGAGCTCGCTCGCGCCGTCGACCGGCAGCTCGTCGGGCGGCAGTGACCGCCACGGCCCCAGCGGCGTGATTGTGACCGAGCCCTTCGGCGGCAGCACGGGAGCGGCGCGCCCCGACACGCGTGCCACCTGCATCTCGATCGTCGTGTCACCGCGTCGGACCAGTGCGCGTCCCGGCACCCGCCGCTCGAGGTGCGCTGCATCCGGGCTGTCAATCACGTCGGTTGAATCCGCGGTGTCGGTCATCCGCAGCGCGATACGCAACGCCGTGTTGGCGCGAATGTCCTGGGACACCACGCCGGCTGGACGTTGCGTCGCGAGTACGAGGTGCACCCCCAACGACCGGCCCCGTTGCGCAATGCCGACGAGACCGTCGACGAATTCGGGCAGTTCGGTCGCCAGGGCCGCGAACTCGTCGATCACGAGGACGAGGCGGGTCAGACCGGGTTTGGGCCCGGTGGCGCGGTAGGCCGCCAGATCGGCAGCTCCCGCGGCAGCGAAAAGTCGCTCGCGCCGGCGCAGTTCGGCCTCCAGCGACCGCAGAGCGCGCCGGGTGAGGAATTCGTCGAGGTCAGTGACCAACCCCGCAGCGTGCGGCAGCCGGGCACACTCGGCGAATGCAGAGCCGCCCTTGTAGTCGACGAGCACGAAACTTGTCTCGTCGGGCGGATGCGCCACCGCCAGGCCGACGACGAGGGTCCGCAGCAGTTCGGACTTGCCGGCACCGGTCGTCCCTGCGACCAGCGCGTGCGGACCGTCGCGCTCGAGGTCGATGAGCACTGGCCCGTCGGCGCCGACCCCCAGCACGACGTCCGGCTGACCGTTGCTGCGTTTCCAGGCAGCCAGCACGGCATCAGCGTCTGGACGCGTGCGACCCAGAAGTGCGACCAGGCGGCATTGCTCGGGCGGCGCCGTGGCGCCGTAGTTCGAGGCATCGGTCAGCGGCGCCAGCGAGCGGGTCAGCCCGTCGGTCCATCGCGCGCCGACCTGGTCAGCGATCGCGGCCCGCGTGCTGCGTGCGTCCCGCAGAACGACACGCGCGCCGGTGTCGCCATCCAGCACCGCCACCGCTTGGCAGCCAGCGGGAAGCAGCGTCTCGCGGTCGTCGAGACACACCGCCGTGATGCCGGCTGCCGGACCGTCCGCGAGCAGATCCGCCAGCGTCCGCAACTCGCCGAGATTGCGCGCCCGGTCGACGACCAGCACCAGCCAGCCGGCCGAAGCCGGGCGGGCATCGGTGCGCGACGCGACGATGTCCGCGAGATCGGCGCACAGCCGTGCGCGTTCCTCGGCGTTGGTCGCGACGCGGCTGCGCAAATGCGGCAACCAGCGCAACCACGCCCAGTGCTGCTGCACATCGTCGGACAGCAGCGCGGCGATCTCGACGTCCTTCGGCGATGCTTGGGTGGCGATTTGCCCGACCAGCCATCGAGCCATCCCCAGCACCACCGGTCGCGGGCCGGCGATGCCCAGCGGACCGGCTTGCAGATCGGTCGTTAGCGGAACCGCGTGCACGTCGCCGGCAGGTGCTTGCACCGCACCGGCCATGACGCAGAGTTCAGACGGCAGCGCAGCGAGGCCGATTCGCACCCGCAGCAGATCGGCGTCGGTGCGTCCGCGTTCCCAGATCTGCTCAAGTGGGGTACGGGCGATGGCGGCGACGGTCGCCGGATCTGGCTGCGCAGCACGTCGCCGAACGGACTCCTCGGCGAGCCCGGCCGAGATGTGCGCCCGGGCCAGCGTCAGCTCACCGTCGTAGGTTCGCCTCGAGCTGCGTCGCTCGCGGCGCCGGTGCACCCGGTCACCACCCGCGCTGGCGAGGAGCGCCAGGGGAGACAACAGCGCGAACGCCAGGAACTGCGCAGAACCGAGGGCAACCGCGAGACCGACGCCGGCGGCTGCCGGCAACAGCGCCCCAAGCCACTGCCCAGATCGGCGAATGTCGCTGGCCGGCAGGGCGGGAAGCGCGATCGAGGCCAGCGGGTGGCCGGGGCCCGATCGGGGCCGGCGGTTGACTAGCAGCCGCCCAGGTGCCCCGGCGCGCACGGCGGCGGCGTTGCCGTGCGGCTCGGCGAGCGCCAAAAAAGTGTTCGCGATTCGCAACACCTGTCCAGGTCGAAGCGACGCGCCGGATGGGGCTGCCCGGACTCCGTCGACGGAGGTGCCGTTGGTCGAGCCGAGGTCGTGCACGACCGCCCCGGAACCGGTCAGATCCAACGCCGCATGAAGGCGCGAAACGCGCGGATCGGTGAGCACGAGCTCGCACGTGCGATCGCGTCCCAGGGTGCAGGTGCCGCGTCCGACCACGACAGACGCCCCGGCGTCGGCGCCGCCGATGACCTGCAGACGAACTCCTGCGCCGGCCGGACTACGCACCGACCGGCCGAGGATCGTGCCGACCAGCGGGGGATCGGCGCACCCCAGCACCAGAGCCAGCGCCGGCCCGCTCACGCGGTCATCGGCGCGCACGGCCATGTCACGTTCCACGCCGTCGACATCGGTGATCGTCAGATCGATTCGCACGAACCGCAGTGTGCGTTGCGGAGCTGACAATTCAGCGCATCGACCAGCGTGCCTGTGGACAACGCGATCGGGACACCGAGTTGTCCACAGCCGGACCGCAGTCGTGACGCCAGGTCGCAGCAGGCGCCTAGCGTGAGGGTCGCTGCGAGGCATGTTCGCTAGGCAACACGCTGCAGTCGAAGAAGGAGGCTGATCTATGTCTGGGTTGCGGGTGACGCCGAGCCAACTCGCCGGTTTGAGCGGTGCGGTCGCGCGGGTGTCAGGTGACGTGCGCGGATCACATCATGTCCTGCGCGGGCAGCTTTCCCCGTTGTTCGGTGCGGACTGGTCGGGTACTGCGTCCGCCCAGTTCACCGCGCTATACGAGCAATTCGACATGCATGCGCGCGGGATGTCGGACGCCCTCGACGGTATCGGGCAGTTGCTCGCGCGCGCGGGCTCCGCCTACGCCGACGTCGAGCAGCAGATCGCGGCGTCGTTTCGCTGAGAACGCAGCGCTCGGATCGAGGTCGTAGGTTGGCGGGGTGGGCGTGTCCGGAGGGCTGGCGGGCGTGGACGCCGCGTTGTGCCGCCACTTCGGGCAGCAGCCGCAGCGGGCGTCCATCTCCTTTGTCGGGGTTGCCCCGATCGAGGTCCTGCGTTTCGAGCCGATCCCCGGCGAGCGCGCCTACCTGACCTTGGGCATGTCCCGGCAGCCGATGAGCGATCCGGCGAACTCGGTGCTTGACGAAACGGGCCCGCGGGCCGAGCTGATGCTGCACATCCGTGATGCGATCGACGAGCATGCCGACGTCTGGCGACAATTCGCGGTCCTCGCCGCAGCGCCTGTCGTCGAGGGAGTCGTCTACGCCGCCGGGGTCACGGTGGACCTGGGCCGAGCGCTGGTTGCCGCGTCGCGGTGCACCGGTGGTGTAGTCGTTGCGTCTGCGCTCACGGCCATCACGACGCGCGCGGGCGAGGTGAGCGTCCTGCAGGTGCTTCCTGCAACGCCGAGCGAGCTCGCCTGGGCCCGCGTCCGCGGGAGCAACGAATTGCTCGCGCGCTGGGCCGAACGGGAGGTGGATCTGCTGGATCTGACCCGTCCGCAGGTGGATTTGTCCTGATGGGTCGGCCACCTGGCCTGGCACCTCGGCGGCCGGACGGGCAGGATGCGCAGAAGGAAGAGGACGACGAAGGGAAGCAACGTGCAGTTCGGCCGGTACTACGAGCAGTTCGAGGTCGGTGCGGTCTACAAGCATTGGCCGGGGAAAACCGTCACCGAGTACGACGACCACCTGTTCTGCCTACTGACGATGAACCACCACCCGCTGCACCTGGACGCCAACTACGCCCAGCACTCGACCGACTTCAGGCAGAACGTCGTCGTCGGCAATTACATCTACTCGCTGTTGCTCGGGATGTCGGTGCCCGACGTGAGTGGGAAGGCGATTGCCAATCTGGAGATCGAATCGTTGCGACACGTGGCGCCCACATTCCACGGCGACACCATCTACGGCGAAACGACCGTGCTGGACAAGACGCCCTCGAAGTCGAAGACCGACCGCGGCGTCGTGTACGTCGAGACGATCGGCTTCAAGCAGGACGGCACTGTCGTGTGCATCTTTCGCCGCAAGGTCATGGTGCCGACGAAGGAGTACATCGATGCGCGTGGCGGCGAGCAGCCAGGGCGCCCCGAACCGGTCGCGCGCCGCTAGCTGGGCAGGCACCCCCACGCCGACAGCGTCTCGATCAGCTCAGCCACGACGGGCAGCGCCCGCAGTTCGGCGCCGGTGACCCAGCGTGCGTCGTCCGCGTCGTCGCCGGGTTGCAGCACGCCGCCGGTAATGACGCAGACGAAATCGTCGATGTCGTAGACCGTCCCCGCGTCTCCTGCGCGCTGGACCCGCCCCGCCAGGCGAAGCACCTGTACCCGGATCCCCGTTTCTTCGGCGACTTCGCGCACGCACGCGGCCGCGCTGCTCTCGCCGTGACGGCAACGGCCGCCCGGCACCGACCACAGCCCCTCGCCCGGTGGTCGGCCGCGCTTGACCAGCAGCAGCCGCCCCGCGTCGTCGACCACGATGCCGCCGGCGCACAGCTGGCGCCGGATGGGCTCGTCGGTCACGGATCACAGCGTGACACGCCGGGCTGGTCCGGTGTTACTGGTGTGACGTACGGTAGAAATGTGACTGAGGTCGGCGGTTTCGCGGCGGCGTGGTCGAGAGGAGGCTGTCGATTGTGACCAAGAGTCTGTACAGCGCGGCCCTGATTGCCTTCATCGTCTTCTTCGTGGTGACCCAGCCGCAACACGCTGCGAACATCGTCCATGGCGGGTGGCGCACCCTGGTGAACGTCGCCCACGGGGTCGGCGACTTCCTCGGCAAGCTCGCCTGAGCGAGGTCCCGTGCCCGCCCTGATGCGGTCCGAACTGCCTGAACGTGCGCGCACCCGGCATCACTGGATCGTGTTGGCGCGTCCGCCGGACAAGCCAGCCCTGGTGGCGCTGCTTGTGCTGCTTGTGCTCGCCCTCATCTGGCCGTGGCCCTGGGCGTCGCTGCTCATCCTGTCCATCGCCGTCGCCGTGCTCTTCCGCATCCAGACCTGGCGCGCTGAGCTGATCATCCTGACCCAGAAGCGCATCGTGCGCTTGCAGGGCGTTCCAGAGACGACCACGAGTGAGGCATCCCTGCGCATTGATCGGGTGTACGGCGCGCGGCTCGTGCAAACGGTGCCGGGCAAGCTTTTGGGCTACGCGACTATCGAACTGGAGGCGCCGGGCGATCATCCTGATGTGCGTCAATTGCGCAAGATCGCGGCCCCGTATCACTTCTACAGCCAGCTTCGCGCGCTGATCTTCAGCGACGACGTCACCGATCCCGACGACCTCCCATTAGGGTTTTCGACCGAACCACTGCCGCGGATCCCGCCGGACATCGGCGGCCCCAAGGAGCCAAACGCGTAGGCAGACTGCTCGGGCCGAGCGGTGTGAAGCCGAAAGGCGGGCAGTCGGCCAGCAACCGATTCATCAATTTCCTGAAAGCCGATTGGCTAGACGTGCATTCAGCGTGTGGAAGATCCGTCGGGCACAGCCTCGTGTAGGCACAGCACGTTGCCGTCGGGGTCCTGAAACCATGCGGCCTTCTCCGACCCGAGTACGCAGACGTGTTCGACGGTTTTGAGACCGGGTAGGTCGTAGTCGGCGAACGTCACGCCCCGTTTCTCGAGGTCCTTGATCTCGGCGACGATGTCTGCGACCTCGAATGACAGTTCGGTGCGCCCGGTCGGGGTTACGTCGGGAGCGGGCATCAATGCCAGCCCTGCCCCGCCGGCAAGGGAGAACATTTCTTGGCCTTCGCTGTTGCGGCCCCGGTAGTTCAGTCCGAGCCGGTCACGGTAGAACGGCACCGCGTCCGACCCGTCGCGGACCTGCAAGATCGTGGTTATGACCGGCTCTGACAGCATGTGGACCTCCCGATGGCTACCGCATGTCGCTCGACAGCATGCTCTCCCAGACTCTGCGGCGACAAGAGGGTTGGTGCGGGCTGCGCACGCAGGTACGGAAATGCCGCGTAGCGGCCACGCGGAGCCTCGGTAACGTCAGGTGCGTGCGCATCGATCTGCACACCCACAGCAGCGCCTCGGACGGCACCGACACGCCGGCTGAGCTCGTCGCCGTCGCCGTAGCGGCTGGTCTGGACGTGCTCGCCCTCACCGACCACGACACCACCGCAGGCTGGGACGCCGCCCTTCAGGCGCGCCCGGACAGCCTCACCGTCGTGGTCGGCGCCGAATTCTCCTGCGAATACTGGACGCACGAGGGCCGCCGGATCGGGCTGCATTTGCTCGGCTACCTCTTCGACCCAGCAGACACGGCGCTCTCGCGAGCGCGGGAGCAGTTACGCGCCAGCCGCCTGGACCGCGGTCGGCGGATGGTCCAGAACATGGCCGAGGACGGTGTGCCGATCACCTGGCCCAGGGTCAGCGAGCTCGCAGCCGGCGCCCCAGTCGGCCGCCCGCACATCGGTCGCGCGCTGGTCGAAGCCGGTGTCGTGCCCGACGTCGACACGGCGTTTCGCGAGCTGCTTTCCGCCCGGATGCCCTACTACGTTCGCAAGGCTGACCTCGACGTGTTCGCTGCGATCGAGCTGATCCGGTCGGCGGGCGGGCTTGCGGTGTTCGCGCATCCGCTGGCGCGCCGCCGAGGACCGGTGCTGGACGCAGACGTGATCGAACGGATGGCAGTCGCCGGTCTCGTCGGGCTGGAGGTTGAGCACCCCGACCACGACGTTGCCGACCGCGCCCAGGCCGCAGCGCTTGCACGCGACCTCGACCTGGTCGCCACCGGCTCGTCGGACTACCACGGCACCAACAAGACGACCCCCATCGCGGCGTGTACGACCTCTGCTGAGGCGTTCGAGCGGCTGATGTCGCTTCCGACTGCCCGCCGCCCGATCGGAGCGGCGGCCTGAGCGATCAGCGGTAGACGATCGTCTTCGCTCCGGCGACGAGGAACCCGTGGCCGAACGGATAGACGGCGCTGCCCGCAGCCGGGAGCGGGACCGCGAACGACCGCTGCACCGTTCCCGTCAGCGGATCAAGACTTGCGATGCCCGTGTCGCTCGCGATCGTGAGCAATGCGCTGGACAGTGTCGGCAGGCCTGCATCGGAGCGTCCGGTCACTGTGGGCACGCCCGCCGTACGAACCTGCCAGCGCAGCGTCGCCGCGGCCTCTTGCAGCGCATAGGTCAACGCGCCGATGTGCAGCAGGTCGGCGTCGGCGGCGCTGGAAGTCGACACCGCCGTCGAGGCGCCGCGAAGCGGCACTCGATACCGCACCACACCCTTCTTGGCGCTGAGCACGACCAAGCGAGCGCCGTCGGGCTGGACCGCCGCAATCGTCGAGCCGGCCGAGGCGGGTACGAGGTCGCTGCCGAGTGTGTTCCAGATGATCTGGTCCGGGTTGCGCTTGTTGGTGGCGCTGTCGGTGTTTTCGCCGGCGGTGGGATCGCGCAGGACGAGCTGGCTACCGTCGCCGCAGAAGCGGTCGTCGCCGCAGACACGATGCCTGCACTGCTGGCTTATCAGCGCACCGCTCGACCCGAGCACTGCGCTACGCACCGAGCAGCCGTTCTGCCGAAACACCCAGCGATCCAGACCGGAGCTCGGATCGAGTGCATAGATCGCGCTTGGGGTCGTCAGCATGAGTGTCAGCGCGGAAGCGGTGATACGCGGGTGACCATTGACCTCGGCGCCGTCCTTGTCCAGCGTGCGGACCCATTTGCGCGCGCCGGTGTCGGTGTCGAGCGCAGTCAGCTGGTCGCAGTTGCCGTGCAACTCGAACACGGCGATGCTGACGCCCTGCTCCTGCACCGCCTGGCACAGCGTGCGGTCGGTGCGGGTGAACGTCCAGGTGACCCGTCCGGTGCCTGCCGCACGCCCACGCATGCTGTGTTTGTCGAATGTCACCACCGTGCCGCCCCAGTACGGCACGCCGATGGCGCTGCGGTCGGCACTGGCCCAGGCCTGCGTCAACGCGGCGCTGGGCGTCTGCAGCCGGACGGCGGGCGGCGCAGCGGTTACCGTCCGCAGGGTCGCATGGCTAATCTCGCCGTGGGCGTAGGCAATCTTCACCACGACAGCGAGGACGAGCGACGCGGCGGCGAGCATCGCGAAGTAGGCCACCTGTCGCGGGCGGGTGCGGGCGGTGTAACGATCGAGGGCCGCCTGGCTGCGCACGCCAGCGTGTGCCGTGTCCGTGCGAGGCGTCCCTTCGGTCATTGCGCCATCCTGACCCACGGGTCCGACAGTTTTTCAGCCGACCTCACTCGTCGACGGGCCTCGCCGAACCCGCGCCGCGGCGGCGCTGACGCTTGCGTGGCGCCGCCGAGGCTGCACCTTCGGAGCGCGCTTCGCCCGAGCCGGCGGGACCGCTGTTGCCGGGACCGCTGTTGCTGGCACCGCTGTTGCCGGCGCCGCTGTTGCCGGCATCGGCGTTGGTCGGTTCACCGCCGCGGGTCCGGTTGCGGCTGCGTGGGCGCGCGGGCCGCTCGGCACGCTCGACGCGCCGTTCATCGCGGTCGGCGCCCCGCCGCGGACCGTGGGCACGGGGGGCAGGGCGGGTCCGCGACGAACTGCCGCGTCCGCCCAAATCTTCGAGTTCCTCGGTATCCAGGCCGCTTCGGGTGCGCTCCGCACGCGGCAGTATCCCGGTCACCTCGGGCGGGATGTCGAGCTCGAAGTACAGGTGTGGCGACGTCGAGTACGTCTCCACCGGCTCGTGGAAGGGCAGCCCCAACTTGTCGCAGATCAGCTTCCAGCGCGGGATGTCGTCCCAGTCGACGAGGGTCACAGCATTGCCCTGCTTGCCCGCGCGTGCGGTGCGCCCGATTCGGTGGACGTAGTTCATCTCGTCCTCCGGGGCCTGGTAGTTCACGACGTGCGTGATGCCCTCGACATCGAGGCCGCGGGCTGCGACGTCCGTGGCGACGAGCACGTCGACCTTGCCGCTGCGGAACGCGCGCAGCGCCTGCTCACGGGCGCCCTGGCCGAGGTCGCCGTGGACCGCGGCCACGGCGAACCCTCGGCTGCTCAGGTCGTCGGCCACCTTCGCAGCCGACCGCTTGGTCCGCACAAAGATCAAGGTGAGGCCACGGTTGCGGGCCTGCAGCACGCGCGCCAGTACTTCGGTTTTGTCCATCGCATGCGCGCGATAGGCGAACTGATCCACGTGGTCGGTGCTGGTGTTCTCCGCGCCGTGCTCGGCGCGGATCTGGATCGGCTGGACCAGGAAGGTGCGTGCGAGGGCGACGATCGGGCCGGGCATCGTGGCGGAGAACAGCATCGTCTGGCGTTTGTCCGGCACCATCTTCATCAGTTTCTCGATATCGGGCAGGAAACCCAGATCGAGCATCTCGTCGGCCTCGTCGAGCACCAGGATGCTGACCTTGCCCAGCACCAGGTGACCCTGTTGCGCGAGATCGAGCAGCCGGCCGGGCGTGCCCACGACGACGTCGATGCCCTTGCGCAGCGCTTCCAATTGTGGCTCGTAGGCCCGTCCGCCGTAGATCGTGAGCACCCGGGCGCCGAGCTTTGAACCCGCCACCTTGAGGTCACCGGAAACCTGGACCGCAAGTTCGCGGGTAGGAGCGATGACCAGCGCCTGCGGGGCTGCGGCGTCGCCGCCGGGCAACGTCAGCCGGTTCAGTAGCGGCACCCCGAAACCCAGGGTCTTGCCGGTGCCGGTACGCGCTTGGCCGATGAGATCCTGACCGGCGAGGGCGATCGGCAGCGTCATCTCCTGGATCGCGAAGGTCCGAGTGATACCGACGTCAGCAAGGGCGTCGACGATGCCCTGCTTGATGTTGAAATCGCTGAAGGCGGGGCTGTCATCTCGGACCGGTGCACGCGCCGCCAAGGGCGCGGGAGCTTCGGTGTCGAGCAGCGCTACGGCGGGTTGGTCTGGTACGGCGTTGTCGGTCGGGTCGGTCATGTAAATGTGCGGTCCTCTTCGAGCGCAGGTGCGCCAACCGCAAGAGATCGCCCAGAGACTGTTAGCGCGAGTCGACCCCGCGCGATAATGCCCAGCAGGGGGAGGCGCCGCAATGAGCGCGGTCAACGCGCAGATTCGGGTACTGCTGTGTCCATTCTAGGCGATTGATCGTTAGAGTGCCGACGTGGCCGCCGCCGATGCCGTGATCGATCTGCTCGGCGCGCTGGCCTACGGCGAGCTGTGCGCCTTTGACCGGCTTGCCTACGACGCGCGGATGGCGCCCAGTCTGGCGGGACGCGCGCAGATGTCAGCGATGGCCGCCTTGGAACTTGCGCACTACGAAGCTTTGGCGGCTCGGATCGCCGAACTCGGTGCCGACGCGAGCACGGCGATGCTGCCATTCGTCCCGGCGCTGGAGACCTATCATGCGCTCACTGCGCCGTCCACCTGGCTCGAAGGTGTCGTCAAAGCTTTCGTCGGGGACGGGATCGCCGAGGACTTCTATCGTGAGGTGGCGGTTTTCGTCGATGGCGATACCGAGCGCCTGATCGATACTGTGCTTTCTGACACCGGACGCGCGGAATTTGCGGTCCGCGAGGTGCGTGCGGCGATCGCCGCGCAGCCCGGTGTCGCCGGGCGGTTGGCGCTCTGGGCGCGCCGACTGGTCGGTGAGGCAATCAGCCAGACACAGCACGTGCTCGCCGACCGGGACTCACTGATGCTGCTGTTGATGGAGGGAACCGGTGATCTGTCCGGAGTGGCGACGTTGGTGAGTCGTATCACTCAGCGTCACGAAGAGCGGATGACAGCGCTGGGCCTGTCGAACTGATGCCCTTTCCTGTACTCGGTCGCGGGCTCAGCTGGTGGCGAAACCCACCCGGCGCTGGTCAGCTTGCGCGATCTCGACGTAGGCCACCAGGTTGGCCGGGACGATCACGCGGCGCCCGCGCTCGTCGGTGAGGGCGAGCTGGCCGTCGACGCCTTTGAACGCGGCGTGCACGAGCTGCTCCACCTCGTCCTGGGTCTGGGTACTCTCCACCACGATCTCGCGTGAGGTGTGTAACACGCCGATCTTGACCTCCACCGGGCCTCCTGCTCGTCGGTTCGTAGTTCCGCTCCCCACGCTAGCCGAGCCGCCGTTGCGACGGGTGCGCCGTCAGCGAACGGCGCGGCACGCGCTGTCGTCAGTCCTCTAGCTGGCCGCCATGCCGTGGCGAATTGGGCCGCGGGAAATGGGAGATCCCGCGCCACAGCAGCGCCTCCAACAGTTGCACGGCGTCCTCGAGCGGTACCGGCCGGTCATTGGCCAGCCACCAGCGCGCCGCAACCTGCGCAGCCCCGGTCAGCGCAGTCGACAGCAGTTCGGCGCGTGCGTGGTCGAGCCCCGTGTCGGCGGCGACGGTCGCCGCGACCGCTTCCATGGTCTTTCTAGATACCGCCTCGACCCGGTCGCGGACAGCCGGTTCGTTGCCCAGGTCGGTTTCGAAGATGAGCCGGAACGCACCGTCGTGCTCGTCGCCATCGACGAAACGGAAGTACGCGCTCAGCACGCGGTGGACGCGCTCGCGGTTGTCTTCGGTGCCGGCCAGCGAGTCGATCACGGCCCTGCTCAGCGCTGCAGCTTGGGTATCCATCAGCGCCAGGTAGAGCTCCAGCTTGCCGGGAAAGTGTTGATAGAGCACCGGTTTGGAAACCCCGGCCCGCTCGGCGATGTCGTCCATCGCCGCAGCATGGTAGCCATTGGCGACGAAGACCTCCTGCGCGGCTGCGAGCAGTTGCTTGCGGCGCACCGACCGAGGCAGGCGCCCGCCGCGCGCGAGTTCCGACGGGCCGGCACTCGTCATCGTTGCGCTTACCCCTTTCCGGACAGCTCGTCCCAGACTGTACTAGCGGGTCGCGGCGCGGGCGGTCAGCCGGGCGCGCACCGCGTCCTCGAGGGTTCCGGCGAACAGATCTCCATGCTGTGCGACCCGGTCCAAAACGTCGGCAGCGCTGAACTTCAGCATGGAGGCAGCGGCCACCTCGTCCCAGGTGAGCGGTGTCGACACGCTCTGCTCGTCGCGAGCACGTAGCGAATACACCGCGACCGTGGTCTTGGCGGGATTGTTCTGGCTCCAGTCCACGAGCACCTTCCCGGTGCGCAGGGATTTCGTCATCCGCGACACGACGAGGTTCGGGTGCTGCTGTTCGAGCTGTTTGGCGACGGCGTGCGCGTACTGCGAGGGGAGCTCCGGATCGTCCACCGAGATCGGTGCGCTCACCTGCATGCCCTTCGAACCTGACGTCTTTGCGAACAGCGTGATGCCGTCGTCGGCGAGCAGTTCGCGCAGCAGCAGCGCGACTTCGCAACACTCGATGACCGACGCGGGCGGGCCCGGGTCGAGATCGAACACGAGCAGGTCGGTGCGGGGCTTTCGCGCGCGCCGGGGTATCCGCCATTGCGGGACATGGAGTTCCAGCGCTGCGAGATTCGCCAACCGGACGAGGCTTGCGAGTTCCTCCACCACGACGTAGTCGATCGTTTCGCGATTCTTTGTCGACCCCGGGACGGGAAGGGTCACTGTGCGCACCCAGTCCGGCGTCCCGCGCGCAGCGTTCTTCTCGAAGAAGAACGGGCCTTCGACGCCGTTCGGGTAGCGCTTGACCGTGACCGGACGCTCGGAAAGGTGCGGCAGTAGGACGGGCGCGATCCGGGTGTAGTAGTCGATCACCTCGCCCTTGGTGAAGCCGGTCTGCGGATAGAGCACCTTGGAAAGATTGGACAATTGGAGCTGCCGTCCGTCGACCTCGACGCTGACCTTGTCCGACGTCGCCTTGCCTGAGGCTGGCATCAGCCCTGCGCCTCCTCGATCGTTTTGTCCTCGCGAATCCGATGGAACACCGGATGCCGCAGCCTGCCCTCGGTGGTCAGCATCGTGTAGCGCACCTCCACAACGATCTCCGGCTGGACCCAGTGTGTGCGCCGGCTCGGGCTCGGCGGCGGCGCGGGGTCGAGCGCGGAGGTCGCCCGTCCGTTGAGCCGGCGCTGTAGCTCGGCCGCGGTCCGGCCGCTGAGACCGCTACCCGCTTTGCCGGCGAAGGTGAACGTGCTGCCGTCGTAGGTGGCCAGGACGAGTGAGCTGAGCCGGTCGCCGTCGGTGGGCGACTCCCAGCCGACGACGGCGAAATCGCCGGTGCGTTCGAAGCGAAGCTTGCCCCAGTCGCGCGATCGCACGCCAGGGCGGTACGGCGCGATCAGCCGCTTTGCGACCACGCCCTCCAACCCGTGCTGGCGGGCGGCGACTTCGGTCGCCGCGCCGTCCTCGAAGGACGGGCTCAGCGTCCACCCGGGGTCCGCGCCGAGCCAACGGGCCAGGGTGGCACGCCGTTCCGAGTACGGGCGATCGGTGAGATCGACGCCGTAGCGGCGCAGCACGTCGAAAACCACATAGGTGACCGGAAGTCGGGCCGCGAGGCGCACCGCCTCGCTCCTGGAGCGCACGTGCATTCGGCTCTGCAGGGCCTCGAATGACGGCCGACCGTCGACAAAGGTGACGATCTCCCCGTCCAGCAGAACGTCGTCGACGCCCTCAGCCTGCGCGAGCAGTTCGGGGTAGGCCATCGTGACGTCGTTGCCCAGGCGGCTATAAAGGCGCGCCCCGCTCCCGGTCACGTCGAGCAATGCGCGTACGCCATCCCATTTGAATTCAAATGCCCACCCCGGGCCGCGCGGCAGCGTGTCGATGGCACTGGCGAGCATCGGCTGCATCGGTCCATTCTGGGTACACACCAGCCTGGAGCGCTGGTCGACACGAAGATGGGGCGGACAAGATGCGTGCGATCTGGAAAGGAAGCATCTCCTTCGGGCTGGTAAGCATCAGCGTGCGGTTGTACACCGCGACCGAGGAGCGCGACGTCAGTTTCCACCAGGTGCGCCGCTCGGACGGCTCACGGGTGCGCTACAAGCGAGTTGCCGAGGCCGATGGCGAAGAGGTCGCCTACGCCGACATCGCCAAGGGTTACCAGCTCGACAACGGTGAAACAGTCGTCCTGACCGATGAGGACTTCGCCGACCTGCCGCTGCCGACGGCCCGAGTCGTGGACGTGCTGCAATTCGTTCCGCTACAACAGATCGACCCGATCTACTTCGCAAAGAGCTACTACCTCGAACCGGAAAAGACAGCGGTCAAGCCGTACGTGCTACTGCGGGATGCGCTGGATTCCACCGGCCAGGCCGGATTGGTGAAGGTCGCCATCCGCAATCGTGAGCAACTCGCCACGCTGCGTGTTCGTCAGGGCGTGATCGTGATGGAAACGATGATCTGGCCGGACGAGGTCCGCGACCCGGCATTCGGCTTCCTCGACCAGGACGTCGAGCTGCGTCCCCAGGAACGGACGATGGCCGAATCGCTGGTGGCCAGCATGTCCGGCGACTTCGACGCCTCGCAACACTCCGACGACTACCGTGCGGCGTTGCAGGAGGTGATCGAGGCGAAGGTCGAGGGACGTGAGGTGGTGGAAGTCGACGAAGTTCAGCCCAACTCGGGCAACGTCGTCGACCTGATGTCGGCCTTGCGTGCCTCAGTGGCCGCGGCACGCAAGAACCGCGGCGAGGTGAGCGAATCGACCACGCCGAAGCAGCCGGCCGCTGGCAAGACTGCGGCGAAGAAGACCGCGACGAAGGCTGCAGCGACGAAGGCTCCGGCGACGAAGGCTGCAGCGACGAAGGCTCCGGCGACGAAGGCTGCAGCGACGAAGGCTGCAGCGACGAAGGCTCCGGCGACGAAGGCTGCAGCGACGAAGGCCGCAGCGACGAAGGCTGCAGCCACGAAGGCTCCGGCGAAGAAGGCTGCAGCGACGAAGGCCGCAGCGACCAAGGCTCCGGCGAAGAAGGCTGTAGGGACGAAGGCTGCAGCGACGAAGGCTGCAGCGACGAAGGCTCCGGCGAAGCGGGCGATCCGTAAGTCCGCGTAGCCTTCGCGCGTACCGTTGCGCTGGTGCCTCGCAGTCGCGTTCCGACGCCCTCGCCCGCTCGGCTCGCTGGCGTTGCGCTCGCCTCGCTCGACGACGTTGTCGCGCCGTGGCCCGGGCGTCTGGTGGATGCCGCCGGTACTCGGGTGTTTGTCCGCTCGACGCCCGCAACGGCCCAGGATGTCGAACCAGCGTTATTCATCCACGGCCTCGGCGGATCGGGGCTGAACTGGACGGATTTCGCCGGCCTGCTGCGCAACCGACTGGCCGCCGAGGCCATCGATCTGCCCGGCTTCGGCCGCTCCGACCCGCCCCGTGGTGACGACTATCGGCTGCGGTCGCACGCGAATACGGTCATCGCGTACCTGGAGGGCGCCGGCCGCGGCCCGCTACATCTGGTAGGCAATTCGATGGGTGGCGCGGTGTCCATCCTGGTCGCGGCGCAGCGCCCGGACCTGGTTCGAACGCTCACTCTCATCTCACCCGCGGTGCCCGACGTGAAGATGCGCGTGCACCCGCTCAGAAGCAACCCGCGGATGGCACTACTCGTGTTTCCGATCGTTGGATCCGCTGCGCTGAAACGGATGCGGCTGATATCGGACGAGGAGCGTGCCCGCGCGACAATCGCGCTCTGCTGCGTCGACCCGTCGCGCTATCCCGCGCGGCGCATGGCCGAGGCGATCGCCGAAGCGGGACTGCGCCGCGATCTGCCGTGGACCGACACGGCGATGTTGCGCTCGCTGCGCGGAATGGTGCGCTCGCACTCGTTCGGCGCGCGCACGGCCTGGGCGACGATGCGTCGGATCAAGGCGCCGACACTCATCCTCTGGGGCGACACCGACCGGCTTGTTGCTCCTGACCTCGCCCCGGTCGTCGCAGGGGCGATTCCTGGATCGCGTCTGCTCGTGCTGCCCGATATCGGGCACGTCGCGATGATGGAAGATCCGCAGACTTCGGCTCGCGCGTTCGTGGCATTGCTCGACGACACGCGGGCCGCGGCGCGCGGACACGCGTAAGCCGCGCGTTCTACCGGGCCGCGGTAGCCGAATATGGCACTGTGTCGATGTGACCGTCCGCGATCATCCTGCGCGTTCTGCTACAACGCACGGCGTCCGATTGGCGAGTCGGCCGGATTCCGACGACGTCCGCGTGCAGCACCGTGGCGCGGCAACCTTCGGTGGAGGTGAGCCGACCATCGCCGACGCGATCCGCGCCTTCGTGCGTCGCTACGGCTGGCGCGCTTACGCATTGCCGGTGCTCGTCGTTGTGACGGCCGTCGCGCTGGCGACCATGCGCAACCCGACGCCGGCCGCCCCGCCGGCCGACCGGACCGTGGCCGACGGAGCACAGACCCAGTTGAGGCAGTCCCCGACGGCACCGCTAACCACGCCGAAATCGTCGGTCCCCTCGGGCACGGCGGCAGCGCCTCTGGTCAAGGGTGCGATATTGCCGGCGGGCCCGGCCTACACCAAAGTCGGGTTGGGCACCTTCACCCGAATCCCGGGCGCAAGCAAGGTCTTTGGCGAGCCCAGCGACGGGCATGGCGTCTGGCGCTACGACATCGAGGTCGAAACGGGCATCACCGGTATCGACGTCGCGCAGTTCGCATCACTGGTCCAGTCGGTGCTTGCCGATCCACGCAGTTGGTCCGGCCACGGTGTGGCGTTGCAACGCGTCAACTCCGGCCCGATCGACTTCCACATCACCCTGACCTCGGCAATGACGGTCCGTCAGTTCTGCGGGTACAGCCTCAAGGTCGAGGCGTCCTGCTATGCAACAGCAGGCTCGGGCCCAGGCCTGGACGTCAACCGGGTCGTTCTCAACGATGCCCGGTGGGCGCGGGGCAGTGCCCAGTTCCCGAGAGCGCTGAATGCCTACCGCATTTACATGATCAATCACGAGGACGGCCACGCCGTCGGCCACCACCACGCCCACAACTGCCTGCCGGGCGGGCTGGCGCCGGTCATGATGCAGCAGAGCCTGGGTCTGAAGTCCGCCGCGACCGGCAAGACGTGCGGGGCCAACCCGTGGCCCTATCCGCCAGGCGCGCGTGGTGCTCCGGGTGCCGAGCAGGCCGACACCGCGCAGAATAACGAGCTCAACCTGCGTTGACGTGAGCTCGCTCGAGATGCTGGGAATGAGCGCAGCGCCGAACGCGGTTGTGTCCGGGGATAGCCCGGCAGCGTAAGTTCGCAGCCGAAGTTCAACAGAAGCGAGGTCAGTCGTGTCGTCCTACCCGCCGCTGGTGCAACCAGCCGAGTCGCTCACCGTCGACGAGGTTCGGCGCTACAGCCGGCACCTGATCATCCCCGACGTGGCAATGGCCGGCCAGAAGCGTCTCAAGAACGCCAAAGTGCTGTGCGTCGGCGCGGGCGGCCTCGGCTCACCTGCGCTGATGTACCTCGCTGCCGCCGGTGTCGGCACGCTCGGCATCGTCGAATTCGACACAGTGGACGAATCCAACTTGCAGCGCCAGATCATCCATGGGCAGAGCGATATCGGCCGGTCGAAAGCCGAATCGGCGCGTGACAGCGTGCTGGAGATCAACCCGCTCATCACCGTCAACGTCCACGAGACCCGCTTGGACAACGACAACGTTCTCGACATCTTCGCCGGATACGACCTGATCGTTGACGGCACCGACAACTTCGCCACCCGCTATCTCGTGAACGACGCCTGCGTGCTGCTGAACAAGCCGTACGTGTGGGGCTCGATCTACCGCTTCGACGGCCAGGTCAGCGTGTTCTGGAACGAGTACGGACCGAACTACCGCGACCTCTACCCGGATCCCCCGCCGCCGGGAATGGTGCCGTCCTGCGCTGAAGGCGGTGTGCTCGGCGTGTTGTGCGGGTCCATCGGCGCGGTCATGGTGAACGAGGCGATCAAGCTGATCACCGGCATCGGCGAACCGCTCGTGGGGCGGTTACTCGTTCTCGACGCGCTGGACATGACCTGGCGCGAGATCAAGGTGCGTAAGGATCCGAACACCGCGCCGATCACCGAACTGATCGACTACGAGGCGTTCTGCGGGGTCGTCTCCGACGAGGCGCAGCAGGCCGCGATCGGCTCTACGATCACCGCGGCCGAACTGAAAGACCTCATCGATTCCGACAAGCCGATCCACCTTGTCGACGTCCGCGAGCCAGCGGAGTGGGAGATCGTGCGGATCCCGGGCGCAACCCTCGTCCCGAAAGATGAAATCCTGCGCGGGGACGCCTTGGCGAACCTGCCGCAGGACAGGCAAATCGTCATGTACTGCAAGACCGGCGTGCGCTCAGCCGAGACGCTCGCAGCAGTGAAAGCGGCCGGCTTCCGCGATGCTGTACATGTGCAGGGCGGGGTCACGGCGTGGGTGAAGCAAATCGATCCGACACTGCCGACGTATTGAGCCCGGTTTGGGTAGGAGATCACCATGGCTGATCAGGTGCAGATTTTCGTCGCAGCGACCCATGCCTTCGGCGAGCGGGTGCGCGCGATCGATGAGCAGCATTGGTCGGCGCCGACGCCGAACTTCCAATGGTCGGTCGCCGACCTCGTCGACCATCTCGTGGACGAGCACCGGTGGGCGGCACCGCTCCTGCACGGGCACGATTTCCTCTCGTCGGGCGAGGTGGTCGAGGGCACCCGGAAGCTGCCGGTCGACGGTGGCGTGGGGGGCAATCTCGCGCAGTCCTGGGAGGAGGCAGCCGCCGGGTCGGTCGACGCCGTCAGCGAAGAGGGTGCGCTGGAACGCTCCGTCGAACTGTCGCGTGGAGACACTCCTGTCGCGGTGTACCTCGACGAGATGATTGTCGATCTCGTCGTACACGCATGGGATCTGGCGACCGCGATCGGCTATCGCGACCCCGTGCCGACGGAACTCGTCGACTACGCCTACAGCCGTCTGGGCGGTATGGGCGATCTTTCCTCCGGTGGGATGTTCGCTTCGCCGATCGATGTCGCGGACGACGCGTCGACGCTCGACAAGCTGCTGGCCGCCACCGGTCGTGACCCTCTTGGCTGAGGGGGACGGCTTCGCGCAGCGCATTCTTGCTTGCGTCGACTCCATCCCGGCTGGGCGGGTGATGACCTACGGCGACGTCGCCGAGTTCGCCGGCACGCGGTCGGCTCGCACGATAGGGCGGGTACTCGCCCAGGATCACGGGACGGTGCCGTGGCATCGCGTGCTCAGGGCAGACGGTCGCCTGGCCGAGCATCTTTACACCGAGCAACGACAGCGACTGCTCAGCGAGGGCGTTCGCTTCAGCGGCGATCGAGTGGAACTGCGCAACTTCCGTTGGGACGGTCGACACTAGCGGGTCAGGAATGACTCGACCTGCGCCAGATGCTCAGGTTCGAGCCCGCAGAGCGGGTTTGGGCTGATCAGCAGCGCATTCTCGCTCTGGGCGATCGCGGCCGTCAGATCAGGAAATCCCCCGATGTGGTCGTCTGTCCACACGACGCGACGGCTCGCGGCCAGCGCCCGTTCGACGGCAGCCGGCTTCCACCAGGTGGTGGCGCGCCAGTTGAGCCATTCCGGTGCCACGGAAATCGGTATCGACGTGGGCAGTCCGAGCGTCGGTGCGAATGCGGTGACGGCACTGTCGCGCCACGTCGAGTGCCAGCGTATTTCGGCGAGGCCGTCCTCGTGTATGCGTGTCACGAAGTCGAGCACTGGACGCGCAGCGAGAATGGGCAGCCTCATGACGCCGCGCCCTTCAATCGCCGTGACGACGGTGCGCCGCAGCCAGTCTTCACCGCCCCAGATGCCAGCGACCGGCTGGTAGGACAGCGCGTTGACGACGCCGTCGATGTCCAGCAACCACAGGGGTTTCGCTTCGACAGCCATAGCCGGTTGACCGTACCCCTATCCGGCGCGCGACGAGACGGCCTAGCCGACCAACTCCGCCAGCTGGCAAGTCGGCAGCGCGATCCAGCCCTCGACGCGCGCCAGTTCGAGCATCTCGTCCGGGGGCGCCTCGACAAGCCCGAGCATCGCCGCACGCGCGGACAACGCGGCTATCACCGCGTCGAAGGCGTCGTCGTCGCGTCGGCACAGTGCCTCGTAGCCGCCGAGTCGCAACCACGGCGCGCCGGCTCGCAGCGCGTCCACAGCCGAACCGAGGGCGACCACGTTGACCGGCCCCTTGTAACGGCGGTGCACCAAACCCCACCGCGACAGCGAGGCCGCCGGGTATGCCTCGACGAGGCGACCCCGACCGGAGCGATCCCGGTTGTCATCGAGCTGCGGTAGCAGCGCCGCGCACCGCATCGCCACATGCGCGATCAGATCGGCCGCGACGCTCAACGGGCGCAAACCGTGCTGCAGGCAGTAGAGATCGGTTGCCCGATACACGAGCGGGCGTCTCGACAACACGCTGTCAGTGGGGACGCCGACCGTCGCGTCGCGGTGTCGCGTGACGAACTCGATGAATGCGACCGGCCAGCCGAACGGGCAGTCGATACCGATCTTCGCCGCGCCCATCGCGCGGTCCACGAGCAGGCTATCTGCGGCAGGGCGATCGAGCGAACGAACCTCGGCGCCGTTCGGTGTCCACTCGAGCACCGCCACAGCGCTCTTCGAGGCGTCCGCCGCGAGGTCGATGCCGACAGTGCGGGCGTGACGGCTGCCAGCATCCTGCTGCTCGTCCGGTTTCATGACGGCGAAGTTACGAGGTCGCGCTGCGCCGCAGCCCAGCGCCCTGCGAAGATGTCGGAGCGTCGTGTTGGGATAGCGGCTATGACGATCCCTGCATACCGGCTCGTCCGGTCGGCCCGGGCGCCTGTGCCCGCTCCGCGTCTGGATGCCGCGCAGCAACGTGTCGTCCAGCACGACGGGGGTCCGTTGCTGGTGCTGGCCGGTCCGGGAACCGGCAAGACGACAACCCTTGTCGAAACGGCGGTCGCCCGCGTCCGCGCCGGGGTGAAGGTCGAAGACATCCTGATGCTCACGTTCAGCCGCCGCGCCGCGGGTGAGCTACGCGACCGGATCACCGCACGCCTGGGGCAGACCGTACGCGAACCGGTCGCCCGAACCCTGCACTCTTACGCCTTCGGTGTGTTGCGGATCGCCAATCTCGCGCAGCAGCTGCCCGCGCCGCGGCTGCTGTCCGGGCCCGAGCAGGACGTGATCATGCGCGATCTCATCGCCGGGCACCCGGCCGCCCGGTGGCCGGTCGATTTGCGCCCGGCATTGTGCACCCGTGCCTTCGCCGGCGAGTTGCGCGACTTGCTGATGCGCGCTGTCGAACGCGGTCTGGATGGTCCCCTGCTGGCGACCCTTGGCCGTCGCTCCAACCGTCCGGATTGGATTTCCGCGGGGCATTTCCTCGCCGAATATCAGGACGTGACGTCCCTGTCGCGACCAGGAGCCTACGACCCTGCCGAGCTGATCAGATCAGCGCTCAACGCCTTCGATCACGATCGCGGCCTGCTTGCCCTGGAACGCTCGCGCCGGCGCCACCTGTTCGTCGACGAATACCAGGACACTGATCCGGCGCAGGCCGAGTTGCTTGCATTGCTCGCCGAAGGCGCCGAAGAGGTGATTCTCGTCGGCGATCCTGACCAGTCGATTTATGCGTTCCGTGGTGCCGACGATTCGGCTGTTCGCGACGTCGATCGGCGCTTCGGGCGCGGCGGTGTCGTGCCGGTCGTGCCGTTACAGGTGTCACGACGCGCCGGCCCGCAGCTCCTCGCGGCCTCGCGCCGGGTCGCCGCCCGGCTACCGGGGCGCGGCGAGCATCGCCACCTCAGCACGGTAGTCGACGACGTCTCGAGCGATGCCCTAACGGTCGGGCTGTTCCGTGCCGCGAGCGAGGAGGCTGCCTACGTCGCTGGCGTATTGCGCCGGGCACATTTGGATGGCATGCCGTTCGCCCGGATGGCCGTTTTGGTCCGATCGACGGCCGCTGTCCTGGGCGCGCTGCGCCGCGCGTTGATCACCGCCGGGGTGCCCGTGAGCGTCCGCGGTGAGGACCTTCCGCTGGCCGAGCAACCTGCGGTGGCGGTGCTTCTGGAGGTGCTCGGCTGCGTCCAAGACCCGGCAGCGCTGAGCGAGGACGTGGCGGAGCGGCTGCTGCTGGGCCCGATCGGCAACGGCGACGTCGTGTACCTGCGCCGATTGCGTCGGGAACTGCGAGCGCTCGATCCCGAGGCGCCCGTCCCGCTCGCCGCGGCGTTGTGGGACCTTCCCGGCGCCGCCATGCTACCGGCCCAGGTGCAACGCCCGGTCGGTCGGGTGGCCGCGGTGCTCGCAGCCGGGCGCGCTGCGCTCGCGGCGGGGGGTGGCCCCGAAGACGTGCTGTGGGCGGTCTGGCACGAGACGGGGCTCAGCCGGCGCTGGCAGCGGGCCAGCGCAGTCGGGGGAGCTGCGGGAGCGGCCGCCGACCGCGATCTGGACGCGATGGTGCAGCTGTTCGACGCAGCGGCGCGCTTTGCGGACCGGTTGCCCCGGGCGAGCGTCGCGGCGTTCACCGAGCACCTCGCCGCACAGCAGATCCCGGGTGACTCGCTGTCCGGCGCCACGCTCGAAAGCGATGCGGTCACCATTCTTACCGCGCACGCCGCGAAGGGTCTGGAGTGGGATCTGGTGTGTGTCGCGCACGTCCAGGAGGGCAGTTGGCCGGACCTGCGTCGACGGGGATCGCTGCTCGGATCAGAGCGCCTTGTCGACGTGCTGGCTGGGCGCGACGCCGCCGGCCCCGGCATCGCCACCCAGCTCGCGGAGGAGCGCCGGCTGTTCTACGTGGCCGCCACCCGCGCGCGGCGCAGGCTTGTGGTGACCGCGGTGTCCGGCGACGAAGAGCAGCCCTCCCGTTTTCTCGACGAGCTGGATCCCGTCGAGGGTGATCGCGCGTTGACGCCTGCACAACGCGGCACGCACCTCACTGCGATGGTCGCCGAATTGCGGGCCGTCGCCTGCGACCCGCGCGCCGAGCGGCTCGAGCGGGAATCCGCCGCGGGTGAGTTGTGTCGGCTCGCCGAGGCCGGCGTCCGCGGGGCTGATCCCGACGAATGGTGGGGGTTGGCCGCCCTTTCCGACGACGGCCCTGTCGCCGACCCCGCACGTCCGGTTCCGGTTAGCCCGTCCCGCCTCGACGCGTTCCTCAAGTGTGAGCTGCGGGCTCTGCTGCAACAGCTAGGAGCGAACGACGGGGATGCGGTCTCGGCGTCGCTCGGCACCCTGGTGCACGACGTGGCGGCACGAGCGCCGGTCGGCGTCTCCCTCGAGCAGTTGCGCGTGATGCTCGACGAGCGGTGGCCGGCCTTGGAGTTCGGTGCGCGCTGGTTCGCCGCCAACGAACGAGAGCGCGCCGATCGGATGCTGCAGGTGCTACATGGCTGGCTGGCCGCCAGTCGCGAAGAGCTGAGCCTCGTCGGTGTCGAGGAGGCGTTCAGCACCGAGGTCGGAGACGCGCTGCTGACCGGACGGGTCGACCGGCTCGAACGCGATAGCGAGGGCCGGCTCGTCGTGATCGATCTGAAGACCGGCAAGTCGAGGATCTCGGCCGACGATCTTCCGCAGCACCCGCAGCTGGGCGCGTATCAGCTCGCGGTGCGGAGCGGAGCTTTCACCGCGGGCGACCGCGCGGGCGGGGCGCGGCTGGTGCAGCTCGCCAACCCGGCGAGAGACGCTGAGCAGCGCCAGAAACCGCTGCCTGATGACGGCGAGCCGGTCTGGATCGCGCAACTGGTCGCCGAGGTTGCGGCCCGCTACCGCGGCACGGAATTCACCGCACGGGTGGGCGCCGCCTGCGGGCACTGCGATCTGCAGAAGTGCTGCCCGCTGTTCCCGTCCGGGCGGAGCGTCACGACGTGATCGGCGCCAAGGAACTCTGCTACCTGCTGCGATTGCCCGAACCGACTGCTGAGCAGGCCGACGTGATCGAGTCCCCGCTCGGCCCGGCGGTCGTCATCGCCGGCGCCGGGTCGGGCAAGACCGAGACGATGGCCTCGCGGGTGGTGTGGCTCGTCGCGAACCGGCTGGTCCGCCCCGACGCGGTGCTCGGCCTGACGTTCACGCGCAAGGCGGCCGCTGAGCTAAGCAAGCGAATACGGCGCCGGCTGACGCAGTGGCGTCATGTCATCGAGCGCGAACGTCCCGACGAACAGCAGCACCTCGCCGAGCTGCTTTCTGGCGAACCGACCGTGCTCACCTACGCCGCGTACGCCGCCCGGCTGGTCGGTGAGCATGCACTGCGCCTCGGCGCCGAGCCGGACGCCCGGTTGATCTCCCAGGCAGTGGCCTGGCAGCTCGCCGATCAGGTCTCGCGGCGTCATCCAGCGCGGCTACCTGCAAACATCGGGGCGCTGTCGACCGTCCCGCGATACCTGCTCGCGATGAGCGGTCAGTTCGCCGACCACCTGGTTACCCCGGAGGAGGTAGAGACTTTCTGCCGCGAGTTGATCGACCGGGTGGAGGCCTTGCCGCTCGGGCTCAACGTCCGCGCTGAATACCCCGGCGACACGTTGGCGTTCATCACCTCGTTGCGCCACCGTGTGGAGCTACTGCCGCTCGTGCGTGCTTTCGGCGCCGCCAAAGCGGCGCTGCCCGCGGTCGATTTCGCCGACCAGATGACCGTCGCTTCGCAGCTCGGTGCGTTGCCCCCGGTAGCAGCGATCGAGCGGGAGCGTTACGCCGCCGTGCTGCTCGACGAGTACCAGGACACCGGACATGCGCAGGTCGAGATGCTGCGCGGGCTGTTCGGCCGAGGCCACCCGGTCACCGCCGTCGGCGATCCGTTCCAGTCGATTTACGGATGGCGGGGCGCCAGCGCCGGCAACATCGCGAGATTTGCGGCTACGTTCCGGCGCGGCGACGGTGGTGAGGCGACCTTCTTCCAGCTGGCTACGAGCTGGCGCAACGACCGACGCATCCTCGACAGCGCGAACACCGTCGCTGCGCCGCTGCGCCGCGGCAGCGCGAGCATTGAGCTGCGCGCTGCTCCTGACGCCGGCGCCGGCGTCGTCGAAGTCACGCGCGCGCATACCGTCGAGGACGAGGCACGCTGGGTCGCCACCCGCATGCGCGCCGCGTGGGACGCCGTTGAGGCGGGCGAACGGACGGCAGCGGTGCTGGTGCGGCGGCGTTCGCAAATCCCGCTGCTATCCGAAGCGTTGCAGGCCGAAGGATTGCCAGTCGAAGTGGTCGGGCTGGGTGGGCTGTTGACCACGCCCGAGGTCGTCGACGTGGTGTCGACGCTGCGCGTGCTGGTGCGTTACGACGCGGGGACCTCGCTCGCCCGGCTGCTCGCTGGGGCACGCTGGCGGATCGGGCCCCGCGACCTCGCTGCGCTGCAGCGCCGGGCCGGCCGGCTCGCCAGACCGCTGCCGGTGCCGGGCCAGGTCGCCCCCGCAGATCAGGCCGCACCCGGAATTGGGGCCGCGGCTGGAGAGCGTGCGGCGCCCACCGAGCCCTCCAGCCTGGTCGAGGCGCTCGATGAACTCGGCCCGTCCGATGCCTACTCGCCAGAGGGGTACCGACGCTTGTCGGCGCTGTCGGACGAGCTGCGGCGGTTGCGGCGCAGGTTGTCCGCGCCGCTGCCCGAGCTCGTCGCCGACGTGGAACGGACCCTGGCCATCGACATCGAGGTCGCTGCGCGCGCCGACCGCGCCCACATCGGGCGAGCGCACCTGGACCGTTTCCTCGACGTCGCCAGCGACTTCGCAGCCGAGGCAGACGAGGCAACCCTGACGGCGTTCCTCGCCTACCTGGAGGCCGCCGAGGACGAGGAGAACGGCCTGGAAGCAGGGGAGATCGTCGTCGACGCCGAGCGGGTACAGGTGCTCACCGTGCACGGCGCGAAGGGCCTCGAGTGGGACGTCGTGTCCGTCCCAGGGCTGGTCGATGGCGTGTTCCCGGCGAAAGCCGTGTCGGTGAACTGGGCGAGGACGCGCCAAGAGCTACCCGGCCCGCTGCGCGGCGATCGTGACGACCTGCCAACCCTGCAGCTCGCGGGCGCAGCCGACCGCAAGGAGGTCAGCGAGCGATTGAAGCAACACCACACCGCGCTCGTCGAGCGACAGCAGCAGGAGGAACGCCGGCTCGCCTACGTTGCGCTGACCCGCGCCCGTTCCACCTTGCTCGCGTCCGCTTACGTGTGGGACGCCACCCAGAAGCCGCGCGAGGCTGCGCCGTTCTTGCAGGAGCTGCGCCAGTTCGCCGCCGTCCACGACTGGATCGAGCCGTTGCCGGACGAGGCGAATCCGCTCCTGACCGAAGCGCGCAGCGGGTTGTGGCCCCTCGATCCGCTCGGCCCCTTTCCGGGTGAGCTCGGCCCCGGACGGCGGCCCGCCGTCGAAGCGGGTGCTGCGTTGGTGCGTGCGGCCGCCGACGCGCTGCCGATGCCGTTGACGGTGCAGGCCCAGCTGTGGCGCGAGGACGTCGACCGGCTGCTCGCCGAACGCGCCCGGCTGGCACGCGGCACGACGGTTGACGTGCAACTGCCCCGCCAGCTCTCGGTATCGCAACTAGTCGAGCTGGAACGCAGCCCCACTGAGCTGGCGCGCAGTATCCGCCGTCCGGTTCCGCGGGCGCCGGCCCCGCTGGCGCGTCGTGGAACCGCACTGCACCTCTGGCTCGAGCAGCGCTGGAAGAGTCAGAGCCTGCTCGACATCGACCAGCTTCCCGGCGCTGCGGACGATGGCGCCGACGATCGCGACATTGCCGAACTGAAGGCGGCCTTCGAGCGCAGTGCTTGGGCCGACCGCACACCCTCGGCACTCGAGGTGCCCTTCGAGATGTCGGTCGGGCACTCGACGGTTGTGCGCGGGCGAATGGATGCGGTCTTCGGTAGTGCGGCGGACGGGTGGTTCGTGGTGGACTGGAAGACGGGGCGTCGACCACTCGGGCCGGCCGCTGCGGCCGCCGCAGTGCAGCTCGCGGCCTACCGGCTTGCCTGGGCCAATCTGTCCGGGATACCCGACGACGAGCTCAACCGGGTGCGCGCGGCCTTCCACTATGTGCGCAGCAACGAGACCGTGGAACCGATCAGCCTGCTCGACGCAGCCGGTCTGCGCGCCCTGGTGGCGCCGCGATGACCTTAGAGCGACACGCTGCCCGAGCGCACCGTGGCGTGGGCGGCCAACCGGAACCGGACGGGCAGATCGACACGACCGGAAATGCTGCCGATATGACCCCGCGAAACTCCGCCCGAGACAAGGTCGGCCACCAAGTCGCCGACGAGCGGCGCGAACTTGGCTCCGTGTCCGGAGCAGGGGGAGCAGACCACGAGCGGCCCGACCCGGTCGAGCAGGAAGTCCTCACTCGGCGTGATCGTGTAGAGGCAGCTCGCCTCGCCGCGCGGATTCGGGTCAAGCCCGGGCAACCAGCTCTTTACGTACTCGACGATCCGGGCCCGAGAATTCGAATCGATCACACCGGTGCGCCCGTCCGCCGTGGTTGTGCTGCCGTCGTCGTGTTCGCCCACCTTGCGATCATCGCCTGCGCCGCCGTCGCGGCCACCGGCCAGGTGATACACCTCGTGCGCGTCCTTGTGGATCACGCTCGGCCACGGCGGCAGAGTCGGGTCCAGACGCGGGAAATGGAAAATCTGCTGCTGGGTGACCCGCATCGGCGGCAGTGGCACCAGTGTGCCGACGAGCCGGTCGACCCACCCGCCGGCGGCCACCACCACGTGCGCGGCCCGCTGCTCCGAGCCGTCGGCGAATTCGACGCGGGCATCGGTCCCGGACATGGCTATCGAGCGGACCTCGGCGCCGTAGCGGACCTCGGCGCCCCCCGCCCGGGCAGCCGCGACGAACGCCTCGACCGCGCGCGCCGAATCCATCGTGCCGCCCTGACTGTGGAATAAGACCGGGCCGTCGAAACGCATGCCCGGCCAGCGCGACTCGGCCTCCGCCGCCGGCAACACCTCGTGCGGCACCCCGCACTCGGCCAGGTTCGCGGCCACCAGGTCAACCGCGCGCGACGGCCCGAAATCCAGCGCGCCGAGCATTCGCAGGATCGCCGATCCGGTGCTCGATTCGAGTTCACGCCACAGCTCGAAGGCCCGGCCGGTCAGGTTCGTGTAGAGCGGGTCGAGGTAAGCACGTCGCACGATGCGTGCCGAGCCGTGCGAGCTGCCGCGCACATGGCCCGCGCCGAACTGCTCGACGAGCAGCACCTTTCGCCCACGCCGCGTGAGCGACCACGCCGAAGCCGCCCCCATCAGACCCGCGCCGACGACGATCACGTCTTCACCTTCTCCGGCGACAGCCATACAGCGCACGCTATCGTCGGGCCGATGACCTCCGTACGTGGCTTCGTCGAGGACCACCGACAGGACCTGCTCGCCGACCTCGATCAATGGCTGCGCATCCCCGGCATCAGCGCCAAGCCCGAACATCGCGAAGATGTCGCTCGCAGCGCCGAATGGTTCGCCGACGCGGCGCGACGCACCGGCTTCCCAACGGTCGAGGTGTGGACGGGCAGCTGGCTACCGGCGGTATTCGCCGAATGGCGCAGTGCCGATCCGCACGCGCCGGTCGTGCTCGTGTACGGGCACCACGACGTGCAGCCGGTCGACCCGGCCGAACTCTGGCACACCGACCCGTTCGAGCCCACCATCGACGGCGACCTGCTGCGGGCGCGAGGCGCGTCCGACGACAAGGGCCAACTGCTGTTCCACCTGCTCGGTGTGCGTGCGCATCTCGCGGCCACCGGCCGCAGCACGCCCGCCGTCACGCTGAAGCTGTTGATCGAGGGCGAGGAGGAGTCCGGATCGCCGTACTTCGCGCAGCTGTTGCGCGAGCATCGTGATCGCCTCGATGCCGACGTCGTGGTGATCACTGACACCGGCATGGTCGCGCCGGACGTGCCCAGCGCCGTTACCGGCATGCGCGGCATGGTCGGCGCGACGCTCAACTTCCACGGCCCGGATCTCGACCTGCATTCCGGCCAGTTCGGCGGCGCGGTGCCCAACCCGGCGACAGCGATTGCCCGGCTCGTCGCCGCGCTGCACGACGATCAGGGACGGGTTCAGATACCCGGGTTCTACGACGACGTCCTGCCGCTCAGCGACACCACGCGCGCACTGTTTGCCAAACTTCCGTCAGACGACGCCGCATTTCTGAAGGTGGCCCAATCGCGCGCCTTGCACGGTGAGGCCGGCTACTCCACGCTCGAGCGGATCGGTGCGCGTCCCACCGCTGAGGTCAACGGCATCGGCGGCGGATACCAGGGCGACGGCCACAAGACGATCATCCCGAGTGACGCCTTCGTCAAGCTGTCCTTCCGGCTGGTGGCCGACCAGGATCCCGGCAAGATCGCTGGCGGCGTCGAGCAGTTCGTCCGCGTGCACACCCCCGACGGCATCAGCGCGCACCTGGAGTTCGAAGGCGAAGGCGTGCGAGCGTGTCTCGTCGAACTCGGCACGCCCACCTACACTGCGTTGACCCGAGCCGTCAGCGAGGCCTTCGACGGACGCCCCGTCCTGCCGACCCGGGAGGGCGGCAGCGGGCCAGAAGCCGACCTGCAGCAGATCATCGGTGCGCCGATGGTGTTCCTCGGCGTCGGCCTTCCCGACGACCAGATTCACGCCCCGAACGAGAAGGTCACCCTGCCGATGCTTTACCGAGGCGCTGAGGCTGCCGCGCTGCTGTGGGCAAATCTTGCCGAGCTCGGCCGCGCCGGCCTGCAGGCCGACGATGCGGATGCGACCACCCGCGTCTGAATCCGCCGACCACCTAATGTTAGGTACGTGCCCCGTCCACCAAAATTGCCGTCGCCCTCCTTCGCCATTACCCACCACACGCTCGCCAACGGCCTGCGCGTCGTGATTGCACCCGACCGGTCGGCGCCTGTTGTCGGCGTCGCGGTGCTCTACGACGTCGGGTTCCGGTCCGAGCCCGAAGGGCGCACCGGTTTCGCCCACCTCTTCGAGCACCTCATGTTCCAAGGCTCGGCGAACCTCGAGAAGCTGGAACACTTCCACTACGTCCAATCCTCGGGCGGGACGCTCAACGGCAGCACCCATGTCGACTACACGAACTACTACGAAGCGCTGCCGTCGAATGCGCTTGAACGTGGCCTTTTCCTGGAAGCCGACCGGATGCTGTCGCCGCGGATCACCGAGGAGACCCTCGCCAATCAGCTTGAAGTCGTGAAGAACGAGATCCGAGTCAACGTGCTCAACCGCCCGTACGGCGGATTCCCCTGGATTTATCTCCCCGCAGTCCTTTTCGACAGTTTCGCCAATGCGCACAACGGATACGGCGGCTTCGACGATCTCGAGAGCGCAACGGTCGACGACGCGCGCGACTTCTTCGAGCGCTACTACGCGCCCGCGAACGCCGTGCTGTCGGTTGCTGGCGATCTCGACGTTGCCGAGACTCTTGCGCTTGTGGACAAGCACTTCGCGGGCATCACCAAGCGGCCGGCGCCCGAACGGCCGAACTTCGGCGAGCCGCCGCTGACCCGGGAGCGGCGCACCACTCACGACGATTCCCACGCGCCGATCCCAGCCGTGGCGATCGGTTATCGCATCCCCGATCCGGTGCACTCGCTGGACAAGCTACTCGCGGTCGTGCTGCTCGCCGAGGTGCTGAGTGACGGCGACGCCTCCCGCTTGCAGCGGCGCCTCGTGCAGCGTGACCAGCTCGTCACCGAGATCGCCGCGTATTGCGGCGGGTTCGGTGACCCTTTCGACGAGCGCGACCCCAGTGGGTTCACGATCACCGCGCACTACCCCAAAGCCAATTCTGTGGACGCGATCCTTGCCGCGATCGACGAGGAGTTCCAACGAGTGGCGAGTGACGGCCTCGAACCGGGCGAGCTGGATCGTGTTCGCACCCGGCTCGCCGGTGTGCTGCTACGGGAACTGGACGCGGTGCTGTCGCGCACGCTCGAGTTCGCTAAATTCGAATTGATCCATGGCCGGGCGGAGCTGGTGGCCGAACTGCCCGCGCGCTTGCAGGCGTTGACCGAGGACGATGTGCGCGCTGCAGCGGCCGAGTTCAGACCCGACCGTCGCGCCGTCCTCGAGCTGATCGCGGGGGGTTCCCGATGAGCGCGCCGACGGCCGTCCCCGCGCTGACCAAACCGCGCAAGGCGCGCAAGCTAGCCATCGAACAACGCACTACCGACAGCGGCCTGAGCGTGGTGGCGGTGCGCAAACCGGGTGTGCCGCTTGTCGAGCTGCGCCTGCGGGTGCCGCTGCTGTCGGCAGCGAAGTCCCACCCGGCGCGCGCGGAACTGCTCGCCGACAGCCTGCTGACCGGCGCGGGGGACTACGACCGCGCGGGCCTCGCGGCAGCGGTTCAGAGCTTCGGCGGCGACCTATCGGTCAATGTCGATGCCGACCGCATGGTGATCAGCGCCAATGTTCTCGCCACCGGCTTGACGAAACTGCTGGACGTGCTGGCTGTCGTTCTCACCGAAGCGACGTTCGACGCCCGTGAGGTCGCGTTGGAACGTGACCGGCTGGCCGAGAAGTTGGCGATGGCGCGCTCCCGTGCCGGGGTGATCGCCAGCGAGCGACTCGCAGAGCGGATGTGGGGCGCACACCCGTACGCGCTGGACCTCCCTCAGCCTGACGCCGTCGCCGCGACGACGGCGGCGCAGCTTCGCAAGCTGCACACCGACCGGGTGCGCCCTGCAGGTGCGACGCTCGTCGTGGTCGGCGACGTGTCGCCCAAGCAAGTGCTCGATCAGGTCGAGCAGGCGCTGGCGGGATGGACGGGAAATGCGCCGACGCCGCGCGTGCCGGCGCTGCCGACGCCGCCCGGGGGGCCGCTGCTCGTTGTCGACCGGCCGGGCTCGGTGCAGTCTTCGATGCGCATGGGCGGAGCTGCCGTGCCCCGCAGCGACGCGCGTTACCCGGCATTGCAACTCGCCAACCTCATCTTCGGCGGTTACTTCTCCTCGCGCTGGACGCTCAACATTCGCGAGGACAAGGGCTACACCTACGGCCCGCACAGCCGCGTGGACCATCACGTGCTCGGATCGGCGCTCACGCTCGACGTCGAGGTCGCCACCGAGGTCACCGCGCCATCGCTACTCGAGACGACCTACGAACTCGGCCGCATCGCGTCGGTGCCGGTCTCCGCCGGCGAGGTCGACAATGTGCGCCAGTACGCGATCGGCACGCTGGCGCTGTCGACTTCGACGCAGGCCGGGCTTGCTTCGACCTTGGCCGCCCTGTCGGCTTTCGGTCTCGGCTTGGACTGGGTCCTCAGCCACCCGGCGCGCCTGATGGCGACCACTGTCGAGCAGGTCAGCGCGGCGGCTGCTGAATTCTTCGCACCGGCACGCCTCACGTCCGTGATCGTCGGGGACGCTGCCACGATCGCCGGCCCGCTGCGCGCGCTCGCCGCGATCGAACAGTGAGCGAACTCATTGAGCGAGCCGATGTGATGGGGCTTTGCCTGTCGAGCGAGCGCAGCGAGGCTCGGCAGTGAGCGAACGCAGTGAGCGAGCCAATGTGATCGGGCTTTGCCTGTCGAACGAGCGCAGCGAGGCTCGGCAGTGATCGGATCGCGCCCGCCGCCCCCGCTGTCGCAGTCGGTGTTCGACCGGTCCGCGCACCGCCGAGGCGACGCCGCGTGGCTCGCCGACGCCTGGCGACGCGCTCGGGTGGTAGTGATCAGCCCGACGTCCTCGACCCCGGTCGCCGAGGACCCGCGCGGTCCCGTCCGCACGGTCATGCGCACGGCCAGCGACTTCCCGGCGGAGGTGACGCGGCGCTTCCTCGGCACGTCCGGGAACGAGATCTACTTCACGGTCACCGTCGAACCGGACACCGAGCGGTGGCAGACGCTGCGCGAGGTGGGCCCGACCGCCGACGATCTGGATGCCGGGCTGCTTGTCAGCGCGGTAGCGCTGGAGCAGTGGCACCAGCGTCACACGCACTGTCCGCTGTGCGGGACGCCGACGATGGAGTCGCAGGCCGGCTGGACGCGCACCTGCCCCTTAGACGGTAGCCAGCACTTTCCACGCACGGACCCTGCGGTGATCATGCTGATCCACGACGGGGGTGGGCTGGCGCTGCTCGGCCGCGGGCCGCAGTGGGGTGCCGGACGATTCTCGACGCTCGCCGGATTCGTCGAACCCGGCGAATCGCTCGAGGCCGCCGTCGCGCGCGAGGTCTACGAAGAGGTCGGCATCGCGGTCACCGACATCAACTATGTCGGCAGCCAGCCGTGGCCGTTCCCGGCCTCGCTGATGCTCGGCTTCACGGCTCGGCTCGACGGGGATCCGGCGCTCACGCTCGATCCGGTCGAGATGGCTGAGGCCGCCTGGTTCAGCCGGGCCGAGATCGCTGCCGCCCGGGATTGGGTCGACGAGGACCTCCCTGCCGAGCCGGGCCGCCGGCTGCGGGCGATCCCACCGCGCTTCTCGATCTCGCGGTATCTGATCGACCGCTGGCTTGTCGGCGAAAGCTGACAGGTTCAGCGCTGGCCGACGAGGTCGAATGCCCGCCACATCGCCGCATAGCGCCCGTCCGCCCTGATGAGTTCGTCGTGCGTTCCGCTCTCGGCCACGACTCCGTTGGCGATGAGGGCGATCCGATCGGCGGCCCGCGCGGTCTGCAGCCGGTGCGCGATGACGATCGTGGTTCGCCGCTTTGCGACGTGCCGGATCGCGGCGCTCACTCGCGCCTCGGTGTCGAGATCAACGTTGGACGTCGCCTCGTCGAGGAGCAGCAGCGCCGGATCGACGAGTTCCGCACGCGCCAGCGCGATCAGCTGCCGCTGGCCTGAGCTCAGTGACGCGCCGCGCTCGCCCAGTTCATGCAGGTAGCCGCCGGCCAGACCCGCGACCAGCTCGTGCGCTCCGACCGCGCGGGCCGCCGCCTCGACCTCCTCGTCGGACGCCGCGGGCCGGCCGTAGGCGATGTTGTCGCGGACAGTGCCCGTGAACAGGAACGCCTCCTGCGGTACGTAACCGAGTTCGGCGTGGAAGGAAGCGGTGTCCAGTGAACGCAGATCAACACCGTCGACAGCGATGTGCCCGGCGCTCGGATCGTAGAACCGAGCGAGCAACTTGAGCACCGTCGACTTGCCGGCGCCGGTCTCACCGACGAGCGCGACGGTCTCGCCTGCCGCGACGTGCAGATCGACACCGCGCAGCGCGTCCCCGGCGCCGCCGGGATAGGCGAAGCGCACGCCCTGCAAGCTCAGCTCGCCGCGCAGGCGCCCCGGCACGATCGGGTCGTCCGGCGCCGGTGTCAGGGTCTCCAGTTCCATCAGCTGCGCGATCCGCCGCACCGACACCCGGGTTTGTTGCCACGAGTCGAACACTTGCGAGAGCTGCTGGATCGGGGAGAAGAACATGTCGACGTAAAGGATGAACGCGATCAGCGCCCCGGTGCTGAGCCGGCCGGACGTGATCAGGCCGGCGCCGACGCCGAGCACAATTGCATCCGCGACCGCGGATAGAAACTGCACGAACGGGAAGTACGTGGCGACCAACCGCTGCGCCCGCACGCGGGTGCGCAGATAGTCCCGGCCGAGGTTGTGGAACCGGGCCACTGTGAGGGACTCGTGGCCAAACGCCTGCGCCTCGCGTACGCCGGAGAGGCTTTCCTGGAAGTCGGCGTTGACCGCGGCGATCCGGTCGCGGGCCACGTCGTAGAGCCGAGATGCCCGGCGGCGGAACCAGATCGTCGCGGCGGTCAAGGGCACGATCACGCTGAGGGTGAGCAATCCGAGTTCGACGTCGACGACGACGAGCGTCACGCCGACGCCGAGGAAGGTCACGCAGGCGACCAGCGCGGACAGCAGCCCGTTCTGCACCAACGACTGGAATTGGTCGACGTCCGTGATCATCCGGGTCATGACCCGTCCCGACATTTCCCGCTCGTAGTAGTCCAGCGACAGTCGTTGCAGCTGCGCCCAGATCCGCACCCGAAGCGAGAGCATGATCCGTTCGGCAGCGCGTCCGGTGACGTAGGTTGAGGCGGTCTGGTCGAGCAGGTCGGCGAGCGTAACGGCGAGGAATGCCGCGGACGCGGCGAACAGCACGGCCTGCGAACCCTGAGCGACACCGCTGTCGACCCCGGTCTTGACCAGGTACGGCCCGGCCAGCCCGGCCAGTGCATCAAGCACGACGAGGACGAGTCCGACGAGCAGTGGACGGCGGAATTCGCTCAGCAACCGCGCCAGCGTGAAGCCGCGCTGTCGACGGCTTTCGGTGGCCACGTCGATCTCGGCGGTGTCGCGGATCGGGCGCAGGGCTGCGACCCGCGCCACCAGTTCGGGTGTCGCGCCGAGGCCTGGCCCGACGGAAGCGGCAACCGGGTGGCCGGGTCCGGCGCGGTGCGTCTGCTGCCACGCTGCGGCGGTCACCGGGCGCTGCTGCCAGTGCGCATCGCTCGCCTGCGGCTCCCATGCCCCATCGGTCAGGGGCGGCGCGGTCAGCTCGGCGAGCGCTTCCACGCTATCGCCGGCTTGCGCGAGCAGGTCGTCCTCCAGCCCGAGCAGCAGGCGGCGGTAGAACGCGCTGCGCTCGACGAGCTCGTCGTGAGTGCCATCGTCGACCACACGGCCACGGTCGAGCACGACGATGCGCTCGGCCAGGTTGAGCGTCGAGAGGCGGTGCGCGATCAGCAGTGTCGTCCGGTCGGCGAGCACGCCACGAAGCGCCGCCTGGATTGCCTCTTCGGTGCGTGCGTCGACGGCGCTGGTGGCATCGTCGAGCACGAGCACACGCGGGTCGGCCAGGATCGCGCGCGCGAGCGCGATGCGCTGGCGCTGCCCACCGGAGAGCGTCAGCCCCCGCTCCCCGACGACGGTGTCGTAACCGGCGGGCAATTCGCAGATGAACTGGTCGGCCTGTGCGGCAACTGCGGCGGCCTCGACGGCTGCCCGGCTCGCGTCCGGGCGGCCGTAGGCGATGTTCGAAGCAACAGTGTCGGAGAACAGAAAGCTCTCCTCGAAGGCGTAGGCGGTGCCGCGCCGCAGCGAGCGGAGGGTGAGCGCGCGCAGGTCGTGCCCATCGAGCAGCACGCGGCCCTGGTCGGGGTCGTAGAAACGCGCGACCAAGGCCGCCAGGGTCGACTTGCCGCTGCCGCTTGGGCCGACGAAGGCGATCCGTTCGCCGACCTTGATCCGCAAGTCGATGCCGCGCAGCACCGGTGTCGTGTGGTCATAGCTGAAGTGGACGTCCTCGAAGACGATCTCGCCGCGCACCTGAGCGAGCTCCGCCGCGTCCGCCGCGTCGGCGATCGACGGACGCAGATCGAGCAACTGCAGGATGCGTTCCGCGCCGGCGCGAGCCTGCTGGCCCACAGTCAGCACACCGGCCAACTGCCGGGCCGGCGCGACGAACTGCCCGACGTAGGTGGAGAAGGCGAGGAACGTGCCGATCGTGATCCGCCCGTGCAGCGCCAGCCAGCCGCCGACGGCGAGGACGGCGACCTGTGCCAGCACCGGGATCGTCTCCAACAGCGGCTGGTACCGCGCCCGCAGCCGGGTCGCGCGCATCCGGGCCCCGTACAGGCGTTGCGCTGCTGCGGCGAGCCGCCGCAGCTCACGCTCTTCCTGGCCGAACGCCTTGACGACACGCACCCCAGTGACGTCCTCGTCCACGATCTGCGCGACGTCGCCCTCGCGAAGCTGGGCGTCCCAGGTCGCCGGGTACACGCGGCTACGCATGCGGTAGGACACCGTGAACATTGCCGGCAGCACAAGAATCGCGAGCAGCGCCAGCATTGGCGAGAGCACGAACATGATCGCCAGCGAGATCAACATCCCGAGCAGGTTCCCGATCACCAGGGGCAGGAAGTTCAGCAGACCCTGGATGAGCGCCGAATCGGAGTTGGCGCGTGCCACCAGCTGCCCGGTCGGCAGCCGCCCCAGCGTCGTCAAATCCAGGCGCTGCAGATGATCGTGCATGTCGTTACGAAGCTCGTACTGGACGCCGAGACCGATCTGCCCGCCGCGGTATCGGCGCACATAGGCGAGCGCGAAGGTGAGGACGGCACTGCCGATGAGCAACAGCAGCCAGGGCCACAACGCGCGGTCGCGGGCGACGATGACGTCATCGACGATCGTGCGTGCGATCAGCGGGACCAGAGCTTGCGACGCACTTCCGAGCACTGCCGCCGCGAGGGCTAGCACGACGTTGCGGCGATGCCGCATCAGGTAGCCCCACAGCCGGCGCAGCCACCGCGGCTCAGTTCGTTTGTTCGAGGGGGCGACCTCGATCACATCGGACGCCCGTCGTCGCCTCGTTGCGCTCGGCTACGCCGACAGAGCCCGACCACATTTGTTCGCTCGCAGGCGTCGCTCTCACCTCGCTCGCTCAGGCCCCGGACGGCGGGACGAGCCGGATCGTCGAGGCGCACGACAATATCGGCTACCTCCTCGGGCCGGACCTCGTCGCGGTAGCGCTGTATCGCCGGCAGCAGCCACGCGTCTTCGGCCGGGGTACGGCGCGCCAGCGCGGCAGCCGACATGGCCGCGTGCACGGTCAGGTCGAACGGTAGGCCGCGCCCGAGTATTGCTGCGCCGCTCACGATGACGATCATGCCGGGCGGCGCGTCCTGCATGGCGGCGCGGGTGGCGCGGTTGGTCTGCGGGTCACGCAACGACGGCAGGAACCGGCCCGAGGCCAGCACCGGGTCGAGCACCTCGCGCCGAAGCGCGTCCGAATCGAGCCAGTTCAGGTAGCTCGCCTGGTCCTGCCTGCCGTATTCGAAGCGCAGCGACGCGTCGCGCCAGAACAGCTCGGCCCGGATGTGACCGACCGGACGTCCCCGCGCCCGCAACGGCTCGATCAGGGACGCGGCCAATATGTGCGGGCGCGCACAAAGCGCGCCGTCCACAGCGACCCGGCGAGTTCCGGGGCCCGACGCGAGGCAATCGGCCAGACTCTCGGCGAGTAACTCCGGCGAGAGCGGCAGGTACGCTCCCTGCCAGCTCATGAGCCGAGCTGGGCCTGTACTTCTGCGAGGCTGGGGTTGGTGAGAGCGGTGCCGTCGGCGAACACCAGGGTGGGCACTGTCTTGTTGCCGCCGTTGACGTTCATCACGAACACTGCGGCGCTGTCGTCGGCCTCGATGTCGACTTCGGTGTAGCTGATGCCCTCGCGCTGCAGTTGCGCCTTCAGCCGCGAGCAAAAGCCGCACCACGCGGTCGTGTACATGGTCAGGGGCTGGGCCAATTGTGCGGTCATATTGGCTTGAACCGCCTCGTCAGGATCCCCATTCCCGTAGGCGTGGAGCGCGCTGTCAGGGATCGCTGGCAGTATCGGACGGCGTGACGGATGTCGAAGCGGTGCTGCGCGGGCTCGACCCCGAGCAGCGTGCGGCAGCCGAGGCTGTCCGCGGGCCGGTGTGCATCCTCGCCGGAGCCGGCACCGGCAAGACCCGCGCGATCACGCACCGGATCGCCTACCAGGTGCGGACCGGTGCGGTCCCAGCCGGCCAGCTGCTGGCGGTCACCTTCACCGCCCGCGCGGCGGGCGAGCTGCGCACCCGGCTGCGGGCACTCGGCGCGCAAGGCGTTCAGGCGCGCACGTTCCACGCCGCAGCAATGCGTCAGCTGCAGTATTTCGCGCCGCGGGTGCTCGGTGGCGCGATGCCCGATATCGTCGACAACCCGCTGCGGCTGGTCGGCAACGCCGCGGCGCGCCTGCAGTTGCGCAGCGACCGCACCGAGGTCCGCGACCTGGCGAGCGAGATCGACTGGGCAAAGGCCGTGCTGGCCACGCCCGACGCATACGCCGAGCGGGCGCGCCAGGCCGGGCGCGAAACTGCGGTGACGCCAGCGACGGTCGCGAAGGTGTTCACCGAGTACGAGGACACCAAGCGGCGCGCGGGGGTGATCGATTTTGCCGACTTGCTGATGATCATGGCGGGCGCGATCGAGGAGTTCCCCGACGTTGCTGCCGAGGTCCGTGCACGCTACCGGCATTTCGTCGTCGATGAGTATCAGGACGTCTCACCGCTGCAGCAGCGACTGCTCGACGCGTGGCTCGGCGGACGCAATGACGTGTGTGTGGTCGGTGACGCCAACCAGACGATCTACAGCTTCGCCGGAGCCACCCCGCGGCACCTACTGGGCTTCCGCAACCGCTTCCCGGACGCCGTCCTGGTCCGCCTGCAACGCGACTATCGCTCCACCCCGCAGGTCGTCGCGCTCGCGAACCGGCTGGTGCGCGGCGCGGCGAGCGTGAAACTCACCTTGATCGGGCAGCGCCCGGACGGTCCGGAGCCCACCTTCGCCGAATTTGACGACGAGGCGGGCGAGGCGACGCAGGTCGCGCGCGAATGCCTCGCGCTGATCGAGAACGGCACGCCCGCGGCGGAGATCGCTGTGCTGTTCCGGATCAACGCGCAGTCCGAGGTGTACGAGCAGGCGCTCGGCGACGCGCGCGTGCCTTACGTGCTGCGCGGCGGGGAGCGGTTCTTCGATCGCCGCGAGGTCCGCGAGGCGCGGCTGCTGCTGCGCGGCGCGGCCCGCGCCGGTCAAGACGGCGACACGCTGACCGGGGCGGTGCATGCCGTGCTGTCCGGGATGGGCTGGCACCCCGACGTGGCGCCACCGGGGGGCGCGGCCCGCGAACGGTGGGAATCGCTGAATGCTCTGGTCGCGCTCGCCGACGATCTTGTCGCCACCGTCACGGATGCCCAACTCGGCCACCTCGTCGCCGAACTGGACAGCCGCGCCGAGGCGCAGCACGCCCCGACGGTGCAAGGCGTCACGCTGGCGTCCTTGCACTCTGCCAAGGGGTTGGAATGGGACGTGGTTTTCCTCGTCGGGCTCACCGACACGATGCTGCCGATCCAGCACGCGACCACCGACGAGCAAATCGCCGAGGAGCGCCGCCTGCTCTACGTCGGGATCACCAGGGCGCGCGAGCGATTGGCGCTGTCCTGGGCGCTGGCGCGCAGCGCAGGGCAGCGTCGCAGCCGCCGGCCAAGTCGCTTCCTCGAAGGCCTGCGTCCGCACACCGCGCGCGACACCGTGAAGCCCGCCAAGAAAAAGGTGGTGGCACCCGAGGCCGCCGATGCCGAGCTCTTCGCCCGGCTGCGCGCCTGGCGCCGCACCCAGGCCGAGGCGCAGAAGGTCCCGCCCTACGTCGTGTTCAGCGACGCCACATTGGTCGCGATCGCCGACGCAAGGCCTTCCTCGCGCGGCGCGCTGGCCCAGATCTCCGGGATCGGGCCCACCAAGCTGACCCGCTACGCAACACCAGTGCTGGCCGTGCTCGGCGGCGCCGACGCGAGCGAGGTCGACCCGGTCGACGTGTCCTGAGCCGCAAGTTTCGCTAAAGCGCCAGTAATTCACTTGCGCCCAGTTTCTAGGCTTCGTTAGCCTGCAATCACGCCGCGCGAGTGCGTTGCGACATCGAATGAGCAGGGGGTGGCCATCGTGCTGAACAACACCAACAGCTGGCCAGCCGCCGTCTCGTTCGCGCCGATCCTGGCGCCCACCGTCGTGAACGTTGCTGGGACAGATCTGTCCGCGCACCGCGTGCCGACTGGTGTCTCGGGCTTCGTCGGCGCCACCACGCTCGGAATGCGGCCCCGTACCGCCCAGCTGCACAGTCCACCTCGAGGACGACCTCGCTGAGTTACAACTCGGCGATCGGCTCCTCGAGGCCGCGGCTCCCAGCCTGGGAACCGCGGCCTCGTTTTTGTATCTGCGCATCCCATCACATCGTCAGACAAGCCATGGACAGCCAATGCACCTATATCCGACCGACCCGCTACATCCAAGATCAAGGAGGTGATCCGAGGTGTTGACCAGCTATTCGGATGCGGACCTCGTCGCCGAGCTCGGGCTCGGCGTGGAGACGCTGGATCCGCTCTCCAAGCAGTGCCCTGACGACGTGCCGTGCCGCGTTCAGGACGCCGAACTCTGGTTCGGCGAGACTCCGGCCGACCTGGAGCAGGCGAAGGCGTTCTGCCACGGCTGCCCGGCCCGGCTGGCGTGCCTGGCCGGCGCCCTCGAGCGTCGGGAGCCGTGGGGCGTGTGGGGTGGCGAAATCTTCGAGCGCGGCGAGATCGTCGCTCGAAAGCGCCCGCGCGGGCGTCCCCGCAAACTCGTACGCATCGAGGTGGCAGCCTGATGCGGATCACCGGAGCAGTACACCGAACGACTACCCAAATGATCGCCCAGCAACGCGCGATCACCCCTGACCTATCCGCAAGGAGTATTGACATGTACGCACTGCATGAAGCCCTCGCGCGCGAGCATCGACTGCGTCGCGAGCGCGAAGCCCGCCAGCACCGGCTGGTGAGCGAGCTGGCCGCCGAGCGCAGGTGGCGCTACCTCGAACGGCGCGCGCACTCCGCCCACGCACGGCACGCGAAACGTGCTGAGCGGGCAGCGCTCGCCGCGCGGTTCGCGCGCGGGCATTAGATCAACGCGCGGGCGTTAGATCAATCAGCCGCCCCGCCGGATCATCCGAATCCGGCGGGGCGACACCGCGGCACCCGTCACCACCACGCCTGATCGAGCTTCGCCTCGATCGCCCGGACGTGCGCGCGGGTACAGGCCGGGCAGATCCAACGGGTACGCGGGCCGCCATGGGCCGCTACGACGTCCACGCACCACGCCAGTGGCGGGTCCCCGTCCTGATCAGAATCAGCAACCCGGCCGCAGATCGAGCATGTCTCGCCCATGACCGTCATGCCTACGCGTGGACGCGACGTCCGTCCACCGCAAATCGGCGAAACGGCTCAGCGCGCGAAGCCGGGCTGCCACTTCTCGGCCAACTCCCGAAAGGGCGCGGTCGCGCCGAGCTGACACAGCACACCGATCGAGCCCAGGCTCACGCGGTGGATCAGCAGGTAGGACGGCGGCAGGTTGAACAAGCGCCCCACCTTCGCCTCCTCGCGGCGCGGATCGCCGAGGCGGGCGGCCTGCGTACGCATCCATGCCCGGGAGAAGGTGAAAGACGCCTCGCGCAGCGGCTCGACGATCGGGCCCAGGTAATCCATGACCTGATGCGCGTCCAGGACGATGCCGTGCTTGATGAAGCCCTCGTTGCGCATGATCTGGATCACCGCGCTCGAGTCGCCGTCGACGGCGGCGCGGGTCAGTCGGCCCAGCGGGGGAGGGTAACCACCCGGTATGCGCGCCACCGCGCCGAAATCCAACACGCCGAGGCGTCCGTCCGCCACCATCCGGAAGTTGCCCGGGTGCGGGTCGGCATGCAGCATCCCGGCCCGCTGTGGTGCGGAGTAGTGCAGTAGCGCAAGCCGCGAGCCCGCTCGGTCGCGCTCGGCTCCCGTCCCGTCGGAGATGATCTTGGAAAGTGGGGTGCCGTCCATCCACTCGGTGACCATTGCCTTGGGTGCACTGGCAACGACGCGGGGGACGGCGATATCGGGGTCGCCATGGTAGGCCTCGGCGAAGGCGCGCTGCGCGTCCGCCTCGAGGCTGTAGTCCAGTTCGTCCAGGACGCGTTCGCGCAATTCGGCGAGCAGCGGCTTGACCTCCAGGCCCGGCGAAATCCTGGCGAAAAGCCGTGCCATGCGCGACAGTTGGGTGAAATCGGCCATCAGGGCCGGCCCAGCGCCTGGATACTGCAGCTTGACCGCCACTTCGCGGCCGTCCGCCCAGACGGCGTGGTGCACCTGGCCGATGCTCGCCGCCGCCGCCGGGCGCTCGTCGAACGACTGGAAGCGGGTGCGCCAAGAACGGCCGAACTGCTCGTCGAGGACGCGGTGCACATCGGCCGGGGGCATCGGCGGCGCGGCCTCCTGCAGACGGGTGAGCGCCTCGCGATAGGGCGCGGCGGTGTCTTCGGGCAGCGCCGCCTCAAAGACCGACAGCGCCTGGCCCAGCTTCATCGCGCCGCCCTTGAGCTCACCGAGGACGGTGAACAGCTGCTCGGCGGTACGGGCCTGCAACTCGGCGGTCACATCCTGGGACGAGCGCCCGCTGATCCGCTTGCCCAGACCCATCGTGGCGCGCCCGGCGACACCGAGCGGCAACGACGCCAGCTTGGCGGTACGTGCGACGCGGTGCTGCGGGATCCCTGCCACTAGATCATTGTGCCTTCCGCTGTGTTCGACTCTGCTCACGACGCGGTCGCCGAAGCGTTGCAGGCTTGGGTGTAGGGCAAAACGGGCGCCGCACTTATCCGTCGTCGGGCTTGGATTCCTCGATCATGCAGTCGCAGTCGGGATGCGGTGGCCAACTTCGGCGCCGTACCTGACCGTCAGGTGGCTGCAGGTGCAGGGCTCCCTCGATACTCGACGGCCGACCGCCGTCGAGGAAGCTGAGCGCCTGCATCGCGGCCAGCCCGGCGAGCGCGGCAGCGACGGCGACCTGCGACGCGGCGGCAGCGCGGCACGGTTGAGACAATTGGACGGCGAGCACGTCCCACCGGGGATCGCGATCGCGGCGATGCCGGTCGGTGCAGCCGAGACAACTGGTGAGCCCCGGGATGACCAGCGGCCCGACGATGCCATGGTCGGCAGCCAGACTGACGAGCAGGTGAGCGCACCGGCGGGCGTGCAGGGCGGCACGACGGTCCGGGTCGACGGGTTCGTCGTAGGCAAGCACGATGAGATCGGGGCGATCGCCAAGGGGTGGCGGCGTCGTGTCGATTTCCGGCGCGGCCCGTAGCACGGCAGCGCCGGTGGCCTGATCCCACCGCGCGCCTTCGTCGACCGGGCGCACCCCGCCAGGCATGGCTTGATGCAGGCGTACGGTGCCGTGCTCGAGGGCGTGCACGCGCCCCACGCCGGCAGCAGCGAGCAGGGCAGCAACCTGTGCCCCGACCCGCCCGGATCCGTGGATCGCGACCGTGCATCGGCTGCGCGCGCCCAGCACCTCGGCCGCGTGCTCGCCGTGCTTGACACTCAGCGCCGCCAGCTCGCCAGCCAGGCGGGGGGCCGGTGGAGCCCTACGGGGGTCATCGGCGAGCTGGCTGGCCGGCCACAGGAACCCGCCCTCGATCAGCGCGGCTTGCAGGTCGGTGGTGTCTGCCGCAGCCTCCTGCTCGCCGCGCCCGATCAGCCGCCGGACGACCGCCGGGCCGACCCCGTCCAGGACGATCCGGCGAGCGCCCGATTCGAGCTGGATGCAATGGTCCGAGCGCCACAGAACCCGAGTGGCGGGGCTGAGGATGGTAGCGATCCCAGTCATCGCCACACGTTCGCACGAGCTCCGCTATGACGAAGGGTTTTCCACAGACGCGGAGTTTCCACCTCTACAAAACCCCCGAAACAGGAAACAATCCCTAGGTATCCCTGAGGTAAAAGTCCACATCTGTGGAGAACTCTGTGGACGCTCGCCGGTTCCGGCGCGTCGGTGCCCTGAAATTGTCGGGACCCGTGGTTACGCTTTCGCCGTGGATGAGCGCAGCGGGCAAGCGGGTGGCGTCGCGGGCGACCGAACGGGTGTTGTCGCGGGTAGACGAACAGATCCAGCTGTCGTCGTGCGCCGTAGCGAGCGTCGGCGCCGCACGGTGTCGGCCTATCGCGACGGCGCGCAGATCGTCGTGATGATCCCGGGTCGCTTCACCCGCAAGGAAGAGACCGAATGGGTCCAGCGGATGGTCGACAAGCTCGCTACCGCTCCCACCGAACGATTTCGGCGTGGCGGCGATCTGGCCCTCGCCCAGCGTGCTGCAGAGCTCTCGACGTCCTATCTCGGTGGGCGCGCCCGTCCGGTCAGCGTCCGGTGGGTAGCGTCGATGCGCACGCGGTGGGCGTCGTGCACGCCGGCTGACGCCACGATTCGGCTGTCCGAACGCCTGCAGTCGATGCCCTCTTGGGTGCGTGACTACGTCCTGGTGCACGAACTGGCCCATTTGCTGGTGCCGGGCCACGGGCCCGACTTCTGGGCGCTGGCCAGCCGCTACCCACGAACCGAACGTGCCCGTGGCTACCTTGACGGCGTGAGCGCAACCGCACACCTCGACATCGGTCCCGAGCTCGCCGACGACGTCGAGATCAACACCGATGTCGAAACGAGCACGGTGTCCTAGGGAAGCAGGGATCGGTCACTCGTCGCTGTCGGGTTTGTCGGTGCTGGGTTTGTCTGTGCTGGGCTCATCGGTGGGCGCAACGAGGGTGGCGTCCTGACCGAGCGTCTCGGCGAACCCGAGCGGGTCGTCGAGGTCCTCGGCCGTGGGCAGCAGATCCGGATGGGCCCAGATACCGTCGCGTCCGCTGACGCCGTGCTTCTCCGTGACTCCCCACCACAGGGCGGCGGCCTCGCGAAGTCGGCGTGGGCGCAGTTCGAGCCCGACCAAGGTTGCGAAGGTCTGCTCAGCCGGACCACCGGTTGCGCGACGGCGGCGCGAGGCCTCGCGCAGCGCATCTGCGCCAGGCATCCGCTCGCCCGCTGCCGCGGCCACAACTGCGTCAACCCATCCCTCGACGAGTGCGAGCAGAGTCTCCAGACGGCGCAGTGCCGCCTGCTGCTCGGGGGTCTGCTCCGGCTCGAACATGCCGCCGGTCAGTGCCTGCTGCACGCTTTCCGGGTTGGTCGGATCGATGTCACCCATGGCCCGCTCGATCGTGGACAGGTCGACGCTGATGCCGCGCGCGTAGGACTCGACCGTTGCCAGCAGGCGCTGCCGAAGCCACGGCACGTGTGCGAAAAGCCGCTGGTGCGCCGCCTCGCGCAGCGCAAGGTAGAGCAGCACCTCCGCGTCGGGGCGGCCAAGACCGGCACCGAACGCGGCCACATTTGAAGGAACGAGTGCGGCAACGCCGTCCGGGCCGAGCGGGATGCCGACATCGGTGGCACCGACGACCTCGCGCGCCAATCCGGACAGTCCCTGGCCGACCTGCGCACCGAACATCAGCCCGCCGATCTGGTTCATGATCGCGCCGATCGGCAGTCCGGCTGCCATCGCGCCGAATGCTCCCATCGGGCCGAGCGCCTCCGCTGCCTCGGCTGATTCGCCTGGATCGGGCAGCGCGCTGGACATGGACGCAACCACCCGCTCGGCCACGGGGTCACACAGCGCCTGCCATACCGGCAACGTCCGCTCGAGCCACTCCACCCGCGTCCACGACTCGATGCTTTGCACGCCCGAGGGCATGTCGGTGACCTCGTCGAGCCAAAGGTCGGCGAGCCGGACCGCGTCGGCCACCGCAGTGCGCTCGTCGGGCGAATAGCCCGGATTTGCGCCCGATAGCCCGGACACCGCCAACTGCTTGGCGAGATCCCAGTTCACCGGGCCGCCGCTCCAGGAGAACAGCTTTTGCAACTCCGCAAACAGGGGTATTTGTCCGCTGACGTCGCCTCCGCTCGCCTGATTCGGATCGGGGTCGTTGCTGCCGAAGCCGAACGGCAACTGGTTGCTCATGTAGTCCACGGTAATAGCGACGAATGAAAGGCGCAGGCTGTTCCACGTCATCCCCGCGTTGCGCCGACGGCGAACGGTGCCGTCCGGATAGCGTATGGACGTGACGTGGGCGCTGTGGCTGGGTGCGCCCGTCGCCGCAACCATGTTGGCCGCGATCTGGTTGTGGTGGTGCGGCGTGCGGGCGCGTGGCCCCCGGCGGCTGAGTACGCGTGCGGCGATGCGTGAGCACAACGACTACCTGGACGCGCTGGTGATGCCGGCGCGCAACGCCGAACGGGTGCAGCGCGCCGAGCCGGACACGTTCGACGGCGGTTAGGCTCGGGTCGTGTCCAGCGCCGCCGCGAGCGAAGCTTGCGAGCGAGCAAGTGTGATCGGGCTGTGCCGGCCGAACGAGCGAAGCGAGGCTCGGTCGTGAGCGAAGCTTGCGAGCGAGCAAGTGTGATCGGGCTGTGCCGGCCGAACGAGCGAAGCGAGGCTCGGTCGTGAGCGAAGCTTGCGAGCGAACACATGAGATCGGGCTTGGCCGGCCGAACGAGCGAAGCGAGGCTCGGTCGTGAACGCACTAGCCGCGCTCAGCCGGCGGGTTCGCACGTTGCTCGTTGCGGGCGGCCTTTTTCTGGTGCTGCTCATCCTTGCCATGACGTTGCCGGTGCCCTACGTCATCCTCTCGCCCGGTCCGACGTACAACACGCTTGCGACCGACGACAAAGGCAGCGCCATCATCGTGATCAAGGGCACCAAGACGAACAAGACCTCGGGCCACCTGAACATGACGACGGTTCTGGTGTCGACGCAGAAGCTCACCGTCTTCGACGCGTTGAGCGCGTGGTTGCAGACCGACGAGGTCGTCGTGCCGAGATCCGCTATCTACCCGCCCGGTCAGAGCCAGGATCAGGTCGATCAGCAGAACGCTCAGGATTTCACCGACTCACAGGACAATGCGATCGCGGCGGCGTCTTGCGAGCTGGGTTACCCGAGGCAGTTCGGCGTCGTCAGCGTGCTAGGCAAGGGCCCGGCGGCCGGCAAGCTGCAGCCGGCGGACGTCATCGAGACTTTGGACGGCGCTCCTGCTGACAGCGACGCCAAGTTGCGAACTTTGCTTGCAAAGAGCCGGCCAGGAAAAGCTGTCGAATTAGGAATTTTACGTAAGCGTGGCGCGCAAACGGTCTCGATCACACTGGGTGCACCGGCAGCCGGACGCCGCGGGGGCAGCATCGGCATCAGCATCGGCCAGGTCTGCCAACTTCCGTTCGCGGTCGATCTCGGCCTCGGCAACCAGATCGGCGGCCCCTCCGCCGGACTGATGTTCGCGCTGGGGATCATGGACAAGACCGGGAAACAGGACCTCACCGACGGCCGCTTCATCGCCGGCACTGGCACCATCGATCCGGCTGGCGCGGTGGGCCCGATTGGCGGCATCCAGCTCAAAATGATCGCGGCGCGGCGCGCCGGCGCGACGGTGTTCCTTGCCCCGGACGGCAACTGCACTGACGTGCGAGGCGCGATCCCGGGCGGCCTGCAAGTGGTGAAGGTCGACACGCTCCACGACGCGGTGCGCTACCTCGGTGACCTCGAACAGAAAAAGCCCGTCCCGCGCTGCTGATCGGCGTCGGTGACGATCGGTGGGTGACTCATTCCTCGACCAGCGTCGCCAACAACGCGCGGGTCAGATTGGGGGCCAGGTCGGGTCCGACCAGTAGGTCGCCCTGTTCGTCCCCGACTGGACGCAACCGCAGCATGCCGACGTCCGAACCGTCGCGCAACACCGCAACGACCAGTCTGGCTTCGCGGCGCTCAGGGTGCGCGGCGGCAGCTGCGAGCACGGCCTCGCTCTCCGCGGGGCCCAGGCCCGCCTCCGCCGACGGGGGGAGGATCACGATCTCCTGTGCCAGCGCGCAGCCCACGACCGACTCCGGCCAGCCGATCTGTGCCAGTGCCTCGTCCAGTTCGCCGTCGGGCAGCGCTTCCTGCTCGATCGGCGTCAACGCGTCGTCGCTGGACTGGTCCACGCCGAGCATCGCCGCGGTCTCCGGCTCCCCGGCGACGAATTGGCCCGCGCGTACGATTGCGAACAGCGCCGGTCGCTGATCCCACCCCGATTGCCCGACATGCGTTTCGATCTCGGCCGCCACCGCGCTCAGCGCGCCACTCGGACCCCCGTTCGCACCGCCTGCGTCGCTCATTCACCGATCCTGCCCGAGGCTGAGCTGGAACCCGACGCCAGGCCGGTACGTTGACCTCGATAGCTGGATCTCTGTTGGTTGACGTCCTCTGCCCTGGAGTTGCCCGTGGCCATGCGGCCGCCCGTCCCGAACATCATGCTGTCGCGCCGCGCGAAGGCTGCGCTGTGGACCGCCGGGATTCTGATCGTGCTCATCATCGCCCTGGTGCAGACCACCGGTGTCTACATCAATTACCTCTGGTTCAGTTCCCTACATTTCCGAGGCGTCTACACCACGATCTTCTGGACGCGCCTGACCCTGTTCCTGATCTTCGGGATCGTGATGGCGCTCATCATCGGCAGCAACCTGGTCGTGGCCTACCTGCTGCGTCCGCCGTTTCGCCCGATGTCGGCGGAACAACAGAACATCGAGCGCTACCGGGTACTGCTCGAGCCGCGGCGCTGGCTGATTCTCGTCGGCGTCTGCGTGATCGCGCTCCTTTCGGCGGGGTTATCGGCCCAGGGAAACTGGGCGACGTGGCAACTGTTCCTGCACGGTGGTTCATTCGGCGCAACCGATCCGCAATTCCACCGCGATATCTCCTTCTACGCCTGGGATTACCCGGCTTACCGTTTGCTGCTGGGCTTCGGATTCAGCGCCATCCTGTTCTCGCTGGTGTTGAGCGCCGGCGTGCATTACCTGCTCGGTGCGATCCGGTTGCAGACCCCTGGACCGAAGATCACGTTCTCGGCGCGGCGCCACCTGACGGTCTTGGTGTTCGTGTTCATCGTGCTCAAGGCGGTCGCGTATTGGCTCGACCGCTACGGATTGGTTTTCTCCAGCCGCAGCAAGTTCACCGGTGCGTCCTACACCGATGTGCACGCGGTATTGCCCGCCCGCACGATCTTGTTCTGGATCGCGATCATCATCGCGGTGGGGCTGATCGCGAGCCTGTGGCTGCGTAGCACCCTGCTGCCAGGGATAGCTTTCGTGTCGATGCTCGTGATGAGCGTTCTCATCAGCGGGATCTATCCGGCCCTGTTGCAGCAGATTTCGGTCAAGCCCAACGCGAGTTCCAAAGAGGCGCCCTACATCAGTCGCAACATTCAGGCGACCCGGGCCGCTTACAACATCAGGACCGGAAAGAACGTGAAGTATGTACCCTACAGAGCAACCGGATCACCCGATCTGAGCGCGCCGACGCAGACCGGCAACCCCACCTTGCAGAACATTCGTATTCTAGATCCAAACATCGTGTCGCCGACGTTTTCGCGGTTCCAGACCGGCAGCAACGTGTACGGATTCGCGTCCAAACTCGACGTCGACCGCTACCGAGTCGGCAGTGAGCTACGCGACTACATCGTCGGAGTCCGCGAACTCGACGCGCGGAAATTGACCGGCAATCAGACCAACTGGATCAACGAGCACACGAACTTTACCCACGGATACGGGTTCGTCGCGGCGGCAGCAAGCACTGACGTCACAAATCCCGACAAGTTTAACAAGTTCACCGAGGCAGGTATCCCATCCAAGGGGCCTCTCGGGCTGACAAACGACGGCGTTTATTACGGAGAATTGCTGCCCGACTACTCGATCGTCGGAGCGGAAGGCACGAAACAGGAGTTCGACGGCAACGGCGATGCCAAGGTGCGTTATGCCGGCAGTGGCGGTGTGTCGCTCGGCAACCTGTTCAGCAGGCTCGCGTTCGCTGTCGGCTACCGGCAGACGAACTTCTTGCTCAACAACGCAGCGAGCGCCAAGGGGGCGAAGATAATCTTTGATCGCAACCCACGTGTGATGGTGCAGCGGGTGGCGCCGTTCCTCAAGGTGGACGGGGATCCGTACCCGATCATCGACCAGCAGACCGGCCACGTCGTGTGGATGGTCGACGGGTACACAACCATGAACAACTTTCCGTATTCGGAGCAACAGTCGCTGTCGACCCTGACCGACGATTCGCTTGCCGCGACGAACCGGACGGCGAAGCAGCCGAACGACACGATCAACTACATCCGTAACTCCGTCAAGGCAACGGTCGACGGTTATACCGGGAAAGTGACCCTGTATGCCTGGGACACTCAGGACCCGGTGCTCAAGGCGTGGACGAAGATCTTTCCAAAGCTCGTGCACGACAAGGCCACCATGCCCGCCTCGATCCGCGAGCACGTGCGTTACCCCGAGGATCTGTTCAAGGTGCAGCGTGGACTGCTTGGGCAGTACCACGTGAACGATCCGGTGACGTTCTATAACGTCGCCGCGAAGTGGACTGTGCCGACCGATCCGACCAATTCCAGCCTCGGTGCGCAGCCACCGTATTACGTCCTAGCGTCGCCGCCGAGTGGCCGATCGACCGTGCCGCAGTTTGAGTTGACCTCGCCGATGAACGTCAACAATTCCACGTTCCTTGCCGCGTATCTCAGTGCTGACAGCGACCCCGGTGCTAACTACGGCAAGATCACGGTGCTTCAACTACCCGGCGGCTCATCGACGGTGAAGGGACCGGAACAGGTCTACAGCGCGATTACGAACAATAGCTTCATCCGAAAGGACTCGCTGTCAGCGCAGGGATCGGGCAGTTCGAATCTGCTGCACGGCAACCTGCTCACACTGCCCCTAGGCAGATCGTTCCTCTACGTCGAACCGCTCTACCTGCAGAGCGCGACGTCTACTGGCGGCGCGTATCCGAGTCTCAACCGCGTCGTGGTGGTCTTCGGTGACAAGATCGGCTATGGAGCGACGCTTGCCGACGCGCTTTCGGACTTCCAATCCGGAAACACCACAGGGGATACGATTAATCTGAGTACCGGCTCGCCGACGACGCAACCGTCCTCGACACCACCGCCGAGTTCGGCAGGCTCCGGCACGCCCGCGCCGACCAGCGGCAAAGTGACAGCGGCACAACTCGACACTGCCGTGACCAACCTCGATGCCGCCTACAAGACCGGTGACTTCGCCAAGATCGGCACGGCGCAGCAAGCACTCAAGCTTCTTGTCGAGCGCTACACGGCGCAGAACAGCGGATCGCCCACAACTGGCACCCCCAGCCCGAGCGCGACGAAGTCGGGTAGGTGAGCGTCGCCACTCGCCCCGGTTTGGAATGCGGGCTGGTCGTTCGCTAACCTAGACCATGCAGCGCGGGGTGGAGCAGCTCGGTAGCTCGCTGGGCTCATAACCCAGAGGTCGCAGGTTCAAATCCTGCCCCCGCTACAAGGTTGAGGCAGTAATGACAAGGGCTCCAGCGTGATGACGCTGGGGCCCTTGATCATTTGCCACTCATTGCCATGCAAAATCTCAAGACGCGGCCCAAACGCGACTGACCCCGACCGCCCCTACAGGGGGGTGCCTGAAATCAGGATCGGGCAGCCGACCAGCCCTCGCGGACAGCCTTCAGCGCTTCACCGGGCCGGCGGCCAACCACGGGACGTAATCAGTCGCGGGTCGGCGTGCGCAGGCGACGGGTGACGTCGCGGGGCTTCTCAGGGCAGGCCGGCGCGGTCGAACTCCTGTTGCAGCCGTGGCCGGCGGCGGTTGGCTTCGCGTAGCTCGGCGATGAATTGGTCGATCTCGGTCGCGTATTCGGATCCGGCGGCGAGCTTGCGCATCTTCTTCAGCCTGCGTGCGGCGATCTGGTAGTGCTGCGCTCCGGTCTCGACGAGCTCGCGCAGGACGAGGCGGTTCAGCACCGGTAGGACGGCGAGCGGGTCGACCTTCTCGTAGGCCTTGACCAGATCGCTCCAGGTGCGGTCGTCGTCCAGGGCAAGGGAGTGGGCCAGCTCCCACGCGTACTCCGCGTCCTTGAGCGAGAGCAACGCGAACAACACGGCGTCACGCGGGCTGACCGCGAGCCGCTCCATGACTTCATCCCGGTGCTGCAGCCACGCCTCGCCCGCGTCGTGGTACAGGCGCGCAGCAGTGCTGGATGAGGGCCAGCGCCGAAACACCTCCAGCCGTGCCGCGAGCAGCTCGGCCGGACGGTGCTCGGCGAGCAATGTGCACCAGTACTCGCCGGCCTTCAGTGACTGATGGCCTGGGCCGACGTCGAGCGCCTGTCTGGCCCAGTCGATCGCGAGATCGAACTCGCCGATCTCGGCCAGCGCCTCGGCTGTGTCCTGCAGCCACTGCGCGACCTTCCGGTCGCGGGCGTGGGTCCGGATGATCGCCTCGACATCGCGGTCGAGCACCGCCAGCCGTTGGGCGTTCCAGTCCAGGGTGAACCAGTCATGGCTGTGCGGACCGGTCCACCGCTGCTCCTCAGAGGGTCGTGGGCCGAGGCGGGCTTCGACGCCGGCGAGCTCGGCCCGGTATGACGCGATGCCCGTCTCGCCGAGCGCGGGGGCGTAGGCGACGGGGTCGAGGTGGAAGTAGTCGCACTCGTTGTCGAACTGGAACGTCATCATCCAGTCGACCAGTTTCGCGGCCGGCGGCTTGGCCCGCGCGGCGACCTTGGGGTGCAGGTCCAGCAGCGCCCGACAGGCGTCGCCGATGATCCCGCTGGAGTCGTCGGCGCGCATGATCACCTTCAGCGCCGAGGCGATCGCCTTCTGCGTCACCGCGAAGACGACGGCCGGATCCTCGGTCTGGGCTGCTGCCTGGAGCCACTCGACGGCATCGTGCATCTGCCGACCGTGCTCGTTCGCCGCGCTCCAGCGCCACACGTCCGCACGAGTGCGGATCAGCGGCAGGACTGCCTCGGCAAGAGTGCTCACGGGCGGTAACAATTCCACGGCTCACTACGTCACCGCGTCAGCTGACTCCACATTCGCGTGCTCGTTCTGGATCAGGGCACGACGGACTCGGGCATACTCGCGGCTGGTCAGCAAACCCTCGCCTTTCGCCTGCTTCGTACCGTCCAGCAGTCGCTCGGTCATCACCTTGTTACCGCAGTCGACCAGCGCCCTTGCGACTGTCGTGCTGCGCAGACCTTCGTAGACCGTTAGGTCGTCTTCGGGCAACCCTTCTTCTCTTAGCTCGATGAACTCGGGAAGGGCGGCCCTCACCCGCCGCGCAACGCCGATGTGGATTCGGCGGGGATTGGCCAGGGCCAGATGGTGCAGCGCAAGCACGGTCTCGCCACGTAGGTAGGCGCTGCGGCCTACGCGAAGCAGTGCCTCGGCGAACTGGTCATGCTCGGCGGGGCGGGCATCCGCCAGGCGATAGAGGCCGTAGGCAACGTTCGTCAATGCGCCGCGCGACGCCAGCTTCCGCAGTTCGACTGCGGGTACGCCGACGGTGGCTGCATCACGAGTGGTGACGTAGCCGTAGTGGTCAAGCGCGACCTCACGCACAGCTTGGCGGTAGGTCATACACCCGCTCCTTCCGTGTCATAACCGTACCGAAACCGGTACGGTTGTGACAGCCCGCCTCAGCACGCAAAGGAGACGGCGTTGCGCTGAGCAGCAAGCCGTTACACGCGACCCCGCCAGGGCGCGTAACATATGTGATACGGTTGCTGGCGGAGAACGGAGACTCACGATGAGCGCCAACAAGGCTTTCTGGGACGACCTCGCGCGTGACTTGAAGGACCCCGATTTCCTGCGGGAGTACATCGTCGAGTCGATGCGTATCGCGACGGTCGATGCCATCGTGAACGAACTCGACGAGGCGCGCGAGGCAGCGGGGCTGTCGAAGGCCGACCTGGCGCGCGCGATCCAGGTCGAGCCTGCCACGATTCGCCGGCTCTTCGCCGCGAGTCGTCCAAACCCAACGCTCGGCACGCTCGCCGAGGTCGCCGCGGCGCTCGGTATGCGCGTCACGCTGGAGCCGCTGCCGAGTTCCGAGCGTGCGAACGTCACCGAGCCGCTGCTTCAAGGAAAAGTCGCTGATGCGTCCAAACTTGCGCGTCACCTGGAGCAGCTGCGAGCAGCAAAGGCGAAGGTCCCGGCCTAATCCCGTGCAAGCGAGCGTGGATTGCGCGTGCGGTACTCGTCCCCGAGCTTGCGCACCGCCGCGTAGTCGGCGTCAGACAGAGTTGTGCGGAACGGCTTGTTTCGCCCGTCGATGATGACGAGCAGAGGCTTGTCGGCGCCCTTGGCGTCGTAGTCGAGCAAGCAGAAGAGCCGATAGTGGTGGCGCCCCGGCCCGTCGACGCGCAACTCGAACCAGCCGGTCATGTCGCCCTTCATGGCCTCCCAATAGCCGCCGCCAGCGAAGCGCTTCGGCGGGGCGGTGGCAACGGCAATGAGCGCGGCTCGCATCGTGGCGCGCACCTTCGCGGGGTAGGAGTTCAACGCATCGCGCCCGGGCGATGACTGGTTTGGGTCGTCGGCCTTGTGCCGCCGGAAGTACACGACGTCGTGGGCGTCGTCAGGGGAAGGGCCGGTGCGGACGGGTGGGGGTTTCGGCACCCGTCGTTTCGGCTTCCGTCGGTCTCGTGGGTCCGGACTCACTCGCGCGGCCCACGGCGGGCATCAATCGGCACGTCCGAACCCTACTTCCGCCGGTTGGGGACGGACTCGAACGCAGCGAGTGCCCGGTGGCCGGCGTCGCAGGTCGTGGAAGCGGCCGTGCCGGCGCGGCCCCGGCCGTTCGATTGCCGGCAGCCAGCCGCGGGTACGGAAGGTGTCTTGCACGAGATCGGCGCCCCAGTATTGGTCGAGAAGAGCACGTCGTCGTCGCGCTTTGTGCGTGTACCGAAAAGTGTTGCGGGCGCGGGCAAGTAAAGCCAACACAACACTTTCCGAGTGCCGTAGCGCGAGGTGAAGCGGAGTTCGCCGGCAGCAGCACTCGAGGTTGGAGCTTCCACGGCGCAAACCCCAGCGCTGACGGTGGAACAAGTTGCAGCTATCGCGCAGCGGGTGAAGGCGCAGTCCACGAGCGCGTGACCAAGCCTCCGTTCGTTGCCCAGATCAGGCGACGTCGGCACCTGGGAGCCGGCCGGTTGCTAGCAGTTCCAGCAGCGGCTTCGTCGGGATCTTGATCAGTTTGCCGGCACGAACGATCGGCGTAGGCCACGCGTCGGTGCGGACCAGCTCGTAGGCGAGCGTTCTTCCGATGCCGAGCACCTGTGCGGCTTGCGGCACGGTGAGCATCGGCGGCAGTGCAGCGGGCTCGGTGGCGGGTGGTCGTTGCATCGTGATCTCCTTCGTCGTGGGCATCGGTATGTCGAACGTTTCTGTGCGGGTCGTCGGCGTGGTCCTCCCCGCGAGACGGATGGGTTGCCGAACGCGCGGGCGTAGTCGGGTGCAGGAGCGGGACGAGTCGGCTTCTTCGCTGGTGGCTCGTAGTGCGTCGACCGCATCCGTTCGAACGCCTCGGGGCAGGCGTCGGCGAGTCGGTAGTCCAGGGATCGGGCTGCGTGGGATTCGGGGAGCGGCCGCGCCGCGATCAGTGCGGGCAGGTGGGCCTCGACGTCGTAGCCGGCGGCGGAGGCCCGCGAGAACCCCCGCGCGAGGACCGGCCAGTGCGGGTCGTCCGCTAGTCCAGGTGCGATTCGATCGACCAACGGCCGCCACCGATCGGTCTCGCCGACTAGGCCACCAAGCGCAGCCTGCACGTGAGAGCCGAGTTGCCGCTGATAAGCCGAGGCCTCGCGGTCAAGCGGACCGCACGGGCGGAAATCGGAGGCGTCGACGTCGTGAGCTGCGCGCCAGATGGCGACCTGCTTCGCGAGTGTCGGATCCTTCTCCCGCAGCGCTGCTGCCCACCGCGTGTCCGGCAGCACGTCGGTGGCCGCATCGGCGCGCTCGAGCACCTGAGCAAACCGGCTGGCCAGGTACTCGTGCCAGGTCGTGTCCTCGGTGATCGGCAGCGCCGGCAACCACGGCAGCGGCCCGTCGCCGCCGGCGGCCACGCCTGGCGCCGACTCCATCGCTGACCGGTACCGCGCGCAGGCTGTCCGCAGCCGGGCTGACGGGTCTTCGTCGAGTCGGCGTTGCGTCGTTGCCGAGAGCTTCGCGCTCTCCCTGGCCAGGATCCGCTCGAACAGCTCGATACTCGTCGAAGGATGGATCGCCTTGGGGGTGGTGGCCGCATGGGAGTCGGCCGTGCCGGCGATGTCGAGGTAGACGTGGTTGGCCAGCCGTCCTCGTGACATCGCCACGTACAGCGAGGCGCGATCCTCCTGACCGACGAGCACGGTGTGGCAGGTGTCGGCGGTGCTGCCCTGAGCGAGGTGGATCGTCGTGGCGTAGCCGAGCTCCACGTGGCTGCGCACGTACCGGGCCGGCAGGGTGATCGAGCGATGGGTGTCGGCATGGGTAACCCGCAGGCCACCGTCGTCTCTGACGGCATCGACCTGCCACCGGTCGCCGCTCTTCACCCAGTCGGTCGCGGTGATCGGCAGGCGCCGATCGTTGTGACGAGTGACGATCGTGTCGCCGGCGCCCGCGACGGTGCCGTCGTGCAGCCGCACCTGCTCGTCCGCTACTCCATGGTCGAAAATCCGGTCGGTCTGGGCCCGGACGTTCAGTTCGCGGACGACACGATTGGTGTGCGCGAGCAGGATCGAATCGCGTCCCGCCTGCCGGTCCGAACGCCACGCCGAGTAGGCCTGCTCCACCGTAGAAGCGTGATCGCCGGCATGGACGCGGTCGTGGTCGAGGTAGTAGCCGAGCGCGACCGGATCACCCACCCGCAGGGCCAGCGAAGCGCGTCCCTCGAGCGGATCGGCGAAGCGGACCAGCGTCTCGAGGCTTGCCGCGCCGGCCGTCTCGGCGATGTCCCGAAGTACACCACCGGACGCGACATGGGCCAACTGCTTGGTGTCACCCACCAGTCGCGCACTCGCACCTCGCGCGAGCGCGAAGGCGATCACGCGATCGAGCCCCGGCGTGCCGGCCGCGCCGGCCTCGTCGACGACCACCAACGTCCGGTCGTTGATCGCGTCGACCCAGTCCGGGCCGGAGCCGTGGTCGAGCGAGTAGAGCAGCTTGTCGATGGTGTCCGTCGGCTGGTCGATCGCGCGGCGCAGTGTGTCCGCAGCGCTTGCTGTCGGCGCGAGACCGAGCACGGTGCCGCCGTCGTCCGTCCACGCGGCCGCCAGCACGCCGAGCGCGGTGGTCTTGCCCGACCCGGCCGGCGCGATCGCGAGCTGGACCCGGCGACCCGACGTCGTCAGGTCGCGGACCAGCGCAACCTGGCCGTCGTTGAGCGGCGTGCCGTTCGCCGCCGCCTCGAGCAGCGCCAGGTCGACCGTCGCCTCGTCCAGGGACCGGCCGTCAAGCAGTGACGCGGCCCGGATGATCCGTTCCTCGGCCTCGAGCACGGCCGTCGAGGTGTAGAGCTGCGACCCCGCGACCGCGAAGACGCTCGACCCGTCGAGTCGTCGCAGCGAACCCGGCTCGACCAGCTCGTCCGGGTCGCCGAGACGCACCGACAGCTCCGGCGACAACGTGCGGGCGAGCGTCGCCTCGACCACAGCGTCCAGGTGTGCGAGCGGGACGTCTGCGTACCGGGCTCGGCGCTCGACCTCGGCGCGCACGACTCCGGCGCGCCAGGTGCTCGCCTTCTCGGCGACGGATCGGACGACATCGGTGGCCGTCCACGCGACCCACTGCTCGTCGATCGTCGCCGTGGCCACCATCGGCATCGGTCTCACCCGCACGCCCACGCCGGCGAGCATGGCTGCCAGGGATTCGTCGCTGCCGAGGACGGCTGACGCCTCGTCCCGCCACGCTGCGCGCTGTTCTACCTGCGAGCGCGGCGCGTGCTTGCCTCGCCGCGTGTCGATGTTCGCGCGGCCGAACAGGCGGGTCTGCTCTGCGAAGTCCGGTGCGCGACCGTGCGTGCGGGTGAACTCCGCCGCGAGCAACTGTTGCCGCGCGGTGATGTCGGCTCGGCGCTTGGACCAGGACCGTGACAGCGCCGGATCGACGCCAATGATCTCGCGCACCGGACGCTTACCGTCCTCATCCGGTCGTTCGGCGAACCGGATTTCGAGCCGCGCGGTCAGCAGTGCCTCGAGCCGGGTGTTGTACCGCTCGGACGCGGCCACCGCCGCCCGGTGCAGCGGCCGGCCGTCCAGGGCGAGCCACCGGCCACCGACCGTCTGCACCTTGTTCGAGATCGCCACGTGCGTGTGCAGGTCGGGGTCGCCGGCGCGTGAGTCGCGATGGGTGAAGGCGACGGCGAGCAGGCCCCGCGTATCGACCTGCTGCACGCCGTTCGCGCCGACGCGCGTGTAGACGGACTCGCGTTCGAGCCAGTCGACGACGTCGCGGACCGCCGCCTCGTGTGCGCCGGCGATCTCACGCGCCACCTCCGGGTCCGCGAGCGCCCACAGCGTCGACACGCTCTTCACCGGCGAGAAGGTCAGGTCGTAACCGGCCACCGACTGTGCACCGGGTCGCGAGGCGCCGATGACGTAGTCGGTGAGCTCCCGGGTATCGACCGGCTCCCGGCCGTGATCACGGGCGAACCACTCGCGACCCAGCTCGGTCCGCAGCTCAGCACGGACGTCGTCGGGGACCGCCGTGCCCGGACGGTCACCGTGCTCGCGGTTGTATCCAACGAGCCGCCGCGCCAGCTCGTGCCGGAACTCGCTGCTCGCCGACCGGGCCGCGAACGGCCGGCCGAGAGCAGTGGCCGGCGCCGGCTGCCCGGCGAGCGCTGCCTGCTCGAGCGCGTCCGCGTTCGGGTGTCGGCCATGTCCGAACAGAGCCACCATCTGCGCCTCGTGCACCCGCTCGCCGACTCGCGGGCCGGCCTCGAGACCGTCCAAGCCTCGACCGAGCCAGACACCGGGGGACTCGCCCCGCTCGCTGTAGTACTCGCCGAGGTTGGCGTAACCGGTGTCGCCGACGTCGTTCGCCGCGACCTGCCGTGTCAGGTAGGTGTAGCCGTTGCCAGCGCTCAACTTGTGCAGCGTCATCATCGCGCTGCCCTCGTTCGCGTGCTCGTCATGGCGTGCCTCCGGGAGCGGGAATGGGCTCACCACGGGACAGGCCCGAAAATCGTCGATTCACTGAAAGCCGCCGGCAGAAGGTTCTGCCGAGATCGATAAACATGCCGACGACTATCCGCAGACGTGTGCAGCGTTCCGTCACCCCAAGAAACGCTGAGAAGCAGGCGGGGACCGTGTCACCCCAGCAATCGCGGGCGTCACCCCGCTCTCGTAACCGCGCGATCACGCCCGTGACGAAGCACTTGACAGGCGCGGGGGGGTTAACACAGTCGCTGCCGGGGGTGACACGGTGGTCGGCCAGGGGTGACAGGGTGCCGCGGCCGGGTGACGCGAGTGCGACACGGACCGCGCGCGGTCGATCGGCTGGTCTTCCATTTCATCTGCGGGATCCATACCGAGCAGAGTCCGCAGACGTGTACCGATCAGCGTGAGGCCATGTTGGCCTCACACGTCCGGAGAGGCTGAACACATCTTGTTAACCGCGTAGATCTGGGGCAACGCACGCAGCCCGAGCGGCCGAAACTCTCGGTTCTCAACCGCGGTCGCGGCGAGGAAGAGCCTGCCTCACATCTGCCGAAGGTAGGGCCTCACACCTCGACATGGTCAGCGGAGGGTGCGCGCGGACTCTTCTTGGCCGGTAGCCGGTCGGACAGATGGCGCGCGATCTGTTCGCGAGCGGCATTGTCCAGTGGCCCGTCTTCGGCGACGAGCCGTGCGCTGCCCTTTGGTCCTCGGATACGAACGTCGCCGATGTCGATCTTGCCGGACCACGGCAGCTCGCCGTCGACGAAGCACAGCACGGCACCGATCGGGACGTCGGCGAACGGTGAACCGGCCAGAGCGGCGCGGACGGCCGAGACCTGCCACGCCATCGCCTCGACCATCTTGGTCTGATCTCGACCGCGCACCATGAGCTGCTCGCGGGAGGGACTGAGGAACCCGCCCGTGCGGCGCAGGGCGATCTTGGCTCCCGCATATCGCTTGGTGTCGACGACGAAGACACCGGACGGTCCGATGACGACGTGGTCGATGTTCGCGCGGCTGCGCGGGACGCAACGATCGTGCAGGACGATGACGGCGTCGCCACCCGACTTGGCAAACCGGTCCCCGACACGCTGCTCGCCGACGCTGCCCTGTCGCCACGCCTGGGTCGACTGCGGATCGGCGAAGAGAGCGAGCAGCAGTCCGCCGATCTTGGGGTGCGCCCGACGTACCCGCTGCTCACGCTTCTGGCGACGGTGTTCGAACTCGGCCTGTGCGGATCCGCCGGCGACGCCCACATCGATCGGTGCCGGCTCGAAAGCAGGGACGTTCGCCGGCTCATCGGACGTGAGCCGCGAAGCGCTGGCGGCGCACGGCAGACACACGACCGAACGGCTGGTCCTATTCCACGCTGCCCGTTCGCCGGCCGCGAGCGTCTGACCGCACGCACAGATGCCGGCTCGGCGGAGGGCCATGAACTTCAGGTCGGCGGGAGTAGGTATGTCAGTGCTCACGGAGCCCTCCTCGGCTGGCCCCTCGGCCTGACTTAACCTGGGCATCACATCCTGCCACGGCGACGCGGGAAGTTGCTACCAGCTGTCGCGCTTTCCGCGATATCGTTTCGATATGGCTTTCGTCGTCAAGCTCTGCCCCGAGGACACCGAGGCACTCAGGGAGCAAGCCGCACTCGAGCACCGGTCGATGCACGAGGTCGCCGTCTTGGCGATCAAGTCGCGCATCGCCGGCAATCGCCGCGCAGCTGTCCTGGATGAGATGTTCGACCAGGCCGTTGTCGAGGACGCGGAACTGCTGGATCGCCTCGCGCAGTAGTGACTCGCTACCTCACTTTCGAGGACATCCTGCGACAGGTGGACCGCGCGGGGTTCGTGGTGCGCGACTCAGGGCTGCTGGCTTCGGCCGTCGCTCGGCCCGGCGCGAGCGTCTTCGGGGAGGACGCCTACCCGACGATCTGGCTCCAAGCAGCCGCGCTGTGCCAGTCGATCGACAACAACCAAGCGCTGGTCGACGGCAACAAGCGGCTCGCCTGGCTCTGCACCAAGGTGTTTCTCGCGCTCAACGGGCAGCGGCTCGAGGCAACGGCGGACGAGGGGGAGCGATTCATACTCGACCTCGTCGCTGGGCACAGCGAGCTGTCAACGATCGCGAACTGGCTGCGCGACCATTCCACCGACGCCGCTGCTGTCGAATTGCCTGACGACCCAGCCCGATAGCAGCGCCGCTCGACACGAGCCGGCCGCTTTATCACGACCCTGTCACCCCAACGAGCCACGACCAAAACCAGGCGATCACAGACCCGTGAATAGGTGATTGGAGCGCGCGCGTCAGCGCCGTCGGGCGTAGCCCGACGGTTGTTCGTGGTCGGCGGGTCAGGCAGCCGGCGGCGCGGCTACCGGGGTGTTCAGGGCGACCGTGTGGCCGAGACGTTCGAGTTGGGTGACCAGGCGTCGGGTGTGGGCCTCGGCGTCGCGGCGGACGTGCCAGTCCGGGCCGAGGTCGCGGTAGGGCTCGTCGCGGGTAAGCATCCAGTAGGCCGCGACCAGGATCGAGTGCGCGACCGCGACCTGCGCTCGTCCCATCCCCCGACGCTTGGTCAGGCGGGCGTGTTGGACGGCGAGGTAGTTCGTGCCGTGCATCCGCCCGACCGATCCGGCCGACTCCACCAGCGTGTGGTTGAGCCACTTGTTGCCGTGGCGTGCGCCGGCCGGGGTGCGTTTCCCGGCCGATTCGTAGATCGCCGGGGCCAGCCCGGCCCACGCGGCCAGGTGCCGCGGACGGGAACCGGGACATGTCCCCGCCGGTCTCGGCGATGAACACCTGCGCCACTTTCACCCCCACCCCGGGGATGGTCTGCAGCAGCTCGAGCTGGTGCGCCCAGGGCTGGCACGCCGCCTCGATCACGCCGTCCAGTTCCGCCAGTGCTGTCTCGACCAGGTCGAGGCGGTGCAGGATCGAGCGGGCCAGGCGGGCGTGATGCTCATCGAAGTTACCGATCAGCGCCTCGGTCAGCTGCGGGATCTTGGCCCGCAGCTTCCCCTTGGCCAGGCCGGCCAGCTTCTGCGGATCCCGCTCTCCGTCGATCATCTCAGCCAGCATCGCCCGTGCCGAGACCGTCTTCAGACTCGACACCACCGCCGACAACTTGATGCTCGCGTCCTCGAGCATCAGCTCGAGGCGGATCATCTCTCGCGTCCGATCAGCCAGCAGCTGATCTCGGTAACGGGTCAACAGCCGAAGGCGGCGGATCTCCGGCGGCGGCACGAACGACGGTCGCAGCAGGCCGTGCTCGAGCAGCTGCGCGATCCACTCCGCGTCCCGCACGTCGGTCTTGCGGCCGGGGACGGCCTTCATGTGCTGGGCGTTGAGCAGCCACACGGCCATGACTTCTTCGAGGCAGTAGAACGGCGGCTTCCAGTACGTCGAGGTCGACTCGATCGCCGCGACCGTCACCCCTTCCGAGACGAGCCAGTCCCGCATCACGCCCAGCGAGCGGGTCATCGTCGGGAAGGTCCGCGTCTCGCTGCGCCGCCGACCCGCCTTCGGGCTAGGGGTCCGCACGCACACCGTCACCGCCGCCTTGCCCACATCCAGCCCGGCCACGCGTTCGAACATGACTTCCATCCCGACCATCCCCTGTCCGTCACCACGACGCCGACCGGTCGGCCGGCGGGCGTCGCCCGGAAGGTCTTCTGCCAGGACACAGACCCACGCGCTCGCAGCAGCAATCAAACGGCTCCCGAAGACCCCGCGCCATACACCTCATCGGGCTCAACAACCCGCACCAGTGTGTTCCGACGTCCCCGGACGACACCGCCAATTCTCATTCCCAGATGGAGTGATCGTTTTCAAGATCGCAACCTGATACACCTCTTGCATCGTCCCGACAGGAAGGGCAGCGATCAATCCACCGGGACATCGCTAGGTAGCTGTACTACGTTCGGCGAGACGAGGTGGGCGGAATTGTGGAGCTAGGAATCGGCGATATGAAGAGTGTCGCCGGCCGCTGCCAGAGCCACGGTTCTAATGACCGGTGATTCTTCCGGGCCGCTGACGCTGTCGACTGATGAGCTGCTCGGCGCCCGCGAGCTCGAGTGGTCGAGGAAACTGCGCGCGATCTCCCTTGTGACCGAGTACGCCGTCGAGCCTCGCCATGCCGACCAGACGCTGACCGTGCTCGCACGCTTGTACCGCCAAACGAGGCACGAGTCTTGGACTCACGCGGATAGGGTGCTACGTCGGTGGCCCGCGGTTCAAGTTGTGTCCACGGTCAATGTCGCAATCGGCCACTACAACCAGGGCAACTTCTGGTCGTCATTCTTCGACAGGGCAGATCTAAACCAAAACCAAGAGGTCCAATCAGCGTGGGGCTCTGCGTTCCTCGACAACTTACGCGCGCTCGGCCTACCTGACTTCTCGGAATCGGAGGACGCGGGGACGAAGTACGTAGGACGAATGCTGATGCATGCGGGGATGCCTACGTACTGCCTGCCGGACTATTACTTGCTGGTCGCTGAACGGCGTCACATCACTGCGAACCTGTCGCCGGAGGCCTTCGTGGCCTGGGCAGTTTCTCGTGCAGAGCAGGACCGGTTGTCTGATGTAGACAAGCCCGTGGTCCGGTTTCTCCGGTACGGCGGAGACTATGCGATCGATCTTGTCGATCGGACGTTTGAGTTGCTCGATCAGATAGTCGCAGGTCGCGACGGCTCCGATGTCCCGTTGCCCCCACGCTTCGCCACCACTGCGTCGGATCTAATGGCTCGGGGAGCATTGGGCCGGGCAGTGCAGAGGCGCGGCCGCTCGGCTGACGTCGATGGACTCGCGGTTCAGCCGTACCTCGCCATCGACCCTTTCGGCAGAGGACCGCTCATACGCTTGCCACCTGTGTCCGAGGCGCCAGACGGCGTGGCAATCTGGCAAGTGATCGTGGACGGGCGGCGTGAGACGGTTCAGTCGCGCGCGTTGTGGCCTGGAAGCACCGAGCCCGTCCCGGGCACTGACCTTCCGATTCTGCGACCGAGCCGCAGCGCCGCAGTTGGCCTGCTCGGGCACGACGAGCTTCAGTCCGCCGTATCAATTGTCGATGAGACCGACCCGCTTCTCGCGTTCGACGAGGACGGCAAGAGCGTGTCGGGTGTGTTGCCATTGCCAAGTGCGGCGGTGTGGATGCTGTACCCAAACCTAGCCCAGGCCACAGATCTCATCGCCTACGAGGGGGAACCGAGGCGGATCGCGGCTGGAGTACTCCCTGCTGGGTGGTCTGGGTGGTCCTTGGAGTTGGTTGACCTCACTGAGGTGACCTCACTTCGCCTTCGCGACTCGACGCGACTCCACACCGTGCGCGGTGTCCAAGCTGCTCGAATCGCTTCAGGCGAGCCAATTCCCGGTCTCCGTTCGTCCTACGGTTCACCCGTCTTCGTAGCCCTTCCGGTCGTTGAGCTGCCCTCCTCACGCGGCGAGCTCGCGTCCTGGGATGTGACGATCACCGACGGTGCAAGTCAAATTCTTGCGCGGATGTCGACCGCTGCGACCGGTTCCTTTGAAGGTCTTTGGGATGACGTTCCTAGGCCTCTGCTCGGCTCGTACACGATCCGGGTACGAGGACCCTGGGGTCGAGGGGGAACACGAACACTTGTTGTAGCAGAGGGATTACGGATCCAGGCCAGTCCCGCGTGGCGACGGTTCGCGCGCGGTGGCCTGATCCCCGCCCGCGCCGACTTCCAGCCGACGCAGGGAATGTCTGTCAACTACGAGCACCTCGACTACGACCGTTCTACGTTGACGGCACACGTCGTGCTCTCGACGGAGCATGACACAGAGTCCTTCCAGTTCACGCCTCCCCACATGACTGTCAGTTACGAGACCGACGAAGCTGTTGGGCGTGCGACGGTGTTACCAGCCCAGCTGGAGACTGAGGCGCTCATCGAGAACGCTGGCACTCTCACGATCGACATCGGCGAATCTGCCGAGCCAAGTATCCGGGTGATTTCTGGCGGTGCGATCCTCCAGACGGTTGTCCCGGGCGCACGTGCCGCCCAAGGTATCTATCGGTTCGATCTCGCCCGGATCGTCGACACCGTACGCGCGTGCCGCGCCGCCACGCTTAGCCTCGACAACCGCGGTGACGTGACCGTCGGAGTTGTGCGGCCGCGACGTCTAACGAGCGGGATCACCATCGATTCCTCAGGTCTGAATTTCTCTGACTGCCCTGACATCACCGGGTTGGCCGCAGCGGTATATGCGTTGCGTGCGCCTTGGCGAACGCCCGCGTCTCTGCCAATTACCGCGGGACGCGCTGACCTGCCAAGCGAGTATCTGCACGCTGGACCGTTGCTTGTCTCCTTACGCGTCGAGGATCCATGGTTCCCCGTGGTGCTTCCGCCGTGGCCGGCGGAGCGCAACGCGAGGCCGGTCGAGGCAAATGGATATCTCCAATCGGAGGATGAGGAGGAGTCGGCCCTTTCGGCGTTTCTGGCGGACGCTGCGGCGTTTCCCTCGCGTACGCAGCGTCTTGACAGGCTTTGGGCGACCCTTGGGCGCGCCGGACTCATCGCAGAGGGCACGCAAAAGTCGACCATCCGGCGACTCATCGCCGATCGGTTGCTTGAGACCCCGAAGCAGGCCCTACTCGCGGTTGAGACGGCCGGTATAGACGCAGCGGGACTGCCTTCAGTTCTCATCGAATCCGGGTTGATGGCGAGCCCCGTGATGGATGTTGACGCGGATGACTTGCATGATCTCTGGGCATCATCTCCGATGGCAGCAGCCGTCATGCTTCGGGATTGGCTATCGGGCCTTCGGTCGTCGGGAGGGGGCGTGCCCTTGGACATGATGGACGCTGCCGTGGCGCAGTGCGGCCCTGTGGCTAGCGCTCTGTTGTGTGGTGGCCCCGATCCGGCTGCGGCGGCCGGCAGATTCGACGCAGCCGCCGATCGGTATGCATTGATGGACGACACTCTGCGTGATTCGTTCCGCGCCGCCATGGCCTTGATTCCGCGAGGTTTGCTGGACGCCGACACTAGGACCCAAGCGGCCATGCTGTTGGTCGACCGGCGCAGTGATCTGAGGTTGCGCGCCGTTTCCGATGCGAGTGGCCGGTTGCTAAAGGAGGCGATGATCTTGCTCAACCTGTCCGGCATGTCGGGGCTCGCAGCTTCCGTTCGAGCACGTATGCACCCGAACGGAAGCGTTGGTTGGCGAGCACTGTCTTCCCTCTCGCTGGCGTTCGCGCTGGTTGGGCGCCAGTCAGCAAGAGGGAGTGCCGAGGCCTCTGCCTGGCTTCGGTCCGCACGCCCCTATTGGGTGAAACTTGCGAGAGTCGCTCCGGAGCTCGTGAAGATCGATATCGTGCTTGCCGAACTGCTCTCGCTCGTGCCCGAGTTGACTGGCCGAAAGGTGGCCGAGGACTCGTGAGTGTGTCATTTGATCCCGTAGCGACCGCTGCTGATATCGCCGCCACGTACCGCAGGTATTTGCAGTCTTTGCTTCCGATTCGGGATCCAGAACTTAGAGCGAGGCTGGAGGCTGAGATTGCCAGTGCGCCGATGCTGCACAAGGGGCCGCTCTTGGAGGCGACACCGCCCTATGCTCCTGCGGCGAGCATCCGTGAACTCATCGCTGATGGCGTGTTGTCGGCGGATTTCACAGACTTGGAGAGCGTCGCACTTCCGCTCGACCGTCCGCTCTACGCGCATCAGGACACTGCGATTCGCAAGGCGTCCGCTGGCCGAAATGTCGTCGTGGCTACCGGCACTGGCTCTGGCAAGACCGAATCGTTCTTGGTGCCGATTCTCGACAGCTTGATGCGGGAACGGGCAGCTGGCCACCTCGGCCCGGGAGTGCGTGCTCTGTTGCTCTACCCGATGAATGCCCTCGCCAATGACCAGGTCAGGCGGCTTCGCGCGCTGCTCGCGGACTACCCCTCAATCACGTTTGGGCGATATACCGGCGACACCGAGCATGAGCCCGGCAAAGCGCGCGATCTTTTCAGCGCGCTGAATCCCGGCGAGCCCATGGTGCCGAACGAACTATTGAGCCGGCGGGAGATGCAGGAGTCGCCACCCCATCTGCTCCTGACCAACTACGCGATGCTCGAGTACATGCTGCTTCGACCGCAGGATCTCGACTTGTTCGAGGGACGCTACGGGGGTACTTGGCGGTTCTTGGTTGTGGACGAGGCGCACGTCTACGACGGTACGCAGGGAGCCGAGGTGGCGATGCTGTTGCGTCGGCTACGCGACCGGGTCGTCCCGGATCGTGAGCTGCAGTGCATTGCTACGTCGGCGACTGTCGGTGGCGAAGGGGATCCGGGACCGGTCGTTGAGTTCGCGACGCGGCTCTTCGGGGTTCCATTTGAGTGGGTCAACGGTGACCTAACGCGACAGGACCTCGTGGTAGCGACACGGGTGCCGTCGCCGAGCGGACCATTCTGGGGTCCATTGTCAGCTCCCGACTACCTGCGCCTGCGCGATGCCGAAAACCGCGCTGCGGGTGTGCTCGAAGTCGCGCGAGCTCATGGTTACCAAGGCGACGATCCGGCCTCGGCACTCGCACACGAGGCGAGTCTTGCTTCGCTCCGGCAACTCCTCGTAGCTGGCCCGCAGACGTTCGCGTCGCTCGTGCCGAGGGTCTTTCCGGCCGGCGACGCCGGGGCGCGTGGGCTCGAAGCGCTTGTTGATGTCGCTAGTTCGATCCGATACTTAGATGACACCGCTCCGCTGTCGGCTCGCTACCACCTTTTCATCCGTGCTACCGAGGGTGCATTCTCTTGCTTGTCGGACAGCGGTCCCCACGTTCACCTGGCGCGCCGCGAGCACTGTAACGGGTGCGACGCAAGGGTGTTTGAGATTGGTTCGTGCAAGCGGTGCGGGGCAGTCCATCTTGTCGGTCACCTTGCCCGCGTCGGCACTGAGCACTTTTTCCGTCCACGTCGCGCCGCCGAGACACCAACGTGGCTCGCGCTGGGATCCGAGCCGATCGTCGTCGACGAGGACGATGTGGCCGTCGAGGAGACCGGCGCAGAACCGTCGGGCGATGACGCTTACCTGTGTGCAGGATGCGGCGTGCTACGCGAGCAAGCGACAACATCATGCTCCTCGGCCGGCTGCTCATCATCCCGAATGTGGCAGGTACGCCGACTGAAGCAGCGAGGCGCCGACGTCGCCGGCTGCGTCGTATGCGGCGCTCGCGGCACCAACATGGTACGGATGCTTGATACTGGCGCTGATGCATCTGGTGCAGTTGTCGCCACGTCCCTTTACCAGCGCCTGCTCCCGGGAGACATCGGGGCAGGCGCGGACCTCCCCGGCGAAGGCCGCAAGCTGCTGATGTTCAGCGACAGCAGGCAGGCCGCGGCCTACTTCGCGCCTTACCTGTCCGATTCCTATGAGCGCGTGCAACGCCGGCGGCTCATCATGCAGGGCCTGCTCGCGGCATCAGAGCGCGAAGGGCTGGCTGTCGAGGATCTTGTTTTTCACACGCGCAAGCAGGCTGACAGTGCAGGCGTATTCGAGCGACGCATGAGCGCGCAACAGCAATCGCGGGAGGTCGCCAGATGGGTGATGTCCGAAGTTCTCAGCACGGACGATCGCCAGTCTTTGGAAGGTCTCGGGCTGCTGCGCATCGGCCTGCTTCGCGATCCAAGGTGGACAACTCCGCAGCCCCTGCTCGATCTCGGGCTGTCGGCAAATGACGCCTGGGGATTGCTTGAAGAACTCCTGCGCTCCCTTCGCCAACAGGGCGCGGTGAGCATGCCAGACAATGTTCCCCCCAACGACGAGATCTTCCTGCCACGACTGGGGCCCATCTACGCACGACAGAGTGGTCCGGAGGCTATCCGCAAGGTGCTCTCCTGGTTGCCGGCTCGCGGGACGAACCGTCGCGTGGACTACCTGCGTCGCGTCCTGGCCCGCCTTGGATCCGATGTGGATGTCACGGCGCTGTTGACCGGTATCTGGCGCTATTTGTCAGAGCCTTCCTCCCCGCTGGACTGGTTGAAGTCCACGACCCGAACGGGCGTCGGCACGGTTCTGCAGGTCGACCACGAACTTCTCCGGATCGTGCCAGCGGGCAAAGAGGTCCCGACGTATCGGTGTTCATTGTGCAGACGGATGGCACCGCTATCGGTGCTCACCGTCTGCCCTGCTATCGGCTGCACGGGCGAGCTGGAACTGCTCGACGCCAGTGCAAACGAGGCGAAGAACAATCACTACCGCACGCTGTACCTCAACATGAATCCCGTACCGCTGGTGTCCCGCGAGCACACAGCACAGTGGAGGAACGTCGAGGCAGCGCGGGTACAGCATGAATTCATCCGCGGGGAGGTCAACGCGCTGTCATGCTCGACGACATTCGAGCTGGGCGTTGATGTCGGCGAGCTTCAGTCAGTGATGATGCGCAACATGCCGCCAACGACGGCGAACTACGTGCAGCGTGCCGGCCGGGCTGGTCGGCGCACTGACTCGGCTGCGCTAGTTGTCACCTTTGCTCAACGCCGGTCGCATGACCTGACTCGGTATGACAAACCCGAGGCAATGATTGCTGGTGTAATGCGAGCGCCGTACGTACCGCTCGACAACCCACGTATCGATCGCCGACACGCGCACTCGGTCGCGCTGGCCGCCTTCTTCCGCTGGCTGTTCGAGACCGAAGGAACGATCGCACGCAGAGCGGGCGAGTTCTTCATGCCGACCGACGGTGGCACGAGGCCGCTGTTCACACTGGTTGCCGACTTCCTCGACCCGGTACCCCTGGACGTGCTCGCCTCGCTGCATCGAGTACTACCCCCGCCCGTCCAGACGGAGCTTGACCTGGACGGCGGCGCCTGGGTCGGCTACTTGACCGATCTGCTCGATCGGATTGCGGCGGAGGTTGCCGCAGACGTGGACCAGCTGAAGGAGCGCGTCGACGAGGCGGTGGCTGCTCGCAAATTCCGGCTCGCCGAGCGTTACGAGCGCGTAGTGAACACAATTATCAGCCGTGAATTGCTCGGCTTTCTAGCCAGTAGGAACGTGCTGCCGAAGTACGGCTTCCCGGTCGACTCTGTCGAGCTACGGACCCAATACACCGACGAAGAGCACGGGCTCGGTGCCAAGCTCGAGCTGTCGCGCGATCTAAGCCAGGCCATTTACGAATACGCGCCTGGTTCTCAGGTGGTGGCAGGTGGTGGTCTGTGGACGTCCGCAGGGGTATACCGGCTGCCGGGCAAAGAGCTGCAGAGCGCGACGTATCTCGTCTGTGCCCGTTGCGGGCAGTACCGTGAGTCCGCCGGCGACCTCGACCCTCAGTGCCCCACTTGTGGCGACGTGCCCGTCTCACCGGCACGTACGCACGTCGTGCCGGAATTCGGTTTCGTTGCCGCGCACACGGTTGGTCGACCGGGCTCGACACCACCCAAGAGATCCTGGGCGGGCGCCACGTACGTCCTGCGGCTATCGGATGAGACTCGTGATCGAACGGTGACGCTCCCGGGCGGAACCGTGCGGACCCAGGTCGGGCCCCGAGGTCGCTTGGTCGCGCTCGCTGAAGGACGCAATCGGATGGGCTTCTGGCTATGTGATTGGTGCGGATGGGGAACTCACCGCGCCGATTCACAAACAACGCCTCGCAAACACCCGCACCTGCTCAAGAACACTGACTGCACGGGGCGGCTCAGCCTCGTCTCGCTAGCGCACCGCTATGAGACCGATCTTCTCCGGCTCGACGTTGATGCGATGCCGGTCGGACTTGGCGAGGGCCCTTGGCTATCCCTGCTGTACGCGATCCTCGAGGGCGCGTCCGAGAGATTCGAGATTGCGCGCGACGACATCGACGGGGCGCTGATGCCATCTGGCCCAGCGGGCCAGGCGCTCGTTCTGTTCGACACGGTTCCCGGCGGGGCAGGCAACGTAATCCGGCTGGAGTCGAGACTTGAAGAAGCGCTCGAGGCCGCGCTCCTTCGGGTTCGGAATTGCGAGTGCGGCCCAGAGACTAGCTGTTACGGCTGCCTTCGCAGCTTCGGCAACCAGCGCGTACACGACGATCTCTCGCGTGGCCAAGCCGCCGAGATCCTCGTGGCTCTGCTGGGCGGCATGCGTCCCGCCCTGCGCGGGCGGGAGCCCATACATGGTCTCCCCGCGGCATGGCAGAAGCTTCATGACCAGGCTCTGTCAGATGCCGAGCGGGCACTGGTTGTCGCGTTGTCCCAATCCGCCGTCACAGTGCCGGTACAAGGCTACGAAACCGAGGACGGAGTTCCCCTCGACCTGGCGTGGCCTGAACAGCGAGTCGCGGTGTCCAGCGCAGCAGTGGAACTTCCCCCGAATTGGACATCTCTTGATCTTGAATCCACTGACCTTGTGAGCCAAATCAAACTGGCGCTTGCGAGGCCTGCGGACGCCTAACGGCACCCGATTCTCCATGCCAGGTCATCAGACCTTCACGTCTGCGTCAGGATCTGCGCGTGTTGTTCCCGTTGCTCCGCGAGATCGACCGCGCGTCCGGCAAGTTTGTCAAGAAATTGCTGGAGTGGCCAGGCAATAAGAGTGCCGTAGCGCGCCTCGTAGATCCCGAGTCTGTCGAGCCGGTACCTGTCGTCGACATCGTGCAAGACGTAGCCGATCATCTGTCGGAGGGTTGCGAGACTCAGATCTGGGACTCGAGCGCCAGCCTTGTTGTCGCCTAGATGGGTCTTGATTTCGACGAGCATGTCGCCGGCGATTAGATCCGCGTCCGCTTTCATCCACTGACTAGCTGTGAAGATCGGTCCCAGAAACCACGGGGCCGCCTTCGTAGCAAGGGGAGCGAGCAGGTTGTCTTGTGCCAATTCGACCAACGCGCTGATCTCCGCCGCGGTTCGGTCGCTCGTGAGAGACAGCAGCCCTTCACCGGTCGGCCTGGCTGTGCGGCTGAGATACTCGATGAGGGGACTGGCTGGATGCGCGCCAGAGCGATACACCTCCGTCGCGAGCGCAAGCGGCCAGCAGGCCCGGACCAGCAGATCTGAATCTCGCCGACGCACCTGTAGTGGCGAGTCAATTGGGTCGCCGCCCGGAACGCGGTCGCCACGCGGCGTTGCCGACGCGCCGAGCACTTCGATAAGCGCTCGGAACGCGATGAAGGCGGGCTGCCCGACGTTGGCGGCTCCTGATAGCGCGTCGCCAAGGTTCGGATGGGGGTCGATGAGCAGCCTCATCGCGGTGTCGAACGCGGTTCCGATGGTCCCGGCGTTTGCGCCCGAGGCATGGACCTTGAACGTCCCCATCTCGGCACGGTAGGAAGCACGTACGGCCCGGACCGCGGACTTGTCGAGGAGCTTGTCGACTTCAATGCGGACTGGGTTCGCTGCGTCCTCGAGCGACCTTGTCAGTACCGGCCATCGGCCAGACCCGCGACTCATCGAAACCTCCGGTAGAGCTGCCCGTTACTGCAGCACGACGGCTTGTGCGGGTCGACGGCGTTCGAACGCGACAATGCTATTCCCGATCCTTGCGCGGCCTTAGCATGTGCCCGCCGCGACGTGCGCGTAGCGCGGACATAGGATCACGAGCGCGCCGCGAAGTCGGTGCGAAGGGTGAGGGGCTGCTACACCTTGACAGAAGCAACCGTCGAGATTCCGCTCGAGATCGCTCCCGGTTCGGTGGTGATCGTGCGTGACGAGGAATGGGTGGTCCAGGAGACCGAGGAGACGGCCGACGGTCTGCTCATCCGCGTCCAGGGCCTCGGTGAACTCGTCCGGGACACCACAGCGAGCTTCTATCGGAGGCTCGACAGGATCGTCCCGCTCGATCCCTCGGACGCCACGGTCGTTGCCGACGCGAGCCCGCACTATCGCACGGCGCGCCTCTGGCTCGAGTCCACCTTCCGCAAGACCGCCGTCCCGCTGGGTGACGACGGCCTTGCGGTGTCGACGCAGGCCTTGGCCGACTCCCTCATCTACCAGCACACTGCGGTGCGCAAGGCGCTCGACCCCGCGAACCTTCGCCCACGCATCCTGCTGGCCGACGCCGTCGGGCTCGGCAAGACGCTCGAGATCGGGATGATTCTGTCTGAGCTCGCGCGCCGCGGCCGCGGCGAACGCATCCTGATCGTCACCCCGCGCCACGTGCTGGAGCAGATGCAGCACGAGATGTGGACGCGGTTTGCACTCTCGTTCGTGCGTCTCGACTCCGCTGGTATTCAGAGGGTGCGGCAAAAGCTGCCGGCGACGCGTAACCCGTTCACCTATTACAAGCGGGTCATCATCTCGATCGACACGCTCAAGTCCGACCAGTACGTAGCGAACCTGCGCAAGCACCGGTGGGACGCCGTCGTCATCGACGAATCACACAACGTCACCAACAGTGCTACGCAGAACAACAAGCTCGCCCGCCTGCTGTCGCGCCAGACCGAGGCACTGATCCTCGCCTCCGCGACGCCGCACAACGGCCGCAAGGACTCCTTCGCCGAGCTGATCCGGCTACTCGATCCAGCAGCCATACCGCCGAGCGGTGACCTGCCACCGGAGGCGGTGCAGCGACTCGTGATCCGCCGCCACCGGCACAGCCCCGAGGTCGCCAGCGTGGTCGGATCGGATTGGGCCGAACGGCAGGAGCCGAACAACGTTCTAGTCGCAGCGTCCGACGCCGAGAACGCCGTCGCCGACGAGCTCGCCGACACCTGGCTGTTCCCGGCGAAGGGAACCCCCCCGCATTCGGGCCAGCGATCCGCACTGTTCCCCTGGACGCTGGCGAAGGCATTTCTCTCCTCCCCGGCAGCGCTACGCGAGACCGTGCGTGAGCGGCACCGCAAGCTCAAGAACAACCCGCAGGCGGCCACCGAGATCCAGGCACTCCTACGGCTGGAAAAGTTGACCGATATAGCGCTCACGGCGCGCTCGGCCAAGTACGACAAACTCGTCGAGCTCCTGCGCGAGATCGGCGTGGCCAAGGGGTCGCCTGCTCGCGCGGTTATCTTCGCCGAGCGGGTCGCCACCCTTGGCTGGTTGCAGAAGAAGCTCCGAAACGATCTCAAGCTTGTGGACGGCGCAGTCGAGGTCATGCACGGTGGCCTGCCCGACGACGAGGAGCAGCGGATCGTCGAGGCGTTCAAGCAGCAGAACGCAGCGATTCGCATCCTGGTGACCGGCGATGTCGCCTCCGAAGGCGTGAACCTGCACTCGCAGTGCCACGAGCTGATCCACTTCGACATCCCCTGGAGCCTGATCCGGATCGAGCAGCGCAACGGCCGCATCGATCGTTACGGGCAGAAGCACGCGCCACGCGTCACGTCGCTACTGCTGGAGCCTGACCACGACCGGTTTCGCGGCGACCTGCGCGTCCTGGCCAGGCTGATGGACAAGGAGAATGAGGCGCACGGCGCCCTAGGCGACGTCGCCTCGCTGATGGGTCGCTACAACGTCAAGGGCGAGGAGGACGAGATTCGGGCAGTGCTCGCCGGCACCAAATCCTTGGACGAAGTCGTTCGCTCGGTCGACGACGTCGCGGCAAGTGACGATCTCACCGGCCTATTCTTCCGGCTGTTCGACGCGCCGACGGCAATGAGTACTCCGGCGACGACACCGGCAAAGTCCGAGGGATCAAGGTCGTCCGGGCTCTACAAGGGCGAGATCGACTTCCTCGACGATGCGCTGCACGCCGCTTTCATAGACCCGAGCGACAAGCCGAGCAATGGCGGACTGTCCTGGCGCCGTGACGACAAGTTCGGCACCGCCCAACTGGTACCGCCGCCAGATCTGGCACAGCGGCTGGACGTCCTGCCACAAAGCTACCTCGCTGATCGTCGCGTCACCGATCTGCTCGTGCTCGCCACTACGAAGACCCGTGGACAGGAACGGCTCGCCGCCGCCCTCGCGGACGACAAGGACAACAGCTGGCCGGACGCGCACTACCTGGGCCCGCTGCACCCGGTGCTCGGCTGGGCCGCCGACCGCGCCCTGGCCAAGCTCAGCCGCAACGAGGTCTTCGCTGTGCGCGGCGGCGTCGCCGAACCGACGATCCTGCTGCTCGGCACCCTGACCAACCGACGCGGCCACATCGTTGCCACCACCTGGATGACCGTCGCATTCGCCGACCCGACCAAGTCGAGCTTCGCACCGGTGACGCCGCACGCATCAGCGCGCTCTGCACTGGCCACGCTCGGCTGGGATGTCACGCGAGCCAATCCGGGGCCGGTCACGGATCCAGCCGTCCTTCAACAATTGATCAAACCGGCCATCGCGCGGGCGTCGGCGCACATGTCGGTGACCTTTGCGTCCTCGCGTGACGACGTAAGCCGACGGGTGAACGACTGGACCCATCGACTGGATGCCTGGGACAAGGAAGCGGACGCGCTCATCCAGCGCACCGGGCTCAAGCAGACACGCACAAGCGTGCGGCAGGAGCAGGAGCTGGTCGACGCGATGAAGCCGGACCGCGCACTCATTCGTCCGTTGCTCGTCGTCGTCCCCGATGGCGGAGCGACCAGATGAGCAGCTCCGATGCGATCCTGGTCGGCGAGAGCTGGATCTCCGAGCACTACTTCACCACCGACGCCACCTCCCAGTCTTTCCAGGCCAAGGTGATCGAGCGGCGCAAAGCTTGGGACGTCGAGGAGAAGGACGACCTCAAGACCCCACGTGCTCGGTTCACCGCAGCCCGCGCCGGATTGTCGAGCGCGCTGGCTCTGCTCGGCGCGGACCTCGAGGGCGACGAGGGCACGGATGCCGGCCGCCCGGGGCGTCGCGAGATGGCCGCGCCGATCCACGAACAGCTGATCGACATCCTCGGCCTGGACGCTCACGGCCTGCGGCTCGATCGGAGCGATAAGCCGATCGTCCGCGTCTCTTCGCCCGGCATCACCGAACGTGCCCCGCTGGTGGTCATCATGGCCGAGCCCGTTGCCGCGCTCGAACACGTGATCGCGAAGGACGGCCCCACGCTAGCTAGCCCGGTGCGGCTCGACGACGACGGTCCCGAATGCCCGTCGGCTGCTCGCCTGGTGTCGGCACTCTTCGTCCAGGACGACGCACCCGATCTGGTGCTGGTTCTGGCCGGACGTTGGGCCCTGCTCGCCGAGCGGGAGCGCTGGGCCGAGGGGCGCTACTTGGCGATCGACGTGCAGGCGGTTGCCGAGCGCAATGACGCCAAGCGCGGTGGAGAGATCGACCGGATGCTCACGTGTCTGTCCGCGGAGTCGATCGCCCCGAACGCCGACGGCGACCTCTGGTGGCACGGCGTGCTCGAAGAGTCGATCAAGCACACCGTCGGAGTGTCGCAGGACCTGCGCGACGGGGTTCGGCTCTCGATCGAGATCATCGCCAACGAGGTGGTCGATCGCCGGGTCGCCGGCGGCGTTGATCCGTTGCCGAAGCATCAGGCGCAGCCGCTGGCCATGCAGTCGCTGCGCTTCCTATACCGAATCCTGTTCCTGCTCTACGCCGAGGCCTCGCCCGAGCTCGGCGTGCTGCCTGTCGGTGCTCAGCAGTACGACGAGGGCTACAGCCTGGACCGGCTGCGTGAGCTCGTGCAGGTCGAGCTCGCAACCCCGCAAAGCCGATCCGGATCGCATTTGTACGACTCGCTCGGCGTGCTGTTCCGGCTCGTTGAACAGGGCAATGTCCCGCGTGACAGCAGCGGCGATCCCGACGACGGGACTGCGCTCACCCAAGGACTGACCTTCAACCCGCTGCGCGCCGACCTGTTCCGTCCGGTCGCGACTGCGCACATCGACGAGGTCGGCCTTGGCAATCACGCCGTGCAGCGGGTGCTCGCCCACCTACTACTGAGCAAAGAGACGCGCGGACGCGACCGCGGCTTCATTTCCTATGCCGAACTCGGGATCAATCAGCTCGGTGCCGTGTACGAGGGCCTGATGAGCTACACCGGGTTCTTCGCCGAGGAGGACCTCTACGAAGTCGCCAAGAATGGCGACGCGAGTAAGGGTTCGTGGGTCGTTCCGACCGATCGAATTGACGGCATTTCCCCAGCCGACTTCGTGATGGAGACCCGGCCGGACGGACAGGAGCAACCGGTACTGCACCCGCGCGGTTCGTTCGTGTTCCGGCTTGCGGGGCGTGAGCGCCAGCAGTCCGCGTCGTACTACACGCCCGAGGTGCTGACCCGCTTCACCGTTGGGCAGGCCCTGGAGGAGCTGCTCGACCACGACGGCCATAAGACGACGGCGGTCGAGATCCTGGAGCTCACCGTCTGCGAGCCGGCGCTCGGCTCCGGTGCGTTCGCGATCGAGGCGGTGCGCCAGCTCGCCGCGCAGTACCTGGAGCGGCGACAGAAGGAACTCGGTCGGCGCATCGACCCGGACGACTACCCGAAGCGTCTGCAGGAGGTGAAGGCCTACCTCGCACTGCACAATGTGTACGGGGTCGACCTCAACGCAACGGCGGTCGAGTTGGCTGAGATCTCGCTCTGGCTCGACACCATGGTCGCCGGCCTCGACGCCCCGTGGTTCGGACTGCACCTCAAGCGAGGCAACTCGCTGATCGGCGCCCGCCGCGCGATTTACAGCCGTAACCAGGTTTCCGACAAATCCTGGCTCACCTCGGTGCCGCGCGAGATGCCGCTGAGCTCATTGGTCGCCGATCTCGACGCGGGTGACATAGGCGGCGGATTTGAACGCGGTATCCATCACTTCCTGCTTCCGGCGGACGGGTGGGGCGCGGCGGCTGATGCCAAGGAGGCTGCCGCGTTGGAGCCCCACGCGGCGAAGGCGCTGAAGGACTGGCGTCGAGCGATCAGGGCCAAGCCAAGCAGGACGCAGCTCGACGATCTCTCCGAGCTCGCGCATCGGGTTGAAGTGCTGTGGCAGTTCGCTTACCAGCGCTTGCGAATCGCTGAGCGGGAGATCCGCCGTTCGATCCCGGTATGGGAAGCCGATGGACTTCAGTCTGGCGGTGCAGTGCAGCGTGAGCAGATTGAGGAGGCTCTGGCAGACGCAGACGGTGCATACTGCCGCTTGCGAAGGGTGATGGACGCGTGGTGCGCGCTCTGGTTCTGGCCGCTCACCGAAGCGGCCACGACCGTCGATACGACAGGTGGTCCGCGGCTCGTCCAGCCGCCTGGGCTGGAGGAGTGGATCGGCGGCCTACAGACGTTGCTCGGCCGGAGCCCGGAAGTTCGGCGGCGCACACCACCCCCGAACAACCAGATGCTGGCGTCTGCCAACGCGTGGGACGACCTCGGACTCGCCGAACAGGCCGAGCTCGGAATGTCCGCCGCAAAGACAGCAGACGAGGCGCTGCGCAACCACCCATGGCTGTCGGTGTGCGAAAGGGTCGCGAACAGCCAGGGCTTCTTCCACTGGAACCTCACCTTCGCGACGGTGTTCGCGCGCGTTGGCTTCGACCTGCAAGTCGGTAACCCGCCCTGGGTGCGCCCACGGTCGGATGTTGACGCACTGCTCGCCGAAGGCGATCCGTGGTGGCAGCTGGAGGTAAAGCCCACTCAGATTCAGCTCAGGGCGCGGCGCGCGCAGACCATCACGCTGCCAGGTATCGCTGACCTTGTAGCTGACGCAACAGCCGAGGTCGCGTCGACTGCCGAGTTCATCGGGTCGGTTCCACAGTTTCCGCACTTGCAAGGGCTACAGCCGGACTCGTATAGGTGCTTCATGGAGCAGGCATGGCGTCATGCGTCTCCGATCGGCCGCACGGGACTGATCCACCCTGAGACTCATTTCACAGATGAAAAGGCTGGCCTGCTGCGCGAAGCAACGTACGTCCGGTTGCGACGCCACTGGCAGTTCGTCAACGAGTTGCAACTCTTCGAGGTCGACCACCACGTGTCGTTCGGTGTGCATATCTACGGTTCAGTTCTTGAATCTCCAGTCTTCGACATGGCGACGGCTCTGTACCACCCGGACACCGTGGCGCGGTCGTTCGACCATGACGGGTCCGGGCCGGAGCCTGGCTTGAAAGATCCGGACGGAAAGTGGGACGTCCGCCCCCACAAGAGCCGCATCATCACCGTCAACGACGAAACACTCGCGAGTTGGCGCGCGGTACTCGAAAGCTTGGACGTTCCAGTCCGGCACAGCCGGATGGTCTATGCCGTGACCCGTTCGGTTGCGGTTGTACTCGACAAGCTTTCGCGCGCCCCTCGGATCGCGGAGCTCGGCCTGCAATTCTCGCGTGGATGGGACGAGAGCATCGACCGCAAGAAGGGCTTCTTCGAGTCAGAATGGGGCCAGCCTGACTCGTGGGAGGACGTGATTCTGCAGGGCCCACATCTTTTCGTGGCGACCCCGATGTACAAGTCTCCGAACAAGACGATGCTTCACAAACTAGTACTGCAGCCGTAGTTCGTGATCATTGGTTTTCGCGGCGTCGATAGTGGCAGTCGCGGGCTCGGGATTGGTGTCTTCGGCGCCAGGTTGACCAGATGAGCAGCGTGGTGAGGCTGTGTGGTCCGGCGAGCAGTAGGG
>JBBQUT010000014.1:0-101600 GCA_038212215.1 Mycobacteriales bacterium
GGTATTCACCTGCGGCCCGCTACCGTTCATGCACCACGTCCAGGCAACCCTCATCAAGCGCGGCGTGCCGGCATCACGAATCCGCTACGAAGTATTCGGACCCGACCTCTGGGCCGCTCAAGTCGCGCCAGAGCCCGCAGCATCCGACTGACGACGACGATCAGCGACGTCACCCTCGACCCCGTCCGAGCCGAGGCGCCACGCCAGTAGCCCGCGCACTCTCGTGGCTTCTTCTTCTTTTGGGCTCCGGGCCGGGGCGGCGAACATGTCGGGAACCGGGAGCACCTTGGCGCCGCGCCCACGGCTGCGCCATCGGTGACCCTCGATTCAGTGCTGCCTGTCGGGATCGTCGTGCGGCAGTTCGGCGTCGATGAGGGCGCTGGACGCGGCCGCTCTGCTGGTGACGTCCTCGCATCGGTGCTGTAGCCGATGCAGTGACTCGGCGTCTCCCAGCGGCACCGTCGCGATCAGGCGATCCTTGCCTTGGACCTCGGGCAGGTCGAGCACTGCGTCGACCAGCACAGAGCGGCTGCCCGGCGGGATGTGGCCCGACACGGCGTGCAGCACGGGGTGCACCGGCTGCCCTTTATCGGCCCGGGCCATGAATTTCGGTGGACGCGACCGCGCGGGCGCCGTCGGTGATTTCCAGGTGCCGGTGGGTGTCGTGTTCGAACATGAGGGCCGTCCCGTCATGAGTTGGGAGAGTGTTCGCCGTTGGTATTGTCTGATCGATCGGGCGCAGCGGTGTCTCGACAAAGCCCAGCGCAATACCCCGACAGGAACAAGGCCCGCCGGCAGATCCGCCGAGCGCCACGACCACCGCAGTCCCTGTCGACCGCGGTTTCGAGGCTATCGGAGAACTCGGCGTAAAACTTGTCCCCGAGCTGACCGAGTCGTCAGGCGCGGTGAGCGTCTGCTGCGACGGGCCCCACGGCTACCCGTCGTCAATCCCGGCGCCGGTTACTGCTCCGGAGCAGTACGTTGCCGCGCTGCATGTCGCGACCGAGCGCGCGAACGGTCCGACCAAAGAGTCTGGTAGTGCCGGGGCTACCAAATTCTGGCAGATTCGTGAGCCAGCGGAAGATGCCGGAGGTCGAGCCACATGCACCGGATCACGGTGGAGCTGCGGGATGACATTGCAGCCGAGGAAGTGAGCGGGCTGCCGGTATCCAGCATCTGCGCGAAGGCGCTGCGCGCCGAAATCGTGCGGCAGCGCATGGTGCAGGCCGCGGACGGCGGGGACCGGCTCGCGGCATCGATTCTGGGCGCTATCGACGCCGGTCGAGCGACAGTGGATTCCGCCATCGAGACCGCCGTGGCGTACCGACTGGGCGAGTAGTCGGGACCGCCGCGCGGCGACCGGGAGCAATCGCGCTACCGCGGTGCAGCTTCGGTCACTGGTGGACGAAAGTTCGGCCACCGGTTGTAGTCGACGCCGGGATCGTTCGAGCGGAGCGAACGAATGAAGCTGATCTCGGTTCGCCTGGCGTCTGAGTCGGAGGCGGTGTCAGATTGCCACAAAATCTCTTTAGGCATGCAGAAGTAGCGGCGCTGCTGGGGTGTGAAGTCCTGTGCGATCAAGTCATTGTTGGCGCTGCCGAAAATAGGTCAGAGTGCCGGTGAGGTCCATGCGGACGTAGATTTTGCCGTTCGGGTACGTGATCTTGTAGATCGCCTTTTCGTGCTGCAGTGGCTGAACCTGGGCCGGCTTCATCCACTGCGCGAGCCGTAGTTCGCGAAGCGATCTGACACATGCCTCGCACCACCTCGGGCGACCACGCAGAATGGCGCGGCCGCGGCGTGCCGTCCGGGGGTTGCGATGAAAATCGGCGGGAAAGGTCCGGTTTCGGGACCGGTGAAGTGTCGCTAGGGCAGGCGCGCCGACGCTGGCGGTGAGGCAACTTGATCGTTGGCGTTCTTCCAGCGCCGGTCGCGGCGTGCAATGCTCGCCTCCTGCGCGTCGGTCGAGGGCGAGACTTTTCAGCGAAAGGGGTGGACTAGATGACGGACGCACGGACGCTCGCGCACATCGTGCGCACCGGGCGCAACGGCGAACTCGATGACATGACCGAAGCGGATGTCCACGCGCTCGCCGATCGCGTCTCAGGTGCCGAGCGCATCGTGCTGCACTTTCACGGCGGCCTCAACAGCCGCGCGGACGGTGAGGCGACCGCAGGTCGGTGGTTGCCGATCTACGAGGGTGCCGGTGCGCACAGCGTCTTCTTCGTGTGGGAGAGCGGTTTCATCGACACGATCGGGCACAACCTCGATGAAATCGCCCGCGACGAGATCTTCGCCAAGCTGCTGAAGTGGCTTCTCAAGTATGCGGTCGGCAAGGTCCGGCAGGACGAGGGTGCGCGGGCCGTCGACGTGATTCCTGTGCCGCCGGATCGGGAGGTCAACGCGGAGCTTGCGACCCGGGACGCCGGTCGCGAGCCTTATGAACAGTTGTCGCCGGCGGATGTGTCCGGTGACCTAACCGACGATGAGGCGGAGGCCTTCCGCCGCGGGATCGAGCAGGACGCCGACCTGCAAGGCGCGTTGGAGGCTGCGCTGGCCACCCGCCATCCCGCTACGACAGCCACCGGCACGCGTGGATTGCCCGTCCGGATCAGCGCCTCGGGCGCGACGCTGCTCGACCCGGCGGTGCTTGAGGAGATGGAGCGGGAGGTCGGTCAGCAGGAGGGGTCGCGAGGCCTGATCTCGGCGGCGTTCATCGCTAAGAAGGCCTGCCAGGTGCTGGTGAGCGTACTGCGTCGCTATCGCGCCCACACCGATTCCGGCGTGTACCCGACGGTGCTCGAAGAGCTGCTGCGTGCTTTCTACCTCGCGAACGCCGGCGGAGCGATCTGGAACGCAATGAAGAAGGAGACCGCTGACACCTTTGAGGATGCGGCGCCGCCGCGTGGCGGCCGGCTGTTCCTCGATGCCCTGGCGCAGAAGCTGTCCGCCGGCGCTATGCCGGAGATCACGCTTGTGGGGCACAGCACCGGTGCCGTCTTCATCGACAACTTCCTCGGCGAGCTTGCCCGAGGCGCGGCCGCGGGTGACCGGAATTGGCCGGATGGCGTGAAGTTCCAGGTGGTGCTGCTCGCGCCAGCCGCCACGTTCCGCCACATGACCGATGGATGGCCAGCGGCGGCGCCCCGGGTGCGTCGGCTGCGCATGTTCACGATGTACGACACGAACGAGCAGGCCGATCACCTCGTTGGGTCGCTGTATCCGCGGTCGCTGTTGTACTTCGTCTGCGGTGTGGTTGAGCGAGATCGCCAGCAAGAGTCGGTGATACAGCCGCTCGTCGGGCTGAACCGCTACTACGGTGACTCGTTCGCGGAGTGGCCCGATCTGACGACGCTGCGCGACTACATGGGCGCCGAACAGCGCGTCGTCTGGTCTCCGACCGCCCCGGGCTCGCCGCTCGGCCGCCGTTCGCAGGCGGTAACCCATACCGGGTTCAACACCGATACCGAGGTCGCCCAGAGCGTCGCGGCACTCGTTGATGGATCGGCTCAGTGACGGCGCAGCCCGTGGTCAACGACCGCCATTACGCGCTGGTAGTCGGCATTAACACCTACCCCGGTCTTACCGATCTGGGTGGTCCAGTCAACGACGCCAAAAACTTCCGCGACTGGCTGGTCGATCCCGTCGGCGGACACCTGCCCGACGACAATGTGCGACTGCTGCTCAGCGACGACGGCGCGGTATCCGCACGGCCGCTGCGGGACGAGATCGACGATGCGTTGCTCGACCTCAATGCCAAGGCGATGAACGACATCGGAGCCTCGCTCGAGGACTTCGCGCGCAGCCGCCTGATCATCTACGTCGCCGGACACGGCATCATGCCGGGCAACGGCGACGGTGCTCTGCTGCTGGCGAACGCGCGCAAGGGGGCGTACAGCCGCAACATCGAGCTACGCGCCTATGCCGACTGGTATGCGCGGGCGGGACTGTTCGCGCAGGTCCTCGTTTACGCGGACTGCTGCCGCAACTGGTACCCGCAGGCCCGCGGGACACCACCGACCTTCGATGACCCCGGCCGGCCGAACGGGCCGGTGCAGTACTTGATCTGGTACGGCACCGGCCCCGATGAGTTCGCCTACGAGTACACCGAAACGTCGATCCCGCCGGACGAGCGGCGCGGGTACTTCACGTCCGCCCTGCTCGACGGCTTGCGCGGCGGGGCTTCCGCCCGACGCGACGGGACGCTGACGGCGCAAGCGCTTCTACTGTTTGTGCGGGTGCAGGTCAGTAAGGCCGTGGCGAGGAGTAAGAAGGCGGTACCGCAGGTGGTGACTGTCGTAGGCACGCTCAGCGACGCCGCACACGACCCCGTGCTGGCTTGGCTGTCGGCGCCTACGCGCGCTGCGCGCGTCACCATCCGCTTCCCCGCTAACTTCGCCGAGCCCGTGGAGCTGGAACTGCCGGACGACACCCGATTGCCGGGCGATCCGACGGCCGGTCCGTGGACAGTCGAGGTTCCGGTCGGCCGGTACGGAGTCGTGCTCGCCGGCACGGACGACGGCAGCTCCTTCGCGGGCGAAGGACTGTTTCGAGCGGACGGAGTCGACCGTGACGTCAACCTCTGAGCCACCGCCGGCCCAGGCACGGTCGGCACGTAGCACAGGGCGGCTACAGCTTTCCGGCGATGGCCCTGCAGTCCGCTTCGGGATCTACGACGCGCTTGGCCGCCTGATCGCCGCTTTCGCCGACCAAGCCGATCACGAGCTGACAGCCGGTGTGTACGAGGTGGTTGCGCAGCGGGCGACCCGGATCGAGCGGCGGCTGGTCCGGGTCCGGGGCAATGAAACGCGACTGGAACGATTCGAGCTGCCGGTACCGGGAGCGCCCACGGTCCTCGGCACTGCCGACTACGACGCTGGCGCCGCTGAGGCCGCTGAGGCGGCAAGCACCGCCGTGGCCAACGCTGGGGGTGCCCGCTCGGGCTTGGCTGTCGTGTTGTCGTCGTTGGAGCAGAGCCGCAGCCTATCGCGACGGTGGGCAGTGACGTTGACAGACCTCCACGGGCGCGAGGTTCCATGGACACGCAAGCGCGTCGTGCGTGGCTGTCTAACCTTCGGAGCGCGCGCGCCGAAGGGCGCGTATGTACTGCGGACGACGTGGCGCGACGAAGCAGACCGACAGGCCATGCTTGAGCAGACGGTCGGCCTGGTTCCCGAGCGGCAGACCGTGGTTTGGATGCCGGCGGGCGCGCAAGGGGTCCACGCGCGGTTCGCCTCGGTCCACACGACGCCGCTCGAACAGCCGTGGGACGGCTCCGACCAGACCGCGCTCCTCGGCGAGATCCTGCTCGGCGAACTGCGGACGGGACAACCGCGCATCACGCCCGCTGTATTCCGGCTGGCCAGCTCGGAAGGGGCCGACCCGATGGTTGCTCTTTACGCGGCGCACATTGCAATGATCTCCGGCGAGCCGGACACCTGGCCAGTGACGGAACGGCTCGTCAAGTCGCTGACGCAGCGCCTGCCCGGTCACCCCGACGTCCTGGCGCTGAGGTTGTCCGGGGCTCTGCGCGCCGAACAGCGCCCGCGCGGCACGACAGTTTCGCCGCCCATGTTGGCGGCGTCCTACTGGCAGGCGCTGCTTCCTGCGGACCGGAGCAACCCCGCAACGCTGCCCGCCGGGAGCCTCGCAGAGGAGGTGGCCGGTTCGGCGCTCGCCGGTGGTCCGTGGCTGCAGTGGGCGGCGCGCCGTCCGGCAGAGAAGCCGACCTCGCGCCGCGACCGTGTGCACCTGGACCGGTTGCCCGCCATCGTCGTACCCGCCTTGGCCGGCCTCACCGTCGGCCGGATACTCCAATCGAGCCGAGTGACCGGCGTGCTCGCGGGGAACCCAGTCGTCTACGACGTCCTTCGCAGGGTAATTCGCCGGCGAGCGCAGGCCCCGCAGCCACGACCTTCGCGCTCGGCGGCCGCGGACCGAGTAGAGACCTACGTCCAAGCGGTCGCTCGCCGACGCGAGGTGGAGGACGCAGACGCGGCACGCGAACTTGGTGCTGGCGAGCTCGGCCGCCGACTGACCATGCCCGACTCGCTCGTGTCGACCGCCTTCAACGAGCTGGGCTACTAGCGCGTATTCCCGCTCTCGCCCACGCCGACACGACGCCCTCGCGTGCTCAGTAAGTTGCGCGAAATCGAGTTGCGGACCTCACGGGAGACCACGAACCGGCCCACGCCTCATTGGCGTTGGCGATAGTGCGCAGTGACGCCCGAACCTTTCACATGCGCCCTTGGCGATCCCCGATCAACTGATCTGCGCCCACAGATGCGACGGTTCCTGAGTCGAACGGTTCGCTCTGTGTCTCAAACGATCGGTATCTGGGAGAGCGAAGCCGCGGGCCAAATCGTGTCAGGGGTGGAGGGATCTTGGGAATTCGCCTTTCACTTGACTTCCAGATTCAACGACTCACAAACGGCTCAGGACGTGGCAGGCCCCCGCTGCCTGAAGCGCGTCAGGAGCTCGACATGCGTGAATGTCGCAATGTCGGCGGGAACGAAATTCTTCGAGTTAACTTGGGGGCACGCATTGCCGGAGCAACAACGGGTGAGATTGCTGATTGACTACATGGCTACCTACGGCCCAGCGGCCACCCTGGCCATCTCCATCGAGAGCAACCAGCTCACTTTCTTGGTCCGGAGCCAGCCCGGTGGGCTGCTGCTTCCATACTGAGCCCGTCCACTCCCAAATCGCCGCCGTGTTGGGAGGTCCGACGCACCCCACAGTTGAATCGCAGAAAAGCCGGCCGACGACTGTGACGTGACCGTCGATGCGAGACACGAGCACATCGGACAACACTAAATCGATGCCGGTCGGCGGGTCGTTCGCAACCCAGCGGGTACCTGCCCAGCGGAACGCCCGTGGCAGCGCTGTGCAACATCCGCCAAATGCCGTTCCGGTCGCCCACATCTGGCCGTTAGTGCTGTCGACGTTGGCCAGGAAGGCCTCGCCGAAATCCTCCCCCGGGGGCATGCGGTCCTCTCGCCACACACTCCCGTTCCAATGCCACGCCTGAACATTGCCCGACGTGTTTTCTCCAACCAAAACAGCGCCGCCCTCGCGCGGCGCCTCGATGCCACTGGCGAAGACAACATCGGGCACGGTGGTGACCCGTAGACGGGAACCATCCCAGTGCAGCGCAACCGTTTGAAACGTCGAAGCCAGCGTGCCGGACATCCAGACATCGCTGGCGGTACGGATGACCACCGAACGGAGCCCGGCGTCAACCGCCTTCAACGGAACCGGCTGTCTCCGCCAGCCGGTGCCGGTGTTGACGAGGATGAGCGCCACGTCGGGTTGCGAGATGCCGCTGATCTGACCGACGGCCCACGCTACCCCAGGCCTCGCGGCGACGCTTCGAAGCGACACTGACTTGCCCGGGACGCCATAACGTGTCCAGGTCCAAGACCCATCAGAAAAGTGCCCGATCAAACCGCGATCCGTTTCCGTGCCGACAGCCCATGCCTCACCTGTCCCGATCACGGCGACGTCCGATAGGGCCGCATCGACGCCCAGGCCGGGGACCGGCGTCGCCCTCCACGCGGGCCCGCACCCAGCAGCCGCACCCGCCTGCGACGTCGCGACCGTCAGGCTCAGCAACAACGCAAGCGCGAAGCGCAGTCGCCGATCCGCAGCGAACCTAGAGAACCTAGAGAACCTCTTGATCACCATGAGGGCACGGCTCCCAGCTGTCGTGAACACCACCGCAAAGCTCCGAGGAGCAAGCGCTCGAAGCCTAAGCCCTTCTCGCCAGTCTCGGACACTGTCCTGACACACGTGTCACCCGGTCACCAGTTCGCTGCTGCCGCAGCCGGAGGGCAGTCGGTGCCCATCGGCTTCTGTAGAACATCGGGCAGATGGCCGCAGCGCAAAACGCATTCAGCATCGACCTCGCAACGCTCGATGGAAACGTTGCGCGCCTCCAAGCCGACATCGACATAGTCGCGCCGCCGACCTGGCGAGCCCTCGCCGCCGGCACGCTCGAGCAGCAGGAGGCATTACTGCGCGAGATCGCCACCCGGCTTGGTCACCGCGGCGCCTACGCCCCGCCCGAGGGAGGCGACGCGATCGCCCATTGGGTCAAATACGACAGCTGGCGCCCGCCCAGCCGCCCGGGCACGACCTTCCCGCAGACCGACGATCTGGGATTCCGGCAGCACGATGCGCCCGGTCAACCACGCCGAGCGCGCCGGGCGAGCACTTCGAGAGGCGAGCCCGACCTGAACCGCGACGGCGACCCCCCGAGGTCAACGATGCCGAGATCGATCTGCTTACCAACTGTGCGTCGACCGATCGTCGAACTGGACATCGTCTCCGCGCCGGGTTCCGTCGACCCACCGTCGTGGCGTGTTCAACACTTTTTGCATCCCGGTCAGATCGATGATCCGTTCGGCGACAGTGCCCGTGGCGAGCGCAGGGGGAAGTGACTCTGCGAACTTGAGCCCCCGCACGGCCGCTTCGTCGACGACGATCGCCGGCGCGAGTTCCATAGGCAGCGCTGCGATGACGTGTCCGAAGTCGTCCGGGTCGACCTCGCCACGCATGTGCACGCGGTCGTTGTCCAGGCGGTCAGCATGAAGAAGCTCCGGCAGCGCGGCGGCCAGCGTCGCGTTGGCGCGGGCGCCGGCATAGGTCCACCACCAGCCGTCAGCATCAATGACTGTTGCCTCGGGCCTCACGCGGGGTGCAGCGTCTTCCCGAGCATCGGCCAGCGCGGCCCTCGCGCGCTTGGACAACGTCACCCTGGAGTCCTCACCGAGCAGGACCGCACGGCGTGACTGGCATAGCTCGAATGACATGGGCTGTGGCGAGCTGCTCCACCGCATCCGAGCACCTTGGTCGGACTGTTCGACCCAGCATCGGCGTCGTCGCCAGTCGATGTGGGTCACTCTCCAGGCCCGCCCCGCCAGCGAAATGTATCGCGGACCGTCTTGGCGGCCCAGCAGGACGAGAGGGTCGATGCGACCGACTTCGGCGGTGCCCGCGATGACCGTGAACTCGGGATCGGCGGTGAACACCGAGACGAGCTCCATGAAGTGTCGTCGCCCATAGCGCCGCTCAGTTTCGGGGCCGATGAAGAGCATCCCGCCGTCAGACTCCAGATGCCCGGTCTCCACCAGCCAATCTGCAACAGCCGAAGCATCGGCATCGGACCACGCGCCCAGGCCGGACCACCATTGCTGCCAGACGTTGCGCCCGATCTGGTGCTCCTGCAGGCACAGCGCGAGCAGCTGCTGGGTGATTAGGTGCCGAGGCGAGGGTGGCGGCGTCACTGGCTCGACCCGCCCCTCGGTCCACAGTCGCAACAACCCGGCGGCTTGTACGAGCGACTCCGACCGCGTGGCGAGGAACAGCGCGTTGCGCGAAGTCCCGGCACGCCGGCCGGTGCGCCCCAGTCGCTGCAAGAACGACGCGACGGTCCGCGGTGAGTCGATTTGAATGACTCGATCAAGGTCACCGACGTCGATGCCCAGCTCAAGCGTCGAGGTGGAAACGATCACGCAGTCGCGGGCCTCGGCGAACGCCGCCTCAGCCCGCCGTCGCTCGTCCACCGAGAGCGACGAGTGCGACACGAACGCCTCGACCGATCGGGCACGCAGTGCGACGGAGAGTTCCTCGACTTGGCGACGGCTCTCGCAGAACACCAGACGCTTCTCGCCTCGATGAAGGGCGCTGATCACGGTCGCCGCATTGTCGGTGGACCCGACGAAATCGAGCCCGACATCGACCCCAGCCGAGGCGACCGCGCCGGCCGCCGGGGCGTGAACCGTCGCCGGTCGCGAGCCACGGCCGCTGCCTTGAAGCCACATCAGCAACTCATCCGGGTTCCCGACGGTGGCCGACAGGCCCACGCGCTGGATGGGCCGACCCGCTATGCGTTGCAGGCGTTCCAGGACGGCGAGCAGGTGCCAGCCGCGGTCGTCGCCGGCGAACGCGTGGAGCTCGTCGACCACGATCGCCTGGAGGTTGGCGAACAGCTCGTGGGGGTCGACGCGTGTCGAGACGAGCATCGCCTCGAGGGACTCAGGCGTAGTCAGCAACAAATCCGGGGGAGCGGCCAGCAACGAGCGGCGAGCGGAGTCACTAGTATCGCCGTGCCACAACTCGGCTCGGCGCCCAAGCCACGACGCGTAGCCCGCGAGCCGTGGCTGCAAATTGTTCAGCAGCGCACGCAACGGGCAGACATACAACACAGACAGTCCGCGCCAGTCCCGCGTCGCCATGGCCGACAGCAAGGGAAACGTCGCAGCCTCGGTTTTGCCTCCGGCGGTCGGCGCCACCATCAGTACATCGCCGCCATCAAGCACCGGCGCGATCGCTTCGGACTGGAAGGGACGCAATGACGGCCAGCCCAGCGTGTTGACGACGTGATGCAGCAAAACGGGATGGAGCAGATCGGTTCCGCCACGCGGAGTCATAGGTCGAGTGCTACGTCGTCGGGGTCAGCACTGGCCCGCGCGTTCGTCTCGACGTCGGTCAACTCGGTGGCGTTGATGGTGAGCGCATAGTCGCGGCGTGGGTCGAAGTCGGCGAACTGATCGACGCGGTCCAAGACATCGCCGACGAGCTTCTTGAGGAATACACGTGGTGCGACGCCGACTCGTCCGCCGAGCTGGCCGGTCACTGCGCGGGCGAGCGTGTCCAGGTAGTCGTCATCGACCGCCGCGGCCACGCGGTCAGGCGCCGACGATCCGGCCGCGTACAGGTCGCGCACCTTCCGCCCGACCTCGCCGAGGGAGTCAAGAGTGAACCCGGCCAGCCGAATCTGTACGGCTCGAGGGTTGTCGAACCGAGCGTCAGTGGTGAAGTCCGTGGCCAGCCGCCCAGCAAGGGGCGCGAGTCGCTGCACTCCCTGCGTCCCGTCGAAGAACGCGGGCGTGCCGGTGATGAGTAGATACAGACCGGGAAAGCGCCCCGCGTCAACCTCGTCGATCAACTGGCGTAGCGCGTTCAGGGCCTTCTCTCGAACGTCGGTACGCACGCGCTGCAGAGTCTCGACCTCGTCGAGCACGATCAGCAGGCCGGGGTGCCCGCCGTCGCGAAGGACGGTCAATAACCCTTGGAGGAAGCCGAATGCGCCGAAGTGGTCCAACTCGCCGCGGACACCGGCAGCTCGGCGAACGCTGGCGGCAACATGCGGCTGCCCGGCGAGCCACGCTGCCAAACCTTCGGCGGTCGCAGTGTCGTCGGCGTCGACGGCGGCTCGGTACGCGCGCAGCGCAGTCGCGAATGCGGGCGTGCTCCGAGACACGGACGCGAGGCGCTGCTCCAGCACTGCTTCGATGGATGCGCCGGCCTCGGCCTTCAACCCGAACAGCCACGCGTCGAGGACCGGACGGAACGCCGACGGCGGAAATTCGGCCGTCTGCAGCGACTCGCAGACCCGGCGGTACACCGTCTCAAGCTTGTGCAGCGGCGTCTCGGTTTCGCTGATCTGCACCTCGGCGACGGCGATGCCGCGACGCTTCGCCTGCTCACCGAGCCACCGCGAGAAGAACGTCTTGCCCGAGCCATACTCGCCGCGCACGGCCTTGAAGACCGCTCCACCGGACGTCAACAGGTCCAGTTCTGCACCGAGTGCTGAGGAGAACCGATCCAGCCCCACCGCGAACTGATCCAGTCCGTTGGCAGGGACCGTCCCACGCCGCAGCGCGTCGACGATCTCACGTCGCCGACGGGCGCTGACGGGCGAACTCATCCGCTCACGCCGAACTGCTCGCGCAACAGCGCGACATCGAGCACCACGGACGTCCCGTCGGAGTCACGACCGATCACCTCGTACTGCTCGACGTTGAGCAAGCGCTGCACCTGCGGCAGTGCACCCGCGAGCCGCACCACGGCGACACCCAGCGCGGCCGCAGCGGCCTCGGCATCCAGCCGGTTGCCGGGCGCGGCGAGCAGGGCGTCCACCAGCCGAGCGATCTCCTCGTCGGTCACCCGTCGGTTCGTCGACCGCCTCACCTGATCGGCCCACACGGACGAGGCGAACAGTTGCGCGACGAGCCCGGACGACTCCGGTACCGCAGGGTCGAACAAGGAGCCCTGAGTCTCGATGGCGACGGGCGTCGACTTCCGCGGTGCCTCGACGATCGCCGTCGGCGCCACCGCGCGCGGCCCGCGCCACCATGCCGGCGATTGCGGCGGAGCGAACTCCCAACCCAACGGCGCCTGCCCGTTGGCGACAACGACGACTGGGATGACGACCTCAGCTGGCGCCGCGCCGCCGTGATAGCCGGCCTTGATCGGCCCGAACCGAAGTCGCTCGTCTACCGCGAGGACGGCATCGCCGTTGTGGTCGAGAACGCGCCTGCCGGTTGCGCGGACCGCACCCGCGGGTACCGCACCCCCGTAGGCGAATGAGCGGTTGGACGACACGGACACCACGGACTCGAACCAGCCGTCGCGGCGCTCGATGACGTGCCCATGGTCGGAGGCGATCACCACCACCCGGCCCGCGCGCCGTGCGCGATCCAGCAACGGACGCAGGTGCTTGACCGATTCGGCGCTCCACTCGATCCCGGCCGGGTCGGAGCGGTCCAGCGCGTCATCGATCGTGTTCAGCACGCACGCGACGACCCTCACGGACTCGTCGTCAACAGTGGCCGCAACATCGTGAGCGATGGCGAACCCAGGTTCGGACGAGTCGAGCGCGAGCTTGTGGAACAGCCGACCGGTGAGACCATGCGCCTTCGAGAGCGTCGCGAAGCCGTCGAGTTCGACCTTCTGCTCGCCCGTCGCCAGATCACCGCAGAACAGGCTCGCCCGCGACACTCGCGTCAGCGTCGGAAACGCGGCGATGGCAGCCAGCCGACCCGTCGCACCGTCTGGCAGGCACTCGAGCCAGGTGTCCATCTGGGTGGTCACATCGTCGACGATCTCCGTCGCCACGCCGCCGCTCATCCCATCAGCAAGGACGAAAAGGACCCCCCGCGAGCGGGCGAGTGGGAACACCACCGATGCGAGCAGGTCCTCGGCGTACGTGACGCCCCGCGGCAACGGCGAACCGTTCACCGCGTCCGACACGGCCAGCGCTGCGAACGACATGTCGTGCGCGGCGCGCCGCAACCGAACGGCGGCGAGCACCGCACGGAGGCCTTGGGCGAGCTCCTCGATGTCGACGCCGCTGGTCGCGTCGTTGACCGCCCGGTCAACCCACGCGTCGACCTGCCAGAACCGGTCCACCACGGCAGGGAAAGCGGCGGCGTCCTCGACTGGCGCCGACAACCATCGAACAAGCTGGACACCCGCGCGCGCTCGAGGCACGCGCACCTCGCCGACCCGATTCGCCAATACGTGCCCCGTCACGGCGGCCCACGCAGACTCGACCTTCGCCAACATTGCGACCTCGACCAGTGTCGAGTCTGGCCCGCCGGACGAGGCTCGGACCGGCGCGCCGCCTACCGCGACCCGCAGCGCTTCGCCCAGTGCGGCGAGTCGCTGGCTAAGGCTGGTGCGCAACACTGCCGACGAGGGGGCAAAGGAACCAGCCTCGACCTGGTCCAACAACTGGTCAGCGCGATGCAGCGCAGCGCGCACGTGATCGCGCGTGGCTTCCCCACGCGCAATCAGTTCGCCGATGGTCGCCTCCGCGGCGTCAGCCCACAGCGCCAGCGGCACCGCCGCCGGCGCCTGTTGGCGGAACAGCGCACGCGGACCCGACCCGGCCGCCGAACTGTCGACCGCCCGGGCCACCAGGCCGAGCGGCACGATGTCGGCGGCCGACCCGCCTATCAGTGCCGGGCCGACTACCGGCGCGAGCGCACCGGCGTGGTCAGCGACCCAACCTGCCACCATCTCCGCCAACAGCGGACCCGACCGTGCCCCCAGCCCGGTCATGTGCCGTGCGACGTCCGATTGCACCGTCCACTCCAGCACGGTGGTGAGGTCCAGCCCGTCGCCGGCCGTCGGCAGTTCCAGGTGGGCGGCCGTCACGGACTCCATCATGTGGTCGAACGTGAGAATTCCGCCACGGGCCGCCGGCCAGCCTGTGTCTGGTGTGGCGTTGAGCAGCGCCATCGCCAGATCGGTGCGATGGTCGGCGCTGGCCAGTCGACTGTCGATACGTGTGGCCTCGAAGCCGTGCTTCACGGCGTCCCACGGGTCGGGGTTCTGCAAGCGCCGCCCGATCAGGTGCGCGGTGATGCCGAGCCCGAGGTCGTCGTCGTCGCGATCGGTCAGGATTATCAGCCAGCCGGTCGGGCCTCTTCGAAGTAGCGCCTCACGGACAGCCAGCGACGACAGGCACGGCGCAACCGGCACCGAACCGCCCGCGAACGGAACCGGCCCGTTCGGCCACTCTGGGCGAGCCCTGATGCCGAGCACGCCGGAACTGCCGGCGACCGCCGCACCCTTGCGGGTCAGCAGGTCGCGGATCACAGCTACCGAGACGACACCACTCACTCGGCGCGCCATTCGACAGTGATCGCGGCGCCTTCATGCTCGTCGGCGAAGGCGGACAGCTCGTCCAGGGCAATCTGAAGTTCGGCCCGAGACCGGACGACGCGCCGCCCGGTCGCCTTCGCCGGCCGAGTGACGCGTGGATCCACCGGCGTCTTGAGGAGTGGCGTCGTGGTCGCGAACGTCCAAGCCTCCTGTTCGGCAGTCTTGAGCGCAGCCGCCAGACCCGCGGTGAGCTCGTCGTACCCGAACGCGGCGCGCAGCCGATCGAGGATCAGCTTCGCCTCGCCCGCCCGAGCCCCGCCAGATCGTTCAGCCTCGACCAAGGGTGCGAGTCGGCTCCAGTCGAACGCGGCGATCGACGCTGACACCGCGTCGGCAGACTTCAACGACCGGGCGACCGCCTGATCGGTCGTCGGGAACGTGACCGCGGCCAGCTTCTCGATGAACGCGACCCGATCGCGGGTAGCCCGCGTCGCCACCGCGAACTCCTTCGCTGCAACGGCGGTCGCCACACGTCCGGACGCGTCGGCCGGCACGCCGAGGCTCGAGGCGGCGACGTTCAGGCGGTCCACCAGGGTGCCGGCCGCAGGCGCCAAAGCGGCAGCGTCCGCTCCAACCTTCTCGACCAGTTCGGCGACCGCGGCACCGGTCAGGTTGGCGTTGCCGACGAATGCGAACAGCGCGCCGGCACGAGCGACGACCGTGTCCCAGTCGCCCCGGGCGGGTAGGGGCTCGGGCCGCAGTTCGATGTCATTGGCGAACGCGGCGCTGCCAGGCTCCGGTGTAGGCACCAGCATGCCGTGCCGGTACCAGGCTCGGTCCTTCACAATCGCCCACGCCCGGATGACCAAGTCGGATATCTCCGGCCGCAACCCGTACGGGGGAGCGATGGCCGCGATCCAGCCGCGCACTCGCTCAACCGTGACGGCGTCGGTCTCGCTGAGTTGGTCGCGTCCCAACGCGATGGCGAACTGACGGACCCAATCGTTCTGACTTGCGTCAAACAGCAGGTGCGTCTCACCCATCTGTCCGAGCCGAAGCGGGTTCAACACCCGCTTGACCGCGTCGCGCCTTGTCGGCTCGACGAACACCCGCCCAGTCGGATCCTGCCGAGCTGCCTCGATCGCTTCCAATGCGGTCTTGATCTCGGCGGGGCGGACCTCGCGATCGGACGGGACGAACAGCGGATGCGCCGGAAACAGCGACATGAACGCCTGGTCCACGAGATTCCCGAACGCAGCACCCAGGTCAGTGCCGACAGGGCTCTGTGGCGCGAAGCCAGGGTCCAGACTCTCCAACACGCGCTGGTGATTCGGGTCGACGTCCACGGTTCCCGGCGTCAACGCCGCAGCGCCGTAACACTCCTGCACGGCGCGGGCGAGCCGTTCGCGCAGGTTGCGTTGCCGGTTCTCCAACAGCAGACGCGCCTGCGGACGGTCGGCCTCAGCCATGTGATCCGCGTGCTGCTGGAACCGGTCACCCGGGCCGAGCAGCCAGTCAAGGATCACCAGTTCGCCCAGCTCATCCTGTAGTTGACGGGTGAGGTGGTGCGGCAGCCAGACCAGCGTGTGCGCCGTGACGTCCTTGGCACGCAGCTCCTCGACCCGCTTGACGTCGTCGTCTGTCCCGCGCCCCTCTTCGTCGAAGGGGTAGTCGACGATGAAACGCCAAGTGGCGGCGCCGGAGCGGAACAGTTCGTCCGTCAGGTCCTCTGCCTTGCGGACGTTACCGAAGACGAGCTCGATCTCGCGCTTGCTGCCACGCCAGACCCGGGTCTGGCGCTGCACGCCGAACGCGTCGGGCGTGACGTCGTCCAGACCGAGCGCGTCCCACACCAGCTTCTTGACGGCCTCCCGTCGCCGCCCGTGCTTGTCCTCGCTGCGAGCTCGGTCGATCACGGACTGGTACTCGACGTCGCTGACCTGCACCCGGATCGTCGGATCGGTGCCCTCACCGATGTGGATCTCGGGGACGTCGACGGCCCACCGCTTCACCTTGCCGAGCACGACGCTGACCTCCGCGCCGCGGATCGGACTGACGATCGAGCCGTGGTTCAGCGCCGCCAGGCGACCGGCGGTGAGGTCCTTGAGCGCCGGCACATCGGGTGCCACGGCTGACAGGACGAGCGTCTTGGCCAGCCGCTCATCGGCACGAAACTGATGGCCCACCGGTAGTGACTCGACGTCAGCCTCGGCCAGCTTGTGCTCGCGCAACAGCGCCGGCCGCAGCTTGGTCTGGTACAGCTTCCGGGCGTTTCCGATGCGGCCCGCCATCTCCTTGCTGACAGCATTCTGGCCGTCAACCACGTCGTCGAAGATGTCACCGACCGGAATGACGTCGTCGACAGTGAGATGGTCCCGACCCTTCACGAGCAGCTTCTGCATCACCTTCAACGCGGTGCGGTCGCGCTGCATCGCCGACGCCAGCGTCCGCAGCGCGGAGACGAGCGCGGGCGAGAACGGGTAGGTGCGGCGGAACGACTGCTGGTCCGCCCCTCGATGCGACGGGTCGGCGTTGATGCCGTCGAGGAGCACGTCCCAAATCGCCGGGCTGCGGTCGAGGTTGTGGAACGCGAAGTCGATGCGCCCCCGCGCCGCGGCATCGACCGGTTGCAGCAGCCGCTTCTCGGCGACGTACTGCAGGTTGTCGTCGCCGAGCTCGATCGGCAGGAATCGACTGGCCTGGTGTTGCAGTGCCTGATCGACCGCGGCCATCTCGGCGCCAGCGCCGCCGGCGTCGACGAAGTAGCGGCGCAGGTCCATCTGTCGGGCGACGAAGGAGACCACGGGAATCGCTCGTGCGGTCCCCCCGGCCTCGACCAGCTTCGTCAGCTTCTGCGACTCGCGAGCGAACAGCTCGCGGTTGCGGACGTTGAACGCGAGCCACAGGATCGCCTCGTCGAGGAATTGCACGATCGCGTCATAGCCGAGACCCTTCGCGTGGGCGGTGACCACGGCGAGGCCGTCCTCGAACGCCACGTAGGACGAGGAATTCAGATACGCCCTGAAGTAGCTGCCCGCCAGACCGCTGACCAGCCGGGTGCGGTTCTCATCCGTTGCGGAGGCAGCGCGGGCTGCGTCGTAGCTTTCGGCATCCCACGAGCCGCCGAGGACGTTCGCCCAAGGGTCGGAGCTCTTTGTCGCTCCACCCAGACCCGTGAAGAACTTCTCATCGCCCATCTGGGCGCGCAGGTGATCGGCGTCGTCGAGCAGACCGTCGCTTTGGTGGACCGCCGGCAGCGTGCAGTCCGGGTGCAGCCTGCGGATCTCGTCGACGTATCCGCTGAACAGCACCTCCTCCATCGTGTTCGCCGACAGGAAGTGATAGGCGAGGCGCAGGATCTTCTTACCGCCGATCGCGGCATCGTGTCGCGTGACCACCGGCGCCAGCTCGGCCTTGGCGCGCGCCGCCGGCTCGTGTCCGAGCAATGCGTACAGGACCGCCATGAAGTGCGACTTACCGGAGCCGAACGACCCGGCCAAAAAGGCTGCCCGACTCTGCCCGTCCTTCAACGAGGCCGCGACGAGATCGAGCGCCTTGTCGAACGCTTCGGCCAAAGCAGGGGTAACGACGTAAGCGTCGATGGTGGCGGCGACGTGGTCGGGCGAGACGCCCTCCGTCAGGCGCAGAACGTAGTCGTCGGCGCCGGCCCGCTCCGGGATGTCGATCAGATCCTTGAGCAGCTCGCTCACGTTGTGCTCGCCCTCCGACCACGGGTTGCCGGCGCCAGCCGCCAGGCCGTCAGTTCGTCGACCGTCTTGCGGATCTTGCCCGTCCACTGGCTCAACTGCTCGGTGAAGAACTGCGCCGGGCTGCTGCTGTAGAACGCATCGAACTCGCCGTGCCACTGCCTCACCCACGGCAGCAGCTCCACCAGACCGGCGACGAGCGGGACGAGGCGCTCGTCGTCCCACCCATCAGCTGACCGCTGCCCAATCAGCGCCGCGAGGGCGAGAGACTGCTGCGCGTGATCCCACCCGGCCCAGCCGAGCACCGCAGTCGGGTCGGTATCGCGGCCCGCGTTCGGGTACACGATGAACCGCTCCTTCGGCACGTCGAGCTTGCCACGGTGACTCCAGTACGACTGCTTCACGAAGTCCGCAGTCGCGTACTTCGGCGGGACGGGGATCGACGAAGCGAGGGTTTCGCCCGCATCTTCACGCCGCTGCAGGCTCCAGGTGTTCTCCCACACGGCCCGCTTGCGCAGCCCCGAATCCTTGTACCGGTACGCCGCCAAGAACGGCACCGCCTGATCATCCAGCAGCGTCGCCAGCATCGTCGCCACCGGGATGTCCTGCCGACCATCCCACAACCGCAGAACCGACATGAGCTCATCGTCGCGGCTCACCTCATCGGATATCAGCTGGACGGATTTCGTAACGGGACGGCCGACGTTGTCGAACCAATACTTCCGGTCCTCGAGCCGATCGAGGAGCAACCCCGCCAGGACACGCTTCTCGCGCACCTCCCACGACTCGGACGCCCACCGCCGCTTGTACTCCGGACGTTCCAGCAGCCCGATGAATGGATTGGACTCGATGACCTCGATCCGCCGCTCGATCAGGCGGCCATACTCACCTGACCACTCGGCAGGGACCTCGGTGATCGGCGCGGAGCCATGGCGAGCGAACCATGCTGTGTACACCTCGCCAGCTGCTGCTTTCCGGGCGAGGACAATCTCGAACGCACGCTGACCTAGCGCTACCTCGCGACCCTGAGCGCCGGTTAGGTCTTCATCGATCAGCCCATACTCGCGGTACATCGCCCAGTCGATATCCTCCTGGAACGCGATCGCGATCCTGCGCCGCGACTCGTACACCTCTTGCGCGGAGTGGAGTTCCCCGCGGGACGGCCGCCCATCGGCCACCACCTGCTCCGGCGCCGAGAAGTTCGCCCGCTCGATCAACGCCTGCATCCGAGACCCCCACGACGGGTCCAGCCGAGCAGGTAGCGGGAAGTCCTGCACAGTCGAGGCGTTGAACGCGTAGCGCGGCTCCCAGGCTTCGTCACCGATGCCGCCGCCGATGCCGCCGTTGCCCTTGCTGTAGCTGTTCTGCTTGAGCCAGAAGCAAGCGACCGACGAGTTGAGAACGCCAAGCAGCTTGAGGTGATCCTCCTCAGTCGCACCCACTCGTAACTTGATGACCGGCGCAGTCTGCTTGAACACCTTTCCGCCCCGGTCCAGCACGAAGTGGTTGTGCGTAGCCACCTCCGCAAACGCGATGCGAGGACCAAGAGGCTGCTGCCTGGCGACGAGCTGATGCCACTCGAACCAAGGCCGCCCCGCGTTCTGGTACGTGCCGCCACCGAACACGGCGCGTGACCATAGGACAGTTCGGGTGGGCCAGAGCAGGCGAAGCTCACTCTGGTGCGGTTGAGCCGGACCCTGTCCAGACTCGTCATACGGGTAGAAGACGTGATCGGTTACTTGGAGATGCCAGTCGCGGATCCCGTCGCCCAGAGTGAGCGGCAGACACTGTTCCAGTGCGCGCCGCGTAACGGTCGCTCGATCAATGATCATCACGTCGTCGGCATTGGTCATCCCGAAAACGCCAATGTGTTCTACGTGGTTGATCAAGGTGCTCGGAGACGCCGCTTCTACCGCCTGCTGGAGTTCAATGGCACTGCCACCGCGAAGGGACCACGGGTGTGTTCTTAGTAGCGAGCGGTTGAGATCGGCAACAGTGATCCAGTCGTCGGACCAGCCAGGTTCGTTCACGTGGCTGGAAATCGACGACCAGACCAACCCCCTCGCGGGATCATTGGGGCGCCCGGGCTCTCCCTGCACACCGAGGACGGCACGAACTGTCGGCGTCGCCGGTCGGTTGTTGCATCCGACCAGAATTACCGTCGGTGTCCCGTGGCCAGGAATGTAAGCGCCGGAGGTGTCAGCAACGAGCCGCAGGTCCTTTTGGGGAAGGAAGTCCTCGATGAGCTTGGTGCCGAACTCGCGTTTCATGAAGGAGTTGCTGGTGATCTGCCCAATCCAGCCCGGGCTTTCGCCGGACTTAGCGAGGCCGAAGAATCGCTCCATGAACGGCACCGTGAGCGCGTACTTGCCGCTGCATGAGTCGTACCGGTCGCGGTAAGTCTTTCCGACAGCCCTGTCCGAAACGGTGATATAGGGCGGATTACCCACTACGACGTCGTACTGGTTGTCGGCGAGGATCTGCTCTAGAACATGGCGCTCTTCGGTGGTGTAGGCGAAATCGTGCACGTCAGCGTCGCCGAAGAGGGTCTGCACATTGCCGAACAGCAGCGAGTCACCGACGGCCAGGTGGTAGTTGAAGGAGGGCGCGTCCTCGAGGCTCATCCCGCCGCTGGCTTTGAGCGCGGCGAGGGTGAGGCGGAAGCGGGCGATGGCGACGGCGAAGGGGTTGAGGTCCACGCCGTACACGGAGTCGAGGGCCTTCTGCACGCGCGTGCGCTCGTCCATGCCGGGGGCGGCGGCGTGCCAGCGGTCGAGCAGCCGGGCGAAGAGTCCGAGCAGGAAGTGCCCGCTGCCGCACGTCGGGTCGATCGCCTTGAAGCCGTCGAGTGGTCGTTCGGCCACCGCCGGTTCGAAGGTGCGGTCGAGGATGAACTCCTCGATAAACACCGGGGTCTGCAACAGGGCGAACTTCTTCTTAGCTGCCTCCGACATGTCTTGGTAGAGGTCGCCGAGGAAACGGGTCTCCCACTCCGGGTCGGTCAGGTCGCGCAGCAGCTCGCCGCCATCGTCCCGGGCGCGCCAGAAGTCGATCACCGCGGTGGCGGCGTCGCCGCTGGGGGACAGCAGCCATAGTGGTGAGTTGGCGTCGACGAGGTTGGCGGTGGCGCGCAGTCCCTTGAGGTGCTCGATGGCGTCGAGGATCCAGTCGCGGTCGGTGACGTCGAGTCCCTGGCTGGCCTTGGCTCGGAGGAACTCCTGTTGCGCGTCGAGTGCCTGCTCCCTGCGCGAGTCGGGCGCGGTGAACCAGAGTGTGCTGACTAGTCTGTTGTCTTCGCAGAAGCGGATGAAGACCGTCGTGAGCACCCAGGCGACCGCGACCTGCGTGATCTGCTCGTCGCGCCAGGTCTCCCAGGCGGCGGCGGTGCGGTTGCGGGAGATGGCGGCGTCGTATTCGTCTCGCCACTGCTGCTTGATCTCGGGGAGCAGTTCGAGGCGAGTGCGCAGGTCGTTCTCGAGAGTGAGCACCTGCGCCCTGAGCTGGCTGGTGAGTTCCGGCTTGGCGGTCACGCGGGCTCTCCTTCGAGCGCGGACGGCGTGGTGAACCACTGTTCGTCCAAGGTCAGGAACTGGCCGCTGTGGCTCAGCTGTAAGTCGACGCCGTCCAGCGCCGGGCCGGGCTGGTTGCCGAGCGGCAACAGCAGCCACACCGGGCGGGCGCGGGGGGTCGTGATGTCGGCGAGCTTGGCCAGCACTGGCATCAGCCCGTATCGAGCCAGCGGCGCGGCGTCGGTGAGCAGCAGGGGCCGCTCGTCTCGTGTCGTGGCGGCTGACGTCAGTGCCGCGGCGATCTGGGGTTCGCCCTTGCGGACCAAGGCGGTGATGCCTTGCCAGTCGCGTTCGGTGCCCTTGGCGTCGGCGGCGGTGACGGTGCTCCACGGAACGCCGGCTGCCTCGGCTTGCTCGCGTAGCACGGTGATGACGAGCTCCGTGACGTCCATCGGTTGTGCGGCGTAGCGGGCTTCGAGCTCGCTCACCGCTTGACTGAGCCGGCGGGTACGGGGCAGGCCGAGGGCAAGGAAGGCGTGCGACTCGCAGCTCGCAGCGAGCGTGGCATGCGCGGGGCTCAGGAGTTGGCCGGGTGCCAGCGGCACTCGCGCCTCGCCGATGGTGTGCATCGTGGCGCTGGAGCCAGCGGTGGTGTAGGTGGGGTCGGCCGGAGCCTCGTACCGCGAGCGGCTGTCGTTCCACCGGAGCCCGAGTCCCGCGTCGGCGACGAGCTGATCGAGGCGGGTGCGGCGTGGAAGATCCGGCAGGTCGGGAAACCGGGACCGTACGGTGGCGAGCAGGTCGTCGACGCTGAGGTCCTGCCCGGGTGTGAGGCCGGTCACCGCGAGGCGTAGCGCGGTGGCGGCGTCGAGGTTGCGATCGTGCAACTCTCCGCGGGCTGACACGGAGCCGTGCTCACTGAGCTGTGCTGCGAGCCGGGTGAGCTTGCGGTCGGCCGGGCGGGTGAGGCCGTGTCCGTCGTCGTCGGTGTCGGGCCATTTGGGGGCGAGGCGTTCGACTGCCCGGGCCGGTGGGATGAGCAGCTGGGCTGCCCGGGTGGCGTCGGCGACGAGCTTGTCGACGAGCGCGCCCATCGCGACGCCTGCATCGAGGACGCGCGAGTCGGTGGCAACGAGCAGGGTCTTGCGGGAGCGGCGCTTGATCACCGGCGCGGGTTCACCGGCGCCGGCCGCGACGTCGTCGGCCCGGTCGAGGGCGAAGCGGACGAGCCCAGCTGTGATGCGGCGGTCGGTGGTCGAGGCCGACGGGGGCAGTAAGTAGTTCACGACGTCGATGATCCGGGCGACCTTGCCGAGATCCTCGATCGCCGCGATCGCCAGCCCGGCGATGACATCAAGGGTCGCGCGTGCCTGGTCGTCCTCGGACCACGATTTCTGGATTTGCGCGAGCAGGATCGACACCTGTGGGCCGCCGCCCTTACCTGTGGCGACGGCCAGCTCGGCGAGGGTGGCGAACGGGTCAGCGCTTCCGTCGAGCCCGAGCACGGCGCGCGCCATCTCGCGTCGTTGCGGCGCGCGGGGGCCGGCGCTTTCGGCGAGCTGCTCGGCTGTTTCGCGCGGCTGCGCGAGTGGACCCCCAGAGGTGGGTTCCGCGGTGGGTGCGCGGGTGCCGAAGCGCTGCCGCCATGCCTTCGCGCGCTGGACGATGTCGGAGCGAGTTGCGACCGCGACCCCGGACAGACGGGTGAGACGTGCCGGGTCGACGCTGGCGAGTTCAGCAACGGTCTCTAAGCGCAGCGGTTCTAGGGCTGAGAGGGCCCGTGCGGAAAGGCCCGAGTCGCGCAGCGGGGTGTCGGCCTCGACGTCGGCGGGCGCGACGGCGTCGTCGGGGACGGTCGTGGCCGGAATGTTGAAGATGGCGCGCCAGGTGGTGAGCATGTCGGCTGCGGTGTGGAACCGTTCAGCCGCGTCCCGGCGGAACGCCGTCGTGAAGAACACGGTAAGAGCCGCGGCGAAGGTCGGGTCGAACGCAGCTGGATCGAGGTTCGCTTCGTCGGTGAGCATCCTCGGGTCGCTCTGCCCGTCGCCGTAGACGGGGCCGCTCGGGGTGCCGGTGGCCATCTCGAACAGCGTGACCGCGGCCGCGTACCACTCCGCAGCAGAGTCGAAGGTCGGGCGGCGCGGCGGGGCCAGAAACGGGTCGAGGTACGGCGGGGTTCCGGCCTCGACCGCCGACGCCCCGGCGCGGCTGAGCGAGAAGTCGAACAGCACCAGGTGTTTGGTGCGGTTGCCGCGCGTCTCGCGCACGCCCAGATTCGCAGGCTTGATGTCTCGGTGGTCGAGGCCCGCCTGATCGAGCGCGACGACGGCTTCGAGCAGATCGGCGCCCCATCGTTCGAGCAGGTCGAGGGACACCCGGCGGCGTGACTTGAGAGTGTCCGCGAGGGTCTGCTCGCCGGCCGACTCGAGCAGCAGCCCTTGTCGGGTGCCGACCTGCAACGGGCCGTCGATCAGACGTATCAAGCGCGTCGAATTCGCCTTCCTAACCGAGCGCAGAACCTCGGCCTCGTCAGCCAGTCGTTGGTTGGCTCGGTCGTTCAGAGCGACCTTGAGCACGCAGGCTTCGTCGTCGGTCTGAGTGTCGAGGACGAGCAGGCCGACCGCTGTAGATCCGGAGCCCAACCGGCGCTTGATCTTGTAGCGGCCGGCGATCAGCGTGCCGGGAGGCGCATCGAGCGGGTCGTCGTCCGGCTCCTGCGTTGTGGGGGAATCGGTGACCGCCGCGTCCAATTCAGCGAGGAAGGCGTCGGCATCCGGTGTCCGGTCACTGACCACCGGGGTCGTGGCGGCCAGCACCATGGAACGCAGACCCTGGGGCAGCTCGGGGACGTCGGCGGCGAGATTCAACCCCTGGTCGTTCTGGACACGGGCCCTCAGCTCGGTCGCGTCGGCCGCCGGTGAGGTGCCGGCGAAAATCAGGTAGCTAACAGCGCCGAGAGCGAAGACGTCGAGGCGCACGCGGTCGGCGTCGCTCACCCAGCGCGCTTCGGGTGCGAGGTAGGCCCCCGCGGGGTCGGAACCGCTGGAGTGGGTCTGGGCTGCGTCGGCGGCAGCGAAGAGGCGCGTTGCCGTTCCGCGTGACTTGGCGGAATCGACCTCGCTATCGCCGGCGAACTGCCAGTCGCCGATGCGCAGGCGTGGCTCGTCGGGTTTACCCGTCACCGTCACTGCAGCCGGAGACAACGCGCGGTGGACGAGGTGACGCTGGTGCAGGTACTTGACGGTCTCGGCGAGCTGGCGAACGAGCTTGACCCGGGCGTCCAGCGACAGGCTGGCGCTGTTGTCGGCGAGCCAAAGGTCCAGGCGTTGCTCGTTCTCGTCGCAGTGATAGACGAGTCCGAGACCGAGTCCGTCCTCGACGATGTCTGCCGGGCGGGCTACGCCATCGTGGTGCAAGCGGGTCGTGACCTCGTACTCGCGCTTGGCTAGTGCATTGATGCGGGCGCGCTCGCTGTCGGCGGCACCGGGCGGCGTCACGAAGAAGCGGATCCGTGCTCGCCTGGAGTGCATCAGCTTGTGCTCGGCCGCCCAGTCCTGCCAGCCGGCACCCTCGGCGATCTGCTCGATCAGCCGCCACGAGCCGACCTCGCGCTCGCGACGCATGCCGAAGCCGATCTTCTCGAAGAGGGCGACCAGCAGGTCGTCATTGGCGATCAATTTGTTGCCCTGCGCGTTCGCTGATTCGAGCAGACGCTCGGCCAGGCTCGGCAGATTCGTGGCGCGGGTCTTGTCGTCCGGGCCGAAGAGGTCGCGCTGATCTGCGTCCGCCATGACGAGCCGGAAGTTGTCGGCGTGTAGGTAGACGGATTCCTGGATGAACGGCACCGGGCCGGCAGCGCCCGCGGGGTCGAGCTCCCGGAGCCGGTCCTTGATCACGCTGGCCAGCCGCTGCGCCTTACGGCGGGCGAGGATGAGCGGGTTGTCCTCGCTGAACCGGCCGCGCTGCCACCGATAGGAGTTGCCGCTGATCTGGCCCTGATAGTGCTTCAGCTCGACCAGGTGCAGGCGGCGCTCGCCGAGCACGAGCGCGTCGACTTCGTGCCACTTGCCCTGAGAGTCGCGGAACTCAAAGTTCGTCCAGACCTGGAACGGTGCGCGGTCGGGGAGGAGCTCTCGGAGCTGGTCGAGACCGGCGCGCTCATGTGCGAACTGGGACGCCGAGATCTCGTGGTAGCGGTAGCTGTCCTTGCGCATCGCGATCTCGCCTCCCTCCGGCCGTCGATCTCTCCACGCTTCCTGCATCCTGCCAGCTACCTCACACATCGGTGCAAAAGGCGTTGGTGTTGGTTGCCAGGAGCGGTGAGGCGTGGTGCCGGGCACCGGGTGCGAGTACGCGGTCACCGTGGCGGCGGGGCCTTTCTGCGCGGTGACTGGGTTCGACTGCGACTGCGACTGCGACTGCGACGGCGGCTGGCGGTGGCCGGTACCGCGAGCTTGTGCACCTTGCAAAATGTCAGCCAGCCGCGTTGTATAGGTCGACCAGCTGCCCGAGGCGATCCTTGTCGAGACCCTGGGGCCGTAGTTGCGCGGCAGCACGCCGCGGATGACCGGGTTCTCGTTCTCGATTAGGTCCATCGCGGCATCGATGTCCTGCCCGATGCTGATCAGTTTCGCGCGCGCCTGGATGGTGTCGCACCGGGACTCGGTTGGCACCCAGAACACGGTTGGCACCCAGAACCCATTGTGACCGGTGTACTCGTCGCGGTCCTCGACGAACTCAGCCCGCCGAGCCTCCGGGATGCCCTCGGCAGCCAGCTCGATTTCGATCGCCGTGCGTCGTTCGGTGAACCGGTCGGAGATGTACTTCAAAGACACCAGACCGAGCACGACGTGCTTGTACTCCGATGGCTCCTGATTCCCCCGAAGAGCGTCGGCGGTGCCCCGCAGGCGCTGCTCTAACGTCTTAGCCGTTTTGCTATCTGTTTGCGGCGAGGGCCAGCCGTCACCGGAATACCCTGATCGTCACCAGAGCGCGCGATTCACCCTGCACGCTGCATCCTGTTCATCCGCTTCGCCTACGTGACGATCAACAGCAGCCTACGGCTGAGAGCGGCCTATCGGAGGTATGCGGCGCGGAGTTGGATTGCTGACGTCTCGGTCTCGAGTGGGCGTAGCAACCCGCCATGACCGACGGCAGGCGGAGTCGCCGACGTTGACGCCAGCCGGAATGTGCGCTTAATCGATCGAAACACGGCTAGCTTCGGCGACCGTGCACACCGGTCCGTTCGTCACCGGCTCCCGCCCCGTTGGACCGCGCACTCGAGTAGGGGCTGACCCGATCGCTGCGACCCGTTCTCGCGTGCCGCCACCTCGCGGTGGTCATGGTTGCGGCGTGCCCTCGGTTCGGTCGTGCATCAGGTAGCGGTAGATCGTGGACGGGCTGGTGCCGAGCGCCTTGGCGATCTGCTCCATCGTCATCTCGCGCGTGTTGTACAAACGCTGCGCTTCACGTTCCTGCGCGAAAGAGTAGCTGCGACGGCGCCCACCGACCCGCCCGCGCGCTCGCGCTGCGGCCAGCCCGGACTGGGTACGTTCGATGAGCAGCTCGCGCTCCATCGCGGCTACCGCACCCACAATGGTGAAGATCAGCCTCCCGGCCGGGGTGGCCGTGTCAATGCCGAGATTGAGGATTTTCAGCCCGACCTGGCGTTCGTCGAGCATGTCGAGTAGCCGGCCCAGGTCGCCGGTGTTGCGTCCGAGCCGGGACAGCTCCCCGACGACGAGCGTGTCGCCCGCGCGCAGGTGTCCAAGGCAGGTCTCCCACTGCGGACGGTGTGCGCCACGCTTGCCCGAGGCGGCCTCGGAGAACACCCGTTCGCAGCCGTGAGCGCGTAGTTCGTCGAGCTGTCGGTCGAGGGACTGGTCGGGGGTCGAGACTCGTGCGTAGCCGATCATGGCCATGGTGGAACTCCTTCTGATTGGTGCCCGTGGGTGGGCATGACGAATCCCGCAACCGGAGCCGATTGCGGGACGTTGTTTATGGGACTGATTCAGGAGACCGGCATCGGTGTACTCGCGCGGAAACGCCGGTGTTCACGCCGATCACTGGGCGGGGCCGCGGGTCTCCCGTATATCGCTCGTTTGCGACACACGCGCGAGAGGGCGATCCGCGAGTACGTCAGCCTCAGAATCACAGCGTGGCTGCCGATAGAACTAAGTACGGCTCAGCCCCGATCAAACAAGGATGTAACGACGATGCCCAGCCCGAATCAAGATGATGAGTTGAGTTCCCCCCCGATGTCCGCCTCGCGCACTCGCATCGTTGTGCTAGACATGCAGAGCCCGCACGACCGAGTACAAGACGTCATAGGCCGCAATGAGTCCTTGCAGAGGCCTTGTTTGATCCACTCGAGTCTCGACCGACCTGTCGTTCCCTTAACCGTCTGGCTGTACAGCCGCGTGCTTCGCAACCGTGGTCCCGCGCATTTCCTATGGAAAAGGCTCAGTGTGCACACGCCTAAACCGTGTAAGGAAAGTGCAAACTCAACTGGTTGCTCGTTCGCTGCCGAACGGACTCCTCCAACTCCAGTGGCGAGGACCCGACTCTCCTGCCATTCGAGGGCCGCCCCAGCCTTCAATCTTGAATCATCGCTGATGCCCGCGCCCGCGCCCGCGCCAGTACTGCCGGAATGATGTCGCATCAATCCCCGTGGTCGGGTCGCCCGCTGATCTCTGCGACTGCACAACAACAAAGGATCCCGTCATGACAAGCTCGACTGAACGCGTGGCAAGCAGAATCGGGATTTTCCTCTGCGGATTTGTCGTATTCGCCGTCATCGCAACGGTCGGATTATTACTGAGCCGGATCGGCGGAGTCTTCAGCATCATTGGCTGGATCATCATCGTATTTGCCGTATTAGGCGCCCTCGGGTCCTTTAGCGTGTTCGGAGAGAATCAGCCAGGCCCGTCCCTGGTGCACGCTGCTGAAGGGCTCACCGCGTCAGATTTGGATCGGCTCCACGCCGATGCATCGTCACCAGTCGTAGCGGGTCGCGTAGTCAAGGCAGAGGAACTGTCCGACTTCCTCGCAGTCAACGCGATACGGATGGGTGACGACGATAATATGCAGAACGCTTTCCGTGCAGGAATGATTAGCTCCGGCGCGACGTGGCTTCCACACATTCCATTGCGCACGCTCATGCGGCTGATGATCGGTAGGCTTCTCATTTCCGAGGCACGATCAAGTCGCTCGATTAGCCTGCAAGACGCAGCCTTCGTGCATCTGCTCTGCTCAGATTTTGCGCAGGCGCTAGGACCGGAGATTGATATTTCGACGCCAGTGTGGGCCTGGGAGGCGCTAAGCAATGGTGGATTCTTCGGTGGATTCTTCGCCGACCTGCCCATTCCTCTAGCAGAGGTTATTGCAATGATTGAGGAAGCCCAGCCCTACAACCTAGCTGCCGGAGACGACACTATGACAGTGAAAAGCGCTCTCGCAGCGCGACAGCTCGTCGCCGAGTTTCGCGAACCTTGGTGAGTTCACGGCCGCAATGGGTGTGCTGTTCGAGTTCGAGGACATGGTGCGGATCTCCTTCTCTTGGACATGGCAAGGCCCCGACCGGATGGTCAGGGCCGCGGATTCGCCGTCGCTGTCGACGGGTGGAACGGGGTGGAACGGATTACGCGTTGGTGGAGTCGACACCTCCCTTCGGCGCGCTGGTGGCGCGCAACGTCGGCAGCGCGCGCGGGTCCACGCCGCGTGCCAGTCCCGCGCGCAGGAGGTCCGCGGCGCTGTAGCCGGGATCGGACTGCAGGGCGTACGTGGCCGCAGCGTCAAGAGTTGTGGGGTTCGCCGGCATCGCGGTGCCCTCCGCTGGGCAACACCGCGGGCTATCGCGGCTCGCTGATCGCCACCCCCTACCCGTGACAACGAGGATGTCCAGCACCTCGAGGTTGCAGCTGCCGGCATAACAACCCGCCCCGTCTGCACAAGACGGTAATGCACGCGGTTACGACGGACGCGCTGTGCCGCGTGGTCATCGTGGCGGCCGACGGGTAACTCGTGAGTGACAGCGCGCTGCCCTCGGTGCGGACGTGACCGCCCGGGGGACCCAGAGGTGGTCGCCGTTCAAGAAGGTCGTCCAGAACATTGATGGAACCCGGCGATGCCGAGGTCCTTACGGATGGCCTCGATAAGGGCAGCGCGCTCGTGTCCGAGTTGAGGGTATGCGTTACGAACTCCAGCCTCCACAACAGCCCGATGCATTTTGTTCATGGCATCTGGTGCTGCGGCCGGACAGCGATCAGGCGCACCTCATTGAGCGTCTGACACGGGTGTGCCCGACCGAGGTTAGTGCAGCGTAAACATCGTCAGCCACGGAACGGTGCCCCGGACTTGTGAACGAGTGTCTGCTGCATACCCAACTCAGCGAGCAAGCGCGTTACCCCTAAAACACGGAGATCGGTGTTGATCCCTGGACCAACCCATACTTCCGCAATGCCTCGCGTGCGCCCAAACGTCATGTCGATGTAGGGCGTCACGGCGTACCTCCCGGCCCTGAACTTGATGGTCTGATCGGGGACGTTGCTTCCCTGAAGCAGTCTCCACTCCTTTTCCTCGGAGAAGGCCGCGTCTTTTACACCGGCTAATGCGGGGAGCGCCAGGAAAACACCAGCGGCCCATCCATGGGCGCCGGGGTGTCCAACAGGATTTGGGGCAATCCGATCAAGTACCTGTTCAATCATGATCGTTTGTGCGTTGCGACCGTAATTGACCTTGACCAGGCGTCTTCGCCCACTTTCAAAGTTCCCCGAGTCAGACGTAGATAGATCGTTAAGCTCCTGCGACCGGAATCCGATCGCATATCCGCCATTTGCCCCGTATGACCGCCATTGACTCAGTAGATCGCCTTGTTCGCAAAAGCACGCTACAAATACCTGATGTTCCGAACGGTCGTTGTTGGCATCGCAGTGATCAGCGCGCAAGAAGTCGACACAGCTGTGGATCACGGCAGCTCTTGAGCTAGCCCCATAGGAGGAGTCCGGCTGTTGCTCGAGCAGCAACAACTGTTGCGCACGCTCGTCGAGCGCACTACAGAGTTCCTCTCGCCCGAACCGCAACTCCTGGGCGTCATTCAGGAACTCGGCATCCGTCGCGCGCAAGCAGCCCGTCGTGAGAATGCCGATGAGTCCGTCGATGCCTGTGTAGTGGTACAGGAGAGTAGGTGGTCCGCTCATGGTTCCTCCCAAGCCCGTTTATCCTCACAGTTGCCCCCACGTTGCAAGGTGAGTGTCGATCTCCTTGTCAAACTTGCGCACGTTGGGCACCGCGCAGCCAACATAGACCTGCGACTCAATAGCACCTGCGATGAACGGGCACACGTTCCATGCACAGGTTAGAAGTCCAAGCCACGCGTGTGTTTATGCCTGAAGTGGATACCCGCGATGCAGGGCTGGCCCGCGATCAAGTCGTGAACCAGCCCCACGTCTTCAGACCGACAGCATGGCGAATGCATTCTCCTTCAGCTCGACGACCGAGCCGTCGATCGAGCGCAGTGCGCGGTTAATCGCCGTTTCGTCCGCGGTCTTGCCCTTCGCCGGTGCGGGGTGGTCCAGGTACTCGGTGATGGCCTGGTAGCCGGCCCAGCGGGTGCCGCGGATGTTGGCGTTGGTGTCGGCATCCACGAACAACTGCTTGAGGCTGAGCGAGCGGTTGGCAGCGACCGTCTTGCTGCGGTCGGTCGCACTCGCAGGTAGCGGCGGCCAGATCTCATCGCACACCTTGCGGAACGCCGCCTCGCTCAGCGCCTCGTTGATCATCTTCTCGGCCTCGACCTCGAACTTGGCCACGTACTTCCAGGTCAGGCCGAGCTGCTCGCGGGCTTCCTGGACCCGGTCGCCAGCGCCCACGGTGTGCCGGATCTTGAACGACGCCTTGGCCTGGCCCAGTGCAGCGCGCTGGGTGTTGGCGCAGACGATCCGCACCGGGGTGACCAGCGCGGTGATGGCCCGGTTGCCGGTGTGGTTGTTGAGCACCGCGATGTTGACGTTGACCTCGTCGACGCCGCCCACCAGCATCGTCTTGGGCAGCTTCATCGTCACGAACACGTCCGCCCCGCCGCGCATGGACCCGGCGGTGTCCAGGAACGCCCCGGACTCGTCGGTCATCGCCTGCAGGTACTCGGTGAGCGACTCGTTCTGGAACGGCCTGTAGCTCTCGCCCACGATGCCGGTGCGCCCGGCCTCCAGGCCGATGACTTCCTCGACCCCGGTGATCGGGTGCGTGCGCACGGTGACGAACTTGCCGGCGACCGGCACCGAGGTGATACCGGTCGGGTTGATCAGCGTGGTGCTGATCTCGCGCTTGCGCACGTCCCAGCCGCCGAGGTGGGCGAAGGTCATCACGTCGGTGACGGAGAGGCCGTCGGGTAGGACGGTGCCCAGCCGGTGCCAGGCGTCCTGGTTGTTGCCAGCGACGAACGCAGTGCTGCCGTCGCTGTACTGCTCGAGTTCGTGGGACATGGTGCCGGATCTCCTTCTGTTGGACATAGCAAAGGCCCCGACCGGATAGTCAGGGCCGCAGATTCGCCGTCGCTGTCGACGGGGTGGAACGGGGTGGAACGGTTACGCGTTGGTGGCGTCGGCGCCTCCGTTCGGCGGGCTGATTGTGCGCAACGTCGGCAGCGTGCGCGGGTCCACGCCGTGTGCCAGTGCCGCGCGCAGCAGGTCCGCGGCGCTGTAGCCGGGATCAGACTGCAGGGCCAGGTCCGCGGCGATGCCGGCGAGCGCGCCGTTGCCGTCACGAAAGGCCCGCCAGCCCGCCAGGAACAGCGGCGCAGCCCGGTACGGCGCCGGGAGGCGCCGGGCCAGGTTCACCCACAACTCGATCCCGCCCAGCCGGCCGTCGTCCACCGCCAGCCACACCGCATCGCGCACACCGTAGGACTGCAAGGCGACACCGAATCGGGCCGCCTGCTCGGTGGTGGGCATTACGCCGGCCTGTGCGGCCCGCTGCGCCGCGAACAGCGCCCGGACCACGGACCGGTCGTAGGACGCCTGCCTGCGGTTCAGGACGGCGCTCACCTGGTGGCCCTGATGACGCAGTAGCTCGACGGTGAGTTCATCGGAGCCGGGCAGCGGCGTGAACATGCTGGTCAGCGCGTCCCGGTTGGGCAGCCCAGTTAGTCCGGCGTACGTGGCCGCCGCGTCGAGCGCGGTGGGGTTCGCCGGCATCGCGGTGCCCTCCGGTGGGCAGCACTGCGGGCTATCGCAGCCCAGTGATCGCCACCGCCCGCCCGTCACGACGAGGATGTCCAGCAACTTGAGGCCGGCCCGGCGTGCCTCGCCGGTAAGGCACCGCCCGATCACCTCGATGTCGGTGTGCCGCTCGGTGAAGATGGCGCCGAACACGGCGGTGGCGGCGCCGCGCCTGATCGCCTCGAGCGTGTCGGCGGCGACCGGGGTGTCGGCCAGGTCGGCGAGGTCGAGGCGCGCGGTGACAACGATCCTCGACTCGTCCAGGCCGATGACCACCAGGCTCTCCTCAGGGTGGAAGCCGAGCAGGTAGGGCACCGCGCGCAGCAGGTCGGCGGGGCCAGCGATACGCAGAACGGGTACGTCGGTGTCGGTCATGCGGTTCTCCTTCAGACATGCGAAATCCCCCGACCGGATGATCGGGGGCGGATTTCGGTGCCGGCGTACGCCGGCCGTTCAGTACGCGTGGGTCAGGCAAAATCCCATACGTCATTCACCGGCGGGCATCGGGCCGCGGTCTTGGTTTTCCGCTCATGTGCACGCCCGCCGCGGCAGCGATCCCGCTAAGCACGTGCTTGAACAGCACCAGGCCGAAGAGCGGACCGCGTACCACGCCGGTCGCCGCCGCGTAGCCCGGAACCTCATACGCGCATCCGCCGTGCGATCCACGGCCAGCGCGGCCAAGGGTGACCGATCCGGCCACTTGCCGTCGCGGCCGGCACGAGCACACGCGGCGCCTTTCCCACAGTCGAGCCTGGGAGCAGGGCATCATGCAATCTCTCGGTTGGCGTAGAAAAGCCCGGCACCGCAGGATGCGGGCCGGGCGGGTATTCGACTTTGTGCGACCTCACGATTAAAGGGCTCACTCAAAGTTTCGTTTGTAACCGCTCAGGCAGGGCCAACTTTGGGCGCACGTCTTCCAAGCGGTTATCCCTATTATTTCACATCCTTCACACAATAACAATGCGCGGGAAAGTCGAGGAATGAATTCCAGCTCAATCCTGAAAAACACTAAGGATAGGGGCGGCTCCACTGGGTAGCGGGTGTGAAGGTGGAATCGAGGCGACATCGCGATGCTGAGCGGCGGGTCACAGGCTCACACTGCCGACTTGATGCCGGCAACTCCGGAGAGTTGCCCGTAGGCCGCTTCGATGTCTCCGTCTTGCAGGTGCTGTCCGCAACGGCCGAGCCGCTCGTCGAGATCCGCGCGCCCCAGGAAAGCCGCGATGCGATTCAGCTCTGGATCCCAGTGCAGACCTTGCGTCCCGTACCCCCACATCATGGTGGCGATCCACAGGCGGCGGCGTCCACCCTCGGACACGTCGGAGGTGGCGAGGTCGAGGAGCTCCTGCCGACTGATCGAGCTGTCGAAGGTTTCTAGCAGTGTGGCCACGTCTGCAGCTGCGGGCGAGTCATGGGTCGGCTTCGCGGACTCGGAGGACACGAACGCGCTGCGCCAGCTCGGCGCCCCGTAGGGGTCGGGTCTCGCCAGGACCTCATCCTTCCTCGGCAGCGACGAGCGCACTGACTTCAGGATCTTCAGGACGGTCACGTGGTCCCTTTCGACGAGGGATACGAGGTGCCGGGCGGCCCTCTGTTTCACTATCCACCTCGTTGTCGCCGTAGGTTCAATCGAGTATTAGATGGCTTGAACGGCTGTGTTGCGTCCAGATGACCGCCCCACGGCGACGACGACGATCATGATCGCCACCGCCCACAGCCACAACCACGGCGAGGGCAGCGGAGCGAGCATGCCTCGCACGTGTCCGTGGAGCATCTCAGCCCCGACGCCCGGCGCCAATGTCCAGTCACACCCGCCGAGCACCGCCAGCGCGCTCACCGCCGCGGGCGCGCCCGGGCCACGGCGCGCGAAGCAGCGCGAGTCAGCGCCGAGCCGCCCGGACCGGCCGGGGTGAGACGGTTCGCTGCCGCCAAGGGCCGGATCAGCACGGTCTCCCTGAGCAGCAGCGGCAATCCCGCCGCGGCCCGGGCCATGATCGCCGTCGCCAGATAGTGCGCGGCGCCCGGGGCGATCACGAGCGCGATGTACAGCCAGCACCGGTCCGACGAGTTCGCACCCGTCTCATTTAGAACACAGTGATTGAATCACTAAGCGGTGACGGAGTTCTGCGATACCCGGTTGATCTTCGCTGATCGTCTAGTTGATCTTCGCTGGTGCACATCTGGTGCACACCACGGCCACAAACGGCCATCGCGAGCAAACGCACTCACCGCATGAATGTCAGCAAACACGGGGGGTCCAGCGTTTTCCAACGCCTGCCAACGGCTTATGGAACACCTTGACACGGTAGGGGTCACTGGTTCAATCCCAGTATCGCCACCCAAAAGCCTCGGATTTGCTGGCCTCCAGCGATTCGGGCTCCCTTTGGTTCGTGGATCGACCACTTCTCCGCGACGGTGGTGCTCGGTCGTGAGGGTAGGGACACACCGAGCCCGGAGGCCCCGAATATGGCAATTCCGCGGGCTGCGCGCAGCGTGCGCTGGCCTCGGAGAGCCGAACCTGGCTTCGTGCAACAAACGTGCAACACCAGCTCCGGCCGGCGCCAGGCGCCGAGGGTGCAACGACCGCTCTTGGCCGAAGTGTGCCGTCTCGATACGGCGTCGACATGACGGCGCTCGTGATCGTCGCGACGCTCGTTGCGCGGTTGCACGGCTGTTGCACGTCAAGCGTTTCCGTGGGCCGTCGATCGCTCGGAGTGTCAGTAGATGCTGGGGGAGCGGGGTCCCACACCCATGATGAGCACTACCGCGGGTGTGTTGTGCTTCAAACTCCTCGAAGGCCGCGCGGGAGAGTTCCTGACCGCCCGAGTCTATGTGCGCGAGATTGCCGAATACAGCGCGCCCCCGTGAGCATGCCGCTGAATCGGTAACGCGATGATATGCGCGGGTGTCGGCTCGGTCTCGCGTCCCGTAACGGGGATCGCTCAGCGCGTCCCGCGCACGGATCCGGCGCCGCGCGCTCGTCTTTGACAGGTAGGGCTACGGGACCGACGACGCGGGGCCCTTCGCCGGAGACGGCGGCATGACGTCGCCGTGCAGCATGACCGTGCGCACCGCGCCCAGGCATCCGATGTCGCTGCGTAGGTCGCCGTCGACGATGAGCACGTCGGCGTCCGCGCCGACACGCAGCCGGCCCGTGCGATCACCGATTCCGCAGGCGTGGGCAGCGATGGAGGTCGCGGCGGCCAGTGCTTGCTCGGTGCTGGCGCCGGCCTCGGCGAGGAAGGCGATGCTGTGCCGAAGGGTTCCGTGACCCCGGAAGTCGCTGATGCCGGAGTCCCGTCCGGCCACGAAGCGCACCCCGGCGGCGTGCATGCGGGCCACCGCCTGTAGCCGGTATTCCCGCATACCTTCGGGGGTGAGTCCGGCGCGCTCCATCATGGCGCGCACTGCGGGCGGGGCGGCGGCCATCTGGGCCACGCCAGGGACGTCGAGCGCGGCGCCGATCGGCAGCGCTCGCCGGGCCAGCGTCTCCAGCAGTCCCTCGTCCAGGCGGACGCCGGTCTCGGTGAGGCAACTGCAATGCTCGATGGCATCCACGCCGGCGGCGATGACCTGCTCGACCGCGGGCAGCCCGTGCGCGTGGGCGGTCACGGCCAGTCCCGCTTCGTGCGCGGCGTCAGTCAGTGCGTGCACGTCGTCGTCGGTGAACTGCGTCCGCAGGACATCAGTGCCCGGCGTGGTCATCCCCCCGCTGGCCATGATTTTGACGACGTCCACCCCACGCGCCGCGCGTTCGTGCACCGCCGCCATCAACGCCTGCCGGTTGGCCACGACGCCGCCCATCGCCGCGCAGTGCCCGGCGGGCGAGGTTAGCGGTGGACCGGACGCCAGGATCATCGGCTCACGCGCGGGCGAGTTGTCTGAGCGTTGGGCGTCTCGTCGCTCGAGCGCGACCCAGTCCCGGTCGCCGAGGTCGCGCACGGTCGTGACACCGGCCGCGAGTTGGAGAGCCAGTGCCTCGGACACCACCTGCGCGAGGCTAGCGCGGTCGTAGCCGGCGTAGCGGTCCAGAGCGCCGGGCCGGCTGTCGCACACCAGATGGCTGTGCGTGTCGATAAGGCCCGGTAGCACGCTGCCGCCAACGACGTCGAGAACCGGTAGATCGTCCGGGAGAGCGACGACACGGTCCTCGACACCGACGATGCGTTTGCCCTCGAGCACCAGCACGCCTCCGCCAGAGCGGAACCGCTCACCGTCGAAAAACACGTCGGACCTGATCGCATGCATGGCGTCGTCCTCGCTGTCTTCACCTGACATGTTGTTATGCGCCGCGACCCCTCGTGACGGGATGGTGACCGACCAGGGCGGAGTGGCGCGTCCAGGGACTGGAACAGTTGGTCCCGTCTCGGTTCACAGCCGGGAGGGCAGCGGAATTCGGTGGATCGGTGTTGGAGTTGCCCGCCGGAGATTTGCCTCGATTGCCGCCACATGAGCCCGTCGTGCCGGGCCAATATCCGATCGACGGCCGACGGGTTGAGCCCGAACTAGCCGCCCAGCGCGATCGTGCTGTCACGTCGGAAGGTCCTCGACGACGCGGCCGCGCTCGACGGCGTGGATGACCGCGTAGCGCTCGACGCGGTCCGGGCCGGGCAGCAGTGCGGCGTCTTCGCCAGGGAGCAACTGCGTACTCATGATGATCTCACGGGCGCGGTCCAACGCGTCTTCGGTGCGGGTGATGACGACGACGATCTCAGCGCCGTCGGGCTGGCGAAGCACGTAGGTGGCGACGTGGTCGGCCGCTAGCTGCCGGTCGGCGAGCACGGCCGGCATAATGCGTTCGCGACCGGCGCGATCGGATGCGGCAATCAGTTCGTCGCTGCGCGGGCCGTCGAAGTGGGTGAGTTGGGCGTGCATAGCTTCCTCCTGGTGTGTGGTGTCACCAGATTGGTCGTTGTACGCCGCGCCGTCGTCAGTGCTGACGCGTAGTCGGTACTGATCCTCGACCCTGACCTTGATACTGGGCCTATGAGCGTGATGGTCGGTCGAGCCGCGGAGCTCGCCGACGTCAGCGCTGCCGTTACCGCTGCGCACGATGGCCACGGACGATTGGTGCTGATCAGCGGCCCGCCGGGAATCGGCAAGACGACCCTGGCCGACGCCGCTGTCGACCATGCCGGTCGACTCGGGTTGCAGGTAGCGCGCGGCTGCGCCGTCGATGATCCGGGTGCCCCACCCCTGTGGCCGTGGCGACGCGTCATGCGTGGCTGGCCGGAAGCGGATTCGTTGCCGCTGCCGCGGGCCGGAGCGTCGGACGCCGGTGCCCGCTTCGCGCTGTTCATGGCACTGTCTGACCTGCTCACTGCGCGCGCCCGGCCGGACGGGCTGCTCATCGTGCTCGAGGACATGCACTGGGCCGATCGCACGTCGGTGTTGTTGCTGCGTCATCTCATGCCGGAGCTGGCCGAGCAGCGGCTGGCCGTGGTTGTCACCTACCGCGACGCCGCGGCCGGTCCGCTCACTGAGGTGCTACCCGACCTGCTGCGCGGCGATGCGGCACGCCCGATCACCCTCGCGGGGCTGCCGGTCGCTGATGTCGTGGTCTGGCTGCCGCGACTTACCGGCGCCGTCGATGCGACTCTCGCCCCGGCGCTGCACGAACGGACGGGTGGGAATCCGCTGCTCATCCGACTGCTCGCCGAGGATCTCGCGGCACGCGGGACCTCGGCGGGTATCGACGCACTCATGACCGATCGCCCGCAGTTGCGGCGCTTGGTGATCGCCAAGGTGGCCGGGCTGAGCGCCGAGACTCGCGGACTAATCGATGCGGCGAGCGTGCTCGGTGAGCGGGTAGAACGGCGCGTACTCACCGTGATGGCCGGCGGTCGAGTGGGCGACGTGGACGTCCTGCTGGCCGAGGCACTCGCTACCGGAGTGCTGCGGGAGGCGGGTGATGGGGTGCTCTTCGAACATGCGCTCGTCCGCGACGCCGTCTACGGCGAGCTGTCCGCGGCCCGTCGGGAACACCTGCACCGGTGTGCCGCCCGAGCGCTGGAGTCGACGGCCGCGCCGGCCGGCCCGATCGCCGCCCACTGGCAACGCGCCGACGGGCCGGACGCGCTCGCGCGATGCCAGCAGTGGGCCGTGGCCGCCGACGAGCAAGCGCGGACCGCGTTCGCCTACGACGACGCGGCGCGGTCCGCCGAACTCGCCGTGGCTTGCGCTCGCAAGCGCGCCGACGACGAACTCCCGCGCGTGCTGATCCGCTGCGCACAGGCACAGCTGTTGGCAAACCACACCGAAGCAAGCGTCGATACCTGTGTCGAAGCTGCCGATCGCGCCGCCGCCGACGGGCACGCTGACCTCGTCGCTCAGGCAGGTCTGGTGATCCACGGCGTCCGTCACCCGCCAGCGCTGCTGCTCATCGCCCGGATCTGCGAGCGCGGCGTCGCCCTGGTCGACGCGGACGATCACGTGACCAGAGCCAGACTTCTCGCGCAGATCGCAGTGACGATCAGCGAGACTGAGGAAGGTCCGCGCGGTGCCGACCTTGCCGCCCAGGCACTTGCCGAGGCCGACCGATCCGGCGATCCAGTGGCGATTTTGGAGGCCGTGGCCGCCCGTCACCTGTCGATATCGGGACCCGACACGGTTGCCGAGCGCCTCGAACTCGGCCGGCGCGCGAACAAGCTCGGGTCCTGCGCCCAACAGCCGATGGCGGAGCTTTGGGGTCACCTGTGGCGAACCGACGCGGCTTTCCAACTCGGCAACATCGCCGAAGCCCAGCGCGAGATGGGCGAGATCGACCGCGTCGCGGTGCAGCGAGGCTTCCCGCTGGCACGCTGGCACCACCACCGTCTCCTGGCCGCGCATGCTGCGATGACCGGCGACTTCGGCGCGGCGCGGCGCGCCAACCAGGCCGCCTGGCAACTCGGCGAACGCGTCGGCGACATGTCGCTAGGCGGCCTGTCGTACACGTTCCTCGCTCAACTCGCGATATTGCGCGGCGACCCCGAGGAGATGCTCGACGGCTGGGAAGATTTCCTCGATCATGCCCCACCGATGCCTATCGTCCGACTCGTCTACCCGATCTTGCACGCGCTGGCGGGCGACATGGATCGCGCCCGGGTTGAGTTCGAGGAGTTCCGCCACCTCCCCGAAACCTTCCCGCTGGGAGTGAGATGGGCCGGGACGATGCGGCTCGTCGCGAAAGCAGCAGTGCTGCTCAATGACAGCGAGGTAGCCGCAGCATGCTACAACCGCCTTCACGACACCGCCCGCTACTACTCCGGCGACGGCTCCGGCGTCGTGTTCCTCCACGGCGCCAACGCTCTGCTGCTCGGTCAGCTCGCCGGTGTCGCGGGGCGTCCGAGGCAGGCACTCGGGCACTACGATGACGCCGTCGCGATGAATGCTCGGGTCGGTGCTCGTCCGTTCACCGCGCTGGGCCGCCTGGGCTGGGCGCAAGCACTGGTCATGCTGGAGATGAGCCGCGATCCCAAGACAGGGCAAAGCCCAATGGATCTGCTTGACCAGGCCACCGCCGAATTCGAGCGTCTCGACATGCCTGGTCCCCTCGGCAACGCGACTGGGCTCCGGGCCCAGCTCGCCGCAACCCCGCACCCGCCGCCGCTCACCGCCCGCGAGTCCGAGGTCGCCGGCCTGGTCGCGCAAGCGCTGTCCAACAAACAAATCGCGGAACAGCTGTTCCTTTCCGACCGCACCGTCGAGACACACGTACGCAGCATCCTCGCGAAGCTGAACTTCACCACCCGCACCGAAATTGCGACCTGGGTTCTGCGCAGCGCGTCCGGATAATCGGCAAGACAGTCCCGGAGCAGCGAATCGTCGCGCGAAAGCCCACAACGCTACTCGACTGATGGCTTGCGGTCATCAAACCTGCAGTATCTTGCTCCGATCACGGACCATCCAGCCGCAATGCCGTACCGCAGGACGAACCGCTTGCGGTGGCATTCGGTCTTGCGCTGGTGTGCCCGCGCATCGGCGGCAGAGCAGGTCCCGTACGCCCCGCCCGGTCGTCCGTGTCGCGGAGGTGGGTCCTACGGAACGTGCGCGCTTGCGTCGACAGCGCGAACACGCAGATCGATCAGTGTGTGGTCACCGGTGCCCGTTCGCCGGTGGGATCGGACAGTGTCGACAGGCCATTTCGCGTCGTGAGATCGCGTACGACGGCGCTGTTGCGTTGATGATCGTTCGGGCGTGCTGGGTGGAGCGGGTGTCGTTCTGTGCTGGAGTCAGAGGCAGGACGCGAGTTCGTCGAAGGCGACTTGGACCCGCTCGTGCGCGGGCAGGTCGGTAGTGAGCTCGTAGTGGCCGCGGCGCAGGTTCTGCACGAACGCATGCCCGGCCGAGACGGTCTGGGCGCAGGCCAGCTTCTTTAGTCCGCGCATCGGTCGCAGCCGCGCCTTGAGCCGGCCGTGATCAGCTTCGACGGCGTTGTTGGCGTACTGCTCGGTGACGTGCCGGGCGGCGGGCTCGAGGTCCTCGATGATGCGCGGGTACACCGGAGCACGGTCGGTGGTGACCTCGACCGGGCCCGCATGAATAGCGTTGCCACGCCCGGGTGGGTAGTAGTGCGGGCAGCGCGTCGACGCGCATCGGCCCGGCCCCGGTGTGGACGCGGCGGTTGGCGGCGATCTGCAGCACGTAGCCCAGGCCGTGCTCGCGCACGGTGCGGCGCAGGATCGGGTCGGCGCCGTAGACCTCGTCGCCGGCGACCCACGCGGCCGGCGCGCCGGCCTGGATCGCGCGGGTGATCATCGTGGTGGCCAGCGCCGGTTTGGTCGCGAAGCCGATGTTCGCGGGGATCCCGGCGGCAGTACACCGATCGGGATCCTCGGTCCAGGACCGCGGTAGGTACAGGGCCCGGTCGATCAGGGCGTGCCCCCGTTTCGCGGCGTAGGTCAGGTACACCGCGACCTGGGCGTTCTCGATCCGTCCGGCGGTGCCGGTGTATTGCCGCTGGACTCCGACCGAGTGCCCGCCGTGCTTCAGATCGCCAGTCTCATCGACAATCAATACGGCGTCCGGCTCGGCGAACGCGTCCAGCACGTATCCGCGCAGATCGTCACGCACGGCGTCGGCGTCCCACCTCGCCCGCGACAGCAGATGCTGCAGCCCAGCCGGGCTGGTATCGCCGCGATGCTCGGCGATCGTCCAGCAGTTTTTACGGTCCAACCCGGACAGCATCCCCAGCATCAGGTCCGCAGCGTGACGCAGCGGCTCGTACCGCGAGAACCGCGACTCGATGCGGTCCAGCACAGCCGAAAACGCCGTACGCCACCGGACAGGATCTACGCTATGAGCCGCGGCCACCGCGGCAGGCAAGTTGTTCCACACAAGCAACGAATGCTCGCCCGGTGGCCGCCCCACCCCCGGCAGAAACGCCGCAGATCACGAACTACTGCTGTCGTACTAGAAGCGCCCGGTTTACGCCGCGGTATTCATCGATGCGATCGTGGTCAAGGTCCGCGATGGGCAGGTCGCCAACCGCCCGTTCTACGCCGCGATCGGAGTAACCCTGGCCGGGGACAAGGACATCCTCGGGCTCTGGGCCGGCACCGGGGGCGGCGAGGGCGCGAAGTTCTGGATGGCGGTGCTGACAGATCTGCGCAACCGCGGCGTGCGGGATGCGTTCTTCGTCGTTTGTGACGGGCTCAAAGGCCTGCCCGAGGTGGTGTCGAGCATCTGGCCCCGGGCGATCGTGCAGACCTCATCAATCGACACTGGGTGGCGGCGGGATGGTCTCGCCGGTCACCGCGCCACCGGGAGAGGACCTATGCAGACGCGTGCCTTCGAGGCCCTCATGCAGACCTGTCCCTCCTGGTGGAGGCGGGTCGCGTAGTGGCCAGCGGGAGTCGCGCTTCGAGCGCCGTGATGAGGTTCCAGCCCGGCCGGCCGTTCGGTGACCTGTCCGGGAAGGACGTTGTCAGTGTTGGACTCATCAGTGGTCGAGTCGACCGCAGTCGAGGGTGTGTTCGTCGGCATCGACTGGGGTAATGCCCATCATCAGCTCCGTGTTCTGGACGCCGCCGGTCGGCTGCTCGAGCAGGGCAAGATCGCGCATGACGTTGCTGGCATTGCCGAGCTCACCATGCGGCTGCGTCGACGCGGTCCGATCATCGGCATCGCTATCGAACGCTCTGAGGGCCTGCTTGTCGAGGCGTTGCAGGAGGAACAACATCGGTTGTTCTGCGTCTCGCCGAAGATGTCGGCTCGCGCACGCGAGCGTTACCGGCTCGCACCGACCAAGTCCGATGCCTTCGACGCGTTCGTGCTCGCCGACTCACTGCGCCATGAGCATCGCCACTGGCGGCCACTTGCAACGCCCTCACCGCTGCTGGCCGAGCTGCGCGCGCTGACCCGTGACCGGGAGCGGCTGATCTTCAACCAACGCGACGTGGAGAACCAACTCCGCGCGATCGTGCTGACCTTCCACCCCGGCGTGCTGCATCTGTTCTCCAGCCTGGATCGCGACATCACCCTGGCGTTCCTGCGTGACTACCCAACGCCAGCACACGCCGGGCGCGTCGGCGCGTCTCGGATGGCGGCGTTCTGCGCCCGACACGGCTACTCCGGGCCGCACCAGACCCGAGCTGCTGGTCGAACGGTTGCGGACCAACCTGCTGTCTGCGTCCGTCGGCACGACCGCCGGGAAAGCCTTCTCCGCGGCGCTGTTCGTCGACCAACTCGAGCTGCTCAACACCCAGCTGCGGGCGATGACGAAACGGATCCGTGAGCGGCTGGTTGAGCATCCGGACGCGGCGATCTTTCTGAGCTTCCCCGGTATGGGCGAGGTCACCGCCGCGATCATGCTCGCCGAGATGGGCGAAGACCGAGCCCGGTTCCCGAACCCAGGCGTGCTGCTCGCCGAGACCGGCACCGCTCCGGTCACGCGATCGTCCGGACGCAGCCGACACGTAAGCTTCCGCTACGCCGCGAACAAGCGGATGCGCCACGCCATCGACTGGTGGGCCTTCGTCGCCGTCCGCGAGAACGACTGGGCCCACGAGGCCTACCAGCAAGCCCGTGACCGCGGACAACAACACAACCGGGCGCTGCGCGGCATCGGCGCCCGCTGGACCCGCATCCTCTGGCGCTGCTGGCAGAACGGCACCACCTACGACGGCGCTGTTGCGTTGACGATGGTCGGGCGTGCCGATTGAGTTGGATACGGGTACTGCCCGAATCAGAGGCAGGCTGCGAGTTCGTCGAACGCGACGCGTACCCGATCATGTGCGGGCAGGTCGGCCGTGATCGCGTAGTGGGCGCGGCGCAGGTTCTGCACGAACGCGTGCCCGGCCGAGACGGTCCGCGCCGAGGACAGCCGTTTGAGTCCGCGCATCGGGCGTAGTCGGGCTTTGAGCCGGCCATGATGGGCTACCACGACGTGGTTGGCTTACTGCTCGGTGACATGCCGAGCAGCCGCGACGAGTTCATCGAGCACGCGAGGGTAGACCGGTGCCCGGTCTGTGGTGACCTCGTCCGGCGACGGCCCGAGGCGCAGCGCGCGGGTGAAGAACTCCCGCGCCGCCGCGGTGTCGCGATGCTCGGACACCAGCACGTCGATGACCTGCCCGTGCTGATCGACCGCCCGGTAGAGGTAGGTCCAGCGGCCGGCGACCTTGACGTAGGTCTCATCGACGAACCACCTGCTACCGGCGGCGTGGCGGGCCAGTCGGGCGGCGTCGATGAACACCGGCGTGAACGCCTGCACCCATCGATAGATCGTGACGTGGTCGACCACGATGCCGCGTTCGGCCAGCAACTCCTCGACGTCGCGGTAGAACAGGCCGTAGCGCAGATACCAGCGCACCGCAACAGCGATCACCTCACGCGGGAACCGGTAGCCAGCCGGAGCGGACGACGCCGACGACCTTGAGGTGATCATCCGAGCATTCTGCCGGCTCACGGACCCGACCAACGCAACAGACATCCCAGGTTTTTCGAAGTCAAGCAGCAGCGGTTCGATGGTGCGCCCAGGCGGTCGTTTCGTCGTAGAGGAGGCCGGTTTTCAGGCAGCCGTGCAGGATGCCGACGAGGCGGTTGGCGAGTTGGCGTAGCGCTGCCTGGTGGCCGATGTTGCGGGCTCGAAGCGCGTTGTAGTAGGCGCGGGCGCCGGGTGATCCTTTCAGGGAGCCGAAGGCCCACTGCTGGACGGCGTCGCCAAGACGTGCGTTGCGTGCGTAGCGGGCCAGCACGATCTTGCGGGTGCCTGAGGCGCGGGTGATCGGTGAGGTGCCGGCGTAGTTCTTGCGTGCCTTGGCATCGCCGAAGCGGTTGCCGTCATCGCCGAACTCGGCCAACACCCGGGCCGCGAGGATGACACCGAGGCCGGGTTGGCTGGTGTAGATCTCAGCCTCCCTGTGACGGCCAAAATGGCCGGCCACCACCTCACCCAGCTGAGCGATCTCGCCATTGAGGACGGCGAGGAGCCGGACCTGACTGGTCACGATCGCCGCGAACGTTGCCTGCACCTGGGCGGGTTGACGCAACTCTGGCGCCCGCAGCACCGATTGGATCCGCGCGGCCTTGTCCCCTACGCTGCGCCGGTTCGCTCGCCGTAACGCTGCGGTGATCCTTGCGATCGACAGGCGGGCAGCCCGATCCGGGTCGGGCGCGGCGGCGAGCAGCTCGAGAGCGTCCGGCGCGTCCAGCTCGGCGAAGGCATCCAGCGCCGCGGGGAAGAACTCCCGCAGCACACCTCGTAGCCGCAGCACGTGCCGGGTCCGGTCCCAGACCAGGCTCTGATGGCTGCGGGCTACCAGCTTGATCGCCTCGACCAGTTCCGAGTCCCCGGCCATCGGCCGGTGATGCGCCCGGTCCAGACGCACGATCTCGGCCAGCACATGCGCATCCCCGGCATCGGACTTCGCCCCGGAGGTCGAGTGCCGCTCCCGGTAGCGAGCCACCGACATCGGGTTGATCGCGAACACCTCATACCCGGCCGCGATCAACGCTTGCACCCACTGCCCACGGTCGGTCTCGATCCCGACCTTGACTCGCGACGCCGCCTCAGCAGGGTCCAGCTCGGCCCATTCGTCCGGACAGAATTGGCCGATCAACGCGTGCAGCCGCGTGATCCCCTCCAGACCCTCGGGCAGCCGCCGCCGCGCCAATCTGCGACCCTGCTCATCGACGATCTCTACATCGTGATGATCTTCAGCCCAGTCATTTCCAACGAACAACACCCGCAACCTCCACACCTCGCCCGGCCAGAACCCAGCAGCGCGGAGGAGATATCCAGCGTCCTAATGGTCAAGTGCTCACCGGCAACAATGCCCGGGGCCACGACATCCCAGCAGCGGTTACATCTCCTCACGACCAGCAGGCGCACGGTCTGTTGCAAGACCTCATCGAAGATCAGTGCCCAAGAGTGCTGACCCGCCAGCCGCTACCAGAGCCGAGCCTGCCAAACAGGCCCGGCAGAAGCCATTAGTGCCACTGAGGATGTCTCGACCATCAGCAGCAGATGGCCATCGCGGTCGGCGAGGTCGAGCACGTGAACGCCGTCGTGGTTGAACAAGGCATCCGTGCGCACGCAGTACATCCTGGGCCGCGCACAGCACGACGTAGGCTCGGCCGGCGTCGAGGTCCCTCTGAAGGGTGTGCTTGTTCGGTACCGATTCTGGACGGCCTCGACCCGCCTCGACGCTCAGTGACTGCCGGGCGTTGCATCCACCCCACCCTCAGTTCCGAGCGGCCCATAATATTGATGCGCGAATCTAATCGGAGCGAGAGGCTGGGCGCTCACCATCGTTAGCCCTACGGACGATCCTCTCCGAGCGCCACTTGAGTTGCCGCGACTTGCGACTGTAGGTCCACCAGGCCGTACATCTCGGCGAGCCTCCGAGCGTTTGTGAGCTCAGCTGCCGCCTCGGCGGGTCGACCTTGCTTTCGAAGCACGACGGCGAGATGCAGTCCCGTGATCACCAGGCCGCTGGGGTTGCCGATCTGCTCCTCTTTCTGACTACTCCGCTGGTACCACTGCGCGGCTCCGTCGAAGTCCCCGCGCGCCTCCCAGGCGAGACCGAGGTGATCGTAGGCGGTGGCAAGCATGTGGCTATCACCGATGGCGTTCGCGATTCGTATTGCTTCCCACGAGTGGTCGGCTGCAGCATCTACGTTGCCCCATTGCACTTCCAGATATCCGAGAACGGCGTGTACGGCGCCCAACTCCTTGGCTTCCTTTTGCCGCTCGCTGATGGTGCGCGCTGTTACATAATGTTCTCGGGCCAGCGCCTCGTCACCGAGTCGATCCCAGGCCAGAAAGCCGAGTTCTCGATGTGCCGACGCTTCGACCTGAAAGTCGCCGGTTTGCCGTGCTTTGGAGAGCGCCGCGTCAAACCCCTGGCGAACGTCATCGACCGACGCGCCGCGCTGCCGATGTACCCATGCGAGGCTTAGCATTGCGCCGGCCCAGCCTTCGGTGACCCCGGATTCGGCGCATGCTTCAAGGCATCGGTCTAGATAGTCTTCTGCCTCTCCGAGGCGTCCGCGCGCCGAAGCGATGCGCCCAAGCCGGTACAGCGCAAGCGCAACGAGTGAGGACAGTCCGGCCGAATGACCGGCGTCCTGACTGTTCTGGAAGTGGGCCGCTGCTTCGTCATAGCGACCCTGCAAATCCGCGACTTCGCCAAGGAAGAAAGCAGACTGCGCAATAGCCGCCGCACTCTTTGAAGCAACGGCTACGCCGCGTGCCTCACGCTCAACGATATCGGCGTATCCCCATCGGAGCAGAGCTGGACCCGCCCACAACAAAGCCAATGCGGCCGAGTCGGGGTCGCGGGCCGCGACGAGATGAAACACCTCCTCCAAACCTGCTTTGGATTCGTGTAAGTCTGTCGGTGGCGCCATACCTCGAACCAGCCGGTAGTACTGCGCCGCACGACGGTGAGACCAATCGGCGGTGCCCGAGGTCATGGCGTGACAGGCAATCCGACGCGCCGATTCCGTTACAACGATCGTGCCGCCTTCGGAATCAAACTCGACGAAGAGCCGCTGGACAAGGACCGAAAACGCCACTCCTGAGCCAGGAACGAGCTTGTCCAGATCCGTGCGGAGAATCGGAACTCGCAAGACAGCAAGCTGATCCAGCAAGCTCCGCGCGTCTGGCGGCAGCTCGGCCAGGGACTGACTCCATAGCGCATCCACTGCGATCTCGACCTCCGACGACTCAAACAGCTCCTGAGGGCTTCCGCCGCCCTGTGATATCCGTGCCCCGAACACCCGCAGTGCTGATGGCATCGCACCGTACTGCGCGGCAGCTCTGCGCAAGGTTGCTTCGTCGAGCACGGATGCTCCGGAAGCTCGGAGCAGCTCCACGGCGCCCGCCGGATCCAGACCGGTCACTCTTCGCTCTGTCGTCACGCCAATCGGGATTTCGACACGACTCGGATCCAGCACGGGCAACGTTTGGCTTGTTGCAATCAGTTTTGCAATATTTGCCGATGTCAGAATTTTCTTCACAATCTGGCGCAACACCGGATCTCGTATCTGCCCTGTGGAGTCAAGCCAATGATGTAACCGGTCGAATACTATTAAGTATCGCTTGCGCGTCAGCGCGCCTAAAAGTTGCGCCAGCAACTCCCGAGGCCGAGAAGATTGCGGATTTTGCCACAGACCTTGAAGAGCGCTATCGCCGTGCTCAGCTAGGACCGCATGCACCTGCGCAAGAAAAAAGCTTGCGGTGCCATCAGCGTCCGAACAGCTTATCCATAACACATCTTCGAACAATGCCCGATGTTGAGCAAGCGCTTTCGCTGCGATATACCGTTTGCCCCAGCCGGGCGGGCCTGCCAAGATGAACAGCCGACGCGCCTCGTCAACGAAAAAGTCGTCGACTTCTTTCAGCAGACTAGTGCGGTCAACGAACGTTCCGACGGCTGGGACCGAATCTCGCATGACCGTCGCCGTGAAATCGTAAACGGGCTCGCCAAGACGCGAGACGTCCCTAACACACTGGGCAACGAAGCGAAACGCGTCCGCGTCGCGCGATAGTGGCTTGACGATCGCACTGTGACTACCACGCACCCTGATCGTCCGGCTTGATGGCACACCGAGACTCGCACTCAGGGTGTCGACCCAATAGTCGGTAGATCCTAAGACTGCCCAGACCGCAAGACTTTCTCGGTCGGCTCGCTCGGAGCCGTCTATGACCAAGCGGCTCGTGAAGAAAGTGTTGAGCTGAGTCACTAATTCGCCATGTGCAGCCAAAGCTTGACCGTCCGTCGTGAAATGCCGGGCTAGCCAAGGTACCCGAAGTGAGCCTGCTTGAGGCGTGGCCATGAGTATCAATCCACTGACTCGCGGCGAATGCCGGAAGGTTCCTGCGTCAACAAGGTGCTTGACCGCAATCTTGGCGACGAGCCCACCCATGCTGTGCCCGATTAGAATAATCCGACGATATGGTGCTGCTTGCCTGAGAATGCCGGCGAGTACCTCAGCTTCGGAAGCGAGAGGAGCAGATCGCCGAAAGCGGACGCGCCTCGAGAGCGACCTGTAGGCGAACATCCCAATGTCAATACTCGGCAACTCGCTGAACAGTAATCGTGGGAACTGACCCCATGTCGACCGGCGACCGTATCGACGCCCGCCTAGGCCGTGCACAAAGACGGCGAGGTCCATGCTTCGCGTGAGCTCGGAGCGCTGATGAATCACCAGTGGTTCGTCGCCCAATGAGCCGTCACCAGGCTCTAGAAATTCCGCCTGAACAAGCCGATGCACGCCAAACTCCATCCCGAGCGCTAGATCGATGTGTCTGAATGCTAACGCGCCGCTGGCACCGATGGCGTCAGTTCTGTGCCTGTCAACACCATCAGGCGAGGGTCAGTGATGAGCATTTTAAGGGTGTCTTCGTACGTTCTGAGGTGGGTGGTTGCGACAACGGGCCATGCCGTGCGTGCCGCCAACTCAGCCAATACATTTCGAACCGCAGCGGCGAAGGGGGGGTCGTCGAGGATTCTTCCGAGGAGCTCTGCGAGTTCGGCGGGGCGATTGGGGTTGACCAGCAACTCGTCGCAGATTTCAGCGAGCTCTTGGAACTTCGGCGTACGCGATCCCACGACTATCGCTCCAGCCCCAATCGCTCGATGCAGGATGCCGCTTGTCGACCGGGTGTCCTCGTCGTACACGCACAGCACCGCGTCCGCCGCGCTGAGAACCTGGGTCATGCCCTCCTCTGATACGGGGTCTCTCGCAATGATGAAGTTGTCACGTAAGCCGAGATCAGCCGCTCGTGCGGCGCAGCGATCGACGTACGCGCGCGCCTCGGGTAGTGGTTCGCCTCGTAGGAAGCCGCCAATCCACAGCATAGCGCTAGTACGTTCGGCCGCTACGCGGGCGAATGCATCGATTACCATCTCAACGTTCTTCGATTTCCGAAGGTATCCGGGAACGACAATCAATGGCCGACCAATCGGAAGATCCACTCCGCCAGAGCCCCTCGCGCTTCGACGCTCGACTAAGAGGCTCCCGTGCGGGATAGTTGTCACCTTGTGCGATGGCACTCCCTGACGAATTAGTGTCCGTCTGATCGAGGTATCGTGGTGCACGATTATCAGATCGGCCAGTTCACCCAGGCGTCGCTGGTACGCCTCGATAGAGGCACCGCTCAGAGAGAATCCGCGCGTCCACCCGCAGCCGAGATCTACACTCAGGTTGGTATGCACGGTGTGCATCGTGACTATTATCGCGCAATTGAGGTCACGCAAGCGACGCAAGAGCTGGATGAATTGCTCATCGGCCCCAAATATCCCGTACTCATGCTGAATGTGTACGACGTTGGGCTTAGTTCGTGCTACCGAAACATAGATTTCGTCGAAGCTGACCGGTTCGGTTACTGACTGATAAGACTCGACGTTCGGATAGTCGCGAATCTCTTCTCGGCCACAAGCCACAACGGACAATTGGATGCCGTGGACGCCTGACTGGTTAATACCGGCAAGCAAGTACTCTGTATAACTCGCGATGCCGCAATATTCGCTGACCGACCGAGTTACAATTGTGATTCGCTTGCCGAGCAAAGTGTCACCTCCTACCGGTAAACGCTCGTGGTCGTCGATGAGCGGACGTGAGTCAAAGCCTGAACGCGCTCAGATCGAAACGCGCCTGTCAATCAGGCTCCTCTCGCGTCGATGTGCCGTCAAGGTTCCGCGTTGATTCATCAAAAGTGCGCGCGTAGGGGTAGTCGTTGACTCATGGAGGAATGCGCGCGTAGCCCGGATCTTCCACGACCCCGTTGTTGATCATGGTGTTCGGTGCGGTGTCGCGCCGTTGGGGTGATTTTGCCGTTGGGGTGTGACGGGTTCGCCCGAGGCCGCTTGGGTTCTCGCCGGTTCCACTGGCCGGTGGTGTTCTGGTTCGTCGGGGCAGATGATCGTCGTTCAACCGGGCGCCGGCAGGGACTGCAGCGTGGTGATCATCTGCGCCAGCAGCTCAGCCCAGGGCGCGTGCGCGAGAGGTGCAGTTGTCTGCCGCGGGCGTGGTCGGCCAGACGCGCCGCGACGCTGAACAGCCGTAGCCGTAGGCGTTTGGGTGCCCACCGGCGTGCGTGGTGAGCGTGCAGGGTGAGCATCTGCAGCCAGGCGGTGAGCTCGACGGCGAGGGCGACGATGGCGCACCAGATCTGGTTCTGGGTTGAAGTCATGCAGCGGCAGGTTGCGCAGTCCGGTGTCTTTGGCGATGCGGATGCGGTCCTCGCAGCGGGCCCAGCGTCGGTGGCGCAGTTCGAGATCGGCGAGCTGGCCTCGGGCAGTGTTGGTGGCGAACGCGGTGACCCGCATCCCGTCAGGATCGGTGAGCCGCAGCTGGGCGCCGGGGTGCGGTCGTTCCTTGCGGATGATCACCCGCATCCCCGCCGGCCACGACTTGAGCTCCTAGTGACGGCGCTGCCTGCCTCCACAATCTGCCAGCGGGCGCTGCGCACACAGCTGGAGCGCCCGCGCCATGCCCGCGGGCCTACGGTGGAGCCGTGCCGATGCTGCGCGCCGTGCCCGCCGACCTCGTGGCCGTGCTGCGCGCCATGCGTCGAGTCGAACAAGCGGCCCAGGGTCTCGCGCAGCATCGCCGAGCCGCGCACGGAAGCGCTGCGCTGTTGCTCACCGCTACCGACGCTGGCTGGTCGATCCCGGAGTTGTCCCAGGCGCTCGGCGTCCCGGACCGGACGCTGCACGGCCGTATCGCCCGAGCGCGGCAGCGCACAGCCCGCATCGCACCGGGTCTGCTTGTGACGCCGCCGCCGACACCGCCGACCAAACAACCGCGGCTGTACCGGCACTGGCCTGTCGAGCAACGCGAGTGGCTCTACGCCAGCGAAGCATGCACATTCGCCCGCATCTCCTACGCCACATTGGTCAACTGGCGCAAAGCCGGCCTGCTGCCCGCCGCAAGACCGGTCAGGACGACTCAGTACATCTACGACCGCGACGACTTCGAACGGATCGCTCGCGCACCGGCCTACAACGGACGCGGTGTCCGACACTCGGCAGTCCTCGGCGAGATCAACGCACCGTCGGGGCACCGATAGGGTGCCGGTCGCGGACCGTACTCGCTGAACCAGCGCGGCGACCTGCTCCAGCAGTGCCGCCGACGGCACGGCGAGGTCGAGGTGCACGATGTGCACGATGTGCAGTCGGATGTCGGTGCCCGGAACGGCGTGAATGCGTGGCGTTGGTCCGAGCGCGCAGACCAGCCGTTGCGCTGCTCGACTGGCAGCGGCGGCGCGTGGTGCAGGTGGCGTTCGTCCAGGCGGAACGTCCAGACCGGTGTGAGCGTAACCGAAGAAGCTAAAGCCCGACAATCACGCACGCACGATGATCACGTCGCCGGTACGGACGTACCGGAAGACCGTTCCCTGCACCCGCATTGGCTGCCCGGAGCGGTCGGTATTTTCGGCTACACCGGGCAGCCGACGCCAGGGCCGAGGACTAGCCGAGCGGGATTGCCGACCTTGTCGTTGCGGCGAGGTCAAGTGCCGCACCATGAACGGTCACAACACATGCCGGATCGGGGTGTTGACCATCGTCGTCTTGCCCGATTGGGTGCCGCCTGCCACAAGAATGTTGAGCCCGGCAGCGACGGAGGCTTCCAGGAAATTAGCGGCGTGCTCGGTGAGCGAGCCCACCGCAACCAACTCCTCGACCGAGGTCAGTCCGAGCACGAATTTGCGGATGTTCACCGCCATGTGCCGCAACGTGATGGACGGGATCACCACATGCAGGCGCGAACCATCGGGAAGCATCGCGTCGACGAACGGGGTGCTCAAATCGATACGCCGTCCGGACGTCCGCAGCATCCGCTCGACGAGTTCAGCCAGCTCGTCGCCGGACAAGATCAGCGTGGTCAGTTCGGAGCGCCCGCGCCGGGCGACGAACACCCGGCCGGGCTCGTTGATCCAGATCTCCTCGATCGTCGGGTCGTCGAGGAAAGGTTGCAGCGGGCCGAATCCGGCGACCGCGTTGAGCACCGCCCGCGCGACCTCGCGGACGTCGCCGAGCGGAGGCAGCTGCGAGGTCGTGCTGCGGTCGAGGTAGTCGGACATACTCGCCTCGACCATGCGGGCCACGGTCGCCGGTTCGGCCACCGGATCGAGCCCTCGGCGGCGCACCAGCTCACGCACTTCGGTCTCGACGATCGTGCGCCCCGTAGGCATCCGTACCCCCATCCGTACGGCCAACCCGCCATGAGCAATCAGCGCAGCGTAAGGGCAATTGGCGCCCGCGCCTAACGCGCGGCCCTACCTGTGGACAACGTCTCTGGTGGGGACTGCCCCCGATACCATCGCAATTCCGCTCAGAATTGTTCGTCGGCGACCAGCGCGGATACTGAGCCGGAGGCGGTTGCGGGAACCGCGCGCGGGTCTACGCGGTTGTACTCATAGAAGGAGGCCGTCATGTCGGTAGCGAAGGTTTTGCTGGTTCTGCTCGCGATCTGGGTTGCGCTCGGGGTCATCGGGTTCATCATCAAGGGCCTGTTCTGGCTCTTCGTCGTCGCGTTGGTCGCGTTCGGTTTCACGCTCGCGATCTCCGGGCGCCGCCGCGGGATTCTCACTCGCCGATAGCATTTTCCCGCCGGCGACGGCGCGCCTCGGCGATCACGACCGGTGCGTAGCGCGGCGGCGGAGCCACTCATCTCTGGTAAGTGCGTACTCGACTTCGCCGTATTCGCTGCCGGCGATCGGTTCGTCCCAGGTGACGCGGAACGTCCGGACGTATGTCAGGCCGGCCGAGACCATGGTCGCGCGAGAGGCGGCATTGACCGCCATGGTTTCCGCGAAAATGCGGGATAAGCCGAGATCGTCGAAGCCGTGGCGGATCAGCTCGCGCGCGCCTTCGCTCGCCAGGCCTTGTCGCCAATACCGCGGTAGCAGCCGGTAACCAAGCTCAGCCGGTCCATCCACGTGGCCTTGATCAACGCGCTCGGGAGGCTCGAGAATCCACCAGCCGACGAACTTTGCGGCCACGAACCCTGCCCAGAATCCGAGGCCGGGCACCCGGGCCGCTGCCGCCAGCCGGCGCCGGTGCAGCTGCTCGACCTCGTCCCGGCTTCGCGCCCGGCCGTCGCCGAGGTAGCGCATCACCGCGCTGTCGGAGTCGAGCTCGACCTCATGCTCGAGGTGTTCGTCGGCCAATGGGACGAGGGTGACGCGGGAGCTGCGCAGCGCGGACTGCGACATGGGTGCCATCCTGGCGGACCGCGCCCGTCCGCGTCCACGAGCATGCCGATCAAACGGATACCCGCGGCCGGTTCACCGGTGTTCTACGGTGAGGCGGTGTCACCAGTGCTCCGACCCGCTACCCCGGATGACGTGCCGGCGATCGCGCGCATCTACGGGCACGCGGTTCGGGAGAGCGTCGCAACGTTCGACGTGACTGACCCGCCGCTGTCCTATTGGCACGAGAAGTTTGCGAGCGTCGAGTCCGGTGACCATGTCGTCGTCGTTGAGGAGGCGAAGGTGGTGGTCGGGTACGCCTACTCGACCCGGTTTCGTCCCCGGCCGGCCTACGCGCGCACTCGTGAGACGTCGGTGTACTTCGCGCCGGAGGCGGTGGGCCAGGGTTTGGGCGGGCTGGCCTACTCGCAACTGCTTGCACTGCTTCGCGCGGACGGGATGCACAGTGCCGTGGCGGTCGTGGCGGAGCCGAATCCCGCGTCGGTCGGGCTGCACGAATCGCTCGGCTTCGAGCTGATCGGGATTCTGCGGGAGGTCGGCCGGAAGTTCGACCGGTGGATCGATACCCGGTGGTACCAGCTCCGTCTTGAGCAGTAGGTCAGCTCAACCGACACGCCACGCTCATGCCCGCAGCCGATCGAGGACGAGCGCGAGCGGAGGCCAGGCGTCGCGGCCTCGCCGGGTGACCGCGTAGGTGCGCATCAGCACCTCTGGCCCCGCGAGAGGCAGCAGCGCCACGCCACGTCGGGTGCGGCGCTCTGCAGGCAGCATGCCGACACCCATGCCGGCGACGATCAGTTCCTCGACCAGATCGAGGCTGTCGCACTGATGGGTCACGCGCGGCCGGAAGCCCGCCATCGACGCGATCAGGTGCACGACGTCTTCGTCGGCGCGGTTACGGGAGTTGCCGATCCAGTCCTGGGCGCGAAAAGCGTTGAACACCGCCAGCGAGTTTCCCCGCGCCGTCCGACCGGCCCCGGACGGGACGCCGAGACCCCACCGCGCTGAGGAGAGCGCGACCGAATCCAGCGTCGCGTCGAAGCCTGCTGGCGCGAGGTTGTAGTCGTAGGTCAGGGCGAGATCGATGGCGTCCGTGGCGAGCAGGCCGAACGCTTCGGCCGGTTCGTGCTCGTAGACGACGATGGTCAGTTTCGGGTGGCTCTGGGCCAGCGCGACGACGATCGGCAGCAGCAAGTCGCGGATGGCGGTGACGAATCCGGAGACACGCACCGTGCCGACGGGTTCCGCGTCGGCGTCGAGATCGACGCGGGCAGCCTCAACAGCGGCGAGAATGGTCACCGCATGCTCGGCAAGGCGCCGACCGGCCGGCGTGAGCCGCACCCGTCGGCCGTCGGGCTCGACGAGCGCCGTTCCTACGTCGCGGGCGAGTGCCGCGATGTGCTGGGACACGCTCGAAGTGGTGGTGTCGAGCATTTCGGCGACCGCCCGCATCGAACCGTGCCGCGAAAGCTCGAGCAGGACGTGCAGGCGGCGGGTGTCCACCATTTTATTGTGCATGATTCGTGAACGGATTGTTCAGCATTGTTACGTGGACGTGGACGGTTCGAAGGGGTCTACTCGATGGATGTCCGCGACTGCCAGCACTCACGCGCGCGTCGGCATGTCGATGGCCTTGGCCGCGATGTGCTTCGTGCAACTGGGCGTCGCTGCATCGGTCGGTCTGTTCAACCAGATCGGTGCCGAGGGTGCCGCATGGCTGCGCCTGGTCTGGGCCGGTGTGCTGCTGCTGATCATTGGCCGTCCGTGGCGCACACGGTTCACCCGTTCGGCATTGCTGACCTGTGTCGTGCTCGGTGTGACCACTGCGGCCATGACGATGCTATTCATGGCCGCCGTCGCGCGGCTGCCGCTCGGAACCGCGAGCGCGCTCGAATTCCTGGGACCGTTGGGAGTCGCCGTCGCGCGGGGCCGCGCCGCCGCGCGGATCTGGCCCCCGGTCGCCGCCGGCGGGGTACTGCTGCTCACCGAGCCGTGGCACGGCCACACTGATGCTGGCGGCGTTCTTCTCGCGCTGGCCGCCGCCGCGTGTTGGGCGAGTTACATCCTGCTGACCCAGCGCGCCGGTGACGAGGTGACCGGGTTGCGCGCGCTGTCGATCTCGATGCCGATCGCGGCGCTTGTCGCGACGATCACTGTCGGGCCAAGCGTTTTCCCTCGATTGGACTGGCAACTGATTGCCATCGGGTTGGGCCTCGCGCTGCTGCTGCCGGTGCTTCCGTTCAGCTTGGAACTGCTGGCACTTCGGCGATTGACCGCCGCCGCATTCGGCACATTGATGAGCATCGAACCCGCCATCGCGCTCGTCATCGGGTTGGTCGCGCTCGGCCAAATCCCGCAGGTGAGCGCGTTGTTCGGGGTCCTGCTCGTCGTCGTCGCCGGTATCGGGGCCGAGCGCACCGGCGCGCGCGCCGACATGACCAGCGACCCGGCTTCGGCCGTGGGTGCGCAAGAGTGTCGGGACGGGCCCTCGCCGTCCGGGCGGTCGCCAGTTGCGGCATCCTGACACTCATGACTGCCGACGCGCTGCTCGTCCGCCCGCTGGGCCCGGACGACTATGAGCGCTGGGCCACGATGTTCCGCTCCTACCGCGACTTCTACCGGCTCGAGCCGGACGACGCCGTCGTGAGCAGGGTCTGGTCGTGGATTCACGACCCCGCTCACGAGACGTGCGCGCTGGGTGCAGCCTTTGGTGACAAGCTGGTCGGCCTTGCGCACTACCGGCGCTTCGCACGTCCGTCGTCCGGTGGAGTCGGGATATTCCTTGATGATCTGTTCACTGATCCTGTACACCGCGGTCGCGGCGCGGGCCGCGCTCTGATCGGGGCCCTCGGCGAGATTGCTGAGCAAGAGCAGTGCAATGTCGTTCGCTGGATAACGGCGGCGGACAACATCACCGCGCAGCGACTGTATGACTCGATTGCGACCAGGACTGCATGGCTCACCTACGATCTGCCGCACGCATAGGGGCGTGCCGGTCGCGCGAGAGCCCAGTTCCAAGCGCGCTGCTACTCGACGCCCAGCATGACCTCGGTCGACTTGATCAGGGCGGTGACGGGTGTCCCGACTTCGAGGCCGAGATCCTCGACGGCGTCTTTCGTGATCGAGGCGGTCACCTGCTGGCCCCCATCGAGATCGACCTTCACGACACTCATGACCGAGCCGATCTCGATGGCCGCGATGGTGCCGGTGAGTTGGTTACGGGTGGACAGGCGCATGTTGTTCCTCCGGTTTGCTCGAACGTTGTTGTAGCGAACCGTAGCGCCGGGGCGGAACCACCGATGCCTGTGGACGACGGGACCACAGCCGCGTCCGGTGGGGCGCGGTGACGCGCCACATCACGCGTATCCGGGCGCCGATCCGCGCTTCCCAGCGCCTACGCGCCCACCGCATGCTCGGGTCATCGACGGCATCTCCGTCGCGTCTGCCGACGGATTGGTGGATATGGTCCGCAGCTGCGGCTATAGTCGCCGCCGTGCCCACGTAGGCCGTCGACTCCGTTGGCCCGCCGCAAACCATCGATCAAGGAGAGCCCCATGCAGCGTCGTACTCTGATCCTCACCGCCATCGCGGCGGCGAGCGTCCTGTTGGTTGCGGGGTGTTCCTCAAGCAAGAAGTCGACCCCGCCCACCAACTCCGCGGCGGGCGGGTCCAAATCGACTGAGGCGGTGTCGGGCACCGTTAGTGTCTTCGCTGCGTCCTCATTGACCGAGGCGTTCACCACGGTAGGTAAGCAATTCGAGGCGGCACACCCCGGCACAACGGTGAAACTGAACTTCGGGGCGAGTTCGGATCTGGCGAATTCGATCAACCAGGGCGCTCCGGCCGACGTGTTCGCCTCGGCCTCACCGAAGAACATGACGCAGGTCAGCGACGCCGGCGGGGCATCCACGTCGACCAATTTCGTGAAGAACTTCATGGAGATCGCTGTCCCGCCCAAGAATCCCGCCAACGTGACCAGCGTGGCTGATCTCGCCAAGGGCGGGGTGAAGGTGGCGCTGTGCTTGCCCACCGTGCCGTGCGGGGCGGCCGCCGCGCAGGTGTTCAGCAACGCCAAGATCAAGGTCAAGCCGGTAACGCTGGAGCAGAATGTGAAGTCCACCCTGACCAAGGTCGAGCTGGGCGAGGTAGACGCTGGCGTCGTCTACGTCACCGACGTCAAGGCGGCCGGTTCGAAGGTGAAGGGCGTAGTCATCCCGGCCAACCTCGACGCCTCGACCGAGTACCCGATCGCGGCACTGAGCAAGGCTGCGAATTCAGCTGCCGCGCAAGCCTTCGTCGCCTACGTGTTGTCGCCTGCCGGGCAAGGCGTCCTCGCCGCGGCCGGGTTCGCGAAGCCCTGACCGGCTCGGATCCCGGCGGCAAACTTCGGCGACTGCGGCGGGCGGCGCCGGGCGGCCGGGGGGCACCGGTACTGATCGTGGCGCCCGCGGCGATCGGTTTCGCGTTTCTGCTGCTGCCGCTGCTTGCTCTGCTCATCCGCGCCCCGTGGCGAGGCTTGGGCAAACTGCTGTCCGACAGCCAGGTACTCACCGCGCTTCGGCTGTCCCTCGAGTGCGCCACGGCCGCCACCGTGGCGTCGCTGATCCTCGGCGTGCCACTGGCGTGGATTCTGGCGCGCATACACATGCCAGGGATCGGGCTGCTGCGAGCGCTCGTCACTCTGCCGCTGGTGCTACCGCCCGTCGTGGGAGGTATCGCGCTGCTGCTGGCGCTGGGCCGTAACGGGGTAGTGGGCCGATACCTGGATCAGTGGTTCGGGCTGACCCTCCCGTTCACCACGCTCGGCGTGATCGTGGCCGAGACATTTGTGGCGATGCCATTCCTGGTCGTCACCGTTGAAGGCGCTCTGCGCTCCGCCGACCGCGAACTCGAGGAGGCGGCCGTCACCCTGGGCGCCTCCCGCCTGGCCATCTTCGGCCGGGTCACCCTGCCCCTGATCGCCCCGTCGTTACTGGCCGGCTCGACCCTGTGCTGGGCGCGAGCGCTAGGCGAGTTCGGCGCCACCATCACCTTCGCCGGCAACTTCAAAGGCACCACCCAAACCATGCCGCTCGCCGTCTACAACGCCTTCGAAACAGACCCCGAAGCCACCATCGCCCTCAGCCTGGTGCTGCTGCTCGTCGCCGTCGTCGTTCTCGCCGCCCTGCGCGATCGCTGGCTACGGGGACCCTCGCTATGACCAAGCACGGCGCCGCCGCCAACATCGGATCCGTTGGGCGCACCGCGTCCGGGACGCTGACGATTCGGGGCACGGTCGAGCGGGGCTCGTTCTGCCTGGACGTAGATTTCTTCGTGAACCCTGGCGAGGTACTCGGTGTACTCGGCCCCAATGGCGCGGGCAAGACAACCCTGCTTCGCGCGATAGCCGGGCTGACCGCGCTCACCGACGGAAGACTGATCCTCGACGGAGAGACCCTCGACGACGCTCAGGCCGACGTGTTCGTGCCCGGCGATCAGCGACCGATTGGCTTCGTCTTCCAAAACTACCGGCTCTTCCCGCACCTGAGCGTGCGCGACAACGTCGCCTTTCCTGCGCGCTGCCGACGGGCCGGTCGAAAAGGGTCGCGCCGCGTCGCCGAGCGGTGGCTCAACCGGCTGGGCATCAGCGAACTCGCCGGGCGCAAACCGGCCCAGCTGTCCGGCGGACAAGCCCAGCGCGTCGCCCTCGCGCGCGCCCTAGCCGCAGATCCCGGCCTGCTCCTGCTCGACGAACCCCTCGCGGCGCTGGACGCCCGCACAAAGCTCGAAGTCCGCGCCGAGCTACGCCGGCACCTGAGTGAGTTTCCCGGACCCACCCTGCTCGTCACCCATGACCCGCTCGAAGCCATGATCATGACCGACCGGCTGATCGTCATCGAGGACGGCCGGATCGTGCAACACGGCGCCCCGGCCGAGGTCGCCCGCCGCCCCGCCACCCAATACATCGCCCGCCTCGTCGGCCTCAACCTCTACCCCGGAACCCGCGCAATATCAGGTGAGGTCACCCTCGACGACGGCGGAACGCTCATCGCCGCCGGCACTCCCAACCCCGACCACACCCCGACCAACGAGCCAACCCCGACCGGCCGCGTACTCGTCGCCATCCGACCCACCGCCATCGCCCTGCACACCGCCAGACCCGAACACTCCAGCCCACGCAACACCTGGCAAGGAACCGTCACCGGACTAGAACTGCTCACCGACCGCGTCCGCGCCCAAATCAGCGGCACCCCATCCGCACTCGTCGACATCACCCCCGACGCCGTCGCCGACCTCGACCTGACCAACGGCAAACCGATATGGCTCAGCACCAAAGCGACCGACATCGACGTCTACCCGAACCCCAACTGAACGATAGGCAGGCCGCCATCAACGGGGACGGGCGTGCGGCGCACCAAGCGTCGGGCGCCCCCTGCTGACTGCCTGGTCGTGCGGAGCATCGGTATCGCTGTCCAGCACATCGTTGCGAATCATCAGCCACGACAGCACGCCGCCGAGCACGCACAGACCGGCGGCGATGAGCACGGCGTGGTGAAAGCCGATCGAGAGCAGAGCGGGCTGCGCGTAGCTGGACTCGGTGATGCCGGCGATCCCCGGTAACACAGCCACAGCGAGCAACCCGGCGGTGCGTGCGATGTCGTTGTTGACCGCCGAGGCGACGCCGACCTGATGCTCGGGGGCGGCGGCGAGCACTGTCGCCGTCAACGGCGCCACGGTTGCCGAGAGCCCGAGCGCGAACACCAGCACAGCAGGCAGCACCGTGCTGAGGTAGCCGGAGTGTGCGCCGATCCTCGCGAGCAGCCCCATGCCGGATCCGGCCACGATCGGTCCGAACGTCATCGGCAGCCGCGGTCCGATTTTTTGCGCCAGCCGGCCCATTCGCGCCGACAGCAGCAACATCACCGCAGGCAGCGGCAGCACAGCAGTACCGGCAGCGACTGGCGAGAACCCGGACACCACCTGCAACTGCACGGGCAGCAGGAACAAGGCGCCGGACAATGCCGCGTACAGGACCAGTGTCACCACATTCGCGCCGGTGAACTGCGCCGAACGGAAAAGGCTTAGCGGCATCATCGGCGCGGCGACGCGCGATTCGGTGAAGACGAATCCGACGAGCAAGGCGACGCCCGCCACCAGGGACGCGACGGTCGCGGCGGGCCAGTGCTGCTGGGCACCTTCGGTCAGCGCGTAGATGACGAGCCCGAGCCCGAGCGCCGCACTGACGAGGCCAAGGAGATCCAAGCGTCCACTCGCCTCTTCGTCGCGGCTTTCGGGCACGTGCCGCGCCGCGACGATCACGACCGCCGCCGCCATCGGCACGTTGATCAGAAACGCCAGCCGCCATCCCCAGGACGCAGCGCCGACGAGCGTCCCGCCGAGCACCGGCCCGACGGCCGCGGCCACACCGCCGAGACCAGACCACGCGCCAACGGCCTCGGCTCGGTCCTCCTTGCGAAAGGCCGACTCGATGATGGCGAGCGAACCCGGTGTTAGCAGCGCGGCCCCGACACCCTGGAGCGCTCGCATGCCGATCAGCACCTCCGCGGTCGGCGCGGCGGCACACCCCGCCGACGCGAGTGCGAACCAGATCGTGCCGACGACGAATACCCGCCGCCGCCCGAGCCGGTCGCCCAGCGACCCGCCGAGCAGTAGCAGCCCGGACAGCGTGAGGGTGTAGGCGTTGAGCGTCCATTGCAGGCTGGTGAGACCGGCGTGGAGGTCAGTACCGATGCGGGGCAGGGCGACGTTCACGATCGTCGCGTCCAACTGGGCCATTCCGCTGCCCAAGATGGTGGCGAGCAGCACCCAGCGGCCCTGCGCAGAGCGGTACTCAATACCGCGCCGTGGTTGCATACACACCGCCCGTTGATGAGTGCAATGCTCGACTACATGTCAGAACCGGTAGTCAGTGTGGCTGATGACCCCGAACGCAATCGCTACGAGGTGTGGGTGGACGGTGCACTAGCCGGAATTGCTGCGTATCGGCCAGAGCCGGGCCGGCGGGTGTTCGTGCACACTGAGATCGATCCTGCATTCTCGGGACGCGGCCTCGCCGGCACGCTCGTGCGCGCCGCGCTGGACGAGGCACGGGCGCACGGTGTGCTAGTGACGCCGGTGTGTCCGTTCGTCGGCGCATTCATCGGCGATCATCCGGAGTACGCCGACCTCGTCGACGACAGCCGTGAGTGAACGAAGTGAACGAACAAATGTGACCGGGCTCCGCCGGCCGAACGAGCGCAGCGAGGCTCGGCCGTGAGTGAACGAAGCGAACGAACCAATGTGACCGGGCTCCGCCGGCCGAACGAGGGCAGCTGGCACCGGCCGGACGTCGTCGTCGTCGGCGCCGGGCTCGCCGGTCTGAACGCGGCCCGGCTGCTCTGCGCGGCGGGGTTGGAGGTGGCCGTTCTCGAAGCGGGCGACGCGGCGGGTGGACGGGTACGCACCGACCGCGTCGACGGGGTGCTGCTCGATCGCGGGTTCCAACTGTTCAACCCCGCCTACCCGCAAGCGCCGCGCGTCTTCGACCTCGACGCGTTACAGCTGCGGACGTTCGGGGCCGGCGTGATGGTCGCGCACGGCAACACCCGCCAGGTGCTCGCGGACCCGCGCCGCATGCCGCGCGAAGCTCTCAGCGCAGTGCGCCTGCCCATCGGCTCGCTGCGCGAGAAACTCGCGTTCGCCCGGTGGGCGGCCGTGGTCGGCTTCGGTCGAGCGGATCGGATCAAGCGGCAACCCGACACCAGCCTCGCCGAGGGGCTGCGCGCCCGCGGGCTGACCGGTGCGCTGACCACCGGGGTGCTGCGCCCGTTCCTGGCCGGAGTACTAGCCGAGGACGAGTTCGCGACATCGTTGCGCCTGGCCGAATTGCTGGTGCGCTCGTTCGTGCGCGGCACGCCCGGTGTGCCGGCGGCCGGGATGCAGGCGTTGCCCGACCAGCTTGTCGCCGGCCTACCCGCGGGCACCCTGCACCTCAACACTCCCGTCACGACGGTGCGGCCGGGTTCGCTCGACTCGGCCGAGGGCATCTGGCAGCCGCGCGCCGTGCTCGTCGCAGCCGGCCCGCTCGCGTCCGCCGCGCTGATCGGCGCTCCCGCGCCGTACGTCCGCGCGCTGACCACCTTCTATCACCTGGCGCCCCGATCACCGGCGAAGAAGCCCTTGCTACACGTCGACTCGGATCGACGCGGGCCGCTGGTGAACACTGCGGTGATCACCGATGCTGCGCCGAGCTACGCGCCCGGGCGCACCCTGATCGCGTCGACCGTCCTCGGCGAACGCCCCGACGTCGAGCTCGAAGCTCGCACCCACGCGGCGCTCGTCTACGGCGTGGACGTCACGGGCTGGGAGCACATTGCGACCTATCCGATCGCCGCAGCGCTCCCGGCCACCCCGCCCGGCACCGCGCTGCGCAGGCCGGTCGCTCTCGGCGACGGGCTGTTCACGGCGGGCGACCATCGCGACACCGCCTCCATCCAGGGCGCGCTCGTGTCGGGTCGGCGCGCAGCCGCCGCTGTGCGCACTTACCTCGGAGCCTGATTACGCGCGGTACTCCTTCAGCAAGCCGCGGCTGATGATCGTCTTTTGAATCTCGGACGTACCTTCACCGATGAGCAAGAACGGCGCCTCACGCATCAGCCGTTCGATCTCGTATTCCTTCGAATAGCCGTAGCCGCCGTGAATTCGGAACGAATCCTGGGTCACTTCGGCGCAGTATTCCGAGGCGAGCAGCTTCGCCATTCCCGCCTCGACATCGTTGCGCTCGCCCGCGTCCTTCAGGCGCGCTGCGTTCACCATCATCAGGTGCGCTGCCTCGACCTTGGTCGCCATCTCGGCGAGCTTGAACGCGACGGCCTGATGATCGGCGATCTGTTTGCCGAAGGTCTTGCGCTGCTGGGCGTAGCGAATCGCGAGTTCGAAAGCACGGATCGAAATGCCGCAAGCGCGTGCGGCAACATTCACGCGGCCGACCTCAACGCCGTCCATCATCTGGTAGAAACCGCGGCCCCGCCCCGCCGCGCCGCCGAGCACGCAGTCCGCCGGCACGTGCACGCCGTCCAAGATCATCTCGGTGGTCTCGACGCCCTTGTAGCCCATCTTGTCGATCTTGCCGGGAATGGTCAGGCCGGGCCGTGTCTCGCCGAAGCCGGGATCCTTCTCGATAAGAAAGGTCGTCATGTTCTTGTAGACCGAATCGGCGCCGAGGTCGTCCTTGACGAGGGTCGCAACCACGCGCGAGCGCGCTCCGTTGGTCAGCCACATCTTCTGCCCGTCGAGCACAAAACCTTCTGCCGCGGGCTTTGCGCGCGACTTGATCGCCGCGACGTCCGAGCCGCAGTCTGGTTCGCTCATCGAGAAGGCACCGCGAACCTCACCGGCGGCCATCTTCGGCAGCAGCCGCTGCTTCTGCTCGTCCGTACCGTGCTGATTGATCATGTAAGCGACGATGAAGTGGGTGTTGATGACACCCGACACCGACATCCAGCCACGCGCGATCTGCTCAACCACAAGGGCATACGTGAGCAGCGACTCGCCGAGCCCGCCGTACTGCTCGGGGATCGTCAGGCCGAACAGCCCCATCTCCGTCATGCCGGCGACGATCGCTTCGGGAAACTCGTCCTTGTGCTCGAGTTCGGTCGCGTACGGCAGAATCTCCTTTTCCACAAAGATTCTTACCGCCGAGATGATCTCAATCTGGACGTCTGTCAATCCTGCGGTCTGAGCAAGGCGAGCCATATTTCGAGTATCCCTTGTCCTAGCAGTGCTGGAGCGTGAATGGCAGCGGTCAGCTTTGCGGCGGCTCGAAGGACGAGGTGCGCACCATGCCGGCCGCACGACCCTTGCCGGAGATGACGAGCGCCATCTTCCGCGATGCCTCGTCAATCATCTCCTCCCCCAACATTGCCGAACCCTTCTTGCCGCCGGCCTCGGACGTCGCCCATTCGTAGGCGTCCAGGATCAGCTCGGCGTGGTCGTAGTCGGCCTGCGAGGGCGCGTACACCTCGTTGGCGATGCCGACCTGATCCGGATGCAGCACCCACTTGCCGTCGAAGCCGAGCGCGGCCGAGCGCGATGCCACGCGCCGGAAACCATCCGCGTCGCGGATTTGCAGGTAAGGCCCGTCGATCGCCTGCAGATCGTTCGCACGCGCCGCCATCAGGATCGACATGAGGATGTGGTGGTAGGCGTCGCCCACGTCGTACCCGGGTGGCTGCTCGCCGACGACGAGCGACTTCATGTTGATCGAGGCCATGAAATCCGCTGGGCCGAAGATCAGCGTCTGCACCCGCGGCGAAGCCTTCGCGATCGCGTCGATGGCAATCAACCCCTGCGCGTTCTCGATCTGCGCCTCGATGCCGATCTTGCCGACCGCATAGCCCATCGTCTTCTCGATCTGGGTCATCAGGATGTCGAGGGTCACCACCTGGTCGGCGCTTTGCACCTTCGGCAGCATGATCGCGTCGAGATTCGGACCGGCGCCCTCGACGACCTCGACGACGTCGCGATAGGTCCAGTGCGTCGTCCAGTCGTTGACCCGCACGACCCGGATCTTGTCTCCCCACCCGCCGTCGTTGAGCGCTGCGACGATGTTCTTGCGCGCACCTGGCTTGGCCAGCGGAGCACACGCGTCTTCGAGGTCGAGGAACACCTGGTCGGCATCGAGTCCCTTCGCCTTTTCCAGGAACCGGGGATTGCTGCCGGGAACGGCAAGACACGATCTGCGCGGACGAAGCGTTGGGCTCATTTGATCAGCTTGCCTACTCAGAGCGTGCCGCGCCAACCCACGTGTCGGCGGACTCACACGTCCGGCTCGGCTGGCACACCGACTAATCTGCAAAGGTGACCCAGGGGCTTCGGTGAGTTCGGCGTCGCGCGTCTTTATCGCCCGGCTGGCCGGAATCGGCGTCTTTGACCCCAGCGGAGATCAACTCGGCAAGGTCCGCGACGCGGTGACGGCCCTGCGTGTCGACCGCAAGCCCCCCCGAATTCTCGGCCTCGTGCTGGAAATGCAACAGCGGCACCGGATTTTCGTCCCGATGGGACGGGTGACCCGCATCGAGCCCGACCAGGTTGTGCTTTCCAGCGGGACGATCAACATGCGCAGTTTCGAGCGCCGGTCCAGCGAGACGCTGGTGCTGGCCGAATTGCTCGACCGCACGGTCACCCTGCGCGAGGGCGGCGCCCAGGCCAGCATCGTCGATCTCGGCATGGAGCCCAATCGCCACCGGGACTGGGTGATCTCGCGGCTGGCCGTGCGCACCACCGCCCCGCGCCTGACCCGGCGCCGGGGCCAGCTCTCGCAGGTCGACTGGAACGAGGTCGACGGCCTGGCGCTGCCGGAAAAGAACCAGGGCACCGACGCGCTGCTGTCCACGCTGTCTGATCTTCGGGCGGCCGACGTCGCGCACGCCCTCGCCGACATGCCGGACAAGCGGGTGCTGGAAGTGGTTGCCGGACTCGGCGACGAGCGGCTGGCCGACGTCCTGCAGGAGATGGAGGAGGACGACCAGGTCAAGGTCCTCGCCTCGCTCAACGACGAGCGCGCCGCCGACATCCTCGAGGCCATGGACGACGACGACGCCGCCGATCTGCTCGGCGAGATGCCCGCCGCCGACCAGCAGCGGCTGTTGCAGTTGATGGAGCCCGACGAAGCCGCGCCGGTGCGCCGGCTGATGAGCTACGCCGACTACACGGCCGGCGGGTTGATGACCTCTGAGCCGGTGATCATGCTGCCGGACGCGACGGTCGCCGAGGCCCTGGCGATGGTGCGCAATCCGGAACTGTCGCCCGCCGTCGCCGCCCAGGTCTTCGTGGTTCGCGCGCCGCAGGCCACGCCGACCGGGAAGTTCCTCGGCATCGCGCACCTGCAGCGCCTGCTGCGTGAGCCGCCGTCCGCACTGGTCAGCGGTGTCTGCGAGAAGGACACCGGCACGCTGCGTCCGGACGAGTCGATCGAGGACGTCACGCGGCACCTCGCCACCTACAACCTGGTCGCCGCGCCGGTGGTGGACGACCGCAACCGCTTGCTCGGCGCGGTATCGGTCGACGACGTGCTCGACCACTTGCTGCCGGAGGGGTGGCGCGACGCGGATCGGGCGGTCGGCAGTGGCTGAGGCCCGCTCGCGGCTCGACCAGCCGAAGGTCGAGCGCGGGCCACGGCTGCGCTACGACGCCGACGCGTTCGGCCGGCTCACCGAGCGCGTCGCACGCTTCCTCGGGACCGGCCGCTACCTCGTCTACCAGTCGATCGCGATCATCCTGTGGGTGCTGTTCAACACGGTGACCCCGAGGTCGTGGCGTTTCGACCCGTACACCTTCACCTTTCTCACGCTCATCCTCTCGTTGCAGGCTGCTTACGCCGCGCCGTTGATCCTGCTGGCGCAGAACCGGCAGGACGACCGCGACCGGGTCAACCTCGAAGCAGACCGCGACGAGGCGCGCCAGTCCAAGGCGGATCTGGACTACCTCGCCCGCGAGATCGCCGCGATCCGGATGGCGGTCGGCGAGGTGGCCACCCGTGACTTCCTTCGCTCGGAACTGGCCCGCGAGGCGCGTGAGCGCGGGTCGGCTGAGGACTGAGCTGCCCGTTCAGGCCAGTCGCAACAGCGCCGTGGTCAGTGCGGCAGCGATGACGACGATCAGGAACGGCAGGCGCCGCCAGACCGCGAACGCGCCCACCGCGAGCCCCGCCAGGCGCGGCCCATCGAAGTCCCAATGCCGGCCTGCTGCAACCGCTTGCACCACGACAAGGGCGGCGAGCAAGGCGACGGGAAGCAGCTCGACGCTGCTGCGCACCCGCTGGTGTTCGCTCAGCCGCGTCGGCACGAGGTAGCCGGCCAACTTGAGCAGGTAACATCCGCCCCCGGTTGCGAGCACGAGCAGCCAGAGGTTCATGCCCGAGCCCCCGTCGGATTCCGAAACAGTCCGCCGAGCAGCAGCGCGGCGCACGCAGCGAGCACCGGGACGCCGGGGGCCACCACCGGCACCAGCGCAAACGCGATCACCGCCCCCGCGAGGGCAATTGTGCGCTCCAGGCGTCCGGCCCACAGCCGCGGCGCGAGCAGCGCGAGGAAGGCGGCCGGGACCACCGCGTCGAGTCCGAACCGGGACGGGTCACCGAGCGCCCCGGCGCTCAACGCCGCCGCGAGCGTCGTCACGTTCCAGACCACGAAGACCGACCCGAACGTCCACCAGAAGGCGAGCCGGGCAAGCCCGTCGCACGGCTGGGCCTGCGCCATCGCCGTCGACTCGTCAATCGTGCCGTGTGCGGCGAGTAGGCGCCGCGCGCCGCGCACACGCAGCAACGGCGCCATCCGCATGGCGTAGAGCGCATTGCGCGCGCCGAGCAGCAGGCCACCACCGAGGGCGGCGAACGCCGAGCCACCCCCCGCGATCACGCCGACCACCGCGAACTGCGTCCCACCGGTGAACGCCACCAGCGACAGCAAGCAGGTCTGCAGCGTCGACAGCCCGGCGGCGATCGCTGCCGCCCCGAACGCGAACCCGTAGACGCCGACGGCGACGCCGACGCCGACGCTGTTGCGGATCACCGAGCGGCGCTCGGCCGGCATCACGCGTCGCCGTTGGGCTCGCGCTCGACCTCTTCGGCGACGCGCGCGAGCATCCGTCCGAGCACCTGCAGCTCGTCGTCGTCGAAATGCGCAAGCCAGTGCCGCTGCACGCCGGCGAGGTGGACCGGCGCAGCCTCGCGCAACCGCCGGACACCGTCGAGGGTCAGCACGGTATACGTGCCACGGGCATCGGCCGGCGCCGGCTCGCGCCGTACCAGGCCGGCGACCGCGATCCGGTCTACCAACCGGGTCAGCCCGGATCGCGAGATCAACACACGGTCGGCCAGTTGCGCCATCCGTAACCGCCGGTCCGGTGCCTCCGCGAGCTGCAGCAGCACGTCGTACCAGCTCAACGGCAGGCTGGTCATCGCTTCCAGCTCACGCGCCAGCTCGCGCGTGACCACCGAATGGGCGCGCAGGAACGAGCGCCATGCGGCCACCTGCCAGCCCGTCGGATCCGGTACCGATGCACGCTCGTCCACTCAACCAATGTAGGGGGCCGCGGGGCGCACGTAGGATCGGCGTCGTGCCATTACCCCTCGAAGCTGACGTCCGTGCCGCGCTCGCCACGGTGAACGACCCGGAGATCCGCCGTCCGATCACCGAGCTGAACATGGTCGAGTCTGTCGTCGTGGACGGCGCGACGGTGCGCGTCGGCGTGCTGCTGACGGTCGCGGGCTGCCCGATGAAGGCCGAGCTCACCCGGGCCGTCACCACTGCCGTCTCGCGGGTCGACGGGGTGGACGAGGTCGACGTGCACCTCGGCGTGATGAGCGACGAGCAGCGCACGGCCCTGCGACAGCACTTACGCGGCGACGCGCCGACCAACGAGATTCCCTTTGCCCAGCCGGGATCGCGCACCCGGGTGTATGCGGTCGCGTCCGGGAAGGGCGGCGTCGGCAAGTCGTCAGTGACGGTCAACCTGGCAGTGTCGCTCGCCGCGCGCGGGCTCTCGGTAGGCGTGCTGGACGCCGACATCTACGGCTTCTCGGTGCCGCGGATGCTCGGCGTGACCGGAAAACCGACCCAGGTCGAACAAATGATCATGCCGCCGGTCGCCCATGACGTGAAAGTCATCTCTATCGGCATGTTCACGCCTGGCAACACTGCCGTGGTGTGGCGTGGGCCGATGCTGCACCGCGCGCTGCAGCAGTTCCTCGCGGACGTGTTCTGGGGTGAGCTGGACGTGCTGCTGATGGATTTGCCGCCGGGTACGGGCGACATCGCGATCTCGGTGGCCCAGCTCGTGCCGTCCGCCGAGCTGTTGGTCGTTACGACGCCGCAGCTCGCCGCACGCGAGGTGGCCGAGCGGGCCGGTTCGCTCGCGCTGCAAACGCACCAGCAGATCGTCGGTGTCGTTGAGAACATGAGCTGGCTCGACCTGCCGGACGGGTCGCGGATGGAACTGTTCGGCGCGGGCGGCGGCCAGGCGGTCGCGGATTCGCTGTCGATCTCGACCGGCACCCGGGTGCCGCTGCTCGGTCAGGTGCCGATCGACCAGCGGGTGCGCGAAGGCGGCGACGACGGGCTTCCCGTCGTGCTCAGTGCGCCCTCCTCGCCCGCGGCGCAAGCGTTGGACGCTGTCGCGGAGCGTCTCGCGAAGCGCCAGACAAGTCTGGTCGGACGTTCGCTCGGGCTGGCCCCGGCAACCCGTGTTTGACGTTTCACACTGCGTTTCGCCCTGGCGGACCTACCAGGCGAGGGATCCTCGACAAGCTGTCTCCCAGCACCACCGACCGCTGGCTTCCGCAAACTCCCGGAGGACCTGTGCACATCACCCTGACCAGCGTCCTGGTCGACGACCAGGCCAAGGCGCTGTCCTTCTACACCGATGTCCTGGGCTTCGAGACGAAGCACGACATCCCGCTCGGGGAGCACCGCTGGCTGACGGTCGTGTCGCCAGACGCGCCCGATGGGGTCGAGCTGGTCCTCGAACCCGATGACCACCCGGCCGCTAAGCCCTTCAAGGCTGCGCTCGTCGAGGACGGCATCCCCGCCACCTCGTTCGGCGTCGAGGATGTCGAGCAGGAGTACCAGCGGCTGCGCGGACTTGGCGTCCACTTCACGCAACAGCCCACGGCGATGGGCCCCGTCATCACCGCCGTGCTCGATGACACCTGCGGAAACCTCATTCAGATCGCCCAGCAAGCGACTCGTTGAGCTCCGAAACTCCTACGCACGGGCTTGTCGCACGCTGACGGGCCTCGGGCATGGACACAGTCAAGGCGCGCGGTAAGCGGCGCCGCGGTGTCGGATGTCGAGCACGATGACGCTGCGTTTGGCGGCGTCTATTTCGTAGAGCACTCGCCAGTCTCGCGTTAGGCGCGCGCTGAAAATGCCTTCGAGTTCCTCGCTCAGTGGCTTACCAACGCGGTAGCGGTTAACTAGCAAAGCACCAGTGATGAACTCAACTGCTGCGGCGGCAACATCTGGCGGCAGTCGTTGCGCGATTGCTCGCCGCGCCGGCGGCGCTGTCCCCAGTCTATACGGCTCAGTCACGAAGCGTGGTGGCGCGCGAGTAGCCCGCGCGCGGCATCAGTGCCATAGACGACATCGCCCGAACGCACTGCCTCTCGCGCCTCGGCCAGCGCCCGAAGCGCTTCCGGGTCGGCTTTGATCTCGGCAGTCTCGCGTTGCGCTAGGTAAAGCTGCACCGCGTGCACAACCGCCTGGTGCAGGCTGCGGTGATCTTCCTCGGCAGCACCGCGAAGGTCTGAATACAGATCATCGGGCAACCGCAGCGTCATGGCCATACCATAATGGTAGCAATCTGAACCAGTACGGTGCGGACCGTTCGCGGTGATTGACCGATCCGGGTCAGGTGGCGTCGGTGTCGAAAGGTGCTTGTTCACCGCGTGCGAGCGGTTGCTGGGCGGGAAGCTGCGGCGAGAGCTGGCTGGGCTTCTCCAGCGACAACTGGCCGGCCGGCTTCTGCATCGAGACCGGCTCGTCCGCGTCCTCGGCAAAGACGTCCCGAATCGCATTGCGTGGGTTCAGCGAGCGCAACGTGTCATCGTCACCAAGGACGATGCGTTGCAGTGCGGCGCGCGGGTTGAGGCTGCGTAGGTCCATGTCCGCGAACTCCGGGCCGAGTTCGTCGCGCAACTGCGTGCGGGCGCCGGTCGCCATCTCGCGCAGCGTTCGCAGCATCCGCCCGGCGTCGCGGGCCAAGCCGGGCAGCCGGTCGGGTCCGAGCACGATGAGGCCGACGATCGCGAGGATCACGAACTCCATCGGCCCGATGTTGAACACGGTCTGAGTGTAAGTGCTGCGAGCCTGCCGCGCCCGGCGGTTCGAGTGCGCTCGCTCAGCCTCGAGCTCAGGCCGACCCGAGCGTGACCGTTGCCTGCCTCTTCGACCGTCCCCGGAAATAGGTGACGTCGATCTTGTACCCCGGCTTGTGCTCTTGGACGAGCACCACGAGCTGGTCGTAGCTGAGGATCGGGTGACCGCCCGCGACCACGATCACGTCGCCGTTCTTGAGCCCGGCGTCGGCGGCGGCGCCCTTCGGCACGACCTGCTCGAGGTATGCGCCTGCTTGCAGATTGGCTGTGACGGTCCGGCCCTGGGCGTCGAGCGAACCGTGAATCGCCTTGCCGGATTTGATCAGCTGCTGGGCGATGTCGCGGGCATAGTCGATCGGGATCGCGTAGCCGATGCCGCTGGCCTGTGTCGACTGCCCCGACCCGGAACTGGCGAGCGCCGCGGCGGAATTGATCCCGACCACGGCACCGGACGCATCGACGAGAGCGCCGCCGGAGTTGCCGGGGTTGATCGCGGCGTCGGTCTGGATCGCGTCAAGGTATGCATCAGAGGTGCCGTCCTCGCCGAACACGTGCACGGCACGGTTGAGCGCCGAGACGATGCCCGAGGTGACCGTTCCGCCCAGGCCGAGCGGCGAGCCGATCGCGATGACAGGATCGCCGACGGCAAGTAGCGCTGAGCGCCCGAGGGTCGCCACGGTCAGGCTGGACGCGGGCACCTTGATCACGGCCAGGTCACTGGTCGCGTCTCGCCCGACGATGCGGGCCGTGGCGGTGTCCTCGTTGGAGAAGGTGATCACGATCGACCCGCCCGCAGCGGCTACGGCGACGACGTGATTATTGGTGAGGACGTAGCCATGCCGGTCGATCACCACTCCGGAACCCACCCCGTTCTGGCTGCGGGTGCTGTCGGAGACCGCGATGGACACCACTGCAGGTCCGACCCGCTTGGCGATGTCGGCCACGGACCCCGCGCGCCGATTTGCGGGGTGGTCGACCTGCGAGAGGGTGACGTCGCTGCGATGCAGGATGTCCTGGGCGCGTTGCGCCAGCAGGAAACCGGCACCGCCGCCGAGCAAGCCGGCCACGACCGCGACGAGCAGGGCAAGCAGCAGCGCGCTGAGCCCGAAGCGTCCGCGCTTGACGACCGGGCGGCCCGCGGCCTCGCCGTCATCGTCGCCACCAAGCAGTTCCTCGTCACCGAGTCCCATGTCGGGGTCGGAGTCGGAATCACGGTCGGACTCCATGTCGAAGAACGCGTCGATATGCGCGGGCCGGCCACCGGCGAAGATAGCGCCGCGGCCGAGCCAGAACGGGGCGGACGGATCGCGCCAGGGATCGCGCTCGGCGCCCACGCGCCACCACGGCGACTCGGCTGGGCGACCCGTAGGCCCGATGCGGCTGCCCGGCGGCGGGTCGAAGCCGTCGCGGTGCCCGTGCGCGGGCCCGAACACCTCCCGAGCGATCGGCGCGACGTCGGGTGCTTGTGCCGCGCGCGGGCCGATCCGCTCCCCTTGTGGTGGGGCATACGCGCCGGCGCCGGACGGGCGTGCGAAGGCTGCGCGCTGGTCCGGGTTGACTGTCGCAGGAGGCGGCAGGTAGCGAGCAGGCTGCTGCCGTGGCGCGAACCCGGACACCGCGTCGTCGGGACGGCGAAACGCGGCGTCATCGAACTGCTCACTCACGCCCGAGCCTCGCTTCGCTCATTCGGGCGGCCAAGCCCGACTCATTGGTTCGCTCGCAAGCTTCGCTCACGCCATTGCTAACGAGTTTGCCTCATTGCGTTCGCGCACGGCGGGTCGGGCGTCACCGCGTGCGAACTCGCTCCAACTGGTGCGCGAGCCGGATGTGTGGGTCGTTCGGTGCAGGTCGGGTGTGCGCCGGGGCCGGCGTACCAGCCTTATGGTCCACGCTGAGGTAGCTCACGCCGCCGACGCCGAGCGCCGAGGCCATTGCCAGCGCCGCCGCGGTCATCGCGAAGGGCCGCATGCCCTTCGCGCGCTCGCTGTTGTCGTCGCGAGCTTCGTCAGCGCCGACGTCGGGGGCGAGCGCGGCAGCGCCCAGCGAGCCGAAGGTGGCGAACATGGCGGATCCGTCCGCCGCGAAGCTCGTCGGGACGGCGCGGATCGGAGTGGTCGACGGCACATCGCGCAGCCGATCGAGCAAGCCGCTGGGCAGCGCCGGGGCGGGTGCTGAGCGTAGCGCCCAGACCGCCTCGCGCTGCACCGCTACGGCGTGCTTGCATTCGGCGCACCGCGCCGTGTGCCGGCTCGCACGCTCGCGCGCATGCCCGCGCAGCACGTCGTCGGCGAACGCTGCGACCGCCTCGTCGGACAGGTGTTGTTCCCTCACGCCGGCGCTCGCTCGCTCTCGACGCGGGTGCTGCCGGGCTCTGCCGGACGCAGGCCGGGGGCGCGGTGCGCCAACGCCTGGCGCAGCAGCACGCGGCCGCGGTGGATGCGCGAGCGCACCGTCCCGACCTTGACCCCCAGGGTGGCCGCGATCTCTTCATAAGACAGCTGTTCCAGATCGCACAGCACGACGGCGACGCGGAAGTCGGCCGGCAGGTCGTCAAGCGCCCGCTGGATTTCGGGGTCGAGATTCATCTGCTCGTAGGTCTGCTCAGGCCCGGACTCGCGTGAGGGAAGCCGGTCACCGGCGTCCTCGGGGAGCGCATCGAAGCGAATTCGCTGCCGCCGCCGCACCATGTCGAGGAACAGATTGGTGGTGATGCGGTGCAGCCAGCCCTCGAACGTGCCCGGGGTGTACTCGGCGAGGGAGCGGAAGACGCGGACAAAGGTCTCCTGCGTCAGGTCCTCCGCGTCCGCGCGATTGCCCGACAGGCGATAGGCAAGGCGATAGACGCGGTCCGCGTGCTCGCGCACGACCTCGTCCCATGTGGGGGGAACCCACACGCCGGTGTTCGCCGTCACGTCCTCACCTCTGTGTCATCGCGGGGCTTACCTATCAAGAGCGAACCACGCGAACCTTTGCATCAGCTAAACGTTGCCTCATGGGCCTTCGTTCCCGCGGCGTCCATACACTCGGCGCGTGCATGCCCACACCGATGACGACGCCCGGATGGCCAAGGCATTGATCGGTTATTGCCTGGATCGGCTGACCCACGAAGTTCCGCTGGATCGACCGTTTCCGCCGGACCAACTTCAGGCACACGCTGGCCAAACGGTGACACCGAGGGGCGTCGGCCGCGACGAGGCGCTGCGGCTGTGGGCGGACGTGCTGGGCCCGGCCTGCCTGTCGGTCGATCACCGCCGCTACCTTTCCTTCATCCCGAATGCACCTACCAAAGCGTCCTGCTATTTCGACATGGTCCTCGGCGCGTCCAATGTTTACGGCGGTTCATGGCTCGAGGGCTCGGGCGCCGTCTACGCCGAGAATCAGGCGCTGCGCTGGATCGCAGATCTTGTGGGCCTGCCCGAACAGGCCGGCGGCACGTTCGTGCAGGGCGGCACGGTCGGCAACCTTTCCGCACTCGTCGCGGCACGCGAGACGGCGCTGCAGCGGCGCGGGCATCGTCCGCAGCGCTGGGCGGTGCTGCTCACGGAAGAGACCCATTCCTCGGTCAAGCACGCGGTGCGGGTGGTGATGGACGCCGACGCGATCGTGGTTCCGGGCGACGAGCGGGGCCGTATGACGGGCGAGACCCTGCGCACCACGGTCGCCCAGCTCGATTCGCAGACACGCGACGGCGTCTTTGCCGTTGTCGCGACAGCGGGCGCCACCAACACCGGTGTGGTGGACGACATAGCCGGGGTGAGCGAGATCGCGCGCGCACACAACTGGTGGTTGCACGTCGATGGCGCCTATGGCGGCGCCGGGCTTGCCGCGCCGAGCGTGCAACACCTGTTCCGCGGGACCGAGCACGCCGACTCCTTCATCGTCGACCCGCACAAATGGCTCTTCGCTCCGTTCGACTGCTGCGCGCTGCTCTACCGCGACCCAGTCCTCGCTCGGGCGGCGCACACGCAGCACGCGGGGTATCTGGATGCGTTGAACCTGGCCGACGAATGGAACCCGTCCGACTTCGCGATTCAGCTCACCCGACGAGCACGAGGTCTGCCGTTCTGGTTCTCCCTCGCCGTGTACGGCACCGACGCCTACCGTGACGCGATCGAGCACACGATGACCGTTGCCCGGGAGGGTGCTGAGTTGATCCGGGCGGCCGAGCACGTGCGCCTGTTGCTCGAGCCGGACCTCTCGGTGCTGATTTTCGAACGGCTCGGGTGGACGGAGGACGACTACGCCCGGTGGACCGCGCGGCTGTTGCGCGAGCAGACGGCGTTCGTCACACCTACGCGCCACGCCGGGCTGGCGTGCACCCGGTTCGCGATCGTCAACCCGCTGACGACCCGCGACGATTTGGCGCTGATCCTGGACTCGATGCGCTGAGTCCGTCCACCGCAGGGCGTGCGGGACGATATCGTTCGCCCATGGCCGACGCGATGCTCAACGAGACCAGCCTGTCCTACGCGGAATCCTTTCCCGTCGAGTCAGACGTGGTGCGCTCGGCCCGCGAACGCGGACACGAGCTGGGATGCACCCCGATCGGACCGGCGGGCGGCGCGATGCTGCGGCTGCTCGCTGTGGCGACCGGTGCGCGGTCGGTCATCGAAGTGGGCACTGGCGCCGGCGTATCCGGGCTCTATCTGATGGCTGGGATGGCGAGCGGCGGGCAACTGGTCAGCATCGACGTCGAGAGCGAGAACCAGCGCGCCGCGCGGGAGGCGTTCACCGAGGCGGGGATCGCCCCGAACACGTACCGGCTGATCAACGGCTCCGCCGCGGACGTGCTGCCGCGGATGCGCGAGAGTGCCTACGACATGGTTTTCGTGGACGCCGACAAGGGCACCTACTCGGTCTACTACGAGCAGGCGATCCGGATGCTGCGACCAGGCGGCGTGGTGGCCTTCGACAACGCACTTTGGCACGACCGGGTCGCCGATCCGTCCCACCGCGACCAGGACACCGTCGCGCTGCGCGATCTGGGCCGGGCCGTGCGCGACGACGACCGACTGGTCTCCGCGCTGCTCGCCGCGGGCGACGGCCTGCTGGTGGCCGCCAAGCGCTGAGCGCGGGCGGCCCTCCGCACGGAATCATTGGCACCGGATCCGCAGCGGCATCCCCGAATTGGGGCATCGCGCTCAGGGTTCGACCCGTATGCCAAGTCGTCGGGGTGGTCTCGGTCACCTGATAGCGGGGGCCGGTGGTCGGCATGCCGTCCGCTTCGTCGGGTGGTACACCGCGGGACGTCGTCGAGGTACCGATCGCCGGTCGACGTCGCCTTCCTCCCTCGGAAACCACCTTCGCATGATCGATCAGGTTGTCCGGGGGAGGAAGCTGAGATCGTGGCCTGTTACGTCGACACCGTGCGCTCGTACCCGACTGCCGGCCTGCATTTCACCGAGTTCTGCCATCTGCTCGCGGACACGCGCGAGGAACTGCATGCGATGGCTGACCGGTTGGGCATTCCGCGACGCTTCTTCCAGGACCATCCATGGCGTTGGCACCACGACCTGCCCAAGCATCTGCGCGATCGGGCTGTCGCACTCGGGGCGCGCGAGGTCACCATGCACGAGGTCGGCGCGCTGCTTCGACGGCGCAGGGCCGAAGTGCTGCGGGACGGCCCCGACCAGCCGATCGGATAGGTTCGAGGCGTGCGAATCACGGTTCTGGCCGGTGGCATCGGCGGCGCGCGTTTCCTGCGCGGAGTGCGCGCGGCGGCTCCAGCGCACGAGGTGACCGCGATCGTCAACACCGGCGACGACGTCACCTTGCACGGCCTGCGGATCTGTCCGGACCTCGACTCGGTCATGTACACCCTCGGCGAGGCGCACGACCACGAGCGGGGTTGGGGCCGGAGCGGGGAGACCTGGCGGATCAAGAGCGAACTTGACGAGTACGGCGCCGAGCCCAGCTGGTTCGGGCTCGGCGATCTCGACATCGCCACGCACCTCGTCCGCACCCGAATGCTCGATGCCGGCTATCCGCTCAGCGCCGTCACGGCCGCGCTGTGCGAGCGGTGGCAGCCGGGCATCAGCCTGTTGCCGATGACTGACCAACGCTGCGAGACCCACGTCGTCGTCGATCTCGACGGCGCGCGGCACGCCATCCACTTCCAGGAGTGGTGGGTCCGTTACCGCGCCGCGCTGACCGCGCACGCCTTCGTCCAGATCGGCGTGGCTGAGGCGATGCCGGCGCCCGGCGTGCTCGAGGCGATCGCGGACGCCGACGCCGTACTCGTCGCGCCGAGCAACCCGGTGGTGTCCATCGACACGATCCTGGGCGTGCCTGGTATCCGGGAGGGGCTCGCTGCCGGGCCGGCGCCGGTGGTCGGGCTGTCCCCGATCATCGGCAACGCCCCGGTGCGGGGCATGGCCGACGCGTGCCTGCCGGCGATCGGCGTCGAGGTCAGCGCCGAGGGGGTCGGGAGGCATTACGGCGCACGGAAGGAGGGCGGCGTGCTCGACGGCTGGCTGATCCACGACACGGACACCGCGCACGTGCCAGGCGTCAGCGTCCGCGCCGTGCCGCTGCTGATGAGCGGCGACGCAGCGACCGCAGAGATGGTCAACGCAGCTTTGGAGCTCGTTTCATGAGCCCGAACGAGCGAAGCGAGGCTCGGGCGGTGAGCGAGGCTCGCCGAGTGAACCAATGTGATCGCGTCTCCGCACGCCCGAACGAGCGAAGCGAGGCTCGGGTGTGAGCCCGGACCACGCCGCTGCGCGGATCGAAATCCTTCCGGTGCTCGGAATCGGCGAGCTGCGACCCGGTGACGACCTGGCCGCTCTGGTGGCCGAGCACGCCGCGCACCTGCGGGACGGCGACGTCGTTGTTGTCACGTCCAAAGCGGTCTCCAAGGTCGAGGGCCGGCTGATCGTGTTGGACACAGCCGACGAGGACGCCCGCGAGAGCGCCCGCCTGAAGGCGATAGAGGCCGAGACGGTGCGCGTGATCGCAGCCCGCGACAAGTTGCGCATCGTCGAGACCAGACACGGCCTGGTGCTCGCCGCAGCCGGTGTCGACTTGTCCAACGTCGCGCGCAACGAGATAGCGCTGCTGCCCGTCGACCCGGACGAGTCAGCGCAACACCTGCGCGAAGAGCTGCGCCGCCTGCTCGGCGTCGATGTCGGCGTCGTGATCAGCGACTCGATGGGGCGCCCGTGGCGTGCCGGCATCGCCGACGCCGCGATCGGCGTCGCCGGGCTGACAGCGCTGACGGACGCGCGCGGACGCGTCGACTCGTTCGGCAACGTCCTCAACGTGACACAGGTCGCCGTGGCCGACGAAATTGCCGCGGCCGGCGACCTGGTGAAGGGCAAGCTCGGCGGCGTTCCGGTCGCGATCGTGCGCGGCTACGCCCGCGACGGCAAGCTCGACGACGACGGGCTCGGCAGCCGGTCGTTGATCCGCGGCGCGACCGACGATCTGTTCCGGCTGGGCACTGCAGAGGCAATGGCAATCGGACGTGAGGATGTCGGCTGGGCGACCGAGATCCCGCCGCCCCTGCATACGGACGCGGTCGAAGCGGTCTCGGCGATGACATCTGCCGACGTGAATCCCGCCGTGCGCCAGGGTTTCCTCGGTTTCCTCGCCGCCCGTCCCGACGCCATGTCGCGTTCGTGCGCGCCCGGCCATATCACCGCGAGCGCTGTGGTGATCGACCCGAGCCGAGGTCTGGTGCTGCTCACCCTGCACCCGCGGGCCGGTATGTGGCTGCAGGTCGGCGGGCACTGCGAGCCGGGCGACAACACGGTGCTCGATGCCGCCGCCCGGGAGGCCCGGGAAGAATCCGGCATCGGCGCGCTGTCGTTCGACCCGACACCGCTGGGCCTCGATATCCACGCGATCACCTGCTCGTTGGGTGTGCCGACCCGGCACTACGACGTCCGCTACCTCGCCGTCGCGCCGCACGGAGCCGAACCTGTGCGCAGCGACGAATCGCTCGATCTGAAATGGTTCCCGTGGGATCACCTGCCTGACGGCGTGGCACCCGACCTGACGGGTCTGGTGGCGGCGGCCAGGCTCCGCCTGGACCCGTGAGCCGCGGTGCGGCTCGTGACTGACGTTCTTGCCGCGATCGACGACTGGCCGGTGGCGGCAGCCGCCGCCGCGATGGTCACCGCCGGCGGCGTCGTCAGCGCACGTGGCCCGACCGGCCGGCCGTTCGATCTCGCGTCGGTGACGAAGCCGCTGAGCGCGCTGGCGATTCTCGTGGCGGTCGAGGAAGAGGCGGTGTCGCTCGACGATGCCGCGCACCCGTCGCTGCTGCCAGGCGCGACGTTGCGCCACTTGCTCGCGCACGCTTCGGGTGTCGCGCCGGAGCGAGCCCTGAAATCCTTCGCGCCGGCGGTGCGGCGCGTCTATTCCAACGTGGGGATCGAACTGGCCGCCGGACTGGTCGAGGCGGCGACCTCGATCACGTTCTCGGATTATCTGCACGAAGCCGTGGTGCGCCCGCTCGGATTGAGCGCCACGTCGCTGCCGGGGTCGGCGGCGCGGGCCGGCGTGTCCAGCGTCGACGATCTGGCGCGGGTCCTGTACGAATTGCTGGCTCCCGGCGGGCTGCTCGCCGCAGAAACGCTGCATGACCTGCGTTCCGTGCAGTACCCGGGCCTGCGGGGCGTGTTGCCCGGCTTCGGCGCCCAGCAACACAACGACTGGGGGCTCGGCTTCGAAATCCGCGCGGACAAGTCCCCGCATTGGACGGGCTCGACCAACTCGGCCGCCACGTACGGCCACTTCGGGCAGAGCGGCACGATGCTCTGGATCGACCCGGCTGCCGGTGTCGGCCTGGTCGCGCTCGCCGAGCGCGACTTCGGTCCCTGGGCCGCCGCCGCGTGGCCCGCTCTCAGCGACGCCGTCCTCGCCTCGACTTCGGTTGCATAACAAGCGCCGTTGTCGTCGCACACGAATTGAGGCTCGTGCGGACCGGCCGGTGACCCAGCACCGGCGGTGGTGCCGGATAATCTAACTGCAAACCCGCTGCGATGCAGCTACTATGACTGCATGAGCGTGGTTATTACGATCCGGGATGTTCCGGATGCCGTGCGCGATGAGCTTGCCGCTCGCGCGGCGCGCGCCGGCAAGTCGCTTCAGGAGTACCTGCGTGGCATGTTCGTGGACGCCGCAGCACGCCGACCCGTCGAGGACGTCATCGCGCGGGCGCGGGCGCGCGTTACCGCGACCGGAGCGCGAGCCGACGCGGAATCGATTCTTGCGGCGCGAGACGCCGATCGGCGTTGAGCGCCAGCGCCGTGTGCGACGCATCGGCCCTCGTTGCCCTGCTGCTGGACGCAGGCCCGGACGGCCGGTGGGTGGCCGACACGCTGTCTGGCGCCAGCCTTATCGCCCCGAGCCTGGTCATGTTCGAGTCCAGCAACATCGTCCGCCGGCACGAGCTGGCCGGGCTCGTCAGTGCCGACCAAGCCGCGCAGGCGCACGTCGATCTGCTCGAGCTCTCGATCGAGCAATGGCCCTACGAACTGCTCGGCTTGAGGGTATGGGAGCTGCGCAAGAACCTTTCCAGCTACGACGCCAGCTATGTCGCTGTCGCCGAACTTTCCGACGCACCGCTGGTAACGCTTGACCGACGAATCAGTCGCGCACCAGGCCTCAGATGCACGGTCGCCGTTCCGTCACCCGTTGCCGGACGACCCCAGAAACGGCGGGCGCTCGACGGATTCGCGTAGGGCAGCAGGGCGACCCGGCTCAGATGGCGCGGATGTCATTGGGCGCGAACCGCGGACCAAAGCGTGGTGCCCCGACGCCCGCCAGCTCGATCAGCCGCACCACCCGCTGCCGCTGGCCGGCCCAGGGGGAGAGCAGTTCGACCATTTCGTCGTCCGTGCCCCGCGCCCGGCCGGTCAGGAAGTGGACGACCCAGTTCTTCACGTGGTAGTCGCCGACGCTGACCGCGTCCGGATGCCCGATCGCCCGCTGCGCGGTTTCGGCGGCGGTCCACTCCCCCACTCCGGGGATCAGCCGCAGTCGGGCGAGCGCGTCCGCCGGCGACATGGCAGCGCACTGTTCCAGGCGCGCTGCCACGCTCGCCGCAGCGCGGATCGCCCGTGTCCGCTTGCTGTCGACACCGAGCCGGTGCCACTCCCAGGTGGTGATGTCGAGCAGCGCGTGGGGCGCGGGCGGGATGCGCAGCGGCATCGGCCCGGGCGCGGGGGTGCCGAAGCGGTGACACAGCAGTCGCCACGACACGCGTGCCTCCTTACCGGTCACCTTCTGCTCCAGGACGGCCGGGACGAGCGAGTCCAGCACGAGTCCGGTACTAGTCAGCCGGACTCCGGGGCGCCGGTGCTGCACATCGCGCAAGCGCGCGACACCGCTCACGTCCAAGCCGGACCAGTCGTCGTCCGCGCCGAGCAGAGTGGGGACGCGCTCGAGCAGCCACGCGGCGCCCGCGCCCCAGGCGGACGCGGAAACTACCCCGTGCAGCGCGCGAAGCGCGAGGACCCCGTCGCCGTCCGGTGTCGCACAGGCCCACCAGAACGTGCCCGCCGCGTCCAGCCGGTGCGCGGGGTCGCCGTGGCCACGGATCAGCGGACGCAGCGTGCCCGCCACGTCCACCGGGCGCCCCGCGTCCCAGCTGCGATGCCGAACTCCGCCGTCGTTCACCGGTCCGCCGTCGTTCACCGGTCCGCCGTCTTTCACAGGTCAGACGAGAAGCGCACCGAGCCGTCGCCCAGTACGACGTCGGGCCAGACACGCGCGCCGGCGCGCAGTTCCACCCGGGCACCGATCGAGGCCCGGTCGCCGATCACAGCGTCCTCGAGCACTGCGTCTGCGCCGATGCGTGCGCCGAACCCCAGTACCGAGCGCCGCACCGTCGCACCCGCTGCGACGGACGCGCCGTCGAACAGCACCGACCCGTCGATGAGCGCCGACTCGGCGACCGAGCACCCGAGGCCGACCGTCGCGCCACCCCTCACCGTTCCCGCGACCGAGGCACCGTCTAGCACCAGCGCGTCGCCGACCGGCCCGGGCAGCGCGCTCGACGGCGCTAGGCCGAGGACCAGATCTGCGGAGCCTGCGACGAAGTCGGCCGGGGTGCCCAGGTCGCGCCAGTAGCCGGCGTCGACGTGTCCGAGTATCAGTGCCCCGGACGCCAGCAGTTCGGGGAATGTCTCGCGCTCGACCGACACCGCGCGTCCGGTGGGAATGGATTCGAGGGTCGCGCGCGAGAAGACGTAGGTTCCGGCATTGACCTGGTCGGTGACCGGATTCGGGTCCTTCTCGACGAAGGCGGTCACCCGGCCGTGCTCGTCGGTCGGCACGCAGCCGAACGCCCGGGGATCGGAGACCTTCGTCAAGTACAGCGTTACGTCGGCCGCGCCCTGCCGGTGGGCGTCGAGCAGCGCGCCGAGGTCGGCGCCAGAGAGTACGTCACCGTTGAACACGAGCGCGGTGTCCGCGCGCAGCGCCGGCAGCACGTTGCGGATGCCGCCTGCGGTACCGAGCGGTTCGGACTCCACGACGTAGTCGAGCTGCACCCCCAGCCCGGACCCGTCGCCGAAGTAGTCCCGAAACACCGCAGCCTGATAGGACGTACCGAGCACGATGTGGGTGATGCCGGCGTCGCGGATCCTTGTGACCAGATGCGCCAGCAGCGGTACCCCAGCCGTGGGCAGCATCGGCTTGGGCGCCGACATCGTGAGTGGGCGAAGGCGCGTTCCGAGACCGCCGACCAGGATCACCGCGTCTGTCGTGCTCATCGGCCGAGCGTGCCATAGCCCGCCGTGACGCAATCGGTCAGCAGCCGCTACTTCGGGTCGAAGTGGAAGTAGGACGTGAGCAGGCTCATCGCCGCGGCCAGGCCATATCCGGTGGTGGCCACCTGCGCGGCAGCACCGGCCGAGTTCGTCCCGTACACGGTGGCCGACAGCACCCGCCCACCGCCAGCACCGATGCCGTCGCGACGGGTGATCAGGATGGAGGTCACGGTTCGCAGTCCGTAGTAGCCCGCGACGCTGGTCGCCGTGGCATGGTCGGCCCAGTTCAGGTACGGGTCACCGGACGCCGCGTTGTCGTAGGGATCGACCCTGCCGACCAGGTAGGGCTGCCCGCCATACACGCTCGCTCCGCCGTTGGACGCGGAGAACTGCGCGAAGATCACGCTGCCGGCGTAGATGAGCACGGTGTTCTGATTGCCCAGGATCGCTGCCTGGTCCTCGGTCCACAGCAACGACCCGGTCGCGCTGAAGTGCTGCATGCCGCCGTACACCTGGCAGCTGGTCGTGTCGCAGATGTCGTAGGGGTCGCCGACGCTGCTCAGCACGCCGTTTCGGCCGTAGGTGCGGGCGGCGACAGCTTGCGCACCGACCGCCGCGGTACGCCACGACGCGGGCATCTCGCGCGGGACCACCCCGGCCGTGTAGTTGTCCAGGGAAACCCAGTTGACGGTGTACTCGCTGGTCGCGCTGCGGACCGCGCCGACCCTGCCGCGGTAGCGGGTGGCCGAACCGTCGGCGCGCAGCATCCGGACGAATCCGCCCGTGCTCGCGAAGCCCGCGGCGGCCGGAAGCCTGGTCGATAGCGTCGTCCAGACACCCTGACGCCAGCCCGCGAGCGCCAACCCGGTGCCGAACGGGACGAGCCGGAACAGCCAGTACACCCCGACAGGAAGGGCGCCGTACCCGGTGACGCTCAGCCCGCGGAAGCCGCCGTAGACCGTCGCATACGCCGAGCCGCCGGACAGCCGGACCCGGATTACGGTCACCGGCAGCCGGGAGAGCGTCGTGCCGGGGTAGTAGAAGCCCAGGATCTGCGGCGTCGTCCGGCCGGCGATGGCCGCACCTTGCGCGCCGTACTGGCTCATCCCGTGGCCGTGGCCGTTGCCGCTGCCGTGCACGGCGAACACGCCCGCGCTCGGAGTGACGCCGGGAGTGGTGGCCGTCGCCGCGGGGGCGGCCCCGACGGCGAGGCCGCCGATCAGGGCGATGGCGGCGCCCGCCGCGGCCAGGCGGTCGATCCAGCGAAACGGAGGGTTTGCGCGCGGGAAGTGCATAGCACGACTCATCTCATTTGCTGCGACGACACGCGCAGACTTCCTCTTATCGGCAGCCGATCGCGACACTTCAGCGCTTCGGCAGGATGGGCCGCGCGGCACGCCGATCCGAGCGCGCGGATCCGGGTCGGTTCGCAGTTAGCCTGACACGATCATGACCCACGCCCGGCCGGCCATCCGCGCCTCGTTCGCCGCACTCGCGTTCCTGCTGCTCATCGTGAGCGGCTACGCGTGGGCCACCTATCAGAATTTCACCGCGAGCGTGCCCCACGGCGCAGCAGTGCCCGCCCTCGCTGCCGGCGAGAAGGATCTCGACGGCGGCGCGCAGAACATCCTGCTCATCGGCAGTGACAGCCGGGCGGGGGCGACCCCTGCGGAATTGGCGGCGATGCGCAGCGGCAAGAACCACGGCACGGTCAACACCGACACGATGATGATCGTGCACCTCCCGCCGGAAGGGGGTAAGCCGTCGATCATCTCCTTCCCGCGAGACTCCTGGGTCGACATCCCCACCCATGGCAAGGGCAAGCTCAACTCCGCTTATGGCGACGGGTACTACCCGGCCATGGGTCGGCACGAGAGCGAGCGCATCGCGCAGAGCGACGGCATCGTGATGACGCTGCGTACGCTCTCCCACCTGACCGGACTGCACATCGACCACTACCTGCAGGTCGACCTGCTCGGCTTCTACCGGATCAGCGAGGCGATCGGCGGGGTCACCGTCTGCCTCAAGCACGCCCAGAATGCGAGCACCGACCGCGACCCGTACGGCAGCGGTTACTCCGGCATCGACCTGCCCGCCGGCGTTTCGACCATCAAGGGCAAGCAGGCGCTGGCCTTCGTCCGGCAGCGGCACGGGCTGCCGCACGGTGACCTCGACCGGATCAGGCGGCAGCAGTACTTCCTCAGCGCCGCGTTCGGCAAGATCGCTTCCGCGGGTGAGCTGCTCAACCCGTTCAAGCTGCGCCGCCTGCTCACTGCTGTCAGCACGTCGCTGATCACCGACCCGTCGCTCGACCTGTTGTCGCTGGCGCGGTCCTTCGAACTGCTCACCTCGGGCGATATCTCCTTCGCGACGCTGCCGAACAACGGCCCGCAGGTGATCTACCCCGACGGAGTGCAGACTGCCATCGTGCAGGTCGACCAGGCCGCGATCCCGGGTTTCATCCGCTCGGTCATCGGCCAGGTCGCCGATCCGCAGCTGGGCAAGATCGCGCCGGCCCGGCCGTCCTCGGTCACCCTCGACGTCCTCAACGGCACCACCCAGGTGAAACTCGCCACGCGCAACGCCGCTGCGCTCGAACGGCTCGGCTTTGCTGTGGACGTGGTCGATTCCACACCCGACCCCGTGAGCGCCACCTCGGTGCTCTACCGGGCGGGGCAGCAGGCGGCGGCCAAAGCTGTCGCGAAGTTCGTGCCGGGCGCCGAGCTCGTCGAGACCTCGTCGGTGCGCCGGGTCACCCTCGAATTGGGCGCCAACGGCAAGCAGGTGCAAGCCCTGATGCAAAAGTCGGCACAGAAGTCGGCACAGAAGTCGGCCCCGCGCACGCCGACCGGCGCGACCGCGTCGGCGCCGCGCAGCTGCATCGACTAGTCCGTGACCGCCGCAAATCCTCGACCCGCCTGAATCCTCAGGACCGGCCGGTAACCTCGCGGAGATGCCCACTTCGCGCGGCGGGTTACCGCCCTTGCCGCCACACCTCGACCCCCGTGGCCGAGGTAGTGCACCGACGCGCCGCGATAGCGGCAAACGGGTCCGCTGGGCGCGCATCGTCTCCGGGCTGCTCTCGGCCACGATCATCGCGGGATTCGGTTACGGCTGGAAGAACTACCGCGACCTCAACAACGGCCTGCAGCGCCTCGCCATCCACACCGGCACTCAGAACGGCAGCGACATCGACGGCCGGGACCAGAATCTGCTGATCGTCGGCAACGACGACCGCACCGATATGACCCGAGCCGAGGCGCGGGCCCTGCACACCGGCCGCGGCCAGGGCAGCATCAGCACCGACACGATGATGATCGTGCACGTGCCCGCTGACGGCTCGAAGGCAACGTTGATCTCGTTGCCGCGTGACTCCTACGTCGCCATCCCGGGCCACGGCATGAACAAGCTCAACTCGGCCTACGCCGCCGCTTACACCCACACCACGGGCAACCTGAACGCCCGCCGCGCGGCTGGCGCCGACCTGCTCATCAAGACGATCTCCCATCTCACCGGACTGACGATCGACCATTTCGTCCAGGTCGGCCTGCTCGGTTTCTACCGCATCAGCAATGCGATCGGCGGGGTCACGGTCGACCTGTGCCGGGCCGTCAACGACAGCTATAGCGGGCTGCGCCTGAGTGCGGGCAAGCACATCATCCAGGGCGTCACGGCGTTGGCATTCGTCCGGCAGCGGCACGGCCTGACCAATGGCGACATCGATCGCACGCAGCGGCAGCGGTACTTCCTGACCGCCGCCTTCCGCAAGATCGCATCGGCAGGCACGCTGCTCAATCCCGGCCGGCTGCACGACCTGGTCCGCGCCGTCGACACCTCGCTTTACGTCGACTCCGGCGCCAACATCGGCAACCTCGGGGCACAAATGGCCGATCTCAGCGCGAACAACATCGTCGGACGAGCAATCCCGTTCCAGGGTTTCGACAACAACTCCCCCGTCGGCAGCGTGGTGCTAGTCGATCCGGCGCGGGTCCGCAAGTTCGTCAACGCGCTGATCGGCTCCGGCAATTCGGCGCTCGCGAACGCGACGCCGGTCGATCCGTCGACCGTCACGGTGTCAGTGCTCAATGGCGGCGCAGCAAACGGCGCTGCCGGACGCGCCGCCGCAACGCTGCGCTCAGCGGGCTTCACCGCGACGCCGGGCGACAGCACCGCACCGAGCGCCACAACCATCATCGAATACGCCGGCGGGCAGGAGGCACAGGCCAAGACGCTCGCCCGCTACGTGCCCGGTGCCGTGCTTCGCTCGGGTTCGGTCTCCGCCGTCACCCTGGTGCTGGGCTCGGACGGACTCCATGCACAGTCCAGTGCCGCCGCGGCGCCCAAGCACCAGGCTTTGCCCAAGAAGCGCGCGGTCGACGCCGGATGCATCAACTAATCTCGAACCATGCCAGATTCGGTCGCCGTGCGACACCGCGCCGCGGATGATCGCCAGGTGTGGATCGGCCGCGGCGTGTTCACCGCGAAGGTCCTCGCCGCGATCCTGTCAGCGGCCCTGCTCGCCGGCTTCGGGTACGGCTGGAAGAACTACCGCGATCTGAACAACGGGTTGCAGCGGCTGAGCCTGCCGAACCTCAACCAACCGCGGCAGACCGACAGTGGCACGGCGCCCAACGGATCGCCCGACCCCCAGGTCAACGGCAAGGACGAGAACATTCTGATCGCGGGCGCCGACGACCGCAGCGCCATGACTGCCGCCGAGATCAAGCTGCTGCACGTCGGACACGACCAGAGCCTGTCCACCGACGTCCTGATGGTCGTGCACGTCCCCGCCGACGGCTCGAAGGCGACGCTGCTCTCGATTCCACGCGACTCCTACGTCGACATTCCCGGCTACCGCAAGAACAAGATCAACGCCGCATTCGCCGACGGTTGGGGCGACGCGAGCGGCGATGCCAAAGCCAAACAGAATGCCGGCGCCGACAAGCTGATCGAGACCGTCCGGAACTTGACCGGGCTGACGATCACGCACTACGTGCAGGTGGGCTTCGTCGGGTTCTACCGCATCGCGCAGGCGATCCGTGGCATCACCGTGGATCTCTGCCACGCTGTCGACGACAAGCGCTATTCCGGATTCGTGCAGAGCGCGGGGCGGCACAACCTGAACCCGGTCGAGTCGCTGGAGTTCGTTCGCCAGCGGCACAACCTGCCCGGTGGCGATCTCGGCCGGGCCAAGCGCGCGCGCTATTTCATCACCGCCGCCTTCCGCAAGATCTCCTCGGCGAACGTGCTGACGAGACTGCCGACGCTCGTGCACGCCATCACCAGCTCGATGTATGTCGACCAGCGGTTCAAGATCTCCGATTTCGCTGCGCAGATGGCAGATCTGAGCGCCGACAACATCATCGGGCAGACCATCCCGACGAACGGCACCGGTCTCGCCGACGGCCAGGACGTCGTCTTCGTCAACCCCGTCACGGTGCGCAAGAAGGTGGCGCAGCTGGTGGCGGGCTCGGGATCGTCGCCATCCCCTTCGTCGACGCAAGGCAGCTCGAGCACGGCAGGTACCTCGAAGGCACCCTCATCCGGCGCCTCCAAAACACCCGGCCGGCCCATCGACGCCGCCTGCGTCAACTGATGGACACGCCGGAGCGATTCTTCGCGGAGCTGCTCACGAACGCCCCGACGCGTCCATTCGTGACGTATTACGACGAGGCGAGTGGCGAGCGTGCGGAGCTCTCGGCCCGCTCACTCGGCAATTGGGTCGCCAAGACGCACTTCCTGCTGAGCGACGAGCTGGGTCTGGGCGCAGGCGATTCGGCGCTGCTCGCGCTCCCGGTGCACTGGATTTCGGTGCCGGCCGTGCTGGGCTGCCTCACCGCGGGGCTGGAACTGGTCCAGAGTGGCGGGGACGTCGCGTTCGTCGCGCCGGAATCGGTAGCAGGCGCGGCCGGCGTCCCAGACGTGTTTGCCATTGCTCCTGAATCGGCGGCCACCGGGTTCGGAAACAATCCTCCGGACGGCACGCAGGATTACGTGACTGCCGTCCGACCGCAGGCGGACAACTGGGCGTCCGTGCGTTTCGGCGCCGGACCGGGTGATCCGTGCCTTGCCGGACGCAGCCGTGCAGCCGTCGCCGCTCTGGCGCGAGAGCGCGCCGCGGCGTTGGGTATCGCTACAGGAGGGCGGGTGTTGACGACCCGCGACTGGTCCGCACCGGACGACCTGATCGACACCTTGCTGGCCCCGCTGGCCGCGGGCGGGTCGGTCGTCTACGTCCGACATTGCACGGACGAGGCGGTTCTGCAGCGCAGGGTCGACCAGGAGCGCGCGAGCGTGCGGATCTGAGCGCGGGCAACGCTCAGATGAGCTCGACAGCGTCGGCGATCGACTCCAGCACCCGGCCGGGACGAAACGGGTACCGGTTGAGGCCATCGCGACGCGTCGAGCCGGTCAGCACCAGGATGGTGTCCAGACCCGCCTCGATGCCGGCGATCACGTCGGTGTCCATCCGGTCGCCGACCATGACCGTGCTTTCCGAATGCGCGTGGATGCGGTTCATGGCGCTGCGAAACATCATCGGGTTGGGCTTGCCGACGAAATAGGGATCGGCTCCGGTCGCCTTGGTGATCAGCGCCGCCACCGAGCCGGTTGCAGGCGTGGCGCCTTGCGGGCTCGGCCCGGTCGCGTCGGGATTCGTCGCGATGAAACGCGCACCGGCGTCGATCAACCGGATCGCCTTGGTGATCGCCTCGAAGGAGTAGGTCCGCGTCTCGCCGAGCACGACGTAGTCGGGGTCGGCCTCGGTCAGCACATAGCCGGCCTCGTGCAGCGCGGTCGTCAGCCCGGCTTCGCCGATCACGAAGGCTGATCCGCCCGGCATCTGCTCAGCCAGGAAGTCCGCAGTGGCCAGCGCCGACGTCCAGATCGCTGCCTCGGGCACCACCAGTCCCGCTCGACTCAAGCGGGCCGAGAGGTCACGGGGAGTGTAGATCGAGTTGTTGGTGAGGACGAGGAAGCGACGCTCGCGCGCGAGCAGCCGGTCCAGGAAATCTGCGGCGCCGGGCAGCGCCTTTTCCTCGTGTACCAGGACGCCGTCCATGTCCGTCAGCCAGCATTCGGCTGGGCCGCGGTTGTTCATGCCCACCCGCGTAACGCCGCGCAATGACGTCGGATCGCTCGCCTCATCCTTCGACGGTAGTGCCTTGCTACGACAGGATGAGGCGATGGCAGGGTAAGCAGGCGAGGATAGCCGCGCTCGAGGAGAGGAACCATCGTGTCCGAGGAAAACCCACGCCAGAACGTCACGTTCGCCAGCAACGGCGGGCAGGCGCACGGCTACCTGGTCAGGCCGCCGTCCGGAACCGGGCCGGGGCTGGTCGTCATCCAGGAATGGTGGGGGCTCGATGATCACATGGCCGACATCGTCGATCGCTTCGCAGCCGCCGGCTTCGTTGCGCTCGCGCCGGATCTCTACGGCGGACGTGTCGCACACGACACCGACTCCGCCGCGAAGATGCTGCAGGCGCTGCCGGTCGACGACGCGGCCCGCGACCTAGCCAGCGCGGTGGATTACCTGCTCGCGGACGACTCGGTCACCTCCGCAACGATCGGCACGGTCGGCTTCTGCATGGGCGGCGGCTTCGTCCTTCAGCTCGCGGCCCAGCAAGGCGACAAGATCGGCGCGGCCGTCGCGTTCTACGGGGTTGGCCCGGCCGTCCCGGATCAGTACCGCTCGGTCACCGCGTCCATCCAGGGCCACTACGGCGAGCAGGACGAAATGTATCCGGTCGCCCAGGCGCGCGAGCAGGAGAAGCAGATCCGCGCCGAGTCGCAGGGCTCGGTCGAATTCTTCTACTACCCGGCCGGGCACGCGTTTCACAATGACAAGGACCGGCTCGGCACCTATGACCCGGACAGCGCCAAGCTGGCGTGGGACCGCAGCGTCGAGTTCCTGCGCGCCAACCTGGCCTAGACCTCGCCACTGCCCGTTCGATCGGTATTCACCGCGCGGTCGCTCTCGGCGGACAGAGTCAGCTGCGCAAACATATCGAGAAGGGACCACCCTGCCGTGAAACTCTGGCACCGCACCGCTCTGTCCGCTGCCGCCGCCGGCCTCGCCGCCGTGACGTGCACCGCGACGACCGCGACCGCGACCTCGTCACCCAGTCGCCCGTACACCTTCGCCGTCATCGGCGACATCCCGTACGAGGACGTGCAGATCGCGAACTTCCCGCACGTCATCGCACAGATCAACGCCGATCCGGCCGTGCAGTGGGTCGATCATCTCGGCGACATCAAGTCCGGCTCGAGCGCGTGCAGCAACGACTACTTCGCGATGATCAAGTCCCGGTTCGACACCTTCGCCGACCCGCTCGTCTACACGGTGGGCGACAACGAATGGACCGACTGCCACCGTCCGAGCGCCGGCGGTTACAACCCGCTCGAGCGGCTGGCCAAGATCCGACAGGTCTTTTTCCCGAACCCCGGCCAGACCCTCGGCCAGCACCCGGCCACGGTTCGTTCGCAGGCCGACATCGGCATCCCTGAGGACGTGCGCTGGCGTAGGGCCGGGGTGTCCTTCGCCGCGCTGCACATCGTCGGTAGCAACAACAGCCTCGCCCCGTGGACGGGCCAGACCGCACCGACACCCGAGCAGACCGCAGAGGTGCTGGCCCGCACGTCCGCGGTGATCGATGAAATTCACGCCGCGTTCGCCGACGCCAAGCACCACCATGACCGAGCGGTGACGCTGCTGGCCCAAGCCGACATGTTCGACCCGACAGTCACCGACCCGCTGTTCGCCGACTACTTCGGCTTCCAGCCGATCGTTCGCGCCATCGCGCGTGAGGCGGCAGACTTCCGCGGGCCGGTGTATCTGTTCAACGGCGACAGTCACGTGTACAACGCCGATCATCCGCTGGCCGCCGGATCGTCCTGGCTGTCGTTTTACGGGGTCTCTGCGCCGGTGGCCAACCTGTCCCGCATTACCGTCGACGGCTCGACCGCCGTCAACGACTACCTGCGGGTGACCGTGCAACCGGAGGGCAAGAGGGTGCTTTCCTGGGTGCGCGTGCCGTTCACGTCGTGACCTCTGGGGGCTCGGTCAGCGGCGCCGCAGTAGCCACGAATCGGGCCTCGATCGTCGCGCCGAGTTCCTGAGGGGCCGGGTCGAGCGTCGGTGCAGCGCCGTCGCCAAACATCGACGCGGTTCCTTCTGCAAGTTCGAACCTCGTGTGCGGGTGCGCCGCCCGGTCACCGCCGAGTAGGCCGACGTCGGCGACATGCTCGATCCGGTTCAGCGTCCCACCGAGCGCGGCGGCGTAGTCACGGCCCTTGGCTATGGCGGCCCGGATCGCGTCCGCCCGCACACGTGGCCACGCCGGGTTGTCTGCGTCGACCTGCCAGAGCACCCGCTGCACGTCGACGTTCTCGATCCCGGCTATCGCCTGCGCCACATCGTCGAGCAACCCTAAGTCACGGATTTGGACATTCACCTGCAAGCCCGCCACGGTGCCGGTCGCCCTGCCGTGGCGGTCCTCCTTGGCGTAGGTGTGCAGTGAGTCCGTCGACCAGACCAGCGGCTCGCGCTCGGACTCGAGGGTCGACGGGACCGCCCCGATCGACCGCAGCGCCGTCTCGAACCGACCCTGTATCGCCGCGAGAACCGTCAGCGCAGCGGCCTTGGTCTCGCCGGTGACCTGAATTCCGGCGCTCACAACCGCCGAGTCGGGCGGCACTGTCCGGTGCGCCTCGCCGCGGACCGACAGCACTACCACCGCGTCCGCGTCAGGCATCGTCACTTGAGCAGGTTCCGAGCCATCACCATCCGGTTGATCTGGTTCGTCCCTTCATAGATCTGCGTGATTTTCGCGTCGCGCATCATCCGCTCGACGGGGAAGTCCCTGGTGTAGCCGGCACCGCCAAATAGTTGCACCGCGTCGGTGGTCACCGACATCGCGGTGTCGGACGCGAACACCTTCGCCGCTGCCGAGGTGAACGTCAGGTTCGCCTCGTTGCGTTCGGCGCGTGCGGCGGCGGCATAGACCAGGTGGCGGGCGGCCTCGATGCGCATGCCCATGTCAGCCAGCATGAATTGCAGGCCCTGGAATTCCGCGATCGCGCGGCCGAACTGGTGGCGCTGCTTCATGTAGACCACGGTGGCGTCGAAGGCACCCTGTGCGATGCCGAGCGCCTGCGCGCCGATCGCAAGTCGGGTGTGGTCGAGCGTCCGCAACGCGGTTTTGAACCCGGTTCCGGGTTCGCCGATGATCCGATCTCCTGGAATCGTGCAGTTCTCGAAGTAGATCTCGCAGGTCGGGCTGCCCTTGATGCCGAGCTTGCGTTCCTTGGCGCCTACCGAGAAACCCGGATCGTCCTTGTGCACCACGAAAGCCGAGATCCCGTTCGCGCCCTTGTCGGGGTCGGTCACGGCCATCACCGTGTAGTACGTCGAAACTCCGGCATTGGTGAGCCAGCACTTGGTGCCGTTGAGTACCCAGCTGTCGCCGTCGCGCATGGCCCGCGCACGCATGGAAGCGGCGTCCGAGCCTGCCTCCCGTTCGGAGAGCGCATAGCTGATCATTTCGCCGGCGGCGATGTCACCCAGCACGGTCTTCTTCAGATCTTCGGAGCCGGACAGGATGATCGGCTGCGAACCGAGCTTGTTGACTGCCGGGATCAGCGAGGACGACGCGCAGACGCGGGCGACCTCCTCGACGACGATGCACGCCGAGATCGCATCCGCCCCGGCCCCGCCGTACTCCTCCGGAATGTGCACCGCATGGAACCCCGCGCGTACCAAGGCCGCCAGCACGTCGTAGGGAAATTCCGCCTTCTCGTCGATCTCCGCCGCTCGCGGTGCGATCTTGTCCTCCGCGAGTTCTCGGATCGCCTCGCGTAGCATCCGCTGCTCGTCGGACAGTTGGTACTGGTCGAAGTCAGGATTTACGGTGCCCATGACTGCATAGTAGGACGCGTCGGAACAATGAACGCTGGGAACGCATTAGCTATGCTCGCCCACGAGGCGGTGCTGCTGCCGCGCTCTCGGTTCTGGTTGAACCGCCGGCTGCGAGCAATGCCGACCCGGCCGACGACCGGCCCGACGACCGGCCCGACGACCGGCCTGACGAATGAGGAGACGCCAATGACCCGCGACAGTGCCGCTGCGCCGTTCGACGCCGATACCGTGTCCGCCGCGTACCGCAACGCCCTCGCCGTGATCGAGGCCGTCGAGCCGACGGTTGCGGGCGCCATCCGCAGCGAACTAGCCGACCAGCGCGCGTCGCTCAAGCTGATCGCCAGCGAGAACTACGCCTCGCCCGCCGTGCTGCTGACGATGGGCACGTGGTTGTCGGACAAGTACGCCGAGGGCACCATCGGGCACCGCTTCTACGCCGCCTGCCAGAACATCGACACCGTCGAGCAGGCCGCTGCCGAGCACGCGAAGGCGCTCTTCAACGCCCCGCACGCCTACGTGCAGCCGCACTCGGGCATCGACGCCAACCTCGTCGCATTCTGGGCGATCCTGGCCCAGCGCATCGAGTCGCCCGCGCTGGCGGCGGCGGGTGCCAAGCACGTCAACGACCTGTCCGAGGACGACTGGCAGCAGCTGCGCAAGGCGCTCGGCGACCAGCGCGCGTTGGGCATGTCGCTGGACGCGGGTGGCCACCTCACGCACGGTTTCCGTCCCAATATCAGCGGCAAGATGTTTCACCAGGCCTCCTACGGCACCGATCCCGACACGGGGCTGCTCGACTACGACCTGGTCCGCGCGCAGGCGCGCGAGTTCCGGCCACTGATCTTGATCGCCGGCTACAGCGCGTACCCACGCAAGGTGAACTTCGCCAAGATGCGCGAGATCGCCGACGAAGTTGGCGCCACCTTCATGGTCGACATGGCGCACTTCGCCGGCCTGGTCGCGGGCAAGGTGTTCACCGGTGACTTCGACCCCGTCCCGCACGCCCATGTGACCACCACCACGACGCACAAGTCGCTGCGCGGGCCACGCGGCGGCATGGTGCTGTGCCAGCCCGAATACGCCGACGCAGTCGACCGAGGGTGCCCGATGGTGCTAGGCGGGCCGCTCGGCAATGTGATGGCCGCCAAAGCGGTCGCCCTGGCCGAGGCGCGGCAGCCGAGCTTCGCGTCCTACGCCCAGGCGATCGCCGACAACGCCGTCGCACTCGCCGATGGGCTGATGAAGCGAGGGGCACGCCTGATCACCGGCGGGACCGAGAACCACCTCGTCCTGATCGACGTTTCGGGCTTCGGCCTGACTGGCCGGCAGGCCGAGTCCGCGCTGCTCGATTCCGGCATCGTCACGAACCGCAACGCCATCCCGCGCGATCCGAACGGCGCCTGGTACACGTCAGGGGTACGCGTCGGTACACCCGCCCTCACCTCTCGCGGCTTCGGCCCGGCCGAGATGGACCGGGTCGCCGAACTGATGGTGGACGTGCTGTCGGCCACGACGCCGGCTTCGGCGGCGTCCGGTGGGGCGTCCAAGGCCAAGTATCAGATCGCTGACGGCGTCGCCGGCAAGACACACTCGGCCGCCGACGAATTGCTCGACGCCAACCCGCTTTACCCAGGACTTCAACTAGGCAGATGAGATGACCAACTACCAACCGATGTCTAGCGCGCCGCCGCCGCAGCAGCCACCCGCAAAGGGGGCGCCGCCGTCGACGGTCCGCAATGCCGTGCTGCTCATGTTCATCAGCGCCGGGTTGTCGCTGATCGGGCTGATCACAGAATTCGCGCTGCGCAGTCAGATTCGCGATCGGGTACGCAAGGACAATCCCACCGCCGACTCACAGCGCCTGGACGATCTCGTCAACACCGCAGTCACCTTCGCGGTGATTGTCGGAGCCGTGCTGCTCGTTCTCTACCTGTTGCTGGCGATTCAGGTGCGCAAGGGCAAGAACTGGGCGCGCATCGTCACGTGGGTTTTCGCCGGGTTCGGTGTGCTGAGCCTGGTGACCACGCTGTCGGGAACGGCACCGGTAGCAAACCGGGTGCTCGGCGGTCTGGCCGGCATCATCGACATCGTTTTGATCATCTTGCTGGCGCTCGCACCGAGCAATGCCTACTTCCGTAAACCCGGTCTGCAGTACCCACCGGCGGGCTACGGACAGCAACCGGGCTACGGACAGCAACCCGGCTACGGACAGCAACCCGGCTACGGACAGCAACCCGGCTACGGACAGCAACCCGGCTACGGACAGCAACCGGGCTCCGGACAAGAGGGCTACGGGGCGCCGCAGCAATAACGATCTGGCGGTAAGGAACTGCGGCGGTAGTAACTCAGCGGTAACGGCTCAGCGGTAACGGCTCAGCGATATGGGGTCGCGGTCGTACCTTTACCGTCGTGCCACTCGTACGCGGGCACGCCCCCGACGAACACCCGCAGGGCCCGACTCATCACGTCCAGCGGATCTCCGTCCCAGATCACCAAATCTCCGTCCAGGCCGACTTCCAGAGCACCCACCCGGTCGGCGATCCCCATGATCTGCGCCGGGTTGACCGTGATCGAACGCAGCGCGTCCTCACGCGACATGCCCTCCTTCACGGCCAGCGTGGCTTGGTGCACGAGGAAGTTGATCGGGACTACCGGATGGTCGGTCGTGAGCGCGACGAGCACGCCGGCCCGGGCCAGCCGCCCCGGGTTGGCCATCGTGCGCTCGCGTAGTTCCACTTTCGATCGGCTGCTGAATAGCGGTCCGACGACGCACGGGATGTCGCGCTCGGCCAGCACGTCAGCGATCAGGTATCCCTCGGTCGCGTGATTGACGATGAGTCGATAGCCGAACTCGTCCGCGAGCCGGATTGCGGTGGCGATGTCGTCGGCACGGTGCGTGTGCTGGCTCCACGGCAATTCCCGGTCAAGGACGCGCACCAGTATCTCGCAGGTGCTATCACGGTCAAACGGTTCGCCAATCTCGGCGGCCCTGTCACGTTTGACTTTGTAATCCTGAGCCTTACCGAACGCGTCGCGGATTACGGCAGCGACGCCGAGCCTGGTCGCTGGTAGCTGCTTCTTCTCGCGATAGACCCGCTTCGGATTCTCACCGAGCGCGCTCTTCACGCTGGCGGGTGACTTGATCACCATCTCGTCCACGATGCGGCCCCAGGTCTTGATCGCGACCGTCTGACCGCCGATCGGGTTCCCGCTCCCGGGTTTCACGACCACAGCCGTGACGCCGCCGGCGAGGGCGTCGGCGAACCCACGCTCCACGGGATTGATCCCGTCCAGCGCACGAAGTCGCGCCCCGTTAGGGCCGGTTAGCTCGTTCGTGTCGCTGGCCGCAACACCCTCACCCTCTTCCGAAACGCCGAGATGGGTGTGCGCGTCGACGAATCCGGGAAGCACCCAGCGTCCGGCGGCATCGACCGTCGGCGTGCCGCGCGGCACCACCACATCGGTGCCGATCGCGGTGATCACGCCGTCGATGACGAGAACTGTTGCGAGCTCGATCGGCTCGCGGCTGACGGGCACGATGCGCGCTCCGGTGACGGCGACGCTGCCGGTGAGTTGGCTCATCACCTCACCGTAGGCGGCGGCAATCGCCGCCTCGGCGTGGGCTCCACGCGCGGGTATCGCTACGGTGTGCGTCGTGACTGACGCACCGCGAGCAGAAGACGCACAGGCCCAGATCGGCGTGACGGGGTTGGCGGTCATGGGCCGCAACCTGGCCCGCAACCTGGCCCGGCACGGGCACGTCGTCGCGCTGCACAATCGGACCACGGCGCGCACCACCTCGTTGGTCGAGCAGCACGGCGATGAGGGGACGTTCGTCGCGTCCGACTCACTCGCGGGATTCGTGGCGTCTCTGGAGCGTCCCCGCGCTGTGATCATCATGGTGAAGGCGGGCGCGGCAACCGACGCGGTTATCGAGGAGTTGGCACCTCTTCTCGATGACGACGACATCATCATCGACTGCGGCAACGCGCACTATGTCGATACGCGGCGCCGCCAGTTCGAGTTGCATTCGCGCGGCATCCATTTCGTGGGTTGCGGCGTGTCCGGCGGCGAGGAGGGTGCGCTGAACGGCCCGTCGATCATGCCGGGCGGCTCGGCGCAGTCTTATGAAAAGCTCGGCCCGATCCTGGAATCGATCGCCGCCGTCGTTGACGGCACACCATGCTGCGTGCACGTCGGTCCGGACGGTGCGGGCCACTTCGTCAAGATGGTGCACAACGGCATCGAATATGCCGACATGCAACTGATCGCGGAGGCCTACGACCTACTGCGCGCGGGGTTGTCCGCGACACCGGCCGAGATCGGCGAAATCTTTCGCGAGTGGAATTCCGGTGATCTGGAATCGTTCCTCATCGAGATCACCGCCGACGTACTCGGGCACATCGACGCAGCGACCGGGTCGGCCTTTGTGGACATCGTCCTCGACCAGGCAGAGCAGAAGGGCACCGGTCGCTGGACGGTGCAGAGCGCCCTCGACCTGGGGATCCCGATCACCGGCATCGCCGAGGCGACCTTCGCGCGGGCGCTGTCCGGCCATGCCGAGCAGCGCGGGCCCGCGCAGCAGACCTTCGGATCCGCGACCGAGCCTGTCGGCTACTCGTCCCGGAAGGAATTCACCGAGGACGTTCGCGCAGCGCTGTATGCGTCGAAGGTCGTCGCTTACGCACAAGGATTCGATCACATCGCTGCCGGATCCGCCGAATTCGGATGGGACGTCGATCGCGGCGCTATGGCGACGATTTGGCGCGGCGGGTGCATCATCCGGGCGCGCTTCCTCGATCGGATTCGCGAAGCGTACGACGCAAACCCGGCGCTGCCATCGCTTCTGGTGGCACCCTATTTTGCCGACGCCGTACGCGCCGGTGTCGATTCGTGGCGGCGAGTGGTGTCCTCGGCTGCGCTCGCCGGCATCCCTACGCCAGCTTTCTCCTCGTCGCTCGCCTACTACGACGGATTGCGCCGCGACCATCTGCCGGCAGCGTTGATTCAGGGATTACGCGACAATTTCGGCGCGCACACCTACCGTCGGGTAGACCGCGAGGGGAGTTTCCACACCGAGTGGGCGGGCAGCACGAGGTCCGAATCTCCGGCGTAACGTCTCGCGGTGCCTGATCAACCGTCGCTTCCGACCCAAAGTCCGCTAAACCGGTCTGTCGATCCTGCGTCGTCCACAGCTTTCGTCGGCGTGTTTGCCGCCTGACCCGCCGACGACCATGATGACCCGGTGCCCCGCCGTTGGATGAGCCTCGCAGTGGTACTCGGCTGTGTGCTGACCGCATGCACAAGCGGACAAAGCACTCCAACCCCGACACCGTCGAGCAGCACGACTCGTCAAGCGTCGACCACGCCTGTTCCATCGAGTTCGCTTCCTTCCAGCGGGGCGCTCATCACAGGCCCTAACCTTCGCCCCGGCGACGTTCCGCCAACGTTGAATGCGCTCGGCAGAGATCATTCGCGGGTCGGAGCAATGTTCTTCGCCAAATACTATTTTCAGGCCTTCGACTGGGGTTATGCCACCAACGATCCCTACCTCGTCCGCCGAATTAGTTCCTCAAAATGCTCTGCATGCAATGTCTACATCTCCACTCTCCAACGAGTGAAAGACCGGAACGAGACAGTTCGCGCGGGTCGGATAGTCATAGACTCGATATCGCCTATTACCGGTTCATTTAGATTTAAATCAGATTATGTCATCGACGTTGGGCTGTCCGAAGAGCGAGTGATCCTCGACCGGGTGGGGCATCCCCCGCAGGTGGTTGCCGCGGCCATCAAGGACAATCATTCACTGGTCTTCGTCTCTTGGGTACATCGACACTGGCAGGTTATCGAGGTGGGCGCGAAGCGATGATGAGACGTTATCACCTTCCGATATCAATACTGGCCGTCCTTTGTCTTTCGTGCGGAAACTCCGTCGCGGCAGCCTATTCCGACTCAACGATCAAGCCTCGACCAACGACCAGTGGTCGAGCAGAACGCAACGGCTTTGGTGTCGTCGGACATCAGGTGAATCACTCGTTTCGGCGCGAACCGGCGCACCACTCTGCGTCCCCGCTTAGCACGGTCGCCGCGACGCACGTGATCGATTGTGGGCCGCGGCAGGTTATCGGACGGTTGAGTGCACCGTCGACCAATGTGTGCGCGATATCGCAGCAGATATGTGGTGTGACGAGCGCTGCGCAGTTGCGTGCGGTGACCGGTGGTGGGAGGACTCGGCTGACGGTCACCCGGCAGCCGAACGGCACTTTCACGCCCGGCCTAACCGTCTGCAATGCGCTGCCCGGAGCTGCGGCGCGGCCTGAGGTGACGGTGGCGATGGTGACGGCGCAGGTGCAGAAGTTGCTCCCGCGTCCTGCTGTGCGTACGACTGGCGTGAACTCCCCGACGTTGGTGAACATTGACACCATTTTCTGGATTGCCACGCCGGTCGAGCGGACGCTGGGCACGGTCACCCTGCTGGGGTATCGGGTTGATTTGCGTGCTCACTTGGACGGTGTCGCGTGGGAATTCGGTGACGGGGTCACCGACTCCACGACTAGCCCGGAGCCGGCGTACCGGGCGAGCGATCCGTGCGACACGGTGCATTGCGCCGGTTACTACAGCCATATCTAT